>NZ_JACOPP010000115.1 GCF_014287895.1 Lawsonibacter hominis | reverse complement strand
CATTCAATCAAAAACAAAACTGACGCCTCTGGAATTGCGCCGCCAGTTTGCTGCTTGAAAATCTCATAGTCCTATATTAGGGGCGTTTTTGTGCTGTCCGCACAATCGGGGGCGGTTCAGTACGTTTCCCTGGCGCTTTGTCTATATTGCCGCGCCGCCGTGACCGGCGCAGAGCCCGCCCATCCACAGAAAACACTGCAAAGAAGACCAAATTAAAGGAAGTTCGGAGAAAAGTACCACTTGCGGTTGATTGTTCAAAAAGGAGGGGCTATAATTCAGTTAGCCCCTGCGGCGGCAGGCCCGAGGGACGCACCTTCCGGTGCAATAGGGTGGTCACATGCGTTTCAAGACAGCAAGTATCCAGTTTCAGATCATAAAACTCATAATAAGACCTGCTAAGTTTTGTCAAGGGGGGAAAATCAAAATACTGAAAAGAGAAAAATGGCGCGCCTAATCAGGCCGCTGCGCATCTCAAAATGAAACGGCGGCCAACCAGAGCGATATG
>NZ_JACOPP010000114.1 GCF_014287895.1 Lawsonibacter hominis | reverse complement strand
AGCTGCCCGCTGAGTTCCTGCCGGATGACCCCGTTTATCATGTCAATATTTTCGGCGGTGGTTTCCAAATCCAGATATTCGTCAATCGCCCTGCGCACTTCTTTGGAAAAGTCCGTCCCATTCTTGGCTGCCAGTTTATTGAGCGCCCGAACTGTATCTTCCGGCAGATGGAGCGTCTTGCGCTCTGTTTTAATGGGCGATTCCTTCAAATCAATCCTCCTTTCAAATGAGTGAGTACCAGACAACAGGCCCCAACCAATACTTCTCACATTCTCGGCGTTAGAATGGTTAGAATCGGCGGGTAGAATGGCTGAAAAGAGAGGTGTGACAAAAATCACACCGGAACTTGAAAGTCATACCGATTCAAAAACCCGCAAACCCGTTGAAAGCACTGCTTTCAAGCTGTCAGCCCGCCGTCAGGTATGACGGCTATTCCTGCCTTAACCGAGAACCGCAGGGCGTGGCCTGCGGATTCCGGTTGCGGGGCGCCCCCGCAGGGGGGCGGGCAGGTA
>NZ_JACOPP010000113.1 GCF_014287895.1 Lawsonibacter hominis | reverse complement strand
CAAAAGGAGGAACAGATCAGTATGCCAGCGGTACACCTGCAAGAAAACAGCAAACTAATCTCCGGCCATGTGGCCGAGAAAAAAGGGTATCTCTATTGGGTTCTAAACCTTACCGATGAAAACGGTAAGAGAAAGCCCAAATGGATTCCCACCCATAAGAAAGTTAAGGGTAACAAGACCTGGGCAAACAATATGCTTCCCACCATCCGAAAGGAATGGACGGAAAAGCTGCTTCAGGAGGCTGCGGCCTCACAGCAGTCGGCTTCTCCGTCTGGCCCGTCATCCGCAGAGATTTCCTTTGTGGATTTCCTGTACCAGTGGCTTGAGTACAAGTACAAGTCTGCTACCGGACGGGTGATGGACAGCAAGCCCATCGAACTCTCGACCTATTCGGGATACGAACAGCAGCTTAATAACCCCATCGCCCCGTATTTCCGAGAGCATCCTGTCGCCCTTTGTGACCTTACCAAACAAGATATTCTCGCTTTTTATGAGAAAGAATTGGAACGGGTCAAGCCGACCACCGTTAAACA
>NZ_JACOPP010000112.1 GCF_014287895.1 Lawsonibacter hominis | reverse complement strand
TCTATACTGCTAATCCAGGTGGTCTGCCGCCTGTGATGTTTCGTCAGGCCGCCAGAGGCCTGGCCGCGTAAGTTTCATATTTGGGGTGTTCAGGTTCTGCACCGTTCTTGACTTTTCCACGGAGAGTTTTCAATTAACCACGCAAATGATTATGTAGAAGAAATACTTGCAATGGTAAAGGTGTAAAAATTCAAGTTTGTAGGGGCAGTCTCGTTATGAGGCTGCCCTGTTATTTTGACGAATGGTACTCTAAATGCACAAACAAGGTAAAAGGGATGTTTCCCGCCCCTCGGGGGACAGGCATCCCCATCTGCGCTCATCGACGGCCCACCGGCGCCGCGCCCGGATGGGCGTACCTCTCTTTCCGGCTCAGCCCGTCCGGGCAGAATCTGAAACGGGCGGCCTGTTTTGAAACAGGGTAGTGTCAAGGATTTTGCGCAAATTGGTTTGCAGGCTCTGGAATGAATGAAGTCAGCCAGCAATGGAGGCGTCCTCAACGGCAGCCTCCAGGTGCTTCATATTCATGTACTTTTTG
>NZ_JACOPP010000111.1 GCF_014287895.1 Lawsonibacter hominis | reverse complement strand
CGCTTGCTCTCCAACAATTCCTGCTCCGCGTCCGTCAGGTTGTAGAGGTCTTTGGTTTCCTGAAGGTTTTTGCCGTCGCAGCCCATCAGGATTTTATAGCACGGAATATCCAAAAGGGCTTGCCCGTACATTTTGACCTCCGGGGCCAGGAAATCCACCACGGAATGAGAAATGATTGCCAGTCCAGCTTCATACTTTCTTGCCCGCTTCTCCACATTGCGCAGAAACACCAGGGATTGCGGAACCTGCGGGTCGATCATCAGATATGCCTCGTCACATACCAGCAGGCAACGCTCATTCCGGTCGCGGCTCATTTCCTCCCAACACCAGCTCAACAGGTTCAGATACTGCGTGCGCTTGACATTATCCGACGCATTTTGCAGGTCGTGGGTATCCAGGCAAATAAAACGGGAATTGGCCTCCAGCGTGGTGTGGCCGTTCCACAGAAAGCTGTCGCTGCCCGCTGCGGCGTCGTACAGCAGCATTGCCAGATCACGATATACCGGATTCTCCTTGTTGGCCTCCGCTTTCTTTTC
>NZ_JACOPP010000110.1 GCF_014287895.1 Lawsonibacter hominis | reverse complement strand
CGCTTGCTCTCCAACAATTCCTGCTCCGCGTCCGTCAGGTTGTAGAGGTCTTTGGTTTCCTGAAGGTTTTTGCCGTCGCAGCCCATCAGGATTTTATAGCACGGAATATCCAAAAGGGCCTGCCCGTACATTTTGACCTCCGGGGCCAGGAAATCCACCACGGAATGAGAAATGATTGCCAGTCCAGCTTCATACTTTCTTGCCCGCTTCTCCACATTACGCAGGAACACCAGGGATTGCGGGACCTGCGGGTCAATCATCAGATATGCCTCGTCACATACCAGCAGGCAACGCTCATTCCGGTCGCGGCTCATTTCCTCCCAGCACCAGCTCAACAGGTTCAGATACTGCGTGCGTTTGACATTATCCGACGCATTTTGCAGGTCGTGGGTATCCAGGCAAATAAACCGGGAATTAGCCTCCAGCGTGGTGTGGCCGTTCCACAGAAAGCTGTCGCTGCCCGCTGCGGCGTCGTACAGCAGCATTGCCAGATCACGATATACCGGATTCTCCTTGTTGGCCTCCGCTTTCTTTTC
>NZ_JACOPP010000109.1 GCF_014287895.1 Lawsonibacter hominis | reverse complement strand
CAGGCAGAGCAAAAAGCGTGGATACAGAGTTCCTTCCTCATGTTGTTATCCATGGCAAGACCTATGATCTCACCGTTATAACAGTCCAGAACGGCTGCGACGTAAAGCTTTCCGTCTGCGCACGGGACTTGCGTGATATCTGTCAGCCACTTTTGATTTGGCATCTGAGCTGAGAAATCGCGCTGAATGAGATTTTCTGCCTTTTGTGCCGCTGCATCCGCTCTGGTCAGGCTGTTTGCCCTGTGTGGAGCTGATTTCAACAGTCCTCCGCGTTTCATGGCGCGGCGAACTCCACTGAAGCTGACACGGATTCCTCGCTGCTCCAGAGCAAGCTGTATCCGCCTGACCCCGTAGTTTCGGTTACCTGGTGTCTCCGCATAGATCTCTCTAATTTTGACCAGAAGAAGCTGCCAGGGTTTTGTTCCCGTGGTCCGACGTACGCTGCGGTAGTAACCGGATTCGCTCACATGCAGAACTCGACACATGGAGTGAACCGTATGTTCATTGTGCCGCAGCGTGATGTACTCATACAGCAGTTCAGGCTTCACT
>NZ_JACOPP010000108.1 GCF_014287895.1 Lawsonibacter hominis | reverse complement strand
ATTAAACCCAACTATGTGTCCTCGACCTTTGGGAAGTTGCTTGCCAAGAACAATTTACGGCACATTCGTTTCCACGATCTTCGCCATACCTGTGCCTCGCTTTTGCTGGCCAACGGTGTTCCGATGGAACAGGTAAAGGAGTGGCTGGGACACAGTGAGATCTCAACAACGGTGGATATTTACGGGCATCTGCAATATGCCACGAAAAAACAATCCGCCGCAGCCATTGAGCAGGACATTGTGGCGCCCATGCTGCAAAACCTATCGGCGGTTTCTCCATAAAAAGGAAAGAGGTCTACCAGCTTTTCGCTGGCAGACCTCATGGCGGAGATGGAGAGATTCGAACTCTCGCGCCGGTTTTGAGCCGACCTACCGCATTTCGAGTGCGGACCCTTCAACCGCTTGGGTACATCTCCAAATTTATGTTATATCCCTGGTCCCGACCCGCCGACCAATTCAGCCGGTGGAAATCGGGAAGAACAACAGGATAGAACAAGCAACATTATTCAATTTGAACTCGGCTGGAACCCGCATGGTTCCAAGGGTTTCAGCCGTTTGG
>NZ_JACOPP010000107.1 GCF_014287895.1 Lawsonibacter hominis | reverse complement strand
TATGCGGTTGACAAAAATCTGATTCCAAGCAATCCGGCTGACCGGATTATCATTTCCAAGCCTGAACCCTTCAAGGGTGACTACTACCTGGATTCGGAAGTCCTGAATCTGTTTGAAGTCATCAAGGGGCATAAGATCGAACTGGTAGTTCTTCTGACTGCTTTTTACGGTCTGCGCCGCAGTGAGGTTATCGGTCTGAAATGGAGTGCCTTTGACTTCAACCATAACTGCTTCTCCATCCGGCATACGGTAACAACTTGCAATGTAAAGGGAGAACGGGTCACGATTAAGAAGGACAAGGCAAAAAACAAATCCAGTCTGCGGACTTATCCATTGATTCCTTTTTTGAAAGAGCGGTTGCTGGAGGCCAAGAAACAGCAGGAAGAAAATCGCAAGCTGTGCGGGCGTTCCTACAACAAAGAATATCTGGGATATGTCTGTGTCGATGTGATCGGCAATCTTATTAAACCCAACTATGTGTCCTCGACCTTTGGGAAGTTGCTTGCCAAGAACAATTTACGGCACATTCGTTTCCACGATCTTCGCCATACCTGTGCCTCGCTTTTGCTGGCCAACGGTGT
>NZ_JACOPP010000106.1 GCF_014287895.1 Lawsonibacter hominis | reverse complement strand
GCCGCCCGCCTGTCATGGAGGCGGAAGCGATGGCAGCTATGACCTGCCACGGTGTGCCGACACGTAGAAAGCGGCTGCGCCCGGCGGAGCGTGTAGAGACGGAATCCGCCTTATATACGGCCATAAAGGAATGAGTAGAGCGGTGTATGCCGTTGCAGCAGTTCGAGTCTGCTGATGGCCTCCAGAGGCCGGGTCGCGCCCGGATGATCTGAGCGTAGCGCAAACCCTCAGAGAGAATGACAATGCCTGCTGAAAACTGCGTCTGTATGCGAGACTGGCTGCCGGTCGCTCCGGTGTTGCGGCACAGGCGTGTGATAATCTAAGCGGGAAGCGCACATATGCCGAGTGCAGCAGCAGAAGCGGAAGCGGCGGCCATGGACAACGCCGTGGACGTGTGGCGGCTCATCACCGCCTCTCGGCTCCAAACGCAGAGGGAAAGCAAAAGAGGCACTGCGCGATTAAATTAAATGCCAATGGGCGGCTGGACAACCTACTGTCCGCCATATGCCGCTCCTCGCCGCATGAGGCTGGAGGCGGCACCAATCATTCCAAGAGCTGCAACGCTACGGCGGGGCGGCTCTTTGT
>NZ_JACOPP010000105.1 GCF_014287895.1 Lawsonibacter hominis | reverse complement strand
ACCAATAGTAGCTTCGTGATTATGGGTGTGGCCGGTATCGGCAAGAGTACCGTTGTGAAGCACATCATGCTTTCGGAATACATGAAGGGGACGAAAATCCTGTGCATCGACCCGGAATCCGAATATAAGGATATGTGCCGGAACCTGAACGGAAGCTGGCTCAATGCTGGCGGCGGAAAAAACGGCCGCTCCAACCTTTTGCAGATCAGACCGGCGCCCCGTGACGATGACGATGAAACCGACAAACTCTATACCGATGAAGGAAATGGAATGTCTGATATGGCGCTGCACATGAAAACGCTGGAGATTGAATTTTCCCTGTATCTGCCCAGCCTGACGGATATGCAGAAAGCAATCCTCAAGCAGACGATCATTGAACTCTACAATCAGTTCGGCATCTTCTGGGAAACGGATATTCGGCAGCTCAAGGCCACGGATTTTCCCATTCTGTCCGACCTTCATGCCCTGCTGGAAAAGAAAGCGGAGGCCAACAAGGAGAATCCGGTATATCGTGATCTGGCAATGCTGCTGTACGACGCCGCAGCGGGCAGCGACAGCTTTCTGTGGAACGGCCACACCACGCTGGAGGC
>NZ_JACOPP010000104.1 GCF_014287895.1 Lawsonibacter hominis | reverse complement strand
TTTCCAACGTCATGTGGTCTCTGGAGGAGAGCAATCCAGGATACCATTTCGACTTTGACGAGGCGAAATTAAAGGACAAGCTGGTTGGCGTCCTGTTCCGGAACAAGGAATGGGAAATGGATGGGAAGACCGGTTGGACAACGCAGTGCTGCTCCCTGACCGATGCACAGAGCATCCGAAGCGGCAAATTTAAGACCCCGAAGGATAAGCCGCTTGACGGGAAATCGGCATTCAGCGCCTCAAGCCCGCTCCCGGACAATGATGATGACCTGCCCTGGGTCAACCACTGATGGATCCCTGCGACGTTGCGGTCGCCCTGAAGTCCATGAAGATATGGGTGGACTCCAGGGAGCAGGATACGCTCATGGCACGGCGCAGGCTGCGGCAGATGGGCTGCCCGCACGAACGGAAGGCGTTGAGCTTTGGCGATTATTCCGCCTGCTGCGATGCGCTGGATCTGTCAGACAGCGTCGCGATCGAACGCAAGCTTGGGCTGGATGAGCTGGCCAACTGCTATTGCAAAGACCGGCCTCGCTTTACCCGGGAATTTGAGCGGGCAAAGCAGGCCGGGGCCAAGCTCTATCTCCTGGTGGA
>NZ_JACOPP010000103.1 GCF_014287895.1 Lawsonibacter hominis | reverse complement strand
TTTCCAACGTCATGTGGTCTCTGGAGGAGAGCAATCCAGGATACCATTTCGACTTTGACGAGGCGAAATTAAAGGACAAGCTGGTTGGCGTCCTGTTCCGGAACAAGGAATGGGAAATGAATGGGAAAACCGGGTGGACAACTCAGTGCTGCTCCCTGACCGATGCACAGAGCATCCGAAGCGGCAAATTTAAGACCCCGAAGGATAAGCCGCTTGACGGGAAATCGGCATTCAGCGCTTCAAGCCCGCTCCCGGACGATGATGACGACCTGCCCTGGGTCAACCACTAATGGATCCCTGCGACGTTGCGGTTGCCCTGAAGTCCATGAAGATATGGGTGGACTCCAGGGAACAGGATACGCTCATGGCACGGCGCAGGCTGCGGCAGATGGGCTATCCGCACGAACGGAAGGCGTTAAGCTTTGGGGATTATTCCGCCTGCTGCGATGCGCTGGATCTGTCAGACAGCGTCGCAATCGAACGCAAGCTTGGGCTGGATGAGCTGGCCAACTGCTATTGCAAAGACCGGCCTCGCTTTACCCGGGAATTTGAGCGGGCAAAGCAGGCCGGGGCCAAGCTCTATCTCCTGGTGGA
>NZ_JACOPP010000102.1 GCF_014287895.1 Lawsonibacter hominis | reverse complement strand
AACGCCTTTGTGACCTGACCGTATGTACGGCGATACAGGTTCGTCCGCTTGTTGCATTTGGTGAACAGGATACCGCCGATCTCAATGCTGGGATTTAATTTCCGCTTGATTTTCTTGATAGTGTCCACCAACGCCTGTAAACCGGTCAGAGCGAATAGTTCTGGGTCAATCGGGATAATTACCTCGTCGGCAGCCGTTAAAGCGTTGATGGTCAACGAGCCGAGAGAGGGGTTGGTGTCCACGATAATGTAATCGTAGGACAGCCGCAGAGGATTCAGCAGAGCGGCCAGGTAGTCATTGCTGTCCGGCGTCATCAGCAGATTTGCCTCCGCAACGGTGAGAGATCGGCTGGAAGGGATCAAGTCCACAGAGCCGATTTTCTGGATGCACTCGTTGGTATCTGGCAGAGATTCGTCCAGAAGCAGGTTGGTGATAAGAGTCCCGGTATTATAGGGCGCCTGGGTCGGCAGGACACCGAAGCTGGTGGTGAGGTTATACTGGGGGTCAAAGTCAACTACCAAGACCTTCTTGCCCATCTCGGCCAGCGCATAGGACAGATTTCGGACCGTGCTGGTCTTGGCTACCCCACCTTTCTGGTT
>NZ_JACOPP010000101.1 GCF_014287895.1 Lawsonibacter hominis | reverse complement strand
AACGCCTTTGTGACCTGACCGTATGTACGGCGATACAGGTTCGTCCGCTTGTTGCATTTGGTGAACAGGATACCGCCGATCTCAATGCTGGGATTTAATTTCCGCTTGATTTTCTTGATGGTGTCCACCAACGCCTGCAAACCGGTCAGAGCGAACAGTTCCGGGTCAATCGGGATGATTACCTCGTCGGCAGCCGTTAAAGCGTTGATGGTCAACGAGCCAAGAGAGGGGTTGGTGTCCACGATAATGTAATCGTAGGACAGCCGCAGAGGGTTCAGCAGAGCGGCCAGGTAGTCATTGCTGTCCGGCGTCATCAGCAGATTTGCCTCCGCAACGGTGAGAGATCGGCTGGAAGGGATCAAGTCCACAGAGCCGATTTTCTGGATGAACTCGTTGGTATCCGGCAGAGATTCGTCCAGAAGCAGATTGGTGATAAGAGTCCCGGTATTATAGGGCGCCTGGGTCGGCAGGACACCGAAACTGGTGGTGAGGTTATACTGGGGGTCAAAGTCAACTACCAAGACCTTCTTGCCCATCTCGGCCAGCGCATAGGACAGATTTCGGACCGTGCTGGTCTTGGCTACCCCACCTTTCTGGTT
>NZ_JACOPP010000100.1 GCF_014287895.1 Lawsonibacter hominis | reverse complement strand
TATCACCTCCTTTCCCGCCATAATATTTCCTTCGGCCTCACGGATGGCGGAATCGTAACGGGCCTGTCGTTCTTGTGCCAACTGCTGTTCACGGGCGTCTTGCTGCGCCCGCCTTTCATTAGCTTGCCGCTGCCGTTCCGCAGCAATGGGGGCATTGTGGGCTTTTGCTTCCTCATACCGTCCAAGCAGATTGGCAAATCCCAGATCAGCCCACCTGTCCGGGGCTTCCATACTCTGATTGAAAACCCTCTCGATCTCACCCCGGATGCCATGCTCCAGCGTGGGCAGCCATTTCAGGACTTCCTCAAGCCGGTGCCGCTGGTCAATGCCCACCATAAACCCGTCACATGGAATATAAACTGTTTGGAAGAACTCCCGTTTCTTCTCCATTGTGTAGAGTTCAATGCCGTTTTCGTTGTAGAAGCGGTAGTAGTAATGCTTGTTGCCCATCAGGTCTTTGGCAAAGACCCGGTTCTCGTCTTTTTCCTTGGGCGGAAAGATGTCCTTTTTCTTTTCATCCGGTCGGGTATAGCGGGGAGAAAGACCGGTGCGCTCCAAACTGTCTGCAATCAGCTTTTGGACTTTTTCAATACCGCCATGCTTCTCAAC
>NZ_JACOPP010000099.1 GCF_014287895.1 Lawsonibacter hominis | reverse complement strand
TATCACCTCCTTTCCCGCCATAATATTTCCTTCGGCCTCACGGATGGCGGAATCGTAACGGGCCTGTCGTTCTTGTGCCAACTGCTGTTCACGGGCGTCTTGCTGCGCCCGCCTTTCATCAGCTTGCCGCTGCCGTTCCGCAGCAATGGGGGCATTGTGGGCTTTTGCTTCCTCATACCGTCCAAGCAGATTGGCAAATCCCAGATCAGCCCACCGGTCCGGGGCTTCCATACTCTGATTGAAAACCCTCTCGATCTCACCCCGGATGCCATGCTCCAGCGTAGGCAGCCATTTCAGGACTTCCTCAAGTCGGTGCCGCTGGTCAATGCCCACCATAAACCCGTCACATGGAATATAAACCGTTTGGAAGAACTCCCGTTTCTTCTCCATTGTGTAGAGTTCAATGCCGTTTTCGTTGTAGAAGCGGTAGTAGTAGTGCTTGTTGCCCATCAGGTCTTTGGCAAAGACCCGGTTCTCGTCTTTTTCCTTTGGCGGAAAGATGTCCTTTTTCTTTTCATCCGGTCGGGTATAGCGGGGAGAAAGACCGGTGCGCTCCAAACTGTCTGCAATCAGCTTTTGGACTTTTTCAATACCGCCATGCTTCTCAAC
>NZ_JACOPP010000098.1 GCF_014287895.1 Lawsonibacter hominis | reverse complement strand
ACTGCCATGAGCCTTGATATGGAATATGATGACCGGCAAAAGGCGATGAGTACAGATTTGTCAAAGGCAGCCCGAAAAGAGTGGTATCTGCGGCACAAAGATAAAGGTATGGAGCCATAAGGTTCCATACCTTTTCATTTCAAATCAGACCGGCCACCCGGTTTTGGAAAGGAGTTAAGATGACTGCGAACACCTCATATAAGCAAAATGGTGTGCCGGTGTCGATTCCGAGCGGTTCGTATGGTATTGCCCCTCTGACGGTTCACCAATATGAATACCCCAAAGGACACCCCTGCCATAACTGTCCCTATACTCTGCGCACTTCTGTCCCGTCCTGTATGTTCCCCACAAGAAGGGACGGCAGTTGTTTATGGTACGACCTGAAAAACAAGCGGCGCCCGCCGCTGCCTGCGACTTACCCCAAAAATCAGGCGGCAGCAGAGCGCATTTTTGCTTTCATTGGAGTTCTCAAAGATGTGATGAAGCGAAAAGGTTATCAGGAAAGGAGGAAACAGATTGCGAAGTAAAACCGATTTTTACAGGCTGTTCTTTGAACAGCTTGCCCGGCGCGGCTTTGATGTGAAGCGGTCCCAATCTTCCGATTACATCGCTGATATTTATTTCAAGAACCAGCTTGTGGCCT
>NZ_JACOPP010000097.1 GCF_014287895.1 Lawsonibacter hominis | reverse complement strand
CAGAACGGTTTCGTGGTATTTCGCCAGAGAACTATATTCGGTATCGCTTAAAGCATATAGGGGAACGGTACGTGAAAACAAACGCCGTCCTGGAGGCGGCGGGGAAATGGCAATAAAAAGCGCCGCTCTCCGGTATGCAGACCGGAGGGCGGCAAAGGAAATCTAAGACAAGCCTATTGTAGGGCATGGAAGGAGAAAAGTCAAGATGTCAATCCAGATTTCGATCAGCCCGCCCATGGAAGTATGCGGATCTGGAGTTGTCCGGATCAATCAGGAGGCGGCGCAAATTGTTAACCGGCTCATAGCGACCTATCGCGTCCCAGCAAAAGAAATCGTCTCGAAGATTATCATCGAAGCAGACCGGCAAGGCCTCGACGTGGTACTAAAAGGGGATGAGTGATATGACAACAAGAGTCCACACCGGCTTGCATGACAGAAACGATGAAGAGGCTGTCACCCGCGATTCGTTCGGCCATGAGATCTACCTGGATGATGTTACGTTCGAATGTACCGGAAAGGTGATGTGCCCTGAATGCTTTCAGGCGTATCTGGATGAGTTGTACAGGACGTCTCCATGGCTTCTGGCCGATGCGCTCGGCTTCGAGATCGTGAGGCACGTATGAAGGCGAACGGGAGCTGCGTCAGCT
>NZ_JACOPP010000096.1 GCF_014287895.1 Lawsonibacter hominis | reverse complement strand
CAGAACGGTTTCGTGGTATTTCGCCAGAGAACTATATTCGGTATCGCTTAAAGCATATAGGGGAACGGTACGTGAAAACAAACGCCGTCCTGGAGGCGGCGGGGAAATGGCAATAAAAATCGCCGCTCTCCGGCATGCAGACCGGAGGGCGGCAAAGGGAATCCAAGACAAGCCTATTGTAGGGCATGGAAGGAGAAAAGTCAAGATGTCAATCCAGATTTCGATCAGCCCGCCCATGGAAGTATGCGGATCTGGAGTTGTTCGGATCAATCAGGAGGCGGCGCAAATTGTTAACCGGCTCATAGCAACCTATCGCGTCCCGGCAAAAGAAATCGTCTCGAAGATCATTATCGAAGCAGACCGGCAGGGCCTCGACGTGATACTAAAAGGGGATGAGTGATATGACAACAAGAGTCCACACCGGCTTGCATGACAGAAACGATGAGGAGGCTGTCACACGCGATTCGTTCGGCCATGAGATCTACCTGGATGAAGTTACATTCGAATGTGCCGGGAAGGTGATGTGCTCTGAATGCTTTCAGGCGTATCTGGATGAGTTGTACAGGACGTCTCCATGGCTTCTGGCCGATGCGCTCGGCTTCGAGATCGTGAGGCACGTATGAAGGCGAACGGGAGCTGCGTCAGCT
>NZ_JACOPP010000095.1 GCF_014287895.1 Lawsonibacter hominis | reverse complement strand
GATTTTATTCTGCGGGCGGAAGCAATCCGAACCGGCCGAGTGAAGCCGGAAGAAGATAATATGCTGAAGCTGACCGGTGAGGCCCGCCTGATGGCGATTGACCCGCGCCTGATTCGACCGGATGCGGATGGTACAGGAAGTAAGTTGAGTGTCTGCATTGAGGATGTTTATCAGGTTTGGAAGGACACCGCCGCCTCTGCTTCCACACAGCTTGTCTTTTGTGATGTTGGCACTCCCAAAGCCGGGAAATTCAATGTATATGATGAAATAAGAAATGTGCTGCTGGCAAAGGGTGTGCCGGAATCGGAGATAGCCTTTGTTCACGACGCCACTTCTGAAGCACAGCGGCAGGAACTGTTCGAGCGTACCCGCCAAGGAAAAGTCCGTATCTTAATCGGCAGCACCAGCAAACTGGGAACCGGCGTGAATGTTCAGAATAAGGTAATCTCCATTGACCATCTGGACTGTCCGTGGAAGCCCTCTGACATTACACAGCGAAATGGGCGTGGGGTACGGCAGGGCAACGAAAACCCGGAAATTATGATAAAGCAATTCGTGGCCAAAGGAACATTTGATGCGTATCTCTGGCAGATTCAGGAGCAGAAATTGCGCTATATCACGCAGATTCTCACCGGAAAACACATTGCCCGCTCTTGTGAGGATGTGGATGAAACCGT
>NZ_JACOPP010000094.1 GCF_014287895.1 Lawsonibacter hominis | reverse complement strand
GATTTTATTCTGCGGGCGGAAGCAATCCGAACCGGCCGAGTGAAGCCGGAAGAAGATAATATGCTGAAGCTGACCGGTGAGGCCCGCCTGATGGCGATTGACCCGCGCCTGATTCGACCAGATGCGGATGGTACAGGAAGTAAGTTGAGTGTCTGCATTGAGGATGTTTATCAGGTTTGGAAGGACACCGCCGCCTCTGCTTCCACGCAGCTTGTCTTTTGTGATGTTGGCACTCCCAAAGCCGGGAAATTCAATGTATATGATGAAATAAGAAATGTGCTGCTGGCAAAGGGTGTGCCGGAATCGGAGATTGCCTTTGTTCACGACGCCACTTCTGAAGCACAGCGGCAGGAACTGTTCGAGCGTACCCGCCAAGGAAAAGTCCGTATTCTGATCGGCAGCACCAGCAAGCTGGGAACCGGCGTGAATGTTCAGAATAAGGTAATCTCCATTGACCATCTGGACTGTCCGTGGAAGCCCTCTGATATTACACAGCGAAATGGACGTGGGGTACGGCAGGGCAACGAAAACCCGGAAATTATGATAAAGCAATTCGTAGCCAAAGGAACATTTGATGCGTATCTCTGGCAGATTCAGGAGCAGAAATTGCGCTATATCACGCAGATTCTCACCGGAAAACACATTGCCCGCTCTTGTGAGGATGTGGATGAAACCGT
>NZ_JACOPP010000093.1 GCF_014287895.1 Lawsonibacter hominis | reverse complement strand
GTGTACGCCTGCTGGAAGGCGGGCGCCGCGGTCGCCCACCTGCACATGCGCGACGACGAGGGCAAGGGCACCATGGACAAGGACCGCTTTGCCAAGACGGTGGAGCTGCTCCGCGCCAACCACCCCGACTGCGACGTCATCCTGAACATGACCACCTCCGGCGCTCTGAACGCCACCGACGAGACGCGCCAGATCCACCTGGAGCAGCTGCGCCCCGAGATGGGCTCCTATGACTGCGGCTCCATGAACTGGCTGCACACCAGCCTGTTCATCAACTCCCCCGCGTTCCTGGAGCAGCTGGGCAGGAATATGCAGGAGTGGGGCGTCAAGCCCGAGATCGAGGCGTTTGACCCCGGCATGATCTACAACGCCCAGTACTACCTGAAGAAGGGCGTGCTGAAGGGGCCGCTGCACTTCCAGTTCTGCATGGGCTGCGCCAACGGCATCGCCGGCAGCATGAAGAACCTGGTCTTTATGAAGGAGACCATGGAGGCCGCCTGTCCCGGCTCCACCTGGAGCTGCTTCGGCGTGGGGCACTCCGCCATGACCATGCTCTACGGCGCGGTGGCCCTGGGCGGCCATATCCGCGTCGGCATGGAGGACAACGTCATGTACTCCAAGGGCAAGCTGGCCGACAGCAACGTGCAGTTTGTCGACCGCGCCCGCCGCGTCATCGAGGAGTTCGGCA
>NZ_JACOPP010000092.1 GCF_014287895.1 Lawsonibacter hominis | reverse complement strand
TTCATCCCCTTCTCCCGGCCCGCGTAGATGGCTCCGCTGCGGTCGCACAGCGTCACGTCCTTCACGCCCGCCGCCAGCAGCAGCTTGCAGATGGCGATCGCCGCCGCCCCGGCGCCGTTTATCACCACACGGACCGTCTCCTTCCGCTTCCCCACCACCTTCAGGGCGTTGGTCAGGCCCGCCAGCGTAATGACCGCCGTGCCGTGCTGGTCGTCGTGGAAGATCGGGATGTCGCAGCACTCCTTCAGCTTCCGCTCGATCTCAAAGCACCGCGGCGCCGAGATGTCCTCCAGGTTCACGCCCCCGAAGGACCCGGAGATGAGCTGGATGGTGCGCACGATCTCGTCCACGTCGTGGCTCTTGATGCACAGGGGGAACGCGTCCACCCCCCCGAACTCCTTGAACAGCACGCACTTGCCCTCCATAACGGGCATCCCAGCTTCCGGACCGATGTCTCCCAGCCCCAGCACCGCGCTGCCGTCGGTCGCCACCAGGCACATGTTCCAGCGCCGCGTCAGCTCATAGCTCTTGTCCACGTCCCTCTGGATCTCCAGGCACGGCTGGGCCACGCCCGGGGTATAGGCCAGGCTCAGGTCGTTCTTGTCCTGCACGCGCACGGTGGAGATCACTTCGATCTTGCCACGCTTGGCGTAATGCAGCTTCAGGCTTTCTTCCGCGATCGGTGTCAT
>NZ_JACOPP010000091.1 GCF_014287895.1 Lawsonibacter hominis | reverse complement strand
TGAAGATGCTCCATGTACTTCTCAAACTCGTCAATCATTTCGTCTGTGATGGCCGACAGGTGTTCCTTTGCCCGCTGTTTGGCCTCGCAATACTCTTTGATACGCTCGGCAAAGGTATCTCGAATGAGTTGTTTTCGGATTTTATCCGGGATGCTTGGATGGACAAAAGGGACCATTGTTCGCTGATGTTTATTCCAGAACACCACATGGATGTGGGGATGACCTTTTTCGTTATGGTGGGCAGCCACCCATTGCAAGTCCTGCACCCGGATTCCATTGAACTTTGCCAGGGTCAAAATGTGGCGGTCGATATAGTCCTCCCACGCTTTATGATCGGACAGCCCCAATTCGGCGGCCGTTTCAGGTGAAAAAGAGATAATACCACGATACATATTGACCCGACGATAGGAAAGCTCCCGAACCAGGCGGGCGGCTTCCTGCCAAGTGTCAAACTCTTTGACCGCCCCCGGCTCCAGTTTGCCAAACAGTCCGTGGCGCATCCCCTCATTCTTCACGGCACCGGGACGAGTTGCAATGTAACCGATATGTGCATAGTTGCCTTTTGGAGTTTTCTTATAGTTGGGGTGCCGGTGGCGCTGCTTATAAATCAGAATCGACACGGGAACCTCCTTGTACGGCATGGATGGCTTTCTGCATTTCCTCGTCATCCATGAAAGTACGCAGCGCATCCGCGTTTTTCT
>NZ_JACOPP010000090.1 GCF_014287895.1 Lawsonibacter hominis | reverse complement strand
GATGAAGTGACTTCCTTCCAGGTCGAAATCCAGGATTTTCATTGTAAACTCCTATCTTTCCAAGTCCAGCCCGTCCAGCTCATAGTCTGAAACAGGCGGTTCAAAGGCCGTATCATAGGCCACATCATCAAGCTGTCGGATTGCGTCCAGACGGGCCGCTGCCTGCGGATCAGTAACAAGTTCCTGTTCCAGCAGGGCGTCCGCAACGATGGCGTTGGAAACCGGATCGGTAAAACAAAGGTTCTCACCGTCCTGTGCCGCCTGTTCCATCACAGATTCCGGCAGGATTTCTTCGGTAAGGGCCTTCGGCACTTCCAGCCCACGTTTCTTTGTGCCGACAATCTCATAAATGCCCACGGCAATCTCCCCGCAGGTGATGATATTTCCCCAAATATCAGGATTCGGGCGTCCATCACGCATACTTTGTCCCTCCATCTTCCTCATAAGGCATATAGGCTATGACGGTGAGATAATCCGTACCCAGGCGCCGCAAAAGAGCATCCTGATGTTCCATGACCTGATCGACGATATGCTCCGGGCAGTATTTCATCAGGTCAGCTACATATTGCCCCACATCCAAGCCAATAGGATGCGCCAGGTATTCTTCGTCCGTCATGCCCTCAAGCTGCTGGTTCAGCCCGTATTTATACATCAGGAAACGGGCGATAGCGATGGTCTGATTTCTCTTGCTGCTCATTCTTGCTAT
>NZ_JACOPP010000089.1 GCF_014287895.1 Lawsonibacter hominis | reverse complement strand
GATGAAGTGACTTCCTTCCAGGTCGAAATCCAGGATTTTCATTGTAAACTCCTATCTTTCCAAGTCCAGCCCGTCCAGCTCATAGTCTGAAACAGGCGGTTCAAAGGCCGTATCATAGGTCACATCATCAAGCTGCCGGATTGCGTCCAGACGGGCCGCTGCCTGCGGATCAGTAACAAGTTCCTGTTCCAGCAGGGCGTCTGCAACGATGGCGTTGGAAACCGGGTCGGTAAAACAAAGGTTCTCACCGTCCTGTGCAGCCTGTTCCATCACAGATTCCGGCAGGATTTCTTCGGCAAGGGCCTTCGGCACTTCCAGCCCACGTTTCTTTGTGCCGACGATCTCGTAAATGCCCACGGCGATCTCCCCGCAGGTGATGATGTTTCCCCAAATATCAGGATTCGGGCGTCCATCACGCATACTTTCTCCCTCCATCTTCCTCATAAGGCATATAGGCTATGACGGTGAGGTAATCCGTACCCAGGCGCCGCAAAAGAGCATCCTGATGTTCCATGACCTGATCGACGATATGCTCCGGGCAGTATTTCATCAGGTCGGCCACATATTGCCCTACATCCAAGCCAATGGGATGCGCCAGGTATTCTTCGTCCGTCATGCCCTCAAGCTGCTGGTTCAGCCCGTATTTATACATCAGGAAACGGGCGATAGCGATGGTCTGATTTCTCTTGCTGCTCATTCTTGCTAT
>NZ_JACOPP010000088.1 GCF_014287895.1 Lawsonibacter hominis | reverse complement strand
GATTCCGGGTCGATGCACAGGATTTTCGTCCCCTTCATGTATTCCGAAAGCATGATGTGCTTCACAACGGTACTCTTGCCGATACCGGCCACACCCATAATCACGAAGCTACTATTGGTTCGGTCGTTTCCACGCTCCCAGGTATCCAGAATCACCAGGCCGCCGTTGCTGTCCTTTGCAAAATAATAGCCCCGGCCATCGTTGTAACCGGAGCTGGCAAACGGAAACCCGCCCACAAAGGTACTCATGGGAATAATGCGGGACACAATGCTGTCCACCGTGGAGTTGGCCGGATAGGTGGGAGAAATGCTCTGGAACCCTTCCTTTTGGAGATTGGCGAGAGTGCGCACCTTGCACTTCTGGATATTGAAGGCGCTCTCCACACGGCGGCAGACCTTTGTGAAGTTGGCTTCATCCTGTGCAATCGGCATCACGGTCAGCGACATCATGGCGACCGTTTCGCCCTCTTGGTCGATCCGCTGCATGATTCTCTCGCCATCCTCGGCGGCTTTCTCGGCGCGCTGCCGGGTCAGCGGGTCTTTGGCACTGTCAGCGGCGCCGCGCTGCTGGACAATGCTTTTGGAGATTGCGGAAATGAGCGCACCATTGTCAATGGGGGTAATCCCCACCGAAACAATGGTGCTGGGGATGTTGGTGATCTTGGAAAGCCACCCCATATCCACCTTCTGCGGATAGCGGACGGCGCCGTACACCTTACCCA
>NZ_JACOPP010000087.1 GCF_014287895.1 Lawsonibacter hominis | reverse complement strand
GATTCCGGGTCGATGCACAGGATTTTCGTCCCCTTCATGTATTCCGAAAGCATGATGTGCTTCACAACGGTACTCTTGCCGATACCGGCCACACCCATAATCACGAAGCTACTATTGGTGCGGTCGTTTCCGCGCTCCCAGGTATCCAGAATCACCAGGCCGCCGTTGCTGTCCTTTGCAAAATAATAGCCCCGACCATCGTTGTAACCGGAGCTGGCAAACGGGAATCCGCCCACAAAGGTACTCATGGGAATAATACGGGACACAATGCTGTCCACCGTGGAGTTGGCCGGATAGGTGGGAGAAATGCTCTGGAACCCTTCCTTTTGGAGATTGGCGAGGGTGCGCACCTTGCACTTCTGGATGTTGAAGGCGCTCTCCACACGGCGGCAGACCTTTGTGAAGTTGACCTCATCCTGTGCAATCGGCATCACGGTCAGCGACATCATGGCAACCGTTTCGCCCTCTTGGTCGATCCGCTGCATGATTTTCTCGCCGTCCTCGGCGGCTTTCTCGGCGCGCTGCCGGGTCAGCGGGTCTTTGGCACTGTCAGCGGCGCCGCGCTGTTGGACAATGCTTTTGGAGATTGCGGAAATGAGCGAACCATTGTCAATGGGGGTAATCCCCACCGAAACAATGGTGCTGGGGATGTTGGTGATCTTGGAAAGCCACCCCATATCCACCTTCTGCGGATAGCGGACGGCGCCGTACACCTTACCCA
>NZ_JACOPP010000086.1 GCF_014287895.1 Lawsonibacter hominis | reverse complement strand
TATGGCTCCATACCTTTATCTTTGTGCCGCAGATACCACTCTTTTCGGGCTGCCTTTGACAAATCTGTACTCATCGCCTTTTGCCGGTCATCATATTCCATATCAAGGCTCATGGCAGTCTGCTCCAAAGCAATTAAAATCTCACAAATCATCTGTTCGGTGAAGTAGGCTTTGCGGGCCTCTGTATATTCAAAAGACTGAACCTCACGGTCTTTGCACAGCATGGTGCGAATTACGTCGAGAATTTTATTGGCAATCAGCTTATCGGCCTCCGCCACAGCCTTTTCCTGCTGTTCTTTGATGTGCGCCGGGTCGGTGTCATAGAGCATGGCAAGACGGGTCTTGCTCTCTGCGTAGTCCTGTACCAAATTGCGGATGTACTCGTTGTTTTCCTTCAAGAAGGCAACAAAGGCATCCAATTCGGCCTTCACATCCTCTGGAAGCAATTTGTAATACAGCCGCCCCTTTTTCGGCATTTTCTCCTTCAGCGCGAACAGGCGTGAGATAAAGGGGGCAATCTTCATTGCACCAACAACGCTATCCAAAGGGGAAGTCCCCAGCTCATCATCCGTGATACGCCCAAACGCTTCACGCAGGCGGCGATATTCCTGCGGGTGAAGATGCTCCATGTACTTCTCAAACTCGTCAATCATTTCGTCTGTGATGGCCGACAGGTGTTCCTTTGCCCGCTGTTTGGCCTCGCAATACTCTTTGATACGCTCGGCAAAGGTATC
>NZ_JACOPP010000085.1 GCF_014287895.1 Lawsonibacter hominis | reverse complement strand
TAAAACCGATTTTTACAGGCTGTTCTTTGAACAGCTTGCCCGGCGCGGCTTTGATGTGAAGCGGTCCCAATCTTCCGATTACATCGCTGATATTTATTTCAAGAACCAGCTTGTGGCCTACTTCTCCAAAGCCGATACGGTGATCCAAAACCCCTTTGTCACGGTCAAGGACAAACTCATTCGCCTTATCAACGATACGGCCCAGGACACAGCGAACAAAGCGGGTATCTGCCGCGACTGTCCTTATACTGACGCCAACGAGAAACTTCCCAATGGCTCTTATAAGCTGGCAGAATACAATGGCGTGACTCTCGCCTGCAAGGAGCATCATCTGTTTGGCTATGTGTTCTCCACCTACCGCACCGCCCCGGATTCCGGCGAAATGATGGCCCGCCAGATTTTTTACAACAAGGAATTTGCAGGACAGGATTTCGCCAAACGGAGCGGTTTGGTGGATGAACGTGCGCTGTTCACCGAAGAAGAACTCCGGGTCCTTCATGCGGGCTTGGTTAAGATGAGCATACTCGATCAGGATGTTTCCAACGAGGCTCGTGAATCTGTGGAACGGATTCTTGACAAAATCGAGGACATTATCCCGGAGCTGCGGGAGCAGGAAATGGAGTTTGACTTTGATATGGAGTTCGGCCAGCAGGAAGAAATGGAGATTGGAGGATAGCAAGAATGAGCAGCAAGAGAAATCAGACCATCGCTATCGCCCGTTTCCTGATGTATAAATACGGGCTGAACCAGCAGCTTGAGGGCATGACGGACGAAGAATACCTGGCGCATCC
>NZ_JACOPP010000084.1 GCF_014287895.1 Lawsonibacter hominis | reverse complement strand
TAGAGTCTGTTTTAAAACCATCAAAGTAACCAAACGAGGATACAGGCAAGACAGACAACAGCGTGAAAATAGAGTGCTTTCTTCTCATACCTGGTGGCAAAACGGCGGTTGTTTTTCAGCTTTAGGAAAAGGTTTTCCACCAGATGACGCTCTTTGTACGTGTGCCAGTCTGTTTTCCTGGGGTGTTTGGCAATGATACGGCTGGGAATCACCACGATTCCGCCCCGTTCTTCCAACCAGCGTACAAATTTATCGCTGTCATAGCCTTTATCCGCCAGAATGAGTTTGCCGTTTAAATCAAAAGGTTCCAACAGTGCCTGCGCCACGCAGATATCATTACGGTTCCCACTGGAGAGCAAAAAGCGCAATGGATTCCCAAGTCCATCCGTTACCGCATGGACCTTCGTGGTCAAGCCTCCCCTGCTCCGCCCGGTTTCCTCGTGATATCCCCCTTTTTAGCCCCACTAGCGTGTTGGTGAACCTTGATTGTAGTGCTGTCCAGCATCAGCGTTGTTTCGTCCACCAAATCCTGCTCAATCAGGACTGTGAGGATATTTTCCCATACTCCGGCTTTTGTCCAGGCCCGAAACCGACTGTATACGCTCTGCCACGGGCCGAACCGCTCCGGCAGATCCCGCCATGGAATCCCCGTGTTCAGCCAGTATAGAATCGCGTTAAGCATTTCCCGGTTACTTTTCCCTGGACGCCCTCCTTGCGGCTTCCTCTCAGGCGGGAACTTGTCCTTGATCCTATTCCATTGTTTTTCGCTTATTTCATGTCTCTTCATGCTCCCATTCTATTACATCGTCGTTTTTCACACAATGGCTAGGTTTTAAAACAGACTCTAG
>NZ_JACOPP010000083.1 GCF_014287895.1 Lawsonibacter hominis | reverse complement strand
TCATCGGTAAGGTTTAGAACCCAATAGAGATACCCTTTTTTCTCGGCCACATGGCCGGAGATTAGTTTGCTGTTTTCTTGCAGGTGTACCGCTGGCATACTGATCTGTTCCTCCTTTTGCGGTATTGAGTTCACCTACCAATGACACCTTTATTGTATCATCGGACAGAACAAAACTCCAGGTAAATCCGCGTCAGAATTGTTAACTTTCTGCGTCTATCCGGTGAAGATCGACACCATAGCCTGCTACTCCGCAAAAGTGGAGCAGGTGATTTTCAAATAACGAAGAATGTGGGCTTTGGGGATGCGGTAAGCCCGTCCAATTTTAAGGTACTCAATTTTCCCATCTTTAAGTAACTTGTACCCGGTTTTTGTACTGACGCCAAGCGCCTCACACATTTGACCAATGTCCATCACATCCGGGTAGTCTTTTAACATCAATCGGTAGGCATCTCTGGGAGAGAGTAGGCCGCCGTCATTTTCATACATTGTGAGTCCTCCTTTCGTTGGGGTATCCTATGCCGATGCTGATTGCCAGGGCTGCATCTACCTCCAGCATTTTTTCTTTACTGATACGCCCAATGTAACCACGGAGCCGCTTCCGGTCTATTGTCCGCAGTTGTTCCAACAGAAGCAGAGAGGTAGGCGCAAGCCCCGGCACATTCTCAAGTAGGATATGGGTAGGCAGACTGTTCTTCGCTTTTCTGCTGGTGATGGCTGCTGCAACAACGGTAGGACTAAAGTGATTCCCCACATCATTTTGGATAACAAGGACAGGGCGGATGCCGCCTTGCTCGGAGCCGACCACCGGGTTCAGGTCTGCATAGAACAGATCGCCACGCCGGATAGCCTTTCGCATAA
>NZ_JACOPP010000082.1 GCF_014287895.1 Lawsonibacter hominis | reverse complement strand
CGGACATGGTTTACAGACTCCTTTCAGAATGGTGTGTCGCAACTTCATTCTACCAGAGTTCTGCAAACCATGTCTCTTTTTATCCTCTTTTATATTTGCGCAACTTATTTTACCTTATCGTTTTTCTTGCTTGTTTGTTGTTATTTACTGTAAAATATATGCTATTTGATAAACTTTTTGCAAGGCCGTATTTTTGAAAACAGACTTTGTCAACAGCTCCAAAATGTGCCGCTGGCACATTTTCGCACGCTGCGGACTTGAAAATGACGCTTCTCAGGACGGGCAGGGCGACTTTCCTGCAAGAATCGAACTCTGTCCGTCCTGCATTCCTTGACACTGCCGTGACGCGATGATCCTTCTGCTCATCCTTCTGCCGCCGGATCGGATAAAAAGCATTACGCCGGACCGCGGGTCTGAATTCGCGCTGTACCGGGAGCTCTCCGCGGCAGCCGGAACGGTTCCCCTTTATTTTGCGAACCCGCACGCCCCCTGGCAGTGCGGCGCGAATGAGAACACCAGCGGCCTCATCAGAAAATGCCTGCCCAAGGGATCCGATATGGGCCCGGCTTCAGACAAGCAGATCGACAGCTTTATTACCTTGCTAAACCTCCGTACGCGAAAATGCCTTGCCTGACGCTCCCCCTTTGAAGCCTTTTGGGGCCCTGTTGCACTTGACCTGACAATTCGCCATAAGACACTTTTGGCAGTGTATCAGCATTATTTGATTTTTCTGTGCAGTTATTATATGATATCTTTGTACAATTATTTGGCACTGTAAAGTAAACATGAAAAGTTAGGACCCAAAAATCAGCCAATATCTCTACGCAACGAGCAAAAGCTCCCGTTT
Source organism: Lawsonibacter hominis (assembly GCF_014287895.1). Lineage (GTDB taxonomy): Bacteria > Bacillota > Clostridia > Oscillospirales > Oscillospiraceae > Lawsonibacter_A > Lawsonibacter_A hominis. The sequence goes on along the minus strand of NZ_JACOPP010000082.1, from coordinate 40 downwards.
GCGCTTTTTGGACAGTTTAAGACCGGCACACTGAGCTGGA
>NZ_JACOPP010000081.1 GCF_014287895.1 Lawsonibacter hominis | reverse complement strand
TCATTTGGAATATGTTGTAGCAATCAATTCATTATTTATCGTGGACTTGCTGAACAAAGTCAACAACGATTTGCTGGCATTTTTATATAAAATTGACGTATATTTTTGGTTACTCTGCTGCTATAATAAGAGTGCGACAGAGGAATCTGCCGCCAGACGAAAAGATACACCCTCGTATCTGCGCCCGTCTGCTCCGCTTTGCCGCCTGTCGCGGGGCGACTAATAAATACCGGACGTGCTTTTGATTGCCGCCTGCCGTTCGGCGACATATAAATAGACGGCTTGCAAAAATTAAAAGGGGCTCCCTCCGCTATGCGCGGAGGGATTCTCTTTATACAAAGAGACGGTGACGTGGTTATATGGAGCTTGTCGATTGTGGGTTGTACACCATAAAGGACAGATACTTTTCCGACTTCAAAAGTGATCGCCACATGCATAATAAGTCCGAAGGCCGCCCGTACTATCTTTCAATAAGGGAGCACAATGGAATTACTTGGTTTATACCTATAAGTAGCAAGGTAGACAAATATAAGGCCAAAATAGCACAGGATGAGATTAAATACGGAAACTGTATTTACTATCATATCATGAATTTCATGTCAGATGAGCGGGCATTGCTGGTTGGCAATATGATTCCAGTTACTGAAGAGTACATAAGTAAAGAATTTACCATATCCTGTCAACACTATATTGTGAAAGATGAAAATACAATAAAGGCCGTTCGAAAGAAGGCGGCAAGATATTTAAGCCTAGTCCGAAATGGAAAGCTTCGTCCATATGTGGATATATTAAGAATTGAACGTCAACTCATAAACCGTTCAAAAAACAAAAGTTTTATCATTTAAATTTCTGCTCACAAAACATCCCCCGCCACCCAAGAGCCGATGCTCCGGGCGGCGGGG
>NZ_JACOPP010000080.1 GCF_014287895.1 Lawsonibacter hominis | reverse complement strand
CGCATGAAGAACAAATTGCTGCGGGATTTTCTGCGGTCCGCAGGAAGGAGGTGAGGGCAAGGGTAAAATACCACATCATATTATCGTCACAGCGGCGTGTATCCGGTGCCCGTCATGTGCGCGTTTTTTGCAGTATCCAGAAGCGGCTGCTACGCCTTTGTCCATCGCCCGGGCAGGCCGGAGAAGGAGGCTGCTCTTGCAGAACGCATTGCACAGCAGCAGGAATGCAGCTTCCGAACTTACGGCTATCGGCGAATGTGGCTGTGGCTGAAAAGTCAGAACATTTTCCGCAATCCCAAAACTGTACTGAGGATCATGAAGAAGTATGATCTGCTGTCTGAGATCCGCCGCCGCAGGAAATGGACGCAGATGGGACAGCGGCTTCACAAATATGAGAATTTGCTCAGCAGAGATGTTCATGCGGACAGTCCCAACCGCAGATGGGTAACGGACATCTCTTATATCCACACCAAACAGGGGGTGCTGTATCGTTCCATGATTCGGGACCTCTGCGATAACAGCATTGCAGCCTGCAAGACCGGGACGCGGCAGACTGTAAATCTGGTCCTGGACACCATTCGTCCGGCGATGAAGAAAGAGAAAAAGAGGGTCGCTGCGGGACTCGGCCTCCACAGCGACCAGGGATTTCAGTACGCCTCACAAGCATACTTCAATCTGACTCAAGCATACGGCATTACGCTTTCCATGTCAAGGAAAGGCAACCCATATGATAATGCCATGGCGGAAAATCTCTTCTCCATTCTTAAAACAGAGTGCATTTACCGCCGCAAACCGGCGGCTTTCTCTGAAGCCAACGAGAGGATTGACCGCTATATCCACTTCTACAACCATGAGCACATTCAGCTAAAGACTGGAGAGGCGCCGCTTGCGCGTCGCCTCTCCACATAACACTCAATAGTTCCTGCCAGGGTCCCTTTTTGTACGGTCCGCACAACCTGGGGCAGTTCA
>NZ_JACOPP010000079.1 GCF_014287895.1 Lawsonibacter hominis | reverse complement strand
AAGGCCCTGGCAGAGTACAAATACGAAAACAAGCGCTTGAAAATGGAAGTAGAGCTGTTGCGGGATTTTCTCTTGCTCACTGGGAAGGAGTGAAGATCAGCGTAAAATACAAGGTCATATATCGACACAGAAAAGAGTATCCCATCAGCGAAATGTGTCGTTTTTTTGAAGTATCCCGTAGCGGTTACTACGGATATGTCAGCAGGATGGATACCCTGGCCAAAGATTTGCCCCTTGCTGAAAAAATACGAGAGTGTCAGGCAGAGAGCCGGAACACATATGGATACCGCAGAGTGTGTATCTGGCTTGAACGCAAAGGCATCCACCACAACCCTAAAACCATTCTCAGAGTAATGAATAAGTACAATTTGCTGTCGGTTATAAGAAGAAAACGATATGTAAGATATGGGGAAGGTCTGCACAAATACCCCAATCTGTTGAACAGAGATTTCACCGCTGAATGTCCGAATCAAAAATGGGTAACGGACATTTCGTACATCAGCACTGGACAAGGAACCTTGTACTTATCCATCATCCGAGATCTCTATGACAACAGCATCGTTATCTACAAGACCGCCACGAACCAGAATGTCAACCTGGTACTGAATACGATCAAGGCGGCCAAGAAGAAAGAAAAGGTCACTGCAGAGCTGCAACTCCACAGTGACCAGGGTGCTCAGTACGCCTCAGAAGCATATTTTGAGCTAACTCAAAGATACGGGATTACGCCCTCAATGTCAAGACGCGGAAATCCGTATGACAACGCTCTGGCTGAAAATTTCTTTTCTATTCTCAAAACAGAGTGCATCTACAGAACCAAAATCAATTCTTTTGCCGAGGCCAGAGCGCTCATTGACGATTATATTTTCTTTTACAATCACCAGCGCATTCAATCAAAAACAAAACTGACGCCTCTGGAATTGCGCCGCCAGTTTGCTGCTTGAAAATCTCATAGTCCTATATTAGGGGCGTTTTTGTGCTGTCCGCACAATCGGGGGCGGTTCA
>NZ_JACOPP010000078.1 GCF_014287895.1 Lawsonibacter hominis | reverse complement strand
TTCCTGAATAAAGACTGGTACGATGTGCTTGTAAATACGGGCTTTGGCAAAGGGATTCTGGCGGTGTGTCTGCTGGTGCTGCTGATCTCGTTTGCGGCGGTGATCCGGCTCACCAAGCCCGTAGAATACAAGCGTTGATCTCGTCAGGAGGTGATACCATCGAGAGTGCTACCGATCTCCCTGCGGGATGCCAATGCGTTTGTTCTGGCGCATCACCGGCACAGTGGGCAGGTGCGCGGCTGTAAATTCTGTGTAGCTGTCGTAGATGATTTGGACGCCGTTCATGGAGTTGCGATTGTTGGGCGCCCCGTTGCCCGCCGACTGGATGATGGGAAAACAGCGGAAGTGACCCGGCTTTGCACCGATGGTATTGCCAACGGGTGCAGCTTCCTTTACAGCCGGTGCGCCCGGATTGCGAAACTGATGGGCTATCAGAAAATCATCACCTACACCCTGGCAACCGAAAACGGAGCCAGCCTGCGAGCTTCCGGCTGGCAATGTGCGCCGGGACTGCGAGGCGGCGGGAACTGGAATGTGCCGGGGCGCCCCAGAGCCGACAGCCGCAACACCGGCCCCAAACGGCTCTATTACAAAGAATTGAGGTGACGCGAGTTTTGTATCTCATTTTGCTATGCTTTGGGACGCTCTTTGGCCTGGGAGCGTTCTTTTTGTTGGCCGGACTGCTCCGGCTGCCGACTTCCGCAAGCACAAAGGCGGTTCTGACCGTGACGAGCCGTGGAAAGTCACAGAAAGGCAGCATCAATGCTGTCCTGTTCGATATGGCCGCACGGCTCTCTCCGCTGGTACATCTGGACGGCTATAAGCGGAAGAAGCTGGAGGCACAGTTGAAATCCGCCGAAATTAAAATGTCCCCGGAAACCTATATTGCGGCGGCCTGGGTAAAGGCTGGTCTGATTGCTCTGCTGATAATTCCGGCCCTTCTGATTTTCCCGATCCTTGCGCCGGTCATTGTGTTTCTGGCGGTGGCAGTTTACTTCAAAGAGCAGAAACGAGCGGACGAGATCGTTCAACAGCGCCGGGAAGAAATCGA
>NZ_JACOPP010000077.1 GCF_014287895.1 Lawsonibacter hominis | reverse complement strand
GGAGTAAGGCCGTTCAAGGCGGAATGGGGACGGACAAAGTTGTAGAAGAAGATGAACATGGAAATGAGGTTGTTGGCGGAAGCAAACGAAGAAAAGCCTTGCTTGGTTTTGTACCATGCCTTGAACTGCTTGTTGAAGCACTCTATGAGGTTATTGGTAATGTCATCGTGGAAGCTCTCCACGCGGATATGCTGGATCCCATACAGCGTCTTAACTGGCATTTGGTAGGCAAAGTAGCGGTCGCTCACAATGGACTGCGGAGTCCCCATGGTCTTCACGGCTTCCAGTATGGTAAAAGCCTGCGGACTGTCCCTGTGGCGGTCCAGATGGAAGCCGAGGACAAAGCGTGTCTCGCTGTCCAGAATGAGCCAGAGGTAGTATTTCTCGCCCTGTATCTTCACAACAGTTTCATCGGCGTGCCACTCGTCAGAGTTGAAATTCAACGCCGGAATGAGCTGTATCGCAATGTTTTGGAACATTGGGGCGAAGCGGGTACACCAGTTGCTGATAGTCGTGTGAGATACCCGGACATCCATTACGGTACGCAAAATCAGAGCGATATTGCGGAATGAGTTCTTGCCCAGGTAGAACATGGTCAAGGCCATAAGAATCACATGAACCGGATAACGCATCCGCTTGAAATCCGTCTTTCCAAAGAGTTTGGACATAGACGGAGCCGAGATCGCTGTAGGCTTTGGCACAAAAACCGAGTGGCGGCATTTCTTGCCTGTGCAGGAGTAGTGGATGTAGTGCTCTCTATCGTGATGCACATACATTGCTTTCCCGCAAACAGGGCACTGAGGGTGTTCCTTTGTCCGAGGGCGGCCCATTTGCCCCTTTGGGGCATCCGGCGCCCATTGATGCCAGCACTTCCTGCATTGATACTTTTGATGACCATGTTTGTCTTTTCCGTAGCGACGAAAGTTCGTTTTGTTGTTGCACTTTGGACAGCATAGTTGGTATAATCTTGCCACGAAGACTCGTCTCCTTTCGAGAGTACATGTGTTTTGTGGTGAAACCATTGTACCAGAAGGGCTGACGGGTCTTCAACTTTCATTTAACTTTACAGTCCG
>NZ_JACOPP010000076.1 GCF_014287895.1 Lawsonibacter hominis | reverse complement strand
GCAGTCGCTGGATCTCACAGGCCTGCTCTGCTGCAATGTCTCTGGGAGCAGCATCTTTCCTTGGCCGTCCTTTTGGACGTGGAAGGATCCCGGCTTCCAGCTTGCGTTCTTTTCTCCGCTCCCGCTCAAGCAGCCTTTTCCCCACCCGCTTATTCTGGGAGCCATAGTATTCTGCAACTTCCCGCTGCGTTTTTCCCTCGGCCGGCATAGCCTTGATTTCAGGCAGCAACGCTTGAACGTGTGTGTAATTCCGTTTCCCCATAACAAGACCCCCCGATGTAGTTTATTTTCCTACATCAGGGGGTCTTTTGTCACTGCCCGTTTTTACTGGTCCTGTTCAGATTTGAAATACACCCTTACGCTGACACACTTTCATGCCAAAAAGCGCCCATTCATCAAGAAGGATATATTTTCCAGGATGACGTTTTATAACTTTGCTTCCCTGCTTCGTCTCCACACCATTTTTACCCAGCCGGAAGGCACCCATGTCTATCACATTAACGCCGCTTTCGCCGCTCACATTGCACGGGAGTTCCTGCCTGGCTTTGTTCCTGTGGACAAAGTGGAGTCTTTGATTGCAAAGTTCCTGCTTCCCGTCCGGCCTGGCCGGCAAAAACCGGGGAATATGCGTGTGAAGCGCCCGACCAGTTTTCAGTACCGGATGATTTGAGGTTATTTCACATTCGTTTTTCACGGAGGAAACTCCGCGCTTTTGCCGTGTCCTCTTTTCTGATGTACGTGTTTACGAAACCGCCTCTGAGATTCTCTCCCGGAAGCGGTTTCGTTGGGGTGGCTATCTTAATGAGATTAATGCTTAGCCGGAGGCTTGATTAGGCCCTATAAGGGCCTGGTACCGTCAAGCGTTTCAAGACGCACTGAAATTTCTTTCACCTGCATCACTTGCCCTACACGATTCCTGTTCTAATGAGAGCTTTCCTTCACTGCGAGATTGGCTATTCGCTGGGTAGTGTCAAGGATTTTGCGCAAATTGGTTTGCAGGCTCTGGAATGAATGAAGTCAGCCAGCAATGGAGGCGTCCTCAACGGCAGCCTCCAGGTGCTTCATATTCATGTACTTTTTG
>NZ_JACOPP010000075.1 GCF_014287895.1 Lawsonibacter hominis | reverse complement strand
CAAAAGGAGGAACAGATCAGTATGCCAGCGGTACACCTGCAAGAAAACAGCAAACTAATCTCCGGCCATGTGGCCGAGAAAAAAGGGTATCTCTATTGGGTTCTAAACCTTACCGATGAGAACGGTAAGAGAAAGCCCAAATGGATTCCCACCCATAAGAAAGTCAAGGGCAATAAGACCTGGGCAAACAATATGCTTCCCACCATCCGAAAAGAATGGACGGAAAAGCTGCTTCAGGAGGCTACGGCCTCACAGCAGTCGGCTTCTCCGTCTGGCCCGTCATCCGCAGCGATTTCCTTTGTGGATTTCCTGTACCAGTGGCTTGAGTACAAGTACAAGTCTGCTACCGGACGGGTGATGGACAGCAAGCCCATTGAACTCTCGACCTATTCGGGATACGAACAACAGCTTAACAACCCCATCGCCCCGTATTTCCGAGAGCATCCTGTCGCCCTTTGTGACCTTACCAAACAAGATATTCTCGCTTTTTATGAGAAAGAATTGGAACGGGTCAAGCCGACCACCGTTAAACATTACCACGCTCTGATTCATGGGGCGTTGAATTATGCGGTTGACAAAAATCTGATTCCAAGCAATCCGGCTGACCGGATTATCATTTCCAAGCCTGAACCCTTCAAGGGTGACTACTACCTGGATTCGGAAGTCCTGAATCTGTTTGAAGTTATCAAGGGGCATAAGATCGAGCTGGTAGTTCTACTGACTGCTTTTTACGGCCTGCGCCGCAGTGAGGTTATCGGTTTGAAATGGAGTGCCTTTGACTTCAACCATAACTGCTTCTCCATTCGGCATACGGTAACAACCTGCAATGTAAAGGGAGAGCGGGTCACGATTAAGAAGGACAAGGCAAAGAACAAATCCAGTCTGCGGACTTATCCATTGATTCCTTTTTTGAAAGAACGGTTGCTGGAGGCCAAGAAACAGCAGGAAGAAAATCGCAAGCTGTGCGGGCGCGCCTACAACAAAGAATATCTGGGATATGTCTGTGTCGATGTGATTGGCAATCTGATTAAACCCAACTATGTGTCCTCGACCTTTGGGAAGTTGCTTGCCAAGAACAATTTACGGCACATTCGTTTCCACGATCTTCGCCATACCTGTGCCTCGCTTTTGCTGGCCAACGGTGT
>NZ_JACOPP010000074.1 GCF_014287895.1 Lawsonibacter hominis | reverse complement strand
AGCTTGACTGCTTCCTCTTTGAATTCCTTATCATATTTGCGCATCGTAAACACCTTCCTGTATTTCTTATTCTATCACTTTTGGGTGTTTACTCTCTGCACTTCTATGATATCCCTCCACTTCCATTTTCCACCATAGGCACTACCACCACCCTTAAAAGTGTCACCGCCGATCAGGTATGGCTCTATTGTATCACCATTTTGACTTGATGTACTACCAATTTTGAACGTGTCCAGATCTTCTTTTCGAAAGCCCCGCTCATAGCTCATATATTTCCAGGAACTGCGTTCATAGTCCACGTACACAATATTTCCCTGCATCTCGGGGAACGGTGTGTTGTAGCAGATGATCTTCTCCGGCTCGATGCGGCGCAGCATCTCATTGTAACCAGCCATGAACCAGTCCTTCTGATCCTGTCGGTTATCGTGTTCGGATGCCATGTAGGTGGAGACCGCCACCACACTGCCTTTTTCAATTCCCTCAAAACAGAAATCGAAGGTGGATTCGTCGCCCCAGTTGACAGTCGGGATCACGCGAATTCCCTTGGATGCCCAGTAGGCTCCGCACCAGCGGTTGAGGAACACATTGTATAACTGCATCACCGGAGCCATTTCCAGATACATACTGAAATCCGGCGACAGCACCGCCCGGTAACGGGCCAGCTTTTCAATATCACTGTCCGGGTTCTTCCAGACCCGCTCGAAATGGTAGTCATACAGGAAGAAATGTACCATCCGGTCAAGGTGGTTCTGATCCTCCAAATGCGTTTTATCAAATCCGATGAGTAGAAGATCGTTAAAATCACCTGCTCTTTCCTGAAATTTAGGGATAACAGGAATTTGCAGTTTCCCTCTGCCGGGAAATTGATTGCGAAGCAGGGCCTGTCTGGTGCGGTAATTGTAGTTTTCTTCTGTCATAATTGCCCTCCTATTTACAGTAAGGAACAAGTCCTTCTACAGGCAGGGTGGTAGTGTCAAGGATTTTGCGCAAATTGGTTTGCAGGCTCTGGAATGAATGAAGTCAGCCAGCAATGGAGGCGTCCTCAACGGCAGCCTCCAGGTGCTTCATGTTCATGTACTTTTTGTTGCCCCACTGGGTGCCGGCCACATGGCGCAGGCGGGCACAGACCAGCATGAGGGCGGAGTTACCATCCGGGAAA
>NZ_JACOPP010000073.1 GCF_014287895.1 Lawsonibacter hominis | reverse complement strand
CTGAAAAACAACCGCCGTTTTGCCACCAGGTATGAGAAGAAAGCACTCTATTTTCACGCTGTTGTCTGTCTTGCCTGTATCCTCGTTTGGTTACTTTGATGGTTTTAAAACAGACTCTAACAAACAAAGTTGGTGAAAATAATGCTTACAGAATTACATGAAAATGTTTTACTAAAAATATATGGAATTATACGAAACTCTGGTGAAAACATATGCTGGGGATTAACAGGAAGCACATCGTTCGCACTACAGGGCGTTGATGTGGAACCTCATGATATAGACATTCAGACGGATGGAGCTAGTGCGTATATTCTTGGTAGGCTCTTAGCGGAATATGAAGTTCAACCAGTGATGTTTTGCGGCAATGCAAAAATTAGATCGCATTTTGGAAAATATCTTATTGATGGAATGGAAGTTGAGATTATGGGTGATATCCAGAAATCAGCCGGGGACCATTGGGAAGATATCGTTCCATTAGAGTCTATATTGGATTATATATCATGGCATGATGTTTCTATTCCCGTTTTGAAGCTTTCTTATGAAGCGGAAGCTTATGAGAAACTGGGAAGAATAGCTAAGGCAAAAATGCTACGTGATTATTTGAATTAGCACGAGGATGGACTTTGGGAACAGAATTTGGTACAAGCCAATCAAAGAATGAAATATCTTTCTAACAGTTGTTTACAATAACAGATTTGCTTTTCTTTTCAACAAATCAACAAAAGAGCAAATCCTCCACATTGAAATGCGCTCGTACCGCTGAATCTTCGTTCCAAATTACAACCGCTTTGCTTGGTGGCCAGAGACCGCTTTCACCCTTTTATTTCAAATGCTCGGGCGAAGTGAATTCGCTTTGCGCCAAGGGTTTGCGCCAGCGGCGCAGAAGCGCCGCCCCGCCGCGCGGGCCCTGATCCGGTCTCAGCTTGCCGAAAAAGGCCTCTGGCCTTTTTCGACCGAGGAATGCATGACGAACAGGGCTCGATTCTTGCAGAAAAGTCGCCCTGTCCGTCATGAAAGGTGTCATTTCCGACGCACGTGTCGCCGGAAATGACGGAGCTTCCTTTCCTTCCGTCGTCTGCGGACGACTCAACTCTGCCAGGCTCTTCTCCAGGAGGGTTTTCGGCAGCCTGAAACGAAAAGACACACCGAATGGTGTGTCTTTTCGTTTGGGATAAGGTAAAATAAGTTGCGCAAATATAAAAGAGGATAAAAAGAGACATGGTTTGCAGAACTCTGGTAGAATGAAGTTGCGACACACCATTCTGAAAGGAGTCTGTAAACCATGTCCG
>NZ_JACOPP010000072.1 GCF_014287895.1 Lawsonibacter hominis | reverse complement strand
ACCGCCACCACCCGAATCGAGCCGGACGAAAAGGTTCCCACCGCTTCGGGCGATTTGATGAAATCAGGCTATGGCGTAACAAACACTGTAACGGCAACCGTCAGCACCTCTGCCCCGCTATCGCACTATACCTACGGGCAGACAGCCGTATCCTACTTCCCGGAGTTTGGCTATGGAACCTACTGGCGGCTGTTGGAGCGGCTCACCAGCGGAACAACGGCGCGGTTCCAGTTTGCCAAAAACATTTACAGCACCTATAACCAGCGGGTGCATTTTTCGCCGGTTTGGTTCCCGGACGGGAGCTACACAGTCAATACTCATGTGATGGATATTTGGACGCCTGCGGGGATGCTTGCCATGAATCTCACCGATGATGTAACGATCAGCGGCCCCCTCTATGATGATTGGCATATCGCACCGGGCAATCCGTAAAGAAAAGGAGAGTGGATATGAACGACAACAGAATGATTCGGATTATGGTGTTTGAACCTGGGCGGGCGCCTTATACGACCATGCTGGAGGATTCTCTGGAACACCGGCAGGAACTTGTGGGCGGGGACATTGAGTGTATTCCTCTGCCCTGCGAAACGGTTCTCTGCTGCAATGCGTCCGGGAAACTGACAGGTCTGCCGGAGAACCGACAGTACGGGCCGGATATCCTTCACGGAACTTTTTTCCTCTATTGCGATACCCCGGAAGGACGGGGCGTTTCTTTGACCGATGAACAGATTGCCATGTATCAGGAGTATTTTCCGCAGCCGGTCCCCGCAGCGGTATCCTTTGAAGTACGGTCCGCCGCCGACATGAAAAAGTTTATGAACCTCATGTTCGGCAAGGGATGGGACATGGACACCGGAGCCGGAGAGGATATGGAGGCAAGCCGATGAGCAAAATGTTTTCGGTGGTGACTCTGGATGCCTCCCACTCTCTGATGACGGAGCATTTTGTCCCCGGTAGCCCTGATGGGCTGGATGAACTGCTGGACTGTGATGAAATCTCTGAGGTTCTTGCCGAATGGCCCCTGGGGGATACCATCGAAGCGAAAATTCAGACCTATCTCTATGGAGATGGCGAAACCGTGCGCGCTGACGAGGAGGATTTGGCTTTCTTCCGAGAGCATTTTGACGAGCTGGACGCCAGCGATGCCCTGGACTGCATCTCAGACCACAGCTTTTCTTTTGAATCGGACGAGTTGGATTTTGGGTACGGCGAAGAAAGCGAAGATGAAGAAGATTTGGAACTATACGACACGGCTCTGCTGAAAAGCAGGGCCTATTTTTATGGCAAAGAAAGCGAGGTCGATAAATTGCTTTTGCCGATTATTATGATCTGCGTCTGTGCGCTGCTGGGCGGTGGGACGCTGAT
>NZ_JACOPP010000071.1 GCF_014287895.1 Lawsonibacter hominis | reverse complement strand
ACCGCCACCACCCGAATCGAGCCGGACGAAAAGGTTCCCACCGCTTCGGGCGATTTGATGAAATCAGGCTATGGCGTAACAAACACTGTAACGGCAACCGTCAGCACCTCTGCCCCGCTGTCGCACTATACCTATGGGCAGACAGCCGTATCCTACTTCCCGGAGTTTGGCTATGAAACCTACTGGCGGCTGCTGGAACGGCTCACCAGTGGAACGACTGCGCGGTTCCAGTTCGCCCAAAATATTTACAGCACCTATAACCAGCGGGTGCATTTTTCGCCGGTTTGGTTCCCGGACGGGAGCTATACAGTCAATACTCATGTGATGGATATTTGGACGCCTGCGGGGATGCTCGCCATGAATCTCACCGATGATGTAACGATCAGCGGCTCCCTTTATGATGATTGGCATATCGCACCGGGCAATCCGTAAGGAAAAGGAGAATGGATATGAACGACAACAGAACGATTCGGATCATGGTGTTTGAACCTGGGCAGTCGCCTTATACGGCTATGCTGGAGGATTCTCTGGAACACCGGCAGGAACTTGTGGGTGGGGATATTGAGTGTATTCCTCTGCCTTGCGAAACGGTTCTCTGCTGCAATGCGTCTGGGAAACTGACAGGTCTGCCGGAGAACCGACAGTACGGGCCGGATACCCTTCACGGAACTTTTTTCCTCTATGGCGATACCCCGGAAGGACGGGGCGTTTCTTTGACCGATGAACAGATTGCCATGTATCAGGAGTATTTTCCGCAGCCGGTCCCCGCAGCGGTATCCTTTGAAGTACGGTCCGCCGCCGACATGAAAGAGTTTATGAACCTCATGTTCGGCAAGGGATGGGACATGGACACCGGAGCCGCAGAGGATATGGAGGCAGGCCGATGAGCAAAATGTTTTCGGTGGTGACTCTGGATGCCCCCCACTCTCTGATGACGGAGCATTTTGTCCCCGGTAGCCCTGATGGGCTGGATGAACTGCTGGACTGTGATGAAATCTCCGAGGTTCTTGCCGAATGGCCCCTGGGGGATACCATCGAAGCGAAAATTCAGACCTATCTCTATGGAGATGGCGAAACCGTGCGCGCTGACGAGGAGGATTTGGCTTTCTTCCAAGAGCATTTTGACGAGCTGGACGCCAGCGATGCCCTGGACTGCATCTCAGACCACAGCTTTTCTTTTGAATCGGACGAGTTGGATTTTGGGTACGGTGAAGAAAGCGATGATGAAGAAGATTTGGAACTATAAGACACGGCTCTGCTGAAAAGCAGGGCCTATTTTTATGGCAAAGAAAGCGAGGTCGATAAATTGCTTTTGCCGATTATTATGATCTGCGTCTGTGCGCTGCTGGGCGGTGGGACGCTGAT
>NZ_JACOPP010000070.1 GCF_014287895.1 Lawsonibacter hominis | reverse complement strand
TGAAGATGCTCCATGTACTTCTCAAACTCGTCAATCATTTCGTCTGTGATGGCCGACAGGTGTTCCTTTGCCCGCTGTTTGGCCTCGCAATACTCTTTGATACGCTCGGCAAAGGTATCCCGAATGAGCTGCTTACGGATTTTATCCGGGATGCTTGGATGCACAAAAGGGACCATTGTTCGCTGATTTTTATTCCAGAACACCACATGGATGTGGGGATGGCCTTTTTCGTTATGGTGGGCGGCCACCCATTGCAAATCCTGCACCCGGATTCCATTGAACTTTGCCAGAGTCAAAATGTGGCGGTCAATATAGTCCTCCCACGCTTTATGATCGGACAGTCCCAATTCAGCAGCCGTTTCAGGTGAAAAAGAGATAATACCACGATACATATTGACCCGACGATAGGAAAGCTCCCGAACCAGGCGGGCGGCTTCCTGCCAGGTGTCAAACTCTTTGACCGCCCCCGGCTCCAGCTTGCCAAACAGTCCGTGGCGCATCCCCTCATTCTTCACGGCACCGGGACGAGTTACAATGTAGCCGATATGGGCATAGTTGCCTTTTGGAGTTTTCTTATAGTTAGGGTGCCGGTGGCGCTGCTTATAAATCAGAATCGACACGGGAACCTCCTTGTACGGCATGGATGGCTTTCTGCATTTCCTCGTCATCCATGAAAGTACGCAGCGCATCCGCGTTTTTCTGATTGGCAAATGCCAATGCCCGCTTTCGGGCCGCCGACTCAATTTTTTCAAAAGACGAATAGCGATCTTGGTCAATGAGGTCTGCAATAATGGCAATGTTGGCATAATAGCCCGCAGCCGATATGATCGTCAGGCGATTTATCAGTCCGGCCAACCGATTTCCCAGGGCTTTGAGCTGCCCGCTGAGTTCCTGCCGGATGACCCCGTTTATCATGTCAATATTTTCGGCGGTGGTTTCCAAATCCAGATATTCGTCAATCGCCCTGCGCACTTCTTTGGAAAAGTCCGTCCCGTTCCTGGCCGCCAGCTTATTGAGCGCCCGAATGGTATCCTCCGGCAGATGGAGCGTCTTGCGCTCTGTTTTTATGGGCGATTCCTTCAAATCAATCCTCCCTTCCAGCAGAAAAGGCGCCGGTTCATCCGGCGCTCTGACAAAATGCTTTTCACATTCTAACCATTCTAACCATTCTAACCATTCTAACGCAGAGGATGGTTAGAATCGGTGGGTAGAACGCATACAAAGTGCGGTATGACAAAAATCACACCAGAATCAAAAAATCATACTCTTTGAAATCCTCAAAACCCCGTTGAAAGCACGGCTTTCAAGCTGTCAGCCCGCCGTCAGGTATGACGGCTATTCCTGCCTTAACCGAGAACCGCAGGGCGTGGCCTGCGGATTCCGGTTGCGGGGCGCCCCCGCAGGGGGGCGGGCAGGTA
>NZ_JACOPP010000069.1 GCF_014287895.1 Lawsonibacter hominis | reverse complement strand
TAAGACCTGCTAAGTTTTGTCAAGGGGGGAAAATCAAAATACTGAAAAGAGAAAAATGGCGCGCCTAATCAGGCCGCTGCGCATCTCAAAATGAAACGGCGGCCAACCAGAGCGATATGATAAGGTCAGATCTGTTCTAAAGATTCTAAGTAAGCTTTCACAGTAGCGTAGTAGATCCGCAGGAATTTGTTCGCAGATGCCATCATGTAGACGCGGTAGGGCTTGCCCTCGGTTCGCTTTCTATCCATGAACTGGTAGATCGGTTCATCCGGTGGTGATGTCTGCAAATAGATGCTCATGACAAGGAATAGGGTCCGGCGCAGAGATGATGCACCGACCTTGCTCATGCTCTTGTGCCTGCCGATTACATCGCCGGAGTCGTTGGGCGGGGCATCGATGCCGGCGTAAGCCACAAGGGCTTTCTTAGAGTAAAAACGGCGCACGTCGCCAATCTCGGCCATAAGCTGTGGGCCGAGAGTCGGCCCAATACCAAACATCTCCATGACAACAGGATATTCCGGCAGTTGAGAGGCCAGAGAGTGCATTTCCTGTTTGAGAGCAGCAAGCGCAGCCGAAGTGGTTCTGAGTTGAGATACAGCCTGCTCCACAAGCAGCTTCGTGGTTTCAGCCTTCGGCATGACGCCAATATGCCCGCTGGCTTCATCGTAAATGGCGTGTGCTTTATCCTCGCTGAAGTTGTACCCATGCTTTCGGCACCACCGCTGGTACTTGTTCACGAATGCCTTTTCGGAGCGCTCGCAAACGCACTTGCAATGCCAAAACTCCGCTACGAAATCTACCCACTTCTCGCTTCCATCGGCGCGAGCAGGGCTGTTGAACAGGCGGTTTGCATTTGGGAAAACCGTGTCCAACAAGGAAATCAAATTATTCTTCAGAACAGTCTGGGGCTGTTGACAAAGTCCCTTATCGAAAAAGCAAATAGGTTTTTCTTGCTTGTTTGTTGTTATTTACTGTAAAATATATGCTATTTGATGAACTTTTTGCAAGGCCGTATTTTTGAAAACAGACTTTGTCAACAGCCCCAGTCTGTACCTTGGAATACTGCCGGTACTGACGGTAGCAATTTTTCAGCAACAGCCGAGTGTTTTCCTCCGGAATATATCTTGGCAAGGTAAGCCAGCGGTCAAGGCCATAGTTCGCCAGCTTTACGGCGTCCTTCCGGTCGGTCTTGACACGCCTCAAATCGTTGTTCCCGTAGCTGTGCACCAGCTTTGCATTGACAACGGAAACATATAGTCCAGCATCATGGAGCAGCTGCGCTACCGGCGCATGGTAGTTCCCAGTGGCCTCCATGACCACACGAGTCTCACCGTCCAGGCTTTTGAGCAGTTTTGCCAGCTCGCTCAGTTCACTGTCGGTGTGATGTACTTCAAAGGATGAGATGACAACTTCTCCAAAGGGGCGCATGGCGGCCACCATACTTCTTCCTTTGGAAATGTCAATGCCAACAGAGTTCATGTATCTACCTCCAATACGAATTTGCAACCGGAATCCATCTTTTTCTCATTGCCGATTCAATCTATTGGGTGACGCGAACTCTATGGCTCAACCTGCTCAAATCGAACGCCGCAATAAGGGGATGGCTGACAGTCTTAATATCGGACATGAAAGCCCAAGGAGGGATTGGTCAGCCAGTTGCTCCCCTTATTGTAGCTTAGGCAATGATATGGAAAAAGACACGGCTGGCTGCCGTGCCTTAACCCTAAACATATTATAATAGGAGG
>NZ_JACOPP010000068.1 GCF_014287895.1 Lawsonibacter hominis | reverse complement strand
ACCATTGTCAATGGGGGTAATCCCCACCGAAACAATGGTGCTGGGGATGTTGGTGATCTTGGAAAGCCACCCCATATCCACCTTCTGCGGATAGCGGACGGCGCCGTACACCTTACCCAGATTTTCACCGATGACCAAACTGTTTCGCTTGATTTCCAGCCCCATCGGGGTAATGACATTTAACAGCGCTTCATTGACAGGAAACGCTTCTTCTTTTTTCTTAGAACCTAACAATGATCCACCTCCAACTGTTGATTGCGGTAAGGCACCCCAATGTAGTCCAGCACAGCGCCGCACCCCAATTTATTGATGCAGTAATCATACTGCTGGGGATGCGTCACCTGCATAAGCTGAAATCGGTTCGGCTCATGCTCCAGATGAACGCCGTACATACAATACATACACCCCGATCTGGAAACACCAGTGGTTTTCAGAATCGGGGTGCCGTTCTTCTTGCGGCTTTCAACAATGTCCCCATAGATGGGGGCATAGGGAATGCCGGTCATTTTCAGATACCGCAAAATATCTTCTTCCAGCCAGAACGCAAGGGGCTGGCTGAGAGGCCGCTGGCGCTCGAAGCCGTTGCAGCCAAACTTGATCCAGGATTGCTCCCGCAGCTTGCTTTCGCAGGCCAGGACACCCGTAATCGGGTGCCGCCCGGACTGCCTTTCAAATTTGTTCAGCGGCGCTTTTTTCATGTGGTAACAACACCTTGCCGAAATCTTGAAGGGAGCGTCCAGAAGGTATTTGTAATTCTCGCAGTTGTAAATCGACTTCTTTCCGTTCTTGTCCAGCAGTTCTCCATTGAGTCGTGCCAGACGGTAAGGTTGTCCCTTTCTTGCGCCGTTGATAACATCCGAAACCTCTTTGGAGATGATCGGATAGCCGTACTTCTCAAGAATCTGAGTGAACGGATAGCGCGGGCGAAGCCAAATAACATTGTCCTTCGTTTTTACGAAATCGCGCAGTTCGGGGTATTCCAACCCCGTGTCAACATACACAGCAGGAATATCAGGGTAGACCCGCCGTGCCAGATCAAGCAGCACGGTGGAGTCTTTACCGCCCGAAAAGCTGATAAAGACCTGCCCATCGTACCGCATATACCATTCCATGATTCTCGTCTGCGTAACTCTGATTTTTCTTTCGAGGCTCCAACCCTGCATGATTTTCAAATCCTGCCGGGTGTGCTTCATACTTAGACAACACCTACACTTTCCAAAATCGGGATCGCAGCATTGATGCCGGAATCCTCCAAATGCACATAGGCGGGGTTGTTGACCAGGTTGCACAGCCGGACAATATCCTGCTGCTCTAAAATCTCGGTCTGAATGCCGCTGTCCGAAAAATATCCGCCGAGCAGCTTGAGCTTCTGAAGCAGATCGCGCTCAACGCCATCGCTTACCCTATCCCAAATCTTGATGTAGAATTGCCGTTCCACAACCTCGCCGGAAAGAGCAAAGGCGCCCATTTCCACGATTTCCTGCTTCAGCAGTTCCTTTTGCTTCACATCGGAAGAAGAAGTGAGTGTGGCAGATAGCTCCGACAACAGCGGAGAAATATCTACCGGGCGGGATACAGCAAGAAGCTGAAACGGGTACTGTGCGCTGGACAGGCTCACCGTAAGCTGCTTGGCAATCAGCCGCTTTTCGTTTTTGCTGAACAGTTCTGTGCTGATCGGGTAGATCTTCAGATACGCCAGAGCCAGATTGTCACGGGTATAGAGGAAGTTCCCCCGAATATCTTTCACATTCACAAACTCATTGGCGGTGATCTGGGCCAGTTCTTCCTTGTCCTTGTTCTTCGATTTTTTGTGTTTGGCCGACAACTTCAGAAAAATCAGCGTCCCACCGCCCAGCAGCGCACAGACGCAGATCATAATAATCGGCAAAAGCAATTTATCGACCTCGCTTTCTTTGCCATAAAAATAGGCCCTGCTTTTCAGCAGAGCCGTGTC
>NZ_JACOPP010000067.1 GCF_014287895.1 Lawsonibacter hominis | reverse complement strand
ACTGCCATGAGCCTTGATATGGAATATGATGACCGGCAAAAGGCGATGAGTACAGATTTGTCAAAGGCAGCCCGAAAAGAGTGGTATCTGCGGCACAAAGATAAAGGTATGGAGCCATAGTGACCCGCAATCAAATATATTGTCGAAAAGTTTTGCGGTTATAAACCGCAAAAAATTGACCACCTGCTTGTTTTGCGGTATAATAATTACAAATGGAGGTGGTCACAATGATTGATAGACCGTTATATGTGGATAAGATCATGGCCTATGTAGATACTCCCTTTGTAAAAATCCTTACAGGAGTGCGCCGCTGCGGAAAATCTACCATATTGAAAATGATTATGGAAAGGCTGAAAACGGAACGAAACATTCCAGAAGATCGCATTATAAGCTGTCGTTTTGATTCTATGGAATATGAGGATATGACGGCAAAGCAGATCTACACACTCTTGAAAGAAAAACTCTCCCCTGCGGGCAAGACCTATTTGTTTTTGGACGAGGTTCAAGAAATCAAGGGATGGGAAAAGATTGTTAATTCGCTGGCGTCCGATTTTGATGTTGACTTGTATATTACAGGCTCCAACTCCAGAATGATGTCCTCTGAAATAGCGACCTATCTTACTGGCAGATATGTTTCCTTCCGCATTTTCACCCTGTCTTTTGGCGAATATCTGATGTTCAAAAGCAAATTCGCCAATGTTGGGGAGCCGAAAACAGAACTTGCCAATTATGTCCGCTTGGGCGGGTTCCCAGCAACTCATTTACAGGCGTATTCTCAGGATGAAATCTATACGATTGTCCGGGATATATACAACTCCACAATTTTCTCGGATATTGTAAAGCGAAATCAGGTTCGGAAGATCGACCAGTTGGAGCGTGTCGTAAAATACACATTCAATAATGTCGGCAACACCTTTTCCGCCAAGTCCATTGCAGATTACCTGAAAGCAGAACGGCGATCCCTCGACAACGAAACGGTTTACAGCTATTTGGAAAAGCTGGAAAAGGCATATCTGCTTCACCGCTGTTCCAGATATGATTTGCAGGGGAAGGAAATCCTGAAAACGCAGGAAAAATTCTATCTGGCCGATGTTGCCTTGCGATACAGTGTTCTCGGCTATAACGCAGACAGCGTTGCTTCCAGCCTTGAAAATATCGTATATTTGGAACTCTGCCGACGGGGATATACTGTCAATGTGGGGAAAACCGGAGATAGCGAGATTGATTTTGTAGCAGTCAGACAAAACGAAAAAATCTATGTTCAGGTGACGCAGGAGATCAACTCGGAAAAGACAGAAAAGAGAGAATATAGCCGCCTGCTTGAAATACCGGATAATTACCCCAAATTTGTTCTCACAACAGACGAATTTGCCGGTGGGAACTATGAGGGAATCAAGACAATGCACATAGCGGATTTCCTGCTCAGTGCGGAGTATTGACATCGAACACCAGATGAAACTCAATGAAAATCTACTGTCTGCCGGAAAAAGTCCCTTGAAAAAGTTGTGACTTTGGAAGAAAAGTCCCTTGAAAAAATTGATATTGCCATACAGAAAGCAGTCCTGCGGGGCTGCTCTTTCTATTTTCAGAAGATTTTTTGAAAAGCAAAAAAGTGACCGGCCACCCGGTTCCAGAAAGGAGAAAGGATGATAGAAGCGAACACTTCCTATAAGCAAAATGGTGTGCCGGTGTCGATTCCGAGCGGTTCGTATGGCATTGCCCCTTTGACGGTTCACCAATATGAATACCCCAAAGGACACCCCTGCCATAACTGCCCTTATACCCTGCGCACCTCTGTCCCGTCCTGTATGTTCCCTGAACGAAGGGACGGCGGCTGTCTATGGTACGATCTGAAAAAACAGCGGCGCCCTCCGCTGCCTGCGGTTTACCCCAAAAATCAGGCGGCGGCAGAGCGCATTTTTGCTTTCGTTGAAGTTCTCAAAGATGTAATGAAGCGAAAAGGTTATCAGGAAAGGAGGAAACCGATTGCGAAATAAAACCGATTTTTACAGGCTGTTCTTTGAACAGCTTGCCCGGCGCGGCTTTGATGTGAAGCGGTCCCAATCTTCCGATTACATCGCTGATATTTATTTCAAGAACCAGCTTGTGGCCT
>NZ_JACOPP010000066.1 GCF_014287895.1 Lawsonibacter hominis | reverse complement strand
TTCCTGAATAAAGACTGGTACGATGTGCTTGTAAATACGGGCTTTGGCAAAGGGATTCTGGCGGTGTGTCTGCTGGTGCTGCTGATCTCGTTTGCGGCGGTGATCCGGCTCACCAAGCCTGTGGAATACAAACGATAAGTGGAAATATCCATCGTGAAACCCAGCCAGAAAACTCCGTTAGTCGCATTTTGCGGAAATATGAAGTAACCTGTATTTCCGTTTTTATTGATTAGTGGAAATAAAAGTGGTATAATAAGCATTGAAATTTCCACTTGTGATTTTGAAAATGCGAAAGGAGTTGAAGGTTTTGGAAAATCGAGCAGGCTATTTCAAGTCAAATCTGTCCGGTGAGATGGCCTATCAATCATTTGTCCCAGCTCCGCTGCCACCTGCACCGCCCGTTGATTTAGGAAATGAGGGCTTAACCCTTTTAATACAGGCAAACCGGCAGCTTGCACTTTTGGAGGGACTTGCCACCCGTATTCCAAACATGGACTTATTTGTTTCCATGTATGTGCGGAAAGAAGCGCTTTTGTCCTCGCAGATTGAAGGTACACAGGCGACGCTTGATGATGTACTTGACCCGCTTCTGGACGAAAATGCCAATCGGAATGTGGCGGATGTCATCAACTACATTAAAGCGAGCGAATTTGCCATAAAACGCCTTCAGGAGCTTCCGCTGTGTAACCGTTTGATAAAGGAAACCCATGCGGTACTGATGGAAGGTGTCAGGGGGCAAGAAAAAAATCCCGGTGAGTTCCGATACTCTCAGAACTGGATTGGCGGCCAAGGCAGCACACTGAAAAACGCAAGATATATTCCGCCCAATCCAGAGGATATGAATGAAGCCATCTCAGATTTGGAGAAATACATGAACTCGGAGGATGGTCTGGACCCTCTGGTTCGTGCAGCACTGATCCACTATCAGTTTGAAACCATCCATCCCTTTTTGGACGGAAATGGGCGTGTGGGACGGCTTCTAATTACCCTGTTCCTGATGGAAAAGAAGATTTTGACGACTCCGGCGCTGTATATCTCTTACTTCCTAAAACGGAACCGCATCGAATACTATGACCGCATGACAGAGGTTCGTCGGAAAGGAAACTATGAGCAATGGATTAACTTCTTTTTGCAGGCAGTCATGGAATCGGCGGAGGATGCCATCCACACAATCGACCAACTGACAGCCTTGCATGATAAAAATATGGTGCTGCTCATGGACGGTGTGGCAAAACGGCAGGCTGATACATTAAAAAGACTGTTTGCTTATTTAGAGGCCAATCCAATCATTGAAATCAAAAAAACCTCTCAGGCTTTAGATGTGGCTTACAATACAGTTGCAAGAGCCGTGGCCGTTCTGGAGGGAAAAGGAATCCTGAAACAAAGTGAACAGGCTGGAAAAACACGCATTTACGCATACTCTGAATACTTGGATATTTTAAGAAAAGACACTTGACCCAAAACGCTCACCATCTGGTGGGCGTTTTTTATTGGGAGGCGAATGCTACGAAGATTATTTCGATCACTTTGCGAGAAGCAAACGCTTTTATTGAAAAGCACCACCGCCACAACGGTCGTGTGCAGGGCTGTAAATTCTGCGTAGCTGTCGCAGACGATCTGGACGCCGTTCATGGAGTTGCGATTGTGGGGCGCCCCGTTGCCCGCCGACTGGATGATGGGAAAACAGCGGAAGTGACCCGGCTTTGCACCGATGGTATCGCCAACGGGTGCAGCTTCCTTTACAGCCGGTGCGCCCGGATTGCGAAACTGATGGGCTATCAGAAAATCATCACCTACACCCTGGCAACCGAAAACGGAGCCAGCCTGCGGGCTTCCGGCTGGCAATGTGCGCCGGGACTGCGAGGCGGCGGGAACTGGAATGTGCCGGGGCGCCCCAGAGCCGACAGCCGCAACACCGGCCCCAAACGGCTCTATTACAAAGAATTGAGGTGACGCGAGTTTTGTATCTCATTTTACTATGCTTTGGGACGCTCTTTGGCCTGGGAGCGTTCTTTTTATTGGCTGGGCTGCTCCGGCTGCCGACTTCCGCAAGCACAAAGGCGGTTCTGACCGTAACGAGCCGAGGGAAGTCCCAGAAAGGCAGCATCAACGCTGTCCTGTTCGATATGGCGGCGCGGCTTTCGCCACTGGTACATCTGGACAACTATAAGCGGAAGAAGCTGGAGGCGCAGTTGAAATCCGCTGAAATTAAAATGTCCCCAGAAACCTATATTGCGGCGGCCTGGGTAAAGGCTGGGCTGATTGCTCTGCTGATTATCCCGGCCCTTCTGATTTTCCCGATCCTTGCGCCGGTCATTGTGTTTCTGGCGGTGGCAGTTTACTTCAAAGAGCAGAAACGAGCGGACGAGATCGTTCAACAGCGCCGGGAAGAAATCGA
>NZ_JACOPP010000065.1 GCF_014287895.1 Lawsonibacter hominis | reverse complement strand
CCTGGGCGGCCATATCCGCGTCGGCATGGAGGACAACGTCATGTACTCCAAGGGCAAGCTGGCCGACAGCAACGTGCAGTTTGTCGACCGCGCCCGCCGCGTCATCGAGGAGTTCGGCAAGGAAGTCGCCACGCCCGACGAGGCCCGCGAGATCCTCAGCCTGAAGTAAACTTTCCCGCAGAACAGCCCATAAAAAGGCTGCGGAGCATTGCTTTCTCTGCAATGCTCCGCAGCCTTTCGCTTGCCAAAAAAGACTCCGCGCCAGGTTCTCCGTGCCGCCGCCCGCTCAAGATCCCAGAGGCTCTCCGGCCAGGACGACCCGGATGCGTCCCCGGATGCGTTGACGGCCCACCAGAAGGTAGCTGCAGCACCGCCGTGCCGGGCACATACAGCCTGCGGCCGGGTCGGGATCGTCCACAGAGCCACGCAGCGGCCCAGCTTGGCGCAGGGCGCGGCCAGCCCCCGCCCGGTCCGGGGTACGGGTTGGGCCTGCATATGGTCGGCCCGCAGCCTTTCCAGCGTCGCCCGCACCTGCGCCTCCGGCACGGCCGTCCGCGCCGTCATTCCCCCGCCATGCCGCAGGCGGCGGTCTTTACGACCTCCACCGCTGCGTCAATGCCGATGCGGCTGTTGATGCACAGATCGTACTCCCGGCTGTCCCCCCACCGCCCGGTGGCAAAATAATTGTAATAGGAAGCGCGGGCCTTGTCCTGCCGCAGTACATAGCTCTCCAGATTGGGCTGCTCCACGTTGTACGCCTCTCGGGCCCGGCGCACGCGCTGCTCCAGCGGGGCGTAAACGAAGGTCTTCAGGCAGTACGGCTCCTCCCGCAGGATGTAGTCCGCACAGCGGCCCACGATGACGCAGGACTCCCGGGCCGCCGCCTCCTTGATGACCTTGGCCTGGGCGATGAACATCTGGTCGGGGACGGACGGGGTCTGCACGGCGCAGTACAGGTCGTACAGGAAGCTGTTGGTGGGCCGCTGGTGCTCGGCATCCCGGACAAAGTGCTCGGAAAACCCGGTCCGCTTGGCTACCTCTGCGATGAGCTGCTTGTCATAAAAGGTGACGCCCAGCTCCTCCGCCAGCCGCTGGGCGATGAGCCGTCCGCCGGAGCCATACTCCCGGCCGATGGTGATGACGATGTGTTTCATAGGGACACCTCCTCTTCTGCTTTCAGTATAATCGATTTTCCTTGTCCCGTCAAAGGAAAAAGCGGTCCTTTTCCCGACCGTCCCTGCGCTGCGCCATGGGGTGGGACACGCTGAGAGGCAGCCGGCGCCTTCCCCCGGCAGAGTGATCTCTCCCAGGGGAAGGCGCCGGTGCAGGGCCCTATACCGTGAAAACAGTGCTCTTACGACTGAGCACGCAGAAGATTCCCTCCGGACGAATGGCCGCACCCGTGGCCGGCGGGCCCCCGCTACAGGGAGGAGCCGATGATTTCGGAGACCTTGACCTTCCGGTCCTCCCGCAGGGAGCGGGTCGCCGCATCTGCGGTGGCGATGGCGGCCCGGGCCGCCTCGCCGGTCAGCAGCGGCCGGAACTCGTCTGTGACGGGATCGCCATGCATGATGCCGTTAAAGAACTTCATCTCATTCTTCATGATGCCGTGCAGCCACAGCGGCGGCTTTTTGCCCGGGCGGCCGTATTGGATGGCGCCGTCCATCTCAGTGCTGTGGTAGATGTAGGTGCGCTGATCGTCCTCCGCCTGGTTCTCATGGAGCAGGAAGTGCTCCTCCGGGCCGTCCACGGTCTTTACGGTCATCCCGGCATTACACATGTCCAGACGGATATAACCCTTCGTTCCCTGGATCAGCACATAATGTTCCGGATAATGGAAGGCGGAGCCATACTCAACCACAGCATAGGTGTTGTTTCCAAACTCCATGAGCAGAAAGAGCATATCATCTTCATCACCGAACCGCTCCCCCTGATGTGCCACATTCCCGCCGGTCATGGTGACTTCGGTAGCATGTCCCATGAGGAACTGAATGCAGTCCACCTCATGGATGTGGTGATAGAGGT
Organism: Lawsonibacter hominis; assembly: GCF_014287895.1. Taxonomy (GTDB): domain Bacteria; phylum Bacillota; class Clostridia; order Oscillospirales; family Oscillospiraceae; genus Lawsonibacter_A; species Lawsonibacter_A hominis. The sequence continues at coordinate 658 of NZ_JACOPP010000065.1, read as the reverse complement.
GCCCGCCGGACTTAGACCGAAGCTTTTTCCAGCTGATGGAAGGCTGGGGTTCCTCCCAGCCGTTGCGGGCGGAGTGGCAGTAAAGGAGCTTGCCGATCTTGCCCTCGGCGATCAGCTGTTTGGCATGGCGCACGCCCCGAAAAAAGTTCATCACATGACCGGCCATAAAGACAACGCCGCTTTCCTGACAGGCGCGCACCATCTCGTCGCAGTCCGCATAGCTCAGGGCAATGGGCTTTTCGCAGAAAACGTGCTTTTTATGCCGTGCCGCCGTCAGGACGGGGTCCTTGTGCAGATAGTTGGGGGTAGCCACGATGACCGCATCCACATCCGCACGAGCGCAGAGCGTATCCAGATCGGTCTCGCAGTCGCATTTCAGCTCTTTGGCAACGGTCTCCCCGTTTTCCGGGTCCAGGACGGCCACGATCCGGGCCCCTTCCTGCGTATTCATGATGCGCCCCAGCTCCGCGCCGAAATAGCCGGTGCCGACGATGGCGTAGCCGATGTTTTTCATAACAATTCCTCCCTATAGAAAATACCGGACTGTAAAGTTAAATGAAAGTTGAAGACCCGTCAGCCCTTCTGGTACAATGGTTTCACCACAAAACACATGTACTCTCGAAAGGAGACGAGTCTTCGTGGCAAGATTATACCAACT
>NZ_JACOPP010000064.1 GCF_014287895.1 Lawsonibacter hominis | reverse complement strand
TCTATACTGCTAATCCAGGTGGTCTGCCGCCTGTGATGTTTCGTCAGGCCGCCAGAGGCCTGGCCGCGTAAGTTTCATATTTGGGGTGTTCAGGTTCTGCACCGTTCTTGACTTTTCCAGTGTTTGTGTTACCAAACGCAAAGGAGGCGCACGCATGTACGACTACATGATGTCCCTGCAAAAATACTTCTCCCTGCCGTTGGAATGTGAGGAGCTGGAACAGCAGATAAAAGTGCAATGCTGTCAGCTCAGAGAACATTTGAACCAGCAGGACCGCAGAACGCTTCTGCGGCTGATTGATTTGGAAATCGAACTGCGGGACAAGGCAGCGCTCAACAGTTTCTTCTCCGGCTTCCGTCTGGCGACGGGAATCCATCAGGAATTGATGAGCTATCCGCCTCATGGCTTCGACGCAGAAGAAGAAAAACAGGCAATTCAGGAAGGAGGCGATTGACTTGGCAAAACGCAGACCATCGGGCGACGGCATGGTCCGGAAACGGGAAGATGGCCGCTGGGAGGGCCGCATCGTCATCGGCCATAAGGAAAACGGTAACTCCATCTTCCGATACATCTATGCCGATACCCAAAAAGAACTGACCGTCAAGCTCCGGCAGAACATCACTGCCTATCAGGGCGTGGACCTGACGGAGGACTGCAAAATGACCCTATCCGACTGGCTGGACCGCTGGCTGGAGCAGATGGCTTTGGTCCTCCGTCCCAGCACCTTGGACCACTACCGCAGTGATTTGGCACACCATGTCAAGCCCTACCTGGGCCGGAAGAAGCTCACTCAGGTCACACCGGCAGATTTGCGGAAGCTCTACGACACACTCAAAGAGCGGGGCCGGGTGCATCCCCACCCCGGCCAGAGCCGAGGACTCTCCACCACCACCGTCCACGGCATCCACACCACACTGCACCACGCTCTGAAGTCTGCGGTAGACCAGCGGCTGCTTCCGAACAACCCCGCTGACCATATAGAGCCACCCAAGATAGCGCACAAAGCCATGACCATCCTGAATGATGAGCAGTTAGACATCTTCATGAATGCTATCAAGCAAGGCCCCATTTGGTACGATTTCTTCTACACTGCGCTAACCACCGGCCTGCGGCTGGGTGAGATCTGCGGCCTCATGTGGTCCGACTTTGACGGGCGGAAAGGAACTCTGAGCATCAGCCGCACTCTCCACAAAGAAAAGGGCGGGCGTCTGGTGGCAGGCGACACCAAGACCTATGCCGGGACCCGAAAGATTGTCCTGCCTGACAGTACCGCAGAGCTGCTGCGAAACCGCAAGAAGCATTCCTACTCCATATGGATCTTCCACGATCCGCTGCGGCCAGAAGCCCCGATGAACCCCAGCACCGCGTACCGGCAACTGTAAACGATACTGACGGAAAACAGTCTGTCTGACCTTCGGTTCCATGATTTACGGCACGCTTTCGCCACCCACGCCCTGGCCAACGGCGTAGACGCAAAGACCCTGTCCGGTATCCTGGGTCACACTAATAAGGCCAGCTTCACGGTGGATACCTACACCCACACCACCACCGATATGCACAAGAAAGCCGCTGAAATCGTGGGCGGTTTCCTGACCGACTACTTAGGAGAGGAGATGTCCCCATGGCAAAACGTAGAACCCGCGGCGACGGCAGCATCCACCTGAGAAAGGATAGCCGCTGGGAGGGCCGCTATGTGGTAGGCTACGATGACAAGGGCCTGCCGGTCACCAAAAATGTCTTGGCCAAAACCAAGTCGGAGTGTGCCACGAAGCTGGCGCAGCTCCGGGAAACGCTGAGAGCGCCTACGCCGGACCAGCCCAAGCCCGGAATCTTTCTGGCTGACTGGCTGGACCTCTGGTATCAAGGATATAAAAAGCCCAATCTCAGGCCCAACACCCAGATGTCCTACGAGCGGCGGATCTACCAGCACATCATCCCAGCTTTGGGACAAGCCCAGCTGGACAAACTGACCACCGCAGATATTCAGGATTTTTATGCGTCACTCAAAAAGTGCGGGCGACTAATACGAACAGACCTCTACGGCGATGGGCTCTCCAACCAGACGGTCCGGGGCATCCACACCACGCTCCATGCCGCTCTGGGCAAAGCCGTGGAGGAAAATCTGATCTTCCGAAATCCTGCGGACGGATGTAAGTTGCCTTCTGCCAAGCCCAGAGAAATGAAGGTGCTGGAACCGGAAGAAATCCAGCGGCTGCTCATCCAAGCCAGAGAGGACGGATGTTATGAGTTGCTTCTGCTGGAACTATCCACCGGACTTCGCCGGGGCGAGATTTGCGCCCTCCAATGGGATGACTTAGACATGAAAACTGGGGCGCTCCAGGTGGAACGGCAAGTCCATCGGGTGCGGGGCGAGTTGGTAGTCTCCCCGCCCAAAACAAAGGCAGGGCGGCGGACTGTCCTCCTCCCCCCCCGGTCCTGAATGTTCTCAAAGCCTACCGACCCCCCTGCGCCTCCCGGTGGATGTTCCCCTCGCCAGTCAAGGAGAACTCCCCCATGGACCGATAAGGTAAAATAAGTTGCGCAAATATAAAAGAGGATAAAAAGAGACATGGTTTGCAGAACTCTGGTAGAATGAAGTTGCGACACACCATTCTGAAAGGAGTCTGTAAACCATGTCCGAGAAAATTGTACAACTGAACGAGGAAGTAATCAAGGGTCAGATCAAGGAATTAGTGCGCGGCAGCGTGGAAGAAACCCTGAACGAGCTGCTGGAGGCGGAGGCGGAGAAGCTGACCCAGGCGGCCCGTTACGAGCGCAATGAGGCCCGCCA
>NZ_JACOPP010000063.1 GCF_014287895.1 Lawsonibacter hominis | reverse complement strand
TTCAGACGAAGAGCTGAACGCCGATTACATCATCCCCGCCGCCTTCGACCCCCGGGTGGGCAGGACGGTGGCCGCCGCCGTGGCCCGGGCCGCCCGCGACAGCGGCGTGGCCCGCATCTGAGGAGGGTCCCCATGTTCGTGCGATTGACCGAGCTGCGCCCTGTGACGGCGCGGGACACCCTGTATCGCTTTACCTGCCCCGCAATCGCTCGGGCCGCCCTGCCCGGCCAGTTTGTGGAATTGAAGCTCACCGGCGGCTGCGACCCCTTCCTGCGCCGCCCTATCAGTCTCTTTGACGCCGACGGGACGGAGACCTTTTCTCTTCTGGTACGTACCGTGGGCCGGGGCACGGAGTATATGACCGGCTGGACGCCTGGAATGGAGATCGACGTATTGGGGCCTCTGGGCAGCGGCTTTTCCTGGGAAACGGACACAAGGGACTGTCTCCTGGTTGCGGGCGGGATCGGCCTGGCCCCCATGGGTTTCCTGGCCCGGCGCCTGCTGGACGAGGGAAAGCGGGTGCGTCTGCTGTTTTCGCCCCGGCGGGACGCGGCATTGCTGGAGGCGCTTCCCTTCCGGGAAAGGCTGGACGTTTCCTGCTGTGAAAACCGCTCCGCCCTTCCCGCCGCGCTGGACGCCCTGCTGGCGCAGGGCGCGGACGCGGTATTCTCCTGCGGGCCGGAGGGGCTGCTGGAATCCGTGGCGGAGCGCGCGGCGGCGCACGGCGTGCCCTGCCAGCTGTCCATGGAACGGCGCATGGCCTGCGGTATCGGTATCTGCCTGGGCTGTGCCATTGCCATCCATACGCCCGGCGGCGTGACCTACAAAAAGGTCTGCAAAGACGGCCCCGTCTTTCGGGGAGAGGAGGTGGCCTTCCATGCTCAGCCTTGAGACCCGTCTGGGGCGGGCCGTCTTCCGCAACCCCGTATTTGGGGCCTCCGGCTGTACCGGCCATGGCTATGAACTGGCCGGCTACACCGATTTGTCCCGGTTCGGCGCAGTGAGCCTGAAAACGTTTACTCCGGCTCCCCGCGCCGGCAACCCCCCGGAGCGAATCGCAGAGGTGCCCGCCGGGGTACTGAATTCCATCGGCCTGCAAAACCCCGGAAAGGATGCATTTTTTGCCCAGACTATGCCCCGGGTGCTCGCCGCGCTGGAGCGCGACCAGATCGTCGTCAGCGTAGGCGGCGACACGATAGAGGACTATGTCGCGCTCTGCCGGGAGACCGAAGCGCGCTTCGGCGGCCGGATCGCGGCACTGGAGCTGAACGCGGCCTGTCCCAATGTCAGCCATGGCGCGGGCTTCTACAGCCGGGATCCCCAGGCCGCCCGCGAGCTGGTGCAGGCCGTACGGGAGGCCGTGGTCCTGCCCGTTTTTCTGAAGTTCAACACCAACTTCCCCAACTATCTGGAGGTTGCCGCCGCCGTGGAGGCGGCGGGAGCGGACGCGCTCTACACCACCAATACTCCTCTGGGCATGAAGATCGACCTGCACAGGCGCAGGCCCGCCCTGGGCAACGGCAGGGGGCCGATCTGCGGACCCGCCATCCGCCCCATCGGCGTACTGCGGACCTGGGAGCTGTATGAGGCCGTGCGGCTGCCCATCATTGCCAGCGGCGGCATCCGCACCTGGGAGGACGCAGTGGAATACCTCCTGGCAGGCGCCTGCGCCGTGGGAGTGGGCAGCGCTCAATTTGTCCAGCCGGACGCGGCAAGCGACATTCTGTCCGGTCTGGAGCGCTATGCCGCGGCGGAGGGCCTGGAGTGCCTGACCCCGCTGGTGGGCGCGGCCCATCCCTGACGGTGTTTCTGTTTTGATCTGCCCGGCAGCATTCCGCCGTTCCCAAGCATCGGTCCAAAGGAAAACTCCGCCCCTTCCGGCGTCGCACATGCCGAAGCGCACCCTCCCCGGGGGCTGGGACGACCATTGCGCGGGTAATTGAGCTTCAGCCGTCAGCGAACCGTTTGTCAAAAGGCCATAGGCCGCCTGACAAGCAAAACGCCCCGGCCCCAGCCGCAAACTGAACTGCCCCAGGTTGTGCGGACCGTACAAAAAGGGGCCCTGGCAGGAACTATTGAGTTTTATGTGGAGAGGCGCCGCGCAAGCGGCGCCTCTCCAGTCTTTAGCTGAATGCGCTCATGGTTGTAAAAGTGGATATAGCGGTCAATCCTCTCGTTGGCTTCAGAGAAAGTCGCCGGTTTGCGGCGGCAAATGCACTCCGTTTTAAGAATGGAGAAGAGATTTTCCGCCATGGCATTATCATATGGGTTGCCTTTCCTGAGCCTGGCAGGCAGAGCAAAAAGCGTGGATACAGAGTTCCTTCCTCATGTTGTTATCCATGGCAAGACCTATGATCTCACCGTTATAACAGTCCAGAACGGCTGCGACGTAAAGCTTTCCGTCTGCACACGGGACTTGCGTGATATCTGTCAGCCACTTTTGATTTGGCGCCTGAGCTGAGAAATCGCGCTGAATGAGATTTCCTGCCTTTTGTGCCGCTGCATCCGCTCTGGTCAGGCTGTTTGCCCTGTGTGGAGCTGATTTCAACAGCCCTCCGCGTTTCATGGCACGGCGAACTCCACTGCGGCTGACACGGATTCCTCGCTGCTCCAGAGCAAGCTGTATCCGCCTGACTCCGTAGTTTCGGTTACCTGGTGTCTCCGCATAGATCTCTCTAATTTTGACCAGAAGAAGCTGCCAAGGTTTTGTTCCCGTGATCCGACGTACGCTGCGGTAGTAACCGGATTCGCTCACATGCAGAACTCGACACATGGAGTGAACCGTATGTTCATTGTGCCGCAGCGTGATGTACTCATACAGCAGTTCAGGCTTCACT
>NZ_JACOPP010000062.1 GCF_014287895.1 Lawsonibacter hominis | reverse complement strand
GCCCTTTTGGATATTCCGTGCTATAAAATCCTGATGGGCTGCGACGGCAAAAACCTTCAGGAAACCAAAGACCTCTACAACCTGACGGACGCGGAGCAGGAATTGTTGGAGAGCAAGCGGCGCGGACACGCGCTCTTTATCATTGGGTCCAAGCGGCTTCATGTAAACTTTGAGATTCCGGCTTACAAGTTTTCCTATATGGGCAAGGCTGGCGGCCGGTAATTCGGTGGCGGCCGGGAGCAATCCCGGTCGCCTTACTTATTCCACACAGGAGGTTTTCAGATGAATCATGCGGAACGATACGAATACCTGGTCAACAAGATGGCTGCCATACGTTGGAGGGGCAGTGATTTGGACGCTTCCTACCATGCCGCCCTTTTCCTGATGGCTTCCCATCCGGCTCTCTTTCAGAAGATGGATCGTTACCTCTGCCCGGAGGGAATCGACTTTACCAAGATGATGCGGAAAGAGGAGTTTGAATATGACTGGATGAAGATTACGGCGGATGCCGCCCGCAACCTCTTTTCCTGGAACAGCAAGTGTGCTGCTACTCCTTTTGAGATTTCGCGGATGCCTGCCCCGGCGATTCGGGCGCTCTTTACGGCCTGCTTCATCGCCAATGGGGACTACATGGTATCTGTCCGGAAAAATGACAAAGGAGAAAAGGTGTTTGAAATTGACGACAGCGCCGGTAAACGGCGGGAGGCGTTCAATCTGCAAATGGAGCAGATGATGGAAGCCCCCGGTATGGAACCGGACTGATTATGGAGGTGATTTTTTGGCTGTTGATCCGTTGACCGCAAAAATTCTGGCAAAGGTAGCTATGCAGGCGGCTACCGACTCCGAGAGCCGGAAAAGAATTCTGTTTATGATCCTGGCCCCGGTTCTGGGGCTTTTGCTTTTGATTGCCTTCATCCTGTACCTCATTACCAGCCCCTTTTCCGTACTGTCCCAATGGTTGATTGGTGATGAGGTAAACGTGGTGGAGGATTTTCAGAAGCAATATGGTTACAACCAGCAGCTCGGCATTTATGAGAAAGACTATATAGACGGTAGTGGTCAGAGCTATGAGGGCGTCATCTTTACGGATGGGGCGACCGAAGTTGTCTACTACAATCAGTTGGATGAGCGTTGGGCCGATCTTCCGTATGGAACCGATAATATCGGCGGTTATGGATGTGGCCCGACCTCTATGGCGATTGTGGTATCCAGCCTGACAGACCAGACTGTTGATCCCCCCACAATGGCAGAATGGGCGTATCAGAATGGCTATTGGTGTTCCGGCAACGGTTCCTATCACTCGTTGATACCGGGGGCTGCGGAGGGCTTTGGGCTTCAATGGGAAAGCATCAGCACCGATGACCCGCAGGCCGTGGTGGATACTTTGGCATCCGGGAAATTGATTGTGGCACTTATGTCAAAAGGCCACTTCACATCCAGCGGTCACTTTATGGTGCTGCGTGGAGTGACCTCTGAAGGAAAAATCCTGGTGGCCGATCCTGCCAGTAAAAAACGAAGCGAACAGGAATGGGATATATCAATCATTCTGGATGAGGCCAGAAAGGGCGCCGCAGCAGGCGGTCCCTTGTGGGCGATCTACTAAAGGGGTGCGATATGAATAACCGAAACAAGCTGATTGAACTGTTTATCTACATCGTGATCGTAGTGGTGGGCATCGTCCTCTTGCTGACCGGCGGGGCGGATGACAAAACCAGTGCTGAAAATATGGGAGGTGAATCCTATGCTGTTGTACTTGACGAGTAACCAGAAAAGCAACCTGATCGACCCCGCCGTGCGGAATATGACTCTGCCCGCCAAGAAGCTGGTCGGCCGGTTCAGCCTGAAAAGTTTCGTTACCAAAGATATGCGCAATTATGCCAACGCCAAATTCTTTGTGGTGGATGCGGCGTGTATCGAGGAAAGCGGCAATGATTTCACCCTTGCCCTGCAATCCTTTCAGATGATGTTCTCCGCCCGGATCATCGTCATCCTCTCCGGCTACGAGGATGTGAACGGCGAGGTACAACGGCTACTGTCCATCGGCGTTGTGAATCTGGTTACGGGTGAAACGATGGAGGACGCCCTGGACGAGCTGACAGAAGCGCTTTCCGAAGATGGGATGCAGCGGTATGTGGTAAAGGCTCCCGTCTACGAACAGCCAGTCTCCCGCTACGAGAAGGCACCGGAGCCGGATGAGATTATTCCGTACCGCTGGAACGCCCGGAATATCCGTATTGCCGTGGCCGGTTCGCAGCGCAGGAGCGGCGTGACAGTGACGGCCTTTAACCTGGCATCTTGGCTGGCGGCCAGAGGTGCGGAGGTGGCGTATATCGAAGTCAATCAGAACCGCCACCTGCAGCTCCTGCTGAACATCTACGAAGCGGCGCCGGATGGGGAGCATTACACCATTGATGGGATCGACTGCTACCTGACCAACGAGCCGGATAAGGCGTATCAGTTTATCATCTATGATTGCGGCGTGATGCAGACGCCCACCTCTATTTTCCGTGACGCGGATCACCGGCTCCTGTGCGGGAGTGTCCTGCCCTATGAGATTCCGGTGTTCCACAAGGCATTGTCCGAGTGCGGCTCATTGGAGGTGCGCCCGGTAGCGATCTGTGTGCCGCAGGAAATTCAGGAATACTGTATGGAACTCTTTGGGGAAAATGTGCAGATTGCGGCGGCATCCCACGACCTGTTTGCGAAACGGGTCAATGGGCAGATCTACCGGCCGCTTGTGGAGAAGTATATTGCAGGAGAAAAGCGCCTGTAACAGTATGACATGATTGGGAGGATTGGAATATGGCAAAGTTTGAGTATATGCAGCGGGCATTTTCTTCTGAACTGAAGCCCAGAGC
>NZ_JACOPP010000061.1 GCF_014287895.1 Lawsonibacter hominis | reverse complement strand
CGGACATGGTTTACAGACTCCTTTCAGAATGGTGTGTCGCAACTTCATTCTACCAGAGTTCTGCAAACCATGTCTCTTTTTATCCTCTTTTATATTTGCGCAACTTATTTTACCTTATCTTCCCATTTTGCTCTTCCTGCTTTTCTCCTATCTTACCATGAAAAACGTAGACACTCACACTTTTGTGAGTGTCTACGTTCATTTTACAGATGCAGCCTGTTAAGAAAGCATCCGCACTTAGATAAAATTTTGACAGCTTAGCAACAAGGCTTCTGATTCTTTGAATTCGGTTCAATGGTTCCACTTGCGGCAAATCGAGAACGAAATTCGGAAGGGGTCATTCCATAGTACTTCTTAAATACGGATATAAAATGTTTTGCAGAAAGATACCCTACATCAGTCGCTATATCGCTTATGTTCCCTACGGGGTGGGTGCGCAGAAGAAGAGCGGCACGCTCTATTCGTAGCCGTAAGACATACTTTGAATAGGATTCTCCTTGTTCCGATTCAAAAATGCTGCTTAAATAGGTTGGATTAACATCCATCAGATCAGCGACCTCGCTGAGTGAGATTTGCTCACAGTAATGCCGCTCAATATAGTTCCTCACTCGTTGAATCAGAATATTGGGATTCCCAGCAACTACATCTGATTTAACTGCGGCCTGGGACTGTAACGTAATGTTTTTTGTTAAGTCCCCATTCATATCGCTGTTGTTGCGTTTAGATGCCAGACGGTCAAGAATGCTATGTAATTCTCCATCTCGTAGGGGCTTCAAGAGGTAATCAGCCACGCCAATACGGATAGCAGTACGAGCAAAGTTAAATTCATCATATCCGGTCAAAAGGATAATATCTGTGTTTGGAATATTGCTGCTGATGTGGGTCGCTAATTCCAGGCCTCCCATACGAGGCATTTTTATGTCTGTGATTACCAAGTCAAAATGTTGTTCATTTAGTAAAGCCGTCGCCTCTATACCATCCCGAGCGCAAGCAGCCGCAACCCATTGGTTGTGAATGTTATTCAAGTTCATCATTAGATATTCACGCATCAAGGATTCATCTTCAACAATTAGCGCAGTTAACATTGATATCACTCCCTTGGAAGAAGCAGCGTCACTGTAGTACCCCCGTCAGCCTCTGATTGAACATGAATACCATAAGCAGATCCGAACCTATGGCGTATTCGAGCTTGAATATTAACCAGTCCAATACCGCTGAGATCGGCACCTGATCTTTGACCCTCATCCTTCAGCCGTTGCTGAAGCTGCGATAAAACCTGAGGATCCATACCAGCTCCATTATCATAGACAGATATGATAAGCATATTGCCCTCATACCACATATCAATTTGAATGAATGCATTTTGAGAAAGTACCCCGCAGCCATGCGTTATGGCATTTTCAACAATTGGTTGTATGGTAAGCGCAGGAAGAGGATAATTTAAGTCCACACCATCAGCACGTATATCATAAAGGAGCGCATCATGACGCAGTTGCTGCAAATGTAAGTAACTTTCGGTTATTTTTAATTCCGCTTCAAGAGATATTTCCTTCCCAGCATTGACCACACCGCGTAAAAGTGTGGCAAGCTGATCTATTCCTTGTATTACATCAGATATTCGCCCGCACTTTGCCAGTATGCTGATTGTGCCAAGGGTATTAAAGAGAAAGTGCGGCTGGATTTGCCGCTGTAATGCCTCCAACTGCGCCTCTTTTTGCAGGTACTTCGCCTCATAGATTTCCTTGGTCAGTTGTTTTTCTTGGAGCATCATTTCCTGAATCTTGGTTAGCATGCGGTTAAATGTACCATTCAAATATGCAATTTCTTCCGTACATTTCACATTGGCGCGAACGTTTAAATCACCAGCTTCTACCTTTTCCATCACGTTTATTGTATCATAAAGGGGGCTTAAGGATCTGCTGATAAAAAAAACAGAAATCAACACGCCAATTCCGGCCATCACAACAGCAAAAATCATATTAAAAAGCAGGGTCTCTTGGGCTTCTTTTGTGATTTCGGCTTTTGCGTTTATTGCTACAATCTGCCATCCAACAGGAGCGACAGAGTGTGAATTGATGATATAGTCTGTCCCGCTAAACTTCCGTACGCAAAAATCATTTTCTTGTATAGCCCCATGAATCTGCTCTATGTTAATATCGGGAGAAAGTTTTGAATTGATATATACTATATTTCCATTAGAATCAATGATCATGAGGGCCCCGTACTCGTTTACAGTGACACGATCGCATATTGCTTTTATGCTATTATAATTTGCATCAATACGAATTACGCCCAAGGATTTTTTGTTATCCTGGAGGCTATAGATCTGATTTGCGACAGAAACAACTATCCGGGAAGATGTCGTATTACCTGGATCAGGAGTTACGGGCAGAAAAACATACTCGCTGGTTGATAAAGCATCATGATACCACTGTTCGTTGTAGTAAGCACCTGTAATACCGCTCCGTCCAGTTCTTGCACTTGAGTAAATAGAGTCCGCAAGAATATAAACTCTCATAATATCTTTTCTCGGCGAAATCATGACTTGTTGCAAGTAGTTTTCGATTTCCCTCCTCTTTTCCAACGCCTCTTGTTCAGATGAGGGTGTACAATCTAACCATGCCATAACAGTGCTATTATAATAAGGGGTCAAACACAATTGCCCAAGTCCATCAAGGCAATTTTCTACATTCATGGACACTTGTTCAACAAGCTCCTGAACATTTGCGGCGGATTGCTCTGTGTAGTTTGAAGCAAAGCGAAGGTAATTTATAATGGAAAGGGCAGTAGCAGACATAAATACAAGCAAAGAAACGGCTAGTAACAGTCTCCTTCGCATATTATTGGCTGCAAAAATCTTCTTAGGTTGCCTTCTCTTGTATTGCTGATTCACACCCTTATCTTTCTTTGAACTATTTGGGATACAAAGGGGCAGAGTTCTTACCTTCATGGTTATTTCCCCCTTGGAAAATAATTCGGACTGTAAAGTTAAATGAAAGTTGAAGACCCGTCAGCCCTTCTGGTACAATGGTTTCACCACAAAACACATGTACTCTCGAAAGGAGACGAGTCTTCGTGGCAAGATTATACCAACT
>NZ_JACOPP010000060.1 GCF_014287895.1 Lawsonibacter hominis | reverse complement strand
GCGGGTTTCCGACCACGCTGCTTCGGTATGCCATGCAGCTCCTTTTTCCTTTCGCGTGTAAGAAGATGATGGATTGCTCTCTCTCCTGTCACCCCAAGTCTCTCCGCAACCTCTCGCTGTGTCATTCCGCCTTCAAGCATTTCTTTGATTTTAGGCAGTAATTCCTGGGTGTGCTGATACTTCCTTGCCATAATAATACCCCCTAATGTAGTACTTTCATTTTCCTACATTAGGGGGCGTTTTGTCTATTGTCCGTTTTTACTGGTTCGGTTCATACCCCCTCTGCCGTCTTTTTACCCTTTTTTGCAGCTGTATTTTTTCAATTTATAAATCCGAGCTGCATTCCCCTCCCAGGCGATGCAGTTCCGATTTATCTGAAATAGTCCAATAGGTGGGCGCTCCGCCCCGTGTCCTGCTCCCGGAGATACAGGCGTTTTTCGAGAGCGAGGAGGGGCAGAGGGAATACGCAGAGTGGAAAGCCCAAAAGCAAGCCAAAACAACCGAACAAGGGTAAACACAAGGCGGGAACATCTTAACCGATGCTCCCGCCTTTGTTTCGTTAATGAGAAATACGTCATATGTTGTATTAACTACGCATAGTCAAAAAAGACGAAATCCCCGCCCATTTTGCGGTGCACACATAAAAATGTCAATAAAATTTGCTCCAATCAAAGGGGCAAGTGATTGAACGGAAAGAAGTCGAAGGGTTCCAAACCATCATCGAACTCCACCGTTATCGGGTCATCATAGCCACGGGTATAGTAATCAGTTGCTGTAAAAACGCCTTGTTTCGGGTCGTATCGCTCAGCAGGGAGACTGAATGTACCGCCTTCCAAAACATGAGTCCAGCCAATCTTTTCCTCATAGTAGGACAGCTTGATGTTGCCTTCCTCAATAATGCCGTTATTGTTGCGATAGACGATAACACTTTCAACTCCGTCTCCATAGGTGCTATTACAAATCAATTCAGGCACACCATCGCCATCCAGATCTCGGCTCCATGCTTCAGGCCCATCATAACCAAATTGCTCTGCCACACACACATCCTCGCCATCCACCTTAACATAGTAGTGCCACTTGTACTGGTAGGGAGCAATTTCCTCCATCTCAATGCGGCATACGCCAAAGCCCAGTACATTGGTCAGCGTAGCCCCAGACTGATTTCCTCCGTTTTCAGGTTCACCCAAGACCAAGTCCAGATAGGTGTAGATATCCTCCGGGTCATCGGAATGAATGGATAGATTGTAGGTTACGCTGTCCAAAGCAAATTCGGCCCAGTAGAGGAATGGCTGGTTTTTACTCCAGTTGCTCTTCTTCCGATAGATCGTTACCTCTACATCACCATATTGAGTTACGGCATAGGCATCGGCAGAGCCTTTTTGCTCTCCCTCACTGCTAAAATTACAGTCCATGGTAAAGTCTTGTCCGTTGTAATCTCCTGTGACCGACAGAGTGTCCCAGGCGGCAGGGTCGGAGATATCTCCGCCCTTTGTATAGCTCAGGCGGATACCAGTGGTTCTAACGTCGGGAGCTGACAGTCGTTCGGCCAACAGATTTCCACCGTAAGATGCTATCACTTCCTCCAGGCTCTCGATTTCCGTTACTTCTACTTGGTGGCCTTTGGGCCAAAGAAAGGCCCCTGCGACCAAGCAGAGACACGCCGCCATAGCTCCCCACTTCAACCATCCGGTTTTCTTTTTGGTAGCTTCGCTTTGCTCTAAAATGTCATCATCCACTTTACCAATAGCATTATATAGGTCTTTGCTATTCATAAATATCCCTCCTTCATGAGTTCAGCTTTGAGTTTCTTTCGTGTCCGGCTAAGGATAACCGTGGCGTTGTTTAAGGTCAGACTATACCGTTCTGCGATTGCGGACATTGGCTCAGTGAAGAAATAGCGGCGAACAAATACATTTCTGTCCCGCTCCGGAAGTGTCCGAACAAAGCGGCAAATGCACTGTTCCAATTCCGCAACCTCATACGCAGCCTCAACATCTGACCCACTGGCAAGGCATTCCTCAAGTTCTTCCAAAACAAGAATAATCTCGCTGCCGCCCCGCTTTTCAACAAATCTTGCGTTGAAACGATTGAACGAAAGGTTGCGGGTAATCTTTGCCAAAAACATCCGAAATACATTGGGCCTTTGCGGCGGTATGGCGTTCCATGTGTGGAGCCAAGTATCATTGACACACTCCTCGGAATCCTCAGCACAATGCAGGATGTTGTCGGCTATTGTGAAACAGTATGCGCCGTACTTGTTGGCGGTTTCAGATATGGCGTCCGCATTCTTCTGCCAATATAGTTCGACAATTTGACTGTCCTCCAATACAATCTCCCCTTTCCTATGCTTTGAAGGTTCCTTCAATCTATAAGGCAGGAAATATCTGAAAACCTTACAAGGTTTCTCAAAAATTTCTACCCTCTCAAATATGCTAGGCTTGAATTTTATTGTATCAGGTGCAAGCAATAGGGACAAGCCCACACCGCCGTTAAGCGGTGACCAACAAAATGACGGCGGGAAGTATTCCCCGCCGTCACTATGCGTTAACCGAATAAACCAAAATGCTTTTACTTTCCGAATGGCATTGGGGCAAGAATCCTGTTCTTGCCCTTGCCCATCAAAGCACATTTTCAATAGAAATGATAAATCCGAACACACTACCCACTTGGATAATGTAGTTCGGATTATCATTAGTTGGTCGGAGTGTAATTATAGGATCTGACAAAGCCCGGCAATACCAACGGTTTGCAGACTGTCGGCAAGAGGTTTTATCTTAAATCGTACGCTCCCACACCTTGACTTGTGTAATAACATCACGCAGACGATCATCACCCACCATATACTCCAGAATTTCGTCAGCGGTATCACACCACTTCTCGGTACGAGTGTTTACTTCCACAGAGCCTGCCTGACAGATCACCATTTTAGGTGCTGCGCCTGCCACAGGAGAAACGCAGCCAAAGCAGCAGTACATAACTCCGTTCCATTCAAATTGGACCTCCCCGCCGCGCTTCATGCACCACTTGAAATCGCTGATTGTCTTGAAGCGATCGTCCTCAAACGTATTGGCTGGCACAATCGTTTTCATAGAAAGCCATCTCCTTTCTCTGCCATATGCTTTCCCAGTGTGTTCAATCTTACCGAGGTGAGGGCCTAATTCATCCCAATAAATATCATGTGTATGAGGATTATCGTGCAACGTCGGAGTTCCGTGATCTGAATAATGGGTTTCGGAATCAGCCTTTCCATCTAGGCCAATATGGGTCTCATACAAATCTCCCTTTTTGGTAAAGGACTGTTTTATTTCGCCCGGCTTACCAATAAATTTTTCGTCACCTAACTTTGATGGCTTTGGAAAAGTCAAGAACGGTGCAGAACCTGAACACCCCAAATATGAAACTTACGCGGCCAGGCCTCTGGCGGCCTGACGAAACATCACAGGCGGCAGACCACCTGGATTAGCAGTATAG
>NZ_JACOPP010000059.1:0-2500 GCF_014287895.1 Lawsonibacter hominis | reverse complement strand
CTACCTTAGGACCGTTATAGTTACGGCCGCCGTTTACTGGGGCTTCGATTCAAAGCTTCGCTTGCGCTAACCTCTCCTCTTAACCTTCCAGCACCGGGCAGGCGTCAGCCCCTATACGTCATCTTTCGATTTAGCAGAGACCTGTGTTTTTGGTAAACAGTCGCTTGGGCCTATTCGCTGCGGCCTCCCGTAGGAGGCTCCCCTTATCCCGAAGTTACGGGGTCATTTTGCCGAGTTCCTTAACAACCCTTCTCCCGTTGGCCTTAGGATTCTCTCCTCATCTACCTGTGTCGGTTTGCGGTACGGGCACCTTAGCATACCACATGCCTTTTCTCGCCACAGAGCATCGCGGGCTTCCCTACTAAATTTCGGTCCCTTACGCCCGGGTCAACCAACGCCCGGGTCCCGCTATCTCCATGTGTCAGCATGCTTAAGTTTCGGTGGCTACGGAATTTCTACCGTATGTGCATCGACTACGCCTTTCGGCCTCGCCTTAGCTCCCGGCTTACCTTGGGCGGACGAACCTTCCCCAAGAAACCTTAGATTTTCGGCCATTATGATTCCCACATAATTCTCGCTACTCATTCCGGCATTCTCACTCGAATACAGTCCACCGCTGCTTCCGCTGCGACTTCACCCCGTATTCGACGCTCCCCTACCCCTGTCCTAAGACAAGCCCAAGCTTCGGTTACATGCTTAGCCCCGTTATATTTTCCGCGCAGAGTCACTCGACCAGTGAGCTATTACGCACTCTTTTAATGAGTGGCTGCTTCTAAGCCAACATCCTGGTTGTTTTCGCAACTCCACATCGTTTTCCACTTAGCATGTATTTGGGACCTTAGCTGTGGGTCTGGGCTGTTTCCCTTTTGACCACGAGACTTATCTCACGTAGTCTGACTGCTAGTCATCAATTAGCCGGCATTCAGAGTTTGATAGGGTTCAGTAACCTTATCGGCCCCTAGCCCATTCAGTGCTTTACCTCCGGTAATCTAAACTAACGCTAGCCCTAAAGCTATTTCGGGGAGAACCAGCTATCTCCGAGTTCGATTGGAATTTCACCGCTACCCACAAGTCATCGCCGGTCATTGCAACGAACGTGCGTTCGGTCCTCCATGGGGTTTTACCCCCACTTCAACCTGCTCATGGGTAGGTCACCCGGTTTCGGGTCTATTGCCACTGACTTTATACGCGCTATTAACACTCGGTTTCCCTTCGCCTCCGGTACTGAATACCTTAAGCTCGCCAGTAACAATAACTCGCCGGACCATTCTACAAAAGGTACCTCATCAACCATTAACGGTCTTTGAGTGCTTGTAAGCACAAGGTTTCAGGTTCTGTTTCACTCCCCTCCCGGGGTCCTTTTCACCTTTCCCTCACGGTACTGCTCCTCTATCGGTCATCAGGTAGTATTTAGGGTTGGAGGGTGGTCCCCCCAGTTTCCCACGGGGTTTCACGTGTCCCGCGGTACTCTGGAACTCGACTGACAGGATTCGGTTTTCACTTACGGGGCTGTCACCCGCTCTGGCTGGCCTTCCCATACCATTCAGTTAACCTATCCTGTCGTTGTGTCGGTCCACAACCCCGGTGGATAAATCCACCGGTTTGCCCTCTTCCGCGTTCGCTCGCCACTACTAGCGGAATCTCTGTTGATTTCTCTTCCTCGCCCTACTTAGATGTTTCAGTTCAGGCGGTTCCCCACCTACGCCTATTTGATTCAACGCAGGCTGACAGAGTATTGCTCTGCCGGGTTTCCCCATTCGGAAATCTGCGGGTCAAAGCTTATGTGCAGCTCACCGCAGCTTATCGCAGCTTGTCACGTCCTTCTTCGGCTCCTGATGCCAAGGCATTCCCCTTGCGCTCTTATTAGCTTGACCTTAGTAGAACAACCTCTTCAGCTGTTCTCTATTGGATCATGAATTATGCAGGCTTCACAGAAGATGTCAATTTTTTTGGCTCATTGTTTCTACCCTACTAGAACGGCTTTCGCCATTCTATTATTTGTTCCACAACATTGCTGTTAATTGCCCTCTGTTGCTTGCTTCATCATACTTCATTCTACATTGTTCAGTTTTCAAGGTGCCAGCTTCCGGCCATCCAGGCCAGATCAAAGTGCTCAACCATTCCCGTTGAACACTTTGATCCAGTCTCATGGTGGAGGTAATCGGACTCGAACCGGTGACCCCCTGCTTGCAAAGCAGGTGCTCTACCAACTGAGCTATACCCCCCTAAGAAGGTGGTGGGCCCAAGTGGACTCGAACCACCGACCTCACGATTATCAGTCGTGCGCTCTAGCCAGCTGAGCTATGGGCCCGTGCGTACACCCTCTAAATTAAACAACGTGACCCTCTTCACCAGAAAAGTCTGACCTTAGGACGTTACGATAAGATATCCTCTTACCGATGTCTCCTTAGAAAGGAGGTGATCCAGCCGCACCTTCCGATACGGCTACCTTGTTACGACTTCACCCCAATTATCGAACCCACCTTCGGCCGCGCCCCCC
>NZ_JACOPP010000058.1 GCF_014287895.1 Lawsonibacter hominis | reverse complement strand
AGCGGGGCAGAGGTGCTGACGGTTGCCGTTACAGTGTTTGTTACGCCATAGCCTGATTTCATCAAATCGCCCGAAGCGGTGGGAACCTTTTCGTCCGGCTCGATTCGGGTGGTGGCGGTCATGCTGGCCGAGTAATTGTCCCGGAAGTAATCATACCATCCATCGTCTACCCAATATCCTGTGTTTTTCCCTGTGCTGTGCCACACCCAATAGGGGTGCCATTTCGCCCACCAGACACTCCATGCTGCATAGGTCTTGGTTTCTCGGCTGGGAATGCTGCTGGCCGACCAGCTTCCCATTGTATCGGTGGCTTTCGGGTCGGGCGGGTCGTTGCCGGAGAGATCTACCACCTTTGCGTGAATGGTGCTTTGGCTCAACGAACCTTTGTTAGTGCTGACATGGATGGTAATATCCTGCGGCTCCGACGGTGTATGCCACTTTACCCAGGCAATCTGACTATCTCCCGATGGAATCACAATATTGTTCATCCGGTAGGTGCTGCCGTTGATACTAAAGGATACCGTAGCAGGGCTATCAGGATTGATCTCCGATCCCGCATAGAGCGTTACCGGCGTGATGACATCTGTATCCACACGATACTCGTAGTCATAGTCGGTTGGCTCCGGCTGTTCGGGCGGGTCGGTAAACCATACAATACCCATACCCAGATAGGTGATAATAGTATCGTTGGAACAGGTCTTATTGGTAGCCCCTGTATAGGCCGGAAATCCCATATCCGCATATTCCAGGAACATAGCCAGCGGCAGGTTTTTATGGGTCAAACTCGTCATTGTCTTACGCAAGGACCCGCCTGCCTGATTATCATAGAGCGCGGCTTCATGGGCAGTCATGGCCATCATAATTCCGTTGTGCTTAAAATAGGCGATTGGCTCCAAAAACAGCTTGTACTGTCCGCCAATCAGTTCCTCGTATGCGATTCCGGTCTGCTGCGCCACCAGTTTTACCGCATACTCGGAGCAGAAGTATTTCTTGATTGCTTCAATGCTGGCATTCTGGCTGCCACTGCTGACGATCCTCGGCATAGGGGTTGCGGGGGTGTAGTAGTCGTAATTCCCCGTGGTAGGAGAAATACTTGCCCCATTTGCATATTGAATTTTACTGACTTTCCCAAAATGAATCTTGATAGATGGAGTTTTATTAGTCAGATCAAAAGAGGACGACACAGGCTGACCGGATTCTGCATCAACCACAGTAATTCGTACACCATCCATACCAGGGTTCCAGGAGTTCTGCGAGGTTCCTTGCCCCATATCGCCGCCACCGCCATCCACGTTTCCGCTTCCTCCGGTTTCTGCCAGGGCGCTCATAGGACAGATACCCAACAGCAGCACAAATGTGAGCAGTATCACAAATATCCGCTTCAAAAACGCACCTCCAATCAAATTAGTTGAGAACAAAAAAAGAGTACGGTATCGCTACCGTACTCTCCGGGCTTGTTATCAGCCCATGTTGCCGACCTGTTTATTTATATCTCCATCAGAGTCAATGTTGTGCTGGACGGAGCCGCCGCCCTCGTCGGTGATCCAGCCAAAGCCCTCCAGATAGATGGAACCGCCCTGTGTGTCGCCGGTCTGGGGTTGGTTGCTGTCCGGCTCATGCACAATCGGCTCATCCTTTTCGCTGGCCGCCTGCTGTTCCTCCTGAGAAGGCGCCGGGGGCGGAGTGGTTTCGGGTTTCTTTTCACTGTCGGTCAGGTTAACGTCTACCTGATCTTCTTCCTCCACATTCAAAACAGCATCGGTCTGGTTCTGGCTGTCAGTCGCTTCGGGTTTAGAGGTGTCCGGCACCACTACCAGCGGTTCGCTGGAGCTGCTGTCCGGGGTATTGCTGCTATCCACATCCTCGGCAGATACATCCGAGGGGGTGGATGCCGGATCAACGGTTGTGGTCTGCCCGCCCTTGCCCAGCAGCACTGCGGCAATCACAATTACCACAACGGCGGCTGCGCCAAGAACGGCCAACAGCTTCTTGTTTTTTGCACTCATTTGAAAACCTCCTTGTACGGTGATTTTATATTAAAATTATGGTGATATTTCTCGCCATCATTATACCATTTGCACAAATACGGCGTCCAGGTGTGATTCCTGCCAAATATTTTTTTGCGCTATGGAAAAGCGGCAGGGCGAAATACACAAAATTAAAACCTGGGAACATATTTGGCGTTGAGTTTCATGGTGATCTGCATGGGGGGCAGATGCCCGAACCCAAAGGAAAGCGGCACATCAACAGTGATTGTCCCTGTGACATTGAGCTGCGTAATGCCATCCGGCACAGACGGGGCCAGCGGAGCATTTTCTACATCCAGGTGCAGGTCGTACAGTCGATACTCCAAATTCTCGCCGCTGTACTTTACATACTGCCCGCCCTCGTATTCAATGCCCAAAACATCTTGCAGGCGGGCGTATACATTGCCGCTGGTAACATTCTGTGACCAGGACGAACCGGCAAGTTGATAGCCACCGGAGTAACCCTCACGCAAACCGGCATAGGCTTCATCCCAATTCTCGGTGGCCACATCTACAATGGCGGACTGGACAGAATCACGCACCCCCTGCGCAACGATCATCAAGCGCATATACTCAAAGGTCACACAGGCCAGAATCAGGCAGCAGAGGACAACGGCCAAAATCATCGGTACGCCTTGCCCGGATTTGCTTTTCAGGACTTCTCGAATCTTCTTCACTTCCAATACACCTCCGAAGTCCCGCTGGCCTTTGCTGTCAGAGTGACAGGAAAGGATGCAAACTCACCGAACAGCCCAATATTGACGGTGGTTGTGAGGGTCACTTCCACCTCGTTGCCGAGCTGGATTTTTCCGGTGTCGCTCCATGAGATATTGGGGTCGAGTCCGGTTTGCTCCCGCAAATCCGCTGCTTTTGCGTTTGTGGCAGAGCCAACCTGCCCATTGATTTCCGCAGTCCGAACCAGTTCGTCCGCAAAGACATCAAGGTTCTGCTTTGCCACGAATACCGGTGCAATGCGGACCACCAAAGCCAGAACCATTGCAATCGCCAGAACCAGGACACACACATCCACAAAGCCCTCGCCCCGTTTGTCCTTCAGAAGTCGTTTCACGGTTTCTCCACCTCCTTTAGAACAGTTCGCCAAAGGCTTCCAACACCACATAGCCCAGGACACCCAGATACATCAGCAGGAAACAGCCCAGCAGCATAAAGGAATACTTACGCATTTTTCCCGGCTGCTTCATGGCTTCCAGTTTCAGTTTTTGAAGTTCCAACTGCTTAAAGGTCATAGAAAGCATCTGGAAATACATGATACCGTTGTCACCGCGCTTGACCGAGATCAAGCCGCGCACCACATCGGACAGCATGGTACTTCCAATCCGGCTCTCCATGCGGGTGAGTGCGTTTTCCTCGTTGCCGGATGCCATATCCGCAATCGTGATTTCCAGTTCCCGCTTCATGGCATGACCAGCGTTTCTCTGGTAGGATTTCAGGATGTTCAGCACATCACGGGATGCCCTGAGTTCCTGTTCAATGGTGTTTACAAATCTGGGCAGCTCGGCTTCGATTTCTTCCCGGCGCTGTTGAACGATCTCGTCCGCTCGTTTCTGCTCTTTGAAGTAAACTGCCACCGCCAGAAACACAATGACCGGCGCAAGGATCGGGAAAATCAGAAGGGCCGG
>NZ_JACOPP010000057.1 GCF_014287895.1 Lawsonibacter hominis | reverse complement strand
CATTCAATCAAAAACAAAACTGACGCCTCTGGAATTGCGCCGCCAGTTTGCTGCTTGAAAATCTCATAGTCCTATATTAGGGGCGTTTTTGTGCTGTCCGCACAATCGGGGGCGGTTCATATGGCTGTAAGACTATTGACGGATATAATTTCCGTTCGCAATTCAAAGAAAAGTTCAAGCTGTCAGAAGAACATGATATTATTGGCGAGCACAAATGGAAGTTAAATCTTCACTCAAATGTTTATGTAAAGTCGTATTTTTCTGTTGAAAGTATTGCAAGAAGTCAAGGTGGTAAAAAGACGACTTTGAGATTTTGGAATGCTGAAAGTCGATCAAGCGGGGCTGGATATATTCAGCTTCCGGTTTATTTCTTAAGTCTGAGCAGGTTATTTCCAATTGGAGAATCAGGCAAGACGCAAAGTCTTAAGCCGGAACTAACAGAGGAAGAACTGGCATATTGTGTTGACAATTATCGGAATATTCTTTCTATTCAGAACATTCCAGGTACACCCTCTGTCGGACTTGAAAAAGGGACATCATCAAGAACATTCTCTGGAATCAGCGATGGAGTACATGATATTTTCACAAACTCAGCTGGCGAGGGAAATATAACAAAGATTATTTTAGCAGTTCTTTCGTTCAAGCGTCTTAAAGAGCAATACGGGCGCGACTACAAGGGTGGAATTTTGCTTATCGATGAATTAGACGCTACTCTTTACGGATTTTCTCAGAAAAAATTAGTTGACTATTTGTGGAAATCAGCAAACGATTTTAAGATACAAATTGTATTTACTACGCATTCCCCTATTATTTTGAAACAAGTCAACAAGTATCAGCGTAAAGAGAGAGCGGAAAAAGGCATAAATCTGCCTCCTTATGCGTATGATAGTTCCATAGTATATTTGGAACCTAAATACGAAGCAGAGGGGACTCGGAGAATTATGCCAAGGAATATTTCTTCGACCAGTGATCTAAATACTGTTTTGAATGATATCAATCTCGTTGGCCCCGCAAATGGAAGTAAATTGAATATTTATTGCGAAGATGCCAGAGCCATTTCATTTACTCAGTACATCCTATCAAGGGTATTACAAATCAATCTGGAACTATATATGAATTTTGTTGATATAGACTTGGGATGGGGAAATTATGTCCAACTCTATGAGAAAAAAGTTCCAGAGTTTAGAAACAATATAGTTTTGTTAGATGGTGATGTTCCTGAAACTAGGGAATATAAAAAAACTAAAGGAAAAGTATTATCTGGCGCAGATAATTTCTTGTTTCTGCCTTTGACTATCGAAAAAGATTTGTTTAGGCAATTAAAGGATCATGCTGCGTTCAATA
This sequence comes from Lawsonibacter hominis, assembly GCF_014287895.1. GTDB lineage: Bacteria > Bacillota > Clostridia > Oscillospirales > Oscillospiraceae > Lawsonibacter_A > Lawsonibacter_A hominis. The sequence goes on along the minus strand of NZ_JACOPP010000057.1, from coordinate 4,893 downwards.
AATTTCAAAAAGACTATTCCAAAGTTCAATCTCTAAATTACGATATATGTTTTAATGATTGGCCACTTGAACCAGAACGATATGACACTTCTGAATATAAGCGATGGTTCCAGCAATTAGAGGAGATTTTAGGAAACCAAGAAATCCTTTATTCTTTTTGGTATGACGAACACCGCGAAGAATGTGATGAGTTTGTAGATAAGTTTGTCAAGGCCTTCAATCTATTAGCAGATCGTGAAGAAATGGACTCATTACCGCCTCAGCAGCCTGTTGAAGAATTAGATGAATGAGAAACTCAGTAGCTTCGCCCATAGTTTAAGGGACTTCTTACAGAATTAAGCCTTGTAAGAAGTCCCTTAGTCCTGTGTACCAAAAGCACTCTCCCTACCCCATTTAGGGGGTTCGCTACACGCTTGTACTGGGAGAGCGCTTGAATGGCATTCAAGAGGTCAGCGGTTCGATCCCGCTTATCTCCACCAAACTTTGGTGTGCTGAGTATTCTTAGATAACCTGCTTCATACGAAGTAGGTTTTTTCATGCCTGTTCCCTTTTGGGAGCGGGCTTTTTGTTTTATGCGGCAATCGTCACAATGTCCAGCCCTTCACAGAACTGTGTAAAGTCAATGTTGAAATCAATGTGCAGCTTGTAGTCACGGTATACCTCTACCCGCTTTATCAAACAGCTCACGATCATTTTCTTTGCCTCTATGCTGGCTGTGTCGTACATTTCTGCCCATGAGATGATGTCGTTATATTGCGTGTTCAGCGAGGCCATCACCGCTTGTCCTTCGTCATAGGCCGCTTGCACTGCCTCCAAATTCTCTTGGAGCTCTCTGCATTTCGTTTCGGCTTCGGCAATTAGAGAGTTTAGCAGCTCTTTAGAAAAGCTACTCTCTCCACGAATGGTCTTGATGACTTCGCCTTTCAGCGTTTCGAGGTCTGCGGCAGCTTTGACATACTCGGATCGAACACTGTGGAGCAGGCTTTTCCGCTGCGCCATCTTCTCCCGGTAGCGGGCGCTTACAATCTCGCTTTTGGGAATTGCTTTCATGCGCTCAAAGATTTGGCGCACCAGCTTATCAATGATCCCGTCAAGGATATGGGCCGTGTAGCCCGTCTGCCCGTCACAGTCGGTTTGTTTGCGGGTTTTACCGTAGCAGATATACCGCACACGCTTCACCACCCGATTAGGGTCATACTTGCAGGGATAAGCCTTTCCGTTGGTGGTGAGGGTCAGCCTCGACCCGCAATGCCCGCAATACACATTCCCGGCCAAAAGCGAGTTGCCACGGGTATTTAGCGGGATATGGCGTTCCTGCTCGGCACTATTGGCCCGGGAAGTGCGGATGTGTTGGGCTGCTTCAAACAGCTCCGGAGAAATGATTTGCAGATGGGGTAGCTCTTGGGAACGGCTTTCCCCGCACCGCAGAACACCCGTATAGGTGAGATTACAGACAATACCTCGGATGCTGGCGTGGTGCCACATCTTGCCCGTTCTGGCCCGGTAGCCCTGTTTGTTCAAGTAGGTAGCAATCCGTTGAGCGCCGAAGCCCTCATGCACATACTTGTCAAAGATGATCCGCACCACAGCAGCCTCGGTTTCGTTGACGACCAGATCATAAAGCTCATGCTTGCGCTTGTTGAAGCGCCCGCTTTTCACAAGGTCATAGCCGTATGGAGCAAGGCCACCTTTGAAGCCGCCACTCTCAACGAGCTGGCCCAATGCGGTTTTGGTACGGATAGAAGTCTTTTCGCTTTCACCGTCAGCCTGCCAAAAGCGGATGTAGTTGGTGAGCTTGTCCGTGTGGCTGTCGAAGCGCTGCTCCCCTTCTTGGGTGCTCCATACCTCGATCCCGTTCTTTACGAACCATTCCACCACAAAGGGCGTTTCGTCAGCGATACGCCCGATGCGGTCAAACATAAACACCAGCAGAATATCAAACTTCTTCTGCTTTGCTAGTTCCTTGATGATTTGCAGCTTGTCCCGGTTTTCAGCTCTTACCTTGTGGCCGGAAACGCCTTCCTCTTGTTCCTCATGGACAATCACCCAGCCCATCTTTTCGCAAAAGGCATGGCAGGCTTTCCGCTGCATGGGAATGTCGGCCTGGTTTTTATCGTTGTGGTCCACCTGCTTGTCGGTAGAAACACGGTATAATGTACAAACTCGATTTTTCATAGTTGACCCGTCCTTTCATATTGTCAAAAAGGCAACATGAAGATGCGGATCAATACGCAATCTATGCAGTTTTCAAGGTACATGGTGACTATCACCATCTTTATTATACCGCTGTACAGGAGGGGCAGCAAGGATGCCTCCGGTTTGGGGTTTATGTCCTCCAGCGATATAGGAGGACAGCAGGATTTGTTTCAGATGGCCGGAAATGGCCGTGTTTCTGGTTTTGGCAAAGGTGGCGTAAATCTCATACCCGTCCACCTTGAGCATGGTGATGTTTTGGGGCATAGCGTTACCTCCTCAGCGGAACGAAAAAAACAGTAACTTCCCATTTCCCCCTTGTCCTGTGGGGAAATATCAAAAGGCGGCCCCCGCAGGTGCCGCCCTTTGAGCTTTCTCCACTTCGGGCCGATGTGGGGCTGTTGACAAAGTCTGTTTTCAAAAATACGGCCTTGCAAAAAGTTCATCAAATAGCATATATTTTACAGTAAATAACAACAAACAAGCAAGAAAAACCTATTTGCTTTTTCGATAAGGGACTTTGTCAACAGCCCCACCTTGACCCGAGGTGTTTTGCCTCTCATAAGCCATTTCATTTTTTGGCCTAAATCGGTGCACCTTACAGAGATTTTTTCAAAATTTTTTCCAAGTGCCGCAGCCCGCGCTCGATTGCCACACGGATTACTTTCTCATCTACCCCTTCTGCCCGAGCAATATCCTGTTTCGTCATGCCAAGAATGAAGTGGGCGTAAATCCGTTTGGCCTGTTTGTCCGGCAAGCTGGCAATAGCAGCGTGAAGCTCCTGCATGGTAACTTTCCGCTCGTACAACTCATGGGGCGAAAGTGCGACAAAGACAGCCTCATGTTCCAGCCCATCATCCCGATCAAGGGAATAGTAAGCTTTATGGCGGTATGTACGCAGCCGGAAAGCAGCCTCCTTGCGGTCAAATTCTTTGAAGATTTCAGCAACTTCGTCCGATACTTCCATGAAGCAATCCGATGTATAAAACGGGTAATAGTCCCGCAGATTGATAATAGCCATATTGACCTCCGTTTCGGTTGGTGGTTGACGAGTGACCGAAACAGAGGCGGTGGAGAGCGACACCGGGGAATGACTTCGGGCCAACATGGGGCTGTTGACAAAGTCCCTTATCGAAAAAGCAAATAGGTTTTTCTTGCTTGTTTGTTGTTATTTACTGTAAAATATATGCTATTTGATGAACTTTTTGCAAGGCCGTATTTTTGAAAACAGACTTTGTCAACAGCCCCAACATAGCCCGAAGTTTGATAGTTTTATGTAAAAAGTCGTGGTATAATGGAATCAATATTTTGGTTCGATGAGGTGATGAACATGGGGAATACCAGAGACGACTTTAATTCAGCAACAAAGGAATTACTGGCAAATCGGGTCGGGAGAAGATGTAGCAATCCTGCTTGTCGAAAGTTGACTTGTGGGGCAAATTCCAATCCCGAAAAAGTCACAAATATTGGAGTAGCCGCTCATATCTGTGCAGCAGCTCAAGGCGGTCCACGCTATGACGCTTCTATGACACCCGAAGAAAGAAAGTCATTTGAAAATGGAATTTGGCTATGCCAATCTTGTTCTAAATTGATTGATACGGATATTACTCGTTATCCTAAAGAACTGCTACAAAGTTGGAAGCAGCTTGCAGAACAGACAGCAATTTTAGAAGTTGAAACTACTTCTGCCACACCCGCTTTTGAAAAAGATAAAGAGCTTGTCCAATTTTATTTGGAGTGCTTTGATCGTCCGGCCTTTCAAGATGACATTTATCAAGAAGGTCGAATGGAGGATTTTGATAAAGCGATTGAAGATACGCTAATTGCTTTGAATACAGGAGTATTAAGAACTCGTGATGGCTCTATATTAAAACAGGCTGATGGAAAATCTTCTATCCAAAACTCTTTGTGGCGAGAAAAACTTTATACTATCGCTGATATGTTAACAGCAATTCGCAGACGATTGAAAATAGCCAAAAAGGAAAAAGCCTATTCGACATATGGCACAGGCGAAGATGTCGCTTATTGTTTCTATGATCGTGAACTTGCTGAATGGTTTAATTCTACACGAGAAGAAATACTAAAAATTCTATCGTCTATTTGTAAAGAGGCCGGACTTCGGGAATTACATTTTCGGAAACGAAGATATAGATGGTAAAAAAAGAACAAGGCGGCAGATTTCAACTTTGAAACCTGCCGCCCTCGTCTTACTTTGCCACCAGCTCGGAGAGCTCCTGCAGCACTTTTGACACCTCGCCCCACAGCTTTTCATAGTCCTGCTTCAATCCGTCGATTTCCTCCGGGTACACGCCGTAGGTATGCGCGTGTACGGCGACCTGATTGAGATTGTTGGAGCAGCGCCTTTGCAGAGAGATTAATTCTTTTATAGGCGCAAGGTCAACGTGCAGGATATACCCGTTCAGAGCCATCTTCCGCACATAAGCCCCGGCGTTGGAAATGCCCGCTTCGGCCATCCGTTCATGGATGGCCGCCAGCTCGTCCGGCGTCACCATGACGTGCAGATGGACATTCCGCTTGCGGTTCTCCATCAGCGTTCCAGCTCCCGGCCCTTTCTGCGCTCGATAAGGTAAAATAAGTTGCGCAAATATAAAAGAGGATAAAAAGAGACATGGTTTGCAGAACTCTGGTAGAATGAAGTTGCGACACACCATTCTGAAAGGAGTCTGTAAACCATGTCCG
>NZ_JACOPP010000056.1 GCF_014287895.1 Lawsonibacter hominis | reverse complement strand
ATGAAACTGAAGGAGGCTGCCAGGAAGGTAGAGGATGGCATTGAGGAGACTCTTACCTACTGCGATTTTCCCAGCGAACACTGGACTCGCATCCGCACCAACAATGTCATTGAGAGGCTGAACCGGGAGATCCGCCGCCGCACCCGTGTGGTGGGTAGTTTCCCGGACGGTAACTCTGCTCTGATGCTGGTCTGTGCCCGGTTGCGCCATGTGGCCGGCACCCAGTGGGGCAACAAAAAGTACATGAATATGAAGCACCTGGAGGCTGCCGTTGAGGACGCCTCCATTGCTGGCTGACTTCATTCATTCCAGAGCCTGCAAACCAATTTGCGCAAAATCCTTGACACTACCCGGATTTTACTCTGTGCGGGCGAAATGAATCCGCCCGCATCCAAGCGTTTGCCCGCGGCAAACACTTGGCACGCGCCCGGAGGCGCGGCCCGCCTCACGGCGGGCGCAGGAGAACGCGGAGCATGGAAAAGTGCCGGACACGCCTGTGTCCGGCACTCGAAAGCCCTCTGCGATTTACTTGCCCAGCTGCTTGGCGATCTCCTCGGCGAAGTTCTCCTGCTTCTTCTCGATGCCCTCGCCCTTCTCGAAGCGGACCGCGTCCTTCAGCTTGATCGTGCCGCCCAGCTCCTTGGCGACCTTCGCGGCATACTGCTCCACGCTCATGGAGTTGTCCTTCACGAACTCCTGCTGGAGCAGGCAGTTCTCCTTATAGAACTTGCCCAGCTTGCCCTGCACGATGCCTTCCTTGACCTTCTCCGGCTTGGCGGCCATCTTGGGGTCGTTCTCCATCTGGACCAGCATGATCTTCTTCTCCTCGTCCAGAACATCCTGGCTCACCTGGCTCTTGTCCAGGAAGCGGGGGTTCAGGGCGGCGATCTGCATGGCCATGTCCTTGCCCACCTCGTTGACCTGCTCGGCGGAGAGGCTGGTCTCCAGGTTCACCAGCACGCCGATCTTGCCGCCGGCGTGGATATAGGGGACGGAAACGCCCTCGGTGAAAAACGCAAACCGGCGGACCTTGATGTTCTCGCCGATGACCAGGACCATCTCCTGCTGCTCCTCCTGGACGGTACGGCCATTCCCATAGGGAGCGGCCATCAGGGCGTCCAGATCGGCGGGCTTCTCCTTGGCCACGACGGCGGCCACGCCCTTAACGAAGTCCACGAACTTCTCGTTCTTGCCCACGAAGTCGGTCTCGGCGTTGACCTCGACCACCGCGCCCACGCCGTCGATGACGCCGGCGTAAGCCATGCCCTCGGCGGCGATGCGCCCGGCCTTCTTCTGAGAAGCGGCCAGGCCCTTCTCCCGCAGAAGCTCAACCGCCTTGTCCATATTGCCCTCGGCCTCGGTGAGGGCCTTTTTGCAGTCCATCATACCCACGCCGGTCATTTCGCGCAGGGTCTGTACGTCTTTCGCAGTGATTGCCATGATCACATACCTCCAAATTTCGTTCGTAGATAAAAGGAGCGCCCGCCCGCGCGGGCGGGCGCTTCCTGAATGCATACAAAATCCGTTGTTACTCAGCGGCGGGAGCGGCGGGCTCCGCGGCGGCGTCCTGGCCCTGCTTGCCCTCCTGGATGGCGTTGGCCATGACGGAGGAGATCAGCTTGATGGCGCGGATGGCGTCGTCGTTGCCGGGAATGACATAGTCGATCTCGTCGGGATCGCAGTTGGTGTCCACGATGGCCACGATGGGGATGTGCAGCTTGCGGGCCTCGTTAATGGCGTTGCGCTCCTTGCGGGGGTCCACCACGAACAGCGCGCCGGGGAGCTTCTTCATCTCCACCACGCCGCCCAGGTACTTCTCCAGCTTGGCGATCTCGCCCAGATGCTTGATGACTTCCTTCTTGGGCAGCATGTCGAAGGTGCCGTCCTCCTGCATCTTCTTGAGCTGGTTGAGACGGTCCACACGGCCGCGCATGGTCTTGAAGTTGGTGAGCATGCCGCCCAACCAGCGGGCGTTCACATAATACATGCCCACGCGCTCGGCCTCTTCCTTGATGGCCTCCTGCGCCTGCTTCTTGGTGCCGACAAACAGCAGGGACTGACCGGTCTCGCCCAGGGAACGGACGAAGTTATAGGCCTCTTCCAGCTTCTTGACGGTCTTCTGCAGGTCGATGATATAGATGCCGTTGCGCTCGGTGTAGATATAGGTGGCCATCTTGGGGTTCCAGCGGCGGGTCTGGTGGCCAAAGTGGACACCCGCCTCGAGAAGCTGCTTCATGGATACGACTGCCATAGGGATATTCCTCCTTTAATTGTTGATTCCTCCACCCGCATCTTCCGAAGCAGGCCGACCTCTGATCCCAGAGGCACCCGGCCCTCCGTCCGCGGGTGTGCGTAATCACATGCTGGAGTATTTTAGCACAGCATGCCCCTATTTGCAAGCTTTTTTTCATTTGGCCGGGCTTTTACTGCAGTTTATGGTCTTTCTCAAATACTCTGTCCTTTCCAATCTGATGCGCTGCCCATACAAACTATTTAATCGACAATTTTTTTGCACAATTTTTGTTTCTTTTTACAGTATCTTTAGGCTTTCTTTTTTATCTTATTGACCTATTATATAAAATATTAAAGAACTTTTTGGCGTTTTCTACAAAAATATGTATTTGTTACTTTGTTAGCACATACCACAAAGTTATTTGCTTACATATTTGTACGTATTGCCTGTCAGCTATTTCTTAATTAAACTATTGGCATAAAGCAATGTTAAGTTGATCAATTGGAAACTAGCTGCAACACATCCCAGCATATTAAAACTGCGTGTTTTTACTATAGCGGCACCATCATACATGCTTTATTTCATAAAGCATGATATCTATCTTTAAAGGTTATCATGGAAGGCGCGCCTTCCATGCCGTTGGACGTCCAACGGCAAAAATTTTGCCGCTACCTCAGAAAATATCCTTGGGTACAATTTTGAAAGCACCCTGCCTAGCAAATTACTTAAACGCCTAGCGTCAAATGTGCAAAGTATGACCACATACCATCACATAACACGAGATCACTTCATAATTGCAGAGGTTCCAATTAGGCCGTGGTTCCTAACCCGGTCTATGTCGAACGCATAGACAAACGGCCTGTTTAATCCCAATGTTTCTACATCGGCAAAGGGGTTATCCAGTAGAAAGGGAGGTGAAACGTGAGCTTACAAATACAAATATGGAGACAACTACAAGCAAGTGAAGGAGCCAAAAATCTTTTTACCAAAGGAGCGATTTCATTATGGTCAAGCGTACTGTTGCAGATTTGAAGCCTTATAACGCCCCTGGTCATTTCAACATGGTCGCCATGCGGATCCATGGCAAGGAAGAGACCGGAGCCGAGAAGTTCTGGATCGGCGTTTCCACCTTCCTGCCCGGCGGCGGAGCAGCGTGGGATGAGTCCAGCCCCCAGGAGAAGGTCTATTATGTACTTGAGGGTTCCATGACTGTTACCGACAAGAACAACGAGAAGCATATTGTTAATGCCGGAGAAGCTATTTCTTTCCGTCCCAACGAGGGACGCAGTCTCCTCAATGAGACCAATCTGCTTGCGCGGATGTTGGTTATCGGTAACTACACCTAAGATCGGATCTGTTTTACATTGTGCAACCTTTTAGGGATGAACTGAAATAATGAGTAAGGATGTGGATACTTATGAAAAAAGCTATTGCCCTGTTTCTGGCCCTCTCAATGGTCATTTCCCTCGCCGCCTGTAGCGGCGGTAGCCAAGGAACTTCCGGTAATACAACTCCCCCCACCAATAGCGGAGCCCCTAGTAATGACACCATTTCTCCTTCCGATGGTCCTACCTATCACTGGCAGGTTGGCAACGTCCTAGCTGCCGACCAGCCTTGGGATCTTGGCTTAGTGAAATTCGCTGAATTGCTAAATGAGTATTCCGGCGGCCGCATGGAGTTGACCGTTCAAAGCGGCGGCGTTCTAGGTTCCGAAATTGCGATGTTAGAGTCCGTTCAAATGGGGACTCTGGATTTTTCTATCTGTTCTACCCCCTCTATGTCGGGCTTTGTAGATAGTCAGAACTACTTTGATCTCCCCTATTTGTTCCAGTCCGTGGAGGATGCTTGGGCTATCATGGATGATTGGCTGGCTGCCGACCGTTGTGCCGCTCTGGAAGGCAGTGGTTTTAAGGGGCTCGGTTATTTTGAAAATGGCACCTACATGGTAGGCAGCAACGTCCGCATCGAGCATCCCGAAGATATGCAGGGTGTCCGTGTCCGCTCTCACTCCTCCAACTTGCAATCCGATTCTTTTGCTGCCATCGGGGCAATGCCCCTGTCCGTGGCTTGGGGCGACACCTATACCTCCCTGCAGCAACATACCATTGACGCCGTGTCCGGCACTACTTTGACGAATATGTATGGCGGTAAGTTCTACGAGCAGGTCAAATATATCACCATGACCAACCACCACTTTATCCCTTCCTTGGTGGTAATGAACGAAGATTTGTGGAATTCTCTGTCCTCCGAGGATCAGGAAATCGTTCAAAAAGCTTTTAACGAGGCCGTTGTATATCAGCGCGAGATTGCCTTTGAGTATGCTGAAACTTATAAAAACAATATTGTAGACTCTGGTGTGGAAATCATCGATGTAGACACAGCTGAGTGGGCCGAGGCTATGTCCTCCGTGTACGATAAGTATGTGGGGACTGTCGGCATTGATGCCGATATGATTACCCGTATTCAGGAGGCTGAGGCAGCTCTCCAGTAACTCTGGTTTTACTTTGCCTACAATTTGTTCAAATACCGCGCGGAGGATATGTGGCTAAGACTAGCCGCTGTCCTCCGCGCACTAAAATGCGCATAGCATAAATAAGCCGCGTGGGGGAGTTGAGTGTTGAAATGTCCGTCGTAAAAAAGATAGGAAAAGTAATTGGCGGAGTTGAAGAGTGGGTCGCCATGATATCTTTTATTGCCATGGTAGTAGTCACTATCGCCATTGTGTTGTGCCGCTATGTCTTCAAGATTGAGTTCATGCAGGGCGAGGAGATTGCGCGTTATCTGATGATTTGGTGCGGCTATAGCGGAGCAGCTTACTGCTTCCGTACCCACGGCCATGTGGGTGTCGTGGTTTTTTCCGAGATGCTACCCGCATCTTGGCATCCATGTATTAAAAAAATCCGTAATATCTTTACAGCAGTTATTGTTATTGGGGTGTTCTTTTTCGCCTGCATGTGTTTCAACAAATATCTCAGTAGCGCCCAATTGACCACTGCTACCCGGATTCCCATTGCGTTCATCTTTATCGTTATCCCCATTTCTATGGCTCTAAGTGTTATTCACACTATTACAGATGTAATTTGCGACTTTATGCCCAACCGTAAGGAGCCGAAGGAGGTCACGGAATAATGGAATGTGCCATTCTCTTTATTGTATTTGTTGTTCTGTTGGTTTTTGGTGTACCTATCGCCTTGTGCCTAGTCGCGGCTGGGGCCCTTGTCATCTTGGCCGGAGGCGATATCAGCCCCATCATCATCGGCCAGCGCATGTTCGGCTCTCTGGACAGCTTCACAATTATGGCCATTCCACTGTTTATGTTAGCAGGCAACCTAATGTCCTCCGGCGGTATCTCCCGCCGACTAGTCAATTTTTGTAACGCTATTCTGGGGTGGATGCCCGGCGGGCTGGGCGTAGTAGCTGTTTTCGCCTGCATGCTCTTTGGTGCCCTGTCCGGTTCCCCCACTGCTACCTGTGCCGCTATCGGAAGTATTATGGTTCCCTCCATGATTGAGGCAGGTTATAGTAAGCGCTTTTCCCTGGCGACCGTGGCAGTGGCCGGTATACTGGGTTGTATTATCCCCCCCTCCACCGTCATGGTATCCTACTCGTCCGTCAGCGACGCCTCTGTAGGCTCCATGTTCATGGGTGGCATTCTTCCCGGTATTTTAATGGGGCTCGCCATGGCGGTTATTCCGATTCAGTATGGCATCAAGCACCAAGCAGAAATACCCCGTATTAAATTCAGCCTGCGCAATCTGGGCAAGAGCACTGTGGATGCCATTGGCGCTCTTTTGATGCCCATCATTATTCTGGGCGGTATCTACGGCGGTATTTTTACTCCTACTGAGGCTGCCGGTGTGGCCTGTGCCTATGGTCTCATTGTAGGTATGTTTATCTACCGCGAGTTGCGGCTCAAGGAACTGAAGAACGTTTTGATGGGCGCCTCTTCCTCCACGGGCATGGTTCTATTTATTATGGCCTGTGCTGCTGTATTCGGGTTTGTTATGGCTCGCTACCAAATCACCAATGCGATTGCAGAGTTTATCATAAGCATCTGTCCCAACAAGTATATTTTCCTGCTGTTGGTCAATATCCTGCTCCTCATCGTAGGCTGTTTCATGGAGACCACCGCAGCTATCCTGATTCTAGCTCCTATTTTCGCTCCTATCCTAACCGCCTTTGGCATACATCCCGTCCATTTCGGCGTGGTGATGTGCATCAACCTAGCTATTGGTTGCGCCACTCCTCCCTTGGGCCTCAATTTGTTTGTGGCCGCCGGGCTCACTAAGGACAAGGTGGAGGTTGTAATCAGCAAGCATACAGTTCAGTACATTTTGCTCAGTATTGCCATTCTATTTCTTATTACTTACGTCCCCGATTTGGTTATGGCTATCCCCAACTCCATGATGGGCTAACCGACTAGCTCCCCGCTAATAACGCACCTGCGGCAACTTTGCTGCAGGTGCGTTTTTTTGCAGCCTACTAGAGTCTGTTTTAAAACCATCAAAGTAACCAAACGAGGATACAGGCAAGACAGACAACAGCGTGAAAATAGAGTGCTTTCTTCTCATACCTGGTGGCAAAACGGCGGTTGTTTTTCAG
>NZ_JACOPP010000055.1 GCF_014287895.1 Lawsonibacter hominis | reverse complement strand
TCCCGGGCCGTCACATCTTGAAATTGGCATGACTTACCAGCCAAGTATGACTCCCCTTGCCTCTGTGATGACTATAAATCATCTTCCGTCCCCCGTCAACCGCTTCGGGCCATTTGTAACAAAGCTGTAAAACAAGCCATGCCTTCCATTTATATATAATGTATGGCCGGGCGGATGCACGTCTGCGTACATCCAGGGCGGGCGGATAGGTCGCGGACGCTGGAATTTTTTTGCGCCCCGGGAAACTTTCCGCCTTCGGCGCCGTCTAAATTTAAGGATAACTTAAGAACTTGTCACTGGATTGTAATTCCATACGCCCTGCCCGGGTGGTACAATGGCAAGCAGAGTACCGTGAATTAGGAGGAAGGAAACATGACGCAACAGCAAACCCCGGTTCTGGACCAGGTCGCGGCCGCCGCCGCTGCGCCGGCGACGCCGCCTGCAGCGCCCAGCGGCAAGCGCAAAAAGAAAAAACACAGCGTGGGCAAGATCATTCTGGCCATCGTCCTCATCGCCGCGGTGGTGATCGGATTGATCGCAGCCCTTTATTTCCTGGTGTTCAAAAAGGATGATTCCAAGGGTACCGCCATGACCGATTTTGTCAGCCGCGGTTCCATTCAGAGCGTGGTGGAGGGCAGCGGCTCCACCCGGGCCAAGGATTCGGCCACCGTCAGCCCCACCGCAGGCGGCACCATCCTGGAGCTGTATGTGCAGGAGGGCCAGCAGGTGACCGAGGGCGAGCAGCTTTACCGGATGGACGACACCGCCGCCCAGGAGGCGGTGACCGCCGCCCAGGAGACGGTGAACAAGTGCGCCAAGGACCTGCAGGCCATCTATGATTCGGCCAAGGATCTGACCATCTCCGCGCCGCACTCCGGCAAGCTGATGGAGGTGGCCGACCTGAAGGTCGGAAACACGGTGAACGCCGGGGACCCCATTGCCACGCTGGTCAACGACACCAAGCTGCGCCTGTCCCTTTACTATAACTATACATACGAAAACGAGATCAGCGTGGGGCAGGCCGTGCAGGTCTCCATCCCTTCCGTCATGTCTACGCTGAGCGGCAAGGTGGAGCAGATCAACAAGGTGCGCTTCATCTCCCCCGAGGGCGGCATCTATTTTGAGGTTGTCCTTGTCCTGGACAATCCCGGCACGCTTACCGAGGGGATGGACGCCTCGGCCGTCCTTACGGCTGCCGACGGCACCCCCATCTACCCCTATGAGAACGGACAGTTCAAGTATTACGAGACCACCAAGATCACCGCCAAGGTCAAGGGCCCCGTGGAGTACGCCGGGCTGCTCAACTATGCCGACGTGAAAGCGGGCCAGCTGCTGGTCCGGCTGGGCGCCGAGGACAACCAGGAGGAGATCTCCGCCAAGCAGGACGCCCTGAAGACCGCGCAGGAGAAGCTGGATACCGCCTTGAAGGAGCTGAGCAATTACAACGCAGTGGCCCCCATTTCAGGCACCGTCCTCTCCTGCAGCCTGAGCGAGGGCATGGAGGTCAGCTCCGGACAGGGCATCACCATCGCCGACACCAGCGTCATGACCGTGGATATCAGCATCGATGAGCGGAATATCGGCTACGTCAAGACGGGTATGATGGTCAATATCGACCAGTACGGCACCCCCTATATGGGGATCGTGGAGAGCGTCTCCCTGACCGCCAAGGGCGAAAACGGCGTAGCCTCCTTCCCCGCCGTGGTCAAGGTGGACAATCCCGACGGCAGCCTCATGACCGGCATGTACGTCAACTATTCCTTCGTCGCCAGCCAGTCCGACGACTGCCTGACCGTGCCCGTCCAGGCGGTCAAGTACGTCAGCTTTGCCGGGATCGAAGGCTTCGGCGGCACAAACGGCGACGGTATGACAAGCGGTACGGATGGGATGGGCGACGGAGCCATCGCAGACGACGGAGCCGTTGTGGACGAGGAAGCGGGCGGCGACGCCGAGGCCGCGCCCCAGTCCTACGCCGGCGGCGCTTCCGCCAAACCGCTCATGGCGGTGGCCGTGCCCATGCCTGCGGGCGGCGGCTCCTCCGGCAGCTACGCCGGCGTCAGCGACGACGGCACCGGCACCATCGTCTTTGTCCGTTCCGAGCAGATGCCGGAAAACGGCATTGCCGAGCCGGACCCCTCCTGGGAGTGTCCTGAGGGCTTCTGGGCCGTACCGGTGGAGGTGGGCCTTGCCGACACCACCCGCGTGGAGATCATCAGCGGCCTGAACGAGGGCGACGAAGTCTTCATCGGCTATGAGACCCAGCAGGCCGACAGTTGGGGTTGACGCGATGCTCATAGATGTAAAAAACCTCTTCAAGATCTATAACGAGGGGGAAGAGAGCGAGGTGCGGGCCCTGGACGGGGTCTCCCTGCGCATCGACCGGGGCGAGTTCGTGGCCATCATCGGGGCGTCCGGCTCCGGCAAATCCACCCTGATGAACATCCTCGGCTGCCTGGATATCCCCACCTACGGGGACTATCATCTGGATGGGGTGGATGTGACCGAGCTGACCGACCGGCAGCTGGCCCACGTGCGCAACAAGCAGATCGGCTTCATCTTTCAGGGGTTTAACCTGATCCCCGCCCTCAACGCCTGGGAAAACGTGGAGCTGCCCCTGATCTATCAGGGGATGTCTCCCTCCCTGCGCTCGGAACGGACGGAGGAAGCGCTGGAGAAGGTGGGCCTGGCGGACCGCTCCCGCCACAAGCCGACCGAGATGTCCGGCGGCCAGCAGCAGCGGGTGGCCATCGCCCGCGCCATTGCCACCCACCCGCCGATCATCATGGCCGACGAACCGACCGGCGCCCTGGATTCCCGGACCGGCAAGCACGTACTGGAAATCCTGCACCGGCTCCACGCGGACGGCTCCACCATCATTCTCATCACCCATGACAACGGCATTGCCGCCACCGCCGAGCGGATCATCCGCATCTCCGACGGCCGGATCCTCTATGACGGGGACAGAGAGGGGGCCTTCCAGTGAATCTGAATCAAGCCTTCAAGATCGCGGCCAAATCCATCGCGGCCAAGAAGGGCCGCTCGGCCCTGACCATGCTGGGCGTCATCATCGGCCTGGCTGCGGTCATCATCCTGGTGTCCTACGCCCAGGGGCAGAATCAGCAGATGCGGGCCTATTATGAGAGCCTGGGCACCAACGTTATCAATATCGAGGCCAGCTCCTGGAACAGCCAGAATATCTCCGACGCGCTCTACAATTACTGCATGGAGCTGGACGAATACGTTCTGGGCGTTACGCCCAACATCCAGATGTACAACCAGACGGTGGTCAAATACGGCGCCAAGACCCTGGACAACTATCAAACCAGCTGGGAGGAGAGCCCTCAGGTCGTGATGGGCAACCAGCAGTTTGCGCTGTGCAATAACCTTACGGTGGCCAAAGGCCGGGACCTGTCCTATCTGGATATCCAAAAGTACAGCCAGGTCTGCGTGCTGGGCTCCAAAATGGCCAGCATGCTCTTCAACTACGCCGACCCCATCGGCAAGACGATCACCATCAACGGCACGCCCTTCGAGGTGGTGGGCGTGTTCGAAGAGAAGGACCCCAACAATTACAGCGGCGTGGACCGCTATATCCTGGTGCCCTACACCATGACGCGCCTGCTCAACAGCAGCACCTCCTGGAGTTCCTTTGTGGCCAAGGCGAAGGATTCCGCCTCCACCACCCGGGCCATCACCCTGCTGGACGGCTTTTTGAAGGGCCTGATCGGGGAGAACGGCTACTACTATGTCCAGACCCCCAACCAGTGGCAGGAGCAGGGGGAGGCGCAGGATAAGCTGCAGCAGCGCTTTCTGGGCGGCATCGCAGCCATCTCCCTGGCGGTGGGCGGCATCGGCATCATGAACATCATGCTGGTCACCGTTACCGAGCGCACCCGCGAGATCGGCATCCGCAAGGCCATCGGGGCTGAGCGGCGCAGCATCATCGCCCAGTTTTTGATCGAGGCCTGCATGATCTGCGGGATCGGCGGTATTTTTGGTATCGCGGCGGGCTATATCGGCACGCTTATTGTTGGCAAGCTATCGTTCAATATGATATTATGGCCAAGCGTGGGGGTCACCGTTGGCGCGTTCTTCATCTCGGTTGCGCTGGGCGTGATCTTCGGCCTGTACCCCGCCATTAAGGCCTCCGGCCTCCAGCCGGTGGTGGCCCTGCGTGCGGAATAAAGGAGAGAGTGGAATGAGAAAACTGAAACGACTGATCGCCTGCCTGCTGACGGCGGCCATCCTGGCCGGTCTTTTGGCGGCCTTGCCCGCTTCCGCCGCAGGCGCCGGCAGCTTTTACGACATTACCGATGAAGCGACCGCCAACGCCGCGGAGGTACTGCGCCTGCTGGGCGTGGTGAACGGTACCGGCGGCGGCGCGTTCCGGCCTGCGGGCACGCTGACCCGGGCCGAATTCTGCAAAATGACCATTGAGATCATGGGCCTGGGCGGCGAGGAGCCCGCCCAGCGCAACCGCACCATTTTCCAGGATGTGGGCCCCTCCCACTGGGCCCGCGGCTATGTAAACCTGGCCTCCACCACCACCCTGGGCGGCGGGGAAGACAAGGCGGGTACCCGCCTTATCATGGGCGTGGGAGACGGCACCTTCCGTCCCGACCGCGCCATCACGTACGGCGAGGCGGTCACCATCCTCATGCGGGTGTTAGGCTACGGCAGCGGCGATGTGGCCTCCGGCGCCTACTGGTACGACGGCTATGTGGCCGTGGCGCGGTCCTCCGGCCTTTCCGACGGTCTGAGCCTCTCCGGCTCCTCCACCATTACCCGCGGCCAGGCGGCCCTGCTGTTTTATAACCTGCTCTTTACCAGTCCCAAGGGCAGCACGGAACTCTATCTGAAGCAGCTGGGCGGCGAGCTGACCGGCAGCCTGGTCATCCTGTCCACGGACGCGGTGGCGGAGGACGGCACGACCGGCTCCGTGATGACCTCCGCCGGCACCTACAAGACCGACCACAAGGGCTTTGACAGCAGCCTCAACGGCACCCGCGGCAAGCTGCTGCTGGATCGCTCCCAAAAACTGCTGGCCATCCTGCCGGATGAGGACAGCACCTTCCGCACCGCCACCATAATGGGCAGCCCCCAGGCCAATTCCATCCCTCTTCTGGGTGATGAGACGGTATCCGTCAAGCTGACCACGGCGGTTTACCAGAGCGACAGCAGCGAACCCACGACCTATGAAAAGGTCTGGACCGGCCTGCGCACCGGCGCCAACCTGGTCCTGTGCTACAACGGCTCCGGCAAGCTGGACTACCTCTACCTCCGCTCCTCCAGCGACGCGGTGAACGAGGACAACGTACTGGTGGCGAAGAACAAGCCCAACGGCGCCACCAATCCCTTTGCCTCCCTGGTGACCGGCTCCGGCGATTACCAGATTTATAAAAACGGCGTCCCTGCCGCAGTGTCTGATCTGCAGCAGTATGACGTAGCCACCTATGACAGCGGCTCCAACACGCTGTTCGTTTCCGACCTGAAGCTCACGGGCATCTACGAGGACGTCTATCCCAACACGGCGGCGCCTTCCACCATCACGGTGCTGGGCACTCCGTTCACCGTGCTGCCCAGTGCGGTGCAGGATCTGAGTACGTTCCAGGTCGGCGACCGGCTGACCCTGCTGTTGACCTCCACAGGCCAGGTGGCCGGAGCGGTGCCTACTTCTGTGGCAAAGTCCAATGCGGTGGGTGTGGCCGACGTTGCCTCCAAAGACAATGTGACCATCGAGCTGTTGGACGGTGTGATCAAGATCACCGGCAAGACTCAGTATACCGAGCCGGCCGCCCAGAAGCTCAACGGCAGTCTGGTGACGGTCTCCTCCGCCGAGCGGGGCTATCTGAGCCTGACCAAGGTCCAGGGCAAGGCGGCCGCCGCCCCGCTGGATCTGACGAAAAACACGCTGGGGACCAAGGACCTCTCCGCAGGCATCCGCTTCTTCGAACAGGTCGGCAACGGCAAGCTGGCTGAGATCGAGCGCAGCGACATTGCCCTGACCAGGATCCCCGCCGCTCAGATCACCTACGTGGGCTACGACTGGGCCGGCCGCGTAGACAAGGTAGTGCTGAACGATGTGACCGGCGACCGCTACGAGTACGGTCTGATCTACTACCAGCCTGCCGGTATGTATGACGAAAAGACCTGGAGCACGGAGCAGAATGACTATGTCACCACCAGTACTTACCGCAACGGCACCATCCGGGTCACCAACGGCAGCGGTGAGCTCTCCTATGTGGTCGGAAGCGTGGCCGGCGCCAAGAGCGGCTATATGGGCGGCATCGCAGGCTCCATGGATCAGGTGGACGACCATCAGATGCTGGCGGGCTTTGCCGCACTGCAGTCCGTCACCGGCCTGCGCCGCGCTCAATTCGACGCCGAGGCCATGACTCTCACCACCAACAGCATGATCCTCCCCATCTCCGACCAGGTACAGATCTATAATGAGGCTACCAAGACCTGGTACACCGCCAAGGACGGCGGCCATCCGGAAAACCTGCAGCAGGCTCTGGCATTCTCCGATGATCTGAGCGTCTATTATGATAAGACGCCGGAGACAGGCGGCAAGGTCCGTATCATCGTCATCAAGTAAGCATACACAGCAGCGACGGCGCAGGCATTTTGCCTGCGCCGTCGCTGCTTGTCGAAAAGGCCTCGCAGAGTTCGCGCTCACAGGCGCGAATTCAGTCCAATCCGTTTTCTCCGGCGACATGTGCGTCGGAGAAAACACTTCTCGGTCTGTAAGTGTGCGAACTGTCCGCCTGCAGCGGACAGCGAGTGCGCGCAACAGGCCGCAGCTCTTTCGAAAAAGTGGCAAAGCCACTTTTTCGACACGATGAGCGACGGCGCAGGCAAAATGCCTGCGCCGTCGTTTTTTGTGCTTTTCAGAGCATGTCTACCAAATGTCTACCAAAAAAACGCTCAAAGCCTTGTCCCCCAAGCGGCGGCGAAGATTGTCGATTCCGCATGTCTACCAAATGTCTACCATTGGAACCTTTGAGCCGGAAAAGCCAACTTTTTTCGTTCTGACGTACCATTCTCCTTATAAAATTCGGAGTGCAAGGAGAGTCATACTTTTCGCTGGAGATGTGTCTTTCGGCTGGAAGTTGCTTCCTGTCGG
>NZ_JACOPP010000054.1 GCF_014287895.1 Lawsonibacter hominis | reverse complement strand
CGGACATGGTTTACAGACTCCTTTCAGAATGGTGTGTCGCAACTTCATTCTACCAGAGTTCTGCAAACCATGTCTCTTTTTATCCTCTTTTATATTTGCGCAACTTATTTTACCTTATCCTTTATACGCTTGTATAAGTTTAATCTAAATTATACGCACGTATAAAAGAATGTCAAGAGGAAATTAGGCTATAGAAAAAGTCCGTGAAATCATGTGATTTCACGGACTTTGGTGGACCTGATGGGATTCGAACCCACGACCTCTCGGATGCGAACCGAACGCGCTCCCAGCTGCGCTACAGGCCCTTTTCGAATTGGCACCCTGACATTATAGCATAAATTGAGCGGTTGTAAAGCCCCTTTTTGAAAAAAGTGAAAAGTGATATTGATAAATGGGGGAAAATGATGTATGATATCAAATACAGCCTTCCGAAGGGGGCGCATGAGCGCCCGGCCTGAGGCAAGGCCGCACTAGTCGGGGAGTTAGCGGTGCCCTGTACCTGCAACCCGCTACAGCAGGGATGAATCCCGGCCCCCGGAACCGCGCTGTGCCGTCTGACCCCGGTAAGCAGTGATGATGGATCGGTCCCGCGCAAGGTCGCCCCGTGAACCGTGTCAGGCGGGGAACCGAGCAGCACTAAGCGGAACGTGATCTGTGCCGTGGGGTGCCCGCTCCTGAGCCGGCTGCCGGGGTAACGGGCATAGCGAGGATTCCAAAGGCCGGTGTGCGGTCTTGCCACATGCCGGACGCGGCGAGAGGGGCGAAGCGACGCGGCTTTCCGCATCCTCCGCCCCTCTTTTTCTGTGCAAAAGCATACCGAAGACGCTCTGCAGGTCCTGAGGCGGGCAGCGTCCCGGCCTCCGGGCGCATGGGCCGGACGCTCAGACTCATGGCGCTTGCACAACATCACACAAGAGGTGACAGCCTTGTATCAAGCCCTATACCGCAAATGGCGGCCCCGGACCTTCGACGATGTGGTGGGCCAGTCCCACATTACCGATACCCTCAAGCGGCAGGTGGCTGCCGGAAGGCTGTCCCACGCCTATCTCTTCACCGGTACCCGGGGGACCGGGAAGACCACCTGTGCCAAGATCCTCTCCCGGGCGGTCAACTGCGAGCATCCGGTGGACGGCAACCCCTGCAATGCGTGCCCGGCCTGCCTGGGGATCGAGAGCGGCTCCATCCTGGACGTGCTGGAGCTGGACGCCGCGTCCAATAACGGCGTGGACCAGGTCCGTGCCTTACGGGACGAGGCGGTCTACACGCCTGCCGCCGTGAAGAAACGGGTTTACATCGTGGACGAGGTCCACATGCTCTCCACCGCCGCCTTTAACGCCCTGCTGAAGATTTTGGAGGAGCCTCCCGCTCATCTGATGTTTATCCTGGCCACCACCGAACTGCACAAGGTCCCGGCCACTATCAAATCCCGGTGCCAGCAATTCGCGTTCAAGCGCATCCTGCCCGGGGATATCGCGCTGCGCCTGTCTTATGTGGCGCAGCAGGAAGGACTGGCGCTGACCGAGGCGGGGGCGGCGCTGCTCGCCCGCCTGGCCGACGGCGGGATGCGGGACGCGCTGTCCCTGCTGGACCAGTGCGCCGGACCCGCCGGCAGCATCGGGGAGCAGGAGGTGCTGGACGCCCTGGGGCTGGCGGGCAACCTGGAGACCGCCCGGCTCATGGAGCAGATCGGGGCGGGGGAGACCGCCGCCGCGCTGGAGACGCTGTCCCGGCTGTACGGCGCGGGCAAGGAGGTGGGCAGCCTTCTGGGCGAGCTGTCCGCCCTGGCCCGGGATCTGCTGATCCGCAGGACCGCGCCTCAGGGAGGAGCGGCTCTGCTCACCGGCGGCTATGATGAAACGACCCTGCGGAAACTGTCCAATGCTTTCCAGACCCAGCGGCTGGCGCAGATGCTGGGCCTGCTCCAGGGCGCCATTGCGGACCTGTCCCGCAGCAGCAACCGGCGCACCGACGCGGAACTGTGTCTGATCCGGCTGTGCGACCCGACGCTGGACGAGAGCGCGGCCGGCCTGAACGCCCGGCTTTCCCGGGTGGAAGCCCTGCTGGCGGGCGGCATCCCCACCGCCTGCGCGGTGCCGGATCCCCCGCTGCCCCGCCGGGCGGCCCCCCAAACGGCCCCGGCGGCGGAGCCCGCTGCGGGCGGAGACCCGGCGGACCGTCCGCCCTGGGAGGAGGAGCGCGCGCCCCGGCCGGAAGCGCCGGGAGCGGCGGGACGGGAGCCGCAGGCCGCGCCCCAGACCGCGCGGTCCGTGCGTGCGCCCACAGCCGTGCCGGCCTCTTCCGCGCCGGTGTGCGGCGACCTCTGGCCCGGATTGGTGGCCGCGCTGCGGGGAAAGGTCCCCATGGGGGAGTATACCTTCCTGAACAACCCCTCCCTGGTACAGGGACGTCTGGACGGCAGCCAGCTTGTCCTTTGGGTAGAGTCGGATTTTGTCAAGAGCATGGTGGGCAAGCCCGCCATTTTGGAGACGGTGAGCAACGCCGCCTCGGCCATGACCGGCGGCGGGATACGCTGCATCGTCTCGGTAGGCAAGCCCCCCCAGGCCGCGCCGGAAGCGCCCGTGTCTCCTCCGGCGGAACACGACCGCCTGGACGACCTGCTGGCGTTTGAGGCGCAATTCGATAACATCATCATCAAAGAATAAAGGAGAATCGCTATGGCGAAGGGATTCAACAGCCGCGGCATGGGCGGCATGGGCGGCGGCATGAATATGAACATGATGAAGCAGGTCCAGAAGATGCAGCAGGACATGCTGAAGATGCAGCAGGAGTTGGAAGCCAAGACCTACACCGCCGCCGCAGGCGGCGGCGTGGTGTCCGCCACCGTTACCGGCAAGCGGGAGCTGACCGCCCTGACCATTGAGCCGGACGCGGTGGACCCGGAGGATGTGGAACTGCTCCAGGATATGATCATAGCGGCGGTGAACGAGGCGCTGCGGGCCGCGGAGAGCGATTCGGCCTCCTCCATGCAGGGGCTGACCGGAGGGCTGAACCTGCCGTTTTGAGTGTTTTGAGGAATCGCGCTTCCGGCGCCTTGCGGGGCTGGAAGACGCCGGGGTACAAGCGGCCTGCCCGCGCTGTGCGCTTCCAAGGCGGGTGGACGGGATGAAACGGACGCCGCCGGCCCAGATGTCGGAGACCGTTCGCCTGGGCGCCGTGTTGGCGGCCGCAGGCGGATTCCTGGATGCATACACCTATTTGACCCGAGGCGGCGTCTTTGCCAATGCACAGACGGGCAACATCGTTCTGCTGGGCGTCTATCTGGCCCAGGGCCAGTTCCGAACGGCGGGGCGCTACCTGATCCCTATTCTGGCGTTTGCCGCCGGAGTGATCGTGGCGGAGCTGATCAAGGCGCGCTTTCGGTATCATCCCGCCCTCCACTGGCGGCAGATCACCGTGGGGGCGGAGTTGGCGATCCTGGCGGCGGTGGCGTTTCTGCCGCAGCGCTGGAACGTTCCGGCCAATCTTGCCGTATCCTTTGTGTGCGCCATGCAGGTGGAGAGCTTTCGCAAGATCCGGGGCAATACCTATGCCACCACCATGTGTACCGGCAATCTGCGCAGCGCAACGGAGCTGTTGTTCCGCTGCTGCCGCAGCGGCGGGCGCTGTGAGCGGGAGCAGTGCCTGCAATATTACGGCATCATTCTCTTTTTTGCCTGCGGTGCGGCGCTGGGCGCGCTTTTCTGCCGGAGCTTGGGAGAGCGGGCCGTGCTGCTGGCCTGCCTGCTGCTGGCGGCGGCGTTTTTGCTGATGTTCCGGAACGGGGAGACGAGAGGGCGCGGCCGCGGGAAGGCATAACTTTGTTGGGATAGGAAGGTAGAGCACAGATGGAACAGGCAAAGGTGTACTTTTCGGACCTGCGGTGCCAGCCGGGGGTCAATCTGCTGCAAAAACTGGAACGGCTGATCCGCACGGCGGGAATCGGCGCGATTGATTTTGATCATAAGCTGACCGCCATCAAACTGCATTTCGGGGAGCCGGGCAACCTGGCCTTCCTGCGGCCCAACTACGCCAAAGTGGTGGCGGACGTGGTCAAGAGCCTGGGCGGGGTGCCCTTCCTGACCGACTGCAACACCCTCTATCCGGGGCGGCGGAAAAACGCGCTGGAGCATCTGGACGCGGCCTATGAAAACGGGTTTTCCCCGCTGACCACCGGCTGTCAGGTCGTCATCGGGGACGGCCTGCGGGGCAACGACGACGTGGAGGTGCCGGTGGAGGGGGCGGAGCATATCCAATGCGCCAAGATCGGCAAAGCCATCATGGAGGCCGACGTATTTCTTTCCCTCAGCCACTTCAAGGGCCACGAGCAGACCGGCTTCGGCGGGGCGATCAAAAACATCGGCATGGGCTGCGGGAGCCGCCGGGGCAAGATGGAACAGCATGCCGCGGGCAAGCCCACGGTGAGCCGGAGCCGGTGCGCAGGCTGCCGCAAGTGCGCCGTGCAATGCGCCCATGATGCGATTTCTTACGGCCAGGACCGGAAGGCCTGCATTGACCAGGGCAGATGCGTGGGCTGCGGACGCTGCATCGCCGTCTGCAACTTTGACGCCATCCGGCCGGATTACGATCTGGCCATGGAGGAGCTGAACTGCCGCATGGCGGAGTACGCCAAGGCGGTGGTGGAAGGGCGGCCCCATTTCCATATCAGCCTGGTGGTCGACGTGTCGCCCTACTGCGACTGCCACGGGGAGAACGACGTGCCCATCCTGCCCGATGTGGGCATGTTTGCCTCTTTCGACCCGGTGGCGCTGGATCAGGCCTGCGCCGACGCCTGCCTGCGGCAGAGGCCGATACCGGGGTCGCTGCTGGATGAGCGGATGCATGCGCCGGACTTCTGCGATCATCACGACCCGTTTATCAACACCACGCCCGTCACCGACTGGCGTGTCTGCCTGGAGCACTGCGAAAAGATCGGCGTGGGTACGCGCCGGTATGAATTAATCACCGTCCAATGAGAGGGAGCGCTTTTGATGGATCCAAAGCAGATTCTGCGGCACTGTGACCATACCCTGCTCCGGCCGACCGCCACTTGGCCGGAGATACGGCAGGTATGCGACGACGCGCTGGCGTTCGGCTGTGCCTCAGCCTGTATCCCGCCCGCTTATATCCGCCAGGCGGCCGGACACGTGGGCAACGAGCTGAAGCTGTGCACCGTGATCGGCTTTCCCAATGGCTCTTCCACCACTGCGGTAAAGGTCTTTGAGACGGAGGACGCCATTCGGGGCGGGGCGGATGAGATCGACATGGTGATCAACCTGGGATGGGTGAAGGAAGAACGCTGGGATGACGTGCTGGGGGAGCTGCGGGCGGTCAAGGCCTCCTGCCAGGGGCGCATCCTCAAGGTCATCGTGGAGGCCTGCCTGCTGGACCGGACGGAGAAGATCCGGCTGTGCCGGCTGATCACCGAGGCCGGGGCGGATTATATCAAGACCTCCACCGGCTTTTCCACCGGCGGCGCGACACGGGAGGATGTGGCGCTGTTCCGGGCGCATATCGGCCCGGAGGTCAAGATCAAGGCCGCCGGCGGCATCCGTACGCTGGAGGACGCAGCAGACTTCCTGCTGCTGGGCGCCGACCGCCTGGGCACTTCCGCCATCGTAAGCCTGGTGAAGGCGGCGGAAGAGGGGAAGCAGACGACCGCAGACCTATAGCGCGCCGCCGTTTGCGCGGCGTCCACAAGAGAAAAAAGCTTCAGCCTCACGGCCAATGTCATTAAGCGAAGCTCCAAACATGTCTGTAAAATGCATTAAAAATCGGAGCTTTACAGCAAATCCTGTTTGATATGGACTGTTGTTACTGATTATGGTATAATGCTACTATAACTAGGCAAATCGTTGTAGAGAAAAATCAGAACTTTTTCTTGTTTTTTCGTCTATTATAGTAAAGAAATATTTTCTGGCAGAATATTTCACAAAATTTTCATTGTTTCTGCAACACAATGCCTGTTATATTCATTATACACTTAGAAAGAGAAAAAGAGTTATTATAGTATGAAACGAAACGTATTCATTACAATAATGTTTTTGCTTGTATCATTCGCATTTTCTGCTTGCGCACCTGTAGCCCCTAGTGACCAAGCACCTGAATTTTTTAATGACATTGGAAAAACACTTAGTGAATTGAAAAATGAGCATCCTGAAGGCGAATTTATTGTAAGTTTAGATGGATTCCCAGATAGCGCTTCTGCATGTTTTGGGGAACAGGGGGCGAAATATGTTTACTTCTTTTTTGGAGGACATGACGGTGATTTTAAAAAGGCCATGACCGAATGTGAAGAACAGATAAAATGCTCTGGTTTTATAACAACAGCAAACATACTTTTTACAGACATGGGAGATGACATGTCCTTTCAAGATTTCTTCTCCTTGATCGGTGTCGATGATTATGAGTACTTCGGAGAAGACACGATAACTGCAGAAGGTTGGTTAAGATTCACGTATAGTGGTATGGAAGTAATGGTAAATACAAACGAAGCTGTTGCTGGCGGCGGATGGGATGTCACAGGAGTGGAAAGAGTGAAGAGTAATGCTCCGGTGTCTATTGTAGACCCAGAAATATTAAATACCAATCAAGACTTAGCTGAGGCGGTTATGTTCGATTGAACTGTGTCATGAGAAACCTTGCCTTTAGCATATAGCCGACAAATTCCAATTTGGTAAGAGAGGTTGAATAGAGTTTTTACTCATCAACACACAGAGCGAACAGAGCCAATAATAAAGCGAAAAAGTACCCACCCCATTGAAATGAACCGTACCAGTAAAAACGGACAATAGACAAAACGCCCCCTAATGTAGGAAAATGAAAGTACTACATTAGGGGGTATTATTATGGCAAGGAAGTATCAGCACACCCAGGAATTACTGCGATAAGGTAAAATAAGTTGCGCAAATATAAAAGAGGATTGGAAAAGTCAAGAACGGTGCAGAACCTGAACACCCCAAATATGAAACTTACGCGGCCAGGCCTCTGGCGGCCTGACGAAACATCACAGGCGGCAGACCACCTGGATTAGCAGTATAGATTCTCTGACGGTTGTAGTAGGTCATAATATATCGAAACACAACGCTTTTTACCTGAGCCATCGGCAGTTTTTCCGTATGAAGCTGGTACAGCTTTTCTTTCTTCAGCGTGGCAAAAAAGCTCTCCATGCGAGCGTTGTCATAGCAGCGTCCGGTACCGCTCATGCTCTGAACCGCGCCATACCGGGCCAGCACCTTACGGAAATCTGCGCTGGTAAACTGGCTGCCGCGGTCACTGTGCAGGATCATGCCAGAGGCTCCCTGAGCCTGGCAGGCAGAGCAAAAAGCGTGGATACAGAGTTCCTTCCTCATGTTGTTATCCATGGCAAGACCTATGATCTCACCGTTATAACAGTCCAGAACGGCTGCGACGTAAAGCTTTCCGTCTGC
>NZ_JACOPP010000053.1 GCF_014287895.1 Lawsonibacter hominis | reverse complement strand
ATGAAACTGAAGGAGGCTGCCAGGAAGGTAGAGGATGGCATTGAGGAGACTCTTACCTACTGCGATTTTCCCAGCGAACACTGGACTCGCATCCGCACCAACAATGTCATTGAGAGGCTGAACCGGGAGATCCGCCGCCGCACCCGTGTGGTTGGTACTTTCCCGGATGGTAACTCCGCCCTCATGCTGGTCTGTGCCCGCCTGCGCCATGTGGCCGGCACCCAGTGGGGCAACAAAAAGTACATGAACATGAAGCACCTGGAGGCTGCCGTTGAGGACGCCTCCATTGCTGGCTGACTTCATTCATTCCAGAGCCTGCAAACCAATTTGCGCAAAATCCTTGACACTACCGTATAAAGGGGTTGGTGGTATGGCAGCGGAAATCAAACGCCTGGGAGATGCGGAATTGGAGATCATGCAGGCGGTCTGGGGGGCCGGAGAAGCGGTCAATTCTGCCTACATTCAGGCCGCACTGGCCGGAAAGCGCAATTGGTCCTCGGGGGCGCTGGGCACCGCCCTCAACCGTCTGTGTGAAAAGGGCTTTCTGGCCTGTGAAAAGCGGGGCTGGAATAATTTTTATACCCCGCTGGTCCGTCAGTCCGACTACCGCCAGCGGGAGGGGCGCACCCTCCTGGAAAAGCTCTATGGAAATTCCGTGACGGGCCTTGTCGCCTCCCTAGTGGAGGGACAGGCCGTCAGTGAGCAGGACCTTCGGGAGTTGCGCGAAATGCTGGAACACTGGGGGGGAACGCCATGAGCGACCTGTTGTTTCTCAATCTCCTGCGCACCTCCCTGATCGTGGGGGCTCTGACTCTGATCTTGACCCTTCTGTCCCCTTTCTGGGATCGGCGGTTCTCAGCCAGATGGAAAAAGCGTCTCTGGTATTTGCTCTCCCTGGTGCTGCTGGCGGGTATTTTCTTTCCCATTCCGGGGGGGAGGGCCCCCATTGTGGTCGCGCTCCCGGAGCAAACGATCCAGGTGGTCCACAGGCAGAGCGGGATACCCAGGGTACAGGCGGCCACGCCTGAAACGGTTGCCCCCCATGCGCCCGGCCATCCCGGCGGCGGTGAAGCGCCGCTGATGGATGCGCCCACCTCTCCGGCTCCCGCAGCCCAAACCTCCGTCCCGTTGCTTCACGTGCTCAAGGTCGTTTGGCTGCTGGGCGCGGCGGGTATGCTCACACATCAACTCATAAAAGAGCGGCACTTTCAGCACAGGCTGCGCCGCTGGGCGAAGCCTGTGGAATGTGGGCGGCTTGCGGAGACATACCGTGCGACCTGTGGGGAGCGGGGCTGTGTCAGACCGCCCCGCCTCTTTCTGTATGCGGACGCCGGGGGCCCCATGCTGGCGGGACCATTCCATCCCAGGCTGCTCCTTCCGGATGCTGATTTAACGGAAGACGACGCCCTCTGGATTTTCCGCCACGAGCTGACCCACTGGAGCAATCACGACCTGCTGTGGAAGGTTTTGCTGCTGGCGGCCCATATCCTCCACTGGTTCAACCCGGCCGTCTGGCTGCTGCGGCGCATGGCGGGGCAGGACATGGAGCGCGCCTGTGACGAGCAGGTTCTGGCCCATGCCGCTTTGGAAGATCGGCGGTTCTATGGGATTGTTTTGCTGAACGTACTGCAAAAGTGCCGCGGCTCGGCCCTCTCCACCGGCTTTTCCGGAGGGAAACGGGTGCTGGCGGAGCGGTTGGAGGGTATCATGTCCCCCGGGAAGGGCCGGGGCGCTCTCCCCGCCATTCTCTGTATGCTCGCCGCAGTCTGCGCGGTTACCCTGGTGGCCTGCACCGTGACATCCCCGGCCCGACAGGAACCATCTGCGTCCCATGCCGGTGAATCTACCGTCGCGGCAACCCTCCCCCTCACGGATCTGTCCTCCTATGCCCCTCCCCCCGGCATGGAGCCCGACCTCGTCCCCACGAATGCCATGGGGGAGGTGCTGTTGGAACAGACCTTACCGGATGGGACGGAGATCGTCCTGTACCGGGAGCCGGGCAGTGCGTACACAAAATACTGGGCGCTCCGGCAGGGCGATTCCCTGCTGCGGTTCTGCATGGAGGAGAGCGCATACGGCGGCGGAAGCTGCGCGGTAGAGGCGTATGCAGACCTGTTTGGGCATAGCGGCTTTCGCATCGAGGTTCCCCGGGGGGCGGGCTATCAGGCCTTCGACTATTTCTACCTGGACGAAGAGGGCGTACCCCGCCTTCTGGCCGACTGCGCCAATTTGGTGGTGGAACACGACCTGAACGGAGATGGGGAGAAGGAGCTGCTCTACTTCTACCACGGCACTGGAGAGGCCGTTTACTATTTTGGACGAAACGGAACTATTTACAAGGCCGACGTGACCGGGTTGCTGCGGGAGCGCTTCCCGGATTGGACGATAGAGGGTATGGACCCGGAGCACTGGGATAACGGCTGTCTCCCGCTGATCTATCGCGTAGGGGCGGCTGAGGACACGGGCGAGTACGGCCCGGAGAAAATACTGCTTTCCGCTCTGCTGTGCTTTACCCCGGATGCAATCGAAGTGCTGATCCCGGAGGCTCAGGCACCCCTGGACAATCAGTCGGAGTGGGCCGGGCGCTATTATACCCTTTTGGACGGCGTACCCGTCGCCCGCTATGCCGGGGAGACAGGCTGGACGCCGCTGGGGCCTGCCGTGGCTCCGCCCCGCGAGTGGGAGTACGAGGACTTAGCGGGGCGGGATACGGCCACTACCCTATTCGGGGAACCCGGTATTTCCATGCAGATGGTGGACGCGCAAAACGGATGGCTGGCGGCGACTTACGGCCACGGCGTGGGCGGCGCGGACACCTACGTTTACCGCACCCACGACGGGGGCGGAACTTGGACGGAGACAGGACAACTCCTACAGGCGGCATGGTGGCCCAGCAAAACCGCGTTCTTTGATAACGAGCACGCCATCATCTCCATCGGACGTTTCAACGGTTCTCCCGTCCTGATCACCCATGACGGCGGCGAAACCTGGAACCGGGCTGACCTCCCGTTTTACGGCGACACCTGGGAAGTGTGGGATATCCGGCGTCTGGGAACCCAGATTGTTATGACGGCCACCGTGTTCGGCGATGCATACACTGGTGATGAGACCTTGATCTCCTACGACTGGGGCAAAACCTGGCTGCTGGATCGGGGGGAGTACCAGGTGGGGCTGCGGCAAAACCGCGATGGCATGGAGGCCTATGTGCGGCAGGGCGGCGCGGAAACCGCCGTGGAGCCGATACCGGATTGGGACGCCGCTTTTCCCCGCCCTGTAGAGCTGCGCTCCTTTGAGAATATCATGGGCTGGAACGGCTTCCTGCTTTCCAACCACACCATGACGGGTACAACGACACACACCTATTATATCGTGGAGGACCATGATATCGTACAAATCGCCGACAGCTTCGGCTTTCAGCGGGACGACCACTTTGTGGATTTGGATGGGGACGGCGTGCGGGAGCTGATCTGCAACGTGGCCTACAACATCGGCGGCACAGGGGATGTAATGATTTACCGCAGGAGCGGGGATGCCGTGGAGGTGGCCGGTGTGAATCATTTGATTGATCCGCCGCAGAGCCCGATGATGCGCATGCCCAGTAAGCGCTATGACGAGAGCACTGGAGCAATTGTTGCGGACTATCATTACTATGACACGCCGGAAAAAGACTATACCAGGGCGTTCTCTTTGCAGTACGATGCGCTTGCGTTTTCTCCCTATGAATAGAGCGCAAATCCGATACCCGATATTTTCTGTGCTCTCGCTCAGCACCCGACCGCTGGTCAGGTCCCTTTCAAATCCGCCATGATAGATGCAGACGGTTAGATCCACCTGTCCACGCATCTCGCTCAGTGCCGCCGCCCTTTGTTATCCTAAAAAGCAACTATCAACCAGCCACGGCCCTTTGGGGAGGAAAGGGGGAATTTTCTATGACTTGCACAGAAGTCCGCTTGGCTGACTGTATTTTTCATCAGTCTCACTTTCCCGTTGATTATGGTGGACGCTTATCTCGGTCTTGGGCCGGGCAGCCTGCTGATCCGGGGTTCTATGGGGGCCGTTGCATTCCTGCTGATTTACGCTGCTGTCCTGTATTTCCTCAACAACCATATTGAGATAAGTTCCTGATTTGCCGTTCCGTATACGATCAGCATACGCCAACGGGGCATTGTAAATCAGATAATCCCGCTTTGACCGCTGATACATATTGTCATAAACCTCGTTCTCCATGGCGATAGTATCAATCGCAATCATGCTGTCATCAAGAAATTTCAGTTCCACACAGGCGGTGTCCATATCGAGCACACAAGACATCAGGTATTTCACCATATTTACCTTCAAAATCGAAAAATATAGTCAAAACCTCCGGCTAAGTCGGAGGTTTTGACTTCCTAACCCCGTCTGACAGATGCCATAATCGTAATTTTTCGGATTACTTCCTTATGCGCACCCGTGTAATGGTGTGGTCGTTTTTATGGCTCCCCGGCGGATTTGCATGCACAGGCGAAGCAAATCCGCCGGCCGGTTCTCCCGGACAATCGGTCATGCTATAAGAATTTCTTCATTTGCTCGATATTGGCTTCCTCGGTACGAAGCAGCTTGGATGCCAGGTCCCGTACCCGCTCGTCCTTTCCGGGATAATCGTTCAGGTTGCGAAGGCTTTGGGTCATCCCCATCGTGTTGCCCTGGATCATCATTTCCGCAATTTTTGACGCGGATGGGTCTGCCATTAGCTTCATCGCCGACATCGCGGCGGAAGACGCCTTTGCCACGGGGTTGGTTTCCTTTGGCTTTTCGTCCCGTTCCAAGAGCATTTTTCCGGACGCGCCGGCCAGCTTTTCATATTCCACCAGCTGCTGCTCCAGGGCCTGACGAAGCCTGTCGTCCTTGGCATAGTTCAGCACGGACTGGATCCCCTCGCGGCCCATATTGGTAGACTGGTGGATGGACTGAAGCAGTTCAGATTCTGTCAGCATGGGATATCACCTCAAAAGCAGTATCCCACCGGCCGGTCCTGATTATACGCCGCCGCGCCGCTCCACTTCTTCCCGGTATTCCCTTCTTCCCGTTTCCGTCAGCATGGGCCAGATCAGGCTCCAAAAGCAGGGCAGCCGCTCCCCATCCGGCTCCCCCATCGCCGTGCCAAAGAGGCTGACGGTCACCAAAGCCTGAATCAGATGCCGGGTTTGTCCCGGAACGGTATCTTCCATCATCCTTCCATGGGACTTGAAGCCCCGAAACGTCTCGCCGTAAAATTCATATTGATCGCGGATGATGCCCCGCTGCATCTCGTATACCTTCGGCGAGATCTGCGCCAGCTGCGTATAGTGACGGAAATAGTAGGCATTTCCCTTCTGAAAGGCCAGCTTTCGCCGGAAGTGTCCGTCCAGCTCCGCCAGACTGGCGGCCGGGGCCTTCTTTTGATAGCCCTCCAGCTGCCGGAGCGCCACAGCCTCCAGCAGATCCTCTTTCCGTTTGAAATAGTAGGTCAGATTTCCCACGCTGATCCCCAGCGCTCCGGCGATATCCCGCATGGACACTCCGTTGTAGCCCTGCTCGTTAAAGAGTTTCCGGGCCGTCTCCAGGATATCCGTTTTTACGTCTTTTTTCATGCGCTTCCTCATTTCTGATCCGTTCCGGTATTGACAGTTTAGCACTATCGTACTAAACTGTCAATCAGACGACCATCGGTCCGAAAGCGAGGAGAAATGCATGCAGCCGGAACCCCTCCAAACGTCCGCCAATCCCCTTGGCACCGCTCCCATCGGAAAGCTCCTGCCCAAATTCGCCATCCCCTCGGTCATCGCCTTTCTGGTCTCCTCCCTGTATAACATTGTAGATCAGATCTTTATCGGGCAGGGGGTCGGCCTTCTGGGCAATGCCGCCACCAATGTGGCCTTTCCCTTCAACAACATCTCCACTGCGATCGCCCTGCTCATGAGCATTGGTACCGCGGCCAATTTCAATCTGAATCTCGGCGCCGGTCATAAGGACCGCGCCCGCGAGGTGGCGGGCACGGGCCTGGTGGTTCTGGCTTTCCTGGGCGTCTGTCTGGGCGCGGTCGCCTTCCTGTTCCGCCGTCCCCTGCTGCTGGCCTTCGGCGCTACGCCGGATGTGCTTCCCTACGCCCTCACCTATACCCGCATCACCGCCTTCGGCCTGCCGCTGCTCACCTTTACCACCGGATGCAGCAATTTGATCCGCGCCGACGGCAGCCCCACCTATTCCATGCTCTGTACCCTGTCCGGCGCGGTCCTCAACACCATGTTGGACCCTTTGTTCATCTTCGGCTTTGACCTGGGGATCGGCGGCGGCGCGCTGGCCACGGTGCTGGGTCAGGCACTTTCCATGGGGATGGCGCTGGTCTACCTGCTGCGTACCCGTCTGCGTACCGTGGTGCTCACCCGCGGCGACCTGCGGCCCAGGCTCCATTGGCTGGGGGCGATCTTTTCCCTTGGCATGGCCTCCTTTTTCAACCAGTTGGCCATGGTGGCCGTGCAGATCGTAATGAACAATACGCTGACCTACTACGGCGCTCTGTCGCAGTATGGCCAGGACATCCCCCTGGCCTGCGTGGGCGTGGTCACCAAGGTGAATATGCTCATCATGGGCTTTACCATCGGCATCTCCCAGGGCTGCCAGCCCATCTTCAGCTTTAATTACGGCGCACGCAATTATCCCCGGGTCAAAGAGGCCTATCGCAAGGCCGTGACTGCGGCCACCCTTATCTGCAGCATCGCTTTTGTGTGCTTTCAGCTCTTTCCACGGCAGATCATCGGTATTTTCGGCACCGGGTCAAACGCGTATTTTCACTTTGCGGAACGCTATTTCCGTATTTTTCTCTTTATGACCTTCGCCAATGCGTTCCAGCCCATCAGCACCAATTTTTTTACTTCCATCGGCAAGGCCAAGCGCGGTATCTTGATCTCTCTTACCCGCCAGGTCCTCTTTCTCATCCCTCTGGTCCTGATCTTCCCCCTCTTTATGGGGATCGATGGCGTCATGTACGCCGGCCCCATCTCCGACGCCGCCGCAGTGGCGGTGGCCATCACCATGGTGCTGCGTGAAATGCGGCGGATGCCGGAGCAGGGGGCGCCCATACCGGGTACAGGCGGCGTTGACGGATCCTAAGCGCGGCGCTATAATCAAGGAGCAGCCGGACGCCGGCTGCTCTATTTTACCGTTTCAGGAGGCGACTCATGCCTGTTATTACCGTACATGGGCCGGACGGGACCCATACGATCGAAGGCCGGTCCGGCGAAACGCTGCTCAGCGCCCTTCAGCGGGCCGGCCTGCGGGAACCGGAGGCCCCCTGCGGCGGCAACGGGACCTGCGGGAAGTGTCTGGCCGCCGTCTCCGGTGCGGTGACGCCGGCCGATGCGCAGGAGCGCGCGCTGCTCCCGGCCGGCGGCGAGCGCCGTCTGGCCTGCCGTACCCGGCTGACCGGCGATTGTTCCGTGACCCTGGACGCGCTCCGGCAGGCCTGCGTCGTCTGCGAGGGCGCTTCCCGCCCCGTCTCCCTGCAGCCCTGGGTCGCCGTTCCGGAGTGCGGCGGGCTGGGCGCGGCGGTCGATATCGGAACCACCACGGTGGTGGTCACGCTCTACGATCTGACCACCGGTGCGCTGCTGGGAACAGAGGGCGGCATGAACCGCCAGCGGGTCTTCGGCGCCGACGTGATTTCCCGCATCCAGTATGCCAATACCGCTCCAGACGGTCTGGCCCGGATGACCAGCGCCATTCGGGAGCAGGTCTCCCAAGCGGTGTGCGCCCTGTGCGGCCGCGCCGGACGCAGCACTGGGGAGGTACTGGCCGTAACGGCGGTGGGCAACACCATCATGGAGCATCTGTTCGCCGGGCGCTCCCCCGCCTCCATCGCCGCAGCCCCCTTTACGCCGCAGGACCGGTTTGGCGCAGTGTGCTCCCCGGGGGATGGTTTCTTCCCGGCGTTTCCCCAGGCACAGGTCTATCTCGCTCCCGCGGTCGCGGGCTATGTGGGCGGCGACATTACGGCCGGATTGTACGCATCAGGGGCCTGGCTGGCCGAGCGAGCGGTACTGTTTCTGGATATCGGCACCAACGGGGAGATGGCGCTGGGCACAAAGGACGGCTTCACGACCTGCGCCACTGCCGCGGGCCCCGCCTTTGAGGGCGCGGAGATCTCCCGGGGCATGTCCGGGGTGGCGGGAGCCGTGGACCGGGTCTGGCTGGACGGCGGCGCGCCCCGCTTTTCCGTCATTGGCGGCGGCGCGCCCGCGGGGATCTGCGGCTCCGGCCTGGTGGACGCCCTGGCGGTACTGCTGCGGATGGGCGCGGTGGACGGAACCGGCCGGCTGCTGCCCCCGGACGAAGCGCCCGCGGGCCTGGAAGAATGGCTGGAGGAGGATGCACGCGGCGTTACCTTCTGGCTGGACCGGACGCACGATATCGGCGTTACAGAAGCGGATGTGCGCAAGCTCCAGCTGGCCAAGGCCGCCATCGCCGCCGGTATTCGTACTCTGCTGGAGCATACGCAGCAAACCATGCAGGCGGTTTCCGTGCTCTATCTGGCCGGAGGCTTCGGCAGCCGGATCGACAAGGAAAACGCCGGTGCCATCGGCCTTCTGCCTCCGGAGCTGGTGGCACGGACCCGCTGCGTGGGCAACAGCGCCAGCGCAGGCGCGGCGGCCGCGCTTCTGTCCCGGCAGGCCCGGGACGAGCTGACGGCCATCCGGGACAAATGCCGCTACCTGGAACTCTCCACCGAAGCGGCCTTTACCAGGCATTATGTGGACTGCATGCTGTTTGAACCATAAGACTCAGGGCGGGGGAGCAAAGCTCCCCCGCCCTGAGCTTGTCGAAAAAGGCCTCTGGCCTTTTTCGACAGAGGGATGCATGACGGACAGGGCTCGATTCTGGCAGAAAAGTCGCCCTGTCCGTCATGAGAGGTGTCATTTCCGACGCACGTGTCGCCGGAAATGACGGAGCTTCCTTTCCTTCCGTCGTCTGCGGA
>NZ_JACOPP010000052.1 GCF_014287895.1 Lawsonibacter hominis | reverse complement strand
TCCCGATCCAGTCGTTTTGGAAGCTGCTGGAGATGGCTGGCCTGGAGGTCAGGCGGAAGGAGGCCGCATCATGAGCCAAACCCGAAATGAGCGCCGCAGGGCGCGAGGACGGGCCAAGGCGGGGCTTTTGGCTGCGGCCCTGTGTCTCGTACCGCTGTGTGTTCCGGGGCTTATATGCAGGGCGCTGGAGGCGGTGGGGTAGTGATGGACAAGCAATGCATTGTCTGCTTCAGCGGAGGTCACTCATCCGCTTTGGCGGCCATCGAAACCGTACGGCGGTACGGAAAAGAGCGTGTTGTGCTGCTAAATCATGACATCTCGCCCCATGTGGAGCATGAGGACATCAAACGGTTTAAGCGGGAGGTCGCAGACTACTTGGGCCTGCCCATTACATACGCGAATATGGAGGGCTGGGAGACAACACCGCCCATTTCTGTAGCCATCAAATGTAAAGGCTTTAAGGCATATAACAGCCCAGCCTTTTGCACCTCCAGACTAAAAACTGAGCCCTTTTATAAATGGCTTGAGGCGAACGGAACGCGAGGTGATCTGGTGGTCTATGGATTCGACGCCGAGGAAACGCAGCGCATGTATAGACGATCGACAATAATGACCGCAATGGGTTACAAAGCCGTGTTCCCGCTTGCCGAATGGGATCGCACTATCCACAGAACAGAAGAAATAGGGATTGCCCGCCCGTCCACATATCAGACCTACAAACACGCAAATTGTATCGGGTGCCTAAAGGCAGGCCGCCAGCATTGGTATTGTGTGTTTTGCCTCCGACCGGATATCTGGCAGGAGGCGAAGGAGGCGGAGGATACCATCGGCTACACCATCATCAAGGGGGTTCGACTGGTGGACTTGGAGCCAAAGTTTTTGGAGATGCGGTACAAGTTGCACATCATCCCAACGGATAAGACCAACAGCGCCAGATTTTGGGCGGATGTGAGAAAGGCTATCCCAGACGACGAACCGGAGAACCTGCCCTGTGACTGCGCAGTAGATTAGGAGGCCACATGATGGACAAGCTGCTCAAGGTAACCGTCATCACGTGGGCGGCATTCTTGATCCTTCTGGCAGGCATGCTGCTGACCACGCAGGCCGCCGAGCCGGAGCCCTTCTCGGCGGCACCGGTCAAGGTGGACAGGCCGGAACCAAGCGCGGTAGTCGGCGAAGACCCAGATGAGGATGCCCTGATTACCGCCGCGCTGGAGGCGCAGGGATACTTCCGGGCGGACGTACCGCTGGAGTACGAGCTGCAGGATGTATTACATAGCGCCTGCGAGGAGTTCGGCGTTGAGTATTCTCTTATGTTGGCTCTGATTGAGCAAGAGACACTGTTCCAGAATATAACTGGAGATGGCGGCGATAGCGTAGGATACTGTCAAATCCAGAAGAAGTGGTGGCACGGCCTGATGGATGATATCGGCGCAAAGGATCTGAAAGACCCGCAGGATAATTTCAGAACCGGGTGCGCTATCCTTGCCGAGCTAATTGATAAATACGGCAATGCGGAGGATGCGCTTTCCGCTTATAACACAGGCAATGGCGGGAAAACACGGTACGCTCAAGAAGTCATGGCGCGATATGCTGCATGGATGGAGAGAACCAATGTTTAAAGACATGACCGGCCAGCGATACGGGAGACTGGTAGCAATTGAACCAACCGATAAACGCAGGAATGGAATCGTAATTTGGCGCTTCCGCTGTGACTGTGGGAAAATTGTCGAGCGTGTAGGTTCCGATGTCCGTAGAGGAGATACGCAGTCATGTGGATGCTTGTTCCATGAACTGGCATCAGAACGTGGAAAGACAATCGGAAGAACGCACGGAGGTTATTACGATAGGCTTCATCGCGTCTGGACTGATATGCTTACGCGATGTAGGAACCCAAACCATTCAGAGTTCCATCGATACGGAGGACGCGGTATAAAAGTTTGCGAGGCGTGGGAGCAGTCATATCAGGCGTTCAAGGATTGGGCGTATTTACACGGCTATGACGATTCTGCTCCCCGTGGGGCTTGTACGATTGATCGAATTGATGTCAATGCGGGCTATTCCCCTGAAAATTGTCGATTTATCTCTATACAAGAGCAGAGCAAAAACCTATCAACTAATCGCAATATTACCATTGGCCCGGATACAAAATGTATCTCTGATTGGGCAAAAGTCATTGGGGTTTCGCCTGGAGCAATTTATGGAGCAGAACGGTTTCGTGGTATTTCGCCAGAGAACTATATTCGGTATCGCTTAAAGCATATAGGGGAACGGTACGTGAAAACAAACGCCGTCCTGGAGGCGGCGGGGAAATGGCAATAAAAATCG
>NZ_JACOPP010000051.1 GCF_014287895.1 Lawsonibacter hominis | reverse complement strand
GGCCCTGAATGCTTTCAGGCGTATCTGGATGAGTTGTACAGGACGTCTCCATGGCTTCTGGCCGATGCGCTCGGCTTCGAGATCGTGAGGCACGTATGAAGGCGAACGGGAGCTGCGTCAGCTTTTACAAGAGCGGCGTGGCCACGATCAGAGTCAACTTCCCAAACGGGGACACGGTCTGCCGGTGGTGCCAGTACGTTCGATATGACGAGAGCCTCCGGCGGCACAGATGCCTTTTTACCGGAGAGTACCTTCCGTTCCCAATCGAGACCAGAGGGAACGAGTGCCCAATTGCATTTGATGAGGAGGAAACATAATGGGGATCCCGGTTATGATTTACGGCCAGAGCGGGTCAGGAAAATCCACCAGCTTAAGAGGCTTTTCGCCGGAAGAGGTTTGCGTGGTGAATGTAAGCGGGAAGCCGCTGCCATTCAAAAGCAAGATCAAGACATATAACTGCGACGATTACATGAAGATCGACACAGCGATCCGAAGCGCACCTGCAAACGCCATCGTCATTGATGACGCAACGTATCTGATGACAAACGAATTTATGCGCGGGGCTAAAACAACTGGTTACCAAAAATTTACAGATATGGCACTGAACTTCTGGACATTGATTCAGACCGCGATACGGCTGCCGGATGGCAAAGTGGTCTATTTCATGGGCCATGTAGACCTGGATGCGAATGGGAACGAGAAGTTCAAGACCATCGGGAAGCTGCTGGACGAAAAAGTCACGCTGGAGGGGCTTTTTACCATTGTGCTGAAAACAGTTGTTACTGATGGGAAATATCAGTTTTCCACGCAGACGAATGGGATGGATACGGTCAAGTCGCCCCTGGGCATGTTCCAGGACCGCCTGATCGACAACGATCTAAAGGCGGTCGATACTGCGATCCGTGAATACTGGGGACTTGCGCCCCTGAATTATAAGGAGGAAAAATAAACAATGAAACGATACGACAACATCAAGCCCGCACCCAGCAAGGGACGCGAGATCATCCCGGCCGGCGGTTATGTGGCGAAGATCAACGCTGCCGTGACCGAAGAAACCGATTATGGCGACAGGCTTGTGATCTATTTCGATGTATGCGAGGGCGACTTCCGCGGGTTCTTCCACAATGACTATGACAGCCAGACGCAGGAGGACAAGAAATGGCGCGGCGTGTACCGCCTGTATCTCCCAAAGGAAGACGGGACGGAAAAAGACGAATGGAGTAAGCGGGCGCTTTCCAACGTCATGTGGTCTCTGGAGGAGAGCAATCCAGGATACCATTTCGACTTTGACGAGGCGAAATTAAAGGACAAGCTGGTTGGCGTCCTGTTCCGGAACAAGGAATGGGAAATGGAT
>NZ_JACOPP010000050.1 GCF_014287895.1 Lawsonibacter hominis | reverse complement strand
GCGATCGAACGCAAGCTTGGGCTGGATGAGCTGGCCAACTGCTATTGCAAAGACCGGCCTCGCTTTACCCGGGAATTTGAGCGGGCAAAGCAGGCCGGGGCCAAGCTCTATCTCCTGGTGGAAAACGGGACGTGGGAGAATGCATATGCCGGGAAATACCGAAGCCGTATGGCCCCGTCAGCGCTGACAGCGAGCCTTTTGGCGTGGCTGGCGCGGTATGACTGCCAGCTACTGTTCTGCGCCCCTACGACCTCTGGAGCGTTAATACGGGATATCCTGTACCGCGAACTCAAGGAACGGCTGGAGAGGATGCCGGATGGACGCTGCGAATGAGATCAAGCGCCTGTTGACCATGCGGCAGGTTGCGGAGTTTTACGGATTCCAGGTGGGACGGTCGGGGTTTATTCCCTGCCCGTTCCACCGGGGAGACCACCAGGCAAGCCTGAAGATTTATGACGGTGACAGAGGGTTCCACTGTTTTGGCTGTGGAGCGCATGGGAGCGTCATTGATTTTGCCATGAAACTGTTTGACCTGCCGTTCCGCCAGGCGCTGATCCGGCTCAGCTCCGACTTCCGCCTTGGTATCACAGGCAGCCGGATCGCAAAACCGGATGCGTCCAGAATATTGGAGGAGCGCAGGGAGAGGCAGGAACAGGAGGAAGCGGAGCGGGAGGCGTACTACCAAATGGCCGCGGAATACCGACGGTGTTTGGAAACCGTAAAATTCTTCGGGCCGGATACCTACTGCCAGCCTTATATCCATCCGCTTTACGCGGAGGCCGTCAAGCGGCTTCCCTATTTGGAGTATTGGCTTGACGAGCATTTAGGGGGTGATCGGAACTGAATGCTGATTTTACTTACGAGGACTTTGACCGCGGCCGCGTTTTTGAATATTTGACTGATATCAAAGACCCATACGAGCAGGGGATGGAAGAGCGGCGCATGGCGGAATTGGCGATAAGTTTGAATTTCAAGAATTTTAAGCGCCTGTTCAGCCTGTATAAGCAGAAATTGAAAAGTATGTCCATGCCGGTGATCATCGAGGACGGTATTTCCGAATTTGGAGAACAGCCGTTTGAACTGAACACCAGGGAATGGCATGCGGACGAAAGCGGGATCTGGCGTCATGGCGGGAGAGACGGAAGCGCGATCTATGCCTGTACGCACCCGATCATGCCGGTACAAAGGATCATCGATATCGATACCGGCGCAGTGAAGATCAAGCTTGCATTCCGCCAGGGAAACGCAAAGCGAAAATACTGGAACGAAGCGATCGTCGACATCCGTGACATTTCATCGGCCAACAAGATCGTAGACCGGCTGTCCGCCGTCGGCGTCTCGGTCACCAGCGGGGAGCGCGCAAACGCCATGGTGGACTACTTGCGGGACATGCTGGATTTCAACCAGGATGTGATCCCGGAGACCAAATCCGTTTCCAGGATGGGATGGAACGAAGAGGGTTTCGCACCATATGTTGACGGGATCGCGTTTGACAACGCAGACAGCTTCCGCGGTGCGTACCGGGCAATCAACCAGGTCGGAGACTACCAGGCATGGATGGGTGAGGCTTTGGACGCCCGCTCCTACAGCATAACTGCCCGGATCGTTTTGGCGGCGTCGTTTGCCTCGGTGCTGGTGGAGCCGCTTGGGTGCCTCCCGTTCTTTGTGCACCTTTGGGGCATGGACAGCGGGACCGGAAAGACGGTTGCGCAGATGCTGGGGGCTTCGGTATGGGCCAACCCGGCCGTCGGGCAATCATTCTTCCAGACGTTCCGCGGCACGACGGTCGGATTTGAGATGATGGCCGGTTTCCTGCATTCGCTCCCGCTGTTCCTGGATGACCTGCAGCTGGCGAAGGACAAGCACGGCAACGTGATATTCAACGTATATGATTTGGCCTCCGGGAGCGGGAAGCTTCGTTCCAACAAGGCGCTCGGCCTGAATTATACCCCAACATGGGCCAACTGCTTCATTACGTCCGGAGAGACGCCGATCGTAGGCGAGAACGACGGTGCAGGCGCGGTCAACCGCGTCATTGAGATCGAATGCCTTGCATCGGAAAAGGCGATCCGGGACGGGCACAGGACCGCAAACGTGCTGAAGCAAAACTACGGCTGGGCTGGCCGCGAGTTTGTTTCCCGCCTGACGGAGGACGGGCAAAAAGAGCGTGCAGCGGAATTGTATGACCACTTTTTCAAATCATGCACAGAGGACGACACCACAGACAAGCAGGCTATGGCGGCGGCGGTGATCCTGACGGCGGATACCCTGGCGACGGAGTGGATCTTTAAGGACAACAGGGCGCTTACGGTACAGGAGATCGGAGAGTTCCTGAAATCGCGGTCAGCCGTAAGCCTTTCGGCCCGCGGATATGAGATCATCTGCGACTGGGTCTCTGTGAATGCAACCAGGCTGAGAGGCGTGACGGACACGGGCGAATGCTACGGGATCATGGACGGGAATACGGCGTACATCATCCGATCCGTGTTCAACCGTGTGTGTGAGGAGAACACAATCAACCCGCGGGCATTGCTCAGCCATCTCAGGACGAAGGGTCTGATCGAGGTTGGGCCGAAAGGTTACACAAAGGCAAAGTACATCGGAGGCGGGCAGTCTCCAAACTGCGTATGGCTCAAAATGCCTTGCGCCGCAATGGTTTGCGAGGATGAACTGCTCCCGTGACCAACCTACTTGGAAAGTAGGATTCTGTAACTCTGTAACTCTGTAACCCCCCAAACGCACATATATAGAGAGTATATATACTTTTCTATGGACACTTTTGATTAAAATGTCTTCCTGTAGAGGACACGCAGAAAAACAATCATAACACATTCCC
The DNA here is from genome assembly GCF_014287895.1 of Lawsonibacter hominis. Taxonomy (GTDB): domain Bacteria; phylum Bacillota; class Clostridia; order Oscillospirales; family Oscillospiraceae; genus Lawsonibacter_A; species Lawsonibacter_A hominis. The sequence continues at coordinate 4,223 of NZ_JACOPP010000050.1, read as the reverse complement.
CTATAAGGGAATGAGGGGAAAAGTTACAGAATTACAGAAACCATAAAAAACGTAGTGTTTTCAATCGGTTGCGGTCTTTGACCCCAATTACAGAAAGTTGCAGAAGTTACAGTTATGAAATTATGGTACGAAGAAACTGCCATGCAGGGCATGCCCATGCCGGACGGACTCGACCGGATCGACCAGCGTATGTTTCTGGATCTGCGTGCTCTGTATTGGCAGCTGCGCAACGGCGTGGTTGATCGGGACACGGCGATCCAGGACAAACGGCGTCTGGTAGGATCCTATCAGCGGGCAAAGGACCGTGACGGATTGCGGCAAAAGCTGTTGGACGCCTCGGTCACGCTCTGGAAGGAGACCGAAGGCGCAAGGAGCGAATACAGGAGGGAACGTACTTTGGAGCATGCGGACAAGCTTGCGGCGGCCATTGATGGAATTGAGGTGCCCAGATGATCACCACCAAACAGCTCCATCGCATCCGGGAACTCAGCGGCAGCGGCCTCACCGACAAGGAAATCGCGGCGGAGATCGGTATCTCGGATGGGCAGGTGTTCCGGTGGCGTCAATATATGGGCCTTCCAGCCGCCGGGCTGCACCGGCACAAACGGACGACCCACTACACGGTCTACAACAGTTTGACAGACGAGGTGCTTGCCACAGGGACGGCTGAGGAGATCACGCAGCAGATGGGCTGGTCGCCAAACTCGACCTACAGCATCATCTGCAAGGCGCTCAAGGGGCGATATAAAAAATATGCGGTGGTAAAGGAGGGCATACGGTGAATGCAACAGAGCTGGCTCGGAAGTTAAACACATCCATGCAAAAAGTTAGGTGGCTGATCTACACTGGACAAATCGACGCGAAAAAGGTTAACCGCGTCTGGTCGGTCGACGAGGGAAGCGTCAGGGCATTCAGGCGCAGGAACGCGAAAGCGATAGAGAGGCTAAAATCAGAGTACGTGTCGCTCTACTGGGCAGGAATCAGCGTGAAGAGACTACAGGAACGAGCCAGAGATGACTTTAAGACAGCAGGGATCGTGTGCCATTTGGACGGGTTTGCAGAGCAAACAATATATGAGAGTATCATGGAGGGGCGCAATGGATCGCATCGACACACTGGTTAATCGTCTGCGGGCGTACAGCCAATCGCTGGTCGCCTACAAGCTGGATGCGGATTTCGCGGATGCGTGTACAGAGGCGGCAGATGCGTTGGAAAAGCTACAAGCCAAGCTGGAGCGCGTGACGCGGGAGCTGGATGCGGCTGGGGAGGACATGAAATGCATAGCGGATAATAGTATGTGCGAATGTTGCGTTCACAACAATTCAGAAGACGAGGAACAATTTTGCGATAAAAATACGATCGTCTATGGGTGCAATCAATTCGAGTGGCGCGGCCTGAAGGAGGCGTAATCAATGAGCTGTGACTGGTGCGAAGGTGGAGCCTGTGACCTTGTATGGGGAGATGGCTTCTACGCTGAAATCGACAATGGGGAGTTGGTAGTCTCTAATTCGTTCGCTGCTGGCGAAGGCCGTAGAAAGATCAATTTTTGCCCTATGTGCGGGAAAGCGCTGGGCGGAAGCGTGGGCTCCCTTCGGGGGCCACCATTGATGAAAGGAAGGCATACTGGAATGAAGAACATTGAACTGAGAAAAGTCCCCTGCGGGGAGAGCTTCACCGTCTTCGGGGAGGAGTATGTGGCGTTGGACCGTGTGGACGGCGGAACCCTTGCAATCCGCAAGGAGATCTGGAAAAAGGCGGTCTTTGACCGGAACGGCAAAAGCAATTTGACCCAGGCCGATATGCGAGACACCCTGGCTGAGTACACGGAGCTTCTGAAGTCCAGAGGCATGAAGGATAGCGACTGCCTAGTCCAGCACATCGACCTGAAGGCCACCGATGGCACCCGGGTTTATGGCTACCTCGACTGCACTGTGGCGCTGCTGACACTGGAGCAGTACGGGAAGTACAAAGAAATCATCCCGAAGGCGGATGACTGGTGGTGGCTGGCTACGCCAGTCTGGACTCGGTGGCTCCGCTCCCCGAGCACCGACTACACCAACTACGTGTGGCTCGTCTACTCCAACGGCGATTACAACCACGGCAGCGCCAGCTACTCCTGTGGCGTCCGCCCCGTTTTGAACTTCAGCTCTTGCCTCTTGGTCTCTTGGCAGGACGATGAGGCGAGAGAAGATACTCCTGCCGCAGACGTAGCCCCTGTGCAACATGGGCGGTGGGAGGAGTGTGACTACGTTGATCCTTGCATTCATGGGTTTGGTACTATCCGTCATGCAAACGCCGGGTTGAAATGTACAAATTGTGTTAACGTATTCAAAAAAGAATTGCTTTGGAAAGACAACTACTGCCCCAACTGCGGAGCAAGAATGGACGGTGACGGTAATGGCTGAACTAAAACCGTGTCCGTTTTGCGGAGAACCAGCAGATTTGTTTTTTGGAAACGAGCCGGATTTTTATCCGATTTCTCCAGTGGACTTTAACTACACACACGTTACTGTTCGTTGCCGGAGTTGCTTTTGTGGGACTGGGTTTTACAAAGATAGGCATCGGGCAATCGAAGCATGGAACCGCCGTGCCGGAGAGGAGGAACAGGATGGCTGAATGGATTAGCGTCAAGGACAGGCTGCCGATGAAAAATGATAGGGTTCTTGTTTACAGGCCGGAAATGAAAGAAAGTGATGTCGGTGCAGTATCAGTCCAGTTTGGGTGGAATTGTCGCAGAAAGAAAACGGACATTACGCACTGGATGCCGCTGCCGGAACCGCCGAGTGAGCGTGGAGACACAAAAATTAAGACTGTCCCAGGGCATGGGGAATTAAGCAACGACCAGGCTGACAATATGGCTGCGTACATTGATCACCAGATGCAACGGGTAAATTGCATCGAAAATGAGGCAATTGAGGAGGCGCAGGATGGCTAAACGCAAATCAAAGCCGCTGAAGACCTGCGCTGACTGCATCCACGAATTTGCCTGTGCCATGTGGAATATCGGGAACATCCACAACATGGATGCAGCCAACTGCACAAACTATGAGACGGTCAAGGATTCGGCGGCCTATCTCATTGGCTTGCTGGATGGACGGAAGGAGGCACAGAATGGCTAAGAACGCACATGCCGCCTACATACAGCGCGCGGTCTACCAGCAGGTGGTGCAGGCGAGGGCAACGCACACCCAGATGTGCCTGGATGCCGCGCTCATCGCCGCAAACGACGTGCTGCAGCTTGGGCCGGGCCGGGCGAAGGAGTTTGCGGATGCGTACTCACAGGCGTTGACCGAGATCGCCAACATGGCGGTCGATGACACCAGAGACCTGGAGTACAGCAAGGCAAAGCTGGACGAGCGGCTGAAGCAGATCTGCGGCGAGCATTTTGTGCCGTGGGAAGGGAGATATCGCTGTGATGGGGCCGGATGATGTGTTTTCTATCCGGCAACGACCTGACGCGCCTGTCGCGGGCCATGAGCGGCATGTATGAGGACAGGGTGGTAATTACCATCGGGAAGCATAAAATGGCAGCAAGCGTCGTCCCGGCGTCTCCTGCGTGGCATGTGGCCATGCTTGTCCGGCTGGAGGTGTGGTGGCCGGGAGGATACGCATCGCAGTATTTTGAGAGCGTGGAGGAGATGAGGAGGTACGGATGGACAGTCAGGAAAAGAAGCGGATGTTGAAGAAATACCAAACCTCAGAGGCGGAGGAGAGGCGTCTGCGCCGCGAAATATTGAGATGGCGGTCAAAGGCCGAGAAGATGACTTCGGTCATCAAGGCGGTTCCTGGCGGCGGCGGGGATGGCAGGAGTCTCGAAAATTCCGTAGAGGCAATTCAGGCAGTGGAAGAGGAACTGGAAGCGCAGATTAAAAATTCGATCCGGCTCAGGAGGCGCATATGCGCGGCAATTGACCAGATGGATGACGATCGGTGCAAACAGTTGCTCAAGCTGAAATACATAGATGGGTACTCTTGGTCAGAGGTGGCAGAAATTATGGACATATCAGAGCGCGGGGCGACAAAAATGCATGGGAGAGCGCTCGCAAAAATTGATCTGAGTTCCTTGCAGTTCCCATATCTGTTATGATATAACTAAAATGGGATAAATCCCAAGATCCATTTCCTTCCTTCCCTATGGGGCCGGGTCCTACCTCCTGCCCGGTCCCACATACGGCTCAACCATCCGCATGAGGGTGGAGAGGCCTTACACTGCGCCCTTGCGA
>NZ_JACOPP010000049.1 GCF_014287895.1 Lawsonibacter hominis | reverse complement strand
ACTACTGCTTCACCCTGGGCATCATCGCCGGCCGCGGCGACGGCCGCTTCGACCCCGCCGCCAACGTGACCGGCGCCGAGGCCGCCAAGATGCTGCTGGTGGCCGCCGGCTACGATCCCGCTATTGAGGGCTTCGTGGGCACCGACTGGGCCATCAACACCAACGCCAAGGCCTCCAGCCTGGGCATCTTCCGCAACTTCAACAAGAACATCATGAACCCCCTGAGCCGCGACGACGCCGCTCTGCTGATCTACAACGCCCTGGACGTTGAGATGATCCAGAAGTATGAGAACGGCTACGCCATCGGCTACACCGATCACCGCACCATCCTGAGCGCCATGTACGGCGTGTACAAGGTGGAGGGCGTTGTGGTCGCCAACGAGTGGGCCGAGCTGGATCAGACCGACTCCGACGCCGCCCTGAAGGCCGGCAAGACCACTCTGGACAACGTGGTGCTGTACTCCTCCACCACTGCCAACACCACCACCGGCGAGGGCGTGGCCCAGTCCGGCCAGATCGCTTTCAACGTCTCCACCGGCGTTGAGACCCTGGGCAAGACCGTCACCCTGTACATCGAGAAGACCACCATCCTCTCCGACTCCAAGGTTCTGGGCGTGTCCCTGAAGGACGACGTGAACGTGATCGAGGCCACCGACGCCACCAAGAACACCCTGAAGGGCTTCCTGAAGGGCACCGGCCTGACCACCACCTCCGACACGGAGTACTATGTCAACTATGGCTTCTGCAAGAGCGAGGACGACGCTGAGGCGATCATCAACAACTACGTAAAGGGCGCTTCCGGCGAGAAGTTCAACCTGAACGGCATCTCCGTCGAAGTCATCGACAACAACAACGACGGCGACGTGGACTACGTCCTGTACCGGAAGGAGACTCTGTCCAAGGTTTCCAGCTACAGCGAGAAGAACGAGGTCATCGGTTTCACCGCGCCCACCTATAAGAACGGCTCTCTGGATTCCACCAAGACCGTGAAGCTGGACTTTGACGACGTGGTCTTTGCCGAAGACGTGACCACCGACGACCTGATCCTGTACGTCCAGTACGGTGGGCGCACCTACATCTCTGTGCCCGAGATCGTCACCGGCACCATGACCCGCGTGGACCGCGACAAGGATGACGAGCTGTACATCACCGTTGAGGGTGAGACCTACAAGCAGTCCTATATCCTGGACACCGCTTCCCTGGTGGACGTTGACATCGAGCATTTCGACATCAACTCCTTCCGTGAGTTCTCCACCCTGTACGACTTCATCCTGGATTCCACCGGCAAGTACGTGGTGGCCGTCCGTCCCGCTGAGGAGACTGTGACCAACTACGCTCTGGTCATCGGCTCCGCCTGGACTCAGAACGCCCTGGACGTGAAGGGCCAGGTCAAGATCCTGAAGACCGACGGCACCGAGGGCACCTACTATATCAACTGGACCAACTCCGCCAAGGCGTTCGATGTAAACGGCAAGGCGACCACCGCCGCCAAGAAGGCCCTGGAGGCCTATCTGGGCACCCGCGACGTAAATGATACGGTCGATGAGGGTTATGCTGCAATCAACGCCGCCGTGGGCAGCGTCATCACCTACACCCTGAGCGACGACGATATGCTGACCATCAAGAAGGTCATGCGTCAGAACACCGTCGACGGCAGCAATGCCATTACCGCCGTCAGCCCCGTGACCGCCGGTGTGACCGACGTGGTCATGGCTCCTGCCACCAAGCTGCAGGATACCCTGGGTGCCAAGTATGACGCCGGCGACGGCTACGTGACCACCAACAACCAGAAGACCTATGCCATCGACAAGAACACCATCGCCTTCTACTACAAGGATTCCGACAACTACGGCGTGGCCATCGGCTGGGATCACATGGGTGATGTGGCCAATGGTACCGCCCTCCAGATCTGGCCCGTGGTGGCGAAGAACGCCGCCGGCGGCTATGATGTGAAGAAGCTGGCCGAGGTCGTCCTGTTTGCTGAGGCGCCCACCACCTCCACCGCCAACTGGCTGTTCGTCCTGAGCGCCAACGCCATCAGCTCCAAGGTCCTTGAGCTGAACGTGGTCTTCGAGGACGGCACCACCAAGGCCATTGAGGTCAGCAAGGAAGATTACGGCGATGACTTCAACGATCCTTCCGACTTCCTGACCGCCTACAAGTACGGCGTCAACTCCGACGGCACCTACACCCTGAACATCGGCAGCAAGCGTACCGCCGAGGCGGCCACCCTGCTGCGCGACGGCACCCTGGATGTGGACGGCACCCTCGTTAACTCCTCCGCCGACGGCATCTATCCCACCCTTACCGGCAAGACCAACATCTGGGATGTCACCGACATGAGCGACGCCTCCGACGGCGACGCGCCCAAGGGCTCCTTCATCCTCAACGAGCGGAAGAACGCCATCATCATCTACAACAGCGAGACTGCGGCTGACGTCCGTACCGTGGTCACCGCCTGGGTGTGGGATGAGGACGAGAGCGCCGATCCTGAGACCCCCGTCTATGGCTACAACAAGGTTACCGAGTACGCCACCGGCGAGCTGCTGGTCCAGCACTATGCCGAGAGCCTGACCGCCCGTCAGGTCGGCACGATGGTGCGCGAGTTCCTGAAGGACAGCACCATTGAGAGCGTCGTGTACAACCCCTCCACGGACAAGGCTACCGTGACCTACAACGACAAGACCAGCGTGGAGTACGGCATCACTCTGGACCGTGTGTACGCCGTGACCCTGAAGATTACGGACAACAATGCGGCCAAGGACGGCAAGGTCACCATCAACGGTGTGGACTACACCAAGTCCAGCCAGGTGATCTATGTAGGCGCCAAGAGCCCCGTGGACGGCCTTGCCTCCACTGGCTCCATCACCGGCACCGGTACTGCTACCTTCACTGATGTGGATACCGCCACCGGCATCACCGAGAGCACCGGCACCCTGACCTTCACCGGCATCAAGGGCGACGGCACCATTACCGTGGACTTCGCCGCCTGAGTATTCCGCGTCAGGCAATCCCCAACAAGCAGCAGCACCCCCGGAGCGTTGGCTCCGGGGGTGCTGTTCGTGCGGCTGGACGGATCACTGAAATGCGGCGTAGAAGTAGACTTTGCCCGCGCGATTGGTGTATGGCTTACAGATGTAGGAGTTTGCGAGGATCTGGTAGGTATCGTATTTCACCTGAAATCCGTGTTCGGTCAGCTTGAGCATCACCTTGCCGCTGTTCTCTTCCTGCACGGGACCTTCCTCCACGGCGAGGATGGCGGCGGCCTGCGTCTGCTCCTGCAGCAGGACCGCCCTGGGGCGGAAGCCCAGCTGGATCTCCCGCTCCAGCGTATCGTCCCCGGTATAGGTCCCGGTCACGATCCCGCACTTCCCTTCCAGAAGCGCGGCGTCCGCCTTCTCCGCCAGCGCCGTATCGATCCTGGCCAGATCCTGATTGAAGTCCTCCCGTAAAAAGCTGTCCTCCGGCTCCCACTGGTGGAGCCCGTAATGGGGTGTATACTGTGCCATTCGGCATCCCTCCTTCACCCCTGCCCGGCCCGGGCGGGAAAGAAGGACGTTTTCATACATTTTTTTCCAAAAACTGCGCTACAGCCCTGCCCACCCGTCAAAAAACGTCGTATCCCGGAAGGATACGACGTTTTTTCTGTTTACTCCACCGGGACCAGCGCTCCGGTGACGCCGTCCACATCGTAGGCTCCGGTATCGGTCTCGACGCGCCAGACCGGCGTGAGCTGCCCGGACCGGGACGCGCCGGAAACGACATATCCGGCCCGCATCCCATCGATGCTACTGCACACATAGTTTCCCTCGTTGAGTCCGGCCAAAAAGCGCACCAGCACGGTCGCCGTGGTGAGCGGGGCCCCGGTATCCGCCGGGAGCGCGCTCCCGGCCAGGCGCCGCCCCCGCAGCAGGACCAGGCTGCCGTCCCGCCAGGTCAGCTCCACCTGGCAGGAAAAAACCGGCACGTCCTCCCAAAGCTGGCGATAGGTCCACACGCTCTCCTGCTCCCGGGTTTCCCGGGAAACCAACTCCGCCTCCATCCCCAGCAGCGCCAGGCAGTCCCTCCCGGCCCGCTCCAGCTCGTCCGGATCGGCCTGGTACACGCCCGCGTCCAGGGCAACGGAAAACTCTCCGCTCATGAAAAACTCGGCGCTGCCGTTTGCTCCGGCATACAGGGTGCGCATCGTGGTGCTCTCCGCCTGCTCCGTCACGCGGCCCAGCAAGGCTTCCGCCGCGGCCTGTTCTCCCGAACGGTCCTGCGTAAAGTTCAGACCCGCCAGCTCCATATCCCTGGGGACCCGCTCCAGGTGAAAGGCAATGCCGCTGTTGGCCAGGGCGGACACCGCTCCGGCGCTGGCCTCCTCCTGAAACTGGGCGGTCTTATGCTGCTGCAGAAGCACCAGGGCCAGCAGGAAGGCGTTCACGCACACCAGGATCAGGAGCACAATATTTTTAATTTTAGACCATTCCATACGTCACGCCCCGGCGATCCAGCCGGCCTCCACAGTGTCCCCTCCGCCGTCCGCGTAGCAGAGGACCAGCTCCCGCCTGCCGCTCCCCAGCGCCGCCAGGGCCGCGGCAGCCTGCCGCTCCCGGAGCACCAGGGTGTGCTCTCCAGTCTCCTCGTAGCTGCGGAAGTGAAGGGTATAGTCGGTGATCTTCCCGCTGCGGATCAGGAAGCGGGCGCACCAGCCCTTCTCATACAGCTGCACGGCGGCGCCGTCCAGGCTGTAGCCGAAACGCACCTCCACGCCCGCCTGCGTCTCCTCCATCCCCATCAGGTACAGCCGGGCGGAGCCGCACAGGCTCCCCAGGGTGGCGTCCGCCAGCCGCCAGGCCGCCTCGATGACGTCGGTGTTCCCGGCAGAGCCGTCCCCCACCGCATAGCGGGAGGCGGCCGGCTCGGAAGCGTGATAGATCACGTCTCCGTTCTCCATGATCTGGAGGGTCTCCCGGTCCTCCCGCACCATGATACCGCCCCCCTGGATCGGATAAGAGGAGTTGCTGCGGAAGGAAAGGGCGCTCCGGATCGCGGTAAGGGTGCTCTCATCGCCGGCCGACAGCGGAGAAGCGCTGCGGTAGCTGCGTGGATTGGGCGCGGAAGAGAAAATCAGCACATATGGGTCCAGCGCCCCATAGCCCGCGTCCGCGCTGAACTCGAACGCAAAGGTGGCGCTGTTTCCGCCGTAGCCCGTCAGCACGTCCTCCATGCGCTGCGCGTAATCCACGCTCGTCTCACAGGCATAATACAGGCCGTCTGTTTCATTATGATAGTAAAGGGCGGCGTTGGCGCCGGCGGTACTGGACACCAGCAGGCGGCGGGCCGTCCCGGTCAGCTCGGGATTGGCCGCATCTCCGCCCATCCAGGCGTACAGGGCGTCCAGCGGCACCTGTCCCAGCAGGTCGAAGTACACCCCGCTGCGCTGGAGGGCAAGCCGCCACTCCTCCTCCGTGATGGGACGCGGCGTCTTGGCGCTGGCCAGCGCTTCCCCCAGCAACCCGCCCACGGAAGTATAGATCCCATCCACCTGACCCTGGTCATACTGGACGGCAAACCGCTCCGTGCCGCTGTGGATGGCAATGCGCACCGGCTGGGCCGCCATGCCGGGCTGCCCGTTCTCCGGAGTGGCTGCCGGCGGCTGCGCTTCTCCGCGCAGCAGGGAGAGCAGCGTCCCCACCCAGCCGCTGGGCCCCGTGTCGGCCAGGCCGCTGTAGACCAGCGCCCGCGCCGCCAGGTACACGGCCGATACCGCCAGCAGCACGATAAGCAGCGTCTTGCAGCTCTCCAGTACCCGGCGCCGGCGCCGGCGCACCCGCTTAAGCATGTCCATGGCGCGGTCCCTCCACCAGCAGCGTCAGCCGGACGGTCAGGCCGGGCCCCGGACGCTCTACCAGCTCCAGCGTGCCCTCATGCCGGTCCACGATCTCCTTGGCAATGGACAGTCCCAGGCCCGTGCCGCCGGACTCCCGGGAACGCGCCTTGTCCACCCGGTAGAAGCGCTCGAAAATGCGCCCGCGGTCTTCCTTTGGAATCCCGATGCCGTTGTCGGCCACTTCCATCCAGACCCGCGCGCCCAGCCGTCCGGCGGATATGCGGATCCTGCCGCCGTCCGGCGTGTACTTGATGGCGTTGGACACCACGTTCATCATCACCTGGAGGATACGCTCCCGGTCTCCGCTCACCTGGGGCAGACCGTTCTCCAGCTCCAGCTCCACCTTGTGACCGTGGCGCTGGGCCTCCATCAGGATGGCGTTGTACACATCCCGCACCGCCCGCTCAAAATCAAAGGGGGCCAGCTTGAGCTCGGTCCGGCCGGAATCAAAGCGGGAAAGCGTCAGCAGATCCTGGACGATATGGGTCATGCGGTCGGACTCATTGAGAATGACCCCCAGGAAGTTCTTTTCGGTATCCGGCGGCAGCGCGCCCGCGTTGTCGGCCAGGGTCTCAGCGTAAGAGCGGATATTGGTCAGCGGGGTACGCAGCTCGTGTGAGACGTTGGCCACAAACTCCCGGCGCATCTCCTCCGTCTTGCGCTGCTCCGTCACGTCGTGGATGACCACCAGCACGCCGCCCAGCCGCTCCGGGTCAAAGGGCGCCAGCAGCAGCTCCAGGCTGCGGCCGTCCACATCCATGGCCCCGTCCAGATAGCCGGGCTGCTCCACCGCCAGCACCCCCCGGAGCGGCGCGATGGGGGCGAAGAGGGTATCATAGTTCTCCTCCCCGCCGATGGGGATGGCCCGGCCCAGCAGCCGTTCGGCGGCAGGATTGGACTGGATGACCGCCCCCTCCCAGGAAAAGGCCACCACGCCGTCGGTCATATGCAGGAACAGCGTGCCCAGCTTATTGCGCTCGTTCTCCACTTCTTCCAGCGTCTGCTTGAGCTGACGGGCCATGTCGTTGAAGGTCCTGGTCAGCACGCCGATCTCATCCCGGGAGGCCACCTCGATTTTATGGGAAAAGTCTCCGTCCGCCACCCGCTCGGCGCCTTCGGTCAGCCGCTCGATGGGGGTGATCAGCGTCTTGGACAGCAGGAACGAGAGCAGCACGGAGATCACCAGCCCGAAGACCAGCGCCTCCACGATCAGGGTAATCAGCTCGCTGTTCAGGGCCTGCACGGTCGTGCGGTCATCCCGCACATAGATGATATAGCCGGCCCCCCCGCGTTCCAGCGGCACCGCCACGTCCATATAGGCGGCGGCCGGATCGTTGTCGTCCCCGATCTCTCCATTGAGCGCGCGGCTCAGGTTGCGGGAGAGCTCCGGTGTGCGGACATTTTCCGGCTGGTCCGAGCCTGCCAGATAGCGGGCGTCGCTGCCGTCCAGCACATAGCATTTGCGGCTGCGGTTGTCGATCCCCAGGGTGCTGTTGGTGCTCAGGATCCGGGCGATGCTGGCCGCCCCGTCCTCCTCCCCGTCGGCGGGGGTGGTCAGGTCGGACCAGAAACCGGCGTCCCCAAAGGCTTCCGCCATCTGCGTGTGGAAGTCCTGGGTATAATAATTGACCACCGAATTGATCAGAAAGGCGCCCACGACCGTCATCAGCGCGACGATCAGCAGCGTCATGATGAGCATCAATTTCATATGCAGGCTGCGGAACATGGGACACCTCCTTTCCGGATGGAAATCAGGGGAGCGCTGCCGTTATGCGCTGCTGCCTGCGCAGGCAAACGGAACGCCGCCCGGCGCAAAGGCATGAGCTCATGCGTTGAAAAAATACCCCATTCCCCGCCGTGTGACGATGAACTGCGGCGAGGCCGGGTCGTCCCTCCCCCACGCGGCAGGCCGCGTGGGGACCCCGTTTTTTCATCTGCCCGGGCGAAGTGAATTCGCCCGGCAGCGAGGTTTTGCGATGCAAAACGCTCGCCCCGCGCCAAAAGGCGCGCCCCGCCCTGCGGGGCCCCGAGGCCGCCCGGCGCAAAGGCATGAGCTTATGCGTTGAAAAAATACCCCATTCCCCGCCGTGTGACGATGAACTGCGGCGAGGCCGGGTCGTCCTCAATCTTCTCACGCAGCCGCCGTACGGCCACGTCCACGGCACGCACGTCACCCACATAGCCCTCGTAATTCCAGACGTGCTCCATGAGGGCTTCCCGTGAAAAGACCTTTCCCCGCTGACTTCCCAAAAATTTGAGCAGCTCGTATTCCCGCTGGGTCAGTTCCAGCGCCCTGCCGTCCTTATAGGCCACCATCAGCTCGGTGTCGATGGAGATCCGCCCCAGTTCGACGCGCTGTCCGGCCGCCTGGGCGGCGGGCCCGGCGGCCACCATTTCGCTGCGGCGGATGTTGGCCTTCACCCGTGCCAGCAGCTCCCGCATGGAAAAGGGCTTTGTGATGTAATCGTCCGCCCCCAGCTCCAGGCCCAGGACCTTATCGGTCTCTTCCTCCCGGGCGGTCAGCATGATGACGGGGGTGCTCCGTCCCTGGGCGCGCAGGCTGCGGCATACGTCGAACCCGTTGCGCTTCGGCAGCATCAGGTCCAGCAGGATCAGATCCGGGTCCTGCTCCAGCGCCAGCTGCAATCCGGCGTCCCCGTCGTAAGCCTCCAGCGTCTGATATCCCTCCCGCCCCAGATTGAAGCTGAGGATATCCACAATATTCTTTTCATCCTCCACGATCAGGATGCGCTTGGCCATCGGTCTCGTCCCCTTTCCGGCTTACCGCCCCAGATAAGCTTTGGCCTTCAGCACCAGAGCCACGGTCTTGGCGTCGCAGATCACCCCGGATACCACCTGTTCCACCAGTTGGTCAAAGGGGATGCGCTCACACTCCAAAAACTCGTCGTCGTCCGGATGGCATACCCCCGGCTCCAGATCCCGGGCCAGATACATATGCAGTACCTCGGTGGAAAAGCCGGGGGAGGTATAGAGATACCCCAGATAAATCAGCTCTCCGGCCCGGACGCCCACCTCTTCCTCCAATTCCCGCAGGGCGGCGGGACGGTGGTCCTCGCCCCGCTCCAGCTTTCCGGCGGGCAGCTCGGTGACGACCTGCCGGAAGGGGTAGCGAAACTGCCGCACGATGCTCACGGTGCCGTCCCGGTAAAGCGGAAGGATGGCCACGCCGCCGGGGTGCTCCACCACCTCGCGGCTCACCACCTGGCCGTTGATCAGCTGGGCCTTGTCTCTGCGCAGGGTCACGATCGCGCCCTCAAACAACACGTGGCGCTCCACGGTTTTTTCCATCAATTCCATATTGCACGACCTCTATTCCAAATTGAATTCAGTATACCATATTTATCGGGCTTTCGCCACCCTGACCTTTTCCAATCCGCCCAATCATTACAGCTACCCAAACCGTTTTTCAGCTTTTATAATAAAGTCTGCCGACCGATTGCGCTTTGTCCCCTGAGGCTGCACATCATTCGAGCGAACCCGACTGCTTGTAAGGAGGCGCGCCATGACCATCCAACCCATCGGAAATGCCAGCGTGGCACTGTACATCACTCCGGCCGACCTGAAGGAGCACGGCCTGACCCCGGCCGGCCTGACCTTGGAGCGGGCCCTGGAGCTGACCCGGGACGCGTTTCACGAGGCGGGCATCACGCTGGATGGTTCCATTGAGATCGAGGCCTATCCCAACGCCTGCGGCGTGCTGGTCTTTGCCCGCGTGCAGGCCCCGGAGCATCTTTGGTTTTCCTTCGACAGTCTGGACCCGCTGCTCTCCGCCGCCCGCGCGCTGCCGGTTCCCCGGCCGGACGCGCAGCTTTTGTGGTGGGAGGGGCGCTACTGGCTCTCACTGCCCGCCGGCGCGGATCAGGCTGCGGCACAGCTTTCGGAATTCGGCCGCTCGGAGGATGGCCGCCCTCACCTGGAGGCCCGCCTTGCCGAGCACGGCCGTCCCGTCCTTTCCGGGGACGCGCTCGGCGCTCTGCTCACCTATTTCCCCGTCTAGCATATTGACAAGTATGTTATAATAATAATCTAAGCGCATGCCTGGGGGAGGTGGTTCCGTGGAGAGCAGGGGCGTCAAGGTGATCGCCAAGAACAGCAAGGCCTACCACGATTATTTTATCGAGGATCAATACGAGGCAGGCATCGAGTTGGCGGGCACCGAGGTCAAGTCGATCCGTCAGGGCCATGTGAACCTGAAAGATTCCTTCTGCATCGCCAAGGACGGTCAGATGCACGTGCATGGGATGCACATCAGCCCCTATGAAAAGGGAAATATTTTTAACAAGGACCCCCTGCGTCCCCGCCGTCTGCTGATGCACAAGCGGGAGATCCTGCGGCTGTATGCCAGGGTGAAGCAGGACGGCTACGCGCTGGTGCCCCTAAGCATCTACTTCCGTGGCTCCCGCGTCAAGCTGGAGGTAGGCCTTGCCAAGGGCAAGAAGCTTTATGACAAGCGGGACGCCGCCGCCGCCAAGGATGCCCGGCGGGAAATGGACCGCGCCATGAAGGACCGCCGCCGCGGCGGATAACAAAGGATAAAAGGAGTGGCTGAAATGGCTCAGAACCCCATCGTTACCTTTGAGATGGAGGACGGCGGCAAAATGGTCGCCGAACTCTACCCGGAGGTGGCCCCCAATACGGTCAACAACTTCATCAGCCTGGTAAAGTCCGGTTTTTACAACGGGCTCATCTTTCACCGGGTCATTCCCGGCTTTATGATCCAGGGCGGCTGCCCCCAGGGCACCGGTACCGGCGGCCCCGGCTACAGCATTAAGGGCGAGTTTTCCGCCAACGGCGTACCGAACGACCTGAAGCACAGCCGCGGGGTACTGTCCATGGCGCGTGCCATGCATCCCGATTCCGCCGGAAGCCAGTTTTTTATTATGGTGGAACCTGCGCCCCACCTGGATGGTCAGTATGCCGCCTTCGGCAAGGTGATCGAGGGCCTGGATGTGGCTGACGCCATCGTCTCTGCCGACCGCAACCGGATGGATAAGCCGTATCAGGACCAGCGCATGAAGACGGTGACCGTAGAGACCCATGGCGTGGATTATCCCGCGCCGGAACAGTGCTGATTAAAGCGCAGCGAAAATAACAGGTATTACCGTTCTCCCCACTTCCAGCCGAAGCCCCGCAAAGCGGGTCCGGCTGGAAGCGGCGGAGCAAGGGAATCAAGCCAGGGGCGCCCCTGCCGGGGCGTCCCGAACGAAATAAACTTTGCGACAACATGGGGGCGTACTGGTTTCGACGGGGACGCAGAGGCGGGAATAGCGGGCGGATGCGCCTAACATCCTTAAAATGGGCAACTTATAAATTAAAGAACAACGATAACGTTGAGCTTGTCGCGGCTTAAGCCGTGACCGTTCCGCCCGGAAGGACCACGAGCCGGGACGGGGCGTCGTTTAGTGGTGCACGTGTGTGCGCAAAGCTTTGAGCGCACCATGAACAATGAAGCTACCAAGCCCCTGAGTGTGTCGGCCCACGCTTGGGTAAGGGAATGTAAATGACCGACTGCGCCCGGAGAAGTTCCCGTTGAAACGTTTTCGGACGGGGGTTCGACTCCCCCCGCCTCCACCAAATCCCGAAGCTTTGAGAAATCAGGGCTTCGGGATTTTTCTTTGATTTATCAATGGTTTGCTGGCTTTCGAGCGAATACGAAATAATAAATACAGATACAACTAACATGAAGAAATCTTAAAAATTGCACACGGATTTGCACACGAAATTGCGCGCCCAAAAACATCCCCCGGACACCAGCACAGGGCGTCCTGGGGTAGGGGAGGATGTTGGGGGAGCGAAAGATGAGAGGCGGGGGCGGAAGATGGCAGCTATCGTAGGAGTCTGTTTCGATATAACATATTTTGTGGAGTTACAGAAGTTATCATTTGGAATATGTTGTAGCAATCAATTCATTATTTATCGTGGACTTGCTGAACAAAGTCAACAACGATTTGCTGGCATTTTTATATAAAATTGACGTATATTTTTGGTTACTCTGCT
>NZ_JACOPP010000048.1 GCF_014287895.1 Lawsonibacter hominis | reverse complement strand
CGACCCGCCGACCAATTCAGCCGGTGGAAATCGGGAAGAACAACAGGATAGAACAAGCAACATTATTCAATTTGAACTCGGCTGGAACCCGCATGGTTCCAAGGGTTTCAGCCGTTTGGTACTCCGCATAGGAAACCTGATTTCGAATCATTACACCAACTTGGATGATGACGGTAAATCAGGGACGATAGCGGTAACTACGGAACCCCAAAACACACCTCTCAAAGTGGCCGTCAGATGGCTGCTCTCATTATAGCCATTTTCCCGCAAAATTCAAGCCGTGGAAATCGGGAAGAACAACAGGATAGAACAGACCCCAATTCACGATTTGAACTTGCCCGCAAACCCGCATGGTTACTGGCTTTTCGGCAGTTTGGACTTCCAAAGTGGAAACATGATTTCGAGTCATCTTGGTTACGACCGCTTTGCTACATCTCCGTACTGTATTTCCATGGCTTTGCGGTTTCCCGACCGGTTGAGGTTGGTGTGTAAAAACCGTATGCAAAGCGAAGAAAATGATATGTCGAATTCACATAAGCACCATCTTGACTATCCATCCAAATATGATATATTAAATTTGAAATAAT
The DNA here is from genome assembly GCF_014287895.1 of Lawsonibacter hominis. GTDB lineage: Bacteria > Bacillota > Clostridia > Oscillospirales > Oscillospiraceae > Lawsonibacter_A > Lawsonibacter_A hominis. The sequence continues at coordinate 12,477 of NZ_JACOPP010000048.1, read as the reverse complement.
TAAACAATTTCCGAGTTTAATATATCAAAAGAGGATGTAGTAGTGATGCGTGTAACCTACATTGATTTTATCTGCGATGCGTTGAAAAAAGCGTCCGTAGGTATGCCAATCTACACAAGCAAAATTGCAGCAGAGCTTGGAGTCGCATATCAGCTCGATAGCAAAGAAGCATCTGCGGCTACCGCTGTTGCAATAAAGAGGATTATGGATAGTAAGGTCATCCCCGAACTGCGTTGTTACCAAAAAGGAATCTACTATCTGACAGCTATTACTCCTTTCGGAGAAGCCCGCATCAATCGAGAACAGCTTATCGCTGATAAATACCTCCTGCCGGATATCGGTTATGAAACCGGCTTTACTGTAATGCATCACTTGGGGTTAACCTCACAGATGCCCCGCCAAAGAACCTTGGCGACTAATTTAGCGAAGGACTCTGCAAGAACCGACAAAAAGCTTGATGTCATTATCCGGCCTCCAAAAACAAAGGTCACTGCAGAGAATAAAGCATATTTGCAGGTGCTTGATGTACTGGAGATGTTGGATAAAGCTCCCGTTGACAGTAAACAGCCTTACGAGATCATCTCGAAGTACATTCTCAGTCAGCAACTCCGATATGGTACGTTGTTGGCCATCGCAGATAACTTCTATAATAAAAACACAATATTGCGACTTGCTCACACAGCAAGTGCCGGAGGTTTGATAGGGTGATATAGAAGTTCGACAGCAATGGCTTCGACTTGCAGTTCAAATAGCCATGTCCGCTCGAATTTTTGCGTAGAAAATGTTTTAGTAGCTATTCTCGCCAACTTGTGATATGTGTTTGTGTTGCAAGGAGGCGAGCGCATGAAATACGAACTGCTCAAAGCGATGTACGACTGCTTCTACATCCCGCCAGAGTTGCCGGGGGCAAAACAGGAAGTTGAAGACTGCCACCAGGCGCTCATTGACCGCTTGGACAAACCGGAGCGCAAGCTGGTGCTGCAGATCATCGACGCAAAGGACCGCATTGCAGAGGATACCTCCATCGACAGCTTCATCTCCGGATTTGAGCTGGCATGGAAACTCTCCGCAGAATTGAATCACTACGAAAACGAGCGCTCAGTCTCTCGCCGCATGGCGTTGGGACTGGGCGCTCGTTTCACATGCAAGAAGGAGGAAAAACAATGAAGAAGTTCATCGTGATGACCGTGATCACCGCCTGCCTGGCCCTATGTGCCGCCGTGTGGCCGCAGACTGAAGTGGTCAATAAAGTGCCCACACCAGCCCAACCCCCGCCGTGAGCGCCCCAGAGCCGCCCGTTGCGGAACTCAAAACAAAAGTTGAAGCTGCACCACAGACAGAGAAAGGAAAGGCTGAGATTTCGCAACCGGAACTACCTCAAGAAGTCATCCAAGAGCCGGAGCCCGTGCTCACGGAACCCGCCACAGCTCCCGAACCTGTTCTGGAGCCAATGCCTGAACCGATACCTGCGCCGGAAATCACCCCCGCCTCGGAAACCACGCCCGAACCCACACCGACAGTCATCGACTCGCAGCCCGGCGACATGGTCTATGTGCCCGGTTTCGGCTGGCTGGAAAGCCAAGGCCCTAACCATGTTGATTACGCCGAGGACATGTATGAGAACGGCAACAAAATCGGCATCATGGGATAAACGAATCCCCGGTTCAAATCTCGCCTCGCAGACAGAAAAGCAGACGGTTTCGTGGTGAAACCGTCTGCTATCTTTTTCTAAAATCAGTCCTGCAGCATAGACAGATACATGTCCAGCCGCTCGTTGATATAGCCAGCGAGCAGCTTTTCCATGGCGGACAAGTTGTGCTTCATGTGGTACTCGTCGAAGGCGTTGTAGTAGGCAAGCCGGTCCGTGAACTTGATGTCAATGGGGGGATAACCGGCCTTCATCAGCTCCAGGTTGACCAGCAGCCGTCCGGTACGTCCGTTGCCGTCGATGAAGGGATGGATGCCCTCAAATTCAATATGGAACCGGGCCAGTCTGGTCACGATGTGCTCGGTGCTCTCGGCATAGCGCATCATCAACTGCTCCATGCTGGGCTGGATCAGGTAGGGCTGCACCGGCTCGTGCTGCGCGCCCATGATGCGGACGGGAACCCGGCGGTAGACGCCCCGGTCCTCCTTTTTATCAGCCAGCACCAAGTAATGGATCTGCTGGATTACCCGCTCGGACAGGGGTTCTTGCTTCTGCACCAGTTCCCGGGCGAAATCAAAAGCCTCCTTGTGGCCGACGGCTTCCATGTGGTCTTTCAGGGGCTTCCGGTCGATGGTCAGCCCTCGCAGGACCATATCGGTCTCTCGGAGGGTCAGGGTGTTGCCTTCGATGGCATTGGAGTTGTAGGTGTACTCCACGGTGAATTCTTCCGTCAGCCGTGCCACCTCGCCCTCGGTCAGCGGACGGCGGGTATCCAGTTCGGCCTTCTTCCGGTCGATCATGTCCAGGAGGCTTTCCGCAGACTTGAACCGTCCGTCGGCGGGCTTCACGGCGTCCACGGGGATCTTCCACCCGCGCCCTTCCTGAAATGCACCGGGGATCTTCCCCTCGGCGCAGAGAATGCGGACACGGCGGTCAGACAGTCCCCATTTTTCCGCGGCCTGCTTTGCAGTCATGAACATGAGCATCCCTCCAATCTTCTAAAGGAAGTATACCACCTTTTCGGAACGATAACAATGCTGTCGGAATAATATCTTGGGAATTATCGGAATAATGCACTTTGCAACATAACAAGGAAGCAAGCGCTCGCACGAAGCTCAATCCAAATTGTTCTCGCCCCATTTGGCCAGCTCGCAGAAAACCGGCAGCAGGGCTTTTCCTTTGTCTGTCAGAGAATATTCCACATGGGGTGGGATCTCATTGAACTGCTCCCGGTGAACGATGCCCAGTTCTTCCAGATCCCGCAGCGTGGAGGTCAGCATGGTATTGGTGATGCGGGGCAGCGCCTTTTTTAATTCTCCAAAGCGGTAGGAATCCTTTTTGCACAGCTCGTAGAGAATATGCGTGCGCCATTTACCGGAAAGCAGCTCCAGCGTCCTGCGCATGGGGCAAGTCTCGGACGGCTCCTTGCTCATGATCCGCTGTAAATATTCTTCCGGTGTCATATCCTTTTTCATGGGTCCCTCCCGGTATCATCGAATGTACTAAGTACTATGATTATGCGTACTTGAACTCAGTTTTCGTCCTTAGTATAATTTATATACCAAAGAAATTCAAGGAGGAGCCTATGAAAACCGCGATTGTCTTTTATTCCAGGCACCACGGCAACACCAAAAAGCTGCTGGACGCTATTGCTGAGAAATATCCCGTTACCCTGATTGATGCCACGAAAAATCCTTCGCCCGACCTGAGCGGGTATGATGCCATCGGTTTCGCGTCCGGTATCTACTATTCCAAGTACCACAAGAGCGTACTTAAAATTGCGGAGAATATTCCCGCAGGCAAAAAGATTTTCTTCCTCCATACCTACGGTGCCAAGAAGGAAGGCTACTTCAAGTCCATCGAAGCTGCCGTTTCCGGCAAACAGGCCGAGATCCTCGGCGGATATGAGTGCTTCGGCTTCAATACCTTCGGCCCCTTCAAGCTGATCGGCGGCATCGCCAAGGGCCATCCCGACAGCGATGAGATCAGCGGGGCAGTGAAGTTTTACGAACAACTCTCCAAATAACAGACGGGGGACGTGCCATGCGGTGCGTCCCCCGTATTTTTGCCTGTATTGCCGCAAGGGAAAAACGCAGGATCTCTTTACTTTTTTGCATAGTTACCGCCAACGGACGCAGTTCAAATCCTGCGGGGCAATAAACAAGGAAAACATTTTTCAAAATTCAGACAGATAAATCAGCGGGACAGGCCGTGATGGCCTGTCCCGCTGTCTTGGTATTATGGCAAATATTCTGCCGACACACGGAAACGGCTGACGCCGAAGGAATTGCTCCGCTCCAGGATTTCCGCCGGGATCTTCGGCAGCTGCTTCTTGCTGAAGCTGGTATCGCCGAAGTAGGCGTCGAAATTGGTGACCGGCAGGACCACCCACTCGCAGTCCTCCTGTTTGTTGGCGAGGTAGTAGGAAATCAGGGTGCAGACGACCTTGGCCGGAACCTCTTTCGGCAGTACCGCTTCGATTTTCTCTGTTAATTCAGGCGGAAGCTCCGGCTCCTCCCTGCGCAGCGGACCGAGCTCCAGCGCGTCGGCGAGGACATCGTCAAAGCGCAGCGTCCAGGCCCCCTTGGTCTGGGACGAAAAAATTGGGATCTGATACTGCATTACTTTGTTTCGCCACGCGGCGGCAAACTTGGCTTGAATGATCTCCGCATTTTTGAGCGACGTGCTTCGCACCTTCTCCGGATGCGTCAGCATGAAATCCGCGACGGCCAGGACATGGCGGAGAAACCAGCCGGTCCCGTCCGCACCCACCAGCTCCGGGAACTCCGGGCGCAGTTCCGAAAAGTCCGTCCTGAACTGCCATTCGTCCTTGGGTGCTGTTTTGTCCTGCTCCGGAGCGCTGCACCAGGCGCAGAGCGCCCGGCGGGCGTAGGCGATCCGGTCACGGGGATCGCCCAGAGCGACCGCTCCGCTTTTGTCGTGGAACAGATACCCCCGGGCCAGGATGGTCAAGATTCTCGCCATTCCCTCAAACTCCAAAATCGTGACAAAGGTGAACCGCCCCAGATAGGTGGTATCGCTCTTCCTGCTGGCGGTATAGGAAACCGTCCCGGTGTATGCGCAAAACTCTTCCCATTCGTTAATCATGGTCCACCTCCAGAACATTTTTCTCAATATACTCCGGCAGCAGATCCCACAGCAGGTTTCGTTTGCCCAGGGCCACCACATAGCGCACGGCCAACGCCGGCTTCACGATAGCGGTCAGCAGCTCCCGGCACTTGTCGGTCACCGCGTCACGGTAGCTCCGGGAAGCGGACTTGCCCGCAAAGGCGCGCATCATGGCGGTGAAGGCTTCCGAGTCGCTCTCCCGGAACAGCCGCTTTTTCTCCTTGCCGATGTTCTCGTTCTCCATATCGCAGACAATGTCGCCGAGGACGCGGTAACCGCCGAAGCGGAAATCGGTCAGCAGATCGTAAATATCCTCAAACTCCGGTTCCGGCAGCCATTCCCGCAGGAAGGCCTCCCGCGCCTCTTCGTCCATGAGGTGCCACGCCTGCTCCCGGATCGCCTGCTGCAAAGCGGACACTTCCTCGGAGGGCAGATTGCCGAACAGGGCATACAACTCGTCGGAGTCATATTCATCTTCCTGCCCTCTGGCGTACAGGATGCGGTCCACATCGGTCTTCCGCTTTTTCTCTTTCACAGGAACACGGCAGGCGCGGATGCGGGAGAGACAGGCGTCGTAGTCCCGAAGCAGCGCCTCCACCGCCGCCAGCATGTCGGCGTCCAGCCGCTCCTTCCAGTCCGACTGCTGGGCAAAGGAAAACAGCTCCTCATCCTTGGCGGGCTTCGCCTTGATGCGCGGCGTGTTCTTTTTCAGCTGCTGGGCCAGATACGGCAGGCGCTCCACGTTGGAGTCCACCTTGCTCCAGTCCACCTTCTTGAAAAACGCCTTGAGCTTGGCCGCGTGGGTGGGCTCGTACCAGGCGCGCCGGGTCTCCGCCTCCTCCACCAGCGCTTTGTACTTGAGGAAGTCGCTGCGCTTGACGGTCTTCCGGGTCAGGTACTCGTCCAGGTCGGGACGGATGCCGCTCTTGGCCGAGTCGATCTCCAGGCCGGTGAGGATGGCCAGAGTCTCCGTCTCCTCCCGACAGCGCTCCCGCTCCTCAGCGTCGGAGTTTTCGTTGTAGGCGATGATGCTGCGATCCAGCGCGGCGTTGCAGATCTGGCCGACGCGGGAAGAAAAGGTGCTGCGGACGGTTTCAAACCGGGCCTCCCAGTCGTCGGCATTCCGGATCTGGGGCTGGGCCGTGGGGATCATCAGCAGCGGAATGTTCTCTGTGTTGGTAAGGGACTTGTGTTTCTCGTAGCGGTAGAGATCGTAGTTGCGGCGGACACAGGCGTTCAGGATCGGGTCAGATATGGTCTTGATCATATCGCCGTCGTAGTCAGCGCCGCCCAGCCGCTCCGCCGCCAGCATATTGGAATCCACCATCACCACATCCGTCAGATGACCGAAATAGTGATGCCGCATCTGTTTTTTCTCTTCCTTCGCATCATAAAAAGAAAGCTGTAGTTCTTCGTTGCGGGCAATATGCGGATTGCGCAGCAGCGTGCAGGTGTCGCCATGGACATAGGCCGCCTGCGGTGTATAAAAGGAACTCTCCGGGAAGTGGTCAGTCATGGCGGCGCTGTAATAGAGCCGCTGTCTGCGTTTGCGCGGCAGAGCAGTCGAGATCAGAAATGCCAGGAAGTCCAACAGGTCACCGGAGAGATAGCGGTTGTCTCCCGTCACGATCAGACGCCCGACGGCGTACTGCTCCACGATTTTTTCAGCTTCGTCCTCCAACCGCTTGGTGTAAACCGGTTCGTTGATAAAGCGCGGATTCCTTCTCAGCACAGCGGCAAGGATCTGATCTCTGCCCTGGTGCCGCTCCCACCAGCCGACCCGCTCCTCTTTCTCCAGAAAGTAGTCCTTCCGAAACTGCGGGTTTGCGCGGAGATTATAGTACCGCAGCTCCGTCTGCTTAGTGAGCCAGTTCCGTTCGTCCTCCTCCGGGCTGTGATCCCAGCCGTCCGGCAGATCGGCGGGGCGGAACTCGTCGCCATGGATGGAAACCGTGGTCAGGAATTGATAGTTCAGCTCTGTGGTCTGCTCCGGTTTCTCCTTGCTGACATTGGTGATGTACAGGGCGTGATGATGCCGGCGGAAAGCGTCCCAGTAGTCCTCCCAGTTCATGCCGCTGGCGGTGAGCCAGCCGTATCCCTTGAACATACTCCTGGTGAGGATGATGTCCACATCCCTGACAGAGTGCTCCACGCCCCACAGATCGGTGATGGTGTCCGTCCCGCAGTGGGTCAGGAAGTCCTTGAAGTCCACCTCGTGCAGCATGCCCTTCACATACGGCATACGGATTTGGAACGAGGTGTGGACTTTTTTCCCGCAGAGTTTTTCGTCCACGACGCAGGCGTACTGTTTGGAGATCAGTCCCTCGCCGTCAAAGCAGGTGATTTCGATGTCCTCTTTTTTCTCAACCCAGTGGTATTTGCGGGTGCTGCTCTGGGTGCCGTCGTCCTCTACGGTGATGACGTTGACATTCCGCTCTGTGCGCGTCGGATTGTCGATGACCACCACCCGGTGGGGCCGGTCAATTTCGATGCCGTCGATCCGCATGCCGCTGGACAGCATCAGGCCGTTGTAGGCGTAGAGCTTGCTGAGCTGGCAGTCGCCGATGGTCATGTCCATCATGATACGGCGGCGCACCGCGTCGTAAAAATCCTCCCGGATGAAGGACAGCCGCGCCTGACGGCTCATGCTGCCCGAGCGTTCGAAGGCCAGATAGCGGTGCGCCCCGGAGCTGAAGTCCAGGCTCACTCCCTCGGGGCGGAACAGAGCATTGGCCTTCTCCTGCCGGACCAGATATTTCTTTCTGGCTCCGCTCCGGTCGAAGATGCCGGAGAAGTCCATATAGAAAATGACGTCCGAGAGATCGGTGACCAGTTGCCCGCTCGCCGCTCCGGTAAAGGCGTCGCCGTGCAGTGCGCACATGATCTGATAAAACAGCGCGCTGTCGTCCTGCTCGTGGGGCACCGTGAGCGATTTGCATTTTTCCGTCTCGGCGGCGCTGAGATGGAACACATACGCACCATCCTGTTCTCTGCCATAGCTGATTACGGCTCTGGCGGACAGTTCGTAGATCTTATATTTCACCAACGGCATCCGCTCACCTCCTGATGGTTTCATTTTATCACAAAGCGTTGAAAATGAAATATGGATACTGCTCCCACTTTTTTAGTGGGAGCTTTTTGATTTCTGTATTGCAGAGGAGGAAATGACAAATGAAGTTCTCAACCAACCGTCATCATAACGCAAAGGAGGTGATCCGCCGATGAGAGAATCCACATTCACCAACTACGATCAGCTGCCGCTGTTCCTCAACGCGAACACGGTGGCCCAGACCCTGGGCGTGTCCATCTCCAGCGCCTATGAGCTCATGCACGAAAAGGGGTTCCCCGCACTGCGGATCGGCAGCCGCATGGTCGTGCCCAAGGAAAAATTCTGTCAGTGGGTGGAAGATCAGCTGGGAGGTGATGCCTGATGTTCCAACGCTGGCCCAAACGCGATCCCGAGCGGGACTTCTTCATGGTACCCAACGAAGTCTTCTGCCTCGGCCTGAACTACGGCGAGATCGCCGTCTACACCTACCTGCTCCGGTGCGAGGACCGGGAGACCTACCAGTGCTACCCCAGCTACCGCACCATCGGTAAGTCGGTGGGAATGTGCGAAAACACGGTGCGCAAGAACACGCTCAGTCTGGAGGAGAAAGGTCTCATCTGCACCGAGCCTACCATGATCACCACCAAGGATGGTCGTCCCCGCAACGGCAGTCTGCTCTATACCATCCGACCCATTCAGGAAGCGCTGAACAGTTACTATCAGCGCCAGCTGGCACAGGCTGAGGAAGCCGCGGCCAAGGCCCGCGCGGCGAAGCAGCTGGCAAAGCTCAACGACCGGAAGCCCATCCATATTGAAAACGAAGGAGTGAGTGCATGATCCAGGAATACTCAAACCGTCTTGTTGACTGTGACCCTATGACCGTCGCCCGCCGCACTCTGGACACCCGGCGGTACATCCACATGATATGGAATCAGTCCCACGCCGAGCCCATCGACGACGATCAGCTCAATCTGTTTCTCTGCGATGAGCACTACGGCGATCTGACCGATGAGCAAAAGACCGTCGCCCGTCAGGGCCGCGACGAGATGCGCGATGTCTACGGTGCTGCGCTGTGCCGCATGATGCTGTGCGAGGAAATGCTGCGCCGTAACATGGTGGCAGACGTCAATGTCTACCGCAGTGTGTTTTATCCCGAGAGTGCCACGGAAGGAGGTGATTCGCCGTGGATGCTGAACCGGGCGGGATGACCGCCGTTTTAGCCGATTTGTTGCTGACGAAAACGAAGCAGGAGAAAGCCCTGGCGCTTTTCTGCGCCAGGACACTCCACAAATGCCCACAGTGTGGGCTTTTTCAAGGGTTTGCGACCGGGGACAAAAGGACGCTCCTTGGGGAGCGTCGGCCCCTATGAAACGCTCCGAGCTGCCGATTTTCCAGTGTTTCCAAGGGGTTCCGCCGCCGTTCCAACGGAACCTTGACCCGGTTTTGAGCCGATTTGAACGCAAAACAGAAAAAGATGGCCACAGCTGTGGCACATGCGACAACACTGATGAGGCCAAGGAGGGCAAATAATTTTCCGTTCGATTTCAGTACAAGATAAAGGGCCAACGGCGATATCGCCGTTGGCCCGCCCACAAAGCCCCGCAATGCGGGACTTTTTCAGGTATTCAGTGCGCGGTCGGTTTTGCGCTCTGAATGGAAAAGCGCAGTCGTGCTTCTGAAAAAGCAAGACACCGCAAGGGGTTTACGCCATTTTTCATGATGGCAGAAAGGAAAGGTGAAATGGAAGAACAGAACAAGAAGAAAACGCGCGGCACATTCAACATCAGAAGTTTGATGGGAACTGAAAATCTTTCGAAAACCAATAGCTATTTCTGCGAAAGTGTGATAGTTGTTTGTGTTGCCAAAAAGAAAACCAACCGAGGAGGTGCGGCACATGGCAAAGCGAAGACCGTCCGGTGACGGCATGGTGCGCAGGCGGGACGATGGCCGCTGGGAGGGCCGCATCGTCATCGGCCACAAGGAAAACGGCGAGCCGCTGTTCCGCCACGTCTACGCCAAGACCCAGAAGGCGCTGCTGGACAAGCTCCACCAGAACATCGAGTGCTACCGCGATGTGGAGCTGACCGAGGACAGCCGCATGACCCTGGGCGAATGGCTGGACCGCTGGCTCACGGAGTACAAGGAGGGCACGGTGCGCCCCGGTACCCTCACCGGTTACCGCCACTACATCGACAGCTATATCAAACCGCAGCTTGGCGACAAACAGATCTCCCTGATCTCTCAGCAGGACGTCCAGCGGATGTACCGCCGCCTGAAAACGGACGGGCGTGTCCACGAGCATCCCGAACTGGGCCACCAGCTCTCCGACTCCTTGGTCCGCCACATCCACTCTATGCTCCACGCCGCGCTGAAGGACGCGGTGCAGGCGCACGTCATTCCCCGGAACCCCACCGAGGGCACGACAGCGCCCAAGCCCAACTACAAACCCAAGCGCATCCTGACCAGCGCCGAGCTGGACGCCTTCCTCGAGGTGGTGGAGCAGGACGAACTGTGGCGTGACTTCTTCCAGACCGAGCTGATGACCGGCCTGCGGCGGGGTGAGATCTGCGGCCTGCAGTGGAGCGACTTCGACGGAGAGGCCGGGACGCTGAAGGTGTGCCGCACTCTCCACAGCAAGAAGAAGGGCGAGTACACTACCGGCGAGACAAAGACCGGCCAGGGCATGCGCACCATCATCCTGCCCCAGAGCGTAGCCGACATCCTGCGGCGGCGCAAGGCGGATGCCATCGGTCCGTGGATCTTCCCTGACCCGGTGAAACCGGAGGACCCTCTCTATCCCAACGCTGCCTATCACCACATGAAGACCCTGCTCCAGCGGGCGGGCCTGCCCAGCATCAGGTTCCATGATCTGCGGCACACCTTCGCCACCCACGCCCTCACCAGCGGCGTGGACGCCAAGACGCTCTCCGGTATCCTGGGTCACACCAACGCATCCTTCACCCTGGACACCTACACCCACCTCACATCGGATATGCAGAAGACAGCCTCTGGCATCGTGGGCGGCTTCATGGAAGATCTGTTCGGAAAGGAGTTGAAACCGTGGCAAGAAAACGAAAAGCCGGCGACGGAACCGTAAGACAGCGCAAGGACGGCCGCTGGGAGGGCCGGATCGTCATCGGCTATGATGACAACGGCTATCCCAAGACGAAAAATGTCCTCGCTAAAACCAAGAAAGAGTGTGTGGAGAAGCTCCGGAAGCTCAAGGAGGCGTGCGGCGGACTGAAGCCGGAGAAGGTGCGCCCCGAGATGCCCTTTGGGGACTGGCTGGAGTACTGGTACGAGAACCACTCCAAGCCCAAGATCCGCCCCACCACCCAGGAGACCTACGAGAGCCGCATCCGCCTGCACATCGTCCCGGAGATCGGCGACATCCCGCTGAACAAGCTGACGCAGAATGACCTGCAGCAGTTCTACGGGCGGCTCAAGAAAAATGGCCGGAAGCGCTTCACCGAACAATACGGCGAGGGGCTGTCCGACCGAATGGTGCGCATGTGCCACGCCACCTGCCGCTCCGCACTGGAGAAGGCGGTGCAGGATGGGCTGATCCGTGTGAATCCGGCCATCGGCTGTAAGCTGCCGCCCAAGAAGGCGCGGGAGATGCAGGTGCTGACACGGGAGGAGCTGCAGCGGTTTCTTATCCAGGCGCAAGCGGAAGGCTACTACGAATTGTTCCTTCTGGACTTGGCCACCGGCCTGCGCCGGGGCGAGCTCATGGCGCTGCAATGGGATGACCTGAACTTCAGGACGGGCGTGCTGAATGTAAACAAGCAGGTCTACGATGTACGGGGTGAGCTTCAGATCAGCGCACCCAAGACGAAGAACTCCATCCGCAAGATCGTTCTGCCGCCCGCCGTGGTGGAAGTGCTGCGGGAGTACAAGAAAACGGTGGACTCCCGGTGGATGTTCCCGTCTCCGGTGAAAGAGGACTGTCCCCTCACCCCCGGCGTGGTGCGGCGCAGGCTGCAGCTCATTCTGGAGCACGCGGAGTGCAAGCACGTGCGCTTTCATGATCTGCGTCATACTTTCGCAACACTGGCACTGGAGAACGGCATGGATGTGAAGACCCTCTCCGCCATGCTGGGCCATGTGTCGGCGGCCACCACGCTGGACATCTACACCCACATCACCGACGATATGCGGCGTGCGGCCGCCGCCAACATCGACCGGGGTATCGGCAAAGCAACACCGCAGGAGGACGCTTCGGCGCCGGGGCAGGAACCTGCCCCGGCCACACCGAAAAAGCCGAGGATGACCGATTTCAAGCCCTACGTGGGCCGTAAGCGCAAGCCAGGCACCGGCTGCGTCACCGAGATCAACGACCACCTGTTTGAAGGCCGCTACTCGCCCAAATGGCCCGACGGCAAAAAGCACTCCCGCAATGTCTACGCCCACACGCGGGAGGAGTGCGAGGAGAAGCTGAAGCAGCTCATCGTGGAGATGAAGGCCGAAATTGCGGAAGCACAGCGGCTGAAGGATCTGGGCGAAGGAAACGGAGCACCCCCGGAGGGGAAGGTAGTGTCAAGGATTTTGCGCAAATTGGTTTGCAGGCTCTGGAATGAATGAAGTCAGCCAGCAATGGAGGCGTCCTCAACGGCAGCCTCCAGGTGCTTCATATTCATGTACTTTTTGT
>NZ_JACOPP010000047.1 GCF_014287895.1 Lawsonibacter hominis | reverse complement strand
CATATCGCTCTGGTTGGCCGCCGTTTCATTTTGAGATGCGCAGCGGCCTGATTAGGCGCGCCATTTTTCTCTTTTCAGTATTTTGATTTTCCCCCCTTGACAAAACTTAGCAGGTCTTACGGTTATTATACCACATAGAGGCTTCTGGCACTACTTTGTCAACAGGTCCCTTATCTTACCTTATCCGACTTTCTCTGAAGCCAACGAGAGGATTGACCGCTATTCCTGCCATTGAATTTCTGGATGAACACCTACAACCTTTCAGCAGCTTTTTGGCAATCTTTGAAATCAGCAAGGATGATATTCTTGTACCCGTTGGATCCAAAGGTGCATTGGACAGCTACAAAGGTGAACTTGAAAAATCTCTGTCAGCGCTGAAGCAAAAACGAGATGATCATCCCGAATTGTTTGAAACAGACGACAGTAGTGATTCTGGGAAAAAATCGCTTTTGGATGCGCTTTATGAAGAGGGCGTTATCCCCACCTATTCTTTCCCAAAAAATGTTGTTAGCACATACATTTCCGATATAAGTGGGAGAGTAAAGTATCAGGTTGAGCGCGGATTAGATGTTGCCATTGGTGAATATGCGCCTGGCAGAGCGATTGTTGTTGATAAGACGACCTACCAGATCGGTGGCTTGTATTATCCTGGAGGAGAGCGAAGCGAAAAGACTGCTGCATCTCCAGCCAAAGCATTTATTCAGGATGCAAGCTACTGGAAAAGCATTCGCACCTGCAGTCAGTGTGGTTGGTTTGGCTTAGAAGAGGATAACCCTGATACTTGTCCTTTCTGTGGCAATAGCGCATTGACAAATATGTTGCCAATGCTACGCCCATGGGGATTCGCACCACGAAATGCCACATCCATTGAAACAGCACAATTGAATGAAGAATACTCAGCAACTCAGCAACCTCTATATTCCACACTACCCGATGCAGATGATGTTACGGCGGTTAATGGATGTGCCAACATCCGAATGGCGGTTCGTCCCAATCAGCGAATCATCATGCTTAACAATGGTGTTAGTGGTAAGGGATTCACAATCTGCTGCGACTGCGGTGCTGCAATGCCCGGAGATGACCCCGCTGTCCTTAAGGATGTTTTACGCCCGTATAGATCCAAATTCATTAAAACGCGTTGCAAACATAGTGATACAATCAATGTGAATCTCGGATACGACTTTGTTACAGATATGCTTGTTCTGGAATTTGCTTTAGATCGAAAGCAGATTGATATTAATCCCACCAGAAATTCTTGGCTTAATCGTGCGGGACAGTCTCTTGCAGAAGGTTTGCGTTTGGCTGCGTGTCAGGAATTGGACATTGAATTTACAGAACTTGTGACTGGTTATCGTGTTAGGCAAAATCGTAAAGGAGATTTCGTTGATATCTACTTATATGACAGCCTCTCCAGTGGTGCCGGCTATGCCGTTAGCATTGAATCCTCCATTCGCCAGTTACTTACCAAAACTCAAGAACTTCTTGAAGGCTGTACCTGCGACAGTGCGTGCCACAGGTGCCTAAAGCACTATCGAAATCAATATATCCACAGCGTTCTGGATCGTAAGGCTGCACTTGATTTGTTGAACTGGGGAGAAACAAGAGCAAGAGTATCTGCGGTCCCACAGGGAGAGCAGCAGCATCTTTTGAAATCTTTGGAACAGATACTACAGATTTCTGGCGTACACATTGATGTTAGTCATGCGCCAATTTTTGCGGAGGGAAAGTATAGTAAGAAAAAGATAATCGTATATCCAGCCATGTGGTCGAAACCCATGTCTACAGATACTATTTTTGTGAGTGATGCTAATCTGAAATATGCCAAGCCCTATGCGTTGAAAACCATTTTAGACAATTTATAAGTATGAAAGCCGCAAATCACTGTTTAGCTGATTTGCGGCTTCTCTAACATAAAATGCGATGGAAGTTACGAAAATACTTGTTCTTGTTAATATCCAATTGTGTCATGGGGGAAGGGGTTGCAGTCCAGGAGCTCCAGCAGCTTCCGCTGCAGTTCCTTCTCTCCCAAACGGCCGCAGGCGTTCAGGATCGCCTCCTGAGGCCGGTCCACATAGGCGCTCTGGAACAGTTGGCGGGCCAGGCGGTCATCCCACTTCAGCTCCTCCACCGGCAGCGGCAGCATATCGTCGCTGGCCAGCAGGTCATACAGATCCCAGCCCAGCAGTTGATTGGCCGCCTCCTCGTTCTGGAGGTGTTCTTCCGCCGTGTTGAGCAGCAGTTTCGCCATCTCAAGGGCGGTCTGGGGATCACGCCGGCCAGTTTCCACCAGGAGATCCATGGTGTGCATCTCCGCCAGTTCCTCCTCAGACCAGCGGCTGGCCGCCTGGGGGAAGGCAGCAATGAGCAGATCCCGGCAGGCCCACTCATTTTCGTCAAAGTCCCACCGGCGCACCATGTCCTCCGGCTCAGCCCGGGAAAACCTGCGGGGCGGTTCCTCCTCAGAGGTATCCGTCACCGTGACGGTGACCTGAACGGATGGCGTGGCCGCCTGCATCAGTTTGGCCTTTTCCGAGGGATGGAGCGAGGAAATGCTGCCGAAATCGCCGCAATAGCCGCACTCCCGCCGGCTGCCCCGGATTTTTACGGGACTGCCGCAGTGCGGGCAACGAATGGCCGCCATAGAGGACGCCTCCCTTCCTGCTGCCATTGTACCGAGGAGCCGCCTGTTTGACAAGACCTATCGGCTCAGCATCCAGGCAATGCCGGCGGCGGTGCGCTCCGCCGCATGGTCGTGGTGGTTGCCGGGGTTCAGTTGGAATACTGTGTCGATCCCCTTGTCCTGATAGAATGCCTGGATTTCCTCCGTGTTCTGCCGGACGCTCCGCAGGATCGGGTTCCGGGTCTTGCTCTCCTTGTCTCCCAGGGAGAAGTACACGCAGTCCGGCCGGCGCTTTGGCTCGTGGGAGAAGATGTACTCCTTCATGCCGGGAAACCAGAGGGAACCGGACATGCTGCCCACCCGGGAAAACAGATCCGTCCGGTAGATGGCGTACAGGGCAAACAGCCCGGCCAGAGAGTACCCGGCGATTCCTCGCCAACAAGGGACGCCGGCAATCTTTTTCTCTGCCGTTGCAATAATCTCCTCGGTCAGAAGCCGCAGATAGTCGTCTGCGCCGCCAGTGCAGGCATCAGCATTTCTGAAGGCAGGCGGACTGTCCCAGGGAACCATATCGTGGTTCCAGTCCAGATCACTGATGGCCACCAATGTGAACGGCGGACAGCCGGCAGTCTGCGTGGCTTCGTATACCTTCTGTCCCTCGTTGGAGAAGGTATTAAGGTAGATAATAGGTGCGTTTACTTCAAAACTTGGGAAAATGGATATCGTTTTGCCCTTTGTTGATAAAGTGTACATAGCTTGAATCATCCGCTTTCTATTTTGACAGATGGTGTCATACAGAATAGTCCTGCTTATTGGACAAATATAATGCTAAACTAATTTTCCGATGAAAAGAAACAGGATATATCAAAGCTGGATAGCTTTGTTGATATTTGCCAACAACTCCTTGTCGGATTTTGAAATTCCAGTTATACTAAGTACAATATACATCCACAAAGAGAAGATAGGAAGAGTGAAATATAATGCTGCCTCCTGGCCTCTACGAACAAGTCATCAATACCGCCCTGAACCGCGAGCTTTCGGAGATTCCCGACGCCCGTAAATCGGTTGCGCCCATTGACAAAGCAGAAGCCTCCAGGGTGTTGGCGCAGTATCTGGCGGATGTGGTGCAAAGGGGTTTGGAGAATGTATTGGACAACGGCGGGGATATCTCTGCGCAGATCGGCCTCGCCAATCAGATTGTAGACCTCATCCAAAACACAACCCAAGAAGCTGACTTTGCCGCGTTGAGCGTTGAAGCGCGGGCGGAGCAGCTTCTTGCGCTTTTACGGGAGCAGGACCCCCGGCTGGCGGTGGGCAAGACGGCTGCCGACCTGAGCCGACCAGAGACCTCCATCGCCCAGAGCAGCCTGTTCACCGGGGCCATTCATGAGCCCCAGATGTACACGGAGCTCAAAAAGGAGATCGTCTCCGCCGACCGAATTGACATGCTGGTGTCCTTTATCAAGTGGAGTGGCCTTCGGCTTTTGATGGACGAGCTGCGGGAGTTTACCCAAAACGGAGGTAAGCTGCGAATCATCACCACCTCCTACATGGGGGCCACCGATGTGAAAGCCATTGAGGAGTTGCGGGCCCTGCCCAACACCAAAATCAAGGTCAGCTACGACACTAAGCGCACCCGCCTCCACGCCAAGACCTATGTCTTTTACCGGAATACCGGCTTCACCACCGCCTATGTGGGCTCCTCCAACCTATCCAACGCCGCCATCTCCAGCGGTTTGGAATGGAACGTGAAGGTGACCCGCCGGGATCTGCCGGAGACCATTGACAAGATTGCCGCCACCTTCGAGAGCTACTGGAATTCCAACGAATTTGAGTATTACTCCGAGGATCAGAAGGAGCGGCTGGCCCGGGCGCTGAAAGCGGAAAAATACTTCGACGCAAACAACGCCGAAGTCTACACCATGGATATTGCGCCCTACTCTTACCAGCAGGAGATCCTGGACAAGCTGGAAGCGGAGCGCGCCGTCCGGGGCTACACCCGCAACCTGGTGGTGGCTGCCACCGGCACCGGCAAGACGGTGATCTCCGCCCTGGACTACAAGCGATTTTGCAAGCAACATCCCGGGAAAGCATGCCGGCTGCTCTTTGTGGCCCACCGGGAGGAGATTCTGCGGCAGAGCCTGTACACCTTCCGGGCGGTTTTGAAGGACGCCAATTTCGGGGAGCTGTTTGTGGGCAGCTACCGGCCAGAGGGCATTGACCACCTGTTTTTGTCCATTCAGACCTTCAACTCGCAGGATTTCACAGCCAAGACTGCCCCGGATTTTTACGACTACATCGTGGTGGACGAGTTCCACCACGCAGCGGCGCCTACCTATCAGAAGCTGCTGTCCTACTACCAGCCCCAAATCCTCTTGGGCCTGACCGCCACTCCGGAGCGTATGGACGGCAAGAGCGTGCTGCCCTACTTCAGCAACCGGATCGCTGCGGAAATCCGCTTGCCGGAGGCCATTGACCGCAAGCTGCTGTGTCCCTTTCAGTATTTCGGCGTCACCGATACAGTGGATCTGAACACCCTGAAATGGAGCGCCGGCGGCTACGACAAAAATGAGCTCTCGAATCTCTACACCCTCAGCGGCGCCGTGGCCAACCGCCGGGCCGATTTGGTGGTGTCCTCCCTTCTCAAGTATGTGACCGACATTGACGAGGTGAAGGGCCTGGGCTTCTGTGTGTCCATCGAGCACGCGGCGTTTATGTGCCGCTATTTCAATAGTCACGGCATTCCCTCTATTTTCCTGACCGGAAAATCCTCCGATGAGGAGAGAAAAGCCGCCAAAGGGCGGCTGGTAAGCGGCGAGGTCCGTTTCATCTTCGTGGTGGACATCTACAACGAGGGCGTAGACATCCCGGAGGTCAACACGGTGCTGTTCCTGCGGCCCACTGAGTCTTTGACCATTTTCCTCCAGCAGTTGGGGCGTGGCCTGCGGCTTGCGGAGAATAAAGAATGCCTGACCGTGCTGGACTTTATCGGCCAGGCCAACAAGCGGTATAACTTCGAGGACAAGTTTGCCGCCCTGTTGTCCAACACCACCCGCAGCGTGACCCGGGAGATCAAGGACGGCTTTGTCTCCGCGCCCAAGGGCTGCTATATCCAGTTGGAGAAGAAGGCGGCCAAGTACATTTTGGACAACATTCGCGCCTCCTACGGCAATACCGCCGGGCTGGTGTCCCGGGTGGCCAGCTTCGCGGAGGACAGCGGTCTGGAGCTGACCCTGGCAAACTTCCTGGACTATTACCACCTGGACCCCAGGGCACTTTACAAGTTTTCCTCCTTCTCACGCCTCTGCGCCCGGGCGGATGTGATTGCGGATTTCAGCGAGCCGCTGGAGGAAATGCTCACGAAGGCCCTTGGCCGGCTGGCCGTTGTGGACTCCCGGCGTTGGATTCATTTTTTGCTGGACCAGCTGCCCCGGCTGGACGATGTGGACTTTACGGCGCTGGGTGAGCTGGAGCAGCGGATGCTCCAGATGTTCTATGTGACCGTTTGGGGCAAGGCGGCCGAGAGTTGGGCCTCCGATGAGGTGCTGGACAACCTGTACGCCCTTTGGGACAGCCCGGTGCTGTTGAGAGAGTTTCTGGATCTGCTCCGCTACCGGTATGAGCAGATTGATTTCATTGATGAGCCGGTGGATTTGGGCTTTGACTGCCCGCTGGACCTCCACTGCACCTATACCAGGGATCAGCTGCTGGTGGCACTGGATTTCCTGAAGCCGGCCACAGTGCGTGAGGGTGTGAAGTGGTTGCCGGAGAAGCAAGTGGATGTGTTCTTTGTGACGCTGAACAAGGCTGATAAGGACTACTCGCCCACCACCATGTATCAGGATTACTCCATCAACGAAAACCTGTTCCACTGGCAAAGCCAGAACACCACAGCGGAGAATTCGCCCACTGGTCAGCGATACATCCATCATCGAGAGCGTGAAAGTAAGGTGTTGTTGTTTGTCCGGGAGTTCAAAGCGGACCGGGCCACAGGAGGTGCAGGAGCCTATACCTTCCTGGGCACGGCAAACTATGTGAAGCATGACGGGAGCAGGCCCATGAATATCACCTGGAAGCTGGACCGGCCAATTCCGGCGAAGTTTTTGAAGAAGACAAATAAATTGGTGGTGGGATAAATGACTGAAGTGGTTGCAGCCCTGATCTGGGATCAGGATAAGTTTATGATCTGCCAGCGCCCGGCCCACAAGGCCAGAGGGCTGCTGTGGGAGTTTGTGGGCGGCAAGGTGGAACCAGGCGAAACCAAGGAGCAGGCGCTGATCCGGGAGTGCCAGGAGGAAGTGGCTGTCACGCTGAATGTAGGCAAAGTGTTCATGGATGTAATCCACGAATACCCCGATCTGACGGTCCATCTGACCCTGTTCCATGCTACCATCCGGGAAGGCACCCCACAGAAACTGGAACACAACGATATTCGTTGGATTACGGTGGATGAGATCGATCAGTATGCGTTTTGCCCGGCGGATGAGGAGATTTTGAATCAGCTGAAGAAGAGATAAAGCAGAGAGGTGCAGCATGGAAAATTTGTCTTTATTCCATGTATCTGAACCGGTACAGGATCAGATGAGATTTCATCACTCCAACACATTGGATGTTGTAAAAATGGAGTTTTCCAGCACGGAGAGCCTATCCTGGCAGGAGCTATTCTCCGGGTTTGATACGCTCCACGCCATTACATATTCTTCTGGAATCAGCTTTATTTACCGCCTGTTAGATTTTTTTGAGGAAGCAGAGGTCATCTTTGGCTGTGATGAAGTGCTTTCTTACTCCCTGCAAGAGGTTATGGCCTATCAATATAAAACCATTGAGCGAATGCGGGAGACTGCCGGGAAAATGAAGTTGAATCTGGCCTCTCGCATTGAGCAGAAAACGTTGCGCTTTTATGTAGCCCGTAATGTCCTGTCCCATGAAAAGATTTATCTGCTTTCGGCGAGAGACGGTCGAAAGCGGGTCATTATGGGATCGGCCAACATGTCTTTTTCGGCATTTGGAGGTAGGCAGCGAGAGAATATCTGCTATATTGACGGAGACCCGGCTTACGATTGGTATTGGAGCTGCTACTGTCAGCTACGGGAGGACAGTACCGATCAGATTGCAAAGGAATCCATGCTATGTGCAGACGATGGAGAAAATCTGGAAGAACTACCGATTGCCAGAACAGTTTTTGTGAAAAAAGCACTGGTTTTGCAGCCGGCAGAAGATGCATGTGAAGAAGTGAGATTTGTTCTGGATATTAAAAATCTTGCTTCCAAATTTGCGCCTTCTGTGCCCAAACCTGATAAAAAGGGAAAGCTGTTGCTCTCGCCCAAAAAAATTAGGACAGTCCGCCGCCAAGTGGTGACAAACAAAGAAAAGGAGAGAGAACTCCGGAGCGAATATCCTCAGTTGGAGGTGTTTCCTGATGAAGGCATTGCAAAGCTCAATGATGTTATCCTGGATTTGTCTCCGCCGAAGGAAGAAATCGAAAAAGATGTGGGGCTGTTCTTCAAATACATGGATGGATATGAGAAGTTTCACGGCGATGTGAAGGGGTTGCAACGGCGATATTACGAATTTGCCAACTGGTATTTCTGCTCGCCTTTCATGGCCTGTATGCGTGATATGGCTGTGCGGTACAACCAGAATCTACTCCCTTACCCTGTGTTTGGACTGGTATATGGGCAAAGCAAAGCAGGTAAGACCAGCTTTTTGGAAACGCTACTGAAAATGATGATTGGTCAGAAGACGAAAATCTCTGCTCCTGAGTTTACGCGCTCCAGCATCGAAGGGCTCAAACGGACTGTAAAGGGCGCGCCAATTATTGTAGATGATTTGACCAACACCCGTTTTAACCAGCATGCCATTGAAACCATAAAAAATGATGACTTCGGTGTAGCGGATAATCTTCTGCACTATCCGGCAGTCGTCATCAGTGCAAACGAGGATGTAAAAGCCGTTGCGCCGGAAGTGATCCGCCGTACCGTAATCTGTCGGGTGCAGGCAGGTCTTACCAACACGGAAGTCATGCGCAGCAGCATTGTGCGTACAGTACAACGTGAAGTAGGAACCGCCTTGTACCGAGAATATCTGCGCCGAATGCTGGCGATTACGTCAGATCTGTTGGAAGAAATAAAAAGCGACGAATCTGGGAGCGCACCAGACATTTTGGCAGAATCCTCTCGTGTATTAATGGAGATTTTTAAGGAATATTCGGAAATGGCCTGCCCAGAGTATATACGCCACCTTACATTGGAGGACTATTTCAGCGAGAAAGTGACTGGCAGTTATGCCATCAAAACCATTCGCAATGCCTGGAATACCAGCCGGTCGTCCTTCGAAATTTCTGAACGAAATAACGAGATCCGGTATAATGCCGGAGCCACATGGGAAGCAGACCGCATTCTCAAAGAACTTCCCGAAACACTGGAAGCCCATAAATCCAGAGAGTGGGTTGTGATGAATTTGGGGGAAGCAAAGACTTTCTTTGATATCCCTTTCAAAAAGTCCTGGCTGAATCGTTTCCGGAAGAGGTGAGAGGATGGAAAAATATTACAAGTTAGTGCGTGACCGTATTCCAGAAATTATCGAAGCCCATGGGAAAACCTGCATCTGCGAAACGATTTCTGACGAGGACTACATATCACTCCTGGACCAGAAGCTGAACGAGGAGCTGGCGGAGTATCAGGAGAGCAAATCCCTGGAGGAACTGGCCGACCTTCTGGAGGTTATGCAGGCCGTCGTGAAGGCCCGGGGCTGGACCTTGGAGGAATTGGAGCGGGTGCGGGCGGACAAGGCTGCCAAACGGGGCGGATTTGAGAAGAAAATCCTGCTGAAGGAAGTGAATGAGGAGTGCTGAATGGATATTGTACGAGCAAAAGAGCTATTATCTGCTTTAGCTGATGGCATTGATCCTTTCACCGGCGAGCTGTTACCGCAAAACCATGTGTGCAATCAACCTGAAATGATACGGGCCTTTCATGAAGTTTTGAATGCAGTCCCTTCTATATCCAAAAAGAAAAGCCTGCCCCGAAATGCAGGAAAACCTTGGACAGATATTGAGGAAGAAAAGCTGCTGGACGAGTTTGACTCAGGGATGACAACTTCTGCTATTGCCAAGGAACACGGAAGAAGCAGAGGAGCTATTGAGTCCAGATTAGCGGATCTCGGGAAGATCGCAGATACATACTTTAACAGGAAACCGAGGTGACCTCCATGCCAACCTACCGCTCCGCCTCCGGCAGCAGCGCCGAGGACCTGTTCATCGAACTGTTCTCCGACACCTTCGGCGCCGAAAAGGCCGGCTATCTCTACTCCCAGTACCCATTCTCCGACATCTACCAGAACAGCCGGTTTGCCGACTTTCTGATTGAAAACGGTGGGCGGAAGGTGGCCATAGAGGTCGACGACGAGGCCTCCCACAACCCCAAGCTGATCTCCCAGAATAAGTTTTACGACGACCTGCTCAAGCAGAACAGCATGATCTACCTGGGCTGGGATGTGTACCGCTGGGCGGTGCGGCAGATGCAGCAGCAGCCGGAGACTGTCAAGGACGAATTGCGGGTATTCCTGGGCCAGCACCCCAGTTTCAAGGAGATCGAGGACTACCTCCCCACCCAGCGGGGCAAGTCCCTGGACGGCTCCCAGCTGGAGCTGAAGGAGCACCAAAAGCAGGCCCTGGCAGCGCTGGAGGAGATGCGCTGCAATTTTGAGACCATCGCCCTGCTCTACCACGCCACTGGTACCGGCAAGACGGTGACCGCCGTCATGGACGCCAAGCGCTTCGGCAAGCGAACCCTGTTCCTGGCCCACACGGTGGAACTGGTAGATCAGGCCACCAAGACCTTCCGGGAGCTGTGGCCCCGGGCCACGGTGGGCCGCTATGTGGAGAGCATGAAGCAGGGCAACGCCTTCGTGGTCTGCGGCAGCATCCAGAGCGTGGCATTGAATCTGGAGCGGTTCAAGCCGGATGACTTCGGCTATATCATCGTGGACGAGGCACACCACGCCTCCGCGGATACATACCAGAAGGTCCTATCCTACTTTACGCCGGAATTCACCCTGGGCCTGACCGCCACGCCGGAGCGGGCCGACGACAAGAACATCCTGGACATCTTCAAAAATACCGCCCACAAGCTGGACATCCAGACCGCCGCGGAGATTGGCGAGCTGGTGCCGGTGCGGTGCATCCGCATCCATACCAACATCGATCTGACCAAGGTGCGGTTCAACAGCGTCCAGTACAACATCCGGGACCTGGAGAGCAAGATCTATGTGCCGGAGCGCAACCAGCTCATCGTGGACACCTGGCTCCAATATGTGAAGGACAAGCGGACGGTCATCTTCTGCGCCTCCGTCAAGCACGCCCAGGAGATCGCCGGACGGCTCCACGACGCCGGTGTGGCTGCCGAGGCCGTGTCCGGTGAGGTAAAGGCCAGCGACCGCCGGGAGGTGCTGGCCCGGTTTGAAAAGGGCGAGACCAAGGTACTGTGCGCCTGCGATCTGCTCAATGAGGGTTGGGATTGCCCGGCCACGGAAGTGCTGTTCATGGCCCGGCCCACCATGTCCAAGGTGCTCTATACCCAGCAGCTGGGCCGGGGGATGCGGCTGTCCCCCGGCAAGGAGAGTCTGATGGTGTTTGATTTCGTGGACAACGCCAGCCAGTACAACATGCCCTACTCCATGCACCGTCTGTTCCGGCTAAAGGAGTACAAGCCCGGCGCCCTGGTACTGGGCACAAAACAGCAGAAAACCGCCGAACAGGGGCTTTATGACAAGGGCGAACGCCCGGATGCCCTCATCGACTGGCCAGTGGATGCCCTGGACTACGAACTGGTGGACATCTTCAACTGGCAGGAGGAGGCCGCCGGCACGATCTCCCAGATGGAGTTTGTCCGTCGGGTGGACGTGCAGGCCGAGACCATCGAGCGGTATGTCCGGGATGGCCTGCTGGTGCCCGACCTGGTGGTGCCCATGAGCGAGCACCGGACCTTCAAGTATTTCAAAGAAGAGACCCTCCAGAAATATGCGGAGCAGTACGGCTGGACGCTCATCGACGACTCCAACCGCAAGGATCTGTTTCTGGATATGGTACATCAGATGGATATGAGCTACTCCTACAAGCCGGTACTACTCAAGGCGGTACTTCTGTTTGCCGATGACAAGGGACGGGTGAGGCTCAGCGACATCGTCACCTACTTCCGGGAATTCTACGAGGCCCGCCGGGCTGCTGGGCTGGTGGTGGAAAAGGCCAACAGCATCTACGCCAAGGGCGGCTATACCGATGCTCAGGCCCAGCGGAATATCCTGTCCAACCCTTTCAAGCGGTTCGAGGACATGCAGATGCTCCACCACACCAAGACTTTGGGTGTGATCCAGGTGGACGAGTCCGTGTGGAAGAAGCTGACCCGGGAGGAGAAGCAGGAGATCGAGCGGATCTGCGACGAGAAATTGGCAGACTATTATCAGCGGTTCAAGTAATATCCACAGAGAAAGGAAAAGTGCGGGATGAAAGTCATCTGCTTCGGCGACTCCAACACCTACGGCTACGACCCTCGGGGCTATTTCGGCGGGCGCTATGATGCGGACAGTCGATGGGTGGACATCCTGGCCACGGAGACTGGATGGACTGTCTGCAATATGGGGCAGAATGGCCGGGAAATCCCATCTGTCGTTCCCGCCCTGCCTGCCGACACGGATCTGCTGATCGTTATGCTGGGGACCAACGACCTGCTCCAGGGCCAGAGCCCGGAGCAGGCCGCCGAGCGGCTGGAGCGGTTCCTCTCCGGCGTTTCCCTGGATCGAAGCAAAATCCTGCTGATTGCACCGCTGCCGGTGACTCTGGGAGCGTGGGTGCCCAGTCCGCAGCTCATTGAGGACTCCCATGCCTTTGCCCAGCTCTGCCAAACCCTGGCGGAGCGGCTGGGCATCCGCTTTGCCGACGCCGGAAAATGGGATGTCTCCCTGGCCTATGACGGCGTACACTTTACAGAGCAGGGCCACAAAGCCTTTGCCGCCAGCCTTCTGGAGGAACTCAAATGAAACGAATTGTAATTTTACTTTCCTCTCTGCTTTTGCTGTTGACCGGATGCGGTGGAAACACCTCGGACAGCTCCTACGAGCAGATCACCCAGGAAGCGGCCAAAGAAATGATGGATACCCAAGAGGTCATCATCCTGGATGTTCGGGAGCAAGACGAATATGACAGTGGTCACATCCCCAGTGCTGTCCTGCTGCCGGTAGGCATGATTGACGAGGATACTGCCGCCAAAGTGATTCCGGAGAAGGACTCCACGGTGCTGGTCTACTGCCGCAGCGGAAACCGCAGCAAGACCGCATCCGCCGCGCTGGCGGACCTGGGGTACACCAATATTTATGAATTCGGCGGCATCAACACCTGGCCCTATGAGACGGAGCCGTGAGGGCAACGGAAGCCCATAAGCAGTACAAAATCTATATCACCTATACAAAGAATACGGCCGGAGGGCACTTCAACTGAAGTACCCTCCGGCTCTTTTTATTTTCTGCCGTATTTTTCCCGAAGGCTCTGGTGCCCTTCTTGATCCCGGATAAGGTAAAATAAGTTGCGCAAATATAAAAGAGGATAAAAAGAGACATGGTTTGCAGAACTCTGGTAGAATGAAGTTGCGACACACCATTCTGAAAGGAGTCTGTAAACCATGTCCG
>NZ_JACOPP010000046.1 GCF_014287895.1 Lawsonibacter hominis | reverse complement strand
CCTATGATACGGCCTTTGAACCGCCTGTTTCAGACTATGAGCTGGACGGGCTGGACTTGGAAAGATAGGAGTTTACAATGAAAATCCTGGATTTCGACCTGGAAGGAAGTCACTTCATCATCGAAGCAGACATTGCGCCGCGCCAAGAGGCGGATGATGATATGGAGTGTCAATGGCTCCGGTACGACTTTGATAACACGCAGGTTTATAAGGAAACGGACGGCGCTGTTTCGCCGTTCCAAATTACAGCCGTAGCCTGGGCTGGCTATCAACTGACTGCCGATCATGCGTTGAAAGATGTGATCGGACGCATTTCCCGCAATGAAACCGGCAAACTGACCGTTCATTATGTTTGTCCAGAGCTTCAAGAGTTTTTCGATGAACTCAAAAAATATCCGGCTATCAGCGGGAAACGAACTATTCCGTACTTCATTTTTCACGGCGGCGATATTGCAAAACTGGCGTATGCGACCAATGAGTTTCTGTATTACGAGGACAGTAACTATATGCCGCTGATGTTCCGTACCGTTGACGGCACTCTTGTTTCCGACAATGAATTTGCCGATATGGGGCTGTATGAATCTGAGGAAAATGTTGAGAACGGAACAGAACACATTTTGCCGTTCACAGATTACGGTTCCGATGTGGAAAGCGCCTGTGATTTAGAGGACGAGGAAGATCTGGAAATTTGAAACTCAGAGGTTTGCGGGCTATGTTCCGTGGCCGGTGGGCAGTTTTCATCGACTTTTGCACCGTCCATCTGTTGGGTGGATGGGCTTAATTTGGAAAGGTAGGTGTTACTTTGAGGCTGGTCTATATTTCTTCCCCCTTGCGGGGAGATATGGAAAAGAACATGGAAAAGGCAAAGGACTACTGTGCTTATGCGGCATCCTGCGGCGTGATTCCCTTGGCGCCGCATACGATTTTCACGCAATATCTGAATGACGCAGTGCCGGAGCAGCGGGAACAGGGTCTGCGAATGGGTCACGAACTGCTGGAACGCTGCGATGAACTCTGGGTTATGGGTGACACCATCTCTCAGGGAATGAAGGACGAAATTGGCCTGGCTACTTTTCTGCAACTCCCGATTCTCTATGTATCCGATGATATGGTGAAGAATCAGAAAATGATCCGCCAGTCGGATCGCCCTCTGGACATAAATGACTGCATCCCCGAAAGTAGCCAGTACAACTACGAAAATCAATTTCTGGTTCTCAAACCTGGGGTGAGCAGCAAGGGCAAGGACATGACTGCCGACGACTCCATCTGGTATGCCCGTAACGGTTTTGGATGTATTTATGGAGCCAGAGGTCAGGCCGTGTATGCAGAAAGCCTGTTGACCGGCAAATACATTCATTGGGAACGACATGACTTCTGTGGCATCGTCAAACCGGAAAGTTTGAAAGAATGGCTTCTGGATAAGCCGGTCAGGAATGAGGCTGCCGAAGAACTCACCAAGTTTGTCACCCCTGAACTTATCAGCGCAGCCAAGCAAAACCATACTGCTTGCGGCTATCCTTTTCTAATCGGGTATGCCCCTGCGGAGGGCGGTCTGCATGAAGCGTTCTGCCTGGACCCCGATCCGGTCAATCTTGCATCTTTTATTGTGAAGATGGGGAAAGAGCGCGGCGACCTGATGATTTGTACTCCGTTGGATACCCCGTTTTTGAACACCTTCGGGACATTCATTGACCGCTGCGCGGATCAGGACTTTTTGCAAAAGCATCTATTGCCGGTCCTGATTCCCATGCAGATGGGCGAAACGGAGCCGCAGGCAATCAAGCTGACCGAGGATCAGGATAACGAAGCGTTTCTGGATGATTTCGCGGTTGAAGATGATATGGAATTATAAAGCCACAGGCGGCAAAGTAGGTATTTGCAATGAAAATTCTGGATTTCGACCTGGAAGGAAATCACTTCATTATCGAAGCGGACATATCGCTGCGTCAAAAGGCAGACGATAACATGAAAAGTCACTGGCCCCACTATTTTTTTGAAAATACACAAGTCTATAAAGAAATAGACGAAGTTGTTTCGCCATTCCCTATTACTGCTGTTACTTGGTATGGCTGTCAATTAACTGCCGATCATGCACTGGAAGATGTAGTTGAAAGAATTACCCGTAATGAAACAGGCAAACTGACTGTTCGTGAGGTCTGCCCCGAACTCCAAGAGTTTCTGGATGAGTTCAACAAATATCCGGCAATCAACGGTGAGCGAAAGATTCCATATTTTATTTTGCTCGATGGCGATATTGCCCGGCTTGCGTATGCAACGAATCGGTTCCTTTACTATGCAGACGGCAACAATATGCCAATCATGTTTCGCACAGATGACGGTACTCTCATTTCCAATAATGAATTTGCCGATATTGGCCTTTTCAACTCAAAACAATGTGTTCAGGATGGCACCGAACGCATTTTACCGTTTACCGAGTACGAGTCGGATATGGTGAGTACCTGGAATTTAGAGAAGAAGGCGTATCTGGATTCACTTCTGGATGCCTTTGAGGATGAGGATGAACAGGAGGATGAACTACCGTTTTGAAAACAAAGCCTAAATTGATGGTTTGTGCGCTGATCTTCGTTTCCGGCGCGATTCTCAACCTGTTTTTCTCAACAGCGGTTCACGGTCTGCTGACAAGAGAGATCACCCGGCTTTCACTTCTCCCCATCGGTGATTGCCTTGCCAGCCTATTTTCCAACCGCCAGCACATGATGTTGTATCTGTGTCTGCAAGGGTTTGTAAGTGTGTTGGCGGTTATGTTCTTCCTGACCAACATGAGGCCGTATGAATCAGACCTGGACACGATCACCCCGGAAATTCAGACACCCAGAGCCGTGGGCCAATACCAGCATGGTTCAGCCCGGTGGATGACCGATTCCGAGAAAGACAAAGCATTTGACAGCTATATTCTTGACCCGCACAACCCAACGATCCGGCAGCTCTTAGATACCGGATACGATGGTTTGGATTTTCTCAAAGAAAAATAAGGAGGCGATAAATTGAAGTTGAACCTTCACCCCAAAGGTATTCCCAAGCAGGAACCTTTGGGAGCGGATACTCCGCTGAAAAAAGGCGGCGTGGTGGTAGGTATGCGAAAGGAGGGCGATAAAGAAAAAATCTATTTTGTCGGTGATGACTGCCACCTGCTCTGCGTTGGCGCCACTCGTTCCGGTAAATCAAGATGTCTGGTTCTGGAAAGTATCTGTCTTTTGGGACTCGCTGGAGAATCCATCTTCTGCTCCGACCCCAAAGCCGAATTGTTCCACTACACCGCTGATTTCCTGAAAAAGTTGGATTATGAGGTTTTGGTGCTGGACTTCAAGAACCCCGAAAAGAGTATGCGCTACAATCTGCTCCAGCCCATCATTGACGCCATCAGCGAGGGCGACACCGACCGTGCAGAAATGCTGGCCTGGGACTTGACGAACAATCTGGTTGGTAAGCCGGAGGGCGAAAAGATTTGGACGAACGGTGAATGTTCCATCATAGCGGCTGCCATTCTTTGCGTGGTATGCGACAACCAAAAACGACCGGAATTTCAGAACATGACCAATGTGTATTGGTTCATTTCGGAAATGTGCCGTACCATCGGAAATAAGATGCCGCTGTTGGAGTATGTCAAGAAACTCTCTCCGTCCCACCCGGCACGGGCGCTTCTGTCTATTTCTGATGTGGCGCCATCCCGTACCAGAGGCAGCTTTTATACCTCTGCCCTGACCACCCTGCGGCTGTTCACCTCGAAGTCCATCTACGCGATCACGCATACCAGTGATTTTACCCTTACAGATATGGGCAGCAAAAAGCAGGCGTTGTTTGTAATCCTGCCCGACGAGAAAACCACCTTTTATCCCATTGCTTCTCTCATTGTGTCGCAGCAATATGAACTTTTGGCAGAGGCGGCAGACCGGCGCGGCGGGCGTTTGGAACGCCGGGTAAATTTTGTGCTGGATGAGTTCGGAAATTTCACGCCCATCAGCGACATGACAAACAAACTGACCGTGGCGGCTGGCCGTGGGATGCGATATGCCCTGTTTGTGCAGGGCTTTGACCAACTGAAAGAAAAGTACAGCGACAATATCGCCAACACGATCAAGGGCAACTGTCAGGTCTGGGCGTACCTGCAAAGCGATGACCCGGAAACGCTGCGGGAGATGTCCGACAAACTCGGTAGCTACACCACATCCAGTTACCAGCTTTCGGCCAGCAACGGCAAATACACAACCCCCTCTAACTCCCAGAGCGTCAGCCTGACCGAGAGGAAGCTGCTCAATACCGATGAGGTCCGGCGCGTCAAGCGTCCCCATCAAATCATCACCAGCCGCGACCACCCCGCTATGATGTATGCGCCCGACCTTTCTCAGTGGATGTTCAACAAGATGTTGGGGTTGGGAGATATGGAGCATAACCGCAGGCTGCGGGAAGAACGGGAACAGAAGCGGCCAATCATCACCGACACGAAGCAGGAAATCGCATTGTGGAACATCTGGATTTACTACCAGAAGGACATCATGCGCCGCCTTTCGCAGCAAAAGGGCGCTATGGGCGGTGGCCTTGATGATGATTAACCCATAGGAGGTTTTGAATGAAAGAGAAAATCAACCAGACGGCGGGCAGGCTGAAACAGGCTGTCCGGGCGGCGGGTGTTGGTATTGCCACACTTGCCGCCTCTTTTTTTATGTCCGCACCGGCTTATGCCGCTGGTGTGCAGGACAGTCAGATTGTCAAGGGAACCGAGAAATTGGTCGGTGATGTGACAACCTGGCTGATGGTGCTGGCGCCGGTGGTAGCCGGACTGCTTATCATCTATTTCTGCATCCGGCGCGGCATGGCTGACGAGATGGATCAGAAAAAGTGGAACAACCGCATTGTGGTGGCGGTGGTGTCCTGCATTGGCGCCGTACTCGGTTCCGCCACCCTGAACCTGATTCTCGGCTACTACCAGTAAGCCGGGATACATTCCGTAGTACAGGCGATTTCCGCGCCTTACTAAATAAATCATTTTATTAACAGGAGGAAAAAACTATGGCTAACTTCATCCGCAACACTCAGGTTAAGGCTATGACTTCTATCTGGACTGCCAAGCAGAAGGCCCGTGAGCTGGCTGACCGCACGGCGGAGGCGCTGACCGACCGCACCGGTCAGGGGACGCTGGATGTGGCGATTACTGTGCTGATCTCCATTGTCCTGGGCGCCCTGATCCTGGCCGGTCTGTACCTGATCGTGGACGACACCGTGCTGCCCACCATCACCCAGCGCATCAAGGATATGTTCAACTACGGCGGCTGATCGGAACAAGCAGCGGCGGGGCCATCGGCCCCGCCCTAATTTTTGACAGGAGGTTTTTCAATGGAGTTCAAAGCGGAAATCAAAAAGACTTTTACCGGTCCCGACAAGCTGCGGGCGGTGTGCAGCGTGGTCCTGGATGACTGCTTTCTGGTGAAGAATGTGCGGGTCGTCGAGGGCGAAAAGGGGCTGTTTGTGTCCCTGCCCAGCCGCCGGAATGTCAAGGGCGAGTGGGTGGAGCATTGCTTCCCCATGACGAAGGAACTGCGGGCAAAGCTCTCCGCCGCTGTACTGGAAGCGTATGAGGCCGCCGTACAGAACGAAGAAGCTGCCGTGTCCTGATCGCCCGCCATATTCCAATCCCTATCGGGGGCGGCCAAGCGCCGCCCCCAGAAAGGAGGTGGTTGCTGATTGGAATATATCTTAGTGCTGCTGATCGTGGCCCTGCTGAATGGAGCAATCGCCTATATTGATGGGCTGATGGAAGGTATTATCCCTCTTACCCTGTACGCAGAGCAGTATATGTCCACTTTGGCCGGGGTCGATTTGTTTCAGTCCTTGTTCGACATTGTATTCGGCTTTGGCGTATCCCTGATTGTGCTGAAGTTCCTGAAAAAAGGCTTTGAAACCTATGTTCTGTGGTCAGACGGGGACGCCGACGAGGAGCCTATTGCCATTCTCACAAACTTTTTCAAGGCTATGGCTGTGGCAATCTGCTTTCCCACCATGTATGACTGGCTTGCCACGATTGTAGAAGAAATGAGCAATAAAATGCTGGAGGCCATCGGCCTTGCCACCGCTTACGATTGGGCGGGCTGGGTATCCGGCATTTCATCAATGGGGCTTGTGACAGCCATCTTTGGCTTGGTATTTGTCATCGTCTATTTCATCCTATATTTCCAATTCCTGATGCGCGGGCTTGAAATCCTGATTTTGCGAGTAGGTATTCCGTTGGCCTGCGTAGGTCTGATTGACAATGACAAAGGCGTGTTCAAGCCCTACATGAGTAAGTTCTTCCAGTCTGCGCTCTCTGTGGTAATTCAGGTTTCTCTTGCGAAATTGGGGGTTGGCCTGATGATGAATATGCACATTTTCTGGGGCGTGGCCTGTATGATTCTTGCGGTGCGGACACCGAAGTTCCTTCAGGACTTCCTCATTACGACCGGTGGCGGTGGCGGCGGCGCCATTGTCAACAACGCATACCATTCTGTACGGCTGGTGCAGATGGTCAAGGGCATGGGAAAGTGAGGTGATGGCTGATGGTGACAATGGACGATATTTCAAATGCCATCATCCTGCTTGTGCGCGTTGGTGCGGTAGCCCGTTTCGTCTACTGCCTGGTGCGCTTGACCGCAGCCGAGGAACAGGCGGCGCAGTATAAAAAGCGCGCCCGTAACACAGTGATCTTCTACATCATCGCAGAATCCATCTGGCAAATCAAAGATCTGATTCTGTACTACTATTCCTGACAGGAGGTGCAAATGGACGAAGATTTGAAACTCTACATCCCTCTGGGCGTGAAGCCGGAGGCCGAACTGTTTACTGGCTTTGGGAAAAAACAGCTTTTTCAATCCATTGTGGGGTCCCTGGTGATGGGCGGCATAGCGGCGCTGGCCTGGCTCTTTACCGGGAATGTGACAACCACCGTTATCCTGGCCCTGGCCGGTATCTTTGGCTCTGTGATGATGACTACCAAAGACCAGAGCAATTTGTCCGTGGTAGATCAGGTGCAAAACCTGATTCGCTTTTTACGCGGACAGAAAATCTACCCGTATCGTTACGGGGATGAATGGGGGCTTGAATAATGTACGCAACCATTCCGGTCTACTACCCCTCGCTGGAGGAAGCCGCCCGAAAGGATGAAGCGGCTCTCTGGTGTGACAGCTACAACATCAATATGTCCTGCCGCAACTTCATTCAGGATAAGGCCATGACTGCCTTCAATACCCGTGAACTGGACGCCTTTATCGAAGAATTGGTGCGCTGTTATGGAACAGAACGGGCGATGTATGTGCTGTCCCGTACTATCCAGTTTTCCGATTGGGACGCACGGTTCGATCAGGCCGTGCTTGACCGAGCGGGCAAAACGGACTTCCCTGACACAAGAGAGCCGAGGGAGGCACATCAGGTAGACCCGACCACCCGATATGTCACGGAGATTGATCCGTGCGTTGTTAACGCCGTCTTTGTGAAGCTGATGGAGCTTGAGGACGAACAGGAAGAAACCAACCACATGAATGAAATCGAGCAAGATGAGCTTGACGAGGATATGACGGCAGAACTGTGAGGCTGCCGATGGAGCAGATGACATTTCTGGATTTCTTCGCAGGCATCGGCGGTTTCCGCAAGGGCTTTGAGCTATGCGGGATGCGCTGTGTGGGGCATTGTGAGATTGATAAGTATGCCGACCGCAGTTACAGAGCCATTCACGATGTAAAGGAGGATGAATGGTATGCAGCCGACATCACAAAAGTCGCCCCCGCAGATCTCCCCAGAGCAGACCTGTGGGCAGGAGGATTCCCGTGTCAGGATATTTCGGTCGCTGGCCGCCAGCGAGGGCTTGACGGAGCAAGAAGTGGACTCTTTTTTACACTTGCTCAACTCGTCAAAGGCCAAAGTCCTGAAAATCGACCCACATGGATTGTCCTTGAAAATGTTAAGAATCTCCTATCCATTCATGGAGGATGGGACTTTGCGACCGTTCTCGATACGCTGGCCTCACTCGGCTACCATATCGAATACGGACTGCTCAATACAAAGTATTTCGGCCCCCCTCAAAATCGAGAGCGAGTGTTCATTGTCGCTTGCCGACATCCTGGAGCCGGACGCGGACCCAAAATATTTCCTGTCCCCGC
This sequence comes from Lawsonibacter hominis, assembly GCF_014287895.1. GTDB lineage: Bacteria > Bacillota > Clostridia > Oscillospirales > Oscillospiraceae > Lawsonibacter_A > Lawsonibacter_A hominis. The sequence goes on along the minus strand of NZ_JACOPP010000046.1, from coordinate 6,079 downwards.
AGGCAGTGGCAAAGCTCTTATCCAACTCATAGGTGGTATGCAGGGGCAGCGCGTCTATGACCCGGCAGGCATCAGCGTAACAATGGCTGCACAGTCTGGTGGCTGGGGAGGAAAGACCGGCCTGTATTTCGTTGACCTTTGCAATGGTAATCCCAAGCTGACCGATCACGCCCGCTGCATCAAGGCCAAGTATAACAGCGGCATTACCAACCGTGGCGGGGACAATTCCGGTGTTCTGATCTCTCCCACAGGGATGGACAAGGATGCGGTTCTGTCCTTTGTGGACATTTGCACCGGGAAGGCGAAACTCACCAGAGAAGCCCGCTGCATCCTCTCCGCCTATAACCGCACCATCAGTAATTGGGGCGGCAGTTCCGGGGTGTTCTATGGCTGCCGTGCTGTCGTGACCCCAGATCGGGAAGAAAAACGGCAAAACGGACGGAGAATCAAGAACTGCGGGGAGCCGTCTTTCACCGTTACGGCGCAGGATCGGCATGGAGTGCTATTTCAAGACTGCGATGAGTGTCCCTACGGGATGCAGATTCGAGAAGCAACAAAGAAAGGATATGATATTGCCCGCTGCGGCGACAGTATCAACCTTTCTTTCCCGGAGAGCAAGACGCGGCGCGGACGGGTCGGCAAAGACCTTGCCACGACGCTGGAAACCTCTTGTAATCAAGGCACAGCTTTTGCCGGGTGCGGCCTGATCCGCAGACTGACGCCCCGTGAGTGCTGGCGACTGCAAGGCTTTACGGACGAGATGTTTGATAAGGCACGGGCAGTTAATAGCGACAATCAGCTATACCGGCAAGCCGGTAATTCCGTGACGGTTCCTGTAATCTACGCCATTGGGAAACAAATCCTTGCCGCACAGAAGGCATTGGAATGTGGAGAATAAGATGTTTCAGAAAAATTGGAACCCGTGGCCCATTTTTATCGGCATGGCGGTCGCAATGACCGCCATCGCCGTATTCTATCGACAAATCATGTGATGGAGGTGATTCATGCTGGAAACTGACGCATTAAAAGAAAAGCTGGAAATGGAAATCCATCGCTTTGCCCGACCGCCGGAGGAACTTTCTTCCGGTGATCCGTATTTTGAGCAGCTTCAGACCATGCTCGCAATCCGAGAAGAGCTGGAAAATATACCGCTGTGCGATATTCAGCGGGATATGCTGCTTGCGATGGAAAATGTATTGGAATCGGCATGGTTATTCCGTAATACCCCCGTCCCGGATCGCTGCATGAATCCGAACAATATCAGCGAAGTGGTGTACTACTTCCTTCAGGACAAAGGCGCCGAGTATCGGGGCGATCTGCTCTATGAACGGGCCAAAGCCGAGTTTGATGCCCGTATGGAAGAACTCGCCGCCCTGCCGCCTAAAGAAATTCTTGACCATGCCTACGAGAAGATCATCAAAGAAGATTTCCTCTGCCATCTGGAGGAAGGGTTGGACGAGTGGGAAACGGACGCTCTGTTGTCTTATCCGCAGCCTTTGGCGGCTCTCTACACGGAATGGATGGGAGTTGATTACTCCTATCTGGATATAGACAGAATCCAAAGCACGGCAAAGCAAGCAGCGGGAAAAAGGTTAAATGAACTTCGCCGCCATGAGTTTGACGTCAATGGTGAGCCGCCTGCGGAACTGCGGTATTTCTATGATTTGCATAGCGAGATACTGGACAACCCGGATCTGGAGTGGGTCGGTGATATGGAGCCATGAATCCTCTGATTGTAAAAGGCGTGGTATTTGGCCTGCTGTTGGCTTGTGCTGCGCTCTGGGATATGAAAGAACGAGAGATTCCCAATCTGATTCCGGCCATGATTTTAGTTTGTGGCTTGATAGAGCTGCGCCCCGCCGCTTCTGTGGCGGGGCTTCTTGTTACGGGAGGTCCGTACCTGTTGGCTGCATTACTGACACATGGGAAAACCCTTGCCATTGGCGGTGGGGACATTAAGCTGATGGGGGCTTGTGGCTTTGTTCTGGGAGTGGGGCCTGGTCTGCTGCACAGCATTTTATCTCTGATCCTGGCCGTGCTTACAGGAGTAATGCTGTTTGGAGTACGCAGACAGGACTTTTCTTCCATCCGGCTGCCACTTGCCCCGTTCTTCTGCATTGGCGGCGTAACTGCTTATTGGCTGGCGGCTGCGGCCGCTGTAATCTGAACAAATGGAGGTATCAACTTGAACAAGAATATTTTCAGAAACCGGACGATTATCGGTGCGGTTTGTATCCTGCTGGCCGTCCTGGTTTGCTTTGGCATCACGCCCCTTTTCAATGCGGGTTTGAAGGCCCAGACCGAAGCGGTACGGGTGAAAGCCGAGGTGATTCCCCGTGGCACCTATATCACGGCGGATATGGTTGAGGTCTACACCAGAGGCGCGTCCGGTATGTCTGACGCCATTGCCACATCACTTGACGAGGTAGTAGGCCGATATACCGATGTAGAACTTCGCAAAAACACAGATGTAAACACCGGCTGGCTTTCTTCTGAACCACTGACTCAGTACGAGTACCTGACCAAGCTGGACGGTTCCAAAGTGGCGATCTCCGTTACCATTCCCACCTTTGCCAAAGGCGGTTCCGGCAAGGTGGAAGCTGGTGACATCATCATGCTCTTTGCAACCGATAAGGATACAGGAGAAACCACCCAGCCCCCGGAACTCAAGTATGTAGAGGTCCTGGCCGCAACACAGAGTTCCGGCGCCGACAAGGAATATCAGGCGCCCCAGGATGACGAGGAAGAAAATCCCGAAGAATCGCTCCCGTCCACCATTACCCTGCTGGTAAATACCGAACAGGCACAACTCCTTGCGCATTTGGAGGAATCCAACAGTCTGCACCTGGCGTTTGTGTACCGTGGAACCCGTGAGAACGCCGAAAAGTTCCTGGCAGCTCAGGATCAGTTCTTTGTGGAGCCGGAGGAAGATACCGCAGCTCAGGATGGCGAACAGGGTGAGGTATCCGATGATAACAATGTGGCCGACAACACCGGTGATAATGCGGCCGGCAATGAACCCGCAGAGGAACAGGAGGTTGAGAATACCGATGGCGAATAAGCAGAAACAGATGCTTGCCGTGTGGGGCAGCCCTGGGGGCGGGAAAACCGTAACTGCGGTCAAACTGGCCCTGGAATTGTCCAAGCGGAAGAAAAATGTGGTGCTGGTGTTTACCGATGTGACGGCGCCCACGCTTCCGGCTGTGGTCAGCGAGAAGAAACTGCCGGATGTGTCCGTAGGCGAACTGCTGGCGGCTCCCGGAATGACGCAGGAACAGGTTCTCAAGACCTGTGTTCCCTGTGAGAAAAACCCCTATATCAGCTTTCTGGGCTACAAGGCCGGTGAAAATGTCTTTACCCATGCGGAGTACAGCAAGGAAAAGGCGGTGGATATGCTGGTTCTGCTGCGGCACATCGCAGACTATGTGATTGTGGACTGCACCAGCCTTTTGACCGGCAATGTGCTGGCGACCACCGCACTGGAGGTGGCGGATGATGTGCTGCGGGTGTGCAGCTGTGACCTGAAGGCCATCTCCTACTTCTCGTCCTATCTGTCGCTAGTTGCTGACAGAAAGTTCAAACCGGAACAGCACATCAAGGTGCTGTCCAACACGCGCCCTTATCAGGGTGGCAGCGAATACGAGAACTCCTTTGGCGGTGTGAAATACCGGCTGCCGTATCTTCCTTCGTTGGAGGAACAGGCGGCGACGCTGAAACTGCTGGAACCGCTTTCCGGTAAAGAGGCCAAGACCTATGAGCCGGTCATTGCCGCTATTGCCGGGGAGGTGTTCGGAGATGGCAAGTAATATTGACCTGTTCTTCAATACCAGCAGGAACAAGCGGACATTTCCCGAAGTGCTGGCAGAGATTCAGGAATATCTCGCCAGCAAGTATTCGACCCTGATTACCGATAACCCGGAGGAGCAGCACCAGCAGATTACCGCATACATCGCAAAGTATCTCAACGATTACAGTCTGGGCGTTGAGGGCATGAGCCATGAGGAACTGATCGACAAACTCTATACGGAAATGGCTGAGTTCTCCTTCTTGACGCCCTATCTTTTCGCAAATGATGTGGAGGAAATTAACATCAATTCGTGGAAAGATGTGAAAATCACTTATGCGGACGGGCGTGTGGTTCCCACCAAAGATCGGTTCCAGACCCCACAGCACGCTGTTGATGTAATCCGCAGACTCCTTCATAAGTCCGGCATGATTCTGGATAACAGTCAGCCGGGTGTGGTGGGCCATCTCTCCAATAAAATCCGTATCACGGTTCTGGGCAATCCGCTCACGGACAAAGAAAAAGGTGTGGCTGCATCCATTCGTATCGTGAATCCCAAGAAGTTGAGCCGTGATGATTTCATTGGCTACGGGACAGCCACCGCCGAAATGCTGGACTTTCTGGCCGAAGTTCTCCGGTTCGGTTTGTCCATCTGTGTGACTGGTTCCACCGGCAGCGGTAAAACCACGCTGATGAGCTGGATTCTCTCCACCATTCCCAACGAAAAGAGAATCTTCACCATTGAAAATGGGTGCCGCGAATTTGACCTTGTGAAAGAGGATACCGAAGGAAATGTCATCAACAATGTAGTCCATACCGTTACCCGTTTTTCTGACGATCCCAAGCAGAACTACGATCAGGAGCGCCTTTTGGAGTTTGCCCTGACCTGTAACCCGGACATTGTGTGTGTCGGTGAGATGAAATCGGCCGAGGCTTTCGCCGCACAGGAGGCGGCCCGCACCGGCCACGCAGTTATCACCACCACCCATGCCAATAGCTGCAAAGCAACCTATTACCGCATGGTGACGCTGTGTACCCAGAAATACGACATGGGCGATAAGACCCTATATAACCTGGTGACGGAAGCGTTTCCCATCGTTCTGTTTGTGAAGAAGCTGGAGGACAACAGCCGCCGCGTCATGGAGATCACCGAATGTGAGATTCTGGAGGACGGCACCCGGCAGCTCCACACCCTCTACCGCTATCATGTGTCGGAAACCTCTATCGAAAATGGCAAGGTAAAGGTGCATGGCGAGTTTCAAAAGGTATCCACGATCTCAGCCAGCCTGCAAAAGCGGCTTTTGGAAAACGGTATGCCGCCCCGTCTGCTGGAGCGTATCGCTGGTGGCGGTGTAAAACTGGATACTGGAAAGGAGGAAACTGCGTGATTGTATTGATTTTGCTGGCCTTTGTCGGGATGCTGACAGGCATCTTCTTGATTCTGGACATGACCCCCTTTACATTTGCGGAGGAACTGACCAAGCCGCTTTCTGGGCGGCGACAGCCGATTTCCAAGCGAATCCAGCAGGTCAACCACCCCAAAGAGCCGAAGGGCATCCGTAAAACCGTGCTGGAAGCACAGGAGATGTTGATTCTCACCGGAAAGGGTGGGAAGTTTGCCGCCATTTGTGCTTTCTCACTGTTCCTGGCGGCAATGGGCGCTGTGATCTGTATTGTGATTCAGAACTACTTTATGCTGCCGGTTTTGGCGGCCGGGATGGGCTTGCTCCCGTTCTGGTATGTCCTGTTCACCTCTCACAGCTATAAAAAGCTGATGAACAACGAGATTGAAACCGGACTGTCTATCATCACAAGTTCCTATCTGCGCAGCGAGAGCATGATAACCGCTGTGGAAGAAAACATCCATTACCTGAACCCGCCTGTGGCAGATGTGTTCCGGGGCTTCTTGGCCGAAACCAATATGATAAGCGCCGATGTGAAACAGGCACTCTCCAACATGAAGCCCAAGCTGGACAACTATGTGTTTCGGGAATGGGTGGATGCCGCTATCGCCTGTCAGGACGATAAGAGCCTGAAAAGCACGCTCACCCCGATCATCGGGAAACTCTCGGATATGCGGATTGTTGCGGCGGAACTGGACTATCTGCTTTATGAGCCTTTCAAGGAATTTATCACAATGGCATTCCTGCTCATTGGCAACATCCCATTGTTATACTTCCTGAATAAAGACTGGTACGATGTGCTTGTAAATACGGGCTTTGGCAAAGGGATTCTGGCGGTGTGTCTGCTGGTGCTGCTGATCTCGTTTGCGGCGGTGATCCGGCTCACCAAGCC
>NZ_JACOPP010000045.1 GCF_014287895.1 Lawsonibacter hominis | reverse complement strand
TAAGGCGTGCAGCTGACCGGTACTAATAAGCCGAGGGCTTGACCTTAACATGATGATATGCAGGTAGCTTGTCTCTCCGCTTCCATTCTACATTGTTCGGTTTTGAGGGTGCTGGCACCCTGATGATGGCGTATGCGCCTTTAGCTCAGTTGGTAGAGCAACTGACTCTTAATCAGTGGGTCCCGGGTTCGAATCCCTGAAGGCGCACCAAACGGCCCGTTGGTCAAGCGGCTAAGACGGCGGCCTCTCACGCCGCAAACGTGGGTTCGATTCCCGCACGGGTCACCATCATTTTTTCCTTGACAGCGTGTTAAGAATTGAATATAATAGCTTACTGTTGAGAAAGACGGTAAGGAGAGAAAAGTTCTCTGAAGTTTTCTTTGCTTACTTTCTTTTTCGAAAGAAAGTAAGTTGGTGCTGATTGCGGCGAGGGTCCACCCGTTCCCATCCCGAACACGGAAGTTAAGCTCGCCTGCGCCGAAGATACTCGCCTGGAGACGGGCTGGAAAAATAGGTAGCGCCAACATCAGAAGGTCTGGTCTGACCAGACCAGACCTTCTTCATATTCCTCAATAGCTCAGTTGGTAGAGCATGCGGCTGTTAACCGCAGGGTCGTTGGTTCGAGTCCAACTTGGGGAGCCAAACATGCGGCTTGCCGCCACGCCGTCGTGACGGCAAGCCATTTATTTTTCCGTTGGACGGTATGGGCCTTTAGCTCAGTTGGTTAGAGCAGCCGGCTCATAACCGGCCGGTCCACGGTTCGAGCCCGTGAAGGCCCACCACATAGGGGTATAGCTCAGCTGGTAGAGCATCGGTCTCCAAAACCGAGTGCCGAGGGTTCGAATCCTTCTGCCCCTGCCAGATAGCAAAACAGCCTCAGCTGTCTTTGATATAAATAGATGGCGCGGTAGTTCAGTTGGTTAGAACGCCGGCCTGTCACGCCGGAGGTCGAGGGTTCAAGTCCCTTCCGCGTCGCCATCTGCTGCTATAGCTCAGTCGGTAGAGCGCATCCTTGGTAAGGATGAGGTCCCCAGTTCAAATCTGGGTAGCAGCTCCAAAAATCCTCGAAAACTGCGGTTTTCGGGGATTTTTTATTGCAAAAAGTTGCTTTACGGGTTGGCCAAAAATTTCTGACCCACACCGTGACCCACACGCGGAAATGAGACAACGGAACCAATGGACGCAAGAGCGCCGGACAGGAAGTTTGCCCTCCCGTCCGGCGTATTTTTCTTTCTGCTTTTAGCGAACCTGTTCCATAAAGCTGCCCATAGTGGCGGCTGCCTCGTCCTGCTTCTGCCGGGTGGCGTGGGTGTAGGTCCGCAGGGTAAACCCTGCATCGAAGTGGCCCAGCATGCTGGATACGGTTTTCACATCTACGCCGTTTTGCAGCGCCGTGGTTGCAAAAGTGTGCCGGAGATCGTGGAACCTGATATGCTCCAGTCCGGCGTCCTTCAGGATCTTCTTATGTAGGTTGACTACCGAGTCCGGGTGGTACATCTCGCCGGTGAGGGGAGAGGGGAACAGGTAGGGGTTCTCCGGGTGCTTGCCGTGTTCCTGGAGCAGCAGTTCCACCGCTGCCTGGGGGATGGACACCAGCCGTACCGAGTTCTCCGTCTTGGGCCGGGTCAGCTCCAGGGAGCCGTCCGGGTTGCGGACATACTGCCGGCTCACCGAGATGGTTCTGCTTTGGATGTCCACATCCTCCCACCGCAGGGCCACCAGCTCCCCCTTCCGCAGGCCGCTGGCCAATTCCAGATAGAACATGGGCAGGAGCCCTCGCGCTTGGGCGGCCTCCAGATAGGCGTGGATGTGCTCCGGCGGCAGGATTTTCATGTCCAGCTTCCGGGGCTTGGGCACGATGCAGTCCTCACTGGGGTTGCGGGGGATCAGCCGCTCCTTCACTGCCCGATCCAGGGCACAGTGGAGCATCAGGTGGACGCTGCGGACGGTGGTGGTGCTGAGCCCCTTGTTCTGATTCTTTCCGATGTGTATTCTGCCGCCCTCCAATAACTCTTTGTAGAGCTTCTGCAGGTGCCGGGTGGTCAGTTTCTTCAGCTTGACGTTCCCGATGTGCGGAATGGTGTAGCTCTCGATGATCAGCTCGTAGCGATTGGCTGTCGCGGTGCGGACGTTGGGCTTGGCGTAGAGCTCATACCAGGTCCGCAGCCAGGTGGCTACGGTGTAGTCCTCAGAGCGAGTTACATCGATGCCCTTGACCTCCTCCAGCGCCGCCTTGAGCTTCTCCTTGACCTCCGCCTGGGTTTTACCCAGTACGTTCTTGATGATCCGCTTGCCGGTTTTGGCATCGTATCCAGCGGTATATCGGCCCTCCCAGCGCCCGTCCTTCCGCTTGCGGATGTTCCCTTCGCCGTTGGCCCGTTTCTTTGCCATGATGATCGCCTCCTTTGCAGCAACACAACATACCACACCTTCTCGTGGATAGCCATACCAAAAGCTCAGAGTTATCAAACTGTTTTCAATTCGCCCAAGAGGAGATCTCTTTGTCAACGGTGTATTACTTTCCACCCGGGGAGAAAGCCGTTCTCTTTGTTTTATAGCGGCGCAGAATTTGAGTGGGCAATCCCTAAAGAAGCCAGTCTCCGCACCGAATTTTAGTGCGGAGACTGGGGCTTTTATCAGCCCATCTGCTGTCCTTGTTCGTGGTCATCGGCCTTGTGGCCCAGGGCGATCTTCTTTCTCTGCTCCCTGGCCAGGGCTTTCCGATCGCCGTGTTGACGGAGCACGGTGGCGTCTATGACTTCCTCCTCAGTGCCCTCCAGCCTGGCCAGCAGGTGGAGGACGTCCTCGGTCACATCAGCAGCCGGCAGACTAGAATGCTGATCACCAGGGCTGCCGCCGCGGAACTCAGGATGGTGCGGGCCGCCCAGCTCCGGAAGGTGCGCATCAGCTTCTCGCCATCCCCCCGTAGCTCCCGGGCCTGCTCGGAGAGCTGCCTCATAAATTCTTCGCGCCGATTCCCATCCTGTTTCTGTTGCTCTTTCATTTCCGAGACCGTCCGGCGCAGTTCCCGGCAGGTCTCCCGATGGATCTTGTCGACCTGCTCCAGCCAGTCCACCAGCTGTGCCGCTGTGGCCAGCGGCTCCAGGCTCTCCCTGGTGGCCAGGGTGTCCATCCCGGCCCGGATGCGCTCCTGGAGCGACAGGGTTTTCCGCAGGACATCCTCCAGCCGCTCCACTGTCTGGGGAGGCATGGTATAGAGGACGTTGGGCTGCTGGTCTATCAAGGTGGGCGGCTCGGCGAACACCCTCTGCCGCTGTTTCAGCATGTCCAGCGCACTGTTGCGCTGCATGCTGCCGGATTCGGAATTCATGCTCCATCTTCTCCTTTCTGAATTTTTCCTCGTGCAGCCGGTCGTCCCGGCACCTCATCCCGGTGGGGGTGGTGTAGGTGATACTCTTGCGACCTTCCTCCCAGCGTACCCGGTAGCCCCGCCGCTCCATCTCCCGGATGAATTCCTCCTGGCTGCCGGCCAGCTCCATGACCGCCTCCACGGTGGTGATGAGCTGGAACTTCCAGCTCTTCCCCCGCACCGCGGCCCGGTACTCCCCGGTGCGTAGCCCCTTGGTGCGCCGGTTCTGCCGATACGGCTTGAGGGTGGACAGACCGTGCTCCAGACAGAGCTGGTCGCTGACCGCCCTCATCTGCTCCAGGGTTTTGGGCGTGAAGTGGAGTTTCTTTCCGGTGTCCGGGTGGACAGAGTTGACCACGAAGTGGGAGTGGGGATGTTCCGCATCCACATGGGTGGCCACCAGCACCTCACAGCCGGGGAAGAACCGCTCCGCCAGCTCCAGGGCGATCTGGTGGGCCTCCGCCGGAATCACATTTTCCTGCGGAGAGAAGGACTGGACGTAGTGGTAAAAGAACGTGCCGCTGGCCTTGCCGTACAGATTCTTGGTGGCCATGAAGCTCTGCTGGGCCACCTCTGCGCCGCAGTTGACGCCGGAGAGATACTTCCGCCCGTCCAGATCCACCGTCTTTTTCTCCTGGGAGACGTAGCGGAGCACCCGGCCCATGGCGCCGGCGGTCTGCTTACTCTCTTTGATGAAGCTGCATGTCGCCACAGGAGATCACCCCGTCTTTCTCTGTCAGCAGGCAGTTCACCGCCTCATAGGTTTTAGCCAAGGCCGCAGTGAGCTCCTGCAGGTACACCGTCTGCACCCGGCCGCTGTGGGCCAGTACCGTCAGCTGGTTCAGGTTCCGGCCCCAGCCCCGCAGCTCCGCCAGGATGGGTTTGAGCTCCTCCACCACGCAGATGGGTTCCTCCAGTGCGACCTGGAGCAGATACGCCTGCTGGCTCAGGCCGGATCTGCGTACCTTCGTGTTAATCTGCCGTCGTTCCGCATTGGTCACCCGGAAAGCAACCACCTGATTTCTTGTCCTCTCTGCCATGAATTTCACCTCCGAAAAAGATCTGGTATGGCGTGTCCCCATCGCTGGGAAGCACACCATACCAGATCTTTTCGTGGATAGCCAGTGTAACCGGCCACTGTTATCAGATTGTTATCAATTAGCCCAGTGGAGTGGCCCCGACGGGAAAGTGGGTGCGGGCTTCTGCCCGCAAAATGCGTTTGGCGGCCGCTCGCGGCAAGCCAAATGCTCTGCTTGCCCCACCCGAGGGTGGGTAAAACCGTGCCCTCCAACCGCCCCCAGAAGCCTGGGGAGGGGCAGTGACTCTGCCCCTCCCCTGATCGAGACACGCAGGGGCTACAAAGGCGCACACGGACCGTTTGTGGGCTGGAGTTCGGAGTATACTTTAGGTACTGCCTTTGGTGTGCTCCTGCACCCAACGGATGAACTGCTCCTTTGGCACGACTATCCGGCTGCCTACCTTCAGCACCGGGAAGTCCGGCTCGTGCATCAGCTCGTATCCGCTGGATGGGGACACACCCAGCACCTGTGCCACCATTTTCGCGCTGAGGAACAGCGGTAGTTCGTCATAGCTCTTGTACTCTGGCGTGATCACTGCGCAGGCACCCCCTTTTGAGAGGGAACCGCCGCGTGCATCCGCTGGTTTTGCAGTTCCAGACCTTCCAGCTGAGTGCGGTAGTAGGCGTTGACTATCTCGTGGAATGGACGGATGGTGTACATCAAATGCCCATTCATGGGCCGCCCGTCTTTTGCGCGCATGGTGGTGTACGCTGTCGCAATAAGTCCTCGCTCCTCCAGCTTGGCCACATACTTGCGCACGGTGTTCTCACTCATGCCCACCGCTTTCCCGATGTTCTGATAGCTGGGCCAGCACTGATGGGTCCTGCGGTCCTCCAGATACTTCAGATAGCAGTAGACCGCCAGCTCTCCATGCGCCAGCCCCAGCAGAAAGATCTCATTGGGGAGTGAGAAAAAGTGTGTGAATTTCACCTGCTTGTTCCATCTCTGGAAGCGCAATGTTCACCTGTTCCCTTTCCCGGCGGAGCAGTCACTCCGCCGCAGCTGTTGTGGATACTTCTCCTTGCCGCCGGCCATACGGCAAACTCGTGATTGACTTTTTCCTCTTTGCGATGTAGACTAATTAAAATAAAATTATCTTAATTAGACTATATTTAGCATAACAGGTTTTGCGCCTACTGTCAAGTCTGATAAAAGATTGCACCTAACGTTCAGTCTATTGGAGTGATGTACCATGCCGGACTATATATTCAAGACGTATCTCGCTGACGGCAGGGAATATTTCCTCTATGGGGAGACGGGGGACAGCCGGACACCGCTCACAAAAAAAGACTTCCCGTTCCCGGAAAGCCTGCTGCGGTTATTGTATCTGGACATCTGGGACTATGACGGACAGATCAAGCGGTTTGACAAGCTGCTTAGGGAGCTGTACCGCACCAGGGAGGAGAGCTGTGCCCGGCAGCTTCTTCCGCTGCTGGACGAGCTGGCGGACAGCCACATCTACTTCCAGCTGCTCCGCCTGGAGTGGCGGGCGCGGCTCCGGGAGGCCCGGAGGCGGAGCTACGAGAATATCCTTGACCTGCTGCCCCACAAGGAGATCACCCACATCCCCAGCAACGTCTACACGATACAAAACCAGGTGCTGGGCCTGATCCAGGAGGCACTGGACATGGACGGACGCAAGGGCTCTCTGGACAAAAAGCTGGAGGACTACTACGCCCAGGGAGAGCGCGACCCGCTGAAGGTGTTCCACTTCCGCCCCCAGCTTGTGGATTTTGAGCGGGCGGAGGGCCGGGGCTTTCTGGAAGTTCTGCATCCCGAAAGCATCTACGACCTCATTGACTTCAGCGTGCGGGAGTGCCTCAAGCGGGAGATCAAAATGCGGATGTGCAAGAACTGCGGCCACTGGTTCGCCCTCACCGGCCGGCCAAACGCGGAATACTGCGAGGTGACCCGGGACAGCAAGGGCCGCACCTGCAAGGAGATCGGCGCCATCGTTCTCTGGAACAGAAACAAGAGCGGGGACGAGGTGTTCAAGGTCTACCGCAGAGAGTACAAAAAACGCTTCGCCTGGATCAAGGCCAAGCGGATCGATCCGGCGGTGTTCTACGAGTGGAGCGCCAGGGCCCGGGAGAAAAAAGACGCCTGTGAGCGGGGCGAGCTGACCCTGGAGGAGTTCCAGGCGTGGCTGAAGCTGTCATGAGAAGCGGGGAGCCTGGGTTGACCAAACAGTCAGCCCAGGCTCTATTGCTTCTATGCGGAGCAGATTTGACGCTTACCCATAAAATTTCCGCAAATGCCAATGAGGGTTAAAAATGCCCTTCACGCACAAATTTTACGATTTGGGACGCAGATTTTCCGGAAAGACCGAGCTCAACTGCGGTTCTGCCCTTAGATGCCCAGTCTTCGCCATGGATGACCCCTACTAAAGTAATAAGTGCGTCTGTAACGGGAGTGGGAACTCCAATTTGTGCGGCAATAGAAGACCAGCATACCAGGTCAACTGGTACGTCCTCGGTGAGATAACGATCAAAAATCGAGTTTGGGCCCGCAATAGAAGTAAGCGCATAGCAACCGTGTCCCATCGCGTAGAGATCTTCCCACTTCAATTTACCTTGAACACCAGCGAAATCTTCAAGGGCATGTAAATCGTCATAGCCCAAGGCCTTCCCTAGTTGGAGCCGCTCCTCATTAAGGTGCAGGTCGATTTTAATACCAGAAGGCGTAAAGCCGTGCTCATAAAGGAAAAAATTTGTATCTGGTTTTTCGATATTGCTCAAATTTACTAGGCAGGCGCCCGGATGAACACATGGGTTAATCAAGCTCAAGGAACACTCAAGCACATCCTTATAGAGCTTAGGGAATGCATAAAATTCACTATAGATCTCATCATAGTATTTCTCTGCCACGGATGCGGGGAAAAAGGCGATGCCGCCCAGGTGACGTTCAAAAAGCTGTATTCTTCCGGGAGCAATTACACGTGTGCTAAATGGAGGAAGGTCAGTATCTGCAAAGATGGGACAGTTAGGGTCATCTCCCCAAATTTTCTTGTACACAAGGGATGCCAGACATGCATTAAAGGTGAATACCACCTGACTGGCTGTTGTGTGACCTTTGAGAAGTTTGGCATATTCTACATGGCGATATCCAGGTACTGCAATGCAGATATAGTCTGCACCTGTTACCGCTTTGTCAATATCAGTTGTTACTAAATCTAACGTAGCCTGTCCTACCAGTTCCCCCACAGATTCCAGCTTCGGGCTTTCCAGTAGGTTGTTGATGCGATCTCCTAAATATTCAGGTGCGTACAGACGAACCACATGTCCGTTCAACTTTAGGTCAATTGCCAGTGTCTGCGCAATATTTCCAGTTCCAAGAATCGCAATTGTTTTCATCGCAGTAATCCTTTCATCTAAGTCCCAAATCGATTTCGTGTTCCCGGCGATACCAAAGTCTTGTGCCGCCAAAGGCCGAAGCTGTACAGGAATACAAAACGGAATTGGGAGTCATCTAAAATGCCAAAGGAATGGACTTACTCTACCAGCATGCCGTTGGCCTTGTCCTGATGTTTGACGTAAAAATAGCGCACGGTACATACAGCAAACACAATAAAACCACAATAGCCAAAATAGGTCATGATATAATTAAGCAATGTCTGATATGGCACAAACAGGCAGACGAAATAGACCACGATACCAACGATAACACAAGTAATTTTATAGGCAATGGACTTATCGGTCTTTGTGAATAGAGTGATCGTCGACCACAGCAGCGGACAGATCGTGGTATAAATAGCCAAAAGAATAATAATGGCAAATGTGGTGCTCATGATGGTGCTGGCGGCGCCAAAAATTTTACTGGCCAGCAATAGATTCGGGATGGCATAAGTGGCAGATTCTTGGATATTCCCCATGTGGTCAAGGCCGAGCAACAAACATGCGCAGACATAAAAGATACATTCAACAAGTAAAATAATGGTGGTATACTTAAATTTATATTCCCGAAGTTCATAACTCAAGTTTCCCACATAAGCCGTAGGAAGTAATAAACAACACCCGCCAAAAGAGATGCCGGCAAGCAGCGGTGTGGCCCCGGCACGTGTAACTTCCACTGCACCGCTGTTAACCGCCATGTTCCCCTCATTAATCATCGGCCAGCAGGAAAATGCAGCTATAATACCGATAAATAGTGAAAAAATGGCAATCACTGGGCCAATCTTCCCAATGATGTCAACCATTTTATTTAGCCCCAATACAGCGCTCCCCACAGAGATGATAATCGCAACAGCTAAACCAACAGGGATGGGAATTGCAGGCCACTGCTGATGCAGTGTGTTCGCAAAGCCGGAACACATAAAAAAGTAAGCACACGCAGTAAAACCCAAAGGGATGACTAACAAGATTGTTCCAAAAGCTTTTCCGCCATAAAATGTAAAAATCTCATTAATATTTCGGAGCCCCCTGCTGCGCCCGGCGTAGGCATAGGCTTTGAACCCCAAGTACATCATGATAAACGTGATAACAGCGATCATTACCGCACTAAATATTGAACCCCAACCTGAAAAATATTGAACAATTTCTTGTCCACTAGCAAACCCTGATCCAATGAGAAAAGCAATCATGGCCCCAAGCTGAGCGGCCATCTTCCCAGCACCCATTGTTTTGTTATTTTCTGACATTATACAACAAGCTCCTTCCTGCCATATTTTTACAATAGAAGGGAATGGGAAATGCCAGAATAGTCTGCTATAACGGATGTTATATACAAAATAGCGTATATCTTCATTTTTGTCAAGAGAAAAAGAAATGAGTTGCAAAAAATCTTTGTATATCCTATAATAGGAGCAACAATAAATAAGTATTGCCATATACGAAAAAGGGCTATATGCAAGCGTAGAACTAAATTTTGATGTTGTGGGGTATGTTATAATGGATTTTTCTTCTCTAGGAACAACCATAAAAAGCCGAAGATTGAAATTGGGATTAAGCTTAAGTGACCTGTCGGAGGCGACTGGAGTAAGCAAAGCTATGCTCAGTCAAATTGAACGGTCTGAATCTATACCAACACTGACTACACTATGGAAAATCTCAGATGGACTGCAGATCCGTTTTGATACATTGATTGCTGAAAGTCTTGGAATAGCAAATAAGAGATACAATGTGACATGCCTGAAAGACATAACTCCAGTTACAGACGATGGCGGGCGTATCCTTATATACTGTACTTCTCCCTTTTCCCCAATCAGTGGAACGGAGACATTTTACTGTGTTATGAAGCCGGGATGCTGTTTTTCTTCCGAAGGGCACCGCAGTGGGAAAATAGAGCATATCTTTGTATTCCAGGGAGCTATTAATATATTGATAGGTAAACAGGCGGAGTCCTACTACTTAGATGCAGGCAGCGCATTGTCTTTTGATGCCTTTGAAAAGCATGTCTACCAAAACGCCGGTGAGGAGGATGCCCTAATCTATATTGCGTTAATTCATGAATAGAATAGTCTCCAAATTGCAGAGAGTTGCTGAGACGGCAGCTCTCTGTAGTTTTAAGCTGCGATTATGACAAAGATACGCTTTAACTTGAGAGACTTTATTGTGTATTTTACCAATTCTGAACACAGAAATTTGTTATAACAAACAAAAGTATGTTATAACATACGAATGCGCTTGACAGCATCTCTAGCAATATGCTATCTTTGCAATGGGAAGGGAAATTTTTTTACGAATACGATCTGTTATAACGGATTATTTTCGCTATAACAAACTACCGGCGGGCAAATGTGTTATATCTAAACGCAAAAGAGGTGGTTAATTTTATGGACAAAACCCTTTTTTCCGAGCTGTTGGAAAAAGAGCTGTACTCAGGCCCTGGGTGTGGAGAGGCAAAGGCATTTGCTTATGCAACTGCTATGGCTCGAAAATATGCACCAGGTACGATTAAGCGTATTATGGTTGAGGGCTCCGCACTGTTTGTCATTGGCGTTCAGAGCAATATTCTCCCAAACACCGGGGGAGCACGAGGCGGTATGCTTGCCTCTGCATTAGGTGCAATCGGAGGGGAGCCGTCTCTAGGGATTGAGTTACTTAGCGGAGTAAACGAATACACAGTTCGCGCCGCCAAAGGACTTGTTTCTGCTGGAAAAGTTTCCATTAGGCTGGCGCCTGGAATTGATGTGCCCTATCCTGCGATCTATCTGCGCGCTACCGTTGAGACAGATCTGCATACGGCAAGTGTGATTTTGCGGGGAGGATATAGCAATATTGTATACATTGAACAGGATGGAGCGGTATTGATTGACAATCAGAAAGAGCAGCCTAAAACTACACAGGAATCTCTTGATTGGTCATGGCTAAATGTGGAGAGCATCTATGACTACTGCAAGACCTGCGATATTGGGGAGCTAGAGCGGTTTCGGCCACTCATCGACGAGACCCTGAAGGCAAGCCAAGATGGACTGTATCAGTCTTATGGTATGCAGGTCGGGCGAACCACACGTGAGAACATTGAAAAGGGTGCTTTGGCACAAGATGAAATCAGCTATATACTCATGTGGACAACTGCTGGAATTGACGCTCGAATGAACGGCTCGCCTTGTCCCACGGTCGGGAACGCCGGTAGCGGTAGCCAAGGGCACATTAACTGTGCTGCGCCGATTGCTTCTGGCCGGTACCGAGGGTGCGGTGAGGATGAAATCATACGCGCGGTCGCATTGGCCACCCTGCTGAATATTTACATGGACTTTTCCACCAAAAATTTTGCATACCTCTCCCCAATGTGCTACTGCGCCAGTATCGGCTCTGTGGCCGCAGCGGGTGGGGTGGCTTTCCTGCATGGCTTTTCCAAAGAGCAGCTTGTACAGGTTTTACGGACGGGTCTATGTATCATGCCTGGAGTTATCTGTGACGGGGCTAGCAAAGCGACCTGCGCTCTGCGTGTACACGCCGGGCTATCAGGAGCCCTGCAGGCGATGCTGATTGTCGAGCGGGGGCTCAGCGTGAAGGGTTATGAAGGATTCATGAACGACGAACTGCCTGTGATTTTAGAGAACCTATACCGTTTGCAGAAAGACGGAATGGCTCAGATTTACCCTGTGCTGTATCGTATTCGCGCGGAGCAAAACAATATCGTTTAATCGCCGAAAGGCAAAAATAGAAAGGAGATCTCAGCTATGAAGTATGACCAGAAATTTGTTGACATCCTCAATAAGGAGCTGGTTCCGGCTTTGGGCTGCACCGATCCCGGTGCATTTGGCCTGACAGCGGCCATTGCCCGCGATCATGCCCCTGGTGAGCTTGTCAGCATCCATGTTGAGGGGTCCGCTCTCGTGGTCGGCGGCATTCAAGGTGTGGGCATCCCACACTCCGGCGGTCGACGCGGAGGCAAGCTGTGTGCAGCTATGGGCTATTATGGCGGTGATGCAAAGCTGGGTTTGGAAGTGCTCGACTCTGTCACACCTGAAGATCTTAAGAAGGCGGAGGCTCTGGCCGCCAGCGGAAAGGTTACGCTGAGCATTGTGCCAATTCAGGACTGTCCTGCCACTACTTGGCTAAAAACCACAGTTACTACCAAGGATCATGTGGGTGTCTGTGCAGTTGCCAGTTCTCACGGAAACGTAGTGTACATTTCCGAGGACGATAAAATTCTCTTGGATACGGTGGAAGCCACAAAAGCGGCAGAGCACCTGGATGGGCTGGATCTGTCTTGGTTCACCATTGAAAATGCTTATGATTTTGCCAAAACCTATCCTATAGACAAGCTGCCCATCATCGCGCAGGCCATTGAGCTCACCAGGACGATCTGCGAAGAAGGGTTGAAAAATAACTATGGCCTTCAGATCGCAAAGACCTTAGCCGAAAATGTCAAGAATGGAACCGTATCCGATGATGAGGTAAATTACATCCTCAGATGGGCTATAGCTGGTGTGGACGCCCGCATGGGCGGTGCAGATTATGCGGCCATGTCCAATGCTGTCAGCGGAAACCAAGGGATTATGTGCACAATGTCTCCTCTCGCGGCGGGCGATTACATTAAGGCAGATGACGAAACTAAATTCAGAGGAGCAATCTTCTCCAATCTAATGAACCTTTATACCAAGTATATGACGCATGAGTTCTGTCACTATCCGCCTCAGTGTTATTGTAGCTCTATGTGTCCTGCTGCGTCTGCCGCCGGTGTAGCGTTTGTACATGGATACTCTGTGAAGGAAATCATTGACCTGATCCGCACTTCTGTCAATGTGATTGCCGGTGTCGCCTGTGACGGGGCTAAGCCTGGCTGTGCATTGAAAATGTATGTTGGCCTTTGCGGCGCGTTGCAGGCCATGTTCCTGGCCAAGAAGGGCATCACCGCACAAGCCTATGATGGGCTCTGTGACGATGATATTGGCGTTACATTCGAGAACATCTATGAGTTTCAGCGGGATTGTATGCTGCCTATGGCTGATAAAATCGCCGAAATCAACATGAAGCAGGGCGCTTTTATCTAACCCTCTATCGCTGCTGAGATCCCACCAAACTCTAGGCTGCGTCTAAACCGTTTTGCTAGGGAACGGCAAAAGCATAGACTTCTGCCGTTCCCTATTATTATACCCATCTACTACGATTAACAATTAATAGATCGATCGCTACTAAATATTATATTCTGATGCCTGAATTTCGACAAAATTCAGTTTTCTTATCCAGAATAGAGAAATGACTGCCGCTGAAACTTGGCAGATCTGCAAAGCCCTTTTATTGTTTATACCGGCGCAATTTTTGCACAAACTGGCGTTGCCGCAATGGTTGTAAAAAATCCGAGGCCATGGTATACTGACCATGAGGTGAGGTGCGTGCGATTCCAGCCGTTTGTTTTCGATCGGCAAGGCTGTCATATTTCTGTGATCATCGAACCGATGACGCAGCGAGACGCCGAGTTGACCAATGGACAGCCGCTGTGGCAGACCTCATGAACCAGCGAATTCCTGTTGGATGAGCGATTTCAGAAATATGCGGCAAGGGCTGGAGATGAATTGATTGCCCTGGGTGCCTATGAGATCCTAGAGAATGCTTTGGCGGTTCATATCGTGTATCTGGAAGCCCAGCCGGAGTCGAACCCCACCCTCGATGGAGGTCAGCCGAAATACACGTGAATCGGACGGTTGATGATCGCCTATGGGATCAAACTCTCCATTGACAACGGCTTGGCCGGGGATGTGGTGCTGGAGGCGAAAACGACAGCCCTGGCAAAGCATTACGAGCGGGATTTCGGTGCAGTGCGGCTTCCGACGTTCCAATCGTCAGCGCCCAGATACCTGATCGCGGACGAGGCCGCAAAGCGGAGCTTTTTCACTTATCTGGTTTAAGGAGGGAGGTGCCTCGTATGGACAAGAATACTAGCCGGCCGGTATCCGATGCGGAATGGTATTGTCGAAGAGACCCGGAGGAGGAGCGGTTCTATACGCTTTTCTTTCGGATGTGCCGGAAATACGATGTACACTGGGCAAGCGCAACACCGAAAGAACAGGCGTTCATCGAAGAGGTGACCCGGGTCACCTACGAGCGGGACAGGGCACAGCGCCTTGGCACCCCTTTGTCTGAGATCCGTCCATCCTTTGCCTCGTAGCTGTGCTTGACCCACACCGTGACCCACACGCCGAAAAAAACGGGCGGAATCAACGGACGAAAGAGTGCCGGAGAGTTCGGTGTTCCGGACAAAAGAGGGCACAAAAGGCACAGAAAGCAGAAAACCTCACCCTCCCAATCAGTTGGTAAGGATGAGGTCCCCAGTTCAAATCTGGGTAGCAGCTCCACAAAAACCGCTCTTTTCAGTTGAAAAGGGCGGTTTTGCTTTGCTTTTCGTGATGTTTTCGCCTGATTGAAATATGTGGTCAGGGCGTTGACCACAGAACAAGCCACAGACAGAAAAATCGGTGTCCCGGCGGTGCTGTTAGGTAGTGTCAAGGATTTTGCGCAAATTGGTTTGCAGGCTCTGGAATGAATGAAGTCAGCCAGCAATGGAGGCGTCCTCAACGGCAGCCTCCAGGTGCTTCATATTCATGTACTTTTTGT
>NZ_JACOPP010000044.1 GCF_014287895.1 Lawsonibacter hominis | reverse complement strand
AGCTTGACTGCTTCCTCTTTGAATTCCTTATCATATTTGCGCATCGTAAACACCTTCCTGTATTTCTTATTCTATCACTTTTGGGTGTTTACTCTCTGCACTTCTATGATATCCCTCCAGGGATAAGAAACAAGCATAGCGCCAAAGGAGATATTATCATTCCTTGGCGCTATGCTTTGTTTTAGGGTTGAATATTCCAAAGAGTTTCTGCTATCTCATGCAGCCACTTAGCTCTGGCATCAATTTTTTCCTCTGTCCATTCTTCTTCCAATAAAACAGCATTTAAGGTAACCAGTCCCTTGGCGCAGGCTTCAAGCCCTGGCTTATTTGCACCTTTTCCAGACTTTTTTGTAGTCCAATCACTATCTCGTATTGATGCATTTAGCGCTTGAGGAATGATCGCAAGATTTCCTAATGTGAGTAGTTTTGAATCTCTTTGCTTTGCAATTTCATCTGAGGCGCAGGTGGACCAGTTGTTTCTCCATTTCTTTGGCATGAGATGCTCCAAGCTATACCCATCAAAACCAAGAAGCAAAGTTGCACTATTTGCAGGGCGGATATAGCTTTCGATGAGGTAAAGAATACCTCTGGTTTGCAGGTTGGTCAGCTTAGATTTTTGGAACCCGTCCAATAACTCTTCATTAGTAGGAATATATGTTGTCGCGTCATTTCCGCTGTGGAGTTTGGCTATCAAAGAGGTGGCATCCAAAACCTCATTACGAATCAGAGAAGTGAACAGGTTGTTATAGTTTTTCGTTAGTGAATGAACGACCATTCTGCGCATGATGTAGCTTTCCAGGATGCCATACATGGCATTTCGTTCATCCTCACTATACACATTCTTGGCGATATACAGTGTATAGGGAATGAGCGTAGATGTCTTTAACCCAAAGATTATTATATTTAGACGCTCAATGCCAAATGTTCCCGGAATGCTTACCCTACAGGTGTCTGGACTAAATATGGTTCTAAAGCAGATGGCATAATCCTTCATTTGGCTAAGTATAACGCTTTTGTCTCCACCGCAATAATGGTCAATAAAATGCTGATAGGATTGCGCCAAACTATCAACTCTGGCGTACATGATCTTATCGTCATTGCTAACATTGTATCGCTTGTTCTGAATGAAAATCTGGAAGAAAGAATCAAAAAAGATGTCAATGATGGCACGCTTCATTCGACCAGTTTCAATCTCGGTATCCCAATAGGATTTTGCATCATCATCTTTTTCAAAAACAGAGGCCCATTTTGCCTCATATTCGCTAATGGTATTTCTGCTAAAAAAGTAGTTTTTCAGCAGCTCCGAGGTTGTCAGATTAACGCCAAGAGAATTGATAGTGTTAAAAATTTGCTGTTCGTCCTCATCGGCATTCAAATCAATTCGCACAAATTGGGCATTCATCATAACTGTCATAATGCTGAGCTTATTCTCATCAATATGATCCACAAAGTAATTGTACGCTTCAATAATTCTGGACACAGGTGCAGGATTATCTATTTTAGCTACGGATGTAGAGGCCATAACCCTTTCAAAAGCGTCAATATCATTTCTCCCGTGGCGCAAAGCAATTGACTGCCCCATAATTCGGAACTGGCAATCGAAAGTCGTAGGTTGACCAAGTTTCAAACACAGAACTTTCATAAAGAGAAGAAAGGTTGTCAGTCGCTGTTGCCCATCTACAATCGTTCGGCAATCGGTAAAATTTTCGCCGGGATGTGGTCTGCGGCCTTCCTTCAGAATGATAGATCCAAAGAAGTGAGGCTTGTTTGTCTTAACGATATACTCCATATCTTCAATCATCCGAGCCCAAAGATCCTCTTTCCAAACATAGGATCGCTGAAAGAAGGGCACTTCTATAAGCGTAGAGTTATTGAAAATATTTGTGATAATTGCTTTGTGTGCATCCATAGCGAAACTCCTTGCAAAACACTCCTGATAGTCCATAGAAGAAACAATCATGTACAGACTATCGGCATAATACGACAGTCTTGCCTTTATGCTATCATGTAACTACTACGAAAGCAATATGATGATTGATTGTTACACGCCCCAAAAGCACGATATTTAGCCATTAGGGATTGGTTAGGGATTTGGCAGTTTCGGTGGCTATCCTCGCTCATGCTTTCGCCGTCTTTCTGCCCCTTGAACTGTCGCTGAACAGCAATCGTCCCAAACATAAAAGCAGAACAAAAAACGCAGAAAAACCGCCAGAAACGGCGGTTTTTCTGCGAAAGATGGTCGGAGTGCGGGGACTCGAACCCCGGGCCTCCTGCTCCCAAACTTATCGGGAACACTTTTTCTGCTCGTTTATAGTGGTTTATAGCCCTTTTTACTCGGTTCCAGTTACTCTTTGAAACTCTCTAAAGGGACTGTTTCCGGGTGTTCCGGGGCTGTCTGTGGTAATCTATGTGGTCAAAAACGCTTCCCGCCCGGTTCCCGGTGAACATTCACCGGAGCCAGACGGGAAGCGTTTCTCGTTTCAGGTCGTCTGCATTGTAACTCTGGGTAGGCGGTTATGCAAGTGATTTCTGCCCAGAGCATAGCTCAAATCCTGCGCCGCAATAAACAAGGAATAGGGCGCTACTAATCAAATAGACTGTTTTATGGAAGAAGAATGTTAATGCGATGCTTAATCTTTTGTACGCTTCCTTTCCCTTTTATCCGATTTCTGGACATTCCATCGGATCCTTCAGCAACGCAAGAATATTGTTGATTCGCTGATCACCATATTCATCATCGGGACTACCAGGGCGCACAACCAGCATCTCATAAATGTATTCGATGCCACCGCGAGCGTAGCTGTTGAAGAGCTCCATGCCTGCATCATGCTCTTCCTTGGTCTCAGGAATCCGAAATGCGCTGCGAATGCGCTCTTCTTCGTTGAGGCCGCGGCTTTCATCAAGCATCAGCACCAGCTTCATGATAGGAGCCAAAGTTTGATATGTATCAGTCAGCTGCTTCATCTGAATCGTACGCTTGTCATCTCCCACCCGATCGTCAGGCAGACGACGCTTGGCTCGAAGGCCAATAACAGCAGCAATTGCATAGAGATCGACCAGACGCTTTACCATGGACTCCTGAACTTTGTTCTGTACCCACATCTTATCGACATATTCCTTGAAACGACCATTGATAAAGACTTCGCTGGTCTTAAAATACTCAAAGACATGGGGCGGTTCTTTTTTTACTGCCATTATTCAAGCCCCCCTCTCTCGATAGTAGAGCTATTCGCTTTCTCTTCCTTATTCACTCGATAGCAATACTCAGGCAAGACAAATTCGTCAAGGCCAGAGGAGGCCCAGTCCTTATCCAGCATGAAGATGATGACCTGCTCTGCAAATTCTGGAAGTTTTTTCGCAACCAAGCTGGTATTTTCATTGCTCAAAGTAGAGAACGGGCCATCCAACACCAGAGGCAGATTGATAATACCGCTGTCCGTCTCACCTGCACCTGCTTCCTCCGCAGCCTTGCGCCGTGCAAGTTCAAGAACAGAGACGATGTAAACAAAGTTGATGGCAGTTGCCTCACCGTTAGAGAGGTTCTGCTCCTCATAATCCTTAGAGCCACCGACGCTGTGATAATACACATGAATGCGGTAATCATCTTCCAGTTTGGCATACTTCTCGCCGTCATTGAACATCCTGTCGAAGTTCTCGGAAATGATTTCGTTCAACTGCTCAAACACTCCGCTTTGCTTCTTCTTCAACTGACGCTCGGCCATAGCATAAACCGCCTCTGCATAAGCAATGGCCCGGTTGACAGACTCGTTTGCCTCATTTTGACGAGATAGAACATCAAGCTGCTGATTCTTACTATCACGAGTTTTCTTTGCAAAATCAAGACGTACAACATACTCATTTCGCTTTTGCTCATGGTTGCGGCACAGGCTAACCCAAGTGTTATAGTTTTTCCGGAGAGCAGCGATATTGGCCTTCCGATCCATCTTCTTTTCCAGCAGATCTTTCTCGTCGATTTTTTCATAGATCCGATCCTGGATGGAGTCAAAATCTCCAGCCTTATCCTCAATATCGGAAACCAACGACTGTGCATTATACTGCCAATCATAGAGCAAATCGCGGAACTTTCCTGCGGCACCGCCAATCATCTCAGGAGGAATGACCTTTCGAAGTTGCATCAGGTTTTTATAAGCCTCAGAATCCTCGCTCAAGTCCTCACCGCAGAGGCATTTGCCGAGATTAATCAGGTAATCAACGGTATCAACTGTAACTCCAGGGATATCTTTTCCCTCAAGATCAACCTTGGCGAGAAGCGCATCCACCTGGGGCAGCATTTCGCCGGCGAAGAAGCGTGCAGAACCACTAAACATCTTAACAACGTCAGCATAGTAATTCTCGCGATCTTCCTCCATATTGGAAATGTCTTTTTCCAGCTGGGCGAACTTTTTTTGATCCTCTTCAATCTGACGATTATCGTTCAGAGCTTTAGCCAGCTTATCACGCTCACGCTGAGAAGTTTCGAGGGCGTCCTCTTCATCCTTAATCTTATGTTCATATTCGTCAATAGAATCATCCAATGCCTTGATTTCAGCCTGCAGACGGTCATACTCGTCACCGGAACCCTTAATGCGTTCGCGGAGTGTCTTTAATACAGTTTTTCCCTGACCATCTTTGATATGCTTCATCATTTCAATGAGGCCAGTAACACCGAGAATGGTATTGATAGATCCCTTTACTTCGCTCTTAGCAGTCTTGGCATCGCCCCAACGCTCGCCATCGAAGAAGAAGTAATTGGACAAGCTGCGAGGAAGCATATTTTCAATAGTCTCCTGAACACAACCCTTCTTATACTTCTTTTCGTCAGCACCAGTGTTTTCACCATTGTTATTGATGACTTTACCGGGAATGCCATCCTGAATAATGATCATAGTCAGCT
This sequence comes from Lawsonibacter hominis, assembly GCF_014287895.1. Classification (GTDB taxonomy): domain Bacteria; phylum Bacillota; class Clostridia; order Oscillospirales; family Oscillospiraceae; genus Lawsonibacter_A; species Lawsonibacter_A hominis. The sequence goes on along the minus strand of NZ_JACOPP010000044.1, from coordinate 10,848 downwards.
TAGACTCACCGTCCTGGACAATCGCTAAATCGCGGTCGCCAGCAGTCTTACGCTTGAAATATGAGGTTCTGGTAAACTTCCACTGGGTATTCCCATCACGGATCACAATCTCAACAGAAACAGTCTGCCGACTTTCTGGGGACATCGTTGCAATGACTTCGTTATTCAGAAGGACGATATCCTTCTTTTTTGTGTAGTTGGTAGTGTTGAGTTCCTCAAACAGCCCCCAACGAAACGCCTGTGCAAGGGTTGTTTTTCCAAATGTATTATCGCCCAAAACGACAGTTACATTTTTATCGTCATTACAAGAAAAACGAATCTCGGTTTCGCCTTTGTAGCGCATAAAATTATGAAGTTTGATGCTTTCAAATTTCATTCGACATCTGCCTCCTTTGAATCCGAAGCAGCATCATCGGCCTGTTTTACGATATAATTCGTAATTCTCTTCACCATGTCCTTGCTGTCATACTGCAGTGTACGAACATTCTTCAATTCAGAGTTCCTGATTGCCATAAACATGGCCATAACGCGAGCGTTATTGACTTTAGAATCATTCGTCGCCATAGTAATCCTCCGCCTTCTTTGTTTCTTCTTCGATGTCAATATAAACCCCATAGGAATCCATAATACGAGTCATCAGTGCTTCGGCCTTTTCACGGTTCGACGCAAGCTTTCCAAACTCATTGATTCGTGCCAGCTCACCCAGAATAATACTCTTGTCTTCATCATAGTTCGTAGGAAGGACATCATCTAAATCGCGAGGCAATGTCACAAAATCATAAATGACAGCCTTCTTTTTGCCTTCGCTCCGGCGCAAAAGTCTACCTCTGCGCTGGATAAACTCTTTCGGGTTCCGGGAACTTGAGAGAATGAAAGCCGTTTGGATGCCGGGAATATTGACGCCTTCGTCCAAACACTTGATAGCTGTAATGACCTGATATAAGCCATCCTGGAAATATTCCTTGATGTTCTGACGTTCTTTCAGATCCTCTTCGGCAGTAAATCGCTGGACAGACATACTGTATTCAGATCTCAACTTTTGGGTAACAAGGTCGATCTGACGTGATTCTTCACCGGAATCCTCGTCTTCCGCCATCGTAGCACCGCAATATACAAGGATGTTCTTTTTATCCCTGTAGTTATCCATCAACTCCATTAGAAGTGCAACTTTGGCTCTGGCACCCGCCAGGAGTCTTGTGCGCTGATAAACGATGAACTTTCCAGCCTCAGAAACCCTCAGCTTACCGTTCTTCTGAACCAAATACTTCTTGAGATCCCGGGTCAGATGCTGGTATGTGTTGAGCTCATCATCCTGAAGATAAACAGGGATCGGGAAGTAGTCATACGGGACAAGGGCCTTATCATGAATCGCGTCCTCCAGGCCATAGTTGATAACTTCGTCGCCGAAAAAGTGGAAAAGCCGCGCTGTGCCAGCCTTATCCATATGGCGTTCAATAGTGGCGGATAGTGCAATGCGATACTTAAACTGTTCAGGCATAATGCTCGACAGAGTTTCCGATCCGAAGTTGTGGGCTTCATCCACGATAAATAAGATGTTATCATCTTCGGTGAATTTACTTACATACGGCTGAACTTTCGGGCCGGAGAAAGTGTCATTTGTTGTGATACAAACAAATGGCGCACTCTCTTTTCTAAAGCGCCTGCATGCCTGTTTCAGACGATCTTCCCAGCGCGGAGTGGTGGATTTCGAATGTGCGATAATTGGTATTGGCGCCCATTCAATCACATCCTCTTCCCACTGGCTCACAAGATGAATGTAAGGACAAACAATGAAAACCGCCAACTTATCATTCAGTTGTTCGGCCAGTCGTACCATAGCTGCAAGCGAAGTGAATGTCTTGCCTGCGCCGGTACACATGGAATAGATACCCTTGCAGTTCTGCTTGAACCATTGATCATTCGCGGCATCCTGATATTCGCGCATCTTCACATAATCAGGCACATGAAATTTGGAATTTTTCTTGATATAAGATTTATAGCCGTATTCCCGCTCATCCGTTGTGTAGTCCACAGACGATTTACGGAAATTGAGCAGCTTATCAATGATGACCTCAGGGAATGGAACAATTTTAAGCTTCTTCGTATTGTCGATCCAGTTGTTATCAAAGTCCCGTTCGGCCTCAGTAACAGCATCGATTTGGCTTCGATCCTTCCAGGAACAGAATGTATAGATAGACTCGAAGTTCTCCTCGAACCCATTGTTCGATTCATTCATAGATCCTGTAAAGCTGATTCGATTGCCATCGGAATCAATGTAAACAGCTATTTTCTCGTGGTAGATATTGATACCGGTATCGGTGCTCATGAACGCTAAACGCATTTCAAGCATTCCAGAAGCAATCATATTGGCGATTAGGTTCAGCCGCTCCTCCTCAAAAAAATTCAAGGGTGAAGTCAAACTGACTTCGAGGGCTCCGATGATAACTTCTTCGCGTGTCTTGTACCCAAGATCAATGGCTTGGATATCCTCTGGGCTCAATTTGGGAGAGCAGATGAGCTGGACTTTTCCTCCACGCTCAGCCATAGCAAACAGTCCGGTACTCAGATCGATCAAAGAAGATGTAGAAAAGTATCCGACGGAACGCTTATAGACCGCCGTCTCCTTCAGTACGGGAATAAAGAAGTCCCGGGGAAAATCGTGCTCGTTGGAGCGATATCTAATTTTTATATCAAGATTCCGGAAACTCATAATTCACACCCTTGCGTGCATTTAGAGACTCTCGATCGCACTTATCAGCGCATCAATGTCTTCTTTCGTGTTGAACTGTCCGATTCCAATTCTGATAGTGCCATGATACGGCTTGTCGCCAAGGTAATCATGGATATATGGAGCACAGTGGTATCCGGTTCGGACGGCGATGTCGTATTCATCATCCAGAATGGTGCCAATTTCGTCAGACTCATACCCTTCTACCACAAAAGAAACGATTCCAAGGGTTTTGTCAGTATCAAATGCGCCCATAAGGTTAACTGACGGAATATTGTTCAACGCCTCAAGCAAATATTCGGTCAATTCGCGAACGGTTTCTCTGTGATCGTCAATGTCCAGACCTTTCAAGGAAGCATTCAGGCCTGCTATCGCCACAACATTTGTGCTGGACGCTTCATAGCGCCCGGGTGCCTCTTCGGGCATGTCCAGAGTCAAGGATGCACTTCCGGTTCCACCGGTAAGCACTTTTTTCAGTGTAATGCCGTGCTTGATCAGAAAACCTCCGATACCGAAAGGCCCCATCAGAGTCTTATGTCCGGCAAAACAGAGAATATCGGCATTCAGAGTTGGCATATCCAGATCAATCAATCCGGTCGCCTGAGCTGCATCGAGAACGGTAGTTGCTCCGCACTCTTTCGCCATCAAAAATAGCTCTGTCACAGGCAGAATGTACCCAGTGACATTGCTGAGCGCATTCAGAATTACGACAGAAGGTGTGTTGATACTGAACTGGTACTTTGCTTTCTCCAGGTCGATCTGCAGATCATCGGTCAGAGGAAGCATCTCAACACTTGCCCCGGAATTTACCGACAACTGGTGGACTGTACGGGCAACTGCGTTGTGCTCGTAGGGAGAAACATAGATAACGGAATCTCTGGTCAAATCAAGTCCATTGAGAACCTGATTCAGCGCATGGGTCACGGACGGGGTGAAAACCACATCCGCATACCCAGTCGCATGCAAAAGAGAAAGAAGTTGGTTCTTTGTATCATCGATGACTGCAGAAGCGTCTCGAGCAGCCTTGTATGAGCCGCGGCCGGCGTTAAAGGACAATTTCCTATTTGCCGCTTCAAGTGCGTTGTAAACCCTTTCCGGCTTCGGAAAAGTGGTTGCTGCATTGTCCAAATAAATCATGTTAGGGCTCCTTAGGTCATCAGTTTTTTGATGACATCCATCAGTACGCCGATCTTTTCGTTGTTTTCAAGAACACCGTCGTACTCTTCCATCATATCCTCAAGAGCATTCTTGAAGAAAGTTGCAGTGGCAGAAAGGTTTTCAGCATTGAAGTCATAGAACTTCTCCACCGGGGTGCCGTCATCAGACATGAGCAGGATCTTCTGAGAAGTGCCTACTGCATCCTCCTTCTTGGAAAGGACTTCATCGACCGCTTCCTTGAGTTCATCTTCAAATTTGCTTTCGAAACCAGGTTTCCAGTCTTCGATGAACATACCAGTAGTCTTTCTAACGATTTTACTGGCAATATCATCTGCGTCACCGGTATCAACTGCTTGAACATATTCGATCAGGCTGCTGGCTCTTGCAGAGAAAATGCTATTTTTCGCAACCTCGGGCAAGTTATCATACCAGGTGAGCAAACTCTGCTGGAGATCAGCTTCTTCAGCAAAACCAAAGGTATTACGGATGATTTTGATAGCGGTGTTCCGGACAAAACGGATATGGAAATCAATTTCATTTTTTGCCATCTGCACCGCAGCAACCGTGTCTGTAGTAGTTGCGGACTTAAAGATCTTAGGCAGACGTTCAAAAATAATATCACGCGGGTTAAGATAGATATCTGTAAAGAGTTTGCGGAAAGCGATAATACTCTTGATATCCTGGCCATCATGGTCTGGATCCCCAAAAGTCTTAGAAGTTTGAGGCAAAGAACGATACCAGGACTGCATCATGCAGGAGATCTTAGCCAGTCGGTTCTTCTTATCTACTTCTCTGCAGTATTCGCTGTAATCAGAAAAGAGTGTCTCCAGGGCATGGATGTATTCGGCTTTTTGCGCAGTTTCCAGCTCAACGTAGAGAGAATAGTCCTTGGGATGCTTGACGATGTTATTGATCGTTTCCAGATCTAGAACGACTTCCTTTTTGTTGAGATAGATAATAGGCATATTCTCGAGCCGTAGCAGACTGTCAAGAATATAGAACGGCAAAACGCCCCGTCTCATGCCATAGGGGGCACGGGTCAGTCTGGTCACAAGGACATCAAAGGACTCTTTGTGATTTACGCAGCCAGCAAAGAACTGCTCCAATTCCGTCCGCACCTGTCGCATATTTTCATCATTTTTGGTATGAACCATGACTGCGCGGAAAATAGTGGATTCTGCACTTGTACCGTCATCATACTTGGAGATATCTTTTCCGTTCAGCAACTCGTCGAGGATCGTATTTCTTGCCTTTGCGACCTGAGCGGTTACTTCGTGGCGGTTGATCAGTTCGTGGTTGATTCTGGGAGTAAAATGATAGGCTGTATCGCAAATATCACTGACAAGGCGATTCAAACCCTTGGGGCCAATAGTGATCGGCCCATCCATACCATAGATGTTTTGGAGGGGATAATAGGTATCCTTTACCCACTCGTTCAGAGCCATAACGGTCTCCTCTGCGAGCTTTTCAAGTTCCTTTTTGATTACCAGATTGTCCTCAATGAAGGCGCTATTATCATGGAGGCTGCTGACGGCCAGATAATACTTAGCTGTTTCGTCGCAAGTAGCCGAGGTGTTCGGCAGGCAGGTGATCAAGCAAGGATTAGCAATTTCTTTGGTATGCGCCTCAACTGCGGCACGATCAATCTCCTCAGAGGGCATCATCATCACGATAACGCCATCGGGACGATTCGGCCAGGTCAGATAGGACAGATCCTTCAAATTCATGTACTGCGCATAGGTCATATATGCGAAGTTGAAGTAGCGGGTCATGCAGAAGGTCTGGTTGTGCTTCTTAGGGAGAATGTACTTCTCTTTTACAACATCAGCCAGGACGCTGCAGGGATCCGCCTTGGAAAAGCGCTTTTTAACGCAGTCAGCGATGGCCTGTTCAACATCCACGCCGACATTGTTCTTGAATTCATAGGCGCCGGTACGGGTTTTGAATTCGATCAGCTTTTTGTCGCTCAGGCGCTCCAGAGCAGCCTGAACATCGGATTTATTTAGGCCTGTTGCAAGTGTAATAAACTTTTCAGATGCCGTGATTTCATCGGCGTTATTGATCATTCGAATAACCGCAATACTCTTGATGACAGCGGCTTCAACAGCGGTTTCAATCTGAGAAAGCGCATAGTCAGCCTTCAGCCACTCATGGTGGATGCCTATCTGAACCTCCTCTTTGAACAGGGGGACAAAGTAGTTATAAACGCTGTCAACACCAACAAATTTATCATTTGTGCTCTTCTCAATGTGACGGGCAAGGCCGTTAGAGTCCTTACTTGCGATATAGGTGAAGATCGTACGCTCATTCTGGGCGATCTTTTCGCTCAGATTCAGTAGCAACATTGCAGCGACAGGAGTCAAGGGGAAACACCCCTTGCCCACAATCTCATTGTAATCTTCAGGGGTGAACAACGAGCTAAACGCTTTCAGCGCATAGGTTTTTTCAATGAGATCCGCGTAGAGCTGGTTGCCCTTAGCCCAATTATCGAATGCTGGGGTCTTTGAAATGGCATCAGAAATCAACTCGTAGTTGTTCTGAGAGGAAACGACAAAATATACCTCTTTCAGGCGTCCTTCCACGCCCTTGAAAGAGTTCAGAATCTCTGCGGGCAGAGCAGAACCATAGGTCTTAATGCTCTTATGTGCGACGCAAGTGAGATGTAGCTGCTCATCTTTAGAAGCGTTACACAGCTCGCACATATCCTGCAGGACCTTCATATCATCAGCAAAGCCTTCGACGGTATGACCCTCGATATACTTGCTGAATTCATCAAAAATAATATAGATGCCTGCATAACCGTACTTTTCACGCAGAATCCGGTTTACGGACTGATAGACGGAAATAACCTCGTTGTCGATCAGCGGATTAAATACACCACCGGAAGTCAGCTCGGGATAAACAGCACGAAAAAATTCCAGCGCCTTTTCATCGTAAGACTCCAGTTTCTTGATAAAAGAGTCGATCTTTTCTTTGCCAAGCTTCTTCTGGAACGCTTTATATGTATCCAGGAAATTCTGCTGCCAGTTCTGGAGCATCTTGACTGATTCGGTATAGTAATTATCAGGAATTACATCATCCAAGCCATCACGAGTCAGCGCAGAGGTCAAGCCGCGCATGAATGCTTGATTCAGAGAGCTATTACCGCCGGCGTTGATAAGAACGGGCAAGAAATGTCCCTGATTCTCCATAACATCGTTGATATGGGCAGCCGCATCGGGGTTCACTGCAGAGATACGCTGAACCAGCTTGTTGATTGCAGACATCTGGCAGGTCTGAGACAGAATCGACAGCAAAACCAGCAGCAGATGGCTTTTCCCCTTGCCGTAGGGGCCAATCAAAACCGTAGCTCGATTGCCGCTGAAGCTGCGAACCTCGTTAATATATGAATCAAGGACATTGACAGAAGATCGCGTGGGAATATATCCGTCAATCTTATCTTGGACATACAGATCCAGAGTAAGGTTCACAGATTTCTCAAAGCGATTATCAATTTTGATGAGCTCGAGTAATTTCATGCGTTATGGCTTCTTTCATAGTGTTCTTCAAGGATTGCGTAAGTCGTAGGCATGTGCGCAGGGTAAACGACATCCAGACCAGCCGTGCGATTTACACGGATATAACCCTTGTTCTGGAGCTGGTCAAGATATTCGTTGATGGATACTCGGTTAAGGTTAAAGACCTTGCCCGGCATGTTATCGCCGGAAACAATGTCATCAATGGACAGGACCTCTTCTTCGCGGAGCTTATCGGCGATTACATACAGGATCAGGGAAGGGTCAATAGAGTCCATGGCAGGATGCTGCTTCTCAAAGGTATTGGAATCCACTTTGTTCAAGAAGCCCAGCGCAGAGAAAGGACTGGTTCTCTTCTCTTCCGGATCAGAGGCAGCATCTCCATTTTCGGTGTACATTTGCAGAATTGCAGCGCAGTCATCCGTAATGGAACGCTCTGGAGGAGTTGTGTCACCGGTAATATTGATGATGTTTTCCGTCATCATACTGATAAGTTCTTCCCTCTTGAAAGAGGTCACATCAATATTGTTGAAGAAGATATTCCAGGAAGTTGCGAGTTTGAAGTTTCTGGAAATATTTGCGTGGATCACCCAGAGAGAAAAGATGTCCTCAAAATACGGATCCTTCCGGAAAATGAGATCACCATACTCCGTCAGAGTGACACCTTCACGCTGGTGTTCCTCAGTGAGCTCAGCAGTACGCAGCCAGTAACGGATGGACTTTGCCATGTTCGTACCGACTCCAAGTGCATCTGCGCCGCTGTTTTCGGAAAATACTGTGGGATTCTCATGTACAGCGTTCAAGCCTTTTGTGAGCCATCCTTCACGAAGAGTAAATGACTCATGGCCTTTAAGCCTGTAATCTTTCTTGTCCATGCTGGTCTTCCTTTAACTTCGTTTTATCGTCATGACTTTCCGCATATAACATCCACCATCATAGTGTCCGATACAGAAACCGCAACGCACACACTTATGATCGGCGATCTTATATGAGAGAAGTCCGGTATGGTCAGTCTGTATATTGATTGCACCCTTGGCACAAGCGCTTTCGCAGCCAAGGCAACCCATACACATTTGGTACTTGGTGATCTGACACTTCACTTTATCCTCAACAGCCTTGATACTCTTACAATGCCCAGCCTTTTTGTTGAGAATACTGACTTTCAATGTCTTACTTCCAATTTTACCCTGAAGTTTCAGAAGCAGGGAGCCATCCTTATCCAGGACATACACTTCGCCAAGCCGGGCGTTGCCAAGATCATAATTGATATAGCCGAAAGGTTTGAACAACTCGTAGAGTTCTTCTGTGATCGGCTTTTGCAGTTCAAAATTCAAGGTGTTTTCCTGCAAAGCACAGGGTTCAAAGGTAATCACAGAACTTTGAGCATACTCCAAGCCATTACCACCCTGACGGGCCTTCCAATTTCCATCATCAACATAGACTTCCGGATCGGGTTTTCCGATCTTCTTTGCAAAGTCGATAAGGAGATTACGAAAATGCTCATACCGCTCCGGCATATATACCCGGGACATAAATCCAGACCAGGCACTGTTATTTGGACAGCACCAACAGCCAACGCGCGTGTATCCAAGACGATACGCAGTATTGAAATCAATACCCGTGGTCAAAAGATACAGCCAAATATCAAAATCCAGCCAATCAATGATTGGGGAGACGGTCTTTTGAATCGCAATTTTAGGGCTATCGGACTCTCTGTCATATTTACTTCGAGAGGTCGATTCGCTTCTGCGGATGCCAAAGAACGTGAGGATCCGCTTCTTTCCACGGAACAGAGATGTGATTTTTCTCTGGATGGCACCAGTCTTGAAGATAGTGCAACACCAGCGCATCACACGGCTTGGAGGACCAAGCTGTTTGCACAGTTCTTCAAAATTCTTGTCCTTGTTCCGAGAAGTCAAGACAGGGGTTTTAGGATAAGCCTTCCGGAATCGTGCGACATACGCTTCGGTTTCAGGGAATTCCAGCGTGGTATCGCCATAAATATGCAGGATTTCCTCGGTACAGAGGGCTCGCATAACAAGGCTGGAAACGACAGTGCTGTCTTTACCACCGCTAAACGAGACATACATCTCTGTAGTGTCATAGCTCTCGGCCATTTTGCGGATGAATCGAGTCGCCTCATCGGTGATGTCCTCGTAACGTTTCCTGTTAGCAAGCAAGAACTTCTCAATGACCGCCTCGAATGCGGTGTTTTGGTTCTGCGTTTCGTACAGCTTCAGTTGCTCTCTGACATAATCTGCATCAACATCTTTCGTCTGACTGGCTGTAAAGGAAATCTTCTCACCATCTGCGTAATAATAATTTCCTGCTGTATTCCAGACAGAAGAGTTCTTATATTTAAGCGGACAGCCAAGTAGGATCTCCAGCAGAAGCCTTTCCTGAGGAAACACGGGGCGAATATCTGATCCGATCCGCTTTCCTTTAGATCCACAAATAGGGCAATGTTCATCAAAAATAGGGACATTGCAACACTCGCACCAATATACCGTGGAATTGGCGATTTCTGTTCTCTCTCCACAGTGCGGACATTCAGATAATTCAGTTGTGATATTGCAGTTTTTACATGTATATTTTATCATTTTAGCCTCGCACAATTGTATAAAGGAAATAACAGGAGTCCCCCTATACAGCAGGGGTTTCTCCTTGAAAATTAAAATAACTATATAAAGTATATATTATCATGTTGACAAGTAAACCGCAATATGCTATTGCGCAAGCTTTGACAAGTTAGTATGTAGGACCGTCATAATAAATAAGGCCAATTATAAGTCCCCACGTTCAAACTTAGGGATTGCAGTTACCACATGGCTCAAGTTCTCTATCGATGGCTTCTTGATGGGAGTTAATATAAACGCAATTTTTTCTGCGGTTAGGTTCTTGCGTGTGGGAAGATGGAATTTCATCGAGTTCTTGTTGCTGATATACTCTCCAATATCATCCGGCTCGGGTGTAACAGTCACAGTCATTCGAACCCACATGCCGCTTGTCAAAACCCGTTTTCGAGTCATTTCCCGCTTATGACTTTTGGTGGAAATTAAGCGAAGATGGAAGTACACAACGGAAGCCCAAAAGCTGCGGTATACTGCGGATTTTGGCTTCCGTTTTTCTCTTTTATTTGAACCCACCGGGTTTTCCGAGTTCTTCCCGTTTTTGCCCCGAATTATGACCGGAGGATAGAACAAGGATAGAACTGCACGCCAGATTGGGGGTATTCACACCCATACCATTTCACGAAAACGCAAATCACCGTTTTGATTAGACAACTTGATTTTATTTGAACCCACTTCAAAATCCAACATTTTACACACCAGTGAAGTACCTCACCTACCAATGACAGATGAACAAGAAAGTGAGTGCTGCACATGGATTTGACTAAGTATTACCCCGACATCGTCGCAAAGTATCCCGCCTATGTAACCAAACGGG
>NZ_JACOPP010000043.1 GCF_014287895.1 Lawsonibacter hominis | reverse complement strand
CCAGTGAAGTACCTCACCTACCAATGACAGATGAACAAGAAAGTGAGTGCTGCACATGGATTTGACTAAGTATTACCCCGACATCGTCGCAAAGTATCCCGCCTATGTAACCAAACGGGAACTATGCGAGATCTGCCACATCTGTCCCAAGACCGCCTACAATTTGGAGCAACAAGGTGAGATTCCCTACACCATTGAGCAAAACCACCTGATCCGTAGCCACAAAATCAAGCTGACGGACATTCTTGCCTATCTCTATCGGCGTGAGTGCAGACAAGAAGCAGACAGTCCCTATATCTGTGCTATGAGAACATTCTATGACGAACACCTCTCTCCCTACTCAGACCTGCTTTCCGTAAAGGATATTCAGCAGATCACAGGCTTTTCGTCCTCGGCAATCGTGCGGTGGATCAGCACAGGGATTCTGAAGGCTTTCCAGCCTGGAAAGCAGTACACCGTCCCAAAGGATTTTATGCTGGACTTTCTGATAAGCCCATATTACCGCCGTATCCGCCGAAAGACCCCTCTCCAAAAGGAATTGATGGATACATTTGAGCGTCTGTGGCAGGAAAAAGGAGGCGAGTGATGTGGCACAGGTATCCAAGTATCGCTATTTGCTGAATCAGTACCCAGAAACAGTCCAAAAAGAGCAATTCCGCATTATCTGTCATATCAGCAAACGCACAGCTCGTTATCTGCTGCAATCCGGTCTGGTTCCCTGCGTACAGAGTGGGAAAAAGACCCGGAATTACACCATAAAGATGAAAGACATAGTTCGCTACCTTGAGCGCAGGGAAATCCACCCCGAAAAATACAAACTTCCCCCCGGCTCATATAGCGGGACATACGCAGTCAAGCCCCTGCTTCCCGAATCTGTGACAACGGAGGAACTGCGAAAATACTACATAGAGAGTTTCCGGGACATTCCCGACATAGTTTCCACGAGAGAGGCCGCGGAATTAACAGGCGCCACGGCATCTACGGTCGCAAAATGGATCAGAACGAAAAAGCTAAAAGCTCTTTCACATGGTCCGGCATTTATCATCCCGAAGGTCAATCTGATCGACTTTATGGCCAGTGACGCATACTTGAACAAACGCTTGAAATCACAAAAATTCCACGAAAATATAGGAGGTTTTCTATCATGGAAAGCGGGAAAATAATTGTTGTAGCCAACCAGAAAGGTGGGGTAGCCAAGACCAGCACGGTCCGAAATCTGTCCTATGCGCTGGCCGAGATGGGCAAGAAGGTCTTGGTAGTTGACTTTGACCCCCAGTATAACCTCACCACCAGTT
>NZ_JACOPP010000042.1 GCF_014287895.1 Lawsonibacter hominis | reverse complement strand
ACCATCAAGAAAATCAAGCGGAAATTAAATCCCAGCATTGAGATCGGCGGTATCCTGTTCACCAAATGCAACAAGCGGACGAACCTGTATCGCCGTACATACGGTCAGGTCACAAAGGCGTTTCAATCGCTCCCCATCTTCAACTGTCAGATTCCCTACACGGTCAAGGTGGGGGATGCAAACAGCTACGGAATGAGCGTCATGGAACTGGAGCAGGCAAACCCCGCCTCTCTTGCCTATCTGGAACTTGCAAAGGAGGTGCTGGCAAATGCCTAAAATCAATCCGCGCATCAAGTCCATTGACGATCTTCTGGGCTTGGATGCCGCAGAAGAAAGCCCTATTGAACCTACCCCTTCCGTATCCTTGCCGACCAAGAATACCATCATCACCCTTCCCCCGCAGGCCATTCGTGCTTTCCGAGGCCATCCGTTCCGGCTGTATGAGGGCGACCGGCTCAATGATCTGGTAGAAAGCATTTCGGAACATGGGGTCCTGAATCCCGCCATCATCCGCAAGATCGAACGGGATGAAGATGGCTTTGAGTATGAAATGCTGGCCGGTCATAACCGGCAGAACGCCGCAGCCATTGCAAACCGTGAACTTCCCTGTATCGTCAAGGAAAATCTCTCCGATGAAGATGCTTGGATTTATGTGATCGAAACCAATGTCCTGCAACGCTCCTTCTCCGAAATGCTGCCCTCTGAAAAAGCGGCGGTGCTGACTCTGCGCTATTCCAAAATGATCTGTCAGGGGCGCCGGAACGATATTGTCGAGGAGTTGAAACGGCTTGAAAACCCTGATGAAATCAGGGAAAACGGGACTTGTGGCATCGAGTGCCACAAGTCGAAAAGCCGTGATGTTGTGGGCGCAGAATATGACCTGAAAGGCCGTGCTGTTGCAAACTATCTCCGCATCAATGAGTTGATTACTCCGCTGAAAAGGAGAATTGATGATGCCGAGTTCCCGATTGTGGTAGCTGTGCAGCTCTCTTATCTGACCGAACAGGAACAGCAGATGGTTGACGATGTGCTTTCGGGAAGCGAGTACAAGGTCAATGAGGGAAAGGTTGTCCTGCTGCGGGAATATACCGGAAAGCTGACCCCGGAGCGTACCGAACAGATTTTGTCCGGCGAGTTTAACCGGAAACCCAAGAAATCCACGGCTACGGCGTTCAAGGTCAAACCGGCGATTTACAAGAAATACTTTACCGCCAGCATCAGCCAGAAAGAGTTCGACAGCATTGTGGACGAGGCGCTTGCCCTCTACTTTGCTCAGAAAGGACAGGAGTCCGAGCAAGAGGCCGGATAACCGGCCATAATCACCAATACAGGAAGGAGGTCAGATACCGTTGAGAAATGATGAACGCCTGCGGACGATATATGAAGTCATGGCTCCCTATATTGTCCGAAATGAACACAACTGGCGGGATTATCTGGCATTTGCATCGCAGTTCCATAAGCACAGTTTTGACAACATACTTCTTGTGTACGCACAGGACGAGGATGTTTCTATTCTGGCAACACGAAAGCAATGGGCCACCATAGGCAGAAATTTGATTCCCCGTGCAAAGGGCGTAGCCGTTTGCGTCTACCGGAATGCCAAACTCACTCTTGACTATCTCTTTGATGTAAGCCAAACTACTGGCAAAGAGATTCATCCTACGGACTGGCAGCTTTCCGATGAAATGAAAAAGGCCCTGACCGAGCGCCTGTCGTATGCACACGGTTTCCCCAAGCAGGATTTTCCCCAAGCGCTGTATGCGATGGCAAGCGAATCTGTCGCAGAGAATTACAACCACTTTTTGCAGGAACTCAAGCAGGAAACCAAAGGCCATTTGTTCACCGAGATCCCGGCCGGTGGTTTTGAAGCCCAATACATCCAGCTTTTGACCGACAGCATTTCTTATTTCATCGGCAAAAAGTGTCACCTGTCGGATGAAGAAATCCAGTTGAGTGACGGCATGGCGACGGTCAGCCATTTTAATACACTCCCGCTGGTTGCACATCTGGGTACGGCAGTAACCGCCCTTTCCAAAGGTATCCTGTTAGAAGTAGAACGGAACATCAAGATTATCAATCGTGAAAGGATGGCACAACATGAGCAAACCGAATATCAATCTGAAATACAGGGAGCAGGACGGGATGATGCTTCCCGATCTGCAAATCTCCAACAGCAGCGAAGCAGATCAACCTCTGGGCAGGTACGGCCGGATGGCCCTGGAATACCTCAGAGAGAATCACCCGGAGCGATTTACGACTTTGAAAATGGATGGCAGTCTGATGGAGATCATGCACCGGGTACAGGACGAGGCGACCGAGAAGATCGAAGCCCTGACGCAGCAAATGCTCCAGCAGGAGCCGCTTCCGCAGACCGAGGACATCATGGAGCGGACGCGACACCTGAACAGTCTGAAACTGATGGCGGAGGAAACCGTACTCCAGAGCGTAGTCCTGATTCCCCGCTGACCGAAGAACAGCCAAATACAGAAGTGGCGCCGAGCGCCGCACCTGTGGGAGAGCCGTCTGAAAAGGACGGCTCTTTTTCTGTTCCTGCGGAACAACCGACACGCCATTTTACCGATGCAGAAGTCCGGCGCAATTATGAGTACATCCTGACCAGCCCCAATCTATACCCCCCAGAGCTGCACAGCGCGGTTCGCAGCGTATTGTCAGAACCGCCGCTCAATCCTGACTGGTCAGACAAAGGGCGGCAGATTGCGGCTCTCTTTACTCCCTATGGCGACCGTGAATATCAGGGCGATTTTCTCTATCGTACCCGGTTGCATGGTGAAGATGGCATTTCATTTTTCTTTGATGAAGGCTATACCTACATTCCCTGGAACGGGCTGGCGTTTTTACTGGATGCCATGATCGAGGATGGCGACTATCCCAATCCTGTTGTAGAGGAGCAACCTGACCCCATCGGGGATTATAACATCCCTGATGAAGTTGATGAAATGGGCGGTCCTCACCGGCAAATGACCATTGGAGAAGCGGATTTTGATTATGTTCTGGATGCTGTTGCCTATGAAGCCGGAGAAACCGTAGTGGAACCGGTCAAGCCGCAGGCGATTGTTCAAATGGAAAACGACACGCCAGCAGCCGGTGACGAGCCTGCATCCGTTCCTGACGAAAATCCCCCTGTTGTTGTGGAGGCCCCCGAAACGGCTCTCCCCACAGATACAGCGGAGCAGCCTACACCGCCGCCCGTCAAAGAAAACACGACGGCGCACAAGAATTTCCGCCGCTTTCAAGAGTTGTTCCCGGAGATTGTGTCCGGTCAATATGAGTATCTGCGGCTGGAGGCCGGAGAAGCCTACTATCCTCTGGTCATTCACCATAAATACGGTTCCCATTACTGCATGGAGCATTACTATATGCAGAACGGCGACCGGATGTATGACCCTTATATGGACTTCCAAATCGACAAAGAGGCTGGGACACTTCGGGCTTTCAGTTATGAGAACAGCGGCATTGGTGTATATAACGAGGCTGATCCCGACGACCCCGCATACGAGAAAGCAATCAACGGGTTCAACAGTTTCTTTGCCACCTGGCTGAACAATATCCGCAGCCAAGGCTATGAGCCGGTGCGGGCCTCTATGATGGTCAACGATGAAGAAGTCGATGTGGATTTGCGCCCGGCTGCCGAAGCTGTTCCGGTCGTGGAAGAAGAACAGCCGGAGCAGCTCTCCCTTCTGTCCTTGGAAAAGAGTACGGAAGATCTGCTTGTTGAGCGTGTCATGCAAAGAGGCCCACTTACCGCAGGAAAAAAAGAACAAATCTACGAGTTTGCTCAGACCCACCCCACCGGATCAGAATTTACTACTTTCCTAAAAAAGCTATATGGATATGAAGGGTTCTCCGGTGATGAAATGGGCGTGAAATACGCCATGTTCAATAGTGAAGGTGTCACTATCGAATGGCAGGATGAGCAGGGCGAAACACAGGAAACAAAGTTGTCCTGGGCGCGGGCTGCCGGTGTCGTGCAACGCCTGGTGGATGAAGGCCGCTATCTGGAAACCCCTGTTGTCAGTCTGCCGGAGCCGGAAACCGATGAGCCGCTTGAGGGAGAAACAGAACCGTATGATTACAGTTTTGAATATGGCCTTTTAGGGCGCCTTAAAGCGGACTGCGAGTATTTTCTAAGTGAAGGCCATCAGCACGAAAAGCATTTGTGGGCGGGTAGCATCCATGCACAGATAGCTAAAATGCGAGAGCTGTATGATCTGCTCCCGGAAAAGCCGGAAGGGATAACCAAAGAAATAATTGACGATTATGAAACCCGTATGGCTCCCTGGGAACACGATGAAGCAGAGGAAACACAGATTTTAGACGAAGCCCTGGACGCCCATCATGGGCAGATTGATATGCTGATGCAGGCGGTCCGAGGTGAGCTGACGGTTGGAACCATCCGGTACAGTATTTTTGAGGGGCGGCCCCATATCAGCATGATTGAAGTTCTGGAGGACTACCGCCGTCAAGGTATCGCAACCCAGATGCTCCGCTATCTGCAAGGGCAATATCCCAATGAGGAAATTGTATGGGGGTATTTGACCGAGGATGGCTCGGCCCTGTACCAAGCCGTGGTGGATGAACAGCCCAATCCCGACTATCTCCGGGTACAAAATGACCTTGAAGATATTACGCGGGAATTTGACGCTTATGTGCGGCGCCTGGACGGTGGGGCTATTCTCTCCCCCCAAGAAGCTGCCGACATGGACGATCTGGAGGACACGCAATACCGGCTGGAAAAAGAGCTGGAAGAACTGCGCCCCATTCGCGCCTTTGTACGAATGGGCGATGGTACAGCAGCAGAGGCGCCCGCTGTTATGGATGAAGCCACCCCCACTGATCTGGCGCCCCTTCGTGAGCGACCTGCGGCGCCGCAGGTCGCCACACACAACTTCCGTTTTTCTGAGGACTATGACCTGTATCCAAGTGGAGCAAAAACCAAATATAAAAACAATGTCATGGCAATCAAGCTGCTCAAGCAGATTGAGCTGGAAAAGCGGACAGCGACACTGGAAGAACAAATCATCCTTGCCCGTTATGTCGGATGGGGCGGGCTTGCCAATGCTTTCTCCAGTACGGCCTCTGGTTGGGAGAACGAATATCAGGAATTGAAGTCCCTGCTGACTGATGTGGAATACAAGGCAGCCATGAACTCCACCATCACAGCCTACTACACCGAGCCTGACCTGATCCGGCACATTTACCGCGCCCTGGAACGGTTTGGCTTCGAGGGCGGCCCTGACCGAAAAATCCTGGACCCCGGTATGGGAACCGGCAACTTCTATTCTGTGCTGCCGGAGCAGTTTCAAGGGAGCAAGCTGTTTGGCGTAGAGTTGGATTCCATCACCGGCAGAATCGCAAAGCAGCTTTATCCTGATGCGGATATTTCCATCATGGGATATGAAGCCACCAAATTTGAGGACAACAGCTTTGATGTGATTCTGGGCAATATCCCGTTCAACTCCGTGAAAATCTATGACCGGCGCTACAATGACCTGAACCCGTACATCCATGACTATTTCTTCATCAAGTCCCTGGACCTTGCAAAACCGGGCGGTATCATTGCCTTTATCACCAGCAAAGGAATTATGGATCGCAAGGACGAGAGCCTTCGGGAATATATCGCACGGCGGGCAGAGTTCATCGGCGCCATTCGCCTACCCAACACAGCGTTCAAGGCTTTGGCGGGAACCGATGTAACAGCGGATGTTGTTTTCTTGAAAAAGAGAACGCAGCCCATAGAACTTGATCGCGCGAATCTTCCGTCCTGGATTGAAACTGACCTGGACCGCAGTAAATGGATCGCCTATAACCGCTATTTCAAAGATAATCCCGAAATGCTCATGGGCGAGATGGTGAGCAGCCGGAATATGTACGGCAACGAAGATGGGACGGCCTGTGTTGCCCCGGAAGATTTTGACCTGAACCAGCATCTTACCCAAGCGGTTGACTCCCTGTACGCCCGTTTCACAGCAGAGCCAGATGAAGAAATTGAGGCAGACGAACCGGAAGAAAGCAATACAGAGTATGAGGACGCTCCGGCCGGAACCAAAAACTTCACCTATGTTGTGCGGAATGGCGAGATCTTCTTCTGTGAAAAAGATAAGCTGATCCCGCAGCCTTACACCGGCATGAAGGCCGAAAGAATCAAGGGATTGTGCGAAATCCGTACTGCGCTGCTGGAGGTTATCAACATCCAGTCCCATGAGTATGACCCGGTTGATCTCCAGAAAGTACAGGACACACTCAATCAGGTATATGACCGCTTCGTTGCAAAGTATGGAGCCATCAACAGCAAAGGAAACATCCTCGCTTTTTCTGATGATGACCAATTCCCCTTGCTGCGCTCTATCGAGGATGAGCGGAAAGACAAGACCGGTTGGGATAAATCAGCGATCTTCACTAAAGCCACCATCCGTCCTTTCCGTCAGGTCAACCATGCAGACACCGCCGAGGACGCCCTTCAAATCTGCCTGAATCACAAGCTGCGGGTGGATCTGCCCTATATGTCCTTCCTGACAGGAAAAGCCCCACAGGAGTTGGTGCAAGAGCTGGATACTCGCATCTATCTCAATCCCCAGAAATACTACGGTAATCCGCTGGAAGGATGGGAACTTGCAGAAGAATATCTAAGTGGTCATGTGCGGGATAAACTGCTCTACGCACGTCAGAAGGCAGCGGAAGAACCGGAACTCTTTGCCCGGAATGTAGAGGCTTTGGAGGAAGTACAGCCGGAGCCGCTGACTCCTGCCGACATCGAAGTGAATATGGGTGCCATCTGGGTTCCCATTGAGTATTACCGCCAATTCATGTATGAAACCTTCCAGACCAGCGGATATGAAAAGGTCATCGAGGGCGGCGACAACCGGCACCGCATTGACATTGAGTATTTCTCCTATACCACGACCTGGCGTGTCACCAATAAAAATGCGGAACCGGATTCCGTAATGGTCAACCAGACTTTCGGAACCAAGCGGAAAAATGCTTATGAGATTTTTGAGGATTGCCTTAATATGCAGTCCACTACTGTCCGTGACCGGCAGGAATACATCAATGAAAAGGGCAACAAGTCGGTTAAATATGTAGTCAACGCACAGGAAACCATGATTGCCCGTGCCAAGCAGCAACAGATTCAGGAAGCATTTGCGTCCTGGGTTTGGAAAGAACCGGAGCGCCGGGATAGGCTTCTGCGTATCTACAATGAAACCTTCAACACAGTTCGCCCCCGTGAGTTTGATGGGAGCCATCTCGTATTTCCCGGCATGAACACGGAGATGAAGCTGCGGAAGCACCAGCTTGATTTTGCTGCCCGTGTCATCTATACCGGGACGGGGCTTGCCGCACATGAGGTAGGCGCCGGAAAGACCGCTGCTTTAATTGCCGCCGGGATGTACCTCAAGAACCTGGGAGCGATCCACAAGGCGGTGTTTGTGGTTCCCAATCCTCTGGTGGGCCAGTGGGCAACAGAGTTCTACCGCTTTTTCCCCAATGCAAACCTTTTGGTATCCACCGCAGAGGATTTTACTCCCAAAAACCGCAACCGCTACATTTCTAAAATCGCCACCGGAGAATATGACGCAGTGATTCTGGCGCACAGCCAATTTGAGAAAATCCCAATCTCCACAGAGCGGCAGATTGCTATGCTGGAACGGCAGATCAACGATATTGAAAATGCAATCCATGAAATCAAGAGCGAAAATGGCGAGAATTGGTCTGTCAAGCAGATGGTCATTTTCCGCAAAAATCTGGATGAGCGGCTGAAAAAGCTGTCTGCCGAGGAAAAGAAAGACGATCTGCTGACCTTTGAGCAGCTCGGCGTAGATATGATGATGGTGGACGAGGCGCACTTTTTCAAAAACTGCTTTGTCTTTACAAAGCTGCGGAATGTGGCTGGTATTACAACCTCAAGCAGTCAACGCGCCTTTGATATGCTGCTCAAATGCCAGTATTTACAGGAAACGAATCAGGGGCGCGGCGTAGTATTTGCGACCGGAACGCCAATCAGTAACTCGATTTCCGAACTGTTCGTCATGCAGCGGTATTTGCAGCCGCAGGAGTTGGAACGCTTCGGCTGGTCCTACTTCGATACCTGGATCGCCCATTTTGCAAAGAAAGCCTCTGTGCTGGAATTGAAGCCGGAGGGCGGCGGCTATCGGATGCGTGATCGCTTCGTCCGTTTCTACAATCTCCCTGAACTGATGGCTGTCTTTCGTGAGGTCGCTGACATCAAAACAGCGGATATGTTGGATATTCCCGGACTCCCGGCTGTTCGCACTGGTAAAGCGGAGATTGTTTCGGTGGAAGCCACACCCGCACAGCAGGCGATCATGGCCGATTTTATTCTGCGGGCGGAAGCAATCCGAACCGGCCGAGTGAAGCCGGAAGAAGATAATATGCTGAAGCTGACCGGTGAGGCCCGCCTGATGGCGATTGACCCGCGCCTGATTCGACCGG
>NZ_JACOPP010000041.1 GCF_014287895.1 Lawsonibacter hominis | reverse complement strand
TCGTGGCCAAAGGAACATTTGATGCGTATCTCTGGCAGATTCAGGAGCAGAAATTGCGCTATATCACGCAGATTCTCACCGGAAAACACATTGCCCGCTCTTGTGAGGATGTGGATGAAACCGTCCTGTCTGCCGCACAGTTCAAGGCGGCTGCTACCGACAATCCGATGGTCGCACAGAAGATGGAATTGGAAAACCGGGTCACGGAATTGAAAATTCTGCGTGGTGCGTGGAGCAATGAACAGCTTGCTTTGGAACACAAGGTTAACTTGACATATCCATCCCGCATCCGGGAATATGAGCAGAAAATTGAGCGAGTCACGCAGGACATTTCTCTGTTGGGTCAGACCGAAGGCAAGGATTTCTCCATCGTGCTGGATGGAAAGCATTATACGGAGCGACCGGCAGCGGGCGAAGCATTTGCCCTTCTTTATCGGATGATAAGTGAAGGCCGTGGAAAAGATGAATATGAGTTTGAAATTGGTTCGTATCGTGGCTTTTCTCTTTTCGTGAACTTCAATCCGTTTGAAAGGGATATTATTCTACGGGGCGCTTTGCTGTATGGGACGGATATAGGCAATTCCGGTCAGGGAACGATTACCCGTATCGAGAATCTTGCTGAACGGATTCCCAACTATCTTGAAGATGCACGGCGCGAATTGAAAGAAACACAAAAACAACTGGCGGTTGCCCAACAGCAGGTTGGACAGCCGTTTCTTTATGAGGAAGAATTGTCGGAGAAGGTTGCCCAACTTACGGAAATCAACACTAAGTTGGAGTTTGAATCATTACAGGAAAGCGAGGTGATTTTGGATGAAAACGGACAACGATCTGATGGCGAGGAAGATTGGGATTCTGAAAGAGTTCCTGCCTGCGCTTCTGCCGAAGTATAAGATCATGCTGCTGGAGGCATTCAGCCCCCACGATCTTCTCACGGCGTATATCAGAAACACTCTGGCGGGCTATCCCCGTCTGGAAGATCAGAACTTGGATGACCTGACGCTGGAACTGCTGTACCCCACTGACGAGGCGGCAGAACACTGTATCAAAGAGTTCCTTGCTCTGCGCCTGGACGATGACAACGAGCATGAGCTGGAGCAGTGATGTGAGGTGGTGATATATGGGCGAGAAACATTCGGCTGTCGGCTATCTCTTTCGAGAAGGTGCTTTTTTGCCAGCCCAAGAAACAAAGCCGGTCCGCAATGAGTTTGGCCTGGACCTGTTTCAGCATAGAGGCTCCGTTTATGAAGGAAAAACCGGACTGCAATTCTGTTCTCTCAAGCAGGCGGAGGACTTGGCCGGTTTCGTTGAGAAGCATGGCGGTATTGAAAAAGTCCAAAAGCTGATTGCAGACAGTTTGGAGCGCACCGGTCTTTCTCCCCGCTATACCCGACCGGATGAAAAGAAAAAGGACATCTTTCCGCCAA
>NZ_JACOPP010000040.1 GCF_014287895.1 Lawsonibacter hominis | reverse complement strand
CTGATGAAAGGCGGGCGCAGCAAGACGCCCGTGAACAGCAGTTGGCACAAGAACGACAGGCCCGTTACGATTCCGCCATCCGTGAGGCCGAAGGAAATATTATGGCGGGAAAGGAGGTGATAAACCGGGAGATCAACGGCAAATCTCTCATTATGCAGCTCTTTCGTGAGCATGAAATTCCTGTTCCTCTCAAAACACAGGGCTGGATCATCAATTCGCTTCACAGTATCCGGTACGACCCCCAAATTGGAGAATGGAACTACCGCTATTTCAAAGGCAGCCGGAACAGCACCAAAATGTTTGACCTGCTTTCCAAACTGTCCGCTGCGATTCAGACCCGACAGCAGTTTGAAGAACATGGGGCGTCCCCGCCGGACAGCCCTGTATTGGAATGTGAGGAAGAACAGGATATGGAACTGTAAATCTGGTTTTTGAAAGGAGCCAATATGAAAAAAGCAATTTTGAGCGTATCCGCTGCCGCCGCCATGATTGGCGGCCTTTTCTATTTTGGCTGGTATCGCAACCGCCACGGCGCCAACTAAGCAAATCGACCTGTCTGGAGGGAGGTGAAGCGATATGCCGATGACAGCGACAATGGCGCCCTACACCCTTTTCATACTGGATGATGATACCCCTCTGAACCCTCGTGAGGATCACGACTGCCTGGGAAAAATGGTCTGCTGGCATAGCAGATACAGCCTGGGCGAGAAGCACGATTATGATGAGCCAAGCGATTTCCTGCGGAACCTGCTATTTTCTGAATACTCCAGCGGCCATGACCGGAACAATCCGGTTTTCGCGTTCCTCAAATCCGGCAAGGCAAAGGATGCCCGCCTGGAATACAACCGCTCCACACGGGAGTGGGAATTGCGTGAGAATCAGCACTGGAGTTCAGACAGCGATTGGTATGTGTCCTCCAGCTATGCGGCCTCGTTGAAAGATGAAGTCCCGGACTGGTTTTTGGATGATTGCCTTTCTGCCCTCACCACCGGCGAACTGTTTTCGCTGGTGGAACAAATGGATGGAATGGTGATTCTTCCGCTTTACCTGTACGATCACAGCGGGATCACCATGAACACCTGCGGCTTTTCTTGCCCGTGGGATTCCGGTCAGGTTGGCTGGATCTATGCAGATAAAGCGATGATCGAGCAGGAACACGGGAAAATCACCCCTGAAATATTGGAGAAGGTTCGTCAAACCCTGGAAGCCGAAGTCAAGGAGTACGACTACTACCTGACCAACCAGTGCTATGGATTCCAGCTTTTCAAGGAAGATGTGGAGGTGGATAGCTGCTGGGGATTCCTGGGGGAAATCCGGGATGTTCAGGATGCTGTAAAGGAGCATCTGCCGGAGGACTGCAACCCGGCAATCGTTGAATCGCTCCAATTTCAGTATGAGGAACTGGACATCGACGAGTATTTGGAGCGATTGCAGGAAGAAACGGAGGGATTAGACTGTGAGCCTGGATAACACAGTGAATGTTTTCATCCTGTATGGCTGCACCTTGAGCAAGGAGCGAAGTTCCATGCGAATCGTGGCCGCCACTACGGATGAAGAAATGCTGCATACCATCATCGGCGCCCAAATCCTCGGCGGCACAATGGACTACCGAGGCTTCAGCAATATGAAGGGCTTTGAACAGTTCCGGGCGGCCTGCCGTGCCGGTGATGTTCAGTATAGCAATCTGGACTATGGCTTTGTGGAGCAGACGGAAAATCTGATGCTCCCGGACTGTGCAAAGGAGCCGCAGTTTGAGAAAGCATATCGGCTGCTGAACCTGTCCGACCATGAGTTCAATGCCATCCGCAATGGTTCTCTGGAGAGCCTGGGCGAAGATCGCACCCGTTTGATTCTGGATAAGGCGCTGTCATGGGCGGCACAGAACTATGCCGGATGGGACTTATACCGCCATTTGAGAGATGAACTCGGCATGAGCAACGAGGAAATCGGAAAAGCCGGATTTGACCTGGATGAGTTCTATGAGGTCGAAGCGGCGGACTCTGCGGAGTATGAAGTGGAGGCTGACTATGGCGAAGAACTTTAATTCTTCTGCTCTGCCGGAACATTGCTATGCAGTTCTTCCTGGTTCCGGGCAGCTCATAGAGGTCAGGCGCGGCGAAAAGGGCTACTATCCCTGTGCCTACTCCACCGGCGACCGTGAGTATAACAAGGTTTTGGCAAATTACTTCAATGCCCATGAGGGCATTTCAAAGGCACAGGCGGCAGCTATGTTGGCCGGTTCCATGTTTGGCTGGAATGTTCCTGCTGCCGATCCTGCCTGTTACGATGCAGAGGGCATCCCGATCCAACCGGGAGAAAAGAAAGCGCCCACCAGATCGCCGGAATATCAGTACGAGCAGGCAAAGCTCATCCGGCAGAACTACCAGCCCGGAACCAAGGTTGTGCTGGATGAAAAGATGGAAGATCCCTACCGTGAAATGCCTGCGGGACTGACCGGCATCGTAGATTCCGTTGACGATCTGGGGCAAATTCATTGCCATTGGGAGAATGGTTCTTCGCTGGCGCTTATTCCGGGCGTTGACCATTTTCATCAGGATATGACTCAGGAGCCTGTGATTGAGAGCAGCGAAGAACAGGAGCCTGATTTGGAATTGTGAGGTGATGTGATATGAGCAGAAGCGCCGCTGCGTATCAGAAATTTACCGAGGATGAGATTAGGAAGGCAAACAGCGTGGATATTCTGTCCCTGGCCCGTGGCTATGGATATGAGCCGGAAAAGGCAGGCCGCAAAGCTGTCCACATGAAGCACAGCGGCGGGCTTTACATCTTCCCCGAAAACAATCGCTTTTTCCAATGGACGGGTCCTGATGATGGAGTCAAAGGCGGCGCCATTGATTTTGTCATGCGGGAAGAAAACCTGTCCTTCCCCGAAGCGGTGGGCAAGCTGATCGGCAAGGAGTTCTCTCCATCCGTAAAGCAGGTGGTTCCCTATGAGAAAAAAGAACGGGAGCCGCTGGTGCTGCCCGAAAAGGCAGACAACATGAAGCGGGCCTATTGGTATCTGGTTTCTGTCCGAGGTATCAGCCCTAAAATCGTAAGCCACTTTATGAATCGGAAGATGATTTATCAGGAAAAGAAGTATGGCAACTGCGTGTTTGTAGGCTACGATGCGGAAGGAACCGCCCGGTACTGCTCCATGCGGGCGGCCAGAGATAACAGCTCCTTCAAAATGGATGCGACCGGCTCTGATAAAAGCTACCCCTTCTTCCACGAGGGCAAAACCGATCTGCTGATTGTCACCGAGGCGCCCATCGACCTGATGAGCCATGCTTCTATTGCCGCTGACTTTTATGGGCGTGACTGGATGCAAGATCACCGTATCTCTACCGGTTGCCTTTGGAATGGAGCCATTGACCGTTATCTGGAAGGCCATCCGCAGATCAAGCGGCTGGTGTTTGCAGTGGACAATGACTATCTGGCCCGTGACAAGAATGGGCAACTGCGAAATTGGGGGCAGCTTACAGCGGCAAAATGGATGAAGGCATACACCGAAAAGGGATATGCCTGCGCGGTTCATGTGCCACATTTGAATGACTTTAACACCGACCTGGTGGAAATGCGGAAGGGGCGTTCTGTGGAGGATTTAGACCGTCAGCGTATGGCGGAGCTGGAAACCGCATTTGAACAGAGCGCCGAGGAAGAACCGGAACAAGGTATGGAGGTGTAAAATTGGCAAAAATCAAAACCTTTGAATTGGATCGCTGGAGTGAGCCGGATGAAAAGCGGCGTGTCCGGCACATCGGCATGGCCGACGCAAAAGAAACCTTTGACAGACTGCAAACGCACCTGGAACTGAAAGGTCTGCTCCCGGATGAGTATTTCCTGTTCTCCGATGAACTGACGGGCGAGCTGCCTGAATTTGACCAGGCGCTCTGTATTCCCAATTTTGGGGCCAGCGAAGGTATCTATCTGGACATTTCCCTGGCCTGCCGCGACAAAGATGGCAAGCGCTATTTTCAAAACTTTGCTACCGGCAAGACATTGGGAGAAACTGCGGACGACTATTACAGGATGTTCCGCATTGCTGCCGAATGTTCCCTGATGCTCAATGGCCGTGGAAATACCTATGAACAGAAAAAAGTGGACATCGTTCTGACCGAACAAGAGGCGGAAGCCGTGGGGACTGTGGTGGATATGGAACTCTGCGGCCACCATCCGCCGGAGGCCGAGGCAATTTTGAACTCTGCGCTGGAGAAGATCGACCGGATTGCCTTTGCAAAAGTCCAGACCATCACCTGTCACGGGAAAGACGATTACTCTCTCTGGTCTGCGGAGATCCCCAAAGATATGCTGCACTCCATCCTACACGAAGCCTGCGAACGGGTTGGAACCCTGGATGAACTGATGGACGCAATGAACCCGAAGGACGGGTATGAAATGCGGCTGTTCATTCAGACACCGGGACGGCAGTTTGCGTTCTACCGTATCCCTGAACGGCTCTCCAATCTGGAGGACTACGCCAATGAGGGCTGCTCTGTCCGAGGAACAAAGGACGAAATCATGGCGGAGATTTTTACCGAGTGGGCGCCCGCCCAAGAAGATCTGGAAGATGACTTTGAACTGTGACAGCCCGCACTTTTCTTTTCATCTGTACCTGCCCGCCCCCCTGCGGGGGCGCCCCGCAACCGGAATCCGCAGGCCACGCCCTGCGGTTCTCGGTTAAGGCAGGAATAGCCGTCATACCTGACGGCGGGCTGACAGCTTGAAAGC
>NZ_JACOPP010000039.1 GCF_014287895.1 Lawsonibacter hominis | reverse complement strand
GCGGGAACTTGTCCTTGATCCTATTCCATTGTTTTTCGCTTATTTCATGTCTCTTCATGCTCCCATTCTATTACATCGTCGTTTTTCACACAATGGCTAGGTTTTAAAACAGACTCTAGTCCTATTATCGTCATGCACCCGGCGGCCGTAGTATTTGCCCTCTTGAGTATGCGCTGTTTGGATAATATAATCCATTTGCTCATACTCCTTGGTTTGGTACTTATTTTTACTTGAAATATTATACATCTCTTGTCAAAACAATACAACTTTGAGATTTGTCCAATAACAGGTTACGGGATGTACTCTAAAATAAAAAACGCAGAGATTTCTGCGCTTCCAAAACGTATGATTCAACTATTGAACCCATCGCCAATCGGCATAAGGTTCGGATTTGTTTGTTGTGGAACATCGAAATAGCATAAATACCTTGCACAGCCCGGGGCCCCACACGGCGGGGCGGCGCTTCTGCGCCGTCCCGCCGTTTTGCGCCGCTGGCGCAAACCCTTGGCGCAAAGCGAATTCACTTCGCCCGAGCATTGAACTATCCCCAGGTATCCAAAAAGAAACACCAGCCAACGGCTGGTGCTTCTTTTTGGAGGCGACACCCAGATTCGAACTGGGGGTGGAGCTTTTGCAGAGCTCTGCCTTACCACTTGGCTATGTCGCCCTATGGATAACAGGAGCAATTCTTTGCTCCTGTTATCATTTGTCTGGAGCAGGTGACGAGGCTCGAACTCGCTACCTCCACCTTGGCAAGGTGGCGCTCTACCAGATGAGCTACACCTGCGTGTCAACAGCACATCTTATGCCCAAGGCACGCATTTGATACCTATGAAACTGTCTTCCCCGGCGGACGCCCACAGGCATCCGCCGGAGAATGGTGCCTCCGGCCGGAATCGAACCAGCGACACGGGGATTTTCAGTCCCCTGCTCTACCAACTGAGCTACAGAGGCGAATGGCGACGCGGAAGGGACTTGAACCCTCGACCTCCGGCGTGACAGGCCGGCGTTCTAACCAACTGAACTACCGCGCCAGACGGTAGGGGGTTTGTGGAACCGCAATGCGGCTGGTGGGAACAACAGGGCTCGAACCTGTGACATCATGCTTGTAAGGCATGCGCTCTCCCAGCTGAGCTATGCTCCCTTGTCCGTGCTCAAACTCAAGCAGCGAAGGTTATTATACTAAAACCTCCCACTCTTGTCAACCACTAAAATCACTTTTCCCACATTTTTTGCTGGCGTCTCTTACAGAGACGCCAGCAGCGCCTCCAGCGCTTCCCGGGAATAGTGGTACGCCTGATCGCAGAACTGACACGTCAGCTCCGCCTTCCCCTGCTCCCGGATCAGCGCCTCCAGCTCCTCCCGGCCCATACTGATCAGGGCCCGGGTCACCCGGTCCCGGCTGCAATAGCAGCGGTACTCCACCGGCTCCTGCGCAAGCACCTCCAGCTCGAACGCCCCCAGCACCTGCTCCAGCAGCGCCCGCGCGTCGGCACCGGAGCGCAGGGCCTCTGTGACGGGCCCCACCGTCTGGATGCCCTGCTCAATGGCGCTGATCACTCCATCGTCCGCGCCGGGCAGCAGCTGGATCAGATATCCCCCGGCGCACAGCACGCTCTGGTCGACCTCCACCAGCACGCCCAGCGCGCAGGCCGTTGGGATCTGTTCGCTTTCCGCGAAGTAGGAGGTCACATCCTCGGCGATCTCCCCGGAGACCAGAGGGACCGTGCCCACATAGGGCTCTTTCATCTGCAGGTCCTTGATGACGGTCAAAGCGCCGGGAAGCCCCACGGCGGAGCCCACATCCAGCTTGGCCGGCCCCTTGAGGGGCAGATCCACCTGGGGATTCTGCACATACCCCCGGGCGTTTCCGGAGCTGTCGGATACCACGGTGATCCGTCCCAGGGGGCCCGCGCCCTTGATCTGTAGGGTGACGGAGCCCTTCTCCTCTTTGAGCTGATTTCCCATCATGGAACAGGCCATGAGGGCGCGGCCCAGCGCGGCGGTGGCCACGGGCAGGGTCCTGTGGATCTGCCGGGCACGCTCCACCATGTCTCTTGCGGTGATGGCCGAGGCCTTGACGGGCGCGTCCTTTGCCAGAACGCGGATGATACTGTCTGCCATGTTCGTCAGGATTCCTTTCGCGCGGCAAAAAAGATGCGTCCCTCCCCCGCTTTGGGGGCGCGCAGCTTCCGCTCGCCGTATTGTTTGATGCGGGAAAAGCCCGCCCGGACCAGCAGCGCCTCCAGCTCGTCCGGCTCGTAGGCGTATTCCTCGTGGAGCTCTTCCGCCCGGCTCCAGCGGCCGTCCGGCTCCAGGGTAAACAGGTCCATCCCGTAGGTGCATACGCGGCGGCGCGCGGAATAGTCCGCCCGCCAGACGCAGTAGGCGTCCGCGCTCTCGTCCAGGAATACCTGCCCGTCCAGGGCGCGCAGCTTGTCCGGCGTGTTGACGTCGAACATGAACAGCCCGCCGGGCATCAGGAAGGTATGCACCCGCTGAAAGGCCCGCTCCAGCTTTTGGGGGCTTGTAACGTAATTGACGCTGTCCAGGCAGCAGACGCAGGCGTCGATGGTCCCGTACAGATCCAGCTTGTCCATGGACTGGTGGAGAAAAAGGGGCGGGATCTCAGATGCCTGCCGGCACTTTTCGGCGGCCTGAGCCAGCATTTCCTCCGACTGGTCCACCCCGATCATCTCATACCCCCGCCGGGCCAGCTCCAAGGTCAGGCTGCCGGTACCGCAGGCCAGGTCCAGCACCGTATGGATGGGCAGGGCGCTGCGGGCAAAGTGGCGCTCCAGATAGTCTGCCCAGCGGACGTAGTCCACATCCCGGGTGAACTGATCGTAGCACCCGGCCAGGTTCTCATACGCCATGCTGATCCATCTGCTCCTTGATCCTGGGCAGCACCGCCTGATAGCCGTCCGCCCCATACTGGAGGGACCGGTTCACCCGGCTGATGGTGGCGCTGGACGCGCCGGTGCGCTCCAGGATATCGTTGTAGATCATGCCGTCGGACAGGAGCATCGCCACCTCGAAGCGCTGCTCCATAGCACGCAGCTCCGCCACCGTGCACAGGTCGGAGAAAAATTTCTTGCACTCGTCCAGATCCCGGAGCGTCAAAATGGCCTGATAGAGCACGTCGCTGTGCTCCCGCTTTTCGTTTTTTGTCATTTGCACGTTTGCCTCCCAATCGTTTCTCAGGAAAAGCGCCTTGTTCAACAACTCCTATTTTACCAAAGTGAAGTATGGAAGTAAACCACTTTTTCATAGGATTGCCAAAGTCGTACGACATTTGCTTTGCCCCGGCGGGCCGCCGCCCGCTCGAAAAAAGCGGCTGGGCCGCCCTTTCGACCCTTCTCTTTTTCACCCTTGCGTGAAATGCGCCATACGCTGTAGAGAGAAATGAGCCGATGGGAGGCGCGGGCATGAAGATAGAAGACGGACTTTGGAAGCAAACGCTGAACTGGGAGGGCGAACCGGTTTTGACGGTTTCCCTGCAATTTCCCCGGCTGTCGGAGGAGACGGCCGGGCAGCGCCGGATCGCCCGGTACTACCGGCAGGCGGCCGAACAGTGGAAGGCGCGGTGGACAGGGCCGCTTTTTCTCCGGGCCCAGGCGGCGGCGCGCCTTGCCCGGGAGCAGTCCCGCCCCTTCCGCCCCTGGGAGGCGGCGCTCACATACCGCCTCACCGTTCAGTCGGAGACGCTGCTCAGCCTCTATCTGGACGCCTATGAGTTTTCCGGCGGAGCGCACGGGGTCACGGTGCGGCAGGGAGACACCTGGGAGCTGCCCCGGGGCCTGCCCCGCTCGCTGGCCTCCTTTTTCCCGCCCCGCTTCCGCTGGCGGCGGGCCGTGCTAGAACAGGTGCGCGCACAGATCGAGGCGCGGCTGGCCAACGGCGAGGCCTGGTTCTTTGAGGACTGGCGGCAGCGGCTGCCCGCAGCCTTTGACCCGGAACACTTTTACTGTACCCAAGCGGGTCCGGCGGTCTTTTTCCCGCTCTACCGCATCGCCCCTTACGCCGAGGGGATCCCCGTCTTTCCCCTTTCCCTGCCGGAAGAAGCAGCGTGCCGCTAAAGCAGCAACGCCCTTTTACCGGCAGGGCTGCGGCCCGCTGCGGGCGCGAAGTCTGTGCGGCCCTGTTTCCAGGAAAATTTCTTCCCTTCTTCCGGCGATCGGCGCAGATTTTTTTACATTTTATGCCTTGTCTTTGCAAAAAATCCGCGATATAATAAGTGCCGCTGTGGGCCCGGCCGGGGCTGCGGCATGTTCGCACGCGGGAAAAGGCCAATGCGCGAATCCCCGCGGCAGGAGGAACATCATGGTCAAAGCAATCGTTGGCGCAAACTGGGGCGACGAGGGCAAGGGCAAGATCACGGATCTGCTGGCCGAAGCGTCCGACGTGGTCATCCGTTTCCAGGGCGGGGCCAATGCCGGTCACACGATCATCTGCGATTACGGAAAGTTCGCACTGCATCAGCTTCCCTCCGGCGTCTTCTACCCTCACACCACGAACATCATCGGCAACGGCGTAGCGCTGGACGTACCCAAATTCATCGCCGAGCTCAAGAGTCTTGCCGACGGCGGCGTACCCGCCCCCAAGGTCATCGTGGACCAGCGTACGCAGGTGCTCATGCCCTATCATGTGCTGCTGGACACCTACGAGGAAGAGCGTCTGGCCGGGGCCGCCTTTGGCTCCACCAAGTCGGGCATCGCCCCCTTTTATTCGGATAAATACGCCAAGATCGGCATCCAGGTGGCTGATCTTTGGGATGAGACACGGCTCATGGGTCAGCTCAGGCACGCCTGTACGCTGAAAAATGTGCTCATGGAACACCTCTACCACAAGCCGCTCCTGGACCCCGAGGCCCTGTTCGACACCCTGATGGACTACCGGGACGCTCTGACGCCCTATGTGGGCGACGCGGTCACCTTCGTCCACGAGGCGCTCTCCGCCGGAAAGCAGGTCCTGCTGGAAGGGCAATTGGGCTCCATGAAAGACCCGGACCTGGGCATCTGTCCCTTCACCACCTCGTCCCACACCCTGGCCGGCTTCGGTACGGTGGGCGGTGCGGTGCCCCCCACCGCCATCACGGACGTGGTCTGCGTCTCCAAGGCCTATTCTTCCGCCGTAGGCGCGGGGGCCTTTGTCTCCGAGCTGTTCGGCGAAGAAGCGGAGCAGCTGCGCCGCCGGGGCGGCGACGCCGGCGAGTACGGCGCCACCACCGGGCGCCCCCGCCGTGTGGGCTGGTTCGACGCGGTGGCCACCCGGTACGGCTGCATGGTCCAGGGCGCCACGGAAGTAGTGCTTACCGCCATCGACTGTCTGGGCTATCTGGACGAGATCAAGGTATGCACCGGCTACGAGATCGACGGCAAAACGACCGACGTCTTCCCGGTCCCCGCTCTGCTGGAGCGGGCCAAGCCCGTTTACACCACGCTGCCCGGCTGGAAATGCGATATCCGCGGCCAGACCGATTATGCCAAGCTGCCTCAGGCGGCCCGGGACTATGTGGACTTCATCGAAGCGCGCATTGGCTGTCCCATCAAGCTGGTCTCCACCGGCCCCAAGCGTCACGAGATCACCCGCCGCAAATGACCCCGCGCAAACGGAAGCCGCAAAGCGTTGCTTTGCGGCTTCTTTTTTGACGCATGGACCGCCGTCCTGCGCCGCCCTCCTCCAATAAAAACAGCTCCCGGCCCCATTGCCGGAAGCTTCTGCTGCGCGGCAGTCCTATCGGACGGCCGGAAACAGTCCATGACGGCACGCCAAGGGCTGCCGGACCAATCGTTCCGCTGCATCCCCGGGGAGTCCCAAAGCTCGGAATACGCCCCCAGCAGCGTCCCGCCGCCGCACAGCCAAGCTGCAGGGCCGGCATGGCAGCCATCCGGTTCCTTCATCAGGGTCACTCCGTTCCGTCTGTCTCCGACGGACGGAGCAGCGCGCCGGTTCGCCGGAGAAATGCTGGCACCCTTACCTGTTCGTTCCATACGCCACGATCGTTTCGGTCAAACATGTTTCATTTTTGGCCAAAAACGACGGGGGCAGCGCCCCAGTCGTTCGGCTGAGGCGCTGCCCCCTTAACTCCCCAATCCGCAGAAGCGGCGTTACGCGTTGCGCTGGAGGTCCCGGAAGGCCCGCCAGGGGCTGCCCTTCCAATAACGCTCCCGGAGCGTGTTGTACCCGCCCAGCTGCATCAGGCGGTACCCTTCCTTCCACTCGTTCTTCCGATCCCTTGTCATCGTCATACGGCGCGCTCCTTTCTGTATTTCGTGGTTGACTTCCTTCTGATTGCAGTATACAATACTTCCATACATGAGTCAAACGAATCTTTTTTATGTTTATCATGAGCGATTGGAATGATACAAATGAACACCACCAAGTGTCAGATCCTATTGAAAGCGGTGGAGCTGGGGAGCATCACCCGCGCGGCGGAGGCCCTGGGCTACACCCAGTCGGCGGTAAGCCGCGCCGTAGCGGATCTGGAGCGGGAGTGGGACGTGGCGCTGCTCACCCGAAACCGGAGTGGGACGGTGCTCACCTCCCAGGGGGAAGCCCTGCTTCCCTATCTGCAGGCCCTCTGCAACGCCGGGCGGGAATTGGAGACCCAAGTGGCCGCCCTTCATGGGCTGACCCGGGGCACTCTGCGGGTGGGCACCTTTGCCAGCGCCTCCATTCAGCTGCTGCCCGCCATCATGAAGGAATTTATGGGCCTGTATCCCGGTATCCGGTTCGAGCTGCTCTGCTGCTGGGAGTTCGCCCAGGTGGAGGATCTGATTCGCCGGGGCCAGGCGGACTGCGGCTTTCTGGGCCTTCCGGTCGGGCCGGACCTGGAGACCTTTCCCCTGTTCCGGGATCAGCTCATGGCCATCCTGCCCCCGGATCACCCGCTGTCCCAAGCCCCATTCTACCCGATGGCCCGTTTTGCGGAGGATCCTTTCATCCGTGTGCCGGAGGACCGGGACGTGGAATTTGGCCGCATCTTTCAGCAGGCCGGTGTGCGCCCCAACCTCCATTACACCGTCAACGACGATTTTGCGATCCAGGCCATGGTGGAGCAGGGGCTGGGCGTGAGCATCCAGCCCGAGCTGATCCTGCAAAATTCCGGCCACCGTTTTGCGGCCATCCCTTTGGAACAGCCCCACTTCCGGGATCTGGTCCTGGCCGTGCGGAGGGGGCGCGCCCCCTCCGTCCTTACCGCCCGCTTTGTGGACTGCGTCCGCCGCTGGATCGGCCAGGCGCATCCGTCGGGAGCGTAACCGTTCAATTTTGATTTTACATCTTTCCGCAAATATAGTATAATCCATTCAGCGCGGCAAAGCTGCCGCCATGATTTGAATTGAATTAGGAGTGTTGTTGCATGAGCCGGATGGTCGGTACCGTATCAAGGGGGATTCGCGCTCCCATCATCCGCAGCGGGGACGACCTGGTGGAGATCGTCACCCAGTCTGTTCTTGAGGCCGCCCGCCAGGACGGCTTTTCCGTCCGTGACCGGGACGTAATTGCCATGACCGAGGCCATCGTGGCCCGGGCCCAGGGAAATTACGCCACCGTGGACGACATCGCCGCCGACGTGCGCGCCAAACTGGGCGGCGGCACGGTAGGCGTACTGTTCCCCATCCTCAGCCGGAACCGCTTTGCCATCTGCCTGCGGGGCATTGCCAAAGGCGCCAAAAAAATCGTCCTGATGCTCTCCTATCCCTCGGACGAGGTGGGCAACCATCTGATCGACGTGGACCGGATGGACGAAAAGGGCGTAGACCCCTATCGGGACGTGCTTACCCTGGAGCGCTACCGCGAGCTGTTCGGATACACCACCCATCCATTCACCGGTGTGGACTATGTGGACTATTACGCCCAGCTCATCCGGGAAAGCGGCGCGGAGGCGGAGATCCTCTTCGCCAACGACCCCAAAGCCATCCTGCCCTATGCCAGGGATGTGCTCTGCTGCGATATCCATACCCGCCAGCGCACCAAGCGGCGTCTGAAAGCCGCCGGAGCGGAACGGGTGCTGGGGCTGGACGAGATCATGACCGCCCCGGTGAACGGCAGCGGCTGCAATGAGCGATACGGCCTGCTGGGCTCCAACAAATCCACGGAGGATAAAGTGAAGCTCTTTCCCCGGGACTGCCAGGGCCTGGTGGAGGCCATTCAGGCCCGGCTGCTCTCTGAGACCGGCCGGCACGTGGAAGTCATGGTCTACGGCGACGGGGCCTTCAAGGACCCGGTAGGCAAAATCTGGGAGCTGGCCGACCCGGTGGTCTCCCCCGCTTACACCGCCGGGCTGGAGGGTACGCCCAACGAGCTCAAGCTGAAGTATCTGGCGGATAATGATTTTGCCGCCCTCTCCGGCGAGGCCCTGCGGGATGCCATCAAGGGCGAGATTCAGAAGAAGGACGGCAGTCTGGTGGGCAAGATGGCCGCTCAGGGCACTACCCCCCGGCGGCTCACCGACCTGATCGGCTCCCTGTGCGACCTGACCTCCGGCTCGGGCGACAAGGGGACCCCCATCGTCCATATCCAGGGCTATTTCGACAATTATACCACGGAATAACGCAGGCGCGCCGCCCGCCGCTGCGGCGGCGAAGCGCTGCGGGGCTTTTGGGACACACCGGCGCCCCGGGCTATTGGCCCGGGGCGCCGGTGACTGTCGAAAAAGTGGCGAAGCCACTTTTTCGAGAAGGCTGCACGAAATTTTCACCTCGATTTCTTGCGAAATGGTCGGCAAAAATCTCGTGAGAAGTGTTATTTCCGAGGCACATGTCCCCGGAAATGACCGTCTTTGATTTTATTCCGTCGTCTGCGGACGACGGAACTCTGCGAGGCTCTCCTGCGGGAGGATTTTTTGACATGCTGCGGCGCCCCGGGCTATTGGCCCGGGGCGCCGGTGCGTTTCATTGTTTGAAGCCATTTCATTGCATGACGGTAAAAAGCAGGCGCTCCTGGGTTCAGGAGGCTCGGGACATGGCAAATGAGGATGAAAAGGATTTCAACGCGATGCTGCTGCGGGACAACGGTATGCCCCGGGTGCAGATCGTGACCGATCCAAAGGCCATCGAACCATACGGCAAGACGCGAATGTGCCTGTCCCCGCCCAGGGACTATGACCGGACGTGCGTCGGGCCCCCTTCGGGCAGGCGCTCACCGTGGGGGATATCCGGGACCATTTTGCCCCGAGGAGCGGCGCGGGTCTTACCGACCCCGCCGCCGCGGGCATTTTCGTCTCCATCGCCGCCTGGGCCGGCCACCAGCGGGCCCGGTTGGAGGCCGAGGGGCATTCCATCCTCTGCCGGGGGCATACCCACCCCGCTGGTATGTAGCCGACGATCGGACGCATCTTTACCCTCCGCCCGGAGGGAAAACGCGCCCGCTCACTCCTGGGCCGGCGGTTCAGCGGGGGCAGACGCTGCGGGCGGTGCGGCGCGCTTTTTTCTGCGGCGCAGGCATACGGCCAGGACCACGGCCGCCGCGGCCGCCAGCACCAGCAGGGCGATCAGGTGATAGGCGCACCAGACGATGACATTGCCCAGCGCTTCCCCCGCCCCCTGCGCTCCCTCCGAAAGGGCGGTTGAGATCCGCGTCCCCAGGCGGTCGGCGGTCCCGGCGCCGTCGCTGAGGCGGCGCACCTCGTACAGCTCCACGCCGATGGTGGCGTAATCCACCAGGCTGTCGTACCGGCGCAGCTCGGTGCTGTACTGCTCGATCTGATACTCCACCTCGCTGAGGGCGTTCTCCAGGTCGATGATATCCTCCATGGTGGCGGCCTGCTCCAGCAGCGCGAGCAGCCGCGTCTGCTTGGTCTGCTGGGTGCGCAGGCGGGCCTCGGTGTCAAAATAGACCTCTCCGATCTCCTCTGAGCTCTGGTTCAGGCTGACCACATACCCCACGCCGTCCACGCCGCTCAGAAACGTATCGTAGGCCTGCCTGGGCACCCGTATCACGTAGCTGCCGTACCGCGCGGCATTGCGGTCATAATAGCCGCCGCCCTCCACCGCGGCGCTTTCATAATAGCCTCCCTGTTCCACCACCAGGGCGTTCAGTGCGGCTTCCGCGGCGGAGAAGTCGTCGGTCTGGAGCCGTGCCGACGCCCGGCGGATCAGCTTGGCGTTCTCGTCGGAATAGACCCGGCTTTCCCCCGCAGCGCTTTCGCTTTCCGAAAAATTCAGTCTCTGGTCTGCCACGGTCGCTTCCATGGGGGCCATGGCCTCCGGCGCCGCCTCCTCCCCGGCGGAGGAGGCGGAGGAGGAGTTGCCGCCGCTGCAGGCACAGGTCAGGAGCAGGAGCAGGGCGAGCGGGAGCAAAAGACGGTTTCGTTTCATTGGAGCACCTCCATTCGTTTTGTTTGCGCGGTACTTTTTAGACGCGTCCCGCTTCCAAAGGTTCCCTTAAACTGCGCCCGCGCATAGGATGGGGCAAAAAGGAGGTATCCCCATGCCTGTGATCTACCTTTCTCCTTCCACCCAGGAGAACAACCTATATGTCAGCGGCGGTACTGAGGAGGAGTGGATGAACCGTCTGGCCGATGCCATGGTGCCCTATCTGACGGCCTCCGGCATCCAGTACGTGCGCAACACGCCGGATATGACCGCCGCATCGTCGATCCGGGCCTCCAATGCGGGCAATTTCGACCTGCACCTAGCCCTCCACTCCAATGCCGCTCCGGAAGGGCGCTACGGACAGGTGCGCGGCATCCTGGTCTACTACTATCCCGGCTCCGCCGAGGGGCAGCGGGCCGCCAACCTGGTGGCCGACGGTCTGAAACAAATCTATCCTCTGCCCAACAACGTCCGGGCCGAGCCCACCATTGCCATCGGTGAAGTGCGCCGGGTGCGGGCCCCTTCGGTCTTTCTGGAGCTGGGTTACCATGATAACGTGGACGACGCGGCCTGGATCAAAAACAACCTGGATTCGGTGGCCCGCAGTATCGCGCTCTCCCTGACCGAGTATTTCGGCCTGCCCTTCCTGACCCCCCAGTCCCCCCGCAGCGCGGTGGTGGACGTATCCTGGGGCTATCTGAATATCCGGGACCGGCCGGACCGCTCCGCTCCCGTGGTGGCGCGGGCCTACGACGGAGCCCGTCTGACGGTGCTCAACCAGTGGCAGGGCTGGTATCTGGTGCGCTTTGGAGAGGTGATGGGCTGGGCCAGCAGTGATTTTGTCACGCTGATCTGAGGGCAGGGTCATGGTCATCCACGTAGTCCGCCCGGGCGAGAGTCTCTCCTCCGTCGCCCGGGAATACGGCGTGCCCCTGTCCCAGCTGGCGGTGGACAACGGCCTGCAGAACGATCCCCGGCTGGTGGTGGGGCAGGCGCTGGTGGTGCAGTTTCCCCAGCAGGTGCACACCGTGCAGCCCGGTGAAAGCCTCTCTTCCATCGCCCGGCAATACGGCATGAGCCTGCGGCAGCTCTATCGCAACAACCCGATCTTGGGCGGCGGCCCGGTCCTTTACCCCGGCCAGACGCTGGTCATCTCCTATGAGGGCGCGACCGAGGGCGTCCTCTCGGTGAATGGGTACGCCTATCCCTTCATCGACAAGGACCTGCTCCAGTCCACGGTCCCCTATCTGACCTTTCTGACCCCCTTTACCTATGGCTTTACCCCGGACGGGACGCTGGTGGATCTGGATGACGGCGTACTGATCGCCATGGCCAAGGCGGGGGGCGCGGCCCCGCTGATGCACCTGTCCACGCTGACCGGAGAGGGCGGCTTCTCCAATGAACTGGCCCACATCGCCCTCACCGACCGAACGGTGCAGGATGCGCTGATCTCCAACCTCCGGCGCACGCTGGAGGAAAAGGGCTACCGGGGTCTGGATGTGGACTTTGAGTATGTCTTTCCCGAGGACGCATCGGCCTATGCCGCTTTTCTCGGCCGCCTGACCGCACTGCTCAATCCCCTGGGCTATCCGGTCATCGCCGCACTGGCCCCCAAGACCTCCGCCGACCAGCCGGGGCTGCTGTACGAGGGCCACAACTACCGCGCCATTGCCGAAGCCGTCAACGAAGTGCTGCTTATGACCTATGAATGGGGCTATACTTATCACCACACAGGTCCACGGTGACGCCGGGGAGCCTGCGGCCTTCCCGCCCCTGCTTCCAGGCCGGAGAGATGCCTCCGCTGAAATGCACCTGCCCCCGGCCGCTGCATAGAATGTATTGCAGCTCGTACTGCAGTTCTTCGGAGGTGAGAATAGCCTTGGAACAAAATTCCTCAGTTACAATGATCGCACGGGTGCTGTGTGTGGAATGCTGCCGGCTTCTGGTCTGCGATTGCTATACGCATCAAGAGGTTCTGGTACACACCGATCGAGCCTGCTGTTTCTCGTGCGGCGATTGTGTCTGTATCCGTTACAGCGGGGCCATGACCATGAGTATACCGCCGCAGATCACCGCAACCTGCATCGATCTTCACTGTCCCTGCGGTTGAACAAAGGCGGGCGCCCTCCGGCGCCCGCCTTTGCGTGTCAAAAAGTGGCTTTGCCACCTTTCCGAAGGAGCTGCGGCCTGCTGCGGGCACTCGCCGTCCGCTTACGGCGGACATCTGGCACACTTACAGGCCAAGAAGCGTTTGCTCCGACGCACATGTCGCCGGAGCAAACGGATTGGACTGGATTCGCGCCTGTACCCCAAGGGCATTTCCGCGCCTGCTCTGCAGGCTTGGGCACGGGCGCGAACTCTGTGAGGCTTTTTCGGCAAGCTGGAGCGGACGCCCTCCCTTCCTTGGAGGCGTTTTTCTACATACCGGCGCCATGGTCCTTTCCGCTGCACACCGCGGCCTTTCCCCGGCGTCCAAGCGCCGTCTGTCTCCGTCTGTCTCCAGTCGGCATATCCTGTAATATGACGATAGGAGGTGTCATGCATGCTCATGCAAGCCGTCGTGATCGAGGTACAGTGGGAACGCCTGCTCGTACTGGATCTTGATACACGGCAAACGATCCTTGTAAATACACCGGATGCACGCCGGTTCCGCCCCGGTGACCTGATCCGCATCCGGTACAACGGCGTAATGGCGAACAGCATACCGCCGCAAATATCGGCATCCAATATCGCTGTGATCCCGCGGGACACAGTTCCGCCCGCTGTTTTTCCTCCGGCTGTCTTTCCGCCGGTTTTCTTTCCTCCGATCGTGCGTCCGCCCGCCGGATGCCGCCGGTGTCCCCCCTTTGCGCGCCCGCCCTTCGGCCCCGGCTTCCGGCCCTGGTGACGCCGGTCCTTCCGCGCCGCCCCCCCAAAAGGGGGCGGCTTTTTGGCGCCTTTCGCAGGCCCCGATTTCATAAATTTCCCGTTTGTGTTCGGCTCCCGTCAGCCCCGGTTGGGTACCGGGAAATATTACATTTGAAAAATAGTTACAAAACGGTTACAATCAAAATGTCTTCGCGAGACCAATACTTATAAGGAGGTTTCACCCATGTTCTGCTTTAATGGCAATAACTTTAATTGCGGCTCCATCTGGGAGACTCTCTGCCGGTATTTTGGCGTCGGCTGCTAAGGGAATCTGAGTTGGCGGCCCCAGCGGCCTGCGCCGCTGGGGCCGCTCGTCCTGCAGCCTGCTTGCCCACGCGGAGCAAACATGGCCCATGTTCGCTGCAGAACCGCCTGATAGATCGGGCCGGTTGCGGGCACACTATCCGCGAGGTGATGGAACATGGAGCCGACCTACAGTGATATTTATATGCTTCTCCAGCGCGAACCGGTGGCAAAGCAGTATTTTGACACGCTGCCGGATTACGTTCGGGAGCAGATCCGCACCCGCCCGAACGGGGTCAACTCTTTCGCCAGTCTCAAAGACTACGCCGAAAATTTGACCCGCGGGGACGGATGAAAAACAGTGCCGCCCAAAGCCGGGGCTTCATAAAACAGTGAACGGCATGATCTAATTGCGATCAGGCCGTTCAACGTGTAAAAAAAGTCTTTTGGCCACGCTAAACAGCCCTGACTTCTTCGGTCAGGGCTGTTGTCTCGCAGAGCGCACGATACAGTGTCAAAGATCCATTGTATAGAAGTGCGCCCTAATAACCGATTTATTTTACCTTTTCAGCTACCAGTAAAAAGCGATGAATTAATCCTTCGATACATCCCTTTCGCTCTAAAACCCGCTGTGCATTCAACAATCTATCCTTGCAAGTGTCTACCGAGAAATTAGGGAATTCCCACTCTATAATTCGGGCAAACCAAACAAGTGCGCCTACATCAAAAAACTTAATGGGTCTGAAGCATTCCCGTTCATCAAGGATATCAAATCCCGCATTACGAAACTGCTTGCGTACTTTTTCAAGATACTGCTCTGGAAACGGAAGCTCAACCTTTCCTAACAAAAGTTCTACCAGTTCACGATCATTTTCGGCTCCCACTTGTTCAGTAATAAAGATGCCTCCAGCTTTTAGAACTCGATATATTTCCTGTGCATTAAAATCACCGTGACGATTGATGACTATATCAAATTCCGCATCATCAAAGGGGAGAATGTCCTTTCCGTCGCCTGCACGAAAATCAATCCCGAGGGGAAGCAAGGTTTCCCTGCATAGCTGAATATTCGGAGGGTATGCCTCTGTCGCACTTGTGTTTGTATGAGGATGGTGAAGCGATAACAGAAATTCCCCCCCACCAGTATCCACATCCAACAGTTTCATTTCCGGCTTGAGGTAATGCAGGATGATACTCTGATAATCCCAAGGCAAATCGGTTTCCTCGGTATATCTGCCATCAATGTGAGAAAAATCCCATCCGTGGATATGGGCAACACTTTCTTCTTTTTGCCAAAAGCTTATCAATTCGATTTCGTTCACAATAACTACTCCTATCTGCATTTGGTAATTATAAATCAAAAATAGGTGCAGTCAACTGGCAACATCATAAGAATAGGCTCGATACAATCTGCTGCCAGATTTACAACTGCACCGAGTAGTTACCTCGAATAAGTCTCATTGCGTGAGCTCACCGCCTTTTAACTAATAGTATAGCACAAATTCATAAACAAATCTACATGAACCGTATCAAATGGTCACGTTGTTGGAAACGTGAAAGGCTGTCTCAGTATGCTTTTGTATGGTACAAAATAAGCATCACTTGGTTGCAAAACCTAGCGATGCTTATTCTCGTTTTAACCAAGATGCCGTAAAGCAGAAAATGTGGTGCTAAACCGTTTTACGGACACCCGCCCAATGGGCGGTACTGTTTTTCTGCCCTTTCCTCCCCTCTTTTCGGCTCACGTCGTCCGTTCGCCGTTCCGGCTTCTTTCTCTTCCAGCCCCGTCGGACGCCCTTTTTGCTCCGACCGGGCGAGGATATCCGCCACCCGCCGGTCGATCTCATTCCGTTTCTCCGGCTCCCGCTCCACACAGGAATCGAACAGGCAAAACGTTACGCCGCCGGATGCCGTTCCTTTCGCCCGCAGATCCTCCCATGGCGGCTCAAACGGAAACCGGTAAAGAAACGCGCCGTTTCTGCTTATGACCGTTCTGCTCATTGCGCCACCCCCCGGCACCCTATGCGTTTGCCTGCTCGTCCTATGAATCCGCAGCGGATACAAGCGGGCGGAGAATCATCAGCCGGGATGGAATGCATATAAACAAAGGGAGGAGGGCTCGCCTTTTCAGGACCGGCCCGCCTGCCCGGAGCGGTTTATCGCAGACTGTGAGGTGACTTCTGTGGGAGAATACTGCTTATACCTGCGCAAATCCCGTCTGGATCTGGAGGCGGAAGCCCATGGAGAGGGCGACACGCTGGCCCGTCATCGGGCCGCCCTTCTGAAGCTGGCCCATACCCGAAACCTTCCGGTCACGGGCTGCTATGAGGAAGTATGCAGCGGCGAATCCATTGCCGCCCGGCCGGAGATGCAGCGGCTCCTGAACGACGTGGAGGCGGGCCTCTGGTGCGGCGTCCTGGTCATGGAGGTGGAGCGCCTGGCCCGCGGCAACACCACCGATCAGGGCATGGTGGCCGATACCTTTAAGTACAGCGGCACCAGGATCATCACCCCTGCCAAGGACTATGACCCGGCGGACGAGTTTGACGAGGAATACTTCGAATTTGGCCTATTTATGAGCCGCCGGGAGTACAAGACCATCAACCGAAGGCTCCAACGGGGCCGCCGCGCCTCTCTGGCGGAGGGGAAGTACATCGCGGGCAAGGCCGCTTACGGCTATGAGCGCTACAAGCTTCCCGGGGAGAAGGGCTATTCCCTGCGCATCATCCCCGAGCAGGCTGAGGTGGTCCGGCAGATCTTCGACTGGTACGTCAACGGAGAGGAACAGCCCGACGGGTCCCTGCGTCCGCTCGGTTCCTTTACCATCGCCAAACGGCTGGACGCCTGCGGCGTTCCCGCCCCCAGCGGCGGAAAGTGGCCTGCGTGTACGGTCCAGGCGATCCTGGCCAACCCCACCTATATCGGCAAGGTCCGCTGGAGCTATCGCCCCACCGTCAAGCGCATGGTGGACGGCGCGGTGATCTCCTCCCGTCCCGTGAACCATGACGTGCCGCTTTCCGACGGCAGGCATGCCCCCATTCTGGAAGAGCCGCTCTACAACCGCGCCCAGGACATTCTGAACAGCCGCTCCCATCCCCCGGTCCCCAGGGCCGTCCCGCTCCAAAACCCCCTGGCCGGTCTGGTCGTCTGCGGAACATGCGGCCGCACGCTGGAGCGCCGCCGCTATGCGCGCGGCCAGGACTGCATGGTCTGTCCCAATCGGGACTGTGACACCAAAGGTTCTG
The DNA here is from genome assembly GCF_014287895.1 of Lawsonibacter hominis. Lineage (GTDB taxonomy): Bacteria > Bacillota > Clostridia > Oscillospirales > Oscillospiraceae > Lawsonibacter_A > Lawsonibacter_A hominis. The sequence goes on along the minus strand of NZ_JACOPP010000039.1, from coordinate 2,261 downwards.
TCCTGGAGACGGTGGAGCGGGCCATACTGGACGCTCTGGAGAGCTGGCTGTCCGGCTATCAGCTCCAGCTTGAACCGCTTCCGTCCGACCGCGCCGATCCGGGAGCGGAAAAAACGGTCGTCTTCCTCCAGCGATCCCTTGACGGCCTGCAAACCCAGATGGACCGTCTCTGTGATCTGGTCGAGCAGGGCGTTTACACGCCCCAGCGGTTCCTGCAGCGCTCCCAAGTTCTCTCCGCCCGTATGGCCGCGCTCGACCGGGCGCTTCTGGAGGCCCGGGCACACCAGGCCGCGTCCCGCCGCCTGACCGGCAGCCGCTTTCCGAGCCTCCCCCGCGTCGCGCATGTACTTGAGGCGTACCCCACCCTCGCCGACCCGGGCGCAAAGAACGCCTTGCTGAAGGAGATCGTCGACAAGGTGGTCTATTCCAAAACCCGGGGCGGCCGCTGGGTCTCCAGCGACATGCGTCTGTTCCTCTTTCCCCGCATCGAGCGGCTGGAAGAGCGCCCAGCCGTTCGATCACCGATGCCTTAGATGGTTTTATACTTATGGCCCGCCCATGGCGGTCGCGCCGCTGCCGAATGTGCGTCAGGTGGTGGAATATGCCCTGACCGAGATGCCGCCGGAACAGATCTGGCTGGGCGTCCCCACCTACGGCTACGATTGGCCTCTCCCCTTTGTACAGGGGGAGACCCGCGCCCAGTCCATCTCCCCCCAGGCGGCTCTGGCCCGGGCGCGCCGGTATGGCGCGGCCATCCAGTACGACGAGACCGCCCAGGCGCCCTGGTTCCGCTACACCGACGGGGACGGCGTGGTCCATGAGGTCTGGTTCGAGGACGCCCGCAGCATCCGTGCCAAACTGGCCCTCATTCCGGAATACGGCCTGCGTGGCGTCGGCTACTGGAACCTGATGCGGGACTTTCCCCAAAACTGGCGGGTACTGAATGCGCTCTACCGCATCCGGGAGGCGTAACTGCGCGTATTTTGCCGTTCATAAATCGTTCACAGTAAATTCGAAAACGGTTCACCAATTTCCAGTTCCTTCTGGTATTATAATCATTGTCAGGACACCAGAGACACAGAACAGAAACTCCTCCTCTCTTCCCTCTCTCTTTCCGAACACACAGCCACTGTCCCCCCTGCAGGGCGGCAATCGCTCCCTGCGGGGGGGACAGACCAAATGTTCCGCGCCTCTGTTTCAGGGGCGCGTTTTTTGATGTCCCTCCGAATATCCCGCCGCTCTGCCGACCATAATATGGTCGAGGTGATATTCCATGTCTTATGTCAATCCCGCCATTCGGGACAAATTCGAATCCATGCCCATTGACCTGAAAAACGCCATCCTCTCCATGGACGTGAAACTGGAGACCATGTCCGACCTGATGGCCTGCCTGGAACGCATCATCGCGGAGGGCGAGGGACATGCTTGACCATGCCGCCCTCACTCCGGAGGCACTGTCCTATTTTCAATCGCTCCCGCTCTCCTATCAGGTGGCCATGAACCACAGCAACCTGACCTTTCGCACCCTGGAGGACCTGAAGGCCTACGAGGAACGCAACCTCCAGGGCACCGACTCCGTTCTCTACCAGCGCCTGCCCGATCCGGCCATTCCCTCCAACTCCGCGTTGGACCCTTTGGATGCCCAGCTCCCCGATTCAAAATAAAAAACTCGTATTTTGGCAAATTCCCTCTTGCATTCTATCCCGGACTGTGCTAATATAATTAAGCTGTCAACGGGACAGGTTCCCAAACGACGGTATGCGGCTGTAGCTCAGCTGGATAGAGTGTTTGGCTACGAACCAAAAGGTCGGGGGTTCGAATCCCTTCAGCCGTACCAAATCCCGAAGCTTTGAGAAATCAGGGCTTCGGGATTTTTCTTTGATTTATCAACGGTTTGCTGGATTCTGAGCGAATACGAAATAATAAATCCAGATACAACATAACATGAAGAAATCGCAAAAATTGCACACGGATTTGCACACGAAATTGCGCGCCCAAAAACATCCCCCGGACACCAGCACAGGGCGTCCGGGGGTAGGGGAGGATGTTGGGGGAGCGAAAGATGAGAGGCGGGGGCGGAAGATGGCAGCTATCGTAGGAGTCTGTTTCGATATAACATATTTTGTGGAGTTACAGAAGTTGTCATTTGGAATATGTTGTAGCAATCAATTCATTATTTATCGTGGACTTGCTGAACAAAGTCAACAACGATTTGCTGGCATTTTTATATAAAATTGACGTATATTTTTGGTTACTCTGCT
>NZ_JACOPP010000038.1 GCF_014287895.1 Lawsonibacter hominis | reverse complement strand
ATATATTAAGAATTGAACGTCAACTCATAAACCGTTCAAAAAACAAAAGTTTTATCATTTAAATTTCTGCTCACAAAACATCCCCCGCCACCCAAGAGCCGATGCTCCGGGCGGCGGGGGATTTTTCAGCCGATCTTGTCGTACAGTGAGGTGGGCAGCCCGGCGTCGATCAGGGCGGCCTTTTTCTCCGCCGACTTCTTCAGCCCGGCGGTCGCGGCCTTGTACGCGATGTAATCCGAGATCGGAACACCGGCCTTGTCTGCCTTTTCCGACCACTCCGGGTAGCTGACCAGCCAGAGGAGTTCCTGCTGGTCTTTTGTCAGCCCGCTTTCCCGGATGGACTTGGCGGTTTCGGCTATGGTCAGGCCGCCCTCACCGTCGGAATTGTAGGAACTCTTCCCGGAAGCGTACTCCAGATAGGTTTCCGGATCCATCCCCTGCCGGTATGCCTCGCGCACCTTGTCTTTGTTGAGTTCTCCCCGGTACTGTTCATAAAGCAGCAGGTACTCCGCCTCGGACAGGCCAAGCTCCTTCTTTGCGGCCTGTGCCAGCGCCACATACGCCTCGCTCTCGTGCTTCCCGTCCGTGACCTCCTCCGCCGCCACATGCCCAGCGTAGGCGTAGGCCAGTTTGAGCGCCTCGGCCTTCTGCTCATCGGTCATGCTCCGGTATTCGTCGCTGTTTATCATGTCCATGGCCAGGTCGTATGAGGTCTGCCCCTTCACGGTGGCGTAGGAAACGTATTCCTCGGCGTTCAGATAACGCTTCTGATTCTCCGCATCCTTGGGATTCTCCTTGTAGGTAACCTCGACGCTCTGTGGGGTACGCTTGGGCACGACGCCGCTCTGCCCGGCGCGCAGCAGCCGCTGGATCTCCTTGTCCGCTTCCGTGGCGTTCTTCTGGGAGGAATACCAGGGGGCAAGGAAGTTTTCCACAGCCCGCGGCAGAAGCGTCCCGTTGCTCTCCGTGCGTCCCCAGCCGTCTATGTACGGGATCTGTTGGAAGTCGAAGCCCGGCAGTTTGGCCGATAGCTTCCCAAGCCGCTGCTGCACGTCGGTTGGCATAGCCGCCGTCTTGTCCCGGAATGTGGTCATGCGAAGATCCTCGGAGGTACGCTCAATCTGTCCCCCCAGCGTAGAAGTAAGGCCCTGCGTCAGATAGCTGACCAGCGAATTGAGCATCAGATCCGTCAGCGGATCGTCCGAATAGGAGATGCTCTCCAGCTGGCTGTTGATCCCCTGCATCATGGACATTTCCAACATGGGGTTTGTGATGGATTTGGCAGCTTCAAGGACGGCCCAGATATCATAACCGCGCTCTCCGGCCAGCTTTGCAAACTCCACACCCATGAACATGGGTCCGGCGGCAGGAGACAGCCACTCCAGAGTGCTGGAGTTACCTTCCGCATCCACATAGGCGTAGTTTTGCCCGCCGGTCAACAGGTTCAGCTCTTCCTGCTCGTCATCGTCGTCCGGGCCGCCCACAAGCCGTCCTGCGTTATACAGGGCGGCGCCGAGGGCAAACAGGCCCGTTCCGGTCAGGCTCTTTGCCAGGCTGTCCACTATGTCGGCCCCCGTCACGCTCTTGCTGCCCAGCGCCAGCCGCCCGCCGTTGACCAGAGTGTTGATCAGACCGAGAGGGCTGTACTCCTCCATGCGCACCACAACGTTTGCGGGCGTTTTCAGAAAGGGTGCCGTGCCTTGCGCGGATGCATTTCCAATGGCCTCCGCTGCGTTCTTCGGATTCCGGAATACCCCGCCCATCTTTGCAATTGCACCGGAGACGGCGTTGTTGTCCCGGAAGGTTGCCTGCTGGGCCTCGCGGATCGCGTATGCCCTCGCATCATCCAGCAGCCCGGCGTCCACGGCCCCCCGCTCCATCTGGTCTGCAATCACGCCGTGAGCGGCCAGATACTGGCCCATGGCGTCGGCGTAGTTGATCCGGGAGAACAGGAGGTCCCCATACTCCATGGCAGCATTGGTTGCCTTTCTGTAACCCTCCAGTCCTGTCCACAGCACGTCGGTCGCCTTCCGGGCCGCCTTGGCTGCCCGGCTGCTCGTTGGAAGGGTCCCCCAATCGCCGTTGTTCTTGAAAATGGTGCGCTTTTCGTCGATCTCTTTTGGGAACCTTCCGTTCCTGGAGCTGTACTTCTGCTCTCCAAGGGCAGCGCTCCGAACCTCTTTGTAGTCGTTCCAGGCGGCCTTGAAGAGCGCCGGGTCGTAGACGAACGCCTTCATCTTCTGGTACTTGCCCTTCGAAGCTCCAGACACCACAAACTCAATTCCCGCCGCAACCCGATCCTTGACGGTGCGCAGACCGAGCATTGTGGCGTTTCCCGTTAAGTTCTTCGCCTGTGTCTTTAAGTTGCCCAACATGCGGAGATAGCGCAGGGCGTTGAACTTGTCCATCGGAGTTGACGGGATCTGGTCGGCAATGTTCTTCCGGATGGCATCCAGCGCCGCGTCCCGCCCGGCCTGATCCTGCGCCTGCAGGAACTGATCCACAAGCGCCTCGTCGATGTTCAGGTCCGGGGCCTTGTCCCCATAGCGCTCCGCCAGCTCCCCGCGCAGGTTCTCCACGCTGCGCTGGATGCCATAAAGCTGGCCCTCCGGGGAAAGCTTTTTCAGCATTCTCTGCGCCTGCATGGCCTGCGCAGACTGCGTCGAAAGGGTTGCGTAGTCGGTCAGGATGTCGATCACCGCCCGGCTGTCCCCAGCGTTCATTGCGTTGTTCAGCAGCAGCTGGCCAAGGGCCATCGTGTGCTTTCCTGCCTTCCCGCCCGCCGCCTGCTGGTGGAAGGACTCCCGCGCAGCGTCCCATCCCTTGCTCTCTACGGTCTGGCGCGCCCGTTTTTGGGCCGCCTCATCCGTGATGCGGTCAAACGAAAACTCGCCGTTGGCGATGGCCTGTTCAATGACCTCCACCGCGCTGTCCGGCGTCGCCCCGGCCTCCAGGACGGTGGCTGCGGACTTGGGGATGCTCCGCCCCTGGAAGTCCTCCACCGGAACGTCCACCGGGCGGGCCGCCTTCTCGCCCTCCGGGTGGAAGCGCTCCGACTGGTTCTGCAAACGGTTGTAATCCCCGGCAAATCCCGCATTCGCGGCCCCTACGCCGTCATCAAAGGCTTGCCCACCGGAATTTTGGGCATACTGGGTATTGCCCTTTGCGGATGTATCTGCTATAATGGGGGCAGAAGAAGTTGGGCTTGCTTGGTATGTTCCGGTGTCATTGATGCCGTTGCTGCCGTCGGTAAGCCCGGCTTCGGGAGACCCGGTCCTAGCGGGCGGCGGATTTATTCCGTTGACACCGTGGGTGGACGGGTCTCCTTCTTTTTGTATCTCGGTAATGTCATGGAACACGCGCCCTCGGTCGGTGACCTTTGTCTTTACCACCCCGGAGTATTTGCCTGTTTCCGTCTGGAACATTACATAGAAATTGTCCCACCCTCCGGTCGCCTCCGGATGGTGACCGTCATCAACGGTATTCAGCAGGAATACTGCAGGTTCAAGCGTACTGTTCAAATTGGCCCCGGCTGTCATTTTTGCAGTCTTTAGCTCACCAGAAAACCGCTGTGCCGGGAATGTGAACTCACGAATCCCACCGCGGTCTATGTAGACTTTATGGTCCCGGCCTACGCTCAAAACCTTCCCTCGGAACAATCGGTTCATATACTTCCGTATTGCAGACGGGATCTTGCTTTCCGTAACCTGACTGCCGTCCTCATCAACCAGCGCTTCTGCTGGCATGGAAATATGCGGCACCTGATATTCTGCGCTCGGCATACTGCCAACTGTTTCACGAATCGTCGGCCTTGCCCCTGGGTTGATTTTCCCCGTCTCCCCCGTGGATGCGGTTTTATTTTGCCCTGCCGCCTCCACAGCGCCCGCAGGAGCGGCGTTCATTGTCTGGATGGGATCGGTGTTGACCGGCTGTGTTTGCACCGCCTGTGCGCTCTCAAAGGGCGAGCCGGGGAGGCCCTGCACCGTGCGCTCCACCATGGGCAGGGTGCTGACCGGCTGACGCAGTCGGTTGGCAGCCGTGCCGAAGCCGCCGAACACAAGGCCGGAAAAGGCACCGCCCCCCGCCGAGCTGGCCAGCTCAGACAGGGAGAACTCCGCTTCCGGGTCGCGGGCTGCCTTGTCCGCGATGTAGTTCATCACATAGGACAGGCTCTCCTCCCCGGCCTCCACGCCCGCCTGCTTCAGAAGGTTTTTCAGCGCGCTCTTCCCGCCGGTCTTGATGAGATCCATCAGGTTGTCCAGCGGGATCTTTTCCGTCGCCGCCTCGATGCCGCCTGCCGCCAATCCGCGCACCAGCGCCTCGCCCGGCGCGACGCCGCGCTGGTTCAGCTCAAACGTCTTGTCCGCCGCGGCGATTGTGCCCATGGCCGCCAGCGGAAGGGCGGGGTTGATCAGGCCAAGCGGAAGCAGCGCCGCGTTCTGTCCAATGCTGAGACCCTGCTCGGCCAGCCACCGGGGCGCGCCCTCCATGCCCTGCAGGGCGTCCTCCTTCGTCTGCAGGGCGTGCAGCATCATCTGCGAACCGGTCGAATCCTGAGAGACCGGCGTATCCACCTTCGTCTCCTCCAGCATGGCCCTCAGCCTGTCCCGCTCCTCAACGAGGGCGGGATACGCCGGGTTGTACTGGTTGACCGTGTACTTCAGCTGGTTTTCCACCTGCGCCAGACGGCGACTGGCCGCCTGACGCTCCGGGTTGCCTGCTTCCTCCTCATTGTTCGCCAGATACTGCTTCGCCGTGTCCAGCATCACCACGGGCGCGGCGGCGAAGGTCTGCCCGAAGCTGGCCGCCCCATTGTTCAAACGGGCAAACGGGGTGGTCGGCTCTTCCTGCATCGCCCGCTCTCCCATGGCTGCCCAGTCCCGCTCCGTCTCAGGGTCATAGGGGGCCATGCGGCTGCGCCGGTTCAGGTTGTACTGCGCCGCGTCCAGCCGCCGCTGTGCCTTCGCATCGGCCAGCTTTCTTGCCTCCAGATTGCCGCTCGCGTCCAGCATCGTTCCCTGCGCGTAGGAATCCTCCCGCGCCGCCTTTTTCTCCGCGGCGGTCGGGAGCAGGACGATGCTCTTCTGCGCCGCGGCGTCCTCCCGCGCCGCCCTGCGGTCGGCCACGGTGGGCAGGGTCTGGATCACTGGGAGGGTGGTCACGGTACGCGCGCTCTGTGCGGCAGGAGCGAGCGGAGCCACCGGGTTCACCCCGGAGGAGAGCAGCGTTTTGGCCGCGTCTGCCGTCGGGGTAGACCGCGTGGCTTCCGCCTTTCCGGATGTTTTGGCTCCACGGTCAAACTGTTTGAGGCGCTTTTTCAGATTATCGTCCTGTTTGTCCAGTTTCGTCCAATCAATGGCCATAGCGTCTCCTTTTTAAACAGCGTATCCATACTGCCGCAACAGTTTCCTGGCATCATCTTCCGTAATGCTCCCAGCATTTAACGCCGACTGAATCAGGGCTTTTGCTTTGGATGGGACGGAAGACGCATTCGAGCTGTCCTCCAGCCGGGACAGGTTTGCCACCAGATTGTAATAACCGGACGAGCTGCCCGTCTCCTGCGCATCCGGCTGTCCCTTGTCCGGGTCGTACCCGTATGTGACGGTCAAATACGCGTCGTTGTATCCAGCCTTGTGGAACGTGTCCACAACCTCGTCGGTGAACTGCTTCGCCTCCGCCATGGCCTTTGCCGTGGTGAGCGTCATGGACGTACCGCTGCCTCCGCCGCCCCCTCTGGAAGACTTGCCTGTGCTCTTCTGGTACAGCGCCGCCGTCCCATTCGTCCAGGGAGTGCCCATGTAATATTCGTAGGCCTGCATCACGTTGGGCGTGATGTTCCCCGCCTCGATGGCGCTGACCATCTGGCTGTAGGAGAGTACCGGCTCGCTTGCCGTCCGGCTCTGCTGATAATAGGCCGTCATGGCCGCGATCTGGTCGTCCGAATAGCCAAGGGCCTTGTAGCCGGAAAAATCCCCGATCTGCGCCAGCGTCGCGGCGGTCTGGAGCGCCTGCTCCTGCGCATACTGGTTCTGGCTGGCGTCAAAGCTCTGCTGCCACTGGTTCTGGCGGATGGCCATCTGCTGCCGGGCCAGGTCCTGCTCCGCCTGCCACACGATCATTTCCCGGTAGGCCTCGTCCACCCGCACCTTCTCCTGGTAGAGCTGCTGCACCAGCTGGTAGTTCCCCTCGGCCTGGGCCTGGGCGATGGCGTTGTTGTAGTCGATCTCCGCCTGGCTGCGCTGCAGCTCCAGATCGGCCATGCTGTTGGCCTCGGCGGTGTTGATGCCGGACAGGTCGTTCTGCAGGGCGTTTCCGAAGGCAAGCTGCGCCTGTCCCCCGACCCCGGTGTTGAGGCCGTTGGCCGCGGCGTATTCGTTGAACGCCTGCTGCTGGATGGCCGCCTGTGCCGCCGCCTGATTGCGGGCGCTGGCATACTGCGGCGCGATGGAAGCCTGCGTGCGGTCCAGCCCGGCCAGATTCTTTTCGTAAGCCGCCCGCAGCTCGGCCAGGGCAGCTTCCTGCTGATACCGGTTCATGGCCTCGATGTAGTCAGAGTAGTCGTTAATGCCGTAGCCGCTCAGGCTGCCCGCCGTACCGCCCGTCCCGGTTCCCACTGTCGTGGGCAGGGCAGCAGATTGCCCGTTCCCCGCCCCGGTAAAGGGAACTGTCTGACCCGCCGTCCCGGTCGGATTGGGCACGAGCTGCCCCGTAACCGGGTCCCGCGTCACGCCGGTGCCCGCGTTCAGCCCCACGCCGTAGCTCTGCCCGTACAGGGCGCTCTCCGGGTCGTAGAGCAGGCCGTTGTTCTTGTACTCCCGGATAAACCGGTTGACCTCGGTGTTCATGTTGAACGCGCCCATGTTGTTGTACTGCTTCTGAAGGGCCGCGTAATCCACGCCAACGTCCCCGCCGTCCACCGCACGGCCGTTTCGGATGTTGTTCACAAACATGTCGATGGCCACGCCCACGTCCATGCCGGTGTTCCGCGCCAGCTGCACAATGTTGGGCAGATAGTCCTCCAGCCGGATCGTGTTCCCCGCCGCCTCCGCCGCGTCCAGGTTCCGCTCGTTGGTGGCCATGGTGCCCAGGTAGAGGTTCCCCACCCCCCTCAGGTCGTTATTCGCGTAATATTGCTGGTACTGCCCCCCGGCCACCCTGTTGATGTCCTCCGTGGCGTACTGCTCCTGCTGCCCGGCGGCGCGGCGGATGGCATTCGCCCGGTCATTGGCCAGCTGCATCCCAGCCGCATCCCCGCGGGCTTTGGCGTCGTTGTAATCCCGGCTGTAATCGGCAATGGTCTTCCCATAGCTGTCCGTGCCCGCCTGCGTGTACGAAGGCACACCGGAGGTTCCAACACTCAGCGGTGTGAGCTGCGGCGTCTGCCCCGGCTTGCTGATCCCGATGTCCGGTTTCAACGGCGTGGGATACGCAGGCTTTTGGACGGGCCTGCTACCGGAGTAGCCCCCGTCGTCATACCGGCCCGGATTGGACACCATGCCGGACGTGCCGCCGGACTGCACCCTTGCGATATCATTGCTGGCCACCTGAGCCGCCTGCCCCTGCGCGGTGCGGATGGCGTTGGCCCCATCGTTGGCCGCCTTCATCCCGGCGGCGTCCCCGCGGGCGGCTGCGGCGGCGTAGTCCTTCTTGTAGTCGTCGATCGTCTTGCTCGGTGCCGCCGTCGGCGTGTAACGCTCGTCCGCCGTGCCGTTGCGGCGGTCATAGCTGCTCTGGCTCCCGCTGCCGGACACGGTGGACGAGTTGGTCTTCTTTTTCAGGGGGTAGTCTCCGTAAACAATCGCCATAACCGGCTCCTTTCCGTAAAAAAAGAGGACGCCGCGCCGTACCGGCACAGCGCCCCCAATACTCTATTCCTGCGTTTTCGCCCCGTCGCCCTTGTCCCGCATGGCTTCCAGGGCGTTTTTGATAAAGGCCGGGTACGGTACCCCCATCAGCGCGGTGTTCTCCAGGATGGACAGCCCCTCGTTGCCGATGAAGAACAGGCAAACGGCAGTTCGGATGTAGGCGGCACCGGTCAGGCAATCCAGCATGGTGGCTACCCACACCAGCATCAAAATCATACATTTGCGCACGAGGCCCTTAAAGCCCGCCCGGCTCTCCAATGCCCCGGTCTCACTCTTGCCGGAGCGCTTGAACACCCCGGCCACGATCAGGCCGGTCACGTAGTCCGCCGCCATCAGCCCGATGAGCACCTGCAAGGCGGCATCCCACCCTCCCAAAGCATTTGCAACAAACGTCCCGAACGCGGCCAGGGCAGCCAGCACGGCGTTTTTGATGTGTACAACGTTCTCCATCATGTGCCCTCCTCACGCGTCGATATGGTGGATACCATATTCCTCCGCGCAGACGTGCTCAATTTTGCATCCTCTGGCCTCGTTCCATCCGGGAGCAAAATAGGCTATATCCGCCTTTGCCAGCAGTTTCAGGCTCTCGCCAAGGTATTCCAGGGCATGGCTCATATCAGAGGTGCCGAAGAAGCTGTCGATGACCTCCACCTCTTCACCCAGCGCGTCCCGTGCCGACTGCACAGCATCTGCCCGCTCTGCCAGGATTTCTTCGTCTGTTTTGCCTCTCATAGGCTGGGAAATAAATAGTTTTTTCATACGCCCTCCATCGCCTTGGCCAGCTTGACCAGCAGCTCATCGCCCCAGCGGTAGCTCCACAGGTAATCGATGGTGGTATCGCTCAGACCGGCCTTGGATTTCAATATGCTCTTGGCTTCTTCTGTCGTCATTGCGGTCTCCTTTTCCTTGTACAGCGGCATGGTTGGCGGGTACTGCCCGGCCAGGATCATGCTGCCGGTGTATTTCCCGCCGCCGCTCCATTGCAGATGCGGGCGGTCGGGAAAGGACTTCCACCGCCCGCCCCACTCGAAGCCGACCCGCTCCCCAAGCTCCCCGGCCCGCTGGAAAAACGCCGGGTCGGAGTATTCCTGCCCCTTGACGTTCTTACAGAAATCGAAGGCCAGCCCCACGCCCTGGGCGTGGAAGGTAGGCACACGCCCCTTGCTGGTCCCGTTCCGGTAGCAGTATTCCTGGTACGCCCGGTCCCGGACCGTGCCGGTGATGCAGACCGCAAGGCCCGCATCCCGGCACAGCTGCATCCAGACCCGGCAGTTGGCCGCCACGTCCGCGCGCAGGTCGTCGATGTCCCGGCTGTTAAGCATCGCGCTTGCCGGGCTTGTCCCCGCTGATGGGTCCGGGGTCGCTCGCGCCCTCCATCAGCTTGACCATGGCGTCGTAGTCCTTGGCTGCCCAGAGGGCGCACAGGGCCTTGTAGTTGCCCCGCATGGTGCGCAGCCAGGCATTGAGGCCGTCGTTAGCGGCCTTGCGCTCTGCCTCATCCATAGCGGAATACGCCTTGCCGATGCGGGGCCAGTCCACCTGATGGGCGATGGGCAGCTCGGCCATGGCGTTGACCTCGCGGCCCTCGCGGATGTTCTGCATGCACCGGTCTGCGGCCACGCCGAGGTCGCAGTTGTTGGCTTCCCCAACAGCAAAGATGGCGGGGGTCAGGAGGTTGAAGTTGATGGTGTTTTTCATGATGATCTCCCTTTCTTTTTTCGCCGCCCAACGGCGGTCTTTTGCTGCCTATAAAAAACAGCCCCGTCCTGCCGGTTGACAAGACGGGGCCGTGTGGTATAATGTCCGTAGAAGGGCGCTGTTGCATGACGGTTAGCCCCAAGACGTTAGCTAAACGGATGAACCGCTAGCCGCTCGGATGCCGCCGGGCGGCTAGCACGCTTTTATGGAGAGTATGTAGGCCAGACCGGCCAGACACACGCAAAACCTCAGAAATTGCTTTCCTCGGTGCCCCATATCCGCATCACCCCCTTTCGCAAGGGAGTGGCTAACCGCCATTCTGCAACAGCGCCACGGCCATTATAGCCTCAAGCGCCGTATCCTGTCAATTCCCGCCGCCCGCACTGGGCGGCGTTTTTTAATTAAAACTGCATCCTATATCGTTTAAGCGATAATAGCGTATTGTAACTTATGGTATAGGTTCCGGATTTGGAAAACCCGTATCCGGAAAGCGTACCTGCGTTCCTGCAAAACATGATCAGCAGGTATCTGTCGGTATCGGCGATATAAATTGAGTCTGAATAATATTGATATGATGTAGACTCACGCGACAGGTCCATCGCAGTTCCATTGCCGGAAAGTGTATAAGTTCCCTGCGCAAGGCCATTCGCTGTGCTTCCGGCATCTACCAGCGGGATAACCGATTTCCCGCCTCCCACCAGGATCGGATTGAAGATCGGCATCACTGCACCTCCTGGACCAGGACGTTGTAGGTCAGGTCAGCGGTCGGAACTTCGGAACATGTGAAGGTAAGACTGTCTGCGGCCTGTGCGGTACAGCGCACTCCGGCGGTTCCTGCCGCTTCCCAGCTGGCCGGTGCAGGGGACGGCGTTACGGCGTTTGTGGCGGTCACACCGGTCGCCGTCACCGTCTGTGTCTTGGCGGACGCATCCCAACCGGAGGCTGGAATGGGGATTTGGAGCGTCTTCGGCTTTCCAAATGAACCAGGAACCACAAGCGAATTAAAAACCGGCATCACTATACCTCCTGAATTAAAACGTTGTAGTTCAAATCTTTGGATGGAATGCTATCGCAATAGAACGATAAAAAATTTGTGGATTGGGCGAGACACCTCACGTTTGCGTTCATGGCAGCGTCAATACTTGTTGGAGCTGGAGCGACAATAATTATATTGCTGGTAGACACTCCACTCACAGTTGGGTTGTACAAGAAGCCATCCCCAGCTGGGCTCCAAGCTGACATTGGAAGTAGGACAGAGGCGCTAATCGGCTTTGCCGCTGACACATCCACATACTCCTTGCTGGCCGCCATGTCCGGCTCGGTGGGGAGGTGGATACCGCGCAGGGTGCTGGGCTGGAAGGCGGATACCCCGTCCTGCCGGTAGCCGAAATCCATCGTGGCAAAGTCCACACCATCCTGTGCGCTGACGATTACATCCCCGGTGATCGTGCCGCCGCTTTTGGCCAGCTTGGTGTCCGCATACTGCTTCGTGGCGGCGTGCAGGTTCGCGGTCGGATTGCCTGCCAGGGTCAGCGCGCCGGTCATGGTTCCGCCGGACGTAGGCAGTGCGCCGATATCCTCCGCCGCAAGCAGTTCGGCGTAATACTGGCATCCATCTTCAAACATTTCGAATACACGAGTGCCGTATTTGGTATTACTGAAAAATGAGACTTGTAGGCAGTCTGTAATTTGGTTAACGTAGCCCAGTTGTAACTGATCGTACGCCGTTCCGTATTGCGTCGTAATCGGCGTACGGGCGATCACACTCCGGCCAGCATTGACCGCAGCAAAAACCTCCTCCACGGTATGATCTGCCGTGCATGCAAAATTCCCAAAATCATCCTGCTCTCCAAGCGTAAAGGTAACGTACAGCACGTTCTTCCCGTCCGCGTAAGCAAACACGTCCTGCGCCTTGCCGGTAGGGTCATACGTAGAAGCGATCATATCGCCGCTGCCGCTCCCGGCGGGCCCCTGCGGGCCCTGGGGCCCCTGCGGGCCGGTATCCCCGGTGTCCCCCTTGGGGCCCTGTGCCCCGGTGGCCCCGGTCTCGCCCTTGTCGCCCTTCGGAATCTGGAAGGTCAGTTCAATGCCGCCCTGTGCATTCGTTCCACGGGTCACGGAAGCGCTGCTCCCGGCTGCCCCGGTGGATGCCTGCACGGTCATGTTGTTGACCTTGCCAGCCGCCGTGTTCGCCGCGGCTGTGGCGCTCTCGCTCTGGGCCTTCAGCGCTGAGAACTCGCTCACACGTGCTGTTTCGGCCCCGGCGCGGGCCTGCTCGGCGGCCGCACGGGCGCTTTCCGCGCCGACGCGGCCGGCTTCCGTGCTCACCCGGCTGCTCTCCTGGGCGGAGCGTGTGCTCTCCGCGCTCCCCCGGGCGGTCTCGGCAGCGCTCCGCGCCGCTTCCGCGTCTGCCCGTGCGCCCTCCTGCGTGGCCCGGGCGCTTTCCGCCGTGACACGCAAGCCCTCCGCACTCGCGCGGGCAGATTCTGCGCTCATCCGGGCGCTCTCGTTCGTCTGGCGCTGTGTTTCCGCCGCCGCGCGTGCCTCTTCCTCGGCTACCGTACCGCTGAGGGCGGGGAGCAGGGTATCGTTGAGGTAGGTCTTGATGGTGTTCCCAGACTCGTCAAACTTGGCCTTGAGCTGGGCCGCCGTCAACCCGCCCACGTCATTGGGCTCGTCGTCCAGCTTCTGGATGATGTCAAGATCGCTGTCCAGCCCCGGGATCACCAGGGACTGTACGACGTCAAGATCGCTGTTGAGTGGTGTAAGAGACATGGTATCCTCCCGTCACTTTACGTCTCCCGTGTACCGCACCTGAAGGTCAGCCGACAGGATGGTCGCGGTGGCGGAAGACGAGTTCGATTCAAAAATCAGCTTGTAGAAGGTGAACTTCTTGACCTTCATCCGCACCCGGATCACCTGCGGCTTCCGGTTGGTCCCGAACGACCAGTGCGCGAAGTTGGCATGGCTGAGCGTCACAAGGCCGGACGCCACGATCTTGCCCACATAGTTGGATTTGACGTTGGACTCGGCCTTCATGGTCACGATGGCCTGCCCCTCCGGCTTGATGGAGACCCATACGTTGGAGGAATACTTGCGCTTCCAGTCCTGCCCGAAGTCCATGGAGCCGGACTCCCAATAGGCGTCGATGGGCGCGAGGTCGTCGTTCCGGTAGTCCCGGGACAGATGCATGATGCGCCCGTCCGGCGTCCCGAAGTAGATCTCCCCGTCCACCTCCGCCATGCCCCGCACGGGGAAGTGGTCGTAATAATACCAGGTGTCGTTGGCATAGTTGTGTACCAGCGCCCGGTCGCCGTAAAGCACGTAATACTCCTGCCGCCCCTCGTCGTCGAAGGTACGGGCCCCGGTCAGGTCGAAGTCGGTCAGGGTGGCCTCCACCCGGTCGCTCAGGCGCTTTGCGTTGCGCTCGTCGCGGGTGGAGTTCACGGTCAGCGCCCACTCGTATACGCCGCGCCCGTGGAGCGTCCTGGGGTTGTTGTCCACCAGCCGGGCCTGTCCCGGCGCGGCGCAGCCGATCTCCCGGTTGAGGGAGCTGGTGTAGAACGCCGCCGTCACACGCCCGTCCGCCAGCGTGACAGTGGAATACTGGCAGGCGTAGGCGGAGCCGGTCTTGAACACCAGCATCCGGTCGTAGTGGCGGATCATGGCGGTAATGGGCGTGTTGGCGGAGTCCACTGCCATCACGTTCAGGTCGGGGAAATATTCCGCCGTTGGGCTTCCCGCGCTGTCCAGGCCGCTGTAGACGGCCTGATTGGTGCCGTCCCCGTACAGGAACACCCGGCTGTCCGAAGCGCCGTTGTACAGCTCCGCAAAGCGCATGGCCGTCACGCCGCTCCGGTTCCCGTCCCCCTTCCGCCAGGTGATGGTGACGGTGTTGGTACCCTTGGCGGGCGCAGAGGCGAAGGTGACCTTTCCCGCGGCGGTATCCGCCGTCCAGGTGACGTCCGTCCCTTCTACGGAAAGGACCTCGTCGATCCCGGTCTCCACCAGCATGAACTCGGTCGCCGTCCCGTCCGGGGAAAACTGCTGCCTGCGCTTTCCGGTCAGCTTGTTCACGCTCTCCAGAAGCGTCCCTCCGCCGGAGGGCGCGGTCGCCGTGGCCACAATGGGCACGTACCCCTCCACCGCCGCCACGCTGCCCGTCCCGGTCCAGCAGTAATACTCCGACCCGGTCAGCAGATAGACCTTTTTTGCAAAGCCGAACAGGAAGGTCTCCGCGTCGGTGATCTCCCCCAGGTCCGTCTTGGTCCATGCAGACGCATCCACATCCCACAGATGCCCGCCGCAGGCGCACAAAAGGTGGAACACACCGGCTACATGCCCCGCCCAAAGCCCGCGCACCGGGTGAGCCGTCCCATCCTCACCGGTTGCGGCCAGCGTCACCTTCGCGCCGTAGCCCGGGCGGATCTGCAGGTGGTTTTCCCGCGTGATGCGGAAGTTGCGCATCTCGGCGGCCTCGCCGGTCTTCAGGCCGGTGTCCCCGTCGGGCGACTCGTTCAGCCCCAGCCATTTTTTGATCTGCAGGATCTTGGCGTCGTCGCTGACGTCGATCTTTGCCATACTACCACCTCGCAAACCGGCCCATGCCGATGCCGCCGTACAGGTCTTCGATGGCCTCGCTCCCGGCTGGGATGGAGCGGTGCGCCTCGTCCAGCAGCTCCTCGTAGCGCTGGTTGAAGTAGGCCGCCATTTTCGTGTTCTCGTCCAGCAGCAGGTGGGCCGCCAGCCCGTAGGGCATCACGCCCTGGCAGATGCCGTCGTCCAGCCCGATGGGCGTCGTAAAATCCGTGATCAGCGGGCAGACGGGCCGTTTCCCCGGCTCCGATACGGTGTAGGTGTCCGAGGCCGGAAAGCACTCCACCCGCAGTATGTTCAGGATGGCAAGGGTGCGGTTCTTGTACTCCCTGGTGTCCGCCGTATCCACCGCCCCGGTGCTCTCGTTGGCCTCGTCCATCAGGTGGATGGCAAGCTCAAACACCTGCATCGCCGTTGTCGCCATAGTTCGGCCTCCTTCACAAACCGGAAATCGAATTTTTGTTCGATTATCCGGTTGAAATCGTACATTCGTTCTGGTAAAATCACCTTACAGGAGGTGACCCTCACCATGCGTCCATTTTATTTGCACATCTATCCTATCTGGTGCCTTATGAGCGCACTCCGACGCAGAAGGCGCAGGTCCAGGGACCGGAACCTTGAGCGGATCCTTCAGAAAAAACTGGACTATTTGGAGTCCTGCAAGCGCAGCGGCGTCTCGCCGTATGACGGTCTGGATGAGGCACTGAACAATTTCTATCAGAAAAAATTGGGGTAGGGCTCGGAGTTTGGCCCTACCCCGATGACGTTTAGACCGTGAACTCCGTCACGCCGGAGTTCAGCATCCCGGTCTTGGCCGCGTAGGCCTTGATGACGGTGCCGGAGGCAAGGCCGGACAGCGCCTCCGAATAGGTCTGCGCGGTGCCGGAGGTCTTGGGGTCGGTGCCGTCGGTGGTGTACTTGATGCTGGTCGCGTTGGCGGAGGTGATGGTCCAGGTGCTGGAGCTCTTGGCGATGACGGGGTTGGCCTGGGCGCTGGCGGCCGCCACGTCCACATACAGGCCGTTGGCCTTGGTGCCGATCACAAAGGCGTCGTGCATAAAGCGGCACTCGGCCACATCGCCGTCGATGCCAACAGGGTCTCTCTGCACCCGCAGGGTCTTGAGCTTCATGGGGTCCACAGTGGCGTTCTTGTACTTGATGAAGAAGTTGACCCCGGCGGGGAAGTACACGTCGGGCACCCGGACGATCTTCATGCCGTCCAGTTCACCCACCACGCCGTTGCCAACGCTCTTGCCGCCCAGCTTGTCGATGCCGACAATCTCGGAGGCCAGCTTGACCTTGATGTACAGGCTCTCCTTGATGAACAGGGTGCGGTTGGTCAGGGGCACAAGCTTGTTGCTCATAGCTGCAGTGCCGTCCATGACCTTCTCCACGATGTTGGCCTTGGTCAGATCTGCGCTCTCCGCAGTTACCAGGCCGGCCCCGTTCATCCATTTGGAGAAGCGGTACTTGTCGATCAGGGGGGTGGCCTGCTCGTCCCAGTTCATGCGCAGGCGCTTGGTCACCTGCTTGATGTTGAGCTGCTCGGCGTCGTTGCCCGCGTCCACGGAGAAGGTGAAGCTCTTGTCCTGGGTCATGGTCATCTCCTGCACCGTGTCGCCCAGCTCGGTCAGGCTGCCGAAGCGGGTGGAGCCGGAGCGGGTGTAGTCGCCCACGGGCACGGAGTCCACGGAGTAGATCTTGATGCTCTTCACGCCGGAGAAGTCATAGCTTTTCCCGGCGTATGCGTCGGTCAGGGAGCGCTGGGTAAAGCGCTCGGCCACCTTATCGGAAAATTTGCTTGCAAGATTGATTGCCATAGGTTATCCTTTCTGACTTTTAGTCGTCCTCATTCCACCAGCGGTCGATGTCGTCCTTCTTGTCCCCGCCTGCGGGGTCGGACAGGCTGCCGGTGGTGCGCTGCTGGTTCTTCCGGTTCTGTCGCTCGGCGGCCAGCTCCGCCTCGAGCTGCCGGTTGCGGTGCATGGTGTAGGCGCTGACCAGGCTCTCGCCCTGGGCCACCTTCTCCCACACCTCTTTGGGGATTTCCGTGGTCTTCACGCCGGGGTAAGCGCCCAGGAAGGCGGCAAAGTCCTTCCGCTGCGCCTCCTGCCGCTGCCGGGCCTGATCGGCTTCGGCTTCCTGCTGCCTCCGCGCGGCCGCGGCCTCTGCGTTCTGCCGCTGCAGCGCGGCCTGCTGTTTTTCCACGGCGATCTGCGCGTTTGCGGTCTGCTCGTTGATCCCCTGCGACATCAGCTCCCGCCTGCGGCAGTAGTCCAGATAGTCCCCAACGGTCATTCCGTTGCGCTGGGCGTAGCTGCGGACCAGCTCCAGCGCCGGGTCGGCCTCCTGCCGGTACTGGAGCAGCTGATCCCGCTCCTGACGCACCGTATCGTAGTCCCGGCCCTTCTGGGCCAGGGCCACCATCTCGTCCTGCGTCACCTGAAGCTGTTCTCCCCGGTACTTCAGCGTGAAGAGCTGGGGCTGGTCTGCCATTTCCTCTTCCGCGCTCTGCTCCGGGGGCGTTTCGGTTTCCGGGGCCGCAGGCTGGTCTGCCTGCTGCTTCGCGTCTTCCGGCTGGTCTGCCGTCTCGTGCGCCCCGTCCTCCACCATTGCGTCCTCCCCTTCGGCCCAGGCGGCCTCCAGCTCGGCGTCGTCAAAGGTGTTGGCAGTCGTCGTTTCGTCCATAAAAAGCTCCTTCCCCGCCTGGTCTGGCGGTTGGTATCATAACCGGCTGGTCTGCCGGAGGGATTCGCCGTCCTGCTGCGTTTGGGTCAAAATGCCTGCTGCATCTTCCGGTTCAGGATGCTGTGCCCGGCCTGCAGCGCCGGGTCGTATGCCTCCCCCTCGCCCGTCATGGGGCCGGGAGCGCCGCCGGAGGGCGCCATACCCATCTGACGGGCCTGCCGCAGCTCGTCCAGCAGCTCCAGCTGTTTGGCGATGTAGCCGTTCGGCATCCGTTCCAGATACTGCTCGATGGTGATCTTGTCGGCCATCAGCAGGTTGTCCAGGGTGTTGACCTGGGCGATCTCGCTCCAATAGGCGCTCGCGCCAACATCCAGCTTGAGGGAGAGGGGCAGCGCCTCCAGCTGCCCGGAGAAGTCGAACAGCTGCGGCTGCTCCGCCGCGCCCCGGGCGATCCCGAGTTCGGCCATGGCCTGTTCCTCCGCCTGTGTGGGCGGCAGCTCCACATAGCGCGTACCGTAGTAGACCCGCATCAGGTCCAGCCAGATCAGACCAAGGTCCTCCAGCGCCTGGTACAGGTCCTGCTTCACCATCTCCATGGGCACGGAGGAGGACTTCTGCAGCGCGATGATGGCGCTGGTGTTGTCCGGCTTGACGTTGCCCAGGGCGGCGTCGGTGGCCCCCATGCACTCCTTGGTGGTGGAGATCGTCAGGTCGATAAACTGGCTCACCTGGGGGGAGATCACCGCCGGGTCCATAACCTTGGCCACATCGTTCAGGCCCCGGTCGCCCGGATTCACCGGGATGGCCGCGCCCACGCGGGAATCCCATTTGTCCACCCGGCTCTTGTCGTACAGGATCTTCGGGTACGCAGTGGTCATCTGGGACAGATAGGTCATTGCGAACATCTTGTTGACAAAAATCTGGTTCGGGATCAGCCCGGTCACCGCCGCCTGCCCGTGGTAGCAGTTGCGCACCGCGTCCCAGCTCAGCCACACGATGGGGTAGCGCTTCTGCCCGGTGTCCCATTCCGGGCGCACCACCGCGTCCCGCACGGTCTTGACCGCCCGTACCGTCCCGCTCCCGCGGTCCTTCCACAGCCGCATCAGCGTGGTCACCTTCCCGTCGGTCATGGCGTCAAAGCGGTCGTTGGCCTCGTCGTTGTCCGGCTTGACGGCCTCCGGGTCCTGCCCGTTGGCCTCCGCCTCCCGGCGCACGTCCTCCAGCAGCTCCCGCCGGGAGAGCAGCAGGTACGGCTGGCTCTGCACCTCCCGGTCGTTCGGGTTGCCGAAGATCACCCGCGTGTTCTCCAGCAGCTGCACGCGGATGGCGCCCTGCGCGGCCTGCCCGGTCACCACCTCCGGGTCGAACCAGCTGTAGATGCAGCCGTCCCCGTCCACGGCGGCGTTGCGCATAAAGCCGCGCACCGTCCGTCCGATCTTGTTCTGCTCGAACAGGGCCTCGAACTGTGCGTTGATGATGCGGCATACCCGCTCCACATCCCCCGACGCCGTCTGCCCGCTGGAGGGGAGCGGAGACGCGGCCAGCTTCAGGTTGTCGGTGGCCACGCTGGCCACCAGGAACAGCACGATCCGCCGGATGAAATCAAACACCGGCGTGGGCAGCCCGTTGGAGACCACGCCCTCCCATTGTTTCCCAATATAGAAATTCTCGTTGTTCTCCACCGTGTCGTACAGGTTCAGCTGGGTCTTGAAGTCGATGCCCTTCTCGTATTCCTTCCAGACCCGTGCCGGGTCCACCTTCTTCGGCCCCATCAGCGCTCACGCCCCCTTCCCGGCTGGTAGCCCAGAATGCTGTGGATGCCCTGCTGCAGCCGCTTGTCCTCCAGCGCGCGTGCATCGTCCTCGTCCGGCCCTGCGCTGATGCGCTCTGCCAGTGCGTCCACACGGGCGTTCAGGCGGTCCTGCTTCCGCTCGATGCGCTCCAGCGCGTCGAGGATGCGTTTGAATACCATGCTCAGCCTCCGATCATGAATGTGTCGTAGTCGATCCCCTCGTCCCAGTCGTCCTGCTCCGGCTCCTCCGGCTCCTGCCGGTCCCGGAAGGCGCTCCAGCGCAGCGTCTGACAGAGGTAGCGCATCTGGTCCATGCTGTGGTCGTGCTCCTTGAGCGGCGCGTCCTCCTGCTTGTCCTCGTCCCAGCGGTAGGCCGCAAACTCCTCCAGCGTCTTTACGCAGCTCGTGTGGAAGCGCAGCCGCCCGGCGGCCAGCAGCGCCCCGGTAAAGCGGATGCCGTCCAGCACGCGGTTATTGGCGTCCATCACGTGGAAGCGCCCGTGCCGCCGGATGCACTCCTTGAAGCTGGCGGCGGACGGGTCGATGAGGATGCACTTCACCGGCGTGCCGCCCGCGAACTCCTCCAGGTCCCGGTAATACTCCTCGTCGGTCTTCTGGCGGCCCTCGGCGCGGCTGTCGTGGTAGTATTCGCGCTCCATGACCGCCCCGCCGTCCGCAATGCGCCACAGCCCCATGGCGGTCGGGTTGATGGTCCCGTAGTCGATGGCGATGTAATACTCCCCCGGCCCGCCCCGCTCACTGGTCACGTGCCTGGCGCGGTCGAACATCGGGTAAATAAGCCCCTCGGCCAGGCACCATTCGCCCAAAATGTAGCGGTCGTAAAATACGCCGGAGTACAGCGCCTTTGTCCGCTCGATCATCTCCCGCGTCAGCACCGGGTTGTCCTCCAAAAGGAAGTGCAGGTGCCGCACGCCGCTCCTTGGCGTTTTGATCCACTCCTGGTAGAAATAATGCCCCGGGCTTTCCGGGTTGCAGTTGAACCAGTATTTGGGCCGCTCACAGGCGATGGCGCGGGCCATGGCCTGCTCCACAAAAGACCGGGGCATCAGGGCCACCTCGTCGAAGAGCACGCCCGCCAGCGTGATGCCCTGGATGAGCATGTAGGAGGACTCGTCCTTTCCGCCGAAGAGGTAAAACCAGTTGACCTTCCCGCCGCAGCGCACGGTCAGGACCCGCGTGCTGACCTTGTAGTGCATGGAGTACGGCAGATCCGCGATCTGCTGGAGGGGCTGCAGCACGTTGCGCTCAGCGGACTGCACCGTCTTCCCGCAGATGCCGAAGTTGGTCCGGTCAAAGCGCTCCATGGCCCAGATCACAAAGGCGGCCACCATTACCGTCGTCTTCCCGCTGCGCACCGCCCCGTCGCAGATCAGCGCGTAGTCGTCCGACAAAACAAAATCCAGGATCTGCGCCTGTTTTTCCGACAGATGCTCAATTTGCATGGCGTCTCTCCCGGATCGCCGCGATCAATGCGCTGTGTGCGCCGGCCTGTGCGGTGTTCCCGTTCTCCTGCGGGTCGCTGCGCCATTTGCCCGGCCTGCGGTTCTTCAGCCAGAAGATGATTGCCGTGGTGTCCGGGATCACCTGCTTGACCGTCTGGATGACCTTCTTCCCGTCCTTCTCGCTGATCTCTATCCGTTCTTCCGTGTATTCGTAGCCAAGCGCCCGTTTCAGCAGGGCGTTTTCCACTTGGATGTCCACAACTTCCTTGCCCTTTTTTAGGGCCTCCGAAATCTCAGGATACTTGTTCTTCCAGTCATACAGCGTCGCCGGGGTAATGCCCATTTTTTCAGCCAGCTGCTCGTCCGTCAGCCCGTCGCGGGCCCATCCCTCCAGTAACAGGAGCCCATCTGGTTCCAGCCACCTCCGGTACTTTCCTTTCGCCACAATCGGCTCACCACCTTTCGGGTAAAACAAAGAGCCGCCCCGCCGTAGCGTTGCAGCTCTTGGAATGATTGGTGCCGCCTCCAGCCTCATGCGGCGAGGAGCGGCATATGGCGGACAGTAGGTTGTCCAGCCGCCCATTGGCATT
>NZ_JACOPP010000037.1 GCF_014287895.1 Lawsonibacter hominis | reverse complement strand
TCTACCGGTACCCGTTGCCCTGGGTACGTCATCTGCTCATAGGGCTTTGGCTTGTAGACTGGTTTCTTCTCGGCCTGCGGGAACAGCCCCAGCTTGCGCATGACCCGGAACAAGCTCTCCGGGCGGCGGGTATAGCCCCGCTTCCGCAGACGGTGCCACAGTTCCACCATGCCCAGTTCGGGATTACGGCGGCGCATATCCCGGATCAGCTTCAGCTCCGCCTCCGTGTGCTGATTGGGATGGCTGTGCGGGCGTCTGGACGGGCAGGCCAGGGACTGCACCGTCCCGTCCCAGCGGGTCTTCCAGAAGTAGATGTACGACCGGCTCCTGTTGTACTTCCGGCCGGCTCGGCTCACACCATATTTTCCCGCGTATTGCATCAGGGATTGCCGATATGCCATGTCCTGTGTTATACGCTTGCTCATGAAGGATATGGCCTCCTCTCGTCAAGTTGTTGTGTGGTAACTCAACTTTATCCGATGAGGCCATTTCCTTCATCCTTTTTATTCGACTGTCCAATATGTATTGTACTCTTACACTCTTCCGCTTTGTTTTTTGCGTCTTTCGGTTGACAAGCCGTGCAAAACATGGTATCATATCTTTCGCATCTGATTGGGCGTCGAACGTGGAGAGATGTCCGAGTGGTTGAAGGAACCGGTCTTGAAAACCGGCGATGTGGAAGCATCCGTGGGTTCGAATCCCACTCTCTCCGCCACTTATTTTCTCCCGGTACGTTGACCAAAATCGAATAAGCGATTCGAAAACCGGACTTGGAGAAGTACCCAAGTGGCCGAAGGGGCTCCCCTGCTAAGGGAGTAGTGTGGGAAACCGCAGCGAGGGTTCAAATCCCTCCTTCTCCGCCATAAAAGCAAAACAGTATAGATGCCGTAGGCCAGAAGCCTACGGCATCAACTGTTTCCGGGCTTTTCCCCCTCGAAAATTCACCGATGATTCCATAGATGCCAACCACTGTTTTCCCCTAACTGGTGGGACTCGAACCCCCTTCTACTCAGAGGTTGGCAAAATCAAAACCATGTGGTGCCCTTTTTGAAGCAGTATTTTTCAAAAAGGGCGCTATTTTTCTGCCAGTAGAATACACAAAGTTTGGGGCGTCAATTTGTTGGTCGTGATGGGCCAATCGATTGGCGCCCTTTTTCATTTTCAGACCATTTCAAAAAGGGCGCTAAGATTCAGGAGGTAACACAAGATGGATAGAGAACAATTTTTCCGAGAGCTTTGCACGGTGCTTGGACGAGAAGGTTTCACCACACAGCCGGAGCAGGATGACCTCCTCCCGGTGGAATGGGACAGCCGTCCTCTCTGCCGAATCACAGAGGGTGGCGGGGTTCGCTACTGGCAAGAGGATGTGGCCACTTCGGAACGGAACCAGGCCTGTGAGCGGGCCACCAATTTGGCCTGCATGGTACAGGAGTACATGACCTTGATGGAACAGGCTCCCCCGCTGAAGGCTCAGGGGTTGTCGGGAGATTTCAGGGTGCTGGCTGATTTCAATGGAACGGTTCTGGCCGGACATCCGACCCAATATGGTGTCCACTTTATCACCTGGGACTGGAACTTTGACCGTACAGGTCTTAACTACGGACGCTACTTTCAGGAAAACTATTTGGGCGCCAAGCAGGACTTTGCCACCCGTTCCGGTCTCATCTCTAAACAGCAGATATTCAATGAGGCACAGCTCACTGAAATTTACCGCTGCTGTGCTGATACCCTGGACGCCGGATTCGATTTGACCTACAACCAGGAGCAATGCATCAAAAGCGTTCAGGAACAGATCCTGAGCGGAATGCCCAATATCCTGGATCACATCAATGAGCAGGAGCAACACTCTACGGATTCTCAAAGCCAGGAACTGACAATGTAATACACCGAGCGCTGGAGTTTTAGAAGCAAGACTCCGGCGCTTTTTTTATTTCACCGAAAGGAGATCACTACCCATGACGCGCCACTTTATGAGAGATACCCCCTTGTACCAGATGGAGCAGATGATGATGACCCCGCCTCATTTTAAGCCCAGAGGCCACGGCCTGCGCCGCTCCGGATTCCGGTATCAGGCCAAGGATGTGGACTGTGAATACTGCATGAATTACTCTCGCAGGAACCTCTGCCCTCTGGACCAGTGTATTTGTCTGGGGGAACGGATTGAAACCGGGGCTCTCAGCCTTGAGGAATTGCTCCGGGACTGTCTCAACAGTAAGCCGAAGATGAGTCTGTGGAGGCGACTGGCACAGCTTCTGTACCAGCAGTCCCTGCAGTTCTTTCGTACTGACGAACACCGCAGACGATGGATGCACTGGCGAACACGCTACCACCGATTGTCGCAACGCAACCAGGCAGCGCTGTTTCTCCTGACAGCCTACGATGATATTTGGCGCAGGGTGATCTGGAAAGTCGAAGATAATGGCTTCGATTTTGACTCCGTCCGGCTCGCCGGCATCCAGCCGGAGCTTTACAGCGTTTATCAGGCAGCGAAGGCTATTTCCATCGGCAGCCAAAACATTACCATTGCTGATCTCGCATCCCGTGAACTGGTCACAGATGAGGCGTTCCAACTGATTATCTGCGCTCTGCTTCTGGCCAAGTACGGTAATGCGATTTCAAATTTAGAAAGAAAGGGTGATTCCTAAAGCATGATGGAAGCAGTTTTAAGCAATTCGGACCATCCGGAGTTCGGAGAAGTGACTATTCCGCTTCCCATCCCCAGGGAACAATACGACCACTGCATAGAGCTGGTGAATGCACTTGAAATTGGAAGTGTTGTTGCCTCCGACTGCCATGTCAATGAGATCTGCAAAGGGTGGCCGGTATTTTATCGTCTGGAGGGGATGCAGGTCAATCTGGACGAGCTGGATTATCTGGCTAAGCGGCTGGAGAGCTTCGATGTCGGTGAGTACGCACAATTCCAGGCCATGACCGAAAAGCTGGATCTCACCAGTATGAAGGATCTGATCAACCTGACCTTCTGCTGCCAGCAGGCAACGGTTATTACGGATTTTTCTGACCTGGCAGCCATTGGCCGCAGCCACTATCTGAATACCCACGGTGGATGTGCCAGCACCGAGGAGTTGGAACATCTGGATGGTGAGGAAACAGCAATTCTTCTGATTGAAGGCAGCGAAGGTACCGTCACGCGCTACGGCGTGGTTTATGACAACGGTATGCAGCTCTCGCAGCTCTACGATGGAAAGCATCTCCCCGGCTACCACTATGAAGCGGATATGATCATGGTGGGATTGGTTTCCCGGCAGGAACCGGAGAATACCAAAAATGTCACCTGGATATACCTCCCCGCATCCAAAGGACAAATCGAACGTGCCATACAGCGCAGCGGCATTGTCGATCCCAAGGATATGTGTTTCCGCATGGGTGACAGCATGTTCCCGGAGGAAGTGGATGTGGCACTGGACTTTCGCTGTGAAGACATCTATGAACTCAACGAGCTGGCGCAGGCCGTGGGTAAACTCTCTCATGATGACTGCATCAAACTGGGTGCTGCTGTGAGCATAGCCCGACCGGAATGTGCCAGTCAGATCCGTCATCTGGCCGAGAATCTGGTTCTCTTTGAGTTTGCCCCCGGCGCTCACACCCCTGCCGAATACGGAAAATACATGATCCAAGAATCCGACCATTTTGAGTACGACCCCAATCTGGACGAGTACTATGACTACGAAAGATACGGCCTGCAGCACATGGATCAGGAATCCGGTATGTTCACCAACCGCGGCTACATTGCCTACCAGGGTACGCTGAGTCTGGAGGAATTGATGATGGAAGATCCGACCGAAGCACACGAAGCGGAATACGGATTGCAGATGGGAGGAATGTGAATTATGGCCACCCTCAAAATTAAAGACTTTTTTGGTGAGGAGGTCACATTACAGCCTCGGCTTGAATTGTACTCTGTCACCGATTTCATGGGGAAAGAAATGCCCGGCCTCGCAGTTGTTCTGGATCAGCTGGGCAGAACCCCGGAGGAAACAGAACAGTATGCAGTTCTTACCGTGTCCTTCGGGGAATTTATCAGCGTTAAGAACAGCGCATATATCGACACCAATAACTGCTATTTTGCACAGCAAATTCTTGAGCAAGGAGTTGCTCAAGATACCGGCCTGTCAAAGAGCAGCGGCTTTTGCCAGTATCCTCTCTGGCAATTCAATGAGGATTTTCTGCGGGAGATTGGCGGCGCCAACTACGAAGAATATGTACGACAGTTTGATGCATACATGCCCTTTAGCGATTTCGAGGAGGACGAGGAAGAAGACCTCACAGAAACTGCAGGAATGGTGATGGAATGAATCAGGCTGATTTCTGGAAATTGATTGAGAAAGTCAATCAAGCCTGTCCAAGCCGGGATCATGAAAGCATGGAGGCCCAAATAATTGAACAGCTTATTCATCACAATGTCGATGATATCCTGGACTTTCACCTGATTCAACAGGAATACTATCACATCGCACACAGAAATGAGCTGGCTGCTGCCGGTGAAGTCATGGGGATCAAACCGACGGATGACAGTTTTCCTGCCTTTCTCTATTGGCTAATTTCGCAGGGGAAGTCCACATATATGGCAGCACTCCAGAACCCGGATTCACTGGCCGATATTCCCTGTGAAAGAGAAACGCCCTCATTTTTAGGCTTCGGCTATGTCGCCTATAAGGCATACAGCATCAAAATGAGCCTTCTCGATCCTCAAGATATGAGTGACATTTATGGCGCGATTAGTGACCGTGGATATTATAGTCCTGCGCCCGAAACTCAGAAGGAAATTTATCAGGAACTTCCTGATCGAGCAGACATCGATCCGTCGTACACCTTGGAAATAATCCGCGTACTGTTTCCAAACCTCTATGACAAGCATGCAGACCAGATTGAAAAAACTGGCCTATACTGGGAGCAGCGAAATAAGCTATTACAGTCTGACTGTGTGATTCATGCCCGTATTGGCTTGGGGCTTCGTCCAAAAGAATTATACTTTGAGGGCACTCCTGAAAACATTGCCCACTTTCTTGCCTCATATAAGATTGCTGATTCTATTCTCCTAACAGATTTGACGGATCACCTGGTAGTCTATTCCTCTGGTTGGCACATTCTCTCTTGTCCTGATGAGGAACTACACCAAGAAATCAATCGCAGTTTATATCCAATCCAGCGGAGCGAGGAAGAACTCCGGCCAGTTTTTTCAGTTTCAGACTGGATAAGTCGTGAGGAACTGGATACAGCAATCTTTGATGAACCACCCCAGTGGGGACAAATCTTTCAACCAGGAGGACTCACCGGGTGAATCGTGAAACTGATCTTTCCAAGGTAAAGCTGGTGGCGCACACTCTTCTCGATGTTCATATTCAAGAAACAGCATTCTCTCCCATGATTGTGAGCCACCCCTTCACGAACTCCGGAATTACCGCTCTCCGAAATGAAGACGGCAGCCTTTCCATGGTCGATCTGGTCAACAACGCAGATGACTGTACTAAATGGCGCAGTACAGTCGGGAAGCAAATCGACAGTGCCGAGAATGCCCATGAGGTCTTCGCTCTGCTGAATCCCCCTTATTACCTGACCTTCATCAAGTTCACCGCCGCTGCTCTTTCTGAGCAAGATTTGGGAAAGCTCTTATCAATCGCATGGACGCAGGAGGAGTGTCCAAACCAGGATTGCAATATCAGTAAAAGAGAACTGTTGGCTCTGTTCCGCTCCGTCTCCCCAGAATATCTTATGGACGAGGAGGAGCGGCAGGTGTATGAATCCATGGAGGACCCCGTGACCGTTTACCGTGGCGTAACGCCATACAACCAGAAGAATGTCAAAGCACTGTCGTGGACATTGGATCGTCAAACCGCAGAATGGTTCGCCCACCGCTTCGGCGAAGAAGGCACGGTGTACGAAGCGCAGATCAAGAAAGAACATATCCATGCGTATTTTAGCGGAAGAAATGAGTCAGAGGTAATCGTAGACTCCATGTATCTGGAACAAATCACGGAGTCCCCAGAACCGCAATTTGATATGCAAATGACTTGAACAACACGAGGAGGACTGTAAATGAAAAAGAAAATCCTGATCACAGCAGCATCTCTGGCCGCACTGGGAGCTGCTGTCGCCGGCTATCTTCACTTCTCCGGCAAAACGGCTTTTGACCGTAGCTATTGCCGCTGAGTTGTGGTATGTTGTGTAGCTATACCAACACGAAGGGAGTGAGAAAATGAGCAACAAAACGATTGCCGAGTTTTTGGAACATCATAAACAGTTCAGCCATTTCAGGCCCGCTTCTCGTGAGGAGGCGGGTCTCTTTTATTCGGAGCCGGACCAGGCGCTGGATGAGGCGCTGGGTACGGTTGGACATCTCCGCATGGATTTCGGCTCCGGGGGAAAAGAATTTTTCCACACCTGGTGGCCTCATAACGAAGATCAATTCAACACCGGAGAATTTAAGGACGACCTTCAGGAAGTGGTGGATGCCCTTCGTGCCGATGGTCCTTTGAAGGATCTGACCGCGATGAGCGCATACTGTCATCGGAACGGCGGAGCAATTACGCAGGACGGCCGGAGTTACGGCTACATTGCAGAAACAAAGCATTACCGCTACTGCCTGCGCTGCACCCCGTCCCCCGGCGATTACCAAGGATATCTCTACTGCTACGACCTGCGTCAGCAGCAGATGGCCCATCAGAACAAACCGATTGGCCGAGTGACATTCGCCAGCGGCGAGCAGATGGAGTATCTGGATGGAGAAACATATCTGGCGGCCATTCGGGAAGAATTACCCTATATGGCCACCACCGGATTCCGCTGCGAAACGCTGACGGATGACCCTGCCATCCGCAAGGCTGTGGACGACATCCTGCTGGACTGCGCTGGCGAAGCAAACCCTCGTCGGGAATGTAGCTACGGACTGACAGAAAAGGGCATGAAAGCGTTGCGGGATGCGGCTGACCCGTCGCTTCCGCACAGCTATAGCTGGTTTGTCATCACCGACTGCAATACCCAGGAGGAGCAGTTCCATCGGGATCTGACCTTGTCGGATGCCGTTCGGATTTACAGCTCCAGCGACCGGCCTGAAAAGCGCATTGGAGTCACGAAGGATGGCATTGCCTCGGTAGACCTTGTTCACACACAGGATGGTGAACAGAGGCTCTTCGAGGACTATCAGAAGATGAACAGCTTTCAAAATGATCCTGAAATTCTGGCAGCGGTAGATTGTCTCCGGCAGGAGCTGGAGCTGCCCAGCCAGGGCATGAGTATGGGAGGAATGTAAATGGCGGTATCCAAGGAATGGCTGAACTTCCTGCGGGAGCAGTATCCGGCAGGAACCAGAATCAAGCTCAGAGAGATGAAAGACCCGTATGCCCCGCTGCCCCCCGGCAGCACAGGTACCCTGAAATACATCGACGATATCGGCCAGTTCCACATGAAGTGGGACAACGGCAGCGGCCTTGCCCTGATTATCGGGGAGGACAGCTTCTCCGTGATCCCGCCGGAACTCACTACTCTGAAGCTGTATATGCCCCTGACAGCGGACCTCTATACCCGCAACGAGTACGGTGAGATGGAGGATGAAAGCACCCTGCTGGATGGCAAAATGCTGCGTGGCTACGAAGGGGACATTCTCAGTGCGCTGATCAAAAATCGTATGCCGGAGGAATCTGCGCGCGGCCTGATGCACTGGTACAGCGGAGATGACAGCGTCAACCGGAAAGTCCAGTCCGCTGTGTTCACGGTCGAGGATCGAAACGGCCAGCTCTGGGGTGTGGCTGAATGCCGTGTTGCAGGGACGCTTACGCCGGAGGAGCTGACCAACCTGAAAGAGTACATCTCTGGACAGGCATCGGATGGCTGGGGCGAAGGCTTTGAGCAGCGGGACATCTGCATCGGTGATGACGAGCTGTATGTCCATCTGTGGAACTTCGACGATTGGAGCATCCAGACCGAGGACGAGTGCTTCTCCCCAAAACTTGCGGAAGGTCTGCCGGAGATGTGCTTCTCCACGCTGCAATCCACCGGCGAACTCATCTGCATCAAGAGAGGTGAAACCGGCTACTATCCGTCCCAGTGGAATACCGGGGACAAGGAGAAAAATGTAGAACTGGCTGACCAGCTGAACGAACAGCTGGGTGTGAATATGTGGCAGCGGCAGGCCATGGAGGTGGGCAGCATGTGCGGCTGGGATGTCCCCGGCGCTGACCCCGCCAAGTACCAGGAAGACTATGTACAAACCGGGGCCCCCGCCGAAGCCCAGCACAGCAGGTTCGGCGGGGAGAGGAGTTCCGGCGAAATGAGTGAGCCTTGTCCCCAGGACGAGGCGAAGGATATGGAGTACGGAACGACGATGGGAGGGATGACCCTTGGATAAGGTGTTTCGTGTGGAGCTGTCCGGAAATAAGGACCGTTGCTGTGAGCTGGAACTCCCCGCTGCCTACTACAGCCTTCTGGATGCGCTGGACAAGCTCCAGATGGCCCCCGGCGATAAGCCGAGATGGGAATTCCTCGAACACCACAGCTTTCCGTTCCTCCATGTCCATCTGGCCCATGAATGTGATCTCTATCAGCTCAATGCCCTGGCGACCGTCCTGGGCCAAATGAATAGCAGAGAGAGAACCGCATTCGAAGGGCTGTTCAACATGGAGGTGGCCAAGAAATACGGCCCTATCAACATTGCCACCATGATCGACCTGGCCTACAGCACAGACTGCTGCCATGTGGTCAAGGCTACAACAGATGAGCAGCTGGGCAGATTCTACGCTGAGAATGATTTCATCCCCGCCCTTGAAAAAGTCCCCGACTCCATCTTTGAGTATCTGGACTTTGAAATGCTCGGCAGAAAAGCCCGATTTGAGGAGGGCGGTGTCTTTGCAAGCAACGGATATGTCACACAGCATACCGAACTGAAACAGGTATATGAGACGCTGGATCTCATGCCTTCGGCTCCCTCCTATGCCATCCGCCTGCTGGCCGGAAGCTCGCCCATGGACTCCGATGGCCTGCCGGAAAAGCAAGTATATCTGAACCTCCCCGCAACACAGGAGGCGTTGGATCATGTGCTGGAGGTGTGTGAAGCGCCCTCCTGGCGTGAGATGGTCTTCTGGGCAGAGGATGGCGCTGTTCCGGATTTTCTGGAGAGTATGGACTGTGACGATATCCAGGAACTCAATGAACTGGCAAAGCACCTCAAATGCCGGGAAAACAGCGGCGAGCTTTCCAAACTGAAGGCGGTCATCCTTGCAACGGACTGCCACGATGTCGGAACCGCTATTCAGATCTCTGAGAACCTGGATGACTACTTGTTCGAGCCTGACCAGAGAAATCCCGAGGAGGTTGCATCCGAGGAGCTTCGGCTCATTGTGGACGAGCAATCCCTCTCGATTCTGAAGAAGCATGTCAGTCTCTACAACTATGGCCTGGATGTCATGGCCGCCAACAATGCTGTGCTGACTCCATATGGACTGGTACAGCGCAGAGATGGCAACGAGCTGCTCCAATCCCAGGAACACCCGTCTGAGCGCAGTGGAATGGAGATGATGCAGTGAACGCGCAACAGTCTGAACTCTTCGATTTGCTGGATGGCTTTGAGATGACCAAATCCCAGCATGACTGGCTGGAACGGCGATTTGAAAACATGACGGTAAAAGAAAGCCTCTTGTTCCGTGGGGCAATGCAGATCGAGCACCCCCAGATGACTGCCGATGTGATGCTGATTGCCAATCAGCTGGATCACTACGACCTGTTCTACGGTGCAGGAGACGATGCCCGACTTGGCAAATTCGTCATGGAGCAGATCCAGCGCCCCTCCTCCCAGGCACGTGCATTCCTTGACCCGGAGAAAGTGGGGGCAGCTTACCGTCAGAAAGGTGGGAACACCTTCTGCAATGGGCACTTCATCAAGGTCGCCTCTCTGATCGATCCGTTCCTGGACGGCGACCCGACGCTGAACCCCGACAAAGGTGACTACGGCATCCGGGTCAAGCTGGCAAGCCGCTCCAATACGGAAGGCGTGTGGGTTGGATTCCCGGACACCGGCGAGTATATGGATACCGCACACCCGGACGAACTTCTCTTGGCGCTGGATGCACTGGAGGTAGACTCTTTGACTGAGTGTATCGCCGTGGATGTGGACTGCTGCCTCCCGCAGCTGGAGAACATCCTCTCCCAGTATGCCTCCGCAGCGGAACTTGTCCGTCATGCCATCGACTTCGGCTATGCGTGGGGTGAGCAGGGTCAGGGCGAACCCCGGTGGCTGGATAAATGGCAGGCTGTTATGGAGCTGGAGGACTGCCACCGTCTGGATTACGCCCTGGATCTGGCACAGAACCTCCACTGCTATCACTTCATGCCCCGCGATATGGAGCTGGAGGACTACGGCAAAACACTGGCGAAACACGACGGTGTCTACCCCAAGGATGAACTGCTCGCCTCCTGCTTCGATGCGGAGGGTTATGCCAATCAGCGGATGAAGAACATGGGTTTATCCGCCGCTGAGCATGGTTTCGTATCCTGGAACGGCATAGAGCTGGTCTATGAGTACAGTCAGCCGGATATGGAGCCGACCATGTCCATGTGAGAAGCCCCCACAGAACAGTTGCCGCCGGGACGGAGGTGATGAAATAAAAAATGAAATAGCCTGAACGCCACAGGGGCCGTTACCCGAATCGGGACAAACGGCCCCTGATTTTTTGCGCTCTTTTCGGGTAACAGCCCCGGAAAGGAGCCCGTATGACCACGACAACGGATAACCCCATCGCCGAGTACCTGAAGACCTATCACAAGGGAGCGCAAAGCGTCATATCCAGCCGGGAGCTGGAGGCAGCTTTCCATATCCGCGGCCCCGACCTGCGCCGGTTGATCAACAGCCTGCGTGGAGATGGCATCCCCATCTGCAGTTCTGATTCCGGCTATTACTACGCCGGTACTGAGGAAGAACTGCAGAGAACCATCCGACAGCTCCGGAGCCGGATCAAGAAGATCGCCCATGCGGAACGCGGTCTCACCAAGGCGCTGGAGCAATCCACCGACAGCGGACAGATATCCCTTCCGCTGGAGGGCGGTGATACCGCTTGAAAAGCTTCATCCCCTGGGTGGGCGGTAAAAGCAAGCTGCTGTGGCTGATCCGAAAGCTGTCTCCCTCGCGGTATTCCCGTTTTATTGATGTGTTCGGCGGCAGCGGCACAGTAACCCTGAGCCGCCCCATCCAGCCGGGATGTATGGAGGTCTACAACGACTTCAACAGCGACCTGACCAACCTGTTCTGTTGTGTCAAAAACAGGACCATGGCACTCCTGCTGGAGTTGGGGTTTCTGCCGCTGAATACACGCGACGATTTCAATGTGCTGTATAAGTTCTTCTCCAAAGAGGAATTCACCGATGACTATCTGAAAGAGGAGCTGGAGCTGACGGAGCGGTATCTGGAGCTTCCGGACGCTGAGACCATCCAGAGAATGATGCTGGAACGAGCGCCTCGCGGTGATGTACGGCGCGCTGCCGACTTTTTCAAGCTGATTCGATACAGCTTCAGCGGCGGCGCCAAGTCCTTTGCCGGAAAATCCTGCGATATCCGCCGTTTCTTCTATCTGATTTGGGAGTGCTCCCGCAGGCTGGCAAATGTCGTCATCGAAAACAAGGACTGCGTAGAAATCGTCCACCAGTACGACCGGCCAGACGCATTTCTTTATTTTGATCCGCCCTACTACGATGCAGAGGACTGTTATGCGGCGGTGTTTCCCAAGGAAGATCATCAGCGTCTCCACGACGCTCTGCTGGAGTGTAAGGGATATGTCATGGTGTCCTATAACTACTGCCCATTCATCGTGGAGCTGTACAAGGAGTTTTATATCTTCTACACCACTCGCCCCAACAGTATGTCTCAGAAGGCCGGAAGCGAATATGAGGAGATCGTCATCACCAACTACGACCCCCGCCGCCACGATTCCGCAAGGCATTGGCAGCTCAACCTTTTCAACCTGTCTGCCGCGGACGAGGAGGAAGGAAAATACACCCTGATCCACGAACCAACAAAAGAACTCAGACAGAAAACGGAGGAATGAACATGACATTTATCAAGTACACCAACGACGGCAAGGCCGTCATCCAGCCCGCCGCCCTGACCTTAAGCGGCCTGGACAGAGAGGAAACGCTGGAGATGCACACCTTGGAAAACGCCATTGTCCTGCTCAAGCCTGATATGGAGCCTGTGGAGAAAGCCGCCGCCATGATGACGGTGATGCGGCTGGCCCACAGTCTGTGGGAGGATATGCTGGCCGACTGGGAGAACCAGGAGGACGATGAGGATATGTGCGACGGCTGCCATGGCTGCGATGAAGACATGCTCCCCATTCCCGCCGAGGCCTTTGAGGATGCCGATATCCTGTACGACAACCTCTGTGTGATCAGCGTGGACGGCGCTGTCCTGGTGGTATCCGATGACCGCAAGACCGCATGGAGCGAGGCGTTGGCCAAAGCGATCCTTGAAAGCGAGAAAGCCAATGACTAAGGATCACGCCTACCTCTACCTCAGTTCCTTCTCCGAGGCCAAACGGCAAAACGAGGTAGCTCTCTGGCGGGCAAGCCACTTGGAGAACATTGCTTGCAAGCAGGCCATCGAGGAGGCCATTCGCAGAGGTTTTGACGGGATGCACCTGGACCGTGACTGCGCCAGAAGCGTCATCGACAAGTTCGGATTCAAGCGTGTGGGGTGGGTGCTGTCTGCCACGCTTCAGCAAAAGCAGTACGATGGACGATTCAGCCCTCAAAACAAAACATGGGCCGCATCCACCTTCATTCCTCCCAGCGACCGCAATTACGAGTTTGCGGTGGAGAGTCACCCCGCTGTGCTGGACGGCTTCGTCAACGCCTTCCGGGAAGCGCAGGCAGAGCTGAAGCTGTTCAACGGCTCCCACTGCGACGATATGACCGAACAAGAGCTGGAAGGCAAGGTGCTGGTCATGAGTCCGTTCACGCTGAAGGAGTCCTACTGGGCGCCGGAAAATCAGCTCTGGCTGGCCACCGGCGGCTTTGGCTGCGTACCCACTGCCGCAGGCAGAGCGGTATACGCCACCTGCCTTGGCGATGGAGAGCAGACACGCTGGAATCGCAGCGACTTTATCGGCATTCTCCGGGAGGAACATCTCCCCGACTGGGCCAGAGAGCGTCTGGAGCAGCTCCAGCAGGAACCTCCCGCCGCTCCCGAAATGAGTCATCCATCCATGTAAAGAAAGGAGATCCGTCACATGGCAACACCGAAGAAAAAGCAGCAGGAAATCCCCACACCCCAGGTGGAAGCACGAATCGACCGCCTGGTGGATGGGGATTTCAAGACCAAAGCCTATGCCAGTGCCACCATCGGCGGTGCCTTTGCCGTCCACGGCATCCGGGTCATTGAGTCCGACAAGGGGCGCTTCATCTCCATGCCCCAGGAGTCCTACAAGAAGAATGGCGAAACCAAATACATCGACACCTTCCACGCCATCACCGCCGAGGCACGGACCGCACTGGTGGAGGCAGTCAACGGCGCTTACGAGCAGAAGCTCCAGGAGCAGCAGGAGCAGAAAAGCGACGCTCCTGAGCAGACCATGAGCCAGCAGATGTAACCTGGCTGTCCGGAAGGAGGTGATGCACCCTGATTCGTTTCACAGTAGACAACCAAAACCGCCTGATCTTCTATGGCAATATGGTGGGCTATGTAAAAGACAGCACCGCCGTTGTGGACGAAATGTTCCAGACCGATGAGCTGTCCCGTTATCTGGCCAGAATGAACCTGGCTCCCCAGTGGGAGGAGGGCGTATTTGACCGCCTGACTGCCGGCGAGGTACCCGGTGAGGAGCTGGGCCAGCCGCAGAAAGGCTGCCGCATCTGGCAGCTCCGAAAAGATGTGGACGTCACCATGCGTTTCATCGGATATGAGGATCTGGTCAAAAAGTTCGGAGAACCGGATGCAGGCAACTACACGCAAGTTTTCGAAGGCGACCTGGGAACCAATGATCTGGAGCGGATCTATGCCATCTGCAGGGATAGTCCTCCTCCCGGATACCAGGGATACCGAATGGCACTGTCCGATGTGGTGGAGCTGTACGACGCTTCCGGCAGTGAGTTTTATTACTGCGACCGGGTGGGCTTCCGCCCCATCCAGTTCAACCAAAGTCAGGAGCAGGCAGAATACATCGAGATGACCATGTAGGTCGGACGGTTACCCATCGTCCGGCTTTTGCTTTACCAGTGCGAGGCCGCAGCCCTCCCGAATCTGGAAACCTGTGACCGAACCTACATCATCAAACCATCCAGAAACACTCAAAATTCATTTACTTACAGGAGGATTTTTTTATGAAGAAGCTGTTTAAGAACATCGCCAACACCGCCAAGACTACCGCCGCCAACTGCAAGTCTTCCATCATCACCTTCCACAGCCGAGCTATCAGCGGCAATGCCGGCGAAGGTTATATCGATACCGCTGTCAAGGTGCTGATCGCCGTTGTTCTGGGCGCCCTGGTGCTGGCCGGCCTGTATGCTGTGCTGAACGACACCGTCATGCCCACCGTCACGGAGCGTATCCAGGAGATGTTCGACTACGCTGGCTGATGCTCTGGGTACAGGCACTGGTCTTTTGCGGCGGTCTCATTTATGCCGCCGTTGATGACCTGAAAACCAGAACAGTCTGCGACATCGTCTGTATCATCATTGCTGCGGCGGGGCTGATCACCATCAGCCCCGCCTCCTTTTTGGGGGCGCTGCTGGCAATGGCCCCATTTTACCTCTGTGCAGGTCTCGGCCTGATGGGGGGAGGCGACTGGCGGTTAGCCGCCGCTGTAGGCTTTGTTCTGGGATTTGACCGGGTAATCACAGGCTTGTGTCTTATGGCCGCTGCGCTCCTTTTCGCTTCCTTTGCTATGCGGGTAATCCCAGCACTGCGGAAGAGTGCATCGGCAAAGCAGCCGCTGGTTCCGTATTTTGCGGTGGCTTTTATCCCCGCATATTTCTTATAAGGAGGCTTATATGAAAATTTTCCGTAACCGCACCGTGGTCGGTGTGCTGTGTATCCTTCTGGCGCTCCTCATCTGCTTTGGAGTAACGCCCCTGTTCAGCCGCAGCGCCAGTGAGAAGGCTGAGATCGTCCGCGTCACCGCCGACATCAAGGAGGGCGACGAGATCACTGCTGAGATGGTGCAGACCGTGGAGGTGGGCGCCTATAACCTGCCTTCCGGCATTATGACAGACAAGGATGATGTCATCGGCAAGTACGCCACTGCCGATCTGACGGTGGGCGACTACATTCTGGACAGCAAGCTCTCCTATGAGCCCGCCGCTGAGAATGCCTATCTGTACAATCTGGACGGCACCAAACAGGCCATCTCGGTCACCATCAAGAGCTTTGCCACCGGCCTTTCCGGCAAACTGGAAAGTGGTGACATTGTCTCCGTCCTTGTGGCAGACTACAAGGGTATGGGCGAAACCGTGATCCCGCCTGAGCTGCAGTATGTAGAGGTTATCTCCGTTACCGCTTCCTCCGGTTACGATGCCAACACCGGCGAGGCTGTTGAGGATGAAAAGGAGCTTCCCTCTACCGTTACCCTCCTGGTGACTACCGAGCAGGCCAAAGTTCTGGCCGGACTGGAACAGGAAAGCGAACTGCATCTGGCCCTGGTCTACCGCGGCGCACCTGAGAATGCCGATGAGTTTATCGCAGCGCAGGACGCTCTGATTGAGGAACTGTACGCCGAGCCGGAGGCTGAGGCAGCGGAGGGCGCTGAGAATGCGGAAAGCGCTGAAACCGTGGAAAGCGAGGGCGCTGATCCTGCTGCAGAGAGCGAGGCGGCTGGGGAATGAATTTCATCAAAGGAAGCCTGTTTCGTCGAAACACTGAACCGGAGGAATTGGAACCTGTTGTGGAGTCCGGTGGCGGCGTTCTCGCCGTGTGGGGAAGCCCCGGCTGCGGCAAAACCGTAACCGCGGTGAAGATCGCAAAGCATCTGGCGTCCCAGAAGAAAAATGTGGCGCTGCTGCTCTGCGATATGACCGCCCCCATGATGCCCTGCATCTGCCCGCCCTCTGAGCTGGAGTGCGACAAATCCCTGGGCAGCATCTTCGCCGCCCAGCGGATCTCCGTGAATCTCATCAAGCACAACCTGACCACCCACAAGAAGCTGTCCTACCTGACCATGCTGGGGCTGCGCAAGGGGGAAAACGAGTATACCTACGCGGCCTGCACCAAGCAGCAGGCGGAGGAACTCATCCGCGGTCTGCGTGAGATCGCCCCCTATGTGGTCATCGACTGCTCCAGCTATATCGCCAATGACATCCTCTCCGCCGTGGCGCTCATGGAGGCCGACAGCGTCCTCCGGCTGGCCAACTGCGACCTGAAATCCATCGGCTACCTGTCCAGCCAGCTCCCACTCCTTCGGGAACTGCACTGGGATGAGGACAAGCAGTACAAGGCGGCGTCCAATATCAAGCCTCTCCAGGCGGCGGACCGCATCGGTCAGGTGCTGGGAAGCGTTGCCTTCCAGCTCCCTCACTCCCAGGAACTGGAGGAGCAGTATCTGGAGGGAACGCTTCTGAATGATCTTTCCATGAAAGACAGCAAGGCGTTCCGCCGGGAAATTGAGCGGATCTGCAAGGAGGTATTTTGAAGATGCGAGACAAATACTCATCGTCCCCCTCGGAGAGCAGGGGGTTCCCCAAAGGGGGACTGGTCCCCCTTTGGAGGCGCACCGCGAGCAAGGCGAGCCATCATTTTCCGCAGAAAATGTGTGCGCCCAAGGAGGTGTTCTGATGCTTGGCGACAGAAGAAACCACTCGTTATTCGCCCCCGCCGCGGCCACCTCCGTACCGGAGTCAAAGCCGGAACAGGCCGAGGTGCATGACATCGCCTTTGAGGAGGATACCGGCCGGTCCATCTTTGCGGAAAGCAAAGTGGCGCCCAAGGCAAGCGACCTCTTCTTCGCTCCCCTGGACAAAGGGATGCCTTTTGCAGAGGTACTCAGTCAGGTGCAGTCCTACCTCTCCGGTACCTATGCCACTCTGATTACCGACAGCGGCGATGAGGCCAAGGAGCAGATGAAGCGCCGCATTGCCCGATACCTGCAGGACAACCGTATGGCTGTGGATGGCATGACTCAGGGCGAGCTGGTCGATGCCCTGTATACGGAAATGGCCGAGTACGGCTTCCTCACCAAGTACATCTTTGCAGACGGCATCGAGGAGATCGACATCAATTCCTGGCGTGACATCGAGATTCAATATTCCGATGGCCGCACCGTCAAGCTGGATGAACACTTTGACTCGCCGGACCATGCAGCCAATGTCATCCGCCGTATGCTGCAGAACTCCGGCAAGGTGCTGGACAACGCCAGTCCCATCATTACCTCCCGTCTGGCCAAGAACATCCGTGTTTCGGTCATCAAGACCCCGGTGCTGGACGAGGATGCAGGTGTTGCGGCCTCCATCCGAATCGTCAATCCCAAGAATCTGACCAAGGAGGACTTTGTGGGCAGCGGAACTGCTACGGAGGAAATGCTGGACTTTCTGTCCGCCTGCCTGCGCTATGGCGTGTCCATCTGTGTGGCTGGCGCCACCAGCTCCGGCAAAACCACCGTGGCTGGCTGGCTTCTGTCCACTATCCCTGACCGCAAGCGAATCTTCACCATCGAGGACGGCTCCCGTGAGCTTCAGCTCATTCGGGAGCAGAACGGCAAGGTGGTCAACTCCGTCGTTCACACCCAGACCCGTGACAGCGAGAATGAGCGCCAGCGCATCGACCAGATCGCACTGCTGGACATTGCCCTTCGTTTCAACCCCGACATCATCGCGGTTGGTGAGATGCGCGGCCCGGAGGCCAATGCTGCCCAGGAAGCCGCCCGAGTCGGTGTAGCCGTTCTCACCACCATCCACTCCAGCTCCAGCGAGGGTACCTATCGGCGCATGGTGTCCCTGTGCAAGCGGGCCGTGGATACCCCCGACGATACACTCATGGGCTATGTCACCGAGGCGTATCCCATCGTGGTCTACTGCCGCCAGCTGGAGAACAAACAGCGCCGTATCACCAATATCTCCGAGTGCGAGATCCTGCCGGACGGAAGCCGCAGGCTCCATAAGCTCTATGAGTACAACATCACGGAAAACCGTCTGGAGGGCGACCGTTTTATCATCGAGGGACATCACCAGAAGTGCGAGGAGCTGTCGGAAAGCCTGCAGCGCCGCTTCATCGAAAACGGTATGTCTCGCAGTGAGCTGGAGCAGTTTATCCAGAGAAAGGAGGCATCTGCGTGACAACCATCCAACTGATTGCCTGTGTGGGCATGATCGCCGGGCTTTTTATGGTGCTGAACATCTCTCCCAGCGAGCTTTGCGACAGCATCTTCTCCAGACTGACGGCAGCTCCCGGCAGCATCCGCGCAGACATCAATGAGACAACCAAGCGGAAAAAGGCCGGTTTCTTTCGTCGGGAGATCACGGAAGCCCAGGCGGTATTGGCCGCATCCGGGCGGGAGGGAAAATTCCCCATGGTGTGCATGGCCTCCCTGGTGCTGTTTGCCCTTGGCGCCTGCACTGCCATCCTTGCCGGGAACGCCTTCCTCGTCCCCGTACTGGCAGTGGGCTTTATGCTGCTTCCATTCTGGTATGTCAAGCTGACGGCCGGAGGCTTCAAAAAGGATGTGGCCGCAGAGCTGGAAACGGCGCTGTCGGTCATCACCACCGCATACCTGAGAACGGAGAACTTCCAGCAGGCCGTAGAGGAAAATGTCCGCTACCTGCACCACCCGGTGCAGGAGGTGTTCCAGCGGTTTCTCACCCGCATCAAGCACATTGACCCGGATATGGATGCCGCACTTCATGACTTGAAATATGCCATCGACAACGAGGTATGGCAGGAATGGTGTGAAGCCGTTTCTGCCTGCCAGACAGACCGCAGCCTGAAAAGCACCCTGACTCCCATCGTCAGCAAGCTGTCGGATATGCGGGTAGTCAACGGAGAACTGGAAAATCTGGTATACGGCCCCCGTAAGGAATTCGTCACCATGGCAATTCTGGTGCTGATCAATATCCCGCTGGTACGCTTTATCAACACGGATTGGTATCACACCCTGGTGGATACCATCCCCGGCCAGATGGTCATCGCCGTCTGCATCGCCGCTGTATTCGTGTCCTTTGCTTTTGTGGTGAAACTGACACAGCCCATCGAGTATCGGAGGTGAGGAAATGGGCGCACTTTTATTTCTGTTCGGCGCCGCATTGGCCGCCGGACTGTATTTTGTCCTTGCCGACCTGCTGAAAATCCCTCGGCTGGCTGCGGAACGCGCGCTCATCTCTGCTGGGCGGCGGGAGCGTAGTCTGGTCAAATCTCTGGAAGCATTGATTCTCGGCTGGGCATTGAAGCTGGCCCCACTGATCCGGATGGATGAGTACAAGTACCGGCGGCTGGAGAACAAGCTCACAGCGGCGGGGCTGGATATGACCCCGCAGGTCTACACAGCCTATTCGATTCTGAAGCCCTGCCTGATTCTGCTGGGCATCATCCCGTGCCTGCTGATTCTGCCCATCCTAAGTCCCCTCATCGTGGTGCTGGCTGTTCTGACCTGGTTTAAGGAGAGCCGCCGTGCTGACGAGCTGGTCAAAGCCAGAATGGAACTGATCGAGGGCGAGCTGCCCCGATTTGTCGCCACCATCCATCAGGAGCTGGCGGCCAGCCGGGATGTGCTGCGGATTCTGGAAAACTACAAAAAACACGCCGGACCGGACTTTGGTCGGGAGCTGGATGTGCTGACAGCGGATATGCGGTCCTCCTCCTATGAGGCAGCGCTCATCCGATTTGAGGCCAGAATGGGCTCAGCCATCATTTCGGACATCGTCCGCGGTCTCATCGGCATTCTGCGTGG
Source organism: Lawsonibacter hominis (assembly GCF_014287895.1). Classification (GTDB taxonomy): domain Bacteria; phylum Bacillota; class Clostridia; order Oscillospirales; family Oscillospiraceae; genus Lawsonibacter_A; species Lawsonibacter_A hominis. Next base: position 1,408 of record NZ_JACOPP010000037.1, on the reverse strand, counting down.
CGACGATGGCAGGATGTATTTTCAGATGCTCTCCCACGATCTGAAAGCGCAGGAACTGCAGCGGCTCAAAGCCAAGGCCGCAAAAATCCCGCCCAAAATCCGAATATTCAGCTTTATCATGCTCGTGTGCTTCATGATGACCTACATCGTCATCATCGTGTACCAGATCGTCAACTCCCTGGGGAGCCTGTTCTAAAGGAGGTCGCCATGAGAAAATTACTGAAACGGCGCTCCGGCGAAGGCTATATCGATGTGTGCGTTCTGGTGGTGTGTGCCATGCTGGTGCTGGCACTGGTCGCCCGTGTGCTGCCGGTCTATATCACCAAGCAGCAGCTGGACACCTATGCCGTGGAGCTGGTGCGTGAGGCAGAAATTGCCGGCCAGGTCGGTACGGAAACTACTCGCCGTGCGGCGGCTCTTACCGACAGCACCGGGCTTGACCCCGACATCCGGTGGTCCACCACCGGACGAATCCAACTCAACGATGAGGTCACTGTGACCCTGACGCTGGAAACGGATATCGGCCTCTTCGGGGGGCTGGGCTCATTCCCCATTACACTGACTGCGGAAGCCACAGGCAAGTCGGAGGTGTACTGGAAGTGAACAGCGTGCCGCTGTCCCCAGTTCGCGCACCAGGAACCAAAACGAACGGGCCTGTATGCCCGCGATGAAAGTTGGTGAAACCATTGAAATGCAAGCAGATCTTTCGCCGTCGCTCCGGCGAGGGCGCCCCCATGATTCTGGCCATTGTGCTGGTCTTGCTGATGCTGTTCTGTGCTGTGGCTGAATTCTGCCGGATATGGATCATCGCCCAGGGCGTGAAAGAAGCCGCACAGCAGGCAGTGATCTCCACCGTCAATGACAACTATGACGATGTGTACCACGCTGTGCGAGAGGGTTATGCCGCTGGATGGTATCCGGATGGCACAGGTCGCTGGGATGAGAGTATTGACACCGGCGATGTATATGGTCAGCTTTCCGAAACCCTGGGTTTGGAAAATGCAGCACAGGGTTACCAGAAGCTTTCAGGTGGAGAGGTGGAGTACACGATCTCCGGTTTGTCTGTGGAACTGGAGAACAATGGCCTTAGTTCCGGTCAGAGCGAGGGTTACACCGCTGTGGTGGAGATTCACTTGGAGGTTCCGGTACGCTTTCTCGGAAACCTTCTGCCCTCTGCCGACATGACTTTGCACACAGAGGCAAATTATATACCGCTCTTCTAAAAAGGTTTCTCCTTTGCAATAGACTTCCACGAAAAGATGTGGTATTGTCCACTTAACAAGGAAAACGGGGCACTGTAAAGTAAACATGAAAAGTTAGGACCCAAAAATCAGCCAATATCTCTACGCAACGAGCAAAAGCTCCCGTTTGCGCTTTTTGGACAGTTTAAGACCGGCACACTGAGCTG
>NZ_JACOPP010000036.1 GCF_014287895.1 Lawsonibacter hominis | reverse complement strand
TCTACCGGTACCCGTTGCCCTGGGTACGTCATCTGCTCATAGGGCTTTGGCTTGTAGACTGGTTTCTTCTCGGCCTGCGGGAACAGCCCCAGCTTGCGCATGACCCGGAACAAGCTCTCTGGACAGCGGGTGTAGCCTCTGAGCCGCAGACGATGCCACAGTTCCACCATGCCGATGTCAGGGTTGCGGCGGCGCATATCCCGGATCAGCTTCAGCTCCGCCTCCGTGTGCTGATTGGGATGGCTGTGCGGGCGTCTGGACTGGCAGGCCAGGGACTGCACCGTCCCGTCCCAGCGGGTCTTCCAGAAGTAGATGTACGACCGGCTCTTGTTGTACTTCCGGCTGGCGCGGCTGACCCCGTAGTTCTCCGCGTATTTCATCAGGGATTGCCGATACGCCATGTCTTGTGTTATACGCTTGCTCATGAAGGATATGGCCCCCTCTCATCAAGTTGTTGTGTGGTAACTCAACTTTATCCCATGAGGCCATTTCCTTCATCCTTTTTATTCGACTGTCCAATATGTATTGTACTCTTACAGCTTAAAATCTCTGGCATTTTGACCATACATTGAAAATAGTTTGCCTGCATGATAAAATACATGCAGGTATTCAAAAGCAACAAATTCTTTTTTGTAAAGGAGATCGTTATGAAAGAGCAAATAAAAGGCATAGTACTTGTGCTTTTTGGGATTTTACTCTGTTGTGCAAGCGATGAATTGAACAGCACTATATTTGGAAGTATTGCTGATCTGCCAGTTGCTCTGTTGGGAGTGTTGATCGGTATTGTGGGAGTTTTCTTTGCTTTTAGAAACACGAAAGATAAGTAAGAACCCGTATTCACAACAGGCGATGCAAGCAGTAAAATAAACACATGAAAAGAAGCGATAAAGTGCGGCAGGCGTACCCGAGCGACCTGACAGATGCACAGTGGGCAGTGATAGAACCACTCTATTCCGGGATGCGAACGTATAAGTGGAGCAAGCGGGAATTAACAAACGCAGTGCTGTATTTTGTGAAAACAGGGTGTCAGTGGCGGCACCTGCCCGCACGATTTTCCACCCTATTCGACTGTGCACAGTTTCTACCGGCGTGCCCGTCTGAGTGGGCTGTGGGAGAAGATACTGCGGCACTTGGTCAAAATATCCCGGGAGAGAGCCGGGCGCAAAGCGGTGCCAAGCTATGCGATCATTGATTCCCAGAGCGTCAAAACGACCGGCGCGGCAAAGGAACGCGGGATAGACGGTGGAAAAAAACGAAAGGCAGGAAGCGGCACATCGTCGTAGATACATTGGGAAATCTGCTGGCGGTGGTGGTGCATGCCGCAAATATCCACGATACAAAGGCTGGGATCATGCCTGCAAAGCAGGCATGTAAGAGGTATCCATCCATTGAGCGCTTTTGCGCCGATGCGGGATACCGGGGGACTTTTACGTTTGATGCCAGTCAGACTCTGGGGCGTGGTGTTGATATTTCTGAGAAAATCAAGCCTCACGAATGGGAGAAGCTTCCCTGGCGCTGGATCGTGGAACGTACGCTTGCCTGGTTCAATCATTCCCGCCGCCTCAGCAAGGACTATGAGATACTGACCGCTTCTGCCGAAGCAGTCAGTATGATTTCTCATGCCCACACCCTCCTCAATCGCTTGTGAATACAGGTTCTAAAGTAAATCCGTTTGTAGGGGTAGCTTCGGTTTTGAAGCTACCCCTGTTATTTCGACGAAAGGTGCTCTAAATGCACAAATAAGGTAAAAGGGATCCATCGCATTCCATCTTGCAAAGCGGCACGTTTTCTGTTAGAATGTATGAGATTGATGATTTCCGGCCGCACCGCGCTTCGCTCGCGGCGACGGCAAAATTAAGGCATCCCAGCCACAGGAGATGGATACATGAACAAGAAGGAACAGCAAATGCAGCGTGAGCGCCAGGAGGACGTGGTCCTGAACAAGGTCCTTTGGTGGATCGTGGGCGCGGTGGTCCTGGAGTTTCTGCTCCTGCTGCTCAATCGTTTCTACAGTTACTACACCCCCGACGGCATTGCGCTGGCCCAGGCCCTGCGTACGGTATTCACGGTCCTTGGCATCGTGCTGCCGCTCTGCTTCCTTGCACTGCTGGCCTGGTACCGGTCTGCCCGGCGCAGCGGAAAGGGTACCCGTCTTTCCGGTGCGCTGACCCTGATCGCTTTAGCGCTGGCGGTCTGCGCGGTGGTCATCGCGGTGTTCCGCGCCTCCGGCATCCAGTTCCTTTACATCGCCGTCCCGGCGGTGGCGGTTCTGGCGCTGATCTACTACCTCTATCAGCATGAATTTTTCCTGATCGCCGTGCTCAGCGCTCTGGGGATCCTGGCCGTCCATCTGGTGCCCCGGGCCGATCTCTCCGCCCTGATCGCCTATGGTTACGCGGTGGCGCTGGCGGTCATTCTGGCGGCTGCTCTGCTCTTTTCCCGCAAGCTCCAGACCAGCGGCGGCATACTGAAGCTGGGCGGCAAGGAACTTCGCCTGTTCCCCAAAAACGCCAACTACGCCATGCTCTATGTGACGTGTATCGTGGTGGCCGCCGTACTGGTGGCTGCGCTTCTGCTGGGAAGCCTGCCGGTCCTGTACGGCGTGATGGTGGCCTGGCTGCTCATCATGGCGGTCTATTACACGGTGCGCCTGATGTAACCGAATAAGAAAACAAGCGCCGGAGCGTTTCGCTCCGGCGCTTGTTTTTTTATCTGGTCTCTTCCTCGATCGGTACGTAATACTTGTCGCGGTACTGCTGAAAGAGCTGATCGAACTCCCGGTCGGAACCGTGGTGCAGCTCCCGCATGTAAGCGTGGGAATCAATACGGACGATATCGTCCTTGGAGGCGGTCTGCCGTACGATACGCAGGGCCACATTGGAACAATGGTCGGAGATCCGTTCCAGATTGATGAGCAGCTCCAGGAACTGCGTGCCCAGCTCAATGGTGCACTCGCCGTCTTTCAGGCGCTCCACATGCCGGTTTTTCAGATCATCCGCGATCAGGTCCACCACTTCCTCCAGCGGCTCCACCTGGATCGCCAGGTAGCGCTGCCGGGTCTCGTAACACGCCATGGTCTTATCCATGGTCTCGATCACCGCATCGGTGAGCCCGTCCAGCTCCGCCTGGGCCTGAACGGAAAAGGCGATGCCGCGCTCGTGCAGGATCACGGCGCTCTCCGATACGTTCACCGCGTAGTCTCCGATCCGTTCAAAGTCGGACAAGGTATGCAGCAGTTCGGAGACTTTCATGCTTTCTTCCGATGTCAGCGCCCGGTCGGTGAGCTTGACCAGATAGTTATCCAGAAGTCCCTCCAGCTTGTCCAGCGCGGTTTCCGTCTCGTTGAGCCGCTCCAGCTTCTTGGCGTCGAAGCGCTTGATGAGCTCCACCGACAGCTTCAGATTGTCCCGTGCGAAATCCCCCATCTGCACCACCGCGTCATGGGCCTTCTCCAGAGCCAGCGACGGAGAGGCGAGAAAGCGGTCGTCCAGTACGGAGAGCTCGCGCTCGTCGGTATCCCCGGGAACCAAATGTTCGACCAGCCTGACCAGCTGCTTATGGAAGGGCAGCAGCAATACCGTACAGCCCAGGTTGAAGCCCAGATGCAGGTTGGCAATGGAACCGCGGTCCATCACGTTCTCCCAGAACGGGAAGTGAAACAGCGCGTTTCCGCCGTAAAGAAGCGCCATAAAAACGATGGTGCCGATGATATTGAACGACAAATGCAGCGCCGCAGTGCGCTTTGCGTTTTTGGAGGCCCCAATGGCCGACAGCAGCGCGGTGATACAGGTGCCGATATTCTGCCCCATGATCAGAGGCATGGCGATGTTGAAGGAGACGATGCCCGTGGTGCTGACCGCCTGGAGGATGCCCACCGAGGCGGACGAGCTCTGGATCAGGGCGGTGACCAGCGCCCCTACCATCACCCCCAGCACCGGGTTGGAAAACGCCACGAAGAGGCTTTGAAACTCCGGCATCGCCTGCAGGGGCGCCACGGCATTCTCCATGGTCTTCATGCCGATGAACAAAAGGCCCAGACCCAGCACGATCTGGCCGATGGTCCGCTTCCGCCCGCCCTTGATGAACATGTAAAACAGGATGCCCACCGCCGCCAGGATCGGCCCCAGAAAAGCCGGCTTGAGCAGCGTCAGCAGAAGGTTGTCGGAGGAGATATCCCCCAGGCTCAGCAGCTGCGCCGTCACGGTGGTGCCGATATTGGCGCCCATGATGATGCCCACCGTCTGACTGAGCTTCATGATCCCGGCGTTGACAAAGCCGACACACATAACCGTGGTGGCCGCCGAGCTCTGGATCAGTCCGGTGACCACCGCACCCAGCAAAACGCCTTTGAAGACATTGCTGGTCAACCGCTCCAGAACATTTTCCAAACGGCCGCTGGAGAGCTTCTCCAGGCCGTCCGTCATCGTTGACATACCGAACAGGAAGGTTGCGATGGCGCCAAGCATGGCGACTACGTCCGCAATACTCATGTTCTTCCCCCAAATCTGACTGCCTTGTCAAATTTCTTCTTTCCCCTGCACATTTCAAACCAAAATAAATTATAGCCGCTGCACGGCGATTCGTAAATGCCCTGGACAGACTTTTTGCAAATTTGACGTTTACCCCAAAAGTCCGCGCAGGATTTCCGTCATTTTTGTCGAGGTTTGGGGAATCGGCCGCCGTCAGCGGCGCTGCCGAATTTCAAAGGAATCCCCGGGTATAAAGACAGGCCCGCCCGGAATAGTCTGTCGATACGGAGGTGTGGCAAGATGTTGACTGCCTGGGTCCTGCTCATGCTGAACAGCCTTTTTTTTACCCTGCGCCTGTCCGGCGGCGGAAGCGGAGGCTCCTTTCCCCGCCCGCTGAAGGCGGAGGAGGAACGCGCCTATCTGGACCGCTTCGCCAAGGGAGATATGGACGCCCGCAATAAGCTGATCGAGCATAATCTGCGTCTGGTGGCGCATATCATCAAAAAATATTATACCCAAAACGGGGATCAGGATGATCTGATCTCCATCGGAACCATCGGTCTGATCAAGGGGATCAACACCTTCAAGCCGGACAAGAATGTGCGCCTTGCCACTTATGCCTCCCGATGTATCGAAAATGAGATCCTGATGCATTTTCGTTCTCAGCGTAAGCTGCAGGGCGAAGTATCCCTATCGGACTCCATTGACGGGGAAGGCGAAGGCAGTTCCCTGTCTCTAATGGATGTCATTTGTGTGGACGATGATATGCTGGAAGAGCTGGACGCCCGCGACGCCTGTCTGAAGGTACGGCAGTGCGTGACGCAGTGTCTGGAAGAACGGGAAGCCAAAATCATTATCCTCCGATACGGCCTGAATGGCCGCCCCCCGCTCACCCAGCGCGAGATCGCCGCCCAGTGCGGGATTTCCCGCTCTTATGTATCGCGCCGGAACTAATGTAAGTGAAACCAGAAAAGCCTTGTGGGACAAGGGTTCCTGGCTTTGCTCGCGGCGGGAGCCGCGCCGCAGCTATTGTAAGTTCTCGTGATTTTTATATAAAAAACTGAGCTGCCATCCATCTAAAATCACAAGGTTGGTCGTCCAAAAAGTAAAATCCGCAGCGTGATGTTCAGATCGCCTTCTTCATGCTATAATGAGGACAAACAGTTGAGACACACAGGAGAGCGAGGCGGTTTTATGGAGCACCCAAACGGCTGTTATGCAGCAACGGTCGCGGCACTCAGCCATATGACCGGCAGGGAGATCGCCGACCAATTAAAGGTGCGGCAGGAGGATCCGTCGGAGCGTGAGTACCGCTCTTGGTGTAATTCCATCCCCATTCTGGTGGATGTGATCCATCGTGCCGGACTGGACGAGCTGACGCTGATCCTGGAATATCAGACTCCCATTGGCAGCCGGATCGACGCTGTGCTGCTGGGAGAAGGGAGAACGACCGGAAAACCGTTGGTGCTGGTCATAGAGCTCAAGCAGTGGAGCGCCATTGAAGAGAATACGGCAGGGCGGGAAAGCAGCGTCTGCATCTGCCTGTCCCGAGCGGAAAACCGCTTTGAGGAACGGCTCCATCCTGTCCAACAGACGCTGACCTACGCCAAGCACCTGCGGATGAACCATAGTAATGTGGCGGATGGGAAGATGGATGTGCGGTGCCGCCAATTCCTTCATAATTTTGAGGATAAGGAGCAGCTCTTCCAGGGCGGTTATCAGGCATATGAGGCGCTGCGGCATGAGACCTACACAAAAGGTGCGGAGGCGCTGCTGGCTGCAGACTTGAACAGCCTGTTTTCCCCTGATCCAAGACCGGACGTGGTGGAGCAGTTTCTTACCGGCGCCTATGTTTTGGGCCAGATTGGCTTTCAGGATTTAGGGAATGTATTGGCAAGAAGAGAAAACGCGGCAATGCTGGACGACCAGATCGAGGTCAACCGCAAGATCTGCAGTATGATCGATCAACTCCACAGTCCGCAGTTCGGCAAGCATCTGCTGATCATCTCGGGCCCGCCGGGGACTGGGAAAACCGTAGTGGGATTGCACGCCATTTACGCCTATTGCCTGAAATACGGCCCTTCATGGCAGAACCGGGGCGGATGCATCTTTGCGCTGCCCAGGAGCCGTACACTCTCCCTGGTCATTGCGGGCGCCTCAGGTGTACCACCCGCCTATCTGGACGCGGTCCCGCCGGGACGGGATCTGGTGGTTGTGGATGAAGCCCATCGGATTGAGCAGTTGGAAGCCACCATGACCAGCCTGTTCCGGAAGGCCAATATGGTGGTGGTGCTGCAGGATGACCGGCAGCGGATCCGGCTGACGGAGGAGGGGACGGTGGAGCATTTCCGGCAGTTTGCCCAGGAGCACGGCATTCCCTGCACCGTCTTTTCCCTGGCATCTCAAAAGCGGGCGGGGTATCTGGGCAGCTATGTCTCTGATTTGGACAAGCTGTTCTATGGCCGGCAGGAGCAGCCTTTGAAGCGGCAATCTGCACTGGAGCTGTGCTGCTGGGATGACCTGAACGATCTGGACAGGCGTCTCCACGGCCTGTTGTCAACGGGCCGTCATGTAAAATGGTATGCGCCCTTTTGCTGGGAATGGACACGTGATACGAAAAACAGGGACATTAAGATTGCGCAGGCGACGGGAGATTTTGAGAAGCCGTGGAATCCATTCCCCAGAGAAGAGCAATACAACTGGTATGCAGGAGAAAAAGAGGAATATCTGGACCAGGTGGGCTGTATCTACACCGCACAGGGATTGGAGTTTGACGATACCGGTGTGATCTGGTGGGACGACCTGCGCTGGGATAAAGACATCCACAATTGGCGCATCGATTTGAGCAGCAACTGGGATACACAGTTCATGGCCGCCATCCGAAACAGCCGGGCCAGCGAGCGGGAGATCGTGGAACTGGTACTGAACACCTATCGGGTGCTGCTTACCCGGGCCAAGGGCAGTGTCCATATCTGGTTCCGGGACCGGGAGACGAGAGAACATGTGAGAAAGGTGATGGGATTTTAAATGGCAGGCAAGAAATATGGGGTCATCCACCTTTCTCTGCTGGCAGAGGATCTGGACACCGGTCACTGCAGCGAAGAACAGAGGACGGTTTTAAAGCACGGGCATGTGATCTACATCTATTATGGGCGGCGGTCGTTTTATGTTGGACAGACAGACCGGTTTTTAACGCGGCACGATGAGCATATGGCGGAAGTGGAAACAGATTACCGGCAGTTCGAGAAAGCAGCGATTCTCTTTGGCCAGTATGTGGATGGAAATTCCCAAAACGACCTGGAGGCGCTGCTGATCACATATCTCACAGCGGATCAGGAGAATTTGCCGCGAAAGGAAAAGCGGGTCTGCCGGAATAGGACCCAGGGCAATCGATTCGTCGATTATCCCTATCGGGAAGATGTGCTGACACAGGTGCTGACGCCGTTCTGGGAACAGGAACTGTACAAAGCCGGGCTGGTGCATCAAAAGTCACTGGATGGTCTGCGCAACAGCATTCTGTTCAAGTATTCTCCCTTTACGGAGCTGTCCGAGGAACAGTCTGCACTGATCCATGAGATAGAAGAGGGCCCCCGAAGCGTTCTGATCGAAGGGACGGCGGGAACGGGAAAGACCGTGGTACTGACCAACCTGGCGGCCCGACTTTGCGAACATCATAAATGGAATGTCGGTGTGGTGGTGAAAGCCAACTGGGTCAAGACCGCCCGCAGCATTTTTCGGGCCTATGGTCTTGGGAAAAATATTGAGGTTGGGACCGCTTATCAATTGATCCGGCAAAAGAAGCGCTTCCATATCCTTTTGGTGGATGAGGCCCACCGGCTGCGATGGAACAGCCCCAAACAAAATCATTTGACCACAGGGATTTTTGATTCGAACGATCCCCGAAAGAATGAATTGTTTTTGCTGGGAGAAATGGCGGAGCGACTGGTGCTGTTCTATGACTCCATTCAGGCGATCCGCCCGTCGGATATTCCGTACCGGGATTTCCAGGATTATATTCAGGAAAAGGGTATGGAACGGCGCATGCTCACCAGGCAGTTCCGTGTGCGGATTCAGGACAAGAATGCGACCTACACGGCGGATGATTACATCAATGGGATCTGTTCCTTCCTGCAGATCAAACAGGATGCATTTGATCCCTGTGTATTTCAGAATCCATCCAAGGACGCCTATTTCGGCGTCGTGGATTCCATTCATGAACTGTTTGACTATGTAGATGAACGGCGGCAGTATCATCCGAAAGCCCAGTGCAGGGTGTTGGCCGGGTATGCCCGCCCCTGGGGGAGCCGCTATCAGCCGGGGCATAAGAATTATGCGGAATTTGACTGGGTGGAGGATGAAGAACATCGCTGGAAGTGGAATTCCACTCATGAAAACTGGATCGCATTACCGGGAAGTGAAGATGAGCTCGGGTCGATCCATGCCATACAGGGCGTGGACCTGGATTATGTGGGGGTCGTGATCGCAAAGGATCTGGCCTGTCAAAACGGAAGGGTGTCGGCAGTAAAGGAACACTATTTTGACACCAACGGGACACCGCCGAAAGAGAGCTTTTCCCTGGCGGAACTCAGCGCATATGTGAGGCAGATCTATTATGTGCTCCTGACCAGGGGCATCAGCGGGATCAGGGTCTATTTTGAGGACCCTGCTTTGAAGCGGCATTTTATGGAGGTCGTGGGACGGGCATGAAACAAGAGACGATACAGGCGGTCAATCAATTTCGGGACGAGCGGCACTGGCGGCAATTTCATAACCCCAAAGACCTGGCCATCTCCATCTCCCTGGAGGCGTCGGAGCTATTGGAACTATTTCAATGGAAGACCAATGAGGAGGTCGTAGGGGTCAAGGCTGAACAACTGCAGGAGGAGCTGGCGGACATCCTCATCTATGCTGCTATGCTGGCAGATGATCTGGGATTCGACTTTGACGAGATCGTGATGAAGAAGCTGGAAAAAAACAGCCGGAAATACCCTGTGGAAAAAAGTATCGACCGCAAAGACAAATATACCGAACTGGGATAAAATTTGGATCCCCCGTTTATGTGCTGAAATTTGCAAATAAACGGGGGATTTTCATTGAAATAGCTGCCACTGCCTCACGATTTCAGATCCCCTGTAGCGGGGCCGTCGATGCGCTTGCCGTCCTCCGAAAAGCGGGAGCCGTGGCAGGGGCAATCCCAGGTGTGCTCCTGGGGATTCCACTTCAACGCGCAGCCCAGGTGGGGGCAGCGTCTTGTAGTGGGCGCCAACAGGCTGACCATGGCTTCCCAGCCATTGACAGCCTGTTGGGGGCGGAGGATCGTGCGGGAAGGCGAAAATACTTCTGCAAAAGGATGCTTCTTTCCCTGAACGAGATCGCTTAAAATCATAGCGGATACCATGGAGGAAGTCATTCCCCCACTTGTTGAAACCAGTGGCCACATACGGATCTGATGTGGAAGCGGAGTAAGGGCCAATATAAGGTGCTCCGTCCAGACTCATACAGTCCTGTGTAGCCCAATGGTATTTCTCTATGGCGTGCGGGCAATGCTTTGCGGCAAAGTCCCGCAGCGTCCGCCAGCCGCCCTGCTTTCCAGTGCGGTGGCCGCCGCCCACCAGCAGAATACCTCCGTGGTTGCGGAAGGAGAGGCCATCCTCCGCCTCGTCAATATGCATGCCGTCTACATTTGCGGCATGCTCCAGAGCGATCACATAGGAACGGCGCTGGTATAGCTTCAAAAAATAACTGCCGTGCTTGTTGCGGAAAGGAAAGTGGGTGGCCACGATGATTTTCTTTGCGCGGATCCTGCCCCGGTCAGTGACCGCCGTGGTGCCGGTCAGTTCCCGCACCGGGGTGTGCTCGTAGATGTGCAGGCCCTTGAAAAGGGCGGAGACGAATTTCAATGGGTGGAACTGGGCCTGGTTTGAAAATTTGACGGCGCCTGCCGTGGGAAAGTGGAGGGGCAGGTGGTCGGCAAATTCCGCCCCGCCTCCCAGCCGCTCCAGGGCCCTCAGCTCCGCCTCCAGTGCCTCCCGGTCGTCCAGGGAGTAGACATAGGCGGACTTCTCCTCAAAGTCACAGTCAATATGGCGGCACAGCGCCCGGTAGTTCTGGAGGACCGCCTCGTTGGCGGAGAGATACTGCCGCGCCCGGTCAACGCCAAAGGTCTGGATGAGCTTGTGGTAGATGAGTCCGTGCTGACTGGTCAGCTTGGCGGTGGTGTTCCCGGTTGCCCCGCTGCACAGGGGGTCGGCCGCCTCCGCCAGCACATAGGAGATCCCGGCCTGCTGGAGCATCCACGCGCACAGGATGCCCACTATGCCCTGCCGATGATCCGAATGTCCGTCATCTCGTCGCCCTCGAGCCGCCCGAAGTTCGGACGCGCCCAGGTCTGTTCCCAGAGTGATTTCATACGATTCCTCCCAAAACATACGCTTGGACATAGTGTGGTCGAAATGGAAGAAAGTATGGCCTGGAGGAGCTGTTTCCGGCGTATAGAAGCACCTGGAGGCGCATAGGCTATTTCGGGGTGATGGTGTATGAAAAAACCTTCATGGAAAACATATGCGCTCTGGATTGTGGGCGTGGAGGCAGTAGGGGCGCTTTCCGGCTTTCTCACCCGGGATGGTGCGGAGGTTTACAGTGAAATGATCCGGCAGCCGCCGCTTTCGCCGCCGGCCATCGTCTTTCCCATTGTCTGGAGCATTCTGTTCCTGCTCATGGGCGTCAGCGCCGCCAGAATCTATGCGGCACCGGCATCGCCTGACCGCACCCGGGGGCTGCGGCTCTTTGCAATCCAGCTGGCGTTCAACTTCTTCTGGAGCATCATTTTCTTTAATCTCCAGAACTTCGGCTTTGCATTCCTTTGGCTGGTGGTGCTGTGGGTGCTGATTCTCCGGATGATTTTCACTTTCCGCAAGACTGATTCATTGGCGGCGTGGCTGCAGGTGCCCTACTTCCTGTGGGTGACCTTTGCGGCCTACCTGAATCTGGGCGTGTGGATGCTCAATCGGTAATAGAACGGGACAGCCATCCTTATGACCGGTATGCCCTTTGACGAGCAGCTGGATCAATGAGAAGAGAGCACAGAGGAGCGTAACATGGTCTTGCCATGGTACGCTCCTCTGTGCTTTGTAAAACCGTGTCAACTTATTTGCCAAACAAATCGCTGTGGCTCCCTGTGCGGGTCAGGGTCAAAACCAAGACATCATTCTCCACCCGGTAGACTAGGAGCCAATCCGGAAGGATGTGGCATTCCCGGTGGCCCACCCAGCTGCCGGTGAGGGCATAATCCTTGTTTTTTCCGGCAACGGTTCCCCCGCAGCCAGAAGTGCAACGATGTGCTCCAGCAATTCAATTTTCAAGCCACGCTTGATGGCCAGCTTGTAATCCTTCCGAAATTGCGTGGTGAACTTTACGGCATATTTCGTCTGGCTCATTTCTTTAAGGCATCACCGCACAATTCTCCACGCACGTCTTGGCGGCCGATTTGCCCCACAAATGCGTTGCAAAACCTTGCAATACACAAAGTATTCCTGCGGTTTTGCGCCTTTTTGCGGCACAAATTTTCGCGCCAATCCGCACGCGTTGAATGATGCGGTAATGCCTTAAATCCGCAAACAACTCGTCCATATCGCTGTATCCCATTACAGACGGGTCCTTCGCAATCCTTTCCGCCTCCAGCATAGCGGCAATCGTCTCCTTGTTTGGCTGATTCAAATTGATCTCAAAGGGAATTCCGCCCTCCCGAATGGACTGCCTTACAAAGCGCTATGGTCCATATAGAAAATCTGTGAAATACAGCTTGGACTTAGGATGGGTGCGCTCTATCCTATTGAGCTACTGGCGCATATGCAGAATTTATTCAATTGTGTGACCTCGGCGGCCAAGAACCCGCCAAATGTTAGGAGAACAGCGAACGATTCATAAATAATAAAGGAGGATAGAAAAGCTCGAACTCCATGTTTTATCAGGCAGCATTACGCTTCCGTTTTTTTGAAGCAATGTCTCAGCGAATGCCGATTGCGACGATCAACAAACTTTGCCGGGCCCTGGAGGATCTATATGGAAGGGATCTAAAGACGGAAGCTGCGATTCTTCTCTATTCCCTGATTTCACTGTCTGACATACAACGCCCACAGATGTTTCGGGAAATTCAAGGGGACCTTTCTCTGATGAAAGATTTTGCGGGCGAAGTGCTGACAGATTTGGGGGAGATCCTCGACGAATATCTGTAAACTGTGAAGGTATGTGCCAAGCCGATGGGCTTGGTTTTTTTATACCTAAATTTTAGGACAAGCAAATCCTCTTTCTTGCAAACATAAGAATAGAGAAAGTATGTGAGAGGAGTGATCTGATTGAAAAGGCAAGCGGTACAGGTGCGATATGAGTTCTGTAAGGAAGAGGATGCGAGAGAAATTTTTCTGCGATCCTTTCGACTTTTCCTTACCCGGAGCCTTGCGCAAGAATTTCATAGCGCGGTACAATAGGCTTGATGAATGGCAGCTTATCTCAGGAGGTAGCAAATGTACTTAGAGATAAGCAATCCCATGGACTACCATGCGGCTTTATACATCAGACTATCAAAGGAGGATGAGAGCGAAGGTCCATCTCAGAGCGTCCAGAACCAGGAATCCCTGCTGCGGGAGTTCGTGCAGCAGCATAGGCTGAGTGTCTACGATACCTATGTAGATGACGGCTGGAGCGGCACGAATTTTGACCGCCCCAGCTTCCAGCGGATGATCGCTGACATTGAGGCCAGGAAGGTCAACATGGTCATCACCAAGGACCTCTCCCGCCTGGGCCGCGACTACATCATGACCGGCCACTACATGGAGCGGTACTTCCCGGAGCACCGGGTGCGGTACATCTCCCTGCTGGACGGCATCGACACCGGCGTGGACTCCACCGCCAACGACATCACGCCCTTCCGGGCCATCATGAACGACATGTACGCCAAGGACATCTCCAAGAAGATCAAGAGCGTCAAGCGGGATAAGCAGCGGAAGGGGCAGTTCATCGGCGGAAAGCCGGTGTACGGCTACAAGATGCATCCCACGGAGAAGAACAAGATCGTCATTGACGAGGAAGTGGCTCCCATTGTGCGCCGGGTTTTTGCCTTGGCCCTGAGTGGGATGAGCTGTCGGAACATCGCGGTGCTCCTCAACCAGGAGGGGATACCTACCCCGGCCACCTACGCCAATCTGCCGGTGGCAAGGCCCGGTCCCTACACCGGTCTGTGGAGCAGTGAGCGGATCTCCGACATGCTGCAGAACGAGACCTATATCGGCAATATGGTCCAGGGGCGCAGTGTGAAGATCAGCTATAAGTCCAAGAAGTGCCTGAAACAGGGCCCAGCCAACTGGGTGATCGTAGAGGGGACCCATGAACCTCTGGTGGATGCGGAGACCTTCCGCAAGGTGCGGATGCTGCTCAACAGCCGCAAGCACACCCGGAGCCGGACCTACGACTTCCTGCTCAAGGGACTGATCTTCTGCCACGAGTGCGGTTACCCACTGGCGGTGCTCAACCGGAAAAACGCCATGGGAGAGGATGTGCTGTACTTTGTCTGCCGCACCTACCAGCGCTTTACCAAAGCGGGCGTCTGTTCTTCTCATTCCATCAAAGAGAAGACGGTGACCGATGCAGTAATTGACAAGGTGCGGGAAGTCTGTCGGGCTTACCTGAACCCCGACGAACTGCTGCCCATGGCCCGGGAAGCCGTGGAGAATTCCAGAAAGCAGAGCAGTCTGGAAACGGAGCTCCAGGCCGTCCAATCCAAAATCGACAGCCTCACCGCCAACCTGGACCGGATGTACACCGACCGGCTCAATGGGCTGCTGCCGGAGGAGGATTTTCAGCGGATCTTCAACCGGGCGAAGCTGGATCGCAAACTGCTGGAGGAAAAGCGGCAGGAGCTGGAGCTGCGCAAAAAAAGCTCTGTCCGCCCTGAGGACCGGGCCAAAGAATTGGTTCAAAGATTCATTGAAACCGCCGGGGAGAGCCGGGAACTGCTGGTCAGCCTCATTGAGCGGGTGGAGCTGACCGAGGACAAGGAAGTCATTATCAAATTCCGCTTCGCCCAGCTGGAGGAAACGGAGGAAAGCCAGATATCGCAAGGGATCGCGCCGTTCCATACGGCGTAAATTTTCGGAGTAAATTGCTTGCAGTAGTTGGAGCGCTATGTATCGCGCATTGAAAAAAGGGCCCTGAAAAAGTTGGAGGAGGCCATCGGCGAACGCTGACCTTCGCCCGGAGCAGAAGAGGGCCCCGTATCTGCCCCTGCACACACGGCGCCCTTCTATTGATCCGCACTTCTCGTCCACGGAGGGTATGCGTTCCGATGAGCGCAAGCCATCCGCAGCCTCCAAACGCCCGCGCGCGCTTTTCCAGGTACCCGCTGCCCTCCTGTGCCGGTTGGTTCGCTACCGCGTAAAGAAACACCCCGTCTCGATACCGGAAGAGACGCTGCTGTTCTGAACGCGCGTCACTCCTCACCTGCCGGAAACACAGCCTGCGTTCCACACGCCGGAAGCGGTCTTGTTTCCGGCTTCGATGTCTCCGACCGATTCGCCCGGGTGCGAATGGAATGCCATTCCGGCACGACCAGTATCACGGTCAGTCCGAATGCAAGCACGTCTGCAGCCGGCGCAGCCCAGAGCATCCCGGTAACGCCAAACACCTGGGACAGGATCACGATGCCAGGCGCCAAAAAAATCACATCCCGCGAAGGGAGAGTATCGCGGCCTTTGCCGGCGTTCCAATCGCCTGGAGGAAAATACTGCTGGCCTTCTGGATGCAGGTCAGTAAAATGCCGCCCAAAAAGATGTGGAAGCACAGCTCTGCAAATTCGTTATAGAGCGCGCTCTCACTGCCAAACAGTGCAATCACCGCCTGGGGGTACCGTTCGAAGATCAGCATTGCGATTCCCCCTACCGCGATATTGGCCCGAACGACCAGCCGGCAGGCCGCAAAGGCCCGCCTGTAGTCGCCCACACCATAGTTGAAGCCGATGATCGGCTGCCCGCCCACGGCAATCCCCACGGAAAAGGCAACCACGATGCCGAACACCTTCATAACGATTCCTATTACGGACAGCGGGATGTCGGCGCCGTACCGGGAGGCAGGTCCGGTAAGAACGATCATGTTGTTCGCCACACTGATGATAATAACAATGGCCATTTGGGTGATAAAGCTGGAAACGCCCAGCTGGCAGAGCTTCCGCGTCAATCCGCCCTCCAGCCGGAAGCTGGATGCGCAAAACCGAACGGATTTGGGACGCCGGAAATACAAGGCGGTCATACTGCAGGAGGCAATCTGGCCCAAAATTGTGGCAATCGCCGCACCCTTCACCCCCATATCCAACCGAAAAATTGCCACCGGGTCCAAAATCAAGTTTATCACCGCGCCTAAAATGGTAGCGGCCATCGAATAGCCAGGCGCGCCATCGGCCCGGATCGTGGCGTTCATGCCGGAGGAAAATACATAAAATGGAATTCCGGGCAGGATAATATGCATATACTCCCGGGCATAGGGATAGCTGGCCTGCGTCACCCCAAACAATCTCAGAATCGGATCGGTAAAGATCCGTCCCACAATCATCAGCAGGATGCCCGCCGTCCCGGTGAGTACGATTCCGTGGCCGACACACTTGTGCGCATGTTCCGTGTCTCCGCTGCCCAAGGACAGGCTCAATTGAGCGGCAAAGCCATCCCCCACCAGCAGCGCCAGCGCCAGGGCGATTACGGTAAACGGATACACCACGTTGGTCGCCGCATTGCCCAGGTATCCCACGCTTTGGCCGATAAAAATCTGCTCTACCATGTTGTACAGCGCCGAGACCAGCATCGACAGCACGCAGGGTACCGCAAAGCGCGGCAGCAGCTTGGCAACCGGTTGTTCGGCCAAATCGGAATTGTTGGTTTCTTGCATTGAGATTCCTCCGCTCTTAGGGTAAGCGCAAAAAAGCAGCGTGTTCCACCGCGGCAATGGCCGCCGGCAGATCACACGCTGCTTTTAGCTGGACTTACATCTACATTTTCTTGTCTGGTGCTATTATAACGCAGAGGCCCCGCCGGATATAAGCAAAATCGTTTCGTCGAATATGCCAATTTTCAGCGGCAGAAACCGCTTGCGGCAGGAGGTTTCACTCATGCTCCAGGTCTTGCGGCGCTGTGCCCTCGCCATCCGCCTGTATCGGTCCCACAGCCGCTACGCAGCGGTTGATCGGAGTTCCCAGACGGTGGAACTTTTCCTCATAATCGGTCATCACGCCGCAGATGCCACCAGCATGCAAATCCCGGGTGACTTCGGAAAGAATGTAGCCTGACCGCGGGAATTGAAACAAGGACCACTCAAAAAGGTCCCGATTATCCGTCTTAAACTGAATCGTCCCCCCTTCCGGAAGCACCTGACGATAGCGCATCAGAAAATCCGGATGCGTCAGCCGACGCTTGGCGTGGCGGTTGGACGGCCATGGATCACAAAAATTGATGTAGATCAGGTCCACTTCACCAGGAGTAAAGTAACTGGACAAATCAGATGCATCTCCATCTACAAAAAACACATTTTTCAAACCCATCGCACATACCCGCTCCATGGCGATGACCATGGCGTCCGGTACCCGTTCCACAGCGATAAAAAGGGCCTGCGGATTGGATGCCGCCGTCTCCGCTGTGAAGCGCCCTTTTCCGCACCCCAGTTCCAAGCGCAGCTCTTCTGCCTGCGGCATAAGAGTACGCCACCTCCCCCGCTGTTCTTCCGGCTCCCGAATCAACACCCCTGCGCAGCGTTCCATCCGCGGTATTAAATTAGGTTTCTTTCTCATCCTCATTCGTCTTGCTCACCTCGCAGCGATTATCATATCAAATTATTTGAACACTTGCAATCCCACGAAATATCGTCTATAATGGAAAATTGATATTACATTGTTGAAAGCAACGGTGAAACAAGCAAAAGTCAAATATCGGTGTGTTGCGCAGTTGGTAGCGCACGTGATTTGGGAGTGCCGTGGCTGTATCCGGGGCGGGCAAAGGTGAAACGCCGAAAAGCTTTGCAACGACTGTGTTTGCGGGATTATCCACATCGGTCAATTCGGGCAGAAAAACCGCTTTGACCACATGAATGACCACAGACAGAAAATTATTTCAATTGCACGAGTTTCGTGTTATAATGGTTCAAAATCAAATATCCGGGTATAGCGCAGTTGGTAGCGCGCTTGATTTGGGTTCAAGAGGCCGAGCGTTCGAATCGCTCTACTCGGACCAAAAAACCTCTGAAATCAGTGATTTCAGAGGTTTTTCTTATTCCTTGTTTATTGCAGCGCAAAAATTGAGCCCTTGGTTTAAATACTTTCATTGAATTTCCTGTCGAAATAGCCTATAATTAATTAACGGTAGGCCTTGTGCCTTCAGGGTAAGCCGTACGGAATTTCCGTGCGGCTTTTTTGATATCTTCAGACAGGAGATGTGATTATGAGAATTAGCCGCGTAAAAGTGCATAACTATAGAAACATAGATGGAATAGAAGTTTTACTAAACCCAGAATGCAATTACATTATCGGTGAAAACAATCTTGGAAAGAGCAATTTCTTAGCTATGCTTTCGACTGTATGTGCTGGCAAGAGTTTTGAAGAGAGCGACTTTGGGGATTCAGAGAAGAGTATTGAAATCGAAATTGACATTCAACTTCTCCCGAATGAACAGGGCTTTTTTGGCGACAACTTTTGTCCCGAAGACGCATCCCTAATCAGAATTCGTTACTCACAAGCAATTAAGGATGCCTATCCTACGATTGTAAGTGCTGATTCAAACGAAGGCATCCAACCTCGCCAAATGCGCAAATTAAATTTCTTAAAATATGAAACCACTTCTACACCTAACAAAGAACTACGTCTAAATACGCAAAAAGGTATTGGTTTGTTAGTGGGCACTATAATCGAACGTTACAACAATGACGGCGAAGAGCATTCATTTCTAAATAACGAGCAAGTAATAGGTCTTACAACATATATTAATGGTTATCTCGATAAAATTAAAGGATTTCGCGATTATTCGATAAGAGCCACGGTGGCACCACAACCAGTGGAAATGCTGTCAAACCTTTTTTATCTTTCGGATGGGGAAAGAAAAATAGAAGCCACTGGCAGCGGCGTTCAGTATATGTCAATGGCCTCAATTGCAGTTTTGGGGCAAATCATGGAAATCTATAAAAGCAAGGCCATTGCGTTCAGCGATCTTCTTTACACAACCCTTGATGGAAAACGGTACTTGCCGCTCGTTCTCTCAATCGATGAGCCTGAGGTGCATTTGCATCCTTATTTACAGCGCTCATTGATTAATTACTATAAGCGCATTCTTCAAAACAAAGATGAGGAGTTCGCAGAACTGCTTAAAAACTGCTTTGATATTGATGGGCTTAGCGGACAGCTAATAGTTGTTACTCATTCAACCGATGCGCTTATTGGTGACTATCGCAACCTTGTTCGCTTTTATAAAAACGCAGATAAAAAAACATCAGTTATCAGTGGTTATTCTCTCCGTCCCATTCCTGGTGGAGATAACAGAGGACGCATCAAATCTGAAATTGAAAAACATCTTATAATGCGTTTCCCTGAAATTAAGGAAGCTTTCTATTCGAAATGTGCAATCTTGATAGAGGGCGAAACAGAATACGGATGTATTTTCGATTTTGCCCAAAAAGTTGGAGTTTCTCTGGATGACAATAGCATTTGCGTTATCAATGCAGGGGGCGAACACTCCATACAGCCAATACGTCAGTTACTCGAGTTATTTGCCATCCCAAGTGTTGCCATTTACGACCGTGACGTAGAACACGGTCACACTCACTCTTCTGACGAGTTTTATACTGCTGAGCTATGTTTTGAGGTTGAGATAGTTAAATCTCTGTACGCTGCAGGAAAACTGGATATAATAAAGCAAATCGCTCTGGACATAGATAATCGAGTAAGTTCCATGGTATTGGAAACGAATCTCATCAAAGGCCCATTTAAGAAAATGGGAATTAGTATCGACGGATACGCACCCAAAAAGTTAAGCGAAGTTGATGATGGCAATGCAGATGAGTTTTGCAACATGTATTCCGCATGGTATATGGTCAAAAAGGGAATACTCCTTGGTCGAATTGTAGGCGATGCTGTTTCTGCGGCAAATGTCCCCCCTTCATACAGCAGTGCAATTCTGCGAGCTCAGGAGGTGGCGCAAAATGCCTAATCCAAATCTTACAGACATTAGAGATAAAATCTCCACACAACATGAAGGCGACGAACGCCAGTTGGAAGTGATTTTTTCAGATAGCCCTCGCATAATAGTCGAAGCACCTGCTGGCTATGGAAAAACAACCACAATGATAAGCCGAATTGCCTATCTATTTGCAGTAGGAAGAATTCCAAATCCGAAGCGCATACTTGGTCTGACCTTTAGCGTAAATGCAGCCTTAAAGGTAAAGCGTGATGTAGCTGAAAAGATGCCATCTTTGCTTGGTTCTCCCAATAGCCCTGTAGCAATTGGCGATAAAGTAACTATTACAAATTACCACGGTTTTTGTAAAGGGCTCCTTAAGAAATATGGATATCTCATTTCGGATTCTCTAAAAAAAGACGTTAACCTATTTCATGCCATTGGAGATCACGACGCCGAGCGGCAGTGGATTCTAAAAGCCGTGTTGTCTACTACTGATATACAGGTACTCAAGGAAATGGATGCGTCCATAAAGGAGGCCCGCGTTCCAAGTGGCGAAGCCATCCAAGCATATAATCAAATTGTCATTCAAAAGCTTCTTCCACACGAATATATAACACATAATGCCGTTATTTTATTTGTACTGGATATTTTGGCTCGGTTCCCTGAAGTTAAGAAGTTTTACCAAAGCTACTATCCTCTTATTGTTGTAGATGAGTTTCAAGATACCAATTGCATTGCATGGGAGTTACTAAAATCCATAATCTCAGATCAAACGCAGTTGCTTTTCCTCGGAGATCCGCTGCAACGCATCTATGGTTTTATTGGTGCTCTCCCGAACATAATGTCCACTGTGGTGGATGAATATCAAATGACCAAGATATCTCTGTCAAAAAACTACCGTTTCAGAAACAATCCCGAAATGCTAAAGTTGGACAGAAATGTTCGTGAGAATGCAACAGCTTTGTTTTCGCCTACAATTTCACATGAGGATATTGCAAATGTCCCAGCGTTTTGGGGGTTATCCCAGCAAGAAGAAGCTGGAAAAGTGGTTTCAAAAGTAAAACAACTGATAGAGAATCAAGATTCAAAAATTGCGATTCTTTTTAAAGGCCGCGGGAAAAATGCAGAGATTGTTGAGACCGAGCTTTCAAAACAAGAAATACCTTATTTCTATGGGATGTTTAAAGATGATGATACTGAATACGTTGAGTTTCACAACAAATGTCAGTCATTGTTCATTCAACGCTTTGGCAGAACCAAAACAATTAATAAGGCTGCGCTAATTAAATTTGCGGACAGTGTAAAAGAAGCCTATGCTACATCTCTCGACAAAACAACAAAGTCATTGCTCCAGCTGCTTGATGCACTTGTAGAAAAGGTCAGTATTGACTACGCCGATCTTATACCCGAGGATAAATATTTATTGCTCATGGATATATTTGAAAATCGTCAGTTGAAACAGTCTATGGAGTATGTTGATTCGCAAGTCATACTTTCCACTGTGCATGGTGCAAAAGGTCTGGAGTGGGACCATGTTATGGTATGTGATGTCGAACAATGGGTTTTCACTTTTGTCTGCAAAAATTGCCCCAACAAATACTCCAATGGCTCTGCTTGCAGATTGCCTAATCCCATCCCGCACGCCCTTGCAGAATCGTTGCTTGATGATTTCTGTGTCTTTTATGTAGCTCTTACAAGAGCCAGGAAGCAAGTATATATATCAGCAAGTAAGGAGCGCTTCAACGCTTCTGGCGTTCGATATAACACCGGTAAAATATGCTGCTTTGCACTTGCAAATGGAATAAAGCTTGTCGATGCGTCTTCTCCCGACACCGCCTAAGGGATTATGAGCCGTTTGTTATATGACTGCTACACTTTTTACATATTAGGTGAATGATATGTCCGTATTTGACGATTTTGATTTGATATTAGATTATGCGCATATGTGGAACTGGGCACCAGATTGGAATTTGGCCCAAGACATCTATAAGACATTTCCTGAATCATACTCCATTCTAACCCCGTTTGCCTATTCATACTTAGAAGAAATGATTCGCACAACAACATCGGACTACGGATTGCCTCTATTTGATCGTGACAAACAGCCCGTAAAAGTTCGCGTTGGTATGGCGCTGATTGCATTAGCGATTGAAGAAAACCAGAACAATCCGGACTACGTTAGCTTATTAGAGCGAACTAAACGACACTTTAAGTATACACAAATATCTGTTGATGAAAATGGGCGAAATGGTGTTGGAGGGATATCATAGAAGTGCAGAGAGTAAACACCCAAAAGTGATAGAATAAGAAATACAGGAAGGTGTTTACGATGCGCAAATATGATAAGGAATTCAAAGAGGAAGCAGTCAAGCT
>NZ_JACOPP010000035.1 GCF_014287895.1 Lawsonibacter hominis | reverse complement strand
ATATATTAAGAATTGAACGTCAACTCATAAACCGTTCAAAAAACAAAAGTTTTATCATTTAAATTTCTGCTCACAAAACATCCCCCGCCACCCAAGAGCCGATGCTCCGGGCGGCGGGGACAAACAAAAAAGCCCGGAAGGCTGGATCACTCCATGCCGTCCGGGCTTGTCTTACGTATTGGTATCTGCTTTTCCGCCGTCTCCCTTGTCCCGCATGGCCTCCAAGGCGTTCCGCACGAAGGCCGGGTATGGTACCCCCATCAGTGCGGTATTCTCCAGGATGGACAGCCCCTCGTTGCCGATGAAGAACAGGCAAACGGCAGTGCGGATGTAGGCGGCCCCGGTCAGGCGGTCCAGCATGGTGGCCACCCACACCAGCATCAGGATCGTGCACTTACGTACGATCCCCTTGAAGCCCGCCCGGCTCTCCAATGCCCCGGTCTCGCTTTTGCCGGAGCGCTTGAACACCCCGGCCACGATCAGGCCGGTCACGTAGTCCGCCGCCATCAGCCCGATGAGCACCTGCAAGGCGGCATCCCACCCTCCCAAAGCATTTGCAACAAACGTCCCGAGCGCGGCCAGGGCAGCCAGCACGGCGTTTTTGATGTACACAACGTTCTCCATTAAGCGCCCTCCTCACGCGTCGATATGGTGGATACCATATTCCTCCGCGCAGACGTGCTCAATTTTGCATCCTCTGGCCTCGTTCCATCCGGGAGCAAAATAGGCTATATCCGCCCTTGCCAGCAGTTTCAGGCTCTCGCCAAGGTATTCCAGGGCGTGGCTCATATCAGAGGTGCCGAAGAAACTGTCGATGACCTCCACCTCTTCACCCAGCGCGTCCCGTGCCGACTGCACAGCATCCGCCCGTTCTGCCAGGATTTCTTCGTCTGTTTTGCCTCTCATGGGCTGGGAAATAAATAGTTTTTTCATGTGCCCTCCATCGCCTCAGCCAGCTTGACCAGCAGCTCATCGCCCCATCGGTAGCTCCACAGGTACTCGATGGTGGTATCGCTCAGACCGGCCTTGGCTTTCAATGTGCTCTTGGCTTCTTCCGTAGTCATAGCGGTCTCCTTCTGGTATGCGGGACGGTACGCCCCGACAATGTATCTCTTGTGCCGTCTGCGGCGCATCACGGCCCCGCCATTGGCCTCATTGCCCGTCCCGGTATTCCCGTCTATGGTGGTGATATAAACGCCGTCATAGCTCTCGCAGAGGCCCACGTGCTCCGTCGCCGTGCCGCCGCTGAAATTGAAGAACACCAGATCCCCCGGCATGTAGTCCGTGACGGCCTGGTTGCGCTTTTTGTGGTAGCTGTACAGGGCCGTGCAGGAGGCCGTCTGGCCTCCGCCGTAGAACAGACGGGACGCGCCTGCCTCCCGGAAGCACCACCACTGGAAGACGACGCACCACGGGTACTGCCGCCCGCTGACCGGCCTGCCGTAGTATTCCTCATTGTATTTCACGCGGTTGCTCCCAGCCGGGGACTCGGTGATCCCCAGCTGAGAGCGGGCGACGGAGAGCAGTTTACTGGCCGTCACCAGGCTTGTCCCCGCTGATGGGGCCGGGGTCGCTCGCGCCCTCCATCAGCTTGACCATGGCGTCGTAGTCCTTGGCCGCCCAGAGGGCGCACAGGGACTTGTAGTTGCCCCGCATGGTGCGCAGCCAGGCATTGAGGCCGTCGTTAGCGGCCTTGCGCTCTGCCTCATCCATAGCGGAATACGCCTTGCCGATGCGGGGCCAGTCCACCTGATGGGCAATGGGCAACTCACCCATGGCGTTGACCGCACGGCCCTCCCGGATGTTCTGCATACACCGGTCTGCGGCCACGCCGAGGTCGCAATTGTTTTTCTCGCCGATTGCAAAGATGGCGGGGGTCAGGGTGTTCCAGTTGATGGTGTTCTTTCCGTTCATGATGATACTTCCTTTCTTTTTTTGCCGCTCGCAGGGGCGGCTTTTGTTATGCCTGTTGGTACTCATCTCCGGTGATCTCCCGGTATTCCGTGCTCGTGATAACTCCGTCCGCTACCGCCCGCTTTAGCCCGTCTTTGGTTACCTTATTGCGGCGGTACAGGTTCGCCAGTGCCCTTGCTCTCGCGCTCATCACTCAGCACCTCCGTACAGATTCTCATAGGCATCCTCAAGGTCGGTCGGCTTTCCCATCTTTACCGTGCAGGTGCCGTCCACATGTACGGTCAGGTCGCCGCGGATGCTGAACGCCGAATTGTCGAACTCGGTCTGCTGTGTGGCCGTTGTCGGGTTACCAGCGTCATCGAGGACAGGGTTCCCCTCCTCGTCCACCACAGGCGCGGTCTCCTCGTTGACGATGCTCCACGCGGTACCATCCGGGAACAGAGCATCCACTGTGTCGAAATCAGCGGTCATCGTAATGGCCTTACTTTCTCGATTATCCCAATCCTTGTCGGACATTCTGCCTGCGACAATGGCAGTATATAGGATGTCCTTTACTTTAACGCAAATCATTTAGGTGTACCTCCTTAAGACTTATTCTGTGTTTCCAAGGTCTTCTGGTCTTCCGGCATATGCGAGTCGAGCATAGCAGGTGCTGCCATCATAATGCCGTCCGCCCACTACCCAATAGCCATTTGCGTTGGTGATACAGTAGAGGTAGTCACTGCCACCGCTCCATACGTCAACGATTGTCCACGTGCCATCAAGACTGGTTGCGTAGGCAATGCGTGCGTAATAAGTGCTGCCACTAGCGTGACTCCCACCTAATACCCAATAACCGTTAACATACATAATCCCATTGACACACTGAGTATCACTGCCGCCACCACCGTTCCAAAGATCAACAGTTGTCCACACACCAGATAGAGTTGTGGCGTAAGCGATACGTGCATGATAAGCGGCACTACTATAGCGTACTCCACCAACTACCCAATACCCATTGGCATAAGTAATGCAGGTGATCTTGGCATACATTTCGCCACCGCTCCATACATTTCCCAATGAAAACAAACCTGAAAGACTCTCTGCGTAGCCGATTCGGGCGTAATAAGTAGCAGAATAATAATACATTCCGCCCATTACCCAATAACCGTTAGCATAGGTGATGCAATTGATGCTGTTCTGACCACTGCTGCTCCACAAATTTTTCGTTGTCCAACTGCCAAGACTTGTTCCGTATGCGATACGAGCGTAACCGGTTCTGCCATCATAATGCCGTCCGCCAACCACCCAGTAGCCATCTGCGCAGGTAATGCAATTGATACTGTTCTGACTGTAAGTGGTATCGCTCCAAAGATTACGTCCTTCCCACGTGCCATCAAGACTTGTTGCATAATAAACAGTAGCTAAATAGTTTCCATAATAGCGGCATCCGCCAACTGCCCAGTAGCCATCTGCGTAGGCGATACAGTTGACGGTATTAGCAGAGTTAGTGCCGCTCCACAAATCCCGTGTCGTCCACGTGCCATCAAGACTGGTTGCGTAGGCAATGCGTGCGTAATAGTTAGTGCCATCATAGCATCGTCCGCCAACAACCCAATAGCCGTCAGCGTAGGTAATGCAATTGATACCGCTACCGCTAGAACTAGAGCCAAACAAATCCAAAACCCCAGCTGGTAGAGCAAACGAAATATCATACTCCGTTCCGCCGATCAGCGTCTTTCCGCCCTTGATGCTGTAGGACGTGCCCTCCACCAGGGTCATTCCTCCGGTGATGTCATAGGCCGTCCCGTTTACAAGTGTTTTGTGCGCCATGCTATCACCTCACGCATACGTCCAGTTGATTACGCCGTTGACGGTCGGAGCCGTCTCTGTGCTTACCAATGCGGTATTGCGCACCTTGGCGGTTGCAGGTGCAGTATCTTCTGCTGCAGTCAGCGCTCCAGTGAGCGTACCACCGAATTTAGACAGCCAAAAACTTCTGTAGTAGCCATAGGAGTTGTTTGAGCTAAGGGTGTAATAGTCTCCGCCGTCTTGGTTGTACTTAATCAGGAAGACGAATTGGGTCGTGTCGGTCTCCGAGGCCGGTGCCTGTACACACACGCCGATATCAGTACCTTTACGGAAAACTGGCATCTGTCCAGCCAGAACAGCCGCCCGAGCTTCCGCATAAGTGGTGGTATTATACGTCACCGTAAAGAACGTCCCGATATCCTCCCGCACCTGGGCAGGGGTCTTCAGCTGGACGGCGGCGGTGCCGTTTCCGACGAGGTAGGATCCGGAGGTCAGAGATTGTTTTCCAGTGCCGCCCTTCGAGGCTGGAACGATACCCTTCAAATCGATTGCTTCCGGCTTTGACATGGTATGCACGATCCATCTCGGGTTAGATGCATCGTAGGAAATCAATACCGGGACAGATTCATAAAGCCAATTTTGGTAGAATCCACCATCATTACCCATCGTGGTACTGGAGTATGTTCTGCGGATTTGCACCGCACCAAGCCCGTTCAAATTAAGGGTTGGGATAAAAGCTGAGCTGGATACATGTGGAATCAATACCAGTGTCAAACCGTTATACAGCTCCGTGATACCCTCAACCGTAGCCGTGTAGGCATTCCCTGTACCAGCCGTAGTCACCACTGGTATGCCGCCGGTTTTGATGCTGGCGACCAGAGCAGCATAATCCTCCAACCCGGCATCGCCAGGTACCTCCACACCCTGATCTGCTATAGCTGCAGCAAGGCTGGTCTTGGCCGCATTGAGCCGGTCAATTTCGCTTTGTACGCTCATAGCCCACCTCAGATCGCAGCCAGAGCCGTTTCGATATCATTGGTCAGAGCGACCTTGCCTGCACCCGAGTGGTAACCAGCCGGGACCGTGTACTCGGTAATGGTAAGGCCGTCGATTGTCACCGCCAATGCGCCATTGTTCGGCATGGTGCCTGCTACCTGTTTTCCGTCCGGTCCCACGATGATCTTGTTGGCCAGCACGTCCGCAGCCACTGCAGTCACGCCGGATACATCCTGATAGGCGTCCGGGATAGCACCAACCGTCACCTTGGACAAGGCATCATATCCATCGTCTGCTGTCACATCCTGTGCGGACTTGGTAGGAGTAACGGACTTGGTCTGCAGGGTGACGCCCTCGCCGGTATACGCTCCTTCCACGCCCAGCATGGTAACTCCGCTCTTGATGTTGCCCGGAATGATCTTATCCTGTTCCGTGGATGAGATGGCTACCTTTCCGGAGCCGTTATGATATCCGGCTGGGACAGTATACTCCTGGGACTTTGCAGCGATAGATCCGCTGACTGCACCGTTGTTGACAAGGCCGTCGACCGCCGTAACACAGTCCTCCAGGTTGGCGGAGCTCTGTACCAAACCGAGCGCGACCAGCTTGATACGCAGGGTATTCCGCAGATCCTGCAATCTTCTGATTTGGGTTGCAATACTCATAATGTTCTCCCTTCTAGAGCGCTGCAAGCAGCACTTCGATATTGCCGACTTCTACGTGGACTGCCGCCGAGGTGACCGGCTTGGTGTTATCCTGCTCCACCTTATCAGCGGTATCGACGCTCAGTACGCCGCCTTCCACCTTCAGGCCCGGGCCAATTTCGTACTGTATCCCACCGGAGCTTCCGCCAAATGCACCCTTTAGATCCCGGCTGGGCGACACGGCTCCAAGCAGCCCGTCCCCGCTCCCGATCTTGCCAACCAGGTTACTCACGGGTCACATCCCCCTCCAACCTAAACTCGCTGGGCGGGATGATGGTCTTGACTACGCCGGTCTTTGTGGTGAGCTGTACATCGTAGCGGTACGCCATCGCTTGGAGGTCGTTGGTATCCTCGTGGGCAATGCAAAAGACAGCCGCCCCGTCCAGGAAGGTCTCCGCCGTCTTTTTCAGCACCGCCTCGCCGCCTACCCGGAAGGCCACGGTGAGGGTCACCCGGTCCCCCGCCTCAAAGGGGCGCAGGACGCCGTCCTCATCCTCACAGGTGATCGTCAGGGACTCCGTATCGCCCCGGATCATAGTGATGTCAGTACCGTTGATCGTCATGTGCTGCCTCCCATCTGTGTGGCCACCCACGCCAGCATCGCGTCAATCTCCTCGCCGCTGTAATCGCTGGTATAGGAGCCATTGCCCTGCAGGATGTTTTCCAGCGCAGTCACACGCGCATCACAGGACAGGATCACCTCGATCGGGATGTCTGCCGCAGGCTTTGTCCCGTCTGCCGTGACCGTAATGGCCCCGTCGGCTTGCCCTGTGATGCAGGCCAGGGCTGAACGGTACGCAGCCCTCTGCGCTGCTGTGGCGGTCTTTGATGGGCGGATCGCACAATCCAGCGCAGCCACAAGCCCCGTTACCGCTACGGTTTGTGTGTACGGGGCCTCTGTACCCGCCCAGGCTGACGCCTGCAAAGTTGCTTGTATTGCCATAGTCCCACCTCACACTGCAAGAGTACGGCGTCCCCTGGCGAAAAACGGCTTGCCGTTGGCCAGGAAGCGACCGGATTTGACTACTTTGGGTATTGAATAGTACACCAACACACCCCCGGGACCGCCGCTTCCTCCCGGGCCGCCGCCTCCGCCGACTCCTGGAACTCCGTTCCCAACATTTTCGGTGACGTTAAAGGTAATTCCCGGCCATTGTGTCGTATTTCGGTCGTGTATATACTGTCCGCCTCCAGTGCCGCCGCCACCGCCACCTCCGTGGCCGCCATCCCCACCAGCGCCTAAAAGCGCCTTTGCAGCTGGGGCGGGCGGCGTTGCACCTCTCCCTCCTGGACCAGGAACCAATGTCAGTGATCCGGTAAATGCCTTATTTGTCGTATCGGTGTTATCACTCGAAGCCGCGGCAGCCGTGCCAGAGCCCCCAGCGTTCCCATTCGCCCCAACAGCTGCACCGCCGCCAAGTCCGCCAAGGCTTGTAGCCCCGATCGTAGTTGCCTCAATACTATTGCCACGGTAATATCCGTTGTCTGATGCTGAGACAGTTGTCCCCCGCTCTCCAGGCGTATACCCGTCGACAGTATCGCCAGCGACAATTGAGGATCCATCGTCGCCCACACCACTGCCTTTTCCTCCGCTTTTTCCGTTCGTTCCCTTGGCGGCATATTTTACGCCGGATACGGGGTCCGTGTAACCGGAATCAGATGGTGCTCCATTGTCGGACGTGTATTCCCCGAATGTTGTAGCGCTCCCGTTTGACTCGGAGGTTCCGCCAAGACCGCTTGCGAACTGGAACTTCTGCCCCTTGGCTACCTCAATGCTGACTTGGAGCAACTTTCCGCCGCTTCCACCGTCCCCTCCGGCGCCACCGTTACCACCGGGGCCCGGCGTAATAACGACCTGCTTGTCCCAAAAGTCTGTATATGTACTGCGCTGACCAGTTCCACCTTTTTCACCGGCATTCCCGGAAGCACCTCCATCTCCACCGCCAATTAGTACAACGGTTATCGTCCCGTCGATTGGAGATGTCCATTCTCCACTTCCTGTAAGCACCTCTTCGTGATCGTAGTACTCTTGGCTCTCCGGCGGCTGCGGTTTGTACCCGACCACACCCTCTTCGTCGGCAGCCAGGACGCCGCTCATGGCGATATCCACGTTGGTGAGCATCACATCCACGTACCCGCCGTAAGGATGCGCCGTGCGCACCACATCACCCGCATGCTCTCCGGCCCATATTGCCCGCTGGGTAATGGTTTCGGCGTTGGCGTAGTAGCCAGCCAAGCGTTCCGCCACACCAACCGAGTTCATCAGGGAGACCAGGTACGCCTCCTTGACGGTCACATCGTTGCCTTCGGTCTCAGATACTGTGCGGACGATGTCCCTCATGTTATGTACATACTTGGTCCCGGTCAGTGTGCCCGTGCCCTGGGACAGCCTTGCGTAGTTGCAGTTGCTCTCCAGGATGGCAAACCCGCTGGCCGACAGGCTGTGCATAGGCTCGTCAAAGCGGATGATATCACCCTGACCGGCAGCCCCGGCAAATAGCTCGACCGTCTCCGTGCCCGTCTCCCATTTGTGCTCCGTGACGATCACACGGGAGACCGGAGTGCCGTAGCCGACAGAGCCGTCGATAAAGCATTTTCCGCTGTCGCGCGCCCAGCTTGGCTCGGCAAACAGGCTGGTCACACGGAGCACTCCGTCGGCGTTGGTCCTGAGGGCCGCTCCGATGGCAAAGAGCACCTGGGACAGGTTGTCCCGCGCGGTCGCCACCGGCAGCCACCCGTACAGCTTGTAGGCCAGGAATACAGTCTTTATCGAGACGGTCACGCCGGTACCGGCTACGATATCCGCCACGACCTCCTCTACCGTCTGGCCGGTATACATCCCGCCGTAGTGCGTCTTGCCCATCAGCAGGCCCATTGCAGACGCCGCCGTGAAATGATAGGTATCTACGCCGGTCCGGGCGACATTCTGGACGTAAAATGTTCCGACGCGCTCACCGCGATACAGATAGGCCATCTGCGCATTCGGGCTGTAGTTGATCAGGGTTGTGTCGCTGCTCTTCACGTCAAACTCCAAGGCGTCCGCCGCCAGGGAATCAGACATGGCCGCAAGCGACAGCAGGCAGTCTCCGGATGTCAGGTGGTAAGCGGCTCCAACTTCGTCCGAAAAAACTCTTCCGGCGTATTCAATCTTATTCCTCATGTGGGGTACCTCTTGGGAGCCATTGCCACAAAATTGATCTGGAGGTCGCCCCACAGATTTCGGCTTCCATCCATCCTTTTGAGCACATCGTCTGCATTGGAGATATAGGCGTCGAAGGTGGCTGTTCCCTGCCCGTATGGTACCGTAATGGAGTGGCAATCGACTGGTGCCGTAAGTAATTCATACAGCGCGTCGTAGTCCGCGAAGTCCAGGCTTCTGGTATCCAGAGTCATGCTGTAGTTATAGTAGGTACCGATAATATCGCGGACCATAAGGCCGGACATGACACGACCGGCGTTCTCACCGTCAAGCACAGACGCCTTTCTCTGCAAATCCGTGACTGAGACGTTATAGCTCTTCCCGTCTATCGTGAATACTGTCTGCATGTCATCCCCCCACGAGCTTTACGCCCTGACGTTCGGTCTCCTTGTCCACTTCAAACTTTAACGCCTTCCCGATCCCGGATTTGGCTGATACGATTAAATGGATTTCAACCGCACCGCTCCCGTTCCAGCCATTCCGGCGCAGGACATTTTCGACGCCTTCCTCAATGGTGGACATAGGGGCCTCGATGTTCGTCCCGCTCTTCTGGTCGCCAAGCACGGCCAGAAACTCTCGGTTTGCTGGGATAACTGCGCCTGTGGCGAGCGCCGGTATTTCGTATGTTGCCATTGACGGTATCGTTGCTCTTTGAAGCTGCGCTGATTGCGCCGCCTGCGAAGATTTTGCGGAATAACTTGCGCCTTTGAGTACGGCACCGGCACCGAGCAATCCAAGTCCTGCTAGAATTAAAAGTGGGTTTAGGGTCATTGCGCCTATTGCCACCAAGGCGATGCCAGCAAGCAACATAGCAGTAGAAACCCACCCAGCAACTTCTTCGAGTCCAAGGGACTCTACCCAGCTTTTGAATGTGCCTGTGGTAGTACCGATGAAAATACCGGTTCCAAGTAGCGCGATTCCGGCTACGACAAGAAGGACGTTGACGGTCATTGCTCCTATCACTACGAACGCGATACCAGCCAACATCAGTGCAGCCGTAACCCATCCTGCTACCTTTTCTAGGCCAAGCGTCGTTACCCAATCTTGGAGGTCGTTCTGTGACGTAACAACAATTCCCAACCCAAGCATAGCCGCGCCCGCGATAACCATGAAGATATTTGCCATCGCTGCTCCAACGGCGATTAACGCTACTCCAACAAGCAGAAGTGCCGCACTTACCCACTGCTGGATGTTGGTTAGCTTTAGCACTTCCCACCAGCTTTTCAGTGTTTTTTCTCCGATTGATTCAATAATTACTCCTGTGAGAAGCATAGCGGCCCCTGCAACTACCATGACAATGTTCCCCATTGCCGCTCCGATGGCAATCAAGGCGATTCCTGCCAATTGGATTGCAGCTACTACATAGTCGAATACGGAATCTAATCCAAGCACTTCGGCCCATGCTTTTAGCGCACCACTTTTGATTCCGACATAAATCCCAGCTGCGAGCAGCGAAAGGCCAGCAATTACCATTAGGATATTTGCTGTCGCTGCACCTATGGCGATTAGCGCAATACCACCAAGTATAAGCGCTGCCGTGATGAAGGCCGCAGCTTTTGAGACTTGTTCCTCTGTCCAACTCTTCATCATTCCGCTCGATTGCGTATAAGCTATCGCCATCCAAATTATTGCGAGCCCAGCCAAGACCAGCAAAATGTTCCCCATCGCCGCTCCAATGGCGACCATCGCGATTCCACCCAAAAGGATAGCAATCACAACAAATTCTTGAACGCTGTTCAGGCCAAGAGCATCAACCCACGATTGTAGCGCTTGATTCTGTTCGCTCACCGTTACGGCATAGCCAAGCAGCAGGAGGCCAGCAACGACCAAAAACAGATTTCCGGTTGCAGCTCCGATTGCAACCAACGCTATCCCACCAAGCAACATTGCAACAGGAACCCACGCAGATACCTTTTCCATCATACTTGCGAGCCAATCGTCATTCTTGTCCAGCCCTGCAAAGTCCGGTTCTATGGATTCTTTGTCACTGTTGCTATCGCCACTATTCCCGTTAGCGCTGGAAAGTTTGTTGATCTCGTCAAACGCCGCCAAGGATTTGCTTGCATCATCAGCCGCTTTTTCTGTGCCTTCAAGGGCACCCATCTCTTCGTGCAGACCTTCCGCCGCTTTTTGGGACTGCTCAACCGTCATTCCAAACATGGTTGCAACAATTTGGGCTGTCATCATTACGACGCTTGTCAGCAAGTCTGCTAGCGTCTTAACGGCTGGTATAATGATCTCGACTAGCGGCTGTGCCAGCGTCAGGAGAGCTGCTTTCAACCGGGCGATTGACGCTGTTGCCTCGCCGTTAGTTCTGATCGCTCGCCCAAGCCACTCCCGGAGTGAGCGGAGAGCCGACGTGATGAGCGTGAATACAAAAACGCGTCTTGCAAGCCCCTTTACACGGTTCACAAACCTGTTCATATATTTTTCGGCCTGGCTGATTGCTGGCGCAAATGCTCTCGCTCCGCCAGATGCCGCGGCAAGCTCACGCTCCAACTCACCTGCAGATTTTTCCATTCCATCCAATTTTGCATATGCAGGAGTCAATTTTGCATCGATCTTGTCGATTTGACTGACCAGTTTAGCGTGCTGCATCTCCAATTGCTGCGCGGTCGAAATCGCTTCAGACTGACTTTTATCTGCTCCAGCCACGCCCAATTCCCACTGCGCTGCGTATTTCTGTGCTTCTAGCCGGGCGCTTTTAACACGTCGCTCCAGCTCTTGCGCTTGCTGCACAAGCGGAGACTTCTTCGCCTCCTGCTCCTCTATCGTTTGCCCAAGCTTTTCAATTTCTTTTTTGCTCTTTTGCAGTTGGCGGTTTAATTCCTTGTTGTCCAGTTCTGTGCTGAATACGATTGACCCATCTGGCATTTTGGCACCTCGCCTTCATACGCATGAAAACTGTCGGATGCGATGTCGGCCCATCGGATTTTTCGTGACTTTTTTCCTGCGACATGTTATTATCTGGTATATTGAGATGGGAAGACTCTCCAAAACTGGAGAGCCAAAATTCAAGGGGGTATAAGCTGTGAGATCAATAAAATGTAAAGTGTGTGGCCTTAAGGTCGCAGCGAATGCAAGGGTGTGCCCGCATTGTGGGAGTAGAGTCTTGCACCCTTTCGCTGCTGCGACAGCGGCGGTTTTATGTATCTTCTTCGTTCTGATCGTGATTTATATGTCCTCAGATGAGACCAAGTATAGTCCAATGCAAGCGAACGTGAATGGTCTTGATGATCAATCTCATGTTGAAACACCAGTTTCCATCGAGTCATCGCCGCCCGAAGTATCTGGGATTGTTCTTGGGCCAGGAACTTACACCGTAGGTCAGGACATTGATGCAGGGACATATGATTGCGTTGCCGTGTCCGGGTTAGGAGTAATTCGTGGTGATATTAAGGCATATGGAGACCCTGGATTCATTCAGACGATGGGAAGCGCCTCTGCGGCCATTGACGACGCAACCGTATCCATAGAAAGCGTTTCGGCTTACAGTAATCTGACACTAGAGACAGGAGACGTTTTTTACATAGAGATGAGCCTGAGCGTAGAATTTATTCCAAGCTAACGTGACGTTTTTCCATGTTAGACGTTTATACCACCCATTTCTTGAGTGTATCAGACTCCTGTTCTGTGTAAGTAGTCTTGAAATCTACAAGGTGCCGATTCTTTTGGTACCACTCTCGATCCGCTTTATCCAACCGTTTTCCAGTCGCCTTTTTCTCCCTGATCCTGACGATTTGAGAAAACAGGCATTCCCCGATTTCCATATATGCAGAAAGAAACGTCCACCAGTGCAAATATTCGGTTGCCCTAATTTCAGTCCCCAACACTCGGTTCACTGGAGCAACCATATACTGGAAGTCCTGCTCCCAATCCAAGAGACGCGGCTGCTTTTTCCGGTCTGTTTCAGGAGCGCCGCCAGCGATGAACCAAAGGCATCGCTTCACCGCCTCTTGGTAATGACCAGTTGGCATCTCGGAAAAGTCAGGGTAGAAAATTTCCATAAGGACTGACGTCTTTTCTTGATCGTCCAACTCTGGATCGTTCAATGCGGAGCAGATATCCAAAACAGCCCTGTAATCCGATCTTATTTTGTATTTAGTTGCACAGATCGTTAGCGACGTTGGAAGTTCATACACTCTAATCACCCACATGAGGGCAGGGCCATGTACTAGGCTCTGCCCTTCGTGTTACTTTTTGTATTTGTTGGTGTACTTGCTAATGCGCGGGTTAGTAAGTTTTTGTTCGCGAGTGAAGGCAGTATCAATTTCGTCCATTACGGAGAGCAAAAGATTGCACCAGACTGGAAAACCATTCGCAATTGCGTAGACGCTCATACCTCCAAATACTGCTTCGCTGACCGGTGCCTCGAACACCCCGTCAATGATCCTGCGCATCTCTGCATCCTGTTCCTTGGCGAACGCGAAAATTTCCTTCTTCCCCGCCATCTTTTCCACCTGGGACTTGTACCACTCCTGCTTCTTATCCAGAGTCTCAAACGCATCGTACAGCCTCTCTACGAAGCGTGTGTCTGTCGGGTTGAAAGAAATCTCGCACTTTCCGTTCACGGAAAACGTTACAACTCCGGTATCAAAAATAAGTTCAGCCATATTTCCTCCTTAGTTTTGGGGGTGGCGGACGACGTCACCTTCCGCCACCCATCTATCAATCTTTATTCGTCTGCCGTAAAGGTAACGGCACCATTACTCAGCGCCGCGGTTCCGGTCGTGCGGGTACCGCCGTAGGTAACATCGATCGGCATGCCGATGTTTCCGCCGCCCTCACCTCCGAGCCCTGACGGCTTGACAGAGCATGCGGAGAAGCGCTCCGCAAATACAGCGGTATCAGCTGTCCCAGCGTACAGGTGTACAATCAGCATGTCCATGTTCGCCAGCGCCTGGGCGTTCTGTTCCTTGATTGCGAGATTCCAGATCTTCTTCTGCGCAACATCTGCGGCATCCAACTCACACGGGTCAAATGTCTGTGTGATGGTAGGCTTCTTTAGAGTGGTGTAGGTGTTGCCGAAGATATCCTTTTTGGTTTCCTCGCCCCAGTCAAATTCCTCAGAGCTGTCCTCTACACGCTTCCCAACGGGGCTCCAAACCGGCGTACCGGATTCTCCTGTATTCAGATATGCAATTAGCAATTCTCGGGCTACAGTCTCTCCGGATGTGGTGTTAAAGTTCATATCAGCCATGGATTCTTCACCTCAAATTTCTTTTTGAATTGTACGGATAACTGCACCATATAGGTGGCCGTTCCCTCGCCGGTATCGTACAGCATCCCGTTTTGCGCAGTAATTTTTTCAGCGTTCGGGACGTCCCCGAAGGTGGGGGCATCTCCCGTTACGGACTGAGCCTGCACCCACTCCTGGAATCCAGACACCCAATCAGCGTTGATCACAGCGCCGACATCGTCTCCAGGTGGCTTGGCAAACACTCCGTAAATACCAAAATTGTATTGGTTGGTCACTGTGCTATTCCCCATGATATCCCTTCGGCGTTCCACCTCAACCAAGCCGTCAGGAAAAATTCCGCCGTTGTTTGGGACGGCCCGGTCTATGTAATCAACGCTGAATGAGGATAAAATATCAAAATCCGGGAACGTGGCAAGCCACGAACGGATTTTTTCCAAGGCTGTCATGCCTTGCCCGCCTTTCTGTTCACATAGACTTGCGCCTCGGCGCGGATACTGCTGCCCTCTGCGGCCATCATGCGCCTGTCCCAGTAAGGACCGGCCCTCGGATTTTTGGTCTTGTCAAATTCCATGTCACGGTCTGTTGCTCTCAGGGTTGCATCCTTCCGAAAGCGCAATCCGACCCCTGGGATATTCATAGGGCCTTTTCCCGTTTGAGAATCAACCATGACTTTCCCGTAGTAAGTGACTCGCGCATACGGTCCAAGTACCTCGATCTCTGTCGCGCTTTTGACAAACTTGAGCTTTGTGGCCAATGCTCCGGATCGAAACGGCATATACCGAGTGATTATACGGTTGACGGTCTCGGTCACAAACCGCTGCACATCGCCCGTCTTATCCACTCCAAGTCTCGCAAGGATGGTATTTACCGGCTTCATTTCGACTTTGACTCTGGTACTCATCCTCCTGCCTCCAAATGGACCATACGGCCTTTCCAGTATTTCGGGTCTACGTACTTGACTATTACCAACCCTGGCGTTGTAGACGGCACCAGAGCCGCCCAGGCTTCCCGTGTTGAGATTTCAGGACCGGAGCCAAGCAGTACCTTGTCTCCGACAAAAACGCCCTGTGTGGAGCACGGGATGACCAGCAGGAAGGAATTGGCTTCCTTGCTGCCGGTCTTGTCCACGTTCTGCGTCTTCTTAAAGTCCAGGAAAGCCTGCTTATACACGGTCCGCGTGCACCCATGATCCCCGTCCCAATGGTAGACGGTAACCGTCTGGCTGCACTTTGAGTAGTCGACAGGGGGGCATGGCCGGACACTCAGCATTGCCCGCACCCCCTGTAGATATCCATGTAGAGGCTTGCGCAGCGGTACAGCTCCCTGTTTTGGGACTTTGCGCTGACGTCGATTTCAGGAGCCTGCCGGCTGCTGGAGACCGAGCCGATGGAGGAACTGGTCACGGCCCCTCCATTGGCTGCAGCCTCAAAGTAATACAAAGCATCGGCCATGGCGCAGACAGCCATGCTGCGGGCCGCCTCGTCGCCGTCCACGCGATAGATTTTCTCGTATCGTGCGAGCTGCTCCGAGGCTCGTTTAGACAGCCGGTCGAAGTCAGCCGCCTCGATGGAGTCCCCACAATATTCCGTCCGATAAAAATTGTAGTTCACCATGAGGAGGCACCTCCTTAACCGCCGGAACTGCCGGTCTTGGGCGTAATGGCAATACCGGTAAGCCGGGCAGCCTTCAGGGTATTCTTCAGGGCAACGCCAGCCACCAGCTCAACTTCGCCCTTCTTGACTGCGCCGGGCGCAGACAGATCGGGCATATAGTTGTTGATCACGCCGGTACCGGTAGGAGAAATGCCGTGGAACCCGTCCAGTCCAAGGCACACGGCGTAGATATCGGTGGTCCCGGCGGCGCTGGCACTTGCGGCGGTATCCGCGATTACCTCAGTGGTGGCGGAACCGTTGTAGTACTTACCGGCATCCATCAGGGGGATCCCGTTGTAGGTCTCCACATAGCGGCCAAAGTCATCCTTCGTGCGGTCATAGTAGCCAGCACGGCGGGCACAGCCGCGCACACGGGTGAGCATCTTGGAGTTCATCAGCAGCATGGAGGGGACGCCGTCCAGCGCCATCAGGAAGCCGTCCAGCTCGTCCAGGAACGCATTGCAGTTGGAATCCAGCTCAGACGCGCTGGTAAGGCTGACCGTGCTGGTGATCTCGTTGGAGGTACCGGAAAGCAGCTTCTTCAGGCCGTCGAAAGTGCTGGTCACATAACCGGCCCCGCTGGATGCGGACGTCCCGTTGATAACGAGGTTGTGGAAATAGTTTGCAGTCGCCTTGATCTTCTGCTCCGCCTGGAACGCAAGCTCGTCCACGGCACCAGAGGTATTCTGGAGCACGCGGTCTACTTCGAAAGAGCCGCCCATGATGATGGCGTTGGTGCTCTTCTTTTCACGCTTGGCCTCGTTTGCGGTATACTCGGTGTTGATAGTACGCACAGCGGCAGTACTGGGCGTCTTAAGCTGGATATAGCCGTAAGCCAGCGTAGATCCGCCGGTACCGGGGGAGATGCAGTTGTCGAAGGTCATCCGGTCCAGCAGCAGGGAGCTGCGCCGGAACATGTCGATGATCTGCTGGTCTACCTTGTCGGCCATGCCGACCTTTGCTTCTGCGAGGGTAATAGCCATAATTCAAGTCATCCTTTCGTGTTGTACTTTTCCCGGAGCGCACCCGCGAGGCTGGTGGGCTCCTGTGGTGTGATCGGGTCCCTTCCGGGGCCTGGCGCATACGGGGACGGGGTAGGGCCGTCATCAAACAGGTACCCGTTATCCTTCTTCAGCGCCTCCAAAGCGGATTTAATATCAGCCTTCTGATTCTTGCTGGCCCGCAGGGCATCCATCTGGTCGGCCAGTTCGCCCAGGATAGCCTTGACGGACTTGCCTTTCGCGCTGGTGATAGCCGAGGACAGGAGACCATTGAACTCCATTTCAGCGATCTTTGCTGCTGCGTCTCTTTCAGCCTTCTCGGCTTTCTCCTTCCATTCATCAGCAGCCTTTTTGATCCCGTCCACGTCCATGCCTTTAAATTCCTCAATGGTCTTATTGGCATCCTCAAGCCGCTGTTTGATGGTTTCGTAGTCCGCGAAGGGCTTCTTGGCCGCCTCGATGTCTGCGCCGTTTTCGCCCATGATCGCGTCAATGACCTCTTTGGGCAGGGGCTGCTCTCCAACTTTGAGGTTCTGTAGAAATTCCCGCTTCATAATGGTCCTTTCTTCCGCTACGCTTTGATAACGGGGGTGGCGTCCCCTGCGGCGGCCCTCATTACGCCCGGGCCTGGGCAAAAATGGTATGAGAAAACAGGGGCTACTCGCACCCTGTTCCATCAACATAGTAACAGCATCGTCCGTCTCTCCAGACCGCACACCCTTCTTGCGAGCACTCCATCATTGTGTAAGTCCACTGTGTAATCTGCTGTGTGTTGTTATTTCTTCCATCGTCATCATATTCGTTTGTAACTTGCAGGACTTGCTTCTCGGCCTTCCGGTTATATGGGCAAATCATTTGCCTCGCCTCCTAAAAATGGGCATAAGAAAACCACCGCCCAACAAGGTTGGTGGTTTAATCTGAATATAAGTGGAGCCACCCGAAGGTGGCCCCATAAGGTTGGTTATTTGGCAGGCGTGCCATTCCCCTGCATTTCTTTTGCCCATTGCCCGAAAGCATGTGGCGCGTGGCGACACGAAATTTCCACCTCAAATAACCATCTTATTCTAGTTAGATTATAGCCCGTTTATTCTCGCTTGTAAAGCACATTCTTGTTCCTAAGATATTTCTTCCATTTCTTTTCGCTGATTTTCAAGAATGTAATCACTGAATTTTTATACCCTTCCGGGTCCCCAGTTACTTTTAACCGCAGAATAAGCTGGAACCGCTCGTCGGCATCTATAATTTCTTTCAGCAAGAATGCCGTATGTGGCAAATCGGATTCCAGGATATAATCTGGCTCCTCGATAATTTTAACCAAATACCGCTCATACCGCTCAAAATCATTCGGGTGGTGATCTTTGATATGCTGAATGCGCTCATCTGTGATAATCACTTCATCCGTTGTAATGCCTCCAGAAACGCAACGATATTTTTCAACGTCAAGCCGTGTTACATAATGCACAGCGCTTCCACCCTTATCTTCACTGGCACTTATTGTAGCATGTTTGGGTGAAATTTCAACTGTTTTCGCCACTCTGGCCGCCTGCCCTCTCCCAAACCCAGCCACCATGGCTCGTTCGGGCTCAGTTCGTAAACCAGCGGCCTTAGAGAATCGTTTGTACTCCTCACTCAGCCGCCGCAGCCTTATCTGGTCTGTCCGAAGTTTCTCTGCATCGCCGGTTGCCTCATCTATCAGGATACGGTTCTTCTGCTTCCGTATGGAGCGCTCCACCTTCCGCTGCATCTGTGTCGCCTCGTAGCCGGTGTAGTGCCGACCTTCGTATGTGATGCCCTTATCGTTATCCTCCCGGAACGCACGAAGCTCGTCCTGCGTATACTGCGGGCTGTTTATCCCAAGCAGGATCGGGAATGCCACGTGCCCGCAGTTCAGCGTCCCGATGCGCCGCCGAAGGCTGTTGTTCAGGGCCTCATACTCCGCATCGGTGTACTGCCTGCCCTGTATTGGCTCGTGATCTGGGGCGCTGTTGGCGTGTGCGGAGATCTCCCATCCGTCAGCGCCGAGATCATCGTGGTTCCGCTGGGTGATCTGCTCCATCATCAGTCCAAGGCCGCCCATGATGTTGCGCCGTGTGGCCGCCTCAATGGAGGTGTGTACGCCGCTTTCATAGTCAATGATTCTGACGCCAAGATCGGCCAGATTTTTCGTCGCCCGCCGGATCGCTGTATTGTAATCCGCCGCTCCAGTTGACACCTGCTTGAAAGCGTAATCCATGCACTCCCTGTATGCGTCCCGGAGCGGTAAGGCAGCCCCGTTTGGCCCTACCATACCAAGCGTCTGCGTCAGGTTGGTGAAGTCATCCTGGGCCAGCCTGACTGCAGCAGAAACAATCTGCTGCAGCGCCGCGTTCTGTTCGAATGGCAAAGCCTGTACGTATGGGAGGCGTTTGATATCAAAGTCGTATCCAACTTCTGCTGATTGGGTCAGAAGCCTCCTCAACTCTCTGTGGGAGACATTGAGCAGCTTCCTGAGCCTTTTTTTGATCTCCCACTGCGACAATCCAAGCTGTTGAGCCCGCCATACCTGATAGGCCGCCGTGCTGGTGAGCTGCCCCGCCCCGGCTATGCGCCGGGCGATATCCTCAAGCAGGAAGTCGTTGATCGGGTCAGCCACGCGTGCTGCGGCGTCCTGGAGCGCTGCGATCTGCTCCGGCGTCAGCATGGTCAATCACCGCCTGTCAGCGCACTCAACTCCGGCATATAATCCTGCCGTATTTTTGCCATGTCCGCCTCTGTCTCGCATGGTAATTCGTAATACCAGGCGAGGTAGCGTTCCGGCTTCAGGATCCCTGCCTGCACCTGCGCCAGCATCTCCTGGCCTACCTTCTCGCGATTGTACAGGACGCCATCTCCCCAATCCACAACAAGGCTGTCCTGGTCAAAGTCCCTATGCCGGGTCAGCTTGTACATATAACCAAGGACAAAGCAGATGCGCAGCGTCTCTCGCATAGCCTCTTCCCACGCCTGCTGGAAGTCGATGATCGTCAGGTTGTAATCGCCCTCAGAAGATGTGATCTCCTTCGCCGTCCGTTCTACAGCCTCCACCTCAGACAGGATTCCGCGCTTCAGCCCGATCTGCGACTCTACGTTGCGCAGATACTCTGTTTTGCGCGCCAGGAAGGATTGCTCACGGAGCGTTGGCGAAAAGATCGTCACGCCTACGCTGTCCGGATCATCGTCCAACGCGGTAAACATATCGTCTGTCAGGCGCTTACGACCATCCGGCCCGACTTCCATCATATCCCCGCTGACGATAAGTCGGCTCTTCCCACGTTCAAATTCCCCGTTGATCTGCGCCTCGTTGCGGTTGATGTTGTGGATCAGCTGGACAGCAGGCGCATAGAGGGACACTGAATCGTCGGAACCGTCCACGCAATTCACCATCGGAGTTTTCAGCTGTGCCATCCCAAGCCCAAAAAGCCGCTCCGGGAAGACGATGTACGGTTCCAGCGCATCGTACTTGGCCAGGGTACTCAGCGGTACTTCGATCCCCAGGACACTCCTGTCTGCTGACCGGAACAGCTTGTTTTCGATGGCGAGCCACCCGTTCGCGTCTACCGTGCGCCGCTCCAAAAGCGCGTAATAATCGCCACCAACGGAGAAAAACTCCGCCGAGCCGATGCTTGTCGCGTTACCAGCGGAGTCGCGCTCCGGGACCAGGTAGCAGTCCCGCCGGACAATGACAAAATCAAACCCGTCCGATGCCAATACCGGCTTTATGTAACAGCTCCCGCCGATCATGGCGAGCTGCATCGCTTTTTTGCGTACCAGTTCCAGCCTTTTGAGGCACTTTGCGGCAAATTCGTCATCGGAGGATGCGGAATATTCGGAAAACGAAGCCTTGGTGACCTTGTTTACCACAACGAACGGGATGCGCTGGCAGGGGTCCTCCTGCTCAGTCGGCTCCGTGTCAAAATAAAGCCGGAACCACTCCTCTATCGCTCTCCGCATCGGACCTGTCGTGGTGTCCTTTGCCTGGAATGCCTGCTCAAGGGTGGATACCCTGCTGTTGAACATGGCAGACAATATACTCACTGGCGCTTCGCCTCATTTCCGTAAACAGTTATCCTCGCGCTCCTGCGTATCGCGGATTCCATGCCTCTGATGTAGGCATTCAGACGGTCGATCTCCCGGCGCTGTGCGTCGATTTGCTCCGCAAGGCGCGCATTGGACTCCAGCAGATCATCCTTGCACCACGCGGGCAGGAACTTGTTATAAAGCCATCGCTTGAACTTGCCCACTAACGTCCCCTCCGTCTCCACACCGGCTCCAACGCATAACGCACGGCATCGATGTGGTGGTTGTTCGCATCCGGGTATCCGCTGACGATCTCCCCATCCTTGGTCCGCTCATATTCGTACTCGGTAAATTCCCGGTATGTGTCCGGGCATCGGGCTGGATCAATATAAATATGCGCCAGCGACTGTAGCCACTTCATGGAGTATTCGACGCTTCCGGGCCCCTTCTCGGCACCGTGGCAATACAACCCATAAGACCGATAGTCTGCCACGCTCTTCGGTTCTGCGCTGTCTGCCGTGATGC
This sequence comes from Lawsonibacter hominis, assembly GCF_014287895.1. Classification (GTDB taxonomy): domain Bacteria; phylum Bacillota; class Clostridia; order Oscillospirales; family Oscillospiraceae; genus Lawsonibacter_A; species Lawsonibacter_A hominis. The sequence continues at coordinate 1,413 of NZ_JACOPP010000035.1, read as the reverse complement.
GGTCATTTTCGGTCACGCCCATCTCGATCAGCTTGTCCGCTGTCTTGCGGTTGCCCGCCTTATACATCGTGGCCTCACGGAACAAGTACAGATCCCGCCGAGCCGCGTCAAAGTAGCACCGGTTATAGGCAAACGGATCCGGGAAATAGCCCCAATCTACTCCGTCGTAGATGCGGTCAAACACTATGATATCCTCTTCGGAAACCTTCCGGCTGTGGACATTGCCAAACACCATCCCCCCCGTCCCGTTTGCCTCGCCCAAATACTCATGCTCATAGGCGGCTGTGTCGATAGACTTGAGATAGTGCGCGTCGTCAAGGAAGCGCTGTCCAAGCCACTCGACCGGGACAGAGCGGTAATCGCTGTGGTGGATCAACTGCCCCGGCTTATCCCGCAGGCAGTATTTATTTGCCCAATTTATGGCCGTCCTGGGCGGGTTGAAGCTTTTGAACTCCAGTGCAATAGGGCCGCCGCGCAGCACCGATTGTTCCAGATTCCGGATCTCTTCTTCCCCAGCGAATTGATCGAGTTCTTCGAAGTGCAGTAGCCCAATGTACCCGAACGGCACCTTGATGGACTTGATTTTCCCTGGGTCGTCCGCACCGAAAAACATGATCTTCTGACCCGTCGGCCTATAGGTGATCTCCATTGGAGAGACTGTCGGCTTAAACCTGCTGTACAGGCCAAGCTCTGTGATCGCCCAAACATACTGAGCAAAAACTGTGGTACGCATAGTGTTGGCCACCTTACGCATCACGACCGCGTGGATTTCCGGGTGCCGGATGAGCTGCAGGATCATCTCAACAGAAACGTAGGAAGACTTTGTAGACCCGCGCCCACCCTTCAGCACAAATTGATTATACTGCCCAACTCGGATTGCATCATGCACGGGCCGAAATGACGGGGCAAGCACATCAGACAGCTTAGTAGTCGTCAATGATCTGCACCCCCGCGTCGGTATCTGCTTCTTCTCCGATCCACTCACGCACTTCCTTGCAGGCCGCTACGTCACCCGTCTTTGCCTTTTGGAACAGCGCCGCCGCCAGCAGCATGGAATTATCAATGTCCTCCACAGGTATCCCCATGGCGGTAAGCTTGTTGAAGTCCCTCACCCCGGAAACGTCAAGCCCGAGAATCAGGTTCATGTTCTCCTTCAGCGTCTTTCTCTGGCGTCGTACTTCACCAGACGCTTTTCCACCCGCAGACTGGATTTTTCTTTGTTCCTTCTTTGTTCGCTTGTTCAACGGCTTTAGATTCTTTTCATTCGGCATCATCACCACCGCCATCAGAATATACAAAGAGCCGCCCCGCCGTAGCGTTGCAGCTCTTGGAATGATTGGTGCCGCCTCCAGCCTCATGCGGCGAGGAGCGGCATATGGCGGACAGTAGGTTGTCCAGCCGCCCATTGGCATT
>NZ_JACOPP010000034.1 GCF_014287895.1 Lawsonibacter hominis | reverse complement strand
TCCAGCTCAGTGTGCCGGTCTTAAACTGTCCAAAAAGCGCAAACGGGAGCTTTTGCTCGTTGCGTAGAGATATTGGCTGATTTTTGGGTCCTAACTTTTCATGTTTACTTTACAGTGCCTTGATTTTAAAATTTTAAAATTTATTCTGAGGATTTTGAGACAAAAAAAGCGTCCATTTCAGAAATGGACGTCGTCGCTCCGGCGGGCAGGCAGCGCCGAACGGAGCCCAGAGATCCATCCAGCCCGTGCGCGAAGCACTTCGTTGCAGCCACAACCAACCGTATCCAGTTGTAATTGGTCGAATGCAAGAGAAAAGTTCTCGTTGCAGTTCCATGATAGCATAAAACCGTCCGAAACACAATGATATTTTGCGAAAATCTAAATAATTTTTAGGGCATATAATTTTTGTTGAAATCACAGGGATTTGTGGTAGAATGAAAAAAAGACGACAGGAAAAGAGGGAAGCACATGCTTGACGCATCCACGCTGCAATTTCTGTTCCAGCTGGCCAAAGGCGTGGCAAGGCAGTTCGGCCCCAACTGCGAGGTGGTGGTCCACGACCTGGCCTCCAACGACCCGGACAGTTCCATCGTGGCCATTGAAAACGGCCAGATCAGCGGGCGCAAGGTGGGGGACGGCCCCTCTCACGCGGTGCTGGAGGCCCTGCGGGGCGGAAAGGGAACGGTGGAGGATCACCTGTGCTACCTGACCCGCACCCGGGATGGAAAGATCCTCAAGTCCACCACCATCTATATCCGGGACGATGACGGCAGACCCATCGGCATGTTCGGCATCAATTACGATATTACCCTCATGCTGGCCATGGAGGACGCCCTCAAGCAGTTTACCGCCACCGAGCGGGACGAGCAGGAGCCGGAGCACATCTCCCGCAACGTGTCCGACCTGCTGGACGAGCTGATCGCGCAGAGCGTGAAGATCGTGGGTAAGCCTGTGGCCCTTATGACCAAAGAAGATAAGGTGAAGGCCATCCAGTTTCTCAACGAGACGGGAGCCTTTCTCATCACCAAGTCGGGCGACAAGGTGTGCAAGTTTTTCGGGATTTCCAAGTATACCCTGTACAGCTATATCGACGAGGCAAAAGAGACGTAGAGACCCTTTGCAGAGCGGACCGGCCGGAGAGCCGGTCCGCTCTGCGTCTGTGGACAAGGTGGCCTTGCCGCTTCAGCGGCGCTCGGGCGGGTCCTTGGGCAGAAGCTGATTGAGCAGGATGGCGGTCAGGGTGGAGAGCACCACGCTGGAGCTGCCGAACACGGTGGTGACCCAGGCGGGGAACCCGGCCAGACACGCCGGACCCACGGTGGTGACGCCCACGCCCAGCGCCACCGCCAGGCCCACCACGGTGGAATTGCGCATGGTGAAGGTCTGCTGTGTGATCATACGGATGCCGGTCATGGTGATGGTGGCGAACACCGAGATCGTGGCTCCGCCGATGACGGCGTAAGGGATGGTAGTCAGCAGGGCGGAGAGCTTTGGAATAAACCCGGCCACCAGCAGCACCAGGGCGGCCAGGGTGAAAACGGCCCGGTTGATCACCTTGTTCACCGTCACGATGCCCACGTTCTGGCTGTAGGAGGCGGCGGGCAGGCCGCCGAAAAGGGCGCCGATCACGCTCATGACGCCCTGGCCGATGATACCGCCCGAGAGCTCGTGGTCGGTGGGCATGCGGTCCATGCCGCCCATGGTGGTGGAACTGAGATCGCCGATGGTCTGCACGGAGTTGACGATGTACATGATGGCCATGGAAACGCAGGCGGCCACATTGAACTCGATGGGGAAATAGAGGGGGACCGGCGCCTGGAAATACCCGGCGGCGGCCACGCTGTCAAAGCTGACCATACCCATGAGCAGGGCCACGACGTAGCCCACCGCCATTCCCCACAGGATAGCGCCCAGCTTGAGCACGCCCTTGGTAAAGTTGTTCAGAACGAAGACCACCGCCAGGGTGATAAAGGCTACCAGCCAGTTTTTCCAGCTTCCGAAGTCAGGCTGTCCCGCGCCGCCGGCCATATATTTGACGGCAGTGGGGTAGAGGGAGAGGCCGATGGTAAAGATGACCGTGCCGGTGACCAGCGGCGGGAAAAACCGCCGGATCTGCTTCAGAAAGATCCCAAAGAGAACGGCCACGCAGCCGCCCGCGATCTCGGCGCCCAAGATGGTCCCCAGGCCGAATGCGCCGCCGATGGAGGTGAGCGTGGGAACGTAGGCAAAGCTGATGCCCATGATGACCGGCAGGCCGGAGCCGAGGCGCCGGAAGAGAGGGAAGAGCTGGAGCAGGGTGGCCAGGGCGGTCAGGATCAGAGAGACCTGGATCATAAGGGTCGTATCGGCGTCGCTCAGGCCGCAGGTGGAGGAAACGATGATCGCGGGGGTGATGACGCCTACTACGGCGGCGACGACATGCTGCAGGCCCAGCGGAATCAGCTGGCCTGCCGGCGGGACCCCATTCCAAGCAAAGACCGATGCCGGGGTGCGTGGTGTAGTACCCATCAAACTTACCTCACAAAATTTTTTTAGAACTAAAGGAAATTTTGGTTTACACAAACTATACCTCATTTTCGACCCGGCTGCAAGTGGAACTTGCGGCGGGAAGAGAAAAAAGAGACAGCAAAATTTGTGAAAATCGACGGGTATTATTTGTGGAAAAACGGAAATGCACCCCGTGCGGCGGGATTCCGCGGCACGGGGTGCATAACACATGCGGGAGGCTGGACCGGCACGGCGGCAGATCACTTGACGGCGACCGCCTCGATCTCAAAGAGCGCGCCCTTGGGCAGCGCGGCGACCTGGACGCAGGACCGGGCGGGGGCCTGGCCGGTGAAATACTCCGCATAGATGGAATTGACGGCGGCAAAGTCGTTGATATCGGTCAGGAACACGGTGGTCTTGGTCACGTCGGCAAAATCCATGCCGGCGGCCTGGAGCACGGCGCCCAGATTATCCAGCGCCTGACGGGCCTGGGCCTCCACGCCCTCGGGCAGCGCGCCGGTGGCGGGGACCAGGCCCAGCTGGCCGGAGGTATACAGCGTGTTGCCCGCCAGCTTGGCGTGACAGTAGGGGCCTACGGCGGCGGGGGCGTTTGCGGCAGAAATGGTTTTATTCATGGGAAAAGACCTCCTGATGTAATTGTGTGTCTTCATTATATCGGCTGTCAGAAAAAATGCAAGGGGGTCTCAAAAAAAGTTTGATGACAAAAACGTCACAAAACTGTAAGGACATCTTATGGCAGCGCCGAAGCGGGTATGATAGGATGAGCAGGAAAAGGAGGGATTCCAATGGAACCCATACTCAACGTGGAAAACCTGCAGAAATATTACGGAGCCCGGGGCAGCGTGACCCGGGCCATCGACGATTTCAGCTTTCGGGTGAACGAGGGCGAATTTGTGGGCATCATGGGGGCTTCGGGCAGCGGAAAGACCACGCTGCTCAACTGCATCGCCACCATTGACCGCCCCACCGCCGGGCACATCAGGATCGAGGGAAAGGATGTGACGGGCCTGAAGGGCAAGGACCTGTCCCGGTTCCGCCGGGAGCGGCTGGGCTTTGTTTTCCAGGACTGCAACCTGCTGGATACCCTCACCGCCTTTGAGAACATCGCTCTGGCGCTGACCATCCTCAAAACCCCTGCCGGGGAGATCGAAGGACGGGTTCAGGAGACCGCCCGGCTGCTGGATATTACCCCCTGCCTGAACAAGTTTCCCTACCAGCTCTCCGGAGGCGAACGGCAGCGGGTGGCGGCGGCCCGGGCCATCATCACCCGTCCGGCTCTGGTGCTGGCCGATGAGCCGACCGGAGCCCTGGATTCCAAGTCCGCGCGGCTGCTGCTGGACCGGTTTGAAGAGCTCAACGGGGCGCAGAGGACCACCATCCTCATGGTGACCCACGACGCCTTTACCGCTTCCTACTGCCGCCGCATCCTCTTTATCAAGGACGGGCGGCCCTTTACCGAGCTGGTGCGGGGAGCCAGCGGGCGCAAGGACTTTTTTGCCCGCATCATCGAGGTGGTTACGCTGCTGGGAGGTGACTCGGGCGATGTTCTCTAAGCTGGCCTTCCAGAATGTGCGCCGGAGTTTGAAGGATTATTCGGTGTACTTTCTCACCCTCACGTTCGGCGTGTGCATCTTTTATGTATTCAACTCCATGGAGTCCCAGTACGTCATGGAGATCCTCCTCTCCGCCAACAAGGGCATGATCCGCGTCATCCTTCAGCTCATCGACGTGGTGTCCGTCTTCGTATCCGTGGTGCTGGGCTTTCTGATCCTCTACGCCAACGGCTTTATGATCCGCCGCCGGAAAAAGGAGCTGGGCACCTACCTGCTGCTGGGCCTGGACGGGGGAAGGGTGAGCGCCCTGCTGTTCCTGGAGACCCTGCTCATCGGCGTGTTTTCGCTGGGCATAGGCCTGCTGCTGGGGGTGTTCCTGTCCCAGTTCATCTCCGTGTTTACCGCCGGGCTCTTCGCCGTCAGCATCCCGGAGTTTCATTTCGTCTTTTCCCCCAGGGCGCTGGGCAAGACCCTGCTCTACTTTGGAGTCATCTTTCTGGTGGTGATGCTCTTCAACTCCTTCCGGGTCTCCCGGCAGAAGCTCATCGACCTGCTCCGGGCCGACCGGGAAAATCAGGACCTGAAGCTCAAAAGCGTTGGGGCCTCGGTGGTCATGTTCCTGACCGGGGCCATCCTGCTGATCATCGCCTACGCCATGCTCCTCGTCCGGGGCATTTTGCGGGTGGACAATCTTTTTTTCCTCATGCTGGCCCTGGGCACTGCGGGCACGCTGCTCTTTTTCCGCTCGCTGTCCGGCTTTTTGCTGAAGATCTGCCAGGCCAACAAACGCCTTTATTATAAGGGACTGAACATGTTCCTGCTCCGGCAGTTCAACTCCCGCATCAATTCCACCTATGTGTCCATGACGGTGATCTGCCTGATGCTGCTGCTGGCCATCGGGATCACCGCCTGTTCCGTCGGGCTGAACAATACCGTCTCCGCCATTACCGCGGAGAACGCCCCTTACGACGTAACGGTGCGCTTCTATTGTCACGGCGGAGACGGGGCGGAGCCGGAGCTGGAGAAGTGGCTGGCGGCGGGGGGCTTCGACCCGGAGCAGGAACTGGCGGAATCGGTGCGGTTTGACATCCGGCAGGTGGAACTGGAGCCGCTGACGTATTCGGTGGGGGACCGGGAGTATACGCAGACCAGCCTGGATGCGATCTCGCTGACGGACTGCAACCGGCTGCTCGCCCTCCAGGGCCGAACGCCCCTGGCGCTGACGGAGGGGGAATACGGCCTTTTGTGGGGGACCTACATGGCTGAGGAGAGCTTTTGGAAGAGCCTGTGGGCGGACCGGCCCGTGGTGGTGGCGCAGGGGCGCGCCCTGCTGGCGGGCGGCGACGTGCAGGCGGTGGTTCTCACCGGGGACAGCGTGTACAGCAGCATGCTGGTGCTGCCAGACGCCCTGGCGGCCTCCGGCACGCTGTCCAGCCGCAACCTGGTGGGCAACTATGCCCCCGGCATTGACCCGGAGCAGGCGGACGAGCGCCTGGCGCAGGCCATGGGGAACCTGGTGCCCCGGGACTATGACAGCGGCGGGAACGGTTACGGCTACGGCTGGGACAGCCGGGTACAGATCTACCTGCAGACCATGGGGACCAAGATCCTGGTGCTCTTCCTGGGCATTTATCTGGGCATCGTTTTCCTGCTGTGCTCGGCGGCGGTGCTGGCGCTTCAGCAGCTTTCCCAGGCGGCCGACAACCAGAACCGCTATCGGGTGCTCGCCCGGCTGGGCGTGGAGGAACGGATGCGGGACCGGTCCATCTACGTGCAGGTGTTCCTGGCTTTTTTCCTGCCGCTGGCGCTGGCGGTGGTCCATGCGGCGGTTGGCATGACGTCCGCTAACGCCGCCATTGCACAAGTCGGCCGGGTGGACTCGGCGGCCTCCAGCGCGGTAACGGCGGCCTTTATCCTGGTCGTCTACGGGGCCTATTTCCTGGCCACCTGCTGGGGCAGCCGGCGGATCATCCGGGGAAGGTAGGGCCGCGCGTGCCGGGCCCGGACTTCTTACCGGGCGCAGCGTCGAAAAAGGCCTTGCAATCAGCGGGAAACTATGCTATGATAAAAGCCACGTTTGAAGCGGCGCGGTATCCTTGCGCCCCAAAATAGCAGCAAAGCGCCCCTCCAGGGGCGGAAAGGACGATGTAACGTGGAGATCGCAAAGCTGGTTCTGAGCATTATCGACGTGCTGGCGGCGCTGTTCCTGGTAGCCGTGGTGCTGCTCCAGTCCGGAAAGAGCGCGGGACTGTCCGGCGCCATCGCCGGCGGGGCCGACACTTTCCTGTCCAAGAACAAGGCCAAGAGTTGGGACGCCAAGCTGGCCAAGATGACCAAGTGGGTTGCCATCGGATTTATGGTGATCACCTTCATCATCTGCCTGATCTGAGCCAATGAAAAGACGCCCTCCCGTTTTTGCCGCGGGAGGGCGTCTTTTTTGCAACCCCGCCGCCGGAGCGGGTATAATAAAGCCCGGGGAGCGAGTGAAACGATTGGAAAGGAATCGAGACCATATGAAACAAACAGAAGGAACGGTGCAGGGGATCTATCAGGCCACCGGCCGGGGCTTTGGCTTTTTGATCCCGGAAGAGGGGGAGGATTATTTTATTCCGCCCCGCTGCGACGGCGGCGCATGGAATGGGGACCGGGTCGCCGTCCTGCCGGACCGGACCGAGGCGGCCCGGGGGGAGCGGCGTACCGGCCGGGTGGTGGAGGTGCTGGAGCGGGCCAACCGGGTGGTCACCGGCGTGCTCCAAAAGCACAACCGGGAGCTCTGGCTCCAGCCCGACCAGGAGCGCCTGCCCGGGCCCATCCAGGTGCTGGGCAAAAGCCGCCTGGCCCGGGCGGGGGACAAGGCTGCCGTGGCCATGACCAGCTTCGGAAGCGCCAAGCACCCGCCGCTGGGCGCCCTGCGGCGGGTCTTCGGCCCGGCGGCCAGCCGGGAGGCGGCGGTGGAGGCCATTCTGTACAACTACGAGATCGATCCCGCGTTTCCCGACGCGGTGCGCGCCGCGGCTCAGGCGGCGCCGGAACAGGTGGGGCCGGGGGAGCGGGAGGGACGGCTGGATCTGCGGGACAAGCTCATCTTTACCATCGACGGCGCCTCCGCCAAGGACCTGGACGACGCGGTGAGCCTGGAACAAGACGAGCAGGGCCGCTGGGTGCTGGGGGTGCACATCGCGGATGTGAGTCATTACGTCCCCGCCGCTTCCCCGCTGGATCTGGAGGCCTGGGAGCGGGGCACGTCGGTCTATTTTGCCGACCGGGTGGTCCCCATGCTGCCGCCCGAATTGTCCAACGGCATCTGCTCGCTGAATCCACGGGTAGACCGGCTGACGCTCTCCTGTCTCATGACCCTGACGGCGGAGGGGGAGCTGGTGGGGCATACCATCGCCAAGAGCGTCATCCGTACCGTGGAGCGCATGACGTACGACGACTGCAACGCGCTCCTGGCTGGGGAGGAGGCGGCCCTGACGCAGCGGTACGGGGCGATCCTGCCCACGCTGCGGGACATGGCCGCCTTGGCCGCTGTGCTGGAAAAGCGCCGCCGCCTGCGCGGGAGTCTGGACCTGGACAGCAGCGAGAGCGCCATCCGCTGCGACGAAACGGGCGCGCCGGTGGAGGTGCAGGTACGCCGGCCGGGCGTGAGCGAGAAGCTGATCGAATCCTTCATGCTCTCGGCCAACGAGTGTGTGGCCGCCCACCTGAAAGCCCTGGACAAGCCCTGCGTCTACCGGGTGCATGAAAAACCCTCCCTGGACAAGACCGAGAAGCTGAAGAGCATGCTCGCTCCTCTGGGCTATACCCTGGGGGCCGCGGACCAGTTTTCCCTGCAGAAGCTGCTGGCCCAGGCGCAGGGAAAGCCGGAGGCGGCCGCGGTGTCCAGCCTGGTGCTGCGCAGCCTGATGAAGGCCCGTTACGATACCGAGGACCTGGGTCACTTTGGCCTGGCGGCAAGGGACTACTGTCACTTCACCTCGCCCATCCGCCGCTATCCGGACCTGATGGTCCACCGCATCCTCACCGCCCTGCTGGATGGAACGCTCCGGGGGGCGTCGGAGAAAAAGCTTGCCGCCGCGGCGGCGCGGGCGGCGGTGCAGTCCTCGCAGCGGGAGATCGCCGCGCAAAACGCCGAGCGGGAGATCGAAAAGCGCTACCTGGCCGAGTTCATGCAGGCCCACCTGGGCGAGACGTTCCCCGCCGCGGTCTCCGGCGTCACCCGCTTCGGCCTGTTCGTCATGCTGGGCAGCGGCGTGGAGGGCCTGGTGGGGGTCGAGGCGCTGCCCGGAAGCGGATGGCATTACGACGAGCAGCGCATGTCCCTCACAAGCTTTGACGGCAGCCGGGTCTTTTCCTTTGGGATGCCGCTGGAGGTGGTGTGCACCGGCGCGGCGCCGGAGAGCGGGCAGATCGATTTCCGCCTGGCCGGGGAGGCTGCGCCGGCTCTGCCGGCGCAGCGGACGGAGCGCAGGGAACCCTCCCGCCCCGGCCGCCGCGACCGGAATCCGCGGGCCATGCATGTGCCCAAAAGCCGGAAAGGACGGAAGAAACGATGACGAAACGGAATTTGATCGCGGCGCTATTACTGGTTGTATTTGCACTGCCCTCCGCCTGCGCCCTCCGGCCCGGGACGGAGGATCCCCCCGTGCCCCAGGGTACGGCCCTGCCCGCGTCCTCCCCGGAACCCACCCCCACGCCGGAGCCGTCCCCCACGCCGGAGCCCACGCCCACCCCGGACCCGATCGCGGAGCAGCTGGCCGGGATGACGCCGGAGCAGATGGTAGGGCAGCTGCTGGTGGCGGGTATTGAGGGCGCCGCGCCCGGCGCGGACGCGGTCCAGGCGGTGCAGGAGTATCAGGTGGGCGGCGTCATCCTCTTCGGCCGCAACGTGGAGAGCGCCGGTCAGCTGGCCGAGCTGACCAACGGCCTCAAGCAGCTCAACGCAGACGCCGTGCCCCTTTTCCTCTGTGTGGACGAGGAGGGAGGACGGGTCTCCCGGATGCCGGAGGAGGTAATGGACCTTCCGAGCGCCGATACCTTTGGACAGCGGCACGACGCGTCTGAGCTGACACGGCTGGGACAGACCCTGGGCATGGAATGCGCGGCCTTCGGCTTCAACCTGGATTTTGCTCCGGTGGCGGATGTGCGGAGCAACCCGGAGAACACCGTCATCGGAGACCGCGCCTACAGCGGCGACCCCGGCCGGGCGGCGGATGCCGCCGCCTGGGTGGACGGCGGGATGCGGGAGGCCGGGATCATCAGCGTGTGGAAGCATTTTCCCGGTCACGGCAATACCGCCACGGATTCCCACCAGGCGCTGCCGGTGGTGGAGCTGTCCCGCGAGGACTGGGCCCGGGGCGACGCCGTCCCCTTCCGCAGGGCGGTGGAGTGCGGCGCTCCGGCCGTCATGGCGGGGCATATCCGGATGACCGCGTTTGACCCGGAGTATCCCGCCAGCCTGTCCCACGTGCTGGTGAGCGAGGTCCTGCGGGAGGAGCTGGGCTTTACCGGCGTGGTGTGCACCGATGATCTGACCATGGGGGCGATCTCCGATACTTACGGCATGGGGGAGGCCGCCGTGCTGGCGGTGGAGGCGGGGTGCGACCTGCTGTTGGTCTGCCACGGCGCGGACAATCTGACGCAGGCCCGTCAGGCGCTGCTCGGCGCCGTGGACGGCGGGCGCATCTCCCCGGCGCGGCTGGAGGAGAGCGTCTACCGCATCCTGGCGCTCAAGGCGGAATACGGCCTGACCAACCAGACGGTGGAGGCGCCCGATGTGGCGGCATTGAATCAGGCGGTCCAGGCGCTTTTGGGGGAATAGGGAACCTTTGGGGAGGCTGCGCCGTCTAACAGGGGACTGGAGGCGACGGAAATGAGACAAAGCGTTTTGCTGCCCCTGCTGCTGGCCGCGCTTCTCCCGCTGACGGCCTGCGCCCGGGCGGAGGAGGCGCCGGAGACCCCTGAGGCGGACGGGACGGCCGTCAAACAGGTGCGCCTGGTGGACACGGCGCAGGACGGCAGCCTCATCGTGGCCGGAGAGGCGCGGGGCGACGTGCTTACCCTCTCCCCCGATGAAGTGAGCATCCTCTGGGACGGTGTGGAGCGCTCGCCCGAAGCGCTGCGGGACGGGATGCTGCTGGAGGTGGGTTACGGCGGCACGATCCTGGAGACCTATCCGGCCCAGTTCTACCAGCCCCGGAGCATCACGGTGCTGGAGGAGGGGGAGGATCTGTGCGGACTTTACCTGCAGGTCCTGAACGACCTGTGGGCGGACGCCCTGGGCGGCGAGAGCGGCGTGGAGACCATCGGCGTGGACGCCTCTGCCCTGGAGGGGCTGAGCGAAGGGGAAGCGGACGCAATGGCCTATGCCTTCGGCATGGCCCATCAGACCGGCCTGCCCCTGCGGGGGACCTTCGACGAGCTGACGGAACAGGGCTATATCGAGCCGGCGGGGGACGGGCCCGGCCGCTGGCCCGGCGGGGCTCTGTTCCGCCTGGAGGGGAGCGCGGACACGGGCTTTCAGGTCTGCTGCTGGACGGGTACGGAAGTGATCTGGCGCTGCAGCGCCGCCCAGGACGCGGCGGGGAACTGGTCCTACCGGACGGACTCCGCGGCGCTGGCCTGCGGCGGAAGCAAACCGAATATCCCCAAGGGAGGGCCGCCTGTCTGAAAACAGTAGACGGGCGGCCCTTTTTTCGCTATATTGGAACGGAAGGGGGGAACGGCATGAAGGTGGAGGTGCGCATCGACCCGAATTGCGGGGAGGCGTCGGCGGTCATTACCGCCCCGGCCCTGACCGACGAGGTGCGCTCCCTGGCCGCCCGGCTGGAGGGGGGCGGCGTCCTCATCGGCTGGCGGGAGGGGAACGCCTTCCCCCTTCGGGAGGAGGAGCTGCTGCGCTGCTACGGAGAGGACAAGGGGGTGCGCGCCCAGACCCTCGGCGGGGTGTACGACCTGCGGGAGCGGCTGTACGAGCTGGAGGGCAAGCTGGACCGACACGCCTTCGCGCGGATCTCCCACTCTGAGATCGTCCATCTGAAGCAGGTGACCGCTCTGGACCTGTCCCTCAGCGGCACCATCCGCATCACCCTCGCCGGGGGAACGGTGTGCTATGCCTCCCGCCGGTATGTGAAAAAGATCAAACAGGCTCTCGGCCTTTGAGAGGAGGAAGCTCCATGTCCACCATCCGTTCCAGGCTGCCCCGGCTGCTCCTTGGGGGCGCGCTGGGGGCGGCGGCCTATCTGCTGCTGTCCTTTGTGACCCAGCCGGGGGCCCTCTTCGGCGGCTCCCTGGAATTGGCGTTCACCTTCTGCTTCGATTCCCGGGTGCCCGAGGTCCTGGGGGCGGCGCTGGGGATCGCCCTTTGGTTTGCCTTCGGGGCGGAGACGGCCGTGGCCACCCTCCCCTTCGCCGCGGAGGGGAGGGCCCTGCTGCTGCGCTCCCTGGCCCACCTTGCCCTCATGGCCCTCACCCTGGCGGCCTGGGTGCTTCTCAATTTCGGGGCCGCGGAGCTGCCCTTCTTCCTGGTCCCCTTCCTGCTGGTGTACGCCCTCATCTGGCTGGGCCGGTGGGTGGGCTGGTGCGCCGAGCTGGCCGCCATCCGGGAGAAGCTTGGGCTTGCCCCGGGCCGCTCCCTGTTCCACTGGCGGGAGACCCTGCCCTACCTTAGCTTTGCCGTGCTGCTCTGCCTGGCGGCGCCCTTTGTGCTCCGGCTGGCCGATGCCCCGGACGTCCCCCTCCTCAGCATCCTGTACGGCTTTCTGCTGCTGCCGGTCAGCGGCTTCGCCTCCGGCTTCTCCCTGGGGCGGCGGCAGGGCCTGTGCCCCCTCTACCCCCTGGCCTGCGCCGGGTGTATGCTGCTCTTCCTCCCCCTGGCCCGGCTGATCTCCAACATGGCCGACGGGGTGCTGGTGCCCATCGCCCTGTGCGCCGCCCTGCTGGGCAATTTGGCGGGGGCGGCCCTGCGCCGGTACCGGAGGGGCTAGGAAAGCGCGGCGGCCTATGCTATAATGGGGCCATCTGAAGAAAAAGAGGGATCTGGATGGAAAAGACCGGCGGTAAATCCATCAGCTTTTTTGGCCTTGTGGCCATGGGCATCGGGTGCATGCTGGGCACCAGCTGGCTGCTGCTGACCGGTACGTGGCTGGAGACGGCGGGAGGACCACTGAATCTGGCGGTGGCCTTTGCCCTGTGTATTGTGATCGAGCTGCCCTTCGCCTTCGCCTATATGGAGGCCATCCCCATGCTGCCCCTGCCTGGGGGCGAGGTGGTCTACTCCTATGCCGCCTTTGGAAGCCGCGGCGGATTCGCCGTGGGGTGGGCGGGCATACTGATGAACACCATCGTGTTCTGCTGGGTGGATCTGGCCGCCATCTCCCTGCTGGACGAGCTGTTCCCCGTCCTGAAGCGGACGGGGGTGCTCTACCGGGTGGGGGATTTCCCCGTCACCCTGCCCAATGTGATCATCCAGCTGGCGCTGGCCGGGGCGATCCTGTATATCCAGCTCCGGGGCGCCAATGTATGCGCTTCGCTGGCCAAGATCGCCACAGTGGTGCTGCTGAGCATGTGTCTGGTGGGCCTTGTGATCTGTTTTGCCCATTTTGACCCGGCGGTCTACGCCTCCGACGGAGGGCTGGAGTTTGATTTCGGCGGCTCGGCATCGCTGCTGTCGCTGCTGGTTTTTTCAGTAGCCGGATGGGAGACGGTGTCCAAGGCCGCGGCCGATGCCACCGGGCCCGCCGCCCGCAAGGCGGGGGCGGCGCTCATCACTTGTCTGCTGCTGGTCACCGGCATCCTCTGCCTGGTATCCACCGCCGTGGCGGGCAATCTGCCCTGGCGGGAGACCATGGGCCATACCGCCGCCTTTGCCGACGTTCTGGTGGGGATCACCGGCATTCCCGCCGTGCGCATCCTGTTCCTGATCACCGCCTTTGTGGGCGCGGTTGGGGTGATGAATTCCACCCTCTATTCCTCCGCACGGATGCTCTACGGCCTGTCCTGCTTTGCGCTGGTGTCCCGGAAGTTCTCCGTCCTTCATCCCCAATACGCCACCCCGGCGCGCTGCGTGTATTTTACCGCCGCGTTCGTGGTGCTTACGCCCTTTACGGGGAAGCTCTTTTTCCTGCCCTTCATCAACGTGGCCTCTCTGACCACCATCGTCATGTGGGTCATGTCTTTTGCCGCGGTGCTCCGGCTGCGGAAGACACGGCCCGACCTGGAGCGGCCGGTGCGCATGCCCGGCGGGCGTCTCACAGTGGCGTTCGGGACGATCGCGTCGGTCTTTCTGGCGGGGAACATTTTGCTGCCCATGAGTCCGGGCGCCCTGGGGGGACTGGAGTACCTTCTCTCCGCCCTGTTGGCGGCGCTGGGCATGGTCCTTTACCGCTTGCGGGACCGTTCGCTCTCTGCGGCGGAGCGGGAGGCGCTGATTTTCGGGGGGCGGCTGAGCCGGACGAAAGGAGAGACGCAGGATGAAACGGACGGTACGGCTGTATAATATCCTCCTGCCCATCTGGCTGCTGTGGATCTTCCCCCAGGTGTGGCTGATTGTCCTGCCCGGCAACCTGGCCATCGACTGTGCGGTGCTTCTGCTGGCCCTGCTGGCGCTGGGCTGTACGGCCAAACAAGCGGTGCTCCGCCGGGTGTGGTGGCGGGTCTGGCTCAACGGCTTTTTGGCGGACGCCGCCGGAGTGGTATGGATGCTGTTGGGGCTGCTCCCGATCCAATGGGCGTGGTGGGAAGAATCGATTTCCGGCATCATGGGCAGGCCCTTCCGCTCTCCCCTGTCCCTTTCCTGGACGCTGGCCGGGGTGGCGCTGGCCGGTGTGTGCATCTATTTCCTGGACCGGCGGGCCCTGCGCCGCTGTCCCGAGCTGGAGCCGCGCCAGCAGCACATTGCCGCCCTGGCCCTGGCCATAGGCACTGCTCCCTGGCTGTTTTTGCTCCCCGCCTATTGACAGACGGGACGGTCGAAAAAAGGGCGAAACCGGCGGTAACGCGGTTTTTCGGCGGGCGGAAAGGCGGCCTTTTTTTCATGGACCCTTGAAAAATTAGTGAAAAATGGTATACTATTGCCCACTGAGACTTTATTTTTTAGAAATAAGAGGGAACGAGCATGCAACGCACAAAAATCGCACAGATCTTTGCCGACCGGGAGCAATTCGGCGGCAAGGAAGTCACCGTCTGCGGCTGGGCCCGCACCATCCGGGATATGAAGGGCTTCGGGTTCGTCGAGCTCAACGACGGCTCCTGCTTCAAGAATCTGCAGGTCGTCCTGGATGCCGCCGCCCTGGACAACTACAAGGAGATCGCCGGGCAGAACGTGGGCGCGGCCCTGTGTGTCACCGGCGCCGTGGTGCTGACGCCCGAGGCCAAGCAGCCCCTGGAGGTGAAGGCTGCGGCCATCGCGGTGGAAGGGCCCTCCAGCCCGGAGTATCCCCTCCAGAAGAAGCGCCACAGCGTGGAGTACCTGCGTACCATCGCCCACCTGCGGCCCAGGACCAACCTGTTTTCCGCCGCCTTCCGGGTGCGCAGCGTGGCGGCTCACGCCATCCACACGTTTTTCCAGGACCGGGGCTTCGTCTACGTCCATACGCCCATCATCACCGCCTCCGACTGCGAGGGGGCGGGGGAGATGTTCCGGGTGACTACCCTGGACATGGACCATGTGCCCAAGACCGCGGACGGCCAGGTGGACTATGCCCAGGATTTCTTCGGCAAGAGCGCCAATCTGACCGTTTCCGGACAGCTCAACGCGGAGAGCTTTGCCATGGCCTTTGGGGACGTGTATACCTTTGGCCCCACCTTCCGGGCGGAGAACTCCAACACCCAGCGTCACGCCGCCGAGTTCTGGATGATCGAGCCGGAGATGGCCTTCTGCGACCTCAACGGCGATATGGACGTGGCCGAGGCCATGATCAAGCATATCATCAAGACCGTCATGGAAAAATGCCCCGACGAGATGGCCTTCTTCAACGCCTTTGTGGATCGGGGACTGGCGGAGCGGCTCACACACGTGGCCAACTCCGACTTCGGCCGGGTCAGCTACACCGAAGCGGTGGAGCTGCTGAAGCAGAATAACGATAAGTTCGACTTCAAGGTGGAGTGGGGCTGTGACCTCCAAACCGAGCACGAGCGCTACCTCACCGAGCAGATCTTCCAAAAGCCGGTTTTTGTGACCGACTATCCCAAGGAGATCAAGGCGTTCTATATGCGCCTGAACGACGACGGGCGGACCGTGGCCGCCGCCGACTGCCTGGTGCCGGGCATCGGAGAGATCATCGGCGGCTCCCAGCGTGAGGAGCGGCTGGACCTGCTGGAAGCGCGCATCCGGGAGCTGGGAATGAACCCGGAAGACTATTGGTGGTACCTGGACCTGCGCCGCTACGGCGGCGCCAAGCACGCGGGCTTCGGCCTGGGGTTTGAGCGGATGGTCATGTACCTCACCGGCATCGCCAACATCCGGGACGTTCTGCCCCACCCGAGGACGGTGGGCAACGCAGACTTTTAAGGCAAGACCGCATAATGCGGCAAGCGCGATTTGCGTCAAAATTCTGCGTCAGAACGGGGCGGGAAAACGCAGGGATCCTTGGTGGATCTCAAGTTTTCGCAGCAAAGCTATGGCGGGAAATTTCAGCAAAGCGCCGCCGCTGTCTTTGCGTGGTGTCGCCTTGCGGTTGGACCCCGCTTCGTTAACCGCCGGAAAGGCCGCCCAAACGGGCGGCCTCAGTGTGTCGAAAAAGCCTCGCAGAGTTCGCGCCCGCAGGTGCGAATCAAATGAGATTCATTTTCTCCGGCGACATGTGCGTCGGAGAAAATACTTCTCAGACCGCAAGTGTGGAATTTGTCCGCTCACAGCGGACAAATTCTGCGCGCGGCGGCCTGCATCCTCATCGAAAAAGGTGCGAAGCACCTTTTTCGACAGCCTGAGGCCGCCCAAACGGGCGGCCTTTCGTCGTTTGCTCTGGCTTGGGCGGCGGAAGAAGGGGGAGCCGGCCGCCTACGGCTGTGCGGCCGGGCGGCGGCCTTCCCGGGCCGGCAGAAGGGTCAGCCGGCCCGTCCGGCGGGTAGCGTTCAGGTCGATCAGCCGCTGATTGGAGCTGCCCCGAAACCGCAGAGAGATGTCGCGCAGCGCGTCCACGTACCGGCCGTCCACCAGCACGTCCAGCAGGGAAAGCAGTTCGTCGGTCACCGCGCAGCGGGGATGGCTGCCGGGCGTGTGCAGTTCCTTCCAGGTGAAGCCGGTAAAGCACCAGATGTCCTTTTGGGGCAGGGCGGCGCGTACCCGGCGCAGGAACGGGAGCAGCGAGCGTTGGTTTTCCGGCTCGAAGGGCTCTCCCCCCAGCAGGGTCAGGCCGCTGATATAGCTGGGCGCGAGGAGAGAAAGCAGGTACGTCTGGGTCGTTTCAGTGAACGGCTGGCCGTAGGAAAAATCCCAGGTCTGGGGCTGAAAGCAGTGTTCGCAGCGGTTGGTGCAGCCGGAAACGAACAGGCTGACCCGCACGCCCGCTCCATTGGCGATGTCGCAGGGTTTGATCTCACCGTAATACATAGTCGTTCTCCTTGGTTCAGGGTCGCAGGAAGGAACCGCTGATCCCGGCGGGGCGTGCGGGTCCGGCGCTGCCTACAGATGCATCACCCGGTCCCGAATCTCCTGGGTGCGGCCCTGGTTCCAGAACTGAGTCCCAATGTAGCCGCAGGTGCGCCGGGCCACGTTCATCTTATCCTGATCGGTGTTGCCGCATTTGGGGCAGCGCCAGATCAGCTTACCGCCGTCCTCCGCGATCTGGATCTCGCCATCCCAGCCGCATACCTGGCAGTAGTCGGATTTGGTATTCAGCTCGGCGTACATGATATTCTCATAGATGAACTTCATCACCTGGAGCACCGCCTCCAGGTTGTTCTGCATGTCGGGCACCTCCACATAGCTGATGGCCCCGCCGGTGGACAGGTGCTGGAACTGGGCCTCAAACTTCAGCTTATCGAAGGCGTTGATCTCTTCCGTCACATGCACGTGATAGCTGTTGGTGATATAGCCCTTGTCGGTAATGCCCTCGATGACGCCGAAGCGGCGCTGGAGGCACTTGGCAAACTTATAGGTGGTGGACTCCAGCGGCGTGCCATAGATGCCGAAGGCGATGCCGGTGTCCGCTTTCCACTGGTTGCAGGCCTTGTTCATGTGCTCCATGATCTGCAGGGCAAAGGGGGTGGCGGAGGGGTCGGTATGGCTCTTGCCCGTCATATATTTGACGCACTCGTACAGGCCCGCATACCCCAGGGAGATGGTGGAGTAGCCGCCCACCAGCAGCTTGTCGATGGGCTCGCCGGGCTTGAGCCGGGCGCAGGCGCCGTACTGCCACAGGATGGGCGCGGCGTCGGACAGGGTGCCCTTGAGCCGGTTGTGGCGGCACATGAGCGCCCGGTAGCAAAGCGCCAGCCGCTCGTCGAAGAGCTTCCAGAACTTCTCCAGATTGCCGCCGGAGGACAGGGCTACGTCGGGCAGGTTGAGGGTGACCACGCCCTGATTGAAGCGGCCGTAAAACTGGTACTCCCCGTTTTCCTTCTTCCACGGGGACAGACAGGAGCGGCAGCCCATGACGGGGAAGCAGTTGCCCTCCTTCAATTCCTTCATCTTCTTCTCGGAGATATAGTCGGGCACCATACGCTTGGCGGTGCATTTGGCGGCCAGGCATGTCAGATACCAGTAGGGGGAATCCTCGTGGATGTTGTCCTCCTCCAGCACGTAGATGAGCTTGGGGAAGGCGGGGGTGACCCACACGCCGGCCTCGTTCTTCACACCCTGGAAGCGCTGCTCCAGGGTCTCCTCGATGATGAGGGCCAGATCCCGCCGCTCCTGCTCGTTTTTGGCCTCCCCCAGGTACATGAACACGGTGACGAAGGGGGCTTGGCCATTGGTGGTCAGCAGAGTGAGCACCTGATACTGGATGGTCTGCACACCGCGGCGTACCTCGTCCCGCAGACGCTGTTCCACCAGCGCGGAGATCATCGCCTCCCCGGTCTCCACCCCCAGGGCGGCAAGCTCCCCCTCCACCAGAAGGCGGATCTTCTCCCGGCTGACCTGGACGAAGGGGGCCAGATGGGCCAGGGAGATGGACTGGCCGCCGTATTGATTGGAGGCCACCTGGGCGATGATCTGGGTGGCGATATTGCAGGCAGTGGAGAAGCTGTGGGGCCGCTCGATGAGGGTGCCGGTGATGACGGTGCCGTTCTGGAGCATGTCCTCCAGGTTCACCAGGTCGCAGTTGTGCATGTGCTGGGCAAAATAGTCGCTGTCGTGGAAGTGGATGATGCCCTGCTCATGGGCTTCCATGATATCCTGGGGCAGCAGGATGCGGCGGGTGATATCCTTGGACACCTCCCCGGCCATGTAGTCCCGCTGGGTGGAATTGACAACCGGGTTCTTATTGGAGTTTTCCTGCTTGGCCTCCTCGTTGCAGCACTCGATGAGGGTGAGGATCTTCTCGTCAGTGGTGTTGCTCCTGCGTACCAGGGAGCGGGTGTAGCGGTAGGTGATATAATTTTTGGCTGCCTCAAAGGCCCCGTGGGCCATGATCTGGTATTCCACCAGGTCCTGGATCTCCTCCACGGAGGGAGCCCGGTTCATTTTCAGACATGCCAGTTCCACCGATTCGGCGATCCGGCGGATCTGCACCGGCGTCATCCGAACGCTTTCCTCAATAGTGTCGTTGGCCTTGGTAATGGCCGCGATGATTTTGGTGATATCGAAAACGGCCTCCGAGCCGTTGCGCTTGACCACTTTCATAAGGTTACCACGCCTTTCCCGTTTCATTCCACAAAAGGCACATGTTGCGCCGATGGATATTCTAGCACACCATATATTGAATTGCAAGGTGATTTTTGGGGATGATGGCCGCCCTGGCGGCCGCAAAGGCGAATGCGTTGCGGCGCCTTCCGTGCCTGAGGATGCAGGCGGGGGATTTGGATGGCGGGAAGTCCCTTCATCCATGAAAAGTGGTTGTTCCCGTGCAATAATGCGTTTTGAGAAAGCTCATAAGACCGATGACATGCTCATCCGCAATTTGATAGATGACGTTCATCCCCTGTTTTTCGGAATCCAAAATCCCTGCCATTCTCAGCTGTGATAAGTGCTGCGACAGCGCGGATGCGGTAATGTTCGGGGTAAACGCGTGGATGTTTCCAACCGTCATCGGTCCCGGTATCAGCGCACACAGGATCAGCAGACGCTGTTCATTCGCCAGCAGTTTCAGAAGTTCCGCAATTTTCTTTGCCTGTTCCTCCACAGCAGGACCCCTCCTTCCGGTGCTTGAGTTTGCAGATCCCCTGCGTCATCGTTCCCATGGGACAATAAACGCACCAGGTTCTTGGGCGGAAGAAAATCATGGTGATCAGCCCGAGTACGGTGGACGTCATCATAACGCCGAAAAAGCCAAAGGCAAACTGGGCCATCCACGGCGCGACCATGTCGACCGCTGCCCATTGCCACGGCAGTTTGATGGTCCACAGCAAAGTGACGGTCTGCTTCAGCGGCGCACCCGTAAATACCTGATAGGTGCTAAACAGCATCAAACAGAACATCGTCAGGAAAAAGGCTAAAAACCCATAGCGGAACCAACGGCTGTGCAGAAATTTTGGCGGGGTCCGGCTGCAAGAGAGCTTCCACTTCCGCCCCAACAACTCGAACAGCTGTCCACGCCCGCAGTAGCGGTTGCAATAGGCTTTGCTGCCCCCGATGATTGCAACGAACAGCGGAATGACAAAAAACAGCAGGCCAAGCCATGCAAACAGGATATTACATAAGCCCAGGACCCAGTACAGCAATTCAGCCAGCCAAAGATATGCATACCATTTCTGTTTCATCGTGACGCCACCCTTTCAAGGACGGTGATGATAGCGGCGGGACAGCGGTTCGCGCACTGGCCGCAGCCAACGCATGTTTCGCCGTCCACGCGAGCGAGTATGCCCAGGTGGATCTGAATTGCATTTTTCGGGCATGCGTTTACGCAGCAACCGCACGCCACACACCCGCTGCCGATTGTGGCGATGTTCTTTGCATTCACGGTAGGCTCCCCCCTTTTTTATATATTAGTAATTAAGATATTTCTAATATACTTTAATATTTGGCGTTTGTCAAGGAGCGCTTTGGTCTCGGATTTGTGTATCCCGCCCAGGCACGGGGAGAGGTGTCGCTAAAAAACAGAGGGACGGGAGCCTGTCAGCCTCGCTTGTGTCCGGGCCGACTCAGATGAGAAGACGCTTCGCCGTAAGCTGTGCACCGTCAAAAAAGAGCATGAAAACCGGGTATGCGTACAACGCTCAAACGCTGCACGAACACCTGGCATGCCTCGATACGATAAACGGGCTGTTTTTTGCAGACCTTGCGCCGCAACGGCTTCAGTTATTTAGCGCGTTTGTGTTCTTATTTGATTGTACCGCGGCCCGCAGAAAGGCTCTATAGGAAGAAGTGGTGTTCCTATGGCAGTCCCTCGCAGGTGTTCAGCTAATCGTTCTTTGCTTTTCGCCGTTTTGCTTCCTTAAAGCAAAATCCTTGACACTACCCGTTACTCTCTCCGTACCTAAGTAATCCAAAACTCCTGCCTTTGGCAACCACGAAAGCAAAGAAAAACGCTACAAACGGTATCCGTTCATAGCGTTTCCTAATCATTATTCAGTTGCGCCAACCACATCATTTTTCTTCCTCCGCTCTGGCATCCAAGATGGCCTGTGCGGTGGCAATGACGATTTTCAGTTCAGCTTCAGTCATTCCATCAAGCAAGGGATCAAGCTGTCTGCGCGCCGTGGACTTACTCTCTGTCGCGTTCCCAAAGAGAAGCTGGTCTACGGAGATATGGTAACGGGTCACCAGTTCAAAGAAAATCTGGAGACTCGGATGCTGCCCTTTATTTTCGATGTTGGCAAGATAGCGGGGAGACAGATACATTTCATTCCCGACTTTGTTGCGGGACTCCTTCTGCTCGTTTCTTGCCGATTTGATTGCCTTTCCAAAAGGCGAAAAATCATATTTTTGTACTGGTCTTTTTGCCATATTGATTCACCCTATTACATTCTACTGTTCACCTTTCTTTCTGAATATGTCTATACAGTTCCCATAGTTAGTCTATATAATTCCTTATTTGTTTACAATGGGTACCTTGAAGTATTCGCTTGACCGTATATAATTAAAGCAAAAGATATAAAAGCGGAAGGATTGAACCGTATGGAATATATCTCTTGCCCCGAAGCTGCAAAGAAATGGGGCATTTCTGAAAGACGGGTACAAAAGTTTTGCGAAGATGGACGTATCCCTGGTGTTATAAAGTTCGGTCGTATGTGGATGATTCCTAAAGATGCGAAAAAGCCAAGCGATCCTCGCAGAAAAAACTATTTTCTGTGAGGTTTCTGTGACATTTGGATGCTACACTAAAAATGAAGGAGTGTGATACAATACGAATTTTAGTAGTCGAAGATGACCGGCTTTTGAATAATACCCTGTGCTATAACCTGGATGCTGCGGGCTATGTCGTGGACTCTGCATTGACAAAATCAGCAGCCAGCAACTTTCTGATCAAACAGGACTATGACCTGATCGTTCTGGATGTAAACCTGCCGGATGGGAACGGCTTTGATTTCTGCCGGGAGGTAAAGGAGCGCCGGCCGGATACGGCGGTGATCTTCCTGACCGCAAATGATATGGAGAGCGATATGCTCAAAGGATATGAGTTGGGTGCGGAGGACTATGTGACCAAGCCATTTCCCATGAGCGTTTTTCAAAAAAAGCTGTCCGTGGTGCTGGGGCGGCTGGCGAAACAGTCTGGCGGTGGTGCTTGCTATGAGGATGGCGCACTGTCCATCAATTTCTCAGAGATGACTGCTTCCCTATCCGGTAAGGCGCTGGTGTTCACTCCGTTGGAATACCGGCTGTTAAAAATCCTGACCAAACATCCGCAGAATGTTTTGACCAGACAGGTGCTGCTTGAAAAGCTGTGGGATGCCGATGGAAATTTTGTGGATGAACACGCCCTGACTTCAGCCATCAGCAGGGTGCGGAACAAAATTGAAACAGAGGGACGCCAGTACATCAAGACGGTGTACGGCATGGGTTATATGTGGATCGGAGGGGCGCTGAAATGAATACGCGAAAACTCTCCATCAACAAAGCCTGTATCCTTTTGGGAATACTCTTGCTGCTTGCGGTTAGTGCAGTTTGCACCGCTGTGTATCTGCTGACCCGGAATATAACTGCTGTCCGGTGTGTGTTCCTGTTCAGTCTCTTTGTGCTGCTCTGTGTTATCTTCTTTGTGGCTCTGATCCGCCGGAAGCTGGTCCGGTTCTCCGATGCCTTTTGTGGTCAGATGGATGATATGCTCTCCGGGGATATGCAGCCCAAGCAGACGGTTGAGGAAGAAAGCCTGTTCTATAAAATCAACTACCGGCTGGGACGGTTGTACGAAGTCATGCAGGAAAATAAAAACAGTATCGCAAAAGAACGGGCTGACCTGCAAGAGCTGATCTCTGACATCTCCCATCAGGTCAAGACCCCGATTGCCAACTTGAAGATGATCAACAACACATTGCTTGAAAACGAGGTTCCCCCGCAGAAGCAAAAGGAATTTCTGACAGCCCAGACCAGCCAGCTTGATAAGCTGGACTTTCTCATGCAGGCTATGATTAAGACCTCCCGCCTGGAAACGGGAGTCATTTCGCTGGAGCAAAAACAGCAGCCGGTTTATGATACCCTTGCTGCTGGAGGGATATCATAGAAGTGCAGAGAGTAAACACCCAAAAGTGATAGAATAAGAAATACAGGAAGGTGTTTACGATGCGCAAATATGATAAGGAATTCAAAGAGGAAGCAGTCAAGCT
>NZ_JACOPP010000033.1 GCF_014287895.1 Lawsonibacter hominis | reverse complement strand
ACAAAAAGTACATGAATATGAAGCACCTGGAGGCTGCCGTTGAGGACGCCTCCATTGCTGGCTGACTTCATTCATTCCAGAGCCTGCAAACCAATTTGCGCAAAATCCTTGACACTACCTCGTTTGGAGGCGGCGCAGAAGGAAAGCCTGCCCGGGCCGTAAGCTTGCTGCTTGACAAACCAAAAAGATGTGGTATCATCTGATTTGGTTGATGCTACATCTTTTTGACGTGAGGCGGCAATGGATATTACCAAAAGAAAAATTACAAAAATTGCGCGGGAAGTCGGCAAATTTACAGTCCGTACCCTTCGGGAAGACGGGATCGGTACCGCGGAATTCGATGTGCTCCATGCGATCCGTAAGAATCCCGGCATTACACAGGCGGGCGTGTGCAGGATCGTCGGGATCGACAAAGGGGCCGTCGCAAGACAGACGGCCAATCTGGAGGCGAAGGGGTATCTGATCCGGAAAGAGAATCCCGGCGACGGACGGAGCCAGCTGCTGTTTGCCACAGAAAAAGCGGAAGGATTGAAACATTCCAAAGCGTATGTGGAGGCGCTGTTTTACGAGTGGCTGCTGCAGCCGCTGCCGGAGGCGGAAAAACAGGAATTTGCACGGCTTCTGGACAGACTGTACCGGCGGTGTAAAGCAGAGAGCAGGGCGGATTTTCCGGAAATGAATCAAAGAATGAAAGGGTGTCGGCCGGATGAAGCATAGCAAGAGTAAAAGACTCTCCCAGGCGATGCTGTTTATTCTTCTGTTCGGCATTGTCAGCCTGTTTTCGGATATGACCCACGAGGGGGCATCCAGCATCCGCGGCGCATATCTCTCCCTGCTCGGCGCTTCTGCGGGTACGATCGGATTTGTTTCCGGGCTTGGAGAACTGATAGGCTACTCCATGCGCTATGTATTCGGGAAACTGACGGATCGAACAAAGCAGTACTGGCCCATGACGATTGCGGGCTATCTCCTGGATGTGCTGGCGGTGCCTGCGCTTGCGCTGGTGGGAGAGCACGGATGGATCGGGGCCTGCGCGCTGCTGATCGTTCAGCGGATGGGCAAGGCCATCAAAAAGCCCGCAAAGGATACGATACTGTCCTTTGCCGCCGCACAGGAGGGCGTGGGCAAGAGCTTCGGCATTCAGGAGGTGCTCGACCAGATCGGCGCGTTTCTCGGGCCCGTGCTGCTGTATCTTGTCATGCTCTTCAAGACGGATGGAACTGTGTTTCAGATCTACTCCGCCTGCTTTGCGGTACTGGCGGTCCCCAGTGTGATCACGATCGTCCTGCTGCTGGTAACCAGATACCGATTCCCGAACCCGGAACGCTTTGAGCCGGAAAGCAAAGAGTATGTCCCGTTCAAAATGAAGAAGGAGTTCATCCTCTATATTGCCGGGATCAGTCTCTTTGCCTTTGGATTTATCGACTATTCCATTGTGATCATGCACATCTCCCGCACCTATACGGGACTGGCTGCCGGCCTTGCGCAGACCTCCGCGCTGGTAAGCGGCGGGACGCTGCCGCTGCTCTATGCCGGAGCGATGCTGGTAGACGCCGTGGCCGCCCTGTTCTTTGGATTCCTCTACGATAAAAAGGGCGTCAGGGCCCTTGTCTGGTCGACGATCCTTTCGGCGCCCTTTGCGATTTTCCTGTTTGCCGTCCCGTCGGTCCCCATGGTGCTTGTGGGGATCGCGCTCTGGGGCATAGGGATGGGGGCGCAGGAATCCATCCTAAAGGCCGCTGTAACGAATATGGTTCCCAAAGCCAGCCGCGCCACCGGCTACGGTATTTTCGAGTGCTCCTTCGGCGTGTTCTGGTTCCTGGGAAGCTGGCTTTTGGGTGTGCTGTATGATATCAGCATCCCGGCCATGATAGCGGTCTCTGTTGCCGCGCAGCTTGCCGCGATACCGCTGTATATCCGTTCGGCAAAGTGGAGCAGGGCGGCGGAAAGCGGAACTTGAAAGCAGACGCGCCGGAAGATACCAAACAGGAAGGCGGCCCAGGCCGCCTTCCTGTTTTCCGTGCTGCAGATGGGGGCGGGGACGCTTTCTGACGGCGGGGGCCTCATCCCGCCGCCAGATCGACGTAGAGGTCGTCCAGCGATGGTGCCTGGCTGACATACACCGTGATGGTGATGGGGAAAAAGGTGATGAGCACCGTCACCAGGACTTTGCTCCAGATCCCATAGCCGAACCATAATACAAACAGGGGCGCGATGGCGGTGGTGGGGATGGTTTGGGAAACCACGACCAGGGGATAGAGCACCCGCCGTACCAGACCGCTGGCATCCATGGCCACCGCCAGGGCCAGACCGAGCGCCAGGGAGAACGCCAGGCCGAGTGCGGTTACCGTCATGGTGGCGGGCAGGTGGACGGTAAAGAGGAGCACGCGCAGCTCCCACAGCTTTTGGATGATCTGGAGGGGCGACGGCAGGGTATAGGCCGCGTCCATCCCCGCAGCTGCGGCCTGCCACAGGAGCAGCAGTGCAAAGAGAAAGAGAAGGGCGGGCAGGTCGGCCTTACAGGGACCTTTCATACCTTCACCTGCTTTCGCAAAAGCGCCACGAGCCGCTCTTTCAGGTCCGCCAGCTCTGGAGCCTTCAGGCAGGAGCGCTCCCGGGGGAAGGGCGCGGGGACCGGAAGCTCCGCCAGCGTTTGGATGGGGGTGCGCTCCACCACCAGCACGCTGGAGGAGAGAAATAAAGCTTCCTCCACGTCGTGGGTGATGAATAGGATGGTCTTCCCATACCGTTGCCACTGATCCAGCAGCCACTCCTGCATGGAGATGCGGGTAAGGAAATCCGGGGCGGAAAAGGGCTCGTCCAGCAAAAGCAGGCGCTGCCGGTGAGCATGGCACGGGCGAAGGCCGCCCGCTGCCGCATGCCGCCGGAGAGCTCGTGGGGCATTTTGCCGGCACAGCCGGACAGGCCGACGCCGCACAGGGCTTCCTCTGCCTGAGCGCGCCGCTGGGCCCGGGACAGGCCGCCCGCCAGCTCCAGGGGAAGGGCTGCGTTTTCCCCCACGGTGCGCCAGGGCAGCAGCAGATCCTTTTGAGGCATGTAGCCGCAGTACCGCTTCCGGCCGCCGATGGGCGCGCTGTCCACCCGAATGGCGCCGGACTTGGGCTGGAGCAGGCCGTTGGTCAGGCGGAAGATGGTGCTTTTGCCGCAGCCGCTGACCCCGAGGATGCAATGAAAGGAGCCCGGCGCGATCCGAAAGGAGAGGCGGTCGATGATGTCGAAGTCCTCGGAAGGGTACTGATAGGAGACGGAATCAAGTTCCAGCATGGCTACGGCTCCCGTTTCCAGGCCATGTCCCAGAAGCCGAGCTCATACCGGCTGCACGAGACAAAGATCTCCTCCAGACGCTGATAGTCCGCCTCACTGCAGTCCTGGGCCAGCGTATCCATCAACGCCACCAGAGCGGCGTTGGTTTTCTGGTAATCCGCTCCGGCATAGCCCTGGACCCACTCGCCATAAAAGGGGTGCTCCGCCGCTCCCGGCAGATCGGCCAGCCGCTGGCCGATCTCGGCATAGCTCCAGGAACAGGCCAGAAGGGAGGCCACGATCTCCGCCGGGCCTCCGGCGGCGGCCACGGCCAGCATGTAGTGGGTGTAGGACAGGTTGGCCAGGGCGGGCTGCACGGCGAAGACCTGTGCCTCCGGGATGCCGAGGCGGGCCATGTAGGCCCGGTGCAGCCGCATTTCGCCGCCCAGGATGGCGTCCAAATTGACGGAGAAGATGCGCATCAGCTCCGGGTCCCGGGCCTTGATCACTCCGTAGGCAAAGACCCGTGCGTAATCGAAAAGGTACCGGTAGTCCTGCAGCAGAAACCACCGGAACTGCTCCAGCGGCAGGGTGCCGTCGCCGATGCCCCGGACAAAGGGATGGGCATGGCAGGCCTCCCACACGGGGCGGGCGGCCTGGTACAGACGCTGTGTTACCGTCATACGGCGCTCCTCCAATCCAAAAGAGTCTCGTCGGCCAGGGCGGAGAGCGCAGGCCAGTCTGAGGCGTAAGCGGGCTCTGAAACAGCCACGGTGTAAAAGCCCGCGTCCCGGGCGGTTCGGGCGGCGTAGAGGGCGTCTTCAAAGACGGCGGTCTCCGCCGGCTGCGCGCCCAGCCGGCGGGCCGCCGACAGGTACACGTCCGGATGCTCCTTGCTCACGCCCAGCGTTTCGCAGCTCAGAATAAAGTCAAACAGTCCGTCCACCCCCAGCCGGGAGAGGCAGGCGCGGGACAGCGGCTCGGCGGTGGCCGTGGCCACGCACAGGCGGCACCCGCGGCCCCTCAGCCGCTCCAGATATTCTTTTGCTCCGGGCTTCAGGTCCACATCCTTCCGGTAGCGGACGTCCATGATGGCCTCCATCTCGTCCACGATGCGCTGGGGCGGGCCGGGAATGCCGAAGGCGTCCATAAAGCAGGCGGCCCCCTCCAGCATGGTCATGGACTCCATCGCCCGCAGCAGCGCCTCCTTCGGGCGGATGCCGCGGGCCCACAGATAGTCCCGGCCCAGACGTTTCCAATAGCGCATGGAGTCCACCAGGGTGCCGTCCATGTCAAAAATACAAAAGCGCTTATCCATGGCGTCCCACCAGTTCCTCGGCCAGCGTCCGCAGGCGGGCGGCCGCAGCCCCCACGTCGCGCTGGGCGAAGAGTGCGGACACCACCGCCACGCCGTCCACGCCGCTGCCCTTCAGGGCCGGGAGATTGTCGGCGTTGATCCCGCCGATGGCTACCACCGGGATGGTTACGGCGTCGCAGATCGCGCGCAGCCGGGCAAGCGTCAGGCTCCCGGCGTCCGCTTTGGTGGTAGTGGAGAACACCGCTCCCGCGCCGATGTAATCCGCCCCGGCCTGCTCGGCGGCTACGGCGGCGTCTACCGTGTTGGCGGAAATGCCCAGGATCTTGTCCGGGCCGATGAGGGAGCGCACCGGCTTGCCCGCCAGATCGGACTGCCCCATGTGAACTCCGTCGGCGCCGCATTCCAGCGCCACTTCAATGGAGTCGTTGACCACGAAGGGGACGTGGTACCGGGCGGCCTGAGCCTGCAGGCGCTTGGCTTCCGCCAGAAAAGCATCCCGCTCCAGGGCCTTCTCCCGGATCTGGAGGAAGGTGGCGCCGTTGGCAAGCACACGCTTCACATCCTCGGTAAGGGGGCGTCCGTTCAGCCAGGTGCGGTCGGTGACCGCGTACAGCAGCAGGGAGGCGCGGATCTCATCCTTGGTAAACTTCATAGCGGACTCCTTCTCTCAATTGGGTTTCGGTGAGGCGGAACACCCCGTCGATCAAATGCGTGCGGAAGCTGGCGTTGCCGGCGCCGCTGCGCAGGCGGTGCGCCTCGGCCAGCTCCCCCGCCACCCCGAGGGCGGCCGCGGCTGCGGCTGCGGCCGCAAAGGGATGTTCCGGCGATGCTCCGCAGAAAGCGCCGGTCAGGGCGGCGAGCATGCACCCGCTGCCGGTGATGCGGGCCATGGTGGGTACGCCGTTATGGAGCAGCAGGGTCCTGTGCCCGTCGGAGACGATGTCGGTAGCGCCGGAGAGGGCGATCACCGCCCCGGTGCGCCGGGCCAGGCGTTCGGTCAGCTCTGCCGCTTGGGGCAGCGTTTGTTGGGTAACGGCGTCCCCGGCGGATACGTCCACCCCGCTGCCGCCCCGCTGCCCCAGGGCCAGGGAGCGGATCTCGGAAGCATTGCCGCGGATGACGGCAAAGCCAAGCTCCGCCAGCAGGCGGCGGCAGGCCTGCCGCCGCAGCGTGGTGGCTCCGGCGGCCACCGGGTCCAGTACCACGGGGATTCCAAGGGCGTTGGCCGTTTTCCCGGCCAGGAGCATGGCCTCCAGCTCCCCGACGGCTCCCAGGTTGAGCACCAGAGCCTGGGCCCCCGCGACCGATTCTTCCACCTCGCGGAGGTCGTGGGCCATGGTGGGAGATCCGCCGGCGGCCAGGATCATGTTGGCGCAGTCGTTGACGGTGACAAAGTTGGTAATGCACTGTACCAGGGGCGCGGCGCTCCGCACCGCCCGGAGCCGGGCGGCAAATTCGGCTGGCTGCATAGGTCCCTCCCCCTTAACGGTTGAGTTGATTCAGCATCCGGTTCAGAGCGCCGGAGTGCCTGAGAAGGAGAAGGACGGCGCAGCCCATCCCGCCGCCCACGGCAGCGGAGGGAACATAGAAGGGGATGTAGTAGAAGGGAGAGTGAGGGGGGAGACCGTAGAATAGCCGCATCAGTGGGTAAACGGCTATGGCGCTGAGGATGCCGGTGCCGAATACCTCGCCGGCATACGCCAGCCAGAGCTTGCGCGTTTTCTGATACAGCAGGGCGGAGAGAAACGCACCGAACACGGCGCCCACCAGAGCCTGGATGGTCCGCCCCGTGAGCACCATCCGCAGCAGCCCGGTCAGGGCGGCGGCGGCCAGCCCGTACCAGGGGCCCAGGAACACGGCCCCCAGAAGGTTGCAGAAATGCTGGAAGGGCGCCATAGCGGGAAAATAGACGAAGGTGGAGAGCACGAAGCTCAGCACGGCCAGCATGGTGGTAAGCGCCATTTTTCGTACTGAGACGCCGCCGGCCCGGGTCATGGCGGACGCAGAATGAATCGGTTGCATCGGAATTTCCTCCTCCCTTACAGGGTTTGATAGCGGCCCGTCTTATCCGCAATGGTCCAGACGCCGTCGGGCTTGTAGCTGATCTTTACGTAGCTCATCACGCTGGGGGAGCCTGCCCGCACACAGATGCGGCAGCATTCCTTTACAAGATCCAGAAGCTGGTCCAGCTCACCCTCCAGCGTGGTCTCAAAAGGGCCTACCGCATAGTGCAGGCCGGTGGAGGCCAGGTAGGAAATGACCTCGTCCACGATGCGGCGGGTCTCCTCCTGCTCCAGGACCTTGGGAAGGACCTGGATGGCGACGCTCGCATTCATTGCACGGCGCCCCCTTCCAAAATGGCATAATTGTGTTTCAGCGGACCGCTGCCGCCGCCCAGGTCCAGCCCGGCCTCCAGGGCGGCGGTGATGTAGGCCTTGGCCATTCCGACCGCCTCGGGCAGGGCGTGGCCCAGGGCCAGGAAAGAGGCGATGGCGGAGGACAGCGTGCAGCCCGAACCGTGATTGTTGGGGTTGTCTACCCGGCACGCCCGGAACCAGCGGGCCGTGCCGCCGTGCCAGAGCAGATCGTCCGCATCGGCCGTCCGGTGACCGCCTTTTACCAGCACGGCGCCGGGGAGAACCGTTCCGACGGCCTCGGCGGCCCGGAGCATATCCGCCTCATCCCCGATGGGGAAACCGCATAGCCGTTCCGCCTCCGGAAGGTTGGGGGTGATGACTTCTGCCAGGGGGAAGAGCTCTTCCATCAGGGCGGAAAGCGCGCTCTCCCGCATCAGGCTGCTGCCGCTGGTGGCCGCCATCACCGGATCGACTACGATGTGCGCGGCCTGGTACTCCCGCAGCTTAGCCCCAATGGTGCGGATGATGTCCGCGTTGGATACCATGCCGATCTTTACCGCATCGGGGCGAATGTCCCGAAAGACGCAGTCCAGCTGCTGCCCTACGAATGCGGGAGCGGCTTCCAGCACGCCGTAGACCCCGGTCGTGTTTTGAGCCGTAAGCGCGGTGACGGCGCTCATGCCGTACACCCCCAGACAGGTCATGGTCTTCAGATCGGCCTGGATACCTGCCCCACCGCTGGAGTCACTGCCGGCGATGGTCAATACTGTTTTCATTTCGATACCTCCCAAAGAAAAAACTCGGAACGCCCGTCCAGGAGCGCTCCGAGTAATAGACTTTGACGGCTGGGGCCGCAAAGGGCCCAAGCCGTATGTTACTCACTGCGTCCCTACGTTGGCATTATCCACATCAGGTAAGGTCGGGATGTTTCCCCTCTCAGCCCTTCTTCAGAGCTCCCTTGCAGGCAACCATATTGACTTGTCGCAGAAGAAACCGCAGTGCGGCTCATTCTGCAACCATTACTATAACACAGGAATGAACGAAAGTAAAGATGAAACCGAAGGAGGAATGTTTCGCTCGCCCCAAAGGCCGGAAGAAATGCGTATAGAACGTTTTTTGTTTTTCGATAGCGCGTCAAGAAGGCGGAGGATGAGTACAAGGCGGCATGCCCAAACGGGTTATCCGTCCGATGATCTGTTGAATGGCTGCAGCAGGGAGGCATGGCGCCCTGGCGCCGGGGATTATTTTGTACGGCGCTCCCCCCCTGGGGGGGAGCGCCGTATTGGCAGTGTGCAGGCCGCCCTATGCTTTGGACCAACTTCAAATATACTGCGCGGCGTTGTGCCCAAAGTTTGATTTCGTCCATGGTAATAAAGGCATACCTGGTATCACAAATAGTGACAGACGCGACCGTGCTCAGATCAAATGCTTTTTTCGGTATAAACTGATATTTGGAATCGTCATCGTTTGATGACCGGCCGCCGGCGTAAACGCTTGGGATTTGGCCGATTACTTCCGATGTTCCATCTTAAGGCAACACCGCACAATTCCCCACGCACGTCTTGGCGGCCAATTTGCCCCACAAATGCGTTGCAAAACCTTGCAATACAAAAAGTATTCCTGCGGTTTCGCGCCTTTTTGCGGCACAAATTTTCGCGCCGATCCGCACGCGTTGAAGCATGCGGTAATGCCTTAATAATTTAGCCTCGCCCCACGCAGAGTTTCGTCCACGCTCGCCCACCCGTTCTTGGAAAACAGGGATCTTGTAATGATGGCACGAGACTCAGGCAACGCCTCGATATCTTCCGGACCGGCGATTTGATCAACTGCTTGATCCGCGTTCGATATGGTTGCCCACTCCGCGATACCCGGACGCTCAAGTTCTAACCTCAATCTATCCTGCACAGATTGAACTGTTCAGCTTGGCGTTCAGTAGGCCTGTTTACTTCTCAAGAATCAATTTCTTCCATCATTGTGGGGAAAAAATACTTAGTACCGTCAATGGTAATAGACTCTACCGCGCTCAAATCAAATGCCTGCTTTGGTGTAAATTGGTATCTTTGTTTGCCCTCATATACGGCATCCGGAGTTCTGCCGCTAGGCTGCAACCAAATGCCCGCTAAGTTACGTGGGATTTCGTCAATCACATCGGATGTTCCGTCTTTGTAATTTACCGATGCTCCCTGCAACGCCTCATTTACGCTAACGGTCCAATTGTTACGGAACAGACCTCGTATAAAATTTCCTTTTATATCTTCCATCCCAGGAGCCAACGGCATTTCTGGATCTACCTGAATTTTGACTTGTTCTGCGTTAGATTCTGTTGTCCATTGTGATAGACCCGGTGTTTCAAGAGCCAACTCAATATATCCGGCGCAAATTGCAATTTGAGTGATTTTGCCTTCCGATACGTAGTCAGGAACATCGGGCATCTCAGGGCGCAGGCCCCACACAGCTTCGAAATGGGCTTTCGTATTTTCGATGGGTATATCCACCGGGATGCTGATCATCTGACTTGCTGTAACGGGGATCACGATGGGACCATAGCGCTCTTCCGGTTTCAGATTATGGGTCAGTTCAAGCGTTAGTTCAACCTGCTCGATCTGCCTCAATTCCTCGCCGTACACAAATACTTTGACCAGTGCCGTTTGTGTTTCCGGATCATAGCTGGTTTGCTCCGTGTGGAAGGTACAACCTACCGTGCTCATTCCGCTCAAATCCCACTCGTATTCTGGAGAGGCGTTCTCGGCAAGGATCGCTGCAATTTGTTCCGGAACTGGCGAAATTGCTATATATGCATAAAGCCGTTCTTCCGCGCACATGGTGGACATCAGCGTCACTTGGACATCCTTCAGTTCTTCCGCTGTTTTTTCAACATCGTTATATTCCGTCCATTCCGGGATAGGAGTTTCAGCAGAGATACCCATATCCATTCTGGCTGCGTCGCGCAGGGAAAATACAATTGCGAATGCCGTTATACAGCAGAGCAATGCGATTATGGCAGCGATCAGCAGACAGCGGGAAAGAAGCTTGCGGATGCGGCCTTGGCCTCCTTGTTCCAGCATTGTTGCCGTGTTTTTTTGATTGATCCGGCTCAGGGTCAACTCCTTGATCCGCGAAGAGGAGAGCAGGGAGGTGCCATTTAGATCCACGCTTTCATCGATATAGGCGTCCAGCAAATCGGAAATATTGCGTTTCATAAGGTTGCTCCCTCCTTCGTCAGTATTTCTTTTAGTTTCATTCGGCCTCGTCTCAGCTTAGTTTTTATTGTTGATTCGTTTAGGGCCATGCTGAGAGAAATTTCTTTTATTGATTGAGCGTAATAGTAATGGCGGAGGAACACTTCCCGGTCTTCGCCTGCCAAGGAGTTTACTGCTTGGCGGACCAGCCTTCGCTCTTCTGCGCGCTCCATATCCTCAGAAGGATGGTCCGAACTTGGTATGTCCAAAACATTGTCCTCCAACGGGAGCGTCTGTCCGGTCTGACGCAGTTTATCTTTGGCCTTATGTCTGGCTACCGCCCCGAGCCAGCCTTTCACATGACCAGGTCTTAAGTCGAATGACTGATTCCAGGCGGCCAGAAAAACGTCGGAAACGACTTCCTCCGCATCTTCTGGGGACATAGCGTCTCGAAGGATATTCCACACGATGACAGATACATAAGGCACGTAAATATCCATGAGAGCCTCTAGCCCAGAAGGATCTCGGACTTTTATCTTTTGTAATATTGTTGCTTCTCTCATAAATGACGCCCAACCTCCTCGAAAGCTGCTTTCACTAATAATATCGCAGCTGAATTACCGAAGGTTTCATCCATGATTTTACAGCCGGCGCCGGCAGACCGTATCGCACGTATTTCGATCCGCACTCCCCGTGCGGGGAGCGACTCGGTTTGCCAAAATGCTTGGAGTGTTCCAAAGTATTTCAATCCATGCTCCCCGTGCGGGGAGCGACGAATTCCGCGAGTTCTGGATCAATCTCTGGGAGAATTTCAATCCATGCTCCCCGTGCGGGGAGCGACGCCAGATTTCCGAGCGCCTGGGTTCCGTGCTGGCATTTCAATCCATGCTCCCCGTGCGGGGAGCGACGGGGCTTAGGCCCCCGCCCTAACTTATAGGAGGATTTCAATCCATGCTCCCCGTGCGGGGAGCGACAGGAGGGTATGGTCATTGTTGGCCACCCCCTGGACATTTCAATCCATGCTCCCCGTGCGGGGAGCGACAGTTACGGTGCCACCGGGTGACGTGGCGAGGTAAATTTCAATCCATGCTCCCCGTGCGGGGAGCGACAATGGGCGCGAGAATCAATCCGCGAGATGCTGAAATTTCAATCCATGCTCCCCGTGCGGGGAGCGACTGAAGGAGGGCAAGTAATATGGCGCAGTACAACGAATTTCAATCCATGCTCCCCGTGCGGGGAGCGACTCAATGTTTTCAAAATTCTTGTCCCATTCAACGGAATTTCAATCCATGCTCCCCGTGCGGGGAGCGACCCATGGCCTCCAATCCTCTACGGCAACGGATAATATTTCAATCCACGCTCCCCGTGCGGGGAGCGACGGCATCTGCACGCCATTACTAGCATTATAAGCCATATTTCAATCCACGCTCCCCGTGCGGGGAGCGACTGGCTACTGGCATTGGTGCTTTGCAGAGTATTGCATTTCAATCCACGCTCCCCGTGCGGGGAGCGACCGGGTTCGTCCACCTGCTGGAAGTAGGTAAGAATATTTCAATCCACGCTCCCCGTGCGGGGAGCGACCAGAATCGGAGTACGGGTCTATTACAGCCCGGATATTTCAATCCACGCTCCCCGTGCGGGGAGCGACATGATTCCGCATATTTCATCACGTTGACCTACAATATTTCAATCCACGCTCCCCGTGCGGGGAGCGACGGCAAAATCAGACAAAATACGGGTTGTATTTTGGCAAAATAGCCGAAGTTTCAGATAGGCAGCAACAAAGGTTCGGTATGTATGAGGTAAAACACGAGAGATTGGAGCGTTTACAAGGACATTTCGAGAAATTTCGTGGTGCGAACGGGCGAAGAATATTCTGATTGCTGTCCCTTCGCACCGGTCAAATCAAGAGCGGTTCCTCCGGAAGGTAGGTGGTTTTACATCCAAAGTGCTCGATTTTCTTTGCGTAGTGATTGCCCAGATAGTAAAAGCGCAGACTGTCCCGCTTGGGGTCCATGATAGCACATAGCTTAGCCTGAAGGCTTTTACACTGGGCGGCGTCCAGCAGGCATTCGAAGACAGAGCATTGTACCCTCTGCCCATAGTTGACGCACTGCCGGGCAATTTGCCGGAGACGCCGGCGGCCGGCCGCATCCTCGGTATTTACATCATAGGTAATCAGTACCAGCATAGACGCCTCACTTCCACAAAAACGGCGGATACGCATCCAGATCCTCCCGGAGCGTGCGCGCCAAAAGAAGCGCCTGGATGTACGGAACCATTCCCCAGGATAACTGTTCACCCAGATAGGGGTGGGTCAGGCTCTCCCGCTTTCGTTCCTGCCAATGCTTCAGAACGCTGCGCCGGGCGGACGCAGACAGCAGGACCGCTCCATTTTCGCGATACGTGAAATCTGCCCTTTTTACGATGCGGTTGTTGATCAGCGTCAGCACGAAGCGATCAGCCATACAGGGGCGAAGCTCTTCCATCAGATCCAATGCCAGGGAGCTTCTTCCCGGGCGGTCCCGGTGAAGAAACCCCACATAGGCGTCCAGCCCCACGCTTTCCAAAGCCGCCGCACAATCGTGGGCAAGCAGGCTGTACGAAAAGGAGAGCATGGCGTTGACGGGATCGAGCGGCGGACGGCGGCTGCGGCCCGGAAAGGAGAACACGGGTTTTTCTCCTAAAATCATCTCGTCCAAAACGCTGAAATAGGCCGTGGCCCCAGTCCCTTCCAGCCCGCGCAGGGCATCCAGAGAGGTTTCTTCCGCCACCAGGGGCAGCAGCGCTTTGATCCGTGCCGAAGCCTGCTCCAGCCGGGCTCCATCGATCCGAAGTCCATGGTCCCGGCGGGTACGTTCCACGCTCCACCGGGCGTTATACAGCTTGCCGAAAATCATGGAGCGCGCCATACGGCAGCTTTGCGCAGGATCGTCCGCCGTTCGGTACTGGGTGCGGCGCAGCAGTACGTTTCCATTGCTTTCCCCGCAGACCCGCGCAAGGAACCGGCCCCTGGGCGTACAAAAAGCAAGGGAGACGCCGCGCTGGGCACAGGCGCCCATCAAAGCCGGTGAAGCGCCCGGATAGGCAAAGGATATAATGCCGGAAAGCGTATGCAGCGGATAGCGCGCCGCGGCCTGCTTTTCCCGGCTGGCCACCACATTTTCCCCGTCCAGAGACAGGTAAATGTCTTCCGAAGTCACAAAAAGGGTATTGAGCAGCTGCTTCATGGCGTATCCTCCATGGCCCGGGCAAGGTAGTCCGCCACCGTGCTCCGCCGCCGCAGGATCGGGAGGCAGAGTTCCTTCAAGGAACAGGCGCTGCAGGATTTGGCGGGCCTTACCTTGGGCGTGTGTCCTCTGCGGTAGAGCTGATGCATCTCCTCCAAAGCGGCGGAGACCGCCTGGCGCAGGCCTCCGGTAAAGAGCACCGGCGTCCGCCTCCGGGGGTCTCCATAGTAAAGCGCACCCTCTGGGATGACGCAGCAGAGCATCTCCTCCAGGCACATGGCCTGGGCGCAGAGCTGCAGGCGGTCGGCGTCGTGCGCTTTGGGCGCGCCCCGTTTATACTCGATGGGGTAGGGCAGCCAAAGACCGTCTTCGCCCCGGAGGGGCACGCCGTCCGGAGCGCCGTGAAATTCCACCACGTCGCACTGCCCTGTGATCCCAAGCCGATGCGAGATCACAGGGAGCCCGCGCAGGATCAGCGTGTCTCCCCGGCGTTCCCGCTGGGCTTCGTCGTGGGCGCGCTGGTGGAAGAGGGCTCCCTCCACCGTGCGCAGATTTTCCTGCCACTGGTGTTCCACGTGGATCAGGGCCCACTGACGGCGGCAGAAGGCAAAGTGCTGCAGGCCGGAGAGCTGGAGGAGATCCTCTTCCGTATCGGTCACCCCATGCGCGTGACCGTGACGCCGGCCGGCAGGCCGGCCTCGTCCACCGTGACGGTATAGTCGGCGTAGGAGCGGGCGGGGGCGGGATCATCGGCCTGCTTCCGGTCGACGTGTACGGTCTCAAACAGCTTCCAGGCGGGGGCACAGCCCAGTTCGCTGTCGTGCTTGAATACGATGAGCTCCCGCACCGCCATCTTCCCACGGGCGGCGGAGCGGTCGTACTCGAACATATTCAGAATGGCCTGCCACAGCAGCTCCAGATCCTCCTCAGAAAAGCCGGTAGTCTTGCGGGCCAGGTTGGCGGAAATATAGCCCTCGCAGCGATAGAGACCGTAGGGGACGATGTACTTGCGGCCCATCTCCGTGCCCTTTTTCTCCGCGTCCGCCTCGGTGGTAATGGCCACGCGGGTGATCGTGACCTCCTGGGGCACCACCGGCTCCACGCTCCGGGCGAAGCCCAGCTGCACCGGGCCGCGCACCTGGCCGCAGTTCAGGGCGGCCTTCACAAAGGTGGTCATCACCGCGCCGAAGGTGCGGATGTCGTAGAAATTTTGGCACATCCAGTCACGGACCTTGGCATCCAGCTCCGGGTCGGCCTTCTTTTTCTCCTTCACGGTCTTTTCCGTTACGTCCAGGGCGGCATAGGCCTCGGCGTCGCTGCGGTTCAGCGGCACGCCGTCCTTGACGTAGATGCGCCAGCCGGTACGGTCCTCCTTGACGGTCTCCACATAGTTGCGGATCTTCCGCTTCAGGCACACGTCGGTGACCAGGCCCAGGCCGGTCTCCGGGTCCACCCGGGGCATATTGCCGGCGTCCGGGTCGCCGTTGGGGTTGCCGTTTTCCACGTCGAACAGGACCACGAATTCATAGCGGTTCTTAATGGGCTCAGACATTTTATTTCTCCTCCTTTTTTTCATAGCGGGCCTGGGTCTGGTGGTAGTAGCCCAGCTGGAACGCCCCCTGCTGGGGCAGGGTCAGCCGGGCGGGGTACTCCTCCCCAAGCTTGTCCGTAATGCCCTGCAATTTTTTTTCATAAGAGACACGCCAGCCTGCCTCCAGCTTTTTCAGGTGTTTCTGGGCCAGGTTGACGAGGGTGGGGAACACCACGGCGGGGGTGGCGGAGGCGGAATTGAAATATTTGTCCTTGATGGTGGAATTGATGCCGGGGTTGGCTTTCTGCTGGATCTCCTCCAGCACGGAGAACAGCCGGCCCAGGGTATAGGGGATGCTTGTGCTGGCTTCGTTGAGGGACACGGTCAAAACCTCCTTTGGTACGTTTTTGTTCGGATTTTTGGAGTAGTAGGCCTTCAGAATTGCCGCCCGCTCCCAGGTGATTTTAAATGGCCGCTCCGGGTGCTCCTTGTCGCGCTGTTCTGCACGGATGCGTAAGGTCACGCCGTTGAGCAGCGTGGCGGGGTAGGGCGTGTTGTTCAGCACGGCCCGGAGCATTTCACCCGCCAGCTCCGGTGAGGCGTCCTTGTTCCTGGAGTTCTGGTTCACCGTGGCGTCCAGCAGGGATTTCAGCGACGGGACCTCGAATTTTGCATAGGCAGGGCGGACGATCCTCAGCCGCTCCCGGTGGGCCTGAATATTCTGCAGGAAGCCCCCGAAGGAGTTGCGCAGGAAGAAGCGCACGGAGAGGCGCGCGGCGTTGGGAGACAGGCCCAGGACATAGAAGTCCATGTCCGGGTCCAGCATGGCCTCGTCGTATTCCGCTTTATGGCCCTTGCAGAGTTCCGCGATAACGTTCCGCAGGTCGCTCTCCTCATAGGTGTCGCTGAATAAACTGCCGAAGGTGCTCTGGTAGGCAGCCTCACCGCTTTTTGCCCAGAAAACCACCGTGGCGTCGCCCATGCGATAGACGTGCTCCCGGTCGGAGAGCAGGTAATTCAGCGCGGTGGTGTAGGCGAAGGCGGCGGCCTTGCTGGTGGGGGCGTTCCGGTTCTGCTCCCGTCCGTAGGAGCAGAAGGCCGGCGCGTTGAAGGACACCAGGGCCGCGCCGCTGGACTGCGCCCCCTGCACGCCCTTGACGGAGGGGTGGGTGTTCTCCACCGGCCCCTTCTCGCCGGTCACCAGGCACACCATCTCTGTCCCGCCGTCATCTCCGGAGCCGCCGTAGTGCCGCTCCCAGGCCCTGCGGATGGCGGGATCGTCGTGGACAAAGCCGCCGTCATAACGGAAGATCAGGTTGGCGCCGGATAGGATGTCCTCCCAATACTCCGCCAGGGCGGGGTGCTCCGGGGCGGCTTCCGGCTGCCAGCTTTGGAAAAACGCCAGCACCGCGCGGGCGGCGGGGGTGTCCACATCCGAAAGGACTTTTTCGTGGAGGGCCTTGCAGGCCGCAAAGCACTCCAGTGCCCGCTGGGGCCTGCCCTTGCCGTCCACGCCTAACATATAACTGGAATTGTCACAGAGGAAGTTGGACACAACACCCACGGTTCGTTTCTCTGGGGCGGGCAGGGACATGATCTGCGGAGCCGGGACGGTTTTTTTCCCGCGCTGCTGCTCTATCTGGATGGACGCCACACGCTCCAGCGTACCGCCTTCCCCAAGATACAGGGTATAGGACACTTTCACCGGCCCCCAGCCGGGGGCGGCTGCTTTTCCCTGTTTTTGCAGAACCTCATAATACTCCGTCAACGCCTGTAAGATCATCCCCGTACCTCCTCGCTGTCCCAGGGGGGCACGTCCAGCGCCCCGTCCCGGAGGACTGCCCGGAAAAAGCGGGGCGTGATGTTCTCCGGGTCGGAGTAGTCCAGGTCGTACAGCATCCAGCCCAGGTCCCGCGCCCCCTTCAGTTCCTCCGGACAGGGGGGAAGGGCCTGGCAGAGCTTGAACTGGGCGGGGAACTCCCGGCAGCCGAAGCAGGGCTGGTGATAAAACTGCCCCTTTTGAACGCGGCGCTTGGCGATGTCCTGGAATTTGCCGCAGTTGTCGCCGGGGGCCATTTTCTCCGGGACCAGGTCAAAGTGGGCCTCGATAACGTAGCGCACGTCCCGCAGCAGCAGGGCGGCCCGCTGCTGGATATCGCCGCTGGCACAGAGGTACAGCTCCCCCTTCCCCCGCTCCATCACCGTGCGGGCCGTGCGGGCGCTGACGGTGGATTTGACTTCGTTGCGCCGCAGATTGGAAAAGCGGATGGGAGCCCGGACGTGAATGCGGTCGATCTTCCATTTGAGCCCCGGGTGCCAGTATATTGCTTCCATCAGTCCCCGGGCCGCCGACGGGGTCATCACGTCGTAGCTGACCCGCTCTACCTTCATCTCCGGCCTTGTAAACAGGGCGTAATCGCCCCAGACTTCCAAACGGATGGACATAGGCGCTCAACTCCTTCCTGTATGGTTGAAATTGCAAAAATTAAAATTTGTTTCACAGGCCGAACGCGGGGTCACAGAATCCATGCTTTGCCTTCCTCTGCCTCCAGCGACAGCCCGGTGTGTCCGTCATAGAGCGTTGGATTAGAGAGAACGGCGGAGCCGTCCTCCAGAAGTTCCAGATCACCCGCCTGCTCCAGCGCCTGGAAGTGATTTTCATAGACGGACACCCCGTACCGCCCCAGCCTGCGGAACAGAGAGCGGTTCCGCTCCCCGGCGCGCAGACGCTCCACCAGCTCCGCTCCCGCTCCCGCCGGGATATAGACGGTACGGGTGGGGCTGTCGATGAGGTGGAATTTCTCCGCCGTTTTGCGGAAGGGGAACGGTTCCGACCGGATCAGCGGCAAAATGCCGCTGCTATCCTGCGCGTGCTGCCCCTTCAGCTCCAGCAATTCATGAAAATAGTCGTGGACGGCCTCCCGGGAGGAAAGATCCGCCTGACGAGCCATGACCATCCGCCCCACCTCAATGGCGGTGGCAAACAGCTTCGGCGGCTTGCCCTCCCCCTGGAAGACGGTGACGGCGCTCTCCCCGGCGGGGCGTTTGCCCTCACGATTGCACCGCCCGGCGGCCTGGAGGACGGAGTCCAGCCCCGCCTCCTCCCGGTAAACCGCCGGGAAGTCCACATCCACCCCCGCTTCGATCAGGGAGGTGGACACCACCCGGCAGGCAAGCCCGTCCCTCAGCCGCTGCCGGATCTCCTCCAGCTGGGCCTGCCGGTGGGCGGGGTACATCAGGGTGGACAGATGGAAGCATCCGTCTCCCTCCAGCCGGTCGAACACCTCCTTGGCGCTCTTCCGGGCGTTGACCACGCAAAGCGCCTGCCTGTGTCCGTTCAGCCGCTGTGCCAGCGCGTCCCAGGTCAGGCGTCCTGCCCGCTGAAACCTCACCCGGCGAAAGACGTCCTGATCGCAGACCTCGGCGGGGCACAGTTCCACCGGCGGCCGGCCGGGCAGAAACGCCCGGAAGACGGGGTCCAGCGCCGGCTGGGTGGCGGTGCACAGGACGGCGGAAACACGATAATGCTCCACCAGCTGCGCAATGGCGTGGACGCAGGGACGCAGATAGGGGAGGGGCAGCATTTGAGCCTCGTCGAATACCACCGCGCTGCCCGCGATGTTGTGGAGCTTGCGGCACTGGGACGGACGGCTGGCGTACAGGGACTCGAAAAACTGCACCGCTGTGGTCACCACCACCGGCCGGTCCCAGTTTTCCGTGGCCTGGATCAGACGGATGGTCTTCGGATCGGCTTCGGTCTCCAGATCGTATTGCACGTTGGAGTGGTGCTCCAGCACGTTTTCCTCCCCTAAAATGTCCCGGAACGTTTTGGCGGTCTGTTCGATGATGGAGGTGTACGGGACCACATAAATGACCCGCCGCAGGCCCTTCGTCCTGGCGTGGGCCAGGGCGAAGGCCAGGGACGCCACCGTCTTGCCGCCCCCGGTGGGCACCGTGAGGGTGAACAGCCCCGGCTCCCGCTGTTCCCCCTGGGCCATGCACCGCTCCAGAATGGCGCACCGCTGCCGGTTCAGCTCTCCCTTGGGCGGGAACCAGCCCGCGATGTAGCGCCGGAGCTTGTCCCACAGCGCGTCCATGGATGCGCCGCAGTCCTGCGCCCGGGGCTGTCCGGCCATAAAGGCCTCCGTGTCCAGAAAGTCCGCGTCCACCAGACAGGAGTACAGCATCCGGGTGAAGAACATCCCTGCCGCCGGGTCCCGCAGGGAAAAGGCGGGGAGCGGCGGGGCGGGCAGTGCCACCTCGCCGGACCAGCTATTGTATGGCTCCAGTTTCCGCTTCATGCGGCCAAACAGGGTGGGCGCCTCTTCGCGGTCCGTTTTCCCGCCGCCGTCCGGCAGGCCGCCGTGGTGCCCGGCCACGGCGAAGGCGGCGAAGGGCTGCTTGCACTTCCAGCACTCCACGGCCCCGGCAGTGGAATGGTCGACTTTTGGCCCGCCCTGCAGCCGGCGTTGGAAAGCGGCGGAGTATTTACCGAGGTCGTGGGCCAGCCCGGCCAGCTCCGCCTGCCCCTCCGCGCCGAAAGGCCGGGCAAACTGGGCCGCCAGCACGGCGGTCCCCTCCAGATGGGCCTGAACGGTCTGTTCGCGGCCATCCGCGGCGATGTGGGCAAGATACTGCATGATTTCTGTGTCCTCCCCTCTGGGCCAGGTCTTGCTTGCTGATCCGAGACAGGAACGGCGGCGCGGGAATTTTCGCATGGCAGGCGGTTTTGCAGATCTTCGGACAGAGTTCAAAAAACTGCGCCGCTCTGGCGGAAAAGACCGATGACCGGCGGGCCGTCTCTTTTCAATCCTGGCCTGGCCTTCAGAATAAACCTTGAAGCTCTGCGAAACGGACGTTTCGATTCTGCCGGAACATAAGTGCCACAGACGGGGCGATTGTGCGGGATGGCCTGCAGATAAGCGTTCGATTTCAGTCCCTCACGCGGCGTGCGGATCAAATAAAAGCCGTGCAGAGTGGTTCTCTGCACGGCGCGGCTTTCGGCATGGGTGCAAACCTGCCGTTGTCTAATTATACCGGATTTTGCCGGGCAGAGCAAGGGTAATATTGTCGTATCTGCACATATCCTGTTCCGGCGTGCGGGAACGCACCCTGAGTTGAGCGTGCGCCGCTCCAGGGCTGCAGCACGGAATAAGGCAATGTGCTTCTGAGGAGGGAGCTTCCTGTTTTTTAGCGGCCTGAACCGAATACAGCCATTCCTGGGCTTTGTATCGTTTCCATCAGGGATCTGCCGGCGGAAGGTCCCCCGCGGTGCTGTGGCGCATAGGGCCGCCAGAGCCAAACGCTGGGGATCGTGGACCGGAGCGCAGCCGGGCAGGTCCCGTTCTCTGCTTCCGTGAAGAAGGTCGGGACCACCCGTAAAACGGGTGGTCCCGACCTGTTCGTCCCATCAACTTTTGAATTTTCGTTTTTTTGCAAGCTTCACAAGCTCATACCACAGCACCGACGCGGCGGCAAGGCCGACCGCTGTGAACAGCTGTGTGACGGTGAGGGGGGCAAACTTCAGATAGGCTGAGACCGGCGTGTACAAAATCACGGCCAGCAGCGCAATTGTGCCCAGGTTGACCGCCCACATCACGCGGTCTTTGATGAGCCGCTGGGCAGAGCGGTACGCAAAGTCGTG
Source organism: Lawsonibacter hominis (assembly GCF_014287895.1). Taxonomy (GTDB): domain Bacteria; phylum Bacillota; class Clostridia; order Oscillospirales; family Oscillospiraceae; genus Lawsonibacter_A; species Lawsonibacter_A hominis. The sequence continues at coordinate 3,280 of NZ_JACOPP010000033.1, read as the reverse complement.
GTTGGAGCTGTTGACCTGCACCAAAAACAGGTTTGCCAGCATGATGATGGAAAGACCCATGGCGCGGGCCGCCGGCGCGTTGACGGGATCGCCGGAGAGCGTCAAAAAGTAAGCGCCAAAGGATGCGGCAAACACAAAAATACCTTGCAGTACGCTCTTGCCCAGCAGTCTGCCGGTCAGCAGCTGTTCCTTCGGGTCACGGGGCGCACGATCCATAATATCCTCTTCCGCGGGCTGGCGCTCCAGTACAATGGAGCAGGTCGGGTCGATAAGCACCTCCAGCAGCACCACATGCAGCGGCAGAAGCAGCAGCGCGGCGGGCGCAATACCCAGAAACGGCGCCAGCAAGGATGCAAATGCAATGGGGATATGGATGGTGAATACATAGCCCACCGCCTTGCGGATGTTGTCGTAGATGCGCCGCCCGTCACGGACTGTCTCCACAATGGTGGTGAAGTTGTCGTCCATCAGAATCAGGTCGGCGGCCTCGCGGGAAACCTCGCTGCCGCGCTTGCCCATGGCAATACCGATGTCGGCGTATTTCAGTGCCGGCGCGTCATTCACACCGTCGCCGGTCATGGCCACGATCGCGCCGTTTTCCTGAAAGGCCTTGACGATGCGCATCTTGTGTTCGGGAATGACCCGGGAGAAGATGGAGACGGTCTTGACCGCTTCCCGCAGTTCCGCATCAGACATGCGCTCCAGCGCCTCGCCGGTAATGATATTCTCGCTGCCGGGAATTCCGATTTTTTTGGCAATGGCGGAAGCGGTCATCCCATTATCCCCGGTGATCATAACCACGCGGATGCCCGCGCGGCTGCAGACGGCAATATCGGCCTTGACGCTTGCGCGGGGAGGATCGGCAAGCCCCACCAGCCCCAGCAGCGTCAAGCGGCAGTCGGTGATGGAAGCGGGGATGGCGGATTCGTTTTCCGGATGGGCGCTCGCAATGGCGATGACCCGCAGTCCCTGCGCGGAAAGCGTTCTGATCTCTGCTTCCGCGGCATTCCGTTGCGCGTCCGTCAGTTCGCAGATCATCAGGATGCGCTCCGGACTGCCCTTGGCGGCAATGACCAGCTCGCCGTCCCTGCGCCAGACGTGTCCCATCATTTTCAGTTCATTGGTAAAGGCGTATTCCCGTACAAGCGCATTGGCAAACAAGCGCTCCTTGGAAATGCCATGCGCTTGACAACAGCGGAGCATGGCCTTTTCCATGGGGTCGTAAGCGTCGGTTTCGCAGCCGAGCCCCATCGTCTCGATAAGCGCCTGCTCGGTACCAGTTGCCACCCAAGTTTCCTGTACGGTCATTTGGTTCATGGTGATGGTACCGGTCTTATCTACGCAGAGCACAGAAACAGCACCCAGCGTCTCCACGCTGGGCAGCTTGCGCACCAGCGAGTTTTTCTTGGCCAGCCGCCACGCCCCCATGGAGAGAAATACCGTAAGAATGACCGGAAACTCTTCCGGAATCATGGCCATGGCAAGCGTCACACCGGAAAGAATGCTTTCAATCAGACGATCGGCAAACGGATGGTCGGGAATATTGAACCATGTGAATACGGCCACCAGGGCAAACAGCGCACCTGCTATGATGGCGCAGGTTTTCACCAGCTTGCCGGTTTGTTTTTGCAGCGGCGTATCCTCCTGCGGCGCGGCGGCGACGCCGAGCCCGATTTTTCCGTATTCGGTCTGCGCACCGATTTGACCCACCTGAACCGTGGCGGTGCCCTGTGTGACGAGGGTGCCGGCATAGCAGCAATCACGGCGCCAGTAATCCTTTGCGGGTTCGGTGCTTTCCGTAGGGATTTTCCAGACCCCCTCTGCTTCGCCGGTAAGGGAGGATTCATCCACACACAGATCGGCACAGCGCAGCACTACGCCGTCCGCCGGAATCTTGACGCCCTCGCAGATCATCATCAGATCGCCCGGCACCAGATCGGCACTTGCGATCTGCTGTTCTTTGCCGTCCCGCATGACGGTGATGTGCGGTGCGGACAAATCCTTCAGCGCATGGAGTGTCTTGTCGGTTTTCCACTCCTGAATCACATCAATGCTGATGATGCCTGCCACAAAAATAAGCATAATCGCACCGTCTCTCGGCTCTCCGAGAATGAAATAAATAATTGCAGCGGCAATGAGCAGCAAAAACATAGGCTCACAGATAATGTGGAATACTTTTTTGAGAAAGCGTTCCTTCTTCTGCGGCGACAGTTCGTTTTTGCCGTATTTGTCCTGCAATCGCTTTGCTTCGGCAGAGGTTAGCCCTGCCTGATTCGGTTGGGTGGCTGTCATAAAAGAATCCTCCGTTTCCCGTTGCCGTCTGGCATTACGGTGTCATGATTTCTCCTATGGCACTCCATTTGAGGTCGGCTGTTCCATAGATGGGTATAAAAACAGCACACCCATGGAACATACAACTGTCCCACAGATGTGCATAAGCTGCAATCTGCTGCCGCCGGCAAAGCGGCCCGGCCCCACGCCCTTACGGGCATCGCCTGCTCAGTTTGTACTGGTGATCTCGCATTCTGGCAGAGCCGGAATGTAATGCAGTGCAAAGAGATTACTATCTATTATATGAGAGAGATTACGGATTGTCAACGAAAGATATCGGGGCGTTCGCAGGGAGAAAAGTAACGCTTCCCCCCTGCCGATTGTACCAGCAGGCGCCGGGCGCGGCGGCACACACTTTTCTCACATATAGCGAATAACGGCTTTTCTGAACGAGAAGGCCCGACGCCCCAGAGCAGGGCGCCGCGTCAAGATAGAGAAAGCCCCCGAAAACGTAGTGCTTTCGGGGGCTTGTGGCGGAGCGGGTGGGATTCGAACCCACGGACGGTTGCCCGTCAACTGATTTCGAGTCATTTCCCCCTTGTGATTTTTGGTGGAAATTAAGCGAAGATGGAAGTACACAACGGAAGCCCAAAAGCTGCGGTATACTGCGGATTTTGGCTTCCGTTTTTCGTTTTTATTTGAACCCACAGGGCTTTCCGAGTTCTTCCCATTTTTGCCCCGAATTATGACCGGAGGATAGAACAAGGATAGAACTGGACGCCAGATTGGGGGTATTCACACCCATACCATTTCACGAAAACGCAAATCACCATTTTGATTAGACAACTTGATCTTATTTGAACCCACTTCAAAATCCAATATTTTACACGCCAGTGAAGTACCTCACCTACCAATGACAGATGAACAAGAAAGTGAGTGCTGCACATGGATTTGACTAAGTATTACCCCGACATCGTCGCAAAGTATCCCGCCTATGTAACCAAACGGG
>NZ_JACOPP010000032.1 GCF_014287895.1 Lawsonibacter hominis | reverse complement strand
CGGACATGGTTTACAGACTCCTTTCAGAATGGTGTGTCGCAACTTCATTCTACCAGAGTTCTGCAAACCATGTCTCTTTTTATCCTCTTTTATATTTGCGCAACTTATTTTACCTTATCACGGTTCGAACAAGGCTTGGTTTGGATACATCTCATAGATTAAGTCAATAAATTTTTGCAGGCAGGGGTTGAGATTACCCTTGCGCCAAGCGGCAATTCCCGAAAAAAACAATTTATGATCCGAAAGCCGTAAAAACCGTACATGATCTGATGCGTAAAGCTTCATATGTTCGGACAGTACAGCGATCCCCATTCCACATTCCACCATAAGCGGAAGATTGGTCAGGGAATTGACGCCATGCACAATTTTAGGAATAAAACCATAGGCGGCGCAGGCCTTGACGATTACATTAATATCGGAGATCGTAAGGTGGCTATAAATACTGTTGCGTCCAATGGACAGGAATGTATCAGACTGAAACATGGAAAAGTCCACGAATTCCCGATCAGCCAGCGGATGATCCTGATTGACCACAATGCAGTATTCATCCCGGTACAGGGTTTTAAAGCTGCAGTTTTCCAGACTATTCAAGCCCAAATCGGCAAACATGGCAATATCCACACGATCAGAGTTCAAATATTCGATGACTTGGTGCTGTGTTCCGTCATACAGCTCAATTTCAATGTCCGGATAGCGCTCGCGGAACGCCGAAATTAATGTCGGCAGGATGGTCTGCATAGAGCAGCTCAAAAACGCGATGCGGACCAGCCCCTGCATTCCCTGCTCTGCGTGACGGGCATATGTAACACCGTTATTGAACTCTTGCATTATATTCTCGGCGTGGGTCAGGAAAGCGGCCCCCGCATCCGTGAGCCTTACATGCCTTCGGTCACGATAGAACAGCCTGCAACCGATTTCGTCTTCCAGCGCAGATATGGTCTTGCTGAATGCGGATTGCGTCATGTTCATAATTTCAGCTGCCTTGGTAAAGTTCAGTTCCTCCGCCAGGACGATAAAACAGTGGATGTTATAAAACTGCATATCGGTTCTCCTCCTGCGCGCATTGATAAAAATAATTATATAAAATTATTATAACAAATGGTCACACCACTTCGGAATAAGCGAAAGTCGTGATTCGACTTTCACTTATTTGTTTATAAATGCTAAAATGAGTCCCAAGCAACTGCAGTGCTTATGATCAATATTTCCAAGCGTGCAAACAAAGGAACTGGTCTATACGAAAACATGCAAGGAGGAGTTATGAACATTCTCGGCATCGTGGGAATCCTGTTGGGGATTGCGATCCTAATGTATTTTACATTTCAAAAACTGGATGTCGTATGGCTGTCCGTAATTGCTGCCATGGTGGTAGCGATCTGCAATCGCGCCCTCTCTCTGGAGACCTATACAGAAACCTTTATGTCTGGAGCCGCCGGATTTATCAAGACGTATACCCCCATTTTCCTGGTTGGGTGTATGTTTGCGGCACTTTACAGTGAATCCGGCGCATCCCAGGTCATCGCCAAAACCATCATCAGAACGTTCGCCAAGGGCGGCGTACACGGTACGCGCGGAATTTGGGTTGCGGTGTTGTCATCCTTTGCAATCACGACCGTTTTCTATCTGGGTGGAATTGACGCTATGGCCTCTATCATCGCACGGGTCCCGTTGGTAATCGGTTTTTTTAAAGAGGTCAATCTGCCCCGCCGCTATATCCCAGGCTGTATTTATATCGGAAGCATGATGTCGTCACTCCCGGGCAGTCCTCAGATTATCAACGTAATCCCCCTGGCGCTGGGGACAACGCCCACAGCAGCCCTCGTCCCCGGATTAATTGGCAGTGCCGTCGGCGGCATCCTCGCCATTCTGTTCACCGTTTGGGTTTTGAAGCGTGCAAAGGTACGGGGCGAGCAATTCTGCGGGATTGATACGGACCCCGTTGCCGATGAGACAAAACGGGTTCCCAATTTCTTTGTGGCCCTTATCCCATTAATTGCAATTTTTGTGGTGTTCAATGTATTTAAGCTAAATATCATTCTCGCTATGCTCATTGGATTGGTACTCGCTCTGATCCTGTTTGCCCCCGCACTCAAGGCCCAAAACAAGGAAAACCGTTATGGCCGTGCGGTCATTGCAGCATTCAACGGTGCCGTCCCTCAGACAGCACGGATCGCCCTGATTACCGGTTCTCTTGTGGGGTTCGGCGCCGTTGTAAGCGCCACGGACGCTTTTGGTGCAATCGTACAGGCATTAACCTCTGTCGATAGCGGGATGCTGTTGATTTTCGTAGTGGTTGCTGCCTCCATTGTGGTTGGGATCATGGGCAATCCGGTGGGCGGCGTCTCCGCGGCGGTCAACATGCTGGCCCCCTCTTTCCTGGCGGCGGGCGTTCCCGCACAGGCGTTTCATCGGCTCGTGACCATGGCAGGAACTACCTTTGACTCCCTGCCAACCAACGCAGGTGTCCTGACGGCGATTGCACTTCCCGGATGTACCGTCAAGGAATCCTATCCGTTAATGTTTTTGAACTCTGTTGTAGCAACCCTTGTCAGCGCCTTTGTGGCGGCCATTGTTATGACGCTGTTCCCTGGTCTGATCTAACGGAACAAGCGGCATCTATCAAAAAGAAGGAGTGTTTATCATGAATAACCGGAACAAATGGAACAAACCCAGTGGAAAAGGTCCGATGGGGCTGGATTGGTCTGGCGTTTATCCCGCTACCATCGTACCCTGGACAGACAATACCTGCCGTGAAATCGATGAAGACACATATCGCAGTATGATTCGACATATGATTGACTCCGGTATCGCAGGCCTTGATCCGAATGAGGTAGAGGGCCTTTCCTTAGAAGAAACCTGCCGTTTGATTGAAATTGCCAAGGAGGAATCCAAAGGGCGCATTCCGGTGACCGGAAAAATTGAACCCAGAAATCAGCAGTGGACTTGGGACATGGTCAAAGAAGCAGAAAAGGTCATTGAAGCGGGCGCGGATGTGCTGTATCTTCACCCTGTGCCGGATCAAAATAATATGGAGGATTTTATCAACCTCTATAAAACGTTCGATAAGGCCTTCGATCTTCCCATTATGGCACTAATGGTAGGTACCCCTCCCGCTGTACTGAAAGAGATTGCGCTTGCCTGTCCCAATATTTGCGCCTGGAAATATGAAAGCCGTCAAAACAACGGCTTAATAAAAGAACTGGTGGCCAATATGCGTGAGGTGGAGGCACAAACAGGCCGACACGTGTGCACCTTGCGCGCAGGTGACCATGATTTGGCCGAGAGCCTTGTCAACGGTGCGGAAGGTACGTTTAACGGCGGGGGCTGCTGGCGTGTGGAATATGATGTTGCTATCGTCAATGCAGTAAAGCGGGGCGATCTTAACGAGGCATTTGCCATTCAAAAGCGCCTTGAGCCTGCCACCGACGCTGTCCGCGGGGTATTTGGCACCACGATCAAGACTTACGGACGCTTCCCCTACCGCTATAAGATTACTGCCTGGCTGCTCGGAATTTTCCCCAACTATTACGCCAGGTTGCCCCGCACAGCTTTTTCAGACGAGGAGGTCCTAATGCTACGGGATGCTCTCATAAAAGCAGGTTTTGAAGTAGTACGGGCACCCGAAGAATGCAAAAATCTAGGTATCTCATTATATTAGAATATAAAGAAAAGCCAAACAGGAATGGGCCCCGCCAACTGGCGGGGCCCGTTTCGGTCCGGCTGATCAGAAATACTTTTTCACGCCCTCGGTGGCCAGAGAGGCGTCTGCGCTGATGGTGACGGTGAACTTGATGTTGTTCTTTTCGGAGAAGCTGTTCAGCCAATCCAGGAACTCCTCTACCGCATGGTCGGATGCGTCGGAGGAAACGATCTTGGTCAGGCTGTCGATAAAGACATGGGTGATGTCGTAGTTGCCGGCGTACAGGCCGCTGATGAAGCCCTTCAGGAAATCGAAGTTGCTCATATCATAATGGCTGGCTTCCACCAGGCGGATCTTGTAATGGATATCATAAGTCAGCTTGGGCCCGCGTTCGATGCAGACCACATTGCCGTTTTCGCTGTGGACAGCGGAATTAATGAGCTCGATCATCTGCTTGGTCTTGCCGGTGCCCTTGATGCCCATGATCACTCTCACCATAGTTATCACTCCTTCATAGTCCGCCGGAGCTCCTCTCCGGCCTTGTGGCTCCATGTTACCATTTTTACCGGGGGATTGCAACCGCTTTGCAGAAGTTCACTAAAAATTCATGAACCAAATCGAACCATTCGGCCCCGCCGTGTGCCCGGCTTGTCCGGCAGGGCGTACCGCCTTTCTTTGCAGGGGGGCCACCGAATCCGGGTTCCTTGGGGACCCCGGCGCTTTGATCCGGCGGGCGGAGTGAATCCGCCCGCCGGCAAGGGTTTGCCCCCAGGGCGCCCCCTTGGTGTGGAGGCCTACAGGCGGGCCTCCAGCTCGGCGCGGCGCGCTTCGTATCCCGGCTTGCCCAGCAGGGCGTACATATTGTTCTTGTAGGCCTCCACGCCTGGCTGGTCGAAGGGGTTGACGCCCAGCAGGTAGCCGGACAGGCCGCATGCATACTCGAAGAAATAGATCAGCGCGCCCACGCTGCGGGCGTCCCGGCCGGGCACGGTCAGCGCCAGGTTGGGCACGCCGCCGTCCACGTGGGCCAGGGTCACGCCCCGCATGGCCTGCCGGCTGACAAACTCCAGGTCCTTGCCGGAGAGGAAATTGAGCCCGTCCACATTCTCCGGGTCGTGGGGAATGGCGATACGCCCGCGGCTGCGTGCAAAACGCACCACCGTCTCAAACAGGAGCCGCTCGCCCTGCTGGATGTATTGTCCCATGGAGTGCAGATCGGCGGTAAATTCCACGCTGGCCGGGAAGAGGCCCTTGTGCTCCTTGCCCTCGCTCTCGCCGTAGAGCTGCTTCCACCACTCGGCAAAAAAGCGGAACGAGGGCTCATACCCCGCCAGCACCTCCACCCGCTTGCCCGCCTGGTACAGGGCGTGGCGGGCCGCGGCGTACTGCCAGGCGGGGTTGTCCGCGCCTGGGACGGCGAGGGCCTCCATCGCGCTGCAGGCGCCGTCCATCAGCGCGGCAAGGTCAATGCCCGCGCAGGCGATGGGCAGCAGTCCCACGGCGGTGAGGACGGAATAGCGGCCGCCCACCGCGTCGGGCACCACGAATTCCTCGTAGCCCTCCGTGTCCGCCAGGCCCTTGAGGGCCCCCCTGCGGGCGTCGGTGGTGGCATAGATACGGCGCCGCGCCTCTTCCTTGCCGTATTTTTGCTCCAGAAGGGCTTTTAAAATACGAAACGCTACGGCGGGTTCCGTGGTCGTGCCCGATTTGGAGATGACGTTGAGCGAAAAATCCCGGTCCTTGACCAGGTCGATGATCTCCAGCAGGCCGTCGGTGGACAGCCCGTTGCCGGCAAAGTAGAGGTCGGGGCCGCCGGTGGAGCGGATGAGGTTGTAATTGGGGGAGTGGAGCAGCTCCACCACAGCGCGTGCGCCCAGATAGGAGCCGCCGATACCGATGACCACCAGCGCCTGGGAATCGGCGCGGATCTTGGCCGCGGCAGCCTGGATGCGGTCAAATTCCGTCCTGTCATAATCCCGGGGCAGGTGGACCCAGCCGGTAAAAGACCCGCCGGGACCGTTGCCCTGTTCCAGCATGGTCCGCGCCTTCGCCAGGGCGTCCAGGCGGCTGTCCAGCCAGTCCTGGGGCAGGAAGGGGCTTGCGTTGGAGGTATTGATCTGGATCGTCATAGGGATCACTCCTTCAAGAAAGGATCGCCTGTCTGGCGTACGCCCTTATCATACACCGCCGCAGGCGTATTTTCCAGAGGAAAAAGGGATTCTTGCTCCTCCGGCGGCACGGGCGAGACCTCCACGGTATTGTCGTTGAGGGTGGTAGCCCTTCCCAGGTCGGACAGGCGGGCGTGGGTCAGGGCGTTGACGGTATTCTCCCCGGGGTAGACGCCCTCCGCCACCACCGCACCCGGGACTACGGGCCGGTCCAGCGCCACGATGCAGGCCATCCGGCCCAGTTCGTTGCGGCAGACCGCCCGGTCGCCGTGGGCCAGTCCCCGCCGGGCGGCGTCGGCGGCGTTCATCCGCAGCCGCGCGGGACCTTGCCGCTCCCGCAGGGTGCGGCACTCATGAAAGGACGAGTTGAGGGTGTGCACCGCCGGAGCGCACACCAGGCGCAGAGGCTCCGGCCCGCCGTGAGGCGGATACCAGGTGATGGGGGCCGGGTCGGCCAGGTGGATCTTCCGGTCCTTTGTCTCCACCGGCAGGGGAAAGGGGGCGGCGCAGATCACCGGCTCCCCCGCCAGCACCTTCGCCTTCTCCTCCGGGGTAAGCGCCCCGCTCCCCTCCACCAGCGCCCGGCACAGCGCGCCTGCGGAGCGGGAAAACAGTTCTTCCTCCAGCCCCATGGCCCGGGCCAGCCGGCAGAAGACCTCCCAGTTGCTCTTGACCTGCCCCGGCGGAGCGGCGACGGGCTTGACGTACTGGATGCCCCGGTACCCGTAGGGGGTGTAGAGGTCCTCGGTCTCCACCATATAGGGGGCTGGCAGGATCAGATCGGCGTAGCGGGCGGTATCGGTGAGACACCGCTCGTGGACCACGGTGAACAGATCCTCCCGGGCCAGCCCCCGCAGCACGGCGTTCTGGTCGGAGGTGACGGCCGCCGGGTTTGCATGGTAGACGTACAGGCTCATCACCGGCTTGTCCAGTCCCTCTCCCGCCAAAGCGGGGCCCAGCAGGTTGATATTGATGCTCCGCAGCGTCCCGGGAGCCAGGTCGGGCCGCTTGACCAGGGTCTTATCCACCAGGCTGGGAGCGGAGCACACTCCGTAGGTGCCGCCGCCCCGTTTGGACCAGGCCCCCACTGCCGCAGGCAGGGCGGCGATGGCCCGGGTGGCCTCCCCGCCGTTGCCCGCGCGGGAGAAGCCGCTGCCCAGCACAATGGCGGGCGCCTCCGCCCGGCCATAGGCCCGCGCCAGCGCCCGCACCGTCTCCGGGGCAAGGCCGGTGAGGGGCTGCGTCTTCTCCGGCGTCCAGCGCTCCAGTGTGGCGCGCAACTCTGGCCAGCCGGTGGTATGCCCGGCCAGGTAGGCCTCGTCGGTCCGTCCCTCCTGCGCCAGCACCTGGAGCAGCGAGAGCGCCAGCGCGCCGTCGCTGCCCGGGCGCAGCAGCAGCCGCTCGTCCGCCAGGGCGGCGGAGGGGGTCTCGTACACATCCAGCAGAACGACCCGCGCGCCCTTGGCCTTGGCCTGACGCACATAGGGGATCAGATGCATCCGGGTGGCAGGCAGGTTGGCGCTCCACAGCAGGATCAGGTCGCTGTGGACCAGATCCCATGGGGCCAGATCGCAGGAATCCCCCATAACGGCGCTCCACCCTGCGGACTTTCCGGAGCTGCACAGCGTGCGCTCCAGCCGGGAGGCCCCCAGGGCATGGAAGAATCCCTCCCCGCCGCTGCGCTGCACCGCCCCCATGGTCCCGGCGTAGGAGTAGGGCAGGATCGCTTCGGCCCCGTAGCGCCCGATGATCTCCCGCCAGCGTTCGGTGATCTCCGCCACGGCCTCGTCCCAGCAGACCGGAGCGAAGCGGCCCTCCCCCTTGGCCCCGGTACGGCGCAGGGGCGTGAGGATGCGCTCCGGGCTGTGGATGGCCTGGGGCAGGCGCGCCATTTTGGCGCAGATCCGGGCGTTGGTATAGGGATTTGCCGGGTCGCCGGAGAGGGCTTGGACGCGCCCGTCCTCCACCTCCGCCAGCAGGGAACAGCCGTCGGGGCAGTCATAGGGACACGCGGTTCGAAATGTGGGCATAGCCGAAGCTCCTTTCAAAACGGGGCCGGGGCCTTCGTCCCGGGCCTGCCTGCCGCCGGCGTCAAACATGCCAAAGGGCCGCCGAACCGGCGGCCCTTTGGGCGTTCCTGTTTCAGTCCCTGCCTGCGGGCCGGGCCGCGGCCATTCCCAGCCGGTTTTACAGACTCGGGCCAGGTCGATCGCCCTTGCGCAAAGCGCGGGCCCGCCTGCGGCGGGGGCCCCGGCGGCGGTCAGTTCTTCAAGCTCTGCATCGGCGCCGGGATACGGCCGCCGCGGGCCACGAAGGCGTCGCTGCCAAAGGGGTGCACCGGCATGACCGGGGCGGAGCCCAGCAGCCCGCCGAACTCCACGGTATCTCCCACCACCTTGCCGGGGGCGGGAATGATGCGCACGGCGGTGGTCTTGGAGTTGACCATGCCAATGGCGGCCTCGTCCGCGATGATGGCGGAGATGGTGGCGGCGGAGGTATCGCCGGGGACCGCGATCATGTCCAATCCCACGGAGCAGACGCAGGTCATGGCCTCCAGCTTGTCCAAATGCAGCGCGCCGGAAGCTGCGGCGGCGATCATGCCCTCATCCTCGCTGACGGGGATAAACGCGCCGGACAGGCCGCCCACATGGGAAGACGCCATGACGCCGCCCTTTTTCACCGCGTCGTTGAGCAGCGCCAGCGCGGCGGTGGTGCCGTGGGTGCCGCACACGGCAAGGCCCATCTCCTCCAGAATGCGGGCCACGGAATCCCCGATGGCCGGCGTGGGCGCCAGCGACAGATCCACGATGCCGAAGGGCACGCCCAGACGGCGGCTGGCCTCCTGGGCCACCAGCTGCCCCATACGGGTCACCCGGAAGGCGGTCTTCTTGATGGTCTCGGCCACCACGTCAAAGGACGCGCCCTTCACGGACTGGAGCGCGTGGTACACCACGCCGGGACCGGACACGCCCACGTTGATGACGCACTCCGGCTCGCCCACGCCGTGGAACGCGCCCGCCATGAAGGGGTTGTCCTCCACCGCGTTGCAGAACACCACCAGCTTGGCGCAGCCGAAACCGCCCCGATCGGCGGTGCGTTCGGCCGCCTGCTTGATGGTGCGGCCCATGGCGGCCACCGCGTCCATGTTGATGCCCGCACGGGTGGAGCCTACGTTCACGGAGGAACAGACGTAATCGGTGATGGCCAGCGCTTCGGGGATGGAGGCCACCAGCTTCCGGTCGGCGGGCGTGGCCCCCTTCTGTACCAGAGCGGAAAAGCCGCCGATAAAATTGATGCCGGTCGCCTTGGCCGCATCGTCCATGGCAACGGCAAAGGGCACATAGCTCTCACACTGGGAGGCGCCGGCGACCAGCGCCATGGGTGTGACCGAAATGCGCTTGTTGACGATGGGGATGCCGAACTCCCGCTCGATGGCCTCGCCGGTCGCCACCAGCCGGTCCGCCTGCCGGGTGATCTTCTCGTAGATCTTCCTGCAGGCGGACTTGGGGTCGGGATCGGCGCAGTCCAGCAGGGAAATGCCCATCGTAATGGTACGGATATCCAGATGCTGCTGGTCGATCATATGGATGGTCTCTAAAATCTCATTTGTATTGATCAAAATAAGTCCTCCCGGCAGATTCCGCTTCCTGATGCCGCGCGTGCTTCCGATCAGGCGGCTGCGCGCTTCTTTTCAGATCCGGTGCATGGCGTTGAAGATGTCCTCGCGCTGGGCGCGGATGTCCAGGTCCCGCTTCTCCCCCTCGGCAGCCAGCAGGGCGGCCAGCTCGGCAAAGGGCAAGGCGCTCTCGGATGCGTCCACCAGCATCACCATGGTGAAATAGTCTTGCAGGATGGTCTGGCTGATATCCAGAATATTCACGTTGCGTTCGGCCAGCAGGGAACACACCAGGGACATGATGCCCACCCGGTCCTTGCCCAGTACCGTTACGATCGCTCTCATGGTCGGTTCTCTCCTTTCGTTGCTATCGCTCTTTATTGCAGCTCGTCAAGGGTCAGACTGAATCCCGGCAGGAAGTGCTCCAGGAAGTAGTTCACTTCCGGCAGGGGGGAGTCCTCCAGCGCCTGCCGGGTCTGCTCCGCGGCAAGCTTGAACTCCAGGTTGCCCGCCTTGAGTTCCTCCAGGCACTTGAGGTAGGCGGAGAGCTTGTCCGCCGCCTTCACCACGGCCTGTACCTGCGTGCCGCACGCCTCCAGCAGCAGCGGCTCGTAGGCGCCCCGCAGCTCCTCCGGCAGCAGGGAGAGCAGCTTTCGTGCGGAAAATTCCTCCACCGCCTTATAGGCGTCCCGGATCTCCGGGTTATAATACTTCACCGGAGTCGGCAGGTCGCCGGTGAGGATCTCGGGCGCGTCGTGGAACAGGGCGGCGGCCGCCGCCAGGCCGGGATCGATCTCCCCGCCGAACACCTCCCGGCGGATGACCGCCAGGGCATGCGCCAGCACCGCCACCACGTGGGAGTGCTCCTGGATATTCTCCTGAAACGTGTTGCGCATCAGCCCCCAGCGATTGATATACCGCATGCGGGAGAGATAGGCAAAAAAATGGTAGTGTTCCGTCATAAAACGCCCCCCCGAAATCAAATGATACGGCCACAGGCGCGGCCCTTTTGCGCAAGGCGCCGCCGGACGGGGGGGCGAGATGCGCCCAGGCCCCGGCGAAACAGCCGTTTCCCCGCTATTCTACCATAGAAGCGCCGGGCTTGTAAACCGTAAGCGGAACGAAACGGAAGGGGAGCCCCGCGCCGCTCCCGCCGCCAGGGCGCTCCTTACTGCCCCGCATCCACCCGGAACGCAGCCACGTCGGCCTGGAAGGCGCCGCGCTGTGCGTCGGTACCGTGGACTTCCACCTGTACCGGCTGGGACAGGTCCAGCGAAAACAGGCCCATGATGGACTTGGCGTTGATGACATACCGGCCGGAGAGCACGTCCACCTCGCAGGGGCAGCGGCTGGCGGCGTCTACAAAGTGTTTTACATCGTCAATGGAGGACAGGGCAACAAAAAAACCGGACATGGTCGATCCCTCCTGAAATCATTCTGTACAAGGAGCCGGCGCTCCTTTATAATGGATACGCCCCCATTATAGCCGTCCGCGGGGGCAAATTACAACGGAAAAGCCGCCGGAAACGCGAAAATCTGTGATTTCCACAATCCAGGCCCCGGCGGGGAGGAAAAAACATGCGAGTTGCTATCTATACCCTGGGCTGCAAGGTCAACCAGTACGAGACCCAGGCGCTGGAGACCGAACTGGAGCGCCGGGGTCACACGCTGGTCCCCTTCACGGGAGAGGCCGACGCCTATATCATCAACACCTGCACCGTTACGGCGGTGAGCGATCAAAAATCCCGCCAGACCATCCGCCAGGCCCGCAAGCGCGCGCCCCGCGCGGTGGTGGCGGTGTGCGGCTGCTACGCTCAGACCGCGCCGGAGGCCGTCCGTGCGCTGGAGGTGGACCTGGTCATGGGGACCGGTGAGCGCATGGCCTTTCTGGACGCGCTGGAGGATCTGGCCCGGGCGCGGCAGGCGCAGCCGCTGGTCCGGGTGGACGACGCCCTATGCCGGCGGACCTATGAGCGCCTGAGCGCCGGTGGACTGGAGGGACGGACCCGGGCCATGCTCAAGGTGGAGGATGGCTGCGTCAATTTCTGCACCTACTGCATCATCCCCTACGCCCGCGGGCCCATCCGTTCCCTGCCGCTGGCGGACGCGGTCTGTGAAGCGAAACGCCTTGCCGGGGAGGGTTACCGGGAGCTGGTGCTCACCGGGATCGAGATCTCCTCCTGGGGCGCGGACTTCCGGGACGGCAGCGCGCTCATCGATCTGGTGGAGGCCCTCTGCGCCGCCGCCCCGGAATGCCGGGTGCGGCTGGGCAGCCTGGAGCCTCGTACCGTCACCGAGGAATTCTGCCGCAGGGCGGCCGCCCTGCCCAACCTGTGCCCCCACTTCCACCTTTCCCTCCAATCCGGATGCGACGCCACCCTGCGGCGGATGGGCCGGAAATACGATTGCGCGCGGTATTATGAAAGCGTAAAATTACTGCGGGACTTCTTTGACCGGCCCGGTATCACCACCGACCTGATCGTGGGGTTTCCCGGCGAGACGGAGGAGGAGTTTGCGCGGACTCTGGCCTTTCTCTCCAGGTGCGCCTTTTCCGCCATGCATATTTTCCCCTATTCCCGGCGCTCGGGCACCCCGGCGGCCTCCATGCCGGGGCAGTGCCCCAATGCCGTCAAGCAGGCGCGGGCCCGCCAAGCGGCCCAGCTGGCCGGGGAGATGCGCCGCGCCTGGCTGGAGCGCTGGGTCGGGCGGACCCTGTCCGTGCTCTTCGAGGAAGAAAAGGACGGCCTGTGGCGCGGACACGCCTCCAACTACACCGAGGTCTTTGCCCCCGGCAACGAATTACACAATGTAATATGCGATGTGGAGATTACAGGCGTTCGGGAGGACGGACTTCTGGGACGCCTGCGGTAAGCCCTTCGCCCCCCGGCGCGCAACGGGAGGCTCCCGAAAACGGTGAAGCCGCTTTTTTGAGAGGGCTGCGGTCCGCCGCGCGCACGCGCTTACGGACCGCAGCCCTCTTTTTTCGATGCGCAGAAGACGAATGGCGCGGAACGCCGGGAGTCCCCTCCGCAAGCAGGCTGGCGGCCCGCTGCAATGCAGCGGGCCGCCAGCGTTCGGGAATCGATCTACTTGACCGGCTCACCGGCGGCCTGTTTGGCCTTGATCTCTTTCAGGGCGTCCTTGTAGGAGAGGTTCACGCGGCCCTTTTCGTCGATCTCGGTGACCTTGACCCAGATCATATCGCCGATGTTGACCACGTCCTCCACCTTTTCCACCCGGTGATCGGCCAGCTTGGAGATGTGGACCATACCGTCCTTGCCGGGGGCCAGCTCCACAAACGCGCCGAACTGGAGGATGCGCACCACCTTGCCGTAGTACAGCTGCCCCACCTCGGGCACGAAGACGATGGTCTCGATGGTCTTCTTGGCGGCGTCGCAGGAGGCCTTGTCCACGCCGGCGATATAGATCGTGCCGTCGTCCTCGATGTCGATCTTGGCGCCGGTGTCGGCGCAGATCTTCTGGATGACCTTGCCGCCGGAGCCGATGACCTCGCGGATCTTGTCCACGTCGATCTTCATCTTGACCATCTTGGGCGCGGTCTCAGCCACATCGTCCCGGGGCTTTGCGATGCAGGGGAGCATGATCTCGTCCAGAATGGCATAGCGGGCGTCCTTGGTGATGTCCAGGGCCTCCTTGATGATCGCGTGGGACAGGCCGTCGTTTTTGATGTCCATCTGAATGGCGGTGATGCCGGCCTTGGTGCCGGCCACCTTGAAGTCCATCTCGCCGTGGAAATCCTCCACGCCCTGGATGTCGATAAAGGTCGTAAAGCTGCCGTCATCGTCCTGAATGAGGCCGCAGGAGATGCCCGCCACCGGGGCGGAGATGGGCACACCGGCGTCCATCAGCGCCAGAGTGGAGCCGCAGATGGAGCCCTGGGAGGTGGAGCCGTTGGAGCTGAGGACCTCGGAGACCACGCGGATGGCGTAGGGGAAGTCCTCCTGGCTGGGGATGACCGGCTCCAGCGCGCGCTCCGCCAGGGCGCCGTGGCCCTTTTCGCGGCGGTTGACGCTGCGGGCGGCGCGGGCCTCGCCCACGGAGTAGGAGGGGAAGTTATAGTGATGCAGATAGCGCTTCTCTTCCTCTTCCCAGATGGTATCCAGCTTCTGGGCGGCAGAGAGGGTGTTCAGCGTACACACGGAGAGGACCTGGGTCTGCCCGCGGGTGAACAGGCCGGAGCCGTGGACGCGGGGCAGCACGCCCACCTGGGCGGAGAGGGGGCGGATCTCGTTCTTGGCGCGGCCATCCACACGGTGGCCCTCCAGCAGCCAGGCCTTGACGATCTTCTTCTGGAATTTGTAGGTGATCTCCTCGAGATACTTGTCCATCTCGGGATACTCCTCCAGGAAGAGCGCGTGCCAGTGGTCGATCAGCTTGTTCCAGCGCTCCTCGCGCACGTTCTTGTCGTCGGTGTCCATGGCGGCGCGGGCCTCGTCCATCGTGGCCTCCACGATCTTGTCGAACAGTTCCTGATCGAAGTCGGCATGGTCGTAGGTCATCTTCTCCTTGCCGATCTGGGCCACGAGGTCATTGATAAAGCCCACCTGCTGCTTAATGTCCTCATGGGCCTTGACGATGGCGTCGTACATGATCTCGTCGGGCAGCTCCTTGGCGCCGGCTTCGATCATAATGACCTTCTGTTCGGTGGCGGCCACAGTCAGGTCCAGCTGGGACTTGTGCTTCTGCTCCTGGGTGGGGTTCATGACGATCTGGCCGTCCACATAGCCCACCTCCAGGCAGCCGATGGGGCCGGCCCAGGGGATGTTGGAGTAGGCCAGGCAGGCGGACACGCCGATCATGGCGGTCACCTCGGGGGAGCAGTCCCGGTCCAGGCTCATGACGGTGGCGGTGACCACCACGTCGTTGCGGAAGTCATAGGGGAACAGGGGCCGGATGGACCGGTCGATGACGCGGCTGGCCAGAACGGCGGGCAGAGAGGGCTGCCCCTCACGGCGCAGGAAGGAGCCGGGGATACGGCCCACGGCGTACAGCTTCTCCTCAAAATCCACGCTCAGCGGGAAGAAGTCGATGCCGTCCCGGGGACGGGCGGAGCAGGTCACGGCCACCAGCACGGTGGTCTCGCCATAGGTGACCATGGCGGAAGCACTGGCCAGCTCGGCCACCTTGCCCACGTCGATGGTCAGGGGGCGGCCCGCCACCTCGGTCTTGAAGATCTTGTGATTGGTGAATTCCTTGTGTTTGATGATGGTTGACATGTGCGTCCTCCTTATCGAATCGTATGTCCGCACATCAGAGCCGCCCGGCTCTTTTTAGCACTTGAAGGCATGTCCAACCTCTTTGGGCACAGCTTCAACTGCTAAAAAAGCGTGTGGGCTCTGGTGCGCGTCCTCTGTAAACGGTACATGGGAAGAAGGGGCGGCGCGTTCGCGCCGCCCCTATTTCATTTCTTACTTACGGATGCCCAGCTTTGCGATGATGGCGCGGTAACGCTCCACGTCCTTCTTGGCCAGATAATCCAGCATCTTGCGGCGCTTGCCGACCATTTTCAGCAGGCCCCGGCGGCTGTGGTTGTCGTGCTTATGGATCTTCAGATGCTCCGTCAGCTCCTGGATGCGGGCGGTCAGAATGGCGATCTGGACCTCCGGAGAGCCGGTGTCGGTCGGATGGGTGCGGTTGGCCTCGATGACGGCCGTCTTTTCGTCCTTACGGATCATTGCGTGTTTCCACCTTTCATAAAATAAGATCTGCCCGCGGACTGCGTGACCGGCCGGTGAAAGCCAGGAGACGAGGTCCGGGGTAACGCCTGCTTGTTTACAGGCTGTAGTAGTTTATCATATTCTTCCCAGCTTGTAAAGCACCAATTCACCGGAATTCCATTTCCCCCGGCGGCAGCCGCCGCCTTCCAGAGCGTTGCATGCTTTTTTTAAAAAATCTTCAGAACCCCATTGACAATCATTCGATTATATCGTACAATCAAGTCACCAAGAGGAAGAAGGGGTGAACGCGATGCAAAAGACGCTGCCGGGAACCACCATCGCGGTGGAACGGATCCGACCGGAGGAAGCCGAGACGCAGCTCGCCTCCCTCTTTTTGGCCGGGGGGCTGGTGCTCTCCCAGGTATCCAGCCTGACGGGACTGGAGCCTTACGTGATCCAGAACTGGGTCCGCCGGGGCTTTGTCGCCCCGCCGGAGCGCAAGCGGTATACCCGCCGCCAGTTTTCCCGCATCGTCATCATCAACATGCTGAAGGATTCCATGCAGCTGGAGAAGATCTGCGCCCTGCTGTCCTACGTCAACGGCGATCTGGACGACGAGTCGGACGATCTGATCGACGACAGCCAGCTTTACCGATATATCGTGCGCCTGGCGGCCCTGACGGAGGAGCATCCTCCCACGGGGCCGGACGAGGCCGCCCGCTGGTGCCAGACGGCGGTATCCGATTTCAGCGAACCCGTTCCGGGCGCCCGGGACCGGGTGGTGCGCTGCCTCCACGTGATCCTGACGGCCTACCTGGCCGCCCGGCTCAAGCGGGAGGCCGAGGCGCTTCTGGCTGAACTGGCTTAGCGCGGACAGGTACAGCGGCCTGCCGCGGGAAGGACCGGCCGCTGTGAAGATAGATCGAACCCCAGAACACGAAAGGAGGAAGCTTTATGGCAGCCTGGTGGCAATCCCTGACGCCGCTGGAGCATATCCTGCTCTACCTTGCCGTACCCGCCACCCTGATCCTCATCATCCAGACGGTGCTGCTCTTTGTAGGCGGCGTGTTCGACAGCGACGGCGCCGCCGGAGACGGCGGGCTGGACGCGGACACGGACGCCGACGCGGACATGGACGCCGCGTTTGAAGCGGACCCGGACGGCTGCGGAGATCCCGACGCGCACCTGTCCCCGGACGCCGACCTGGACGAAGACGGAGCGGGGCACGGCCTTCAAGGCCTGCACATCCTCACCGTGCGGGGCGTGGTGGCCTTCCTGGCGCTCTTCGGCTGGGGCGGGCTCTGGTTGAACCAGATCGGATTGCCCCCCCTGCTGGCCCTGTTCCTGGCGGTGCCCATCGGCATCGCGGGCATGGTGGGCATCGCCCTGATCCTGCGGGAAGCCATGCGTTTGCAGTATGACGGCACCCTGGACGTGCGCCTGGCCGTGGGGCTGCCCGGCACGGTCTACCTGACCATCCCCGCCTGCCGCGCTGCGCCCGGCAAGGTGAACATCACCGTGCAGGAGCAGCTGCGGGAACTGGAAGCCTTCACCGACAGCGACACCCCCATCCCCACCGGCAGTCCGGTCCGCGTCACGGGTCTGCTGGAGGGAGGCGCTCTTTTGGTCGAGCGCAGCGAAACGGAAGCATCCACGCAAGACAACCATTATTAAGGAGGTCAAACATGCCTGACGGAATCTTTGGGATCATCCTCACCTGCGTCATCGTCGTCATCGTCTTTTCCCTGCTGCTCTTTCTGCTCAAACGCTACAAGAAATGCCCCTCCGACAAGGTCATGGTCATCTACGGCAAGGTGGGCAGCAACAAGGACGGCTCCACCAAGTCCGCCAAGTGCATCCACGGCGGCGCGGCCTTTATCTGGCCGGTGATCCAGGCCTATGAGTTTCTGGACCTGACGCCCCTGTCCATCTCCGTGGACCTGGAAAACGCGCTTTCCCGCCAGAACATCCGCATCAACGTCCCCAGCCGCTTCACCGTGGGCATCTCCACGGAGCCCGGAGTCATGCAGAACGCCGCCGAGCGTCTGCTGGGTCTGCGCCTGCAGGAGATCCAGGAGCTGGCCAAGGACATCATCTTCGGCCAGCTGCGCCTGGTCATCGCCACCATGGACATCGAGGAGATCAACACCGACCGGGATAAGTTCCTGGAGGCCGTCTCCCGCAACGTGGAGGGCGAGCTGAAGAAGATCGGCCTGCGCCTGATCAACGTCAACGTCACCGACATCTCCGACGAGTCCGGCTACATTGACGCCCTGGGCAAGGAGGCCGCCGCCAAGGCCATCAACGACGCCAAGAAGAACGTGGCCGAGAAGGACCGCGACGGTTCCATCGGCGAGGCCCAGGCCCGCCGCGACCAGCGCATCCAGGTCGCCCAGGCCGACGCCACCGCCATCCAGGGCGAGAACACCTCCAAGGTGGAGGTAGCCATGTCCAACGCCCAGCGGCGGGAGAAGGAGGCCGAGGCCACCCGCATCGCCACCGCCGCCGAGAAGATCGCCGCCGCCCAGGCGCTGGAAGAGGCCTACGCCGCCGAGCAGAAGGCCGAGGCCGCCCGTGCCGCCCGCGAGAAGGCCACCCAAGAGGCCGACATCATCGTCAAGACCGAGATTGACAAGCGCCGCAAGGAGCTGGAGGCCGAGGCCGAAGCCGAGCAGATCCGCCGGCGTGCAAAGGGCGAGGCGGACGCCATCCTGGCCAAAATGCAGGCCGAGGCCGAAGGCGCCCAGGCCGTCCTGGTCAAGCAGGCCGAGGGCCTGCGGGAGGTCGTCTCCGCCGCCGGAGGCGACGCGGAGAACGCCGTGCGCCTGATGCTGGCCGACAAGATGGAGGAGCTCATGCGCATCCAGGTGGACGCGGTGAAGAACGTGAAGATCGACAAGGTCACCGTCTGGGATTCCGGCGAGGGCAGGGACGGCAAAACCGCCACAGCGGGTTTTGTCTCAGGGCTGATGAAGTCCATCCCGCCGATGAACGAGATGTTCCAGATGGCGGGCATGGAGCTGCCCTCCTTCCTGGGGAAGGAGAAGGCGCCCCAGCCTCCCGCCGCCCCGGAAGCGCCCGCGCCGGATCCCGGAGACGCCCCGGCGCCCACAGAATAACCCGCCCGTCCGAAAACGCCCCGCGCGCCGCAAAAGCGGCGCGCGGGGCGTTTTTTCCGGATCATTTTACACGGATCACATAGTCCGCCTTGCGTTCGGCGGCGCTCTGGAGTTCGCCGGAGCGGTAGCCCAGGATGCAGTGGCCGATGCCCTCATAGTCGCCCTCGATCCCCCACTGCTTCAGCAGAGCCTTGCCCTCTTCGGAGTCGAATTCCTCCCGGGCCCGGTGGATCCAGCAGGCGTCCAGGCCCGCGGCATGGGCGGCATTGAGCAGGTTGCACATGACGCAGGCGCCGTCATACACATGGGTGGGGAGGCTCTTGTCGGCCAGCACCACCAACACGGTGGGGGCGCCGTAGAAGGGGTCGGCGTCCGGGTTGCCCATGATGGCCGCGTTCATTCTGCGCAGCCGGCCGATGGTCTCCCGGTCCTGCACCGCCACGATCACAGGGGACTGTGCGCCCCGTCCGGTGGGTGCGTAGGTACCGGCCTCCAGCACGGCTTCCAGTTCGGCGTCGGCGATCTGTTCGTTCTTGTAGCTGCGGCAGCTGCGGCGCTCTCTGAGGACCTTCAGCGCTTCCAGATTCATCATAAAAAATGACCTTCCTTTCCTGTTTGATCGTTCGCCTACAGTATACCGGTTTTGGGGCAAAAGGTAAACAGGAAAGCTGCAAATTTTTCCTTGGGGCATTACCGCATCATTCAGCGCGTGCGGATTGGCGCGAAAATTTGTGCCGCAAAAAGACGCAAAACCGCAGGAACACTTTGTATACTGCAAGGTCTTGCAACGCATTTGCGGGGCGAATCGGCCGCCAAGACGCGCGCGGGGAATTGTGCGGTGATGCCTTAGGGCCGCAGGCCGGAGCCGCCCTGCATGGTAATCGTCTCGCCGGAGATATACTTTGCGTCCTCCGAGCACAGGAACACGGCGGTTCGGCCGATATCCTTCTCCGGGTCGCCGAAGCGGCCGGCGGGGATCCCCTTGATGGTCTGCTCATAGACCGCGGGGTACTCCTCTTTCCACTTTTTCAGCGCGTCGGTCATGACCAGGGGGCAGATGCAGTTGCAGTTGATACCGTCGGGGCCCCACTCGGTGGCGGCGACCCGGGTCATGCCGCGGATCCCCTCCTTGGCGGCGGCATAGGAGCTCTGGCCGGGCTTCCCGAACAGGCCCGCGCCGGAGGCGAAATTGACCACGGAACCCCGGGCCTGCTTGAGATAGGGGTAAGCGTGCTTCATATAGAAAAACGCCGCGTACAGTCCGGAGTAGACGGCCTTGTCAAAGTCCTCCTTGGTGTGCTCGGCCAGAGGAACGCCGGAGGCGGAGTTCTGGGCGTTGTTGATCAAAAAGTCGATGCGGCCGAAGGTATCCGCCGCCTGCTTGACCACGCCCGCCACCTGCTCCTCCACGCCGCCGTCGGCCTGGCAGGCCAGGACCTTGACGCCGTAGAGCCGCTCCAGCTCCTCCCTGGCGTCGTCCAGCTTCCTGGTGTTGCGTCCGGTAATGACAAGATCGCACCCCTCCTTGGCAAACGCGGTGGACAGACCGTACCCGATCCCGCCGCCCTTACCGCCGCCGGTGATCACGGCAACCTTGCCGTCAAATTTCCCCATGATGCATATCCTCCTTTGGATCCGCGCCGTCCGCCGGTCATTCCATTTAAACCGGACGGTTCAACATATGATGGTGAACATGATAGCACGCGTCGGAATCGTGCGCAAGTAGATACTTTCAGGAAAGTGTGAACTGACCGGTGTAGAGCTGATAGTAGCGGCCGCGGTGCTCCAAAAGCTGCGCGTGGTCGCCCTTTTCTTCGATTGCGCCGCGCTCGATGACCACGATGCAGTTGGCGTTGCGCACCGTGGACAGGCGGTGGGCGATGACAAAGACGGTGCGGTGCTCCATCAGAGCGTCCATCCCCCGTTCGATGTGCCGCTCGGTGCGGGTGTCGATGGAGGAGGTGGCCTCGTCCAGGATCATCACCGGCGGGTCGGCCACAGCGGCCCGGGCGATGGCCAGCAGCTGCCGCTGGCCCTGGGACAGGTTCCCGCCGTCGCCGGAGACGGGGGTGTCGTAGCCCTGGGGCAGGCGGCGGATAAAGGAATGGGCGTTGGCGCTCTTCGCCGCGGCGACACACTCCTCGTCGGTGGCATCCAGCCGTCCGTAGCGGATGTTGTCCAGGATGGTGCCGGTGAAGAGGTGGGTATCCTGGAGCACCGCCCCTAGGGAGCGGCGCAGGTCCTCCTTCCGAATGGCCCTCACGTCGATGCCGTCATAGGTGATCAGGCCGGAGTCGATCTCGTAAAAACGGTTGATCAGGTTGGTGATGGTGGTCTTGCCCGCGCCGGTGGAACCCACGAAGGCGATCTTCTGGCCCGGATTGGCGTAGACGTTCACCTGTTTCAGGATCGGCTTGCCGGGCACATAGGAAAAGTCCACATCGGTAAAGCGCACGGCCCCCCGCAGCTCGGTGAGCCAGCAGTCCTCGGTGTCCACGCTGCGCACCGCGCCCCGGATCTGGTGGAGGGACGGCGCGCCGTCGGGGCCGGGATACCGCCAGGCCCAGCGGCAGCCCGGCGCGGGCGCGTCCAGTTCCGTCAGCGTCCCGCCGGGGCCTTCGGCGGCCGGGACCAGCGCCAGGCCCGCGTTCTTGGGGGTCTTCCAGGCCCACATGCCCCCACGGCCCGCGTCGGTGCGCTCGGCCAGGCGGCCCGCCGGGTCCAAAACGGCAGGCACCAGGGTGATCCTGCCCTCGTCCGCCTCGGGCGCGGTATCCATGACCTCGAACATCCGCTCGGCGCCCGCCAGGGCGGAGAGCACGTTGGTCAGCTGCATGGAGATCTGGTTCAGCGGCTGGCCGATCTGCTTGGAGTAGTTCAGGTAGATCACCAGGCCGCCCAGATCGAAGCCCGTCAGAATGGACATCAGCCCGCCGAAGGCCGCCGTCAGGGCGTAGCTGATGTTCATCAGGTTGTTGGAGACGGGCATGATGGCGGTAGAATAAAAGTTGGCGCGGGTGGCCGCGTCCCGGTAGGCGGTGTTGCGGCGCTGGAATTCCTCTTTGGCCGCCCGCTCGTGGGTGAACGCCTTGACCACGCGCAGTCCCTCGATCATCTCCTGGATATTGCCGTTCATGTCGCCCAGGGTGGCCTGCTGCTGCCGGTAATAGTTCCGGCTCTTGCCCCCCAGCCTGGAGAAGAGGAACAGGGTAAGCGCCAGAACAACCACCGTGATGAGGAACAAAAGGGGGTTGGTCGCCAGCATGATGACCACCAGTCCCACGAACATCAGGGCGCTGGAGATCAGGGAGACCAGGCTCTGTTCCAGGGCGGTCTGCACGTTGTCCGCGTCGTTGGTAAAGCGGCTCATAAGCTCCCCGTGGGGGTGCCGGTCAAAGTAGGAGAGCGGCAGCGCCTGCAGCTTGTCGAACAGATCCCGGCGCAGCTTGTTCACGCCGCGCTGGGCCAGCCGCACCATGGCCGCCGACTGGGCGTAGGAGGCCGCGGCCCCCACCGCGTAGATGCCAAGCAGCTGGAGCAGGGAGAGGGCCAGCCCCGCGAAGTCCCGGCCGCCGGAGTAGATGAAGTTGTTGATGATGGGCCGCAGCAGATAGGAGCCGCCCAAATTGCTGCCCACCGAGACGAGCAGGCAGAGGAACACCCCCACCAGGGCCAGCTTGTGACGGGCCAGATAGGTGAGCAGGCGGCGGATGGTCTTCTTCATATCCTTGGGCTTCTGATATCCGCCCCGGGGGCCGCCGCCGGGCCCATGCATGGGCCGCTGCTGTGTTTGACGCTGTGTCATGCTTCCCCCACCCCCTCCTGCTGAGACTGGTAGATCTCCTGATAGATCTCATTGCCCGCCAGCAGCTGCGCATGGGTGCCCATGCCGGCGATGTGGTCGTCCTCCAGGATGATGATCTGGTCCGCATACTGCACGGAGCTGATGCGCTGGGCAATGATGAGAACGGTGGTATCCTTCAGGTTCTGATGGAAGGATTCCCGTATTTTGGCCTCGGTAGTCGAGTCCACGGCAGAAGTGGAGTCGTCCAGAATCAGCACTGCCGGGCGGCGCAGCATGGCCCGCGCGATGCACAGGCGCTGTTTCTGTCCGCCGGAGACGTTGGTGCCCCCCTGCTCCAGCCAGGTGTCGAACCCGTCGGGCAGGCCCATGATGAAGTCATAGGCCTGGGCGTCCCGGGCGGCCTGGATCAGCTCGTCCTCCGTGGCGTCCGGCTTGCCCCAGAGCAGATTGTCCCGGACCGTACCCGAAAAAAGCACGTTGCTCTGCAGCACCATGCCGATGCGCGCGCGCAGCTCCTCCAGCGGATAATCCCGCACATCCACTCCGTCCAGCAGCACCGCGCCGCCGGTCACGTCGTAGAAACGGGGGATCAGGTTGACCAGGGAGGATTTGCCCACGCCGGTACCGCCCACGATCGCCACAAACTGGCCGGGTTCCACCGTAAAGCTCACATCCCGGAGCACGTCGTCCCCGGTGCCGGTGGCGACATATTTGAAGCAGACGTCCCGGAACTCCACCCTGCCCCGGGGCGCGGGGAGCTCCCGGCTCAGTTCACAGTCCCGGATGTCCGGCGTGGCCCAAAGCACCTCACAGATGCGGCGGGCGCAGGCCTGGGCCCGGGAAAGCTGGAGCAGCGCCATGGCCACCATCATCACGCTCATGAGGATCTGCGCGATGTAGCTGATAAACGAGGAAAGCTGTCCCACCAGCAGCGTGTCGTTCATGACCATCCGTCCGCCGATCCACAGCACCAGTACGGTAGCCACGTTGAGGGAGATCATCATGATGGGCAGCATGGCGATGATCCGCATGCCCACGTTCAGAGAGGCGGCGGTCAGCTCATCGTTGGAGCGCATGAACTTGGTCTTTTCATACCCCTCCCGGACAAAGGCCTTCACCACCCGGATGGCCACCAGATTTTCCTGCACGGTGTTGTTCAGGTTGTCGATTTTCTTCTGCATCACCTCAAACAGGCGGCTGCAGATCTTCATCAGCAGCACGATGGCCGCCGCCATGACCGGGATGACGGCCAGCAGCACCAGGGAGAGCCTGGGGCTGATGGACGCGGTGACGATGAGGGCGGCAACGAGGGTCACCGGCGCCCGGGTGAGCATCCGCAGGCCGATGGCCAGCATCATGGTGATGGCGTTGACGTCGTTGGTCATGCGGGTAATGAGCGAGGCGGAAGAAAACCGGTCGATGTCCGCAAAGGAAAATTCCTGTACCTGGTCGAACAGCCCCTGGCGGAGGTTTGCGCCGAAGCCCTGGCTGCACACGGCGGAAAACCGGGCCGAGAGCACCCCGAAGGCCATGGCGGCCAGGGAGAGCGCCAGCATGGCCGCGCCCATGCGCAGGATATAGGGCACCTGCGCGCCGGCGATGCCCACATCCACAATCTTGGCCATGACCAGGGGCAGCGCCAGTTCGCAGAGCACCTCCAGCACCACCATCAGCGGAGCCAGCAGGGCGTACTTTTTGTACTCCCGCAGGTAAGAAGCTAAGGTCTTGAGCAATTGCATCCCAACCTTTCAAAAGGGTCCCCCGCGGGGCTGTCCCCGGGGGTCAGATTGTCCAGCATCCGCAGATGCAGGGCGGTAAGGGTCTCCCGCTCCTGAGCGGTAAAACCGGCGAGCATCTGCGCGTCCGCCGCCGCCAGGGCGTCCCGGCAGGTTTCCACCGCCGCCGCCCCCCGGGGCGTGATGACCACGCGCTTGCGGCGCTGGTCGCCCGGGTCCTCCCGCCGCGCCACATAGCCCGCGCGCTCCAGGGACTGCAGAGACATGGCGATGGCCGCGGGAGAGATGCGCAGGGCGTCGGCCAGCTCCCGCTGATAGGCCCCGCCCCCTTCCGCGCCCCGGCGCTTGAGCAGCATCAGGATCATGGGCGATCCGACGCCTTCCAGGCCCATGGCGCTCAGCTTTGTCTGTACCGCATTGCGATGGAGCCGGTGGATGGCGTGCACCAGAATGCCCGGCAGATCGGGCCGTGGGCTCATCCCAAGCACTTCCTTTCGTTAACCGCTTAATCGTTAAGAGCTTATCTAGTTTAGACGCTTCCCGCCCCAAAATCAAGGGCCATTTTGCAAATTGCTTAGAACAAATGTTTGCAGTTTTGTGAAAACTATGTTATAGTAAGCGTGGATCACGCGAAAAAAGGAGGGTCTGCCATGAAAAAGCTATCCCCCAAGCAGCAGCAGATCTACGACTATATCATTGACTTCGCCGCCCGGCACGGTTATCCCCCCTCCGTGCGGGAAATCGGGGAGCACGTGGGGCTCAAATCCCCCTCCACCGTTCACTTTCATCTGAAGGGGCTGGAGGCGGCGGGCCTGATCACCAAGGCCGAGGGAAAGACCCGCTCCATTACGGTCTGCGGCGCGCAGCACGTCCCGCAGGACCGGCTTCCGGAGCCGGAGGAGCGGGCGGACCAGGTGCCCGTGGTGGGCAGTGTGGCCGCCGGAGCGCCCATTCTGGCGCAGGAGTGCATCGAGGATTATCTGACGTTCGATACCGGCGGCCTCACCGGAGAGCACTTCGCCCTTCAGGTGCGGGGGGAATCCATGAAGTACGCGGGCATCCTGCCGGGCGACCTGGTGGTGGTCCACCAGCAGCAGGAGGCCCGCAGCGGCGAGATCGTGGTGGCCCTCTTGGAAGACGAAGCCACGGTGAAGACCCTGCGCCGCAAGGACGGGCACACCTGGCTCATGCCGGAGAACCCGGATTATGAGCCCATCGACGGCGACGGCTGTGAGATCCTGGGCAAGGTCGTGGCTGTGGTGCGGCGGTACTGAGCCGTCCGCCGCTTCCCGCCGTGCCCGCTCCCAACCGCCTTGCGACCATAAGGAGGATTGCGCCATGCGCCCACGCATCGACCATCTGGACATCACCGTGAAGGACCTGGACCGGGAGGAGGTCTTTTACGACGCCCTGCTGCCCCTTCTTGGCTTCGAGCTGACCATGAAGGCCAAGGGGGACGAGCCCGCCTATGAGTACCGGGCCGTCGATTACAGCGGAGCGGAATTTTCCCTGTCCCTGATCTGCCCGCGGCCCGACTTTGCGGAGGAGACCGTCTGCCGCCGCCGTCCCGGCGCGGTGCACCACCTGGCCTTTGGCGCGGACAGCCGGGAGGAGGTGGACCGGGTCTACGCCCAGGTAAAGGACCTTCCCGGCGTGACCATCGTCTCCCCACCCAAGCTCTGGGCAGAGTATACCCCGGATTACTACGCTTTTTTCTTTAAGGACCCGGACGGCATCAAGCTGGAGGTGGTCCACTTCGACCGCCGGGGCTGGTTCGGCGGCAGTGTATGACCGATTGAGAGGAGACGCGTATGGGAAAGAACGATCGGTTTCAGGTGGTATATACGCAGGGCGTGACGGAGACCGTCCGCATCCTGCTGGATACCCAGACGGGGGCGCTCTATCTGCAGACGATCAGCGGCTACGCCGGCGGGCTCACGCCTTTGCTGGACGGCGCGGGCAAGCCCATGCGATGGGGGACGGAGGCGGACGCATGCATCTGATCTCCTGGAACGTCAACGGCCTGCGCGCCTGCCTGGGCAAGGGCTTTCTGGACTTTTTCCGCGCCGCGGACGCCGACGTTTTCTGTCTTCAGGAGACGAAGCTCCAGCCCCACCAAATCGAACTGGAGCTGCCCGGCTATCATCAGTACTGGAACAGCGCCGAAAAGAAGGGCTATTCCGGCACCGCCCTGTTTACCCGGACGGCGCCGCAGAGCGTCTCCTATGGGATCGGCGCCGCGCAGCACGATACCGAAGGGCGGGTCATTACGGCGGAATTTTCTGATTTTTACCTAGTGAACTGCTACACCCCCAACGCCCAGCGGGGCTTGGCCCGGCTGGATTACCGCATGGCCTGGGAGGACGCCTTTTTCGTCTATCTGAAAGCCCTGGAGGCCCAAAAACCGGTGGTGCTGTGCGGGGACCTGAACGTGGCGCATCAGGAGATCGACCTGAAGAATCCAAAGTCCAACCGCGGCAACGCGGGCTTCAGCGACGAGGAGCGCGCCAAGATGTCCCGCCTGCTGGCGGGCGGCTTTACCGACACCTTCCGGCAGCTCTACCCGGAGCGCACCGGAGCCTACACCTGGTGGAGCTATCTGTATCACGCCCGGGAGAACAACGCAGGGTGGCGCATCGACTATTTCATCGTCTCCAACGCCCTGGTCCCCCAGGTCGGGGACAGCGTGATCCACGCGGACGTGTACGGCAGCGACCACTGCCCGGTGGAGCTGATTCTGAACGGATAAAATACCGCCCCCCTCCGGCCTGAGCCGGAGGGGGGCGGTCATTTCCTTGCAGAGTTGGCGCTTGTGCCCAAGCCTGCAGAGCAGGCGCGGAAATGCCCTTGGGGTACAGGCGCGCACTCAGTCCAATCCGTTTTCTCCGACGACATGTGCGTCGGAGAAAGCACTTCTCGGCCTGCTGCGCGTGCTCGTCGTCCGCCTATGGCGGACGACGAGATCGGAAGAGGAAAAGAAGAAAACCCACCCAC
>NZ_JACOPP010000031.1 GCF_014287895.1 Lawsonibacter hominis | reverse complement strand
GTGATTCCCCACATCATTTTGGATAACAAGGACAGGGCGGATGCCGCCTTGCTCGGAGCCGACCACCGGGTTCAGGTCTGCATAGAACAGATCGCCACGCCGGATAGCCTTTCGCATAAACTGACCTCCTGAATATTAAGTAAGCCGGAAAACGGGGCAGGCCATAAGACCTGCCCCATTTCCGGCGAAATACAAAATCCGATTTGTTTTCTTGTTATGTGCCATTTGTCCTTGACACCCCGCACATATTGGGAAGTCATCAGTGACCGGCAGCGAACCGGCCCACGGGAATCTCACCCCTCCGAGGATCTCTCCGAGCTGCCCCCATTGCGTGATCCTGCAACCAGATGGTTTCCAAATGTTATGGACTACTCTGATCTTAAGCAGGGCTGTGGCTGGACAGGAGTACCATTATGCCCCTTTCCGGTCATGGCCGCGCCGGGTGCTGCCCGGTTTTTACAGGCTGCCGTTACTCGCTCATACAGGACAGGATTGTATGCAAGACCAATTATGATAATCAGGTGGGATCTGCTCATCATGTCCGTATATCATGGCGCGGCCCCTGAATCGGCTTTAGCTCTTCGAGCTGGAAAGGGGGGATGTTACTGATGAATGAGTATGCGGTTGTCAAGGTACAGGTGAAAGAAGAACACTCGAAAGAATGCCTTTCACCTATCGTCCTGAAACCGCAGGGGTGTCAACCCTGTGCCGCAAAATATTTTTTAAGTTTGGCAATCGCCAGGTTTATGGACTTGGCAACGGCTTGATGGCTTGTCCCTTCCATGCGACCGATCTGCCGGGTAGAGAGTCCCTGAAAAACATGAAGCCGGAATCGCCGTTTCTGAACCTCGGTCAAAGCGCCCACTGTAAAAAGCTGCTCCAGGGCTTTCCAGGCATACTTGCGGTTCTGTATGTCAACAACTCGTTCTTCCCATTCTTCATCCAGAGCGCGAGTGGCACAATGCTCCGTTTCCTCCAAACCGTGGATCGAAACATCCTTGCGGGTCTGGGCGCTCTCTGCCCGATCCTGCTCATAGTAAATTTGATCGGACAGGGCTTTCAGCTCTGCAAAGTCATGTTCCGTTTTGTCAGGATTCTCCTTCAGATAATCCTCCAGTGTGATTTCTATGATTTCGTTATGAAAGCGATAAACGATATTTGGGCTGTTTTTGTTTATCGCATAGTCGCTTTTGCGATAATTTTGCACCTCTGTTACCTCCGATTTGTTTTTTGTGGAAAACAAATCGGAAGTGGTGGTGCTCGACACCAGTGACCAAGTAGTCGAGAACAAATCAAAAAGCGGCCGAATCTGTAACTCAGTACAAATTCGACCGCTCCAAGTCGTTTATTAAAAAGTCCGCAGAAAAAGCATCTTTTGGCAGGTGGAGGCTTTTCGCTTTTAGAACAATACTCCCGGCCACCATACTTCCATATAAAGATGATTTTCTTTGTCTTGTAAGCCGTGTGTCGTGGTGCGTAAAGACAGCGGAACAGCATAATGCGCTTCTTGAGGTATTGCATAGTGCATCAGACTCCTGTCCATACAAACGGACGGCACACCGGCAGCATCACTCCCTTTCTTAATTCAAATATATGTATTTCTACCGACAGGTCAATGCTGCCGAGCCGAAATAAACCTATTCAGTTTAAGATCAACTCTGCATTGTCCGGTCATCAGCGATTATTCTTTTTTATGCGGATAAAGTCAGTAATCAGAAGTATCAAACCGATTATTCCAATCGCAACTATTACATAGCTTTCATGTAAAATTCCATGAAAGCCAAGAAAGCCACTAAATCCGGTTAAATGGACACCGTTTCCGGTCATTCCCGAAATAGGAAAACGAACAGAAAGTCGCCATAATACAAATATAATCAGCGCCGATATTCCAAACAAACTTCCTCCAAGCCACGTTCTCCATGACATTCGCTTGTTTCCTTTCAATGCAGATTCTTGTGGTGGGGTCGGCTCGGTAATATTGTCCTTTAACAAATAGTCAGTAGATACCTTAAAACATTCACTTAATGAGACGATTTTTTCCAGTTCAGGGGATGCCAAGCCGTTCTCCCATTTTGTGATGGCCTGCCTTGATACTCCTATTTTTTCTGCGAGTTTCTCCTGGGACAGTCCCATCTTTTTTCGTTCCCTTTGAATCTTTTCGGGTAACTTCATAGTGAACCTCCTCACTTTCATTCTATTTTTTCTGTGGTAGCCACTCTACCACCCCACCTATGTCAATTCGGCAACCAGTGGTAGCAATAAAAAAATTATGAAATATTGCAGAAAAGCTCACCGAAACGGTGAGCTTTTCTGCGATAATCAATATTGTGGGTAGCTGCCTATTTTGGTTCTTCCCACAGATGCCCACACATTTTCATAGAGAGAATCTATCCTTCGTTTTTCCCAATCGCATCCGCTAATTGACCACTGACGGCATCTATGTAGAGATATACCCCGTCCCGATCACAGTGGTACAGGTTAGAGTAGCTTGTGCTCTCATTCGGGCTGATGGGGTTGGGCTCTACCACTTCAGTGGCCTCCAACAGACCGACTCCTGACTTTGCAGCAGCAGAAAGTGCTTTTTTCAGCACAGCAATCTGTCCATTGCTCCAAAGCCCCTCCAGATCTTCAAGGACTTTTGGGTCCTGCTCCATGTCTTTGAGAAGTTGTATAACTTGATCTGGAGACAGATATACACCGGAGCAATAGTTTTCGATGATTCGGTTCTGCATGGGGTTTGGAAAGGAAACAGGAGTGATTTGTTCCCATGAGGTGAAGTACCGCGCATATTCTGGCTTTTGTTCCACCAGGAACGAAAAGGCACTACCTCTGGTGTAATAATAATCTCGGAAAAAACCTTGGATTACTGCAATATAGAAGCCGTGGCTTTTGTCAAACAGCTCGTTAGATTCCGTTTCAGCCCCAACGCGCAAGGTATTCAGATATTTTTCGGCATAGAAATCCTCCATTCCATGCTGCGCGGCAAGGGCCAGCACTTTTTCCTCCTGTCCCTGCTGTATCCAGGTTAAGGGAGTAAAATACCATTCCCGCATTTCCTCTGGTGAAATCGGGTGAAAACTCACATCGTATCCCACAAAAATCCTCCTTTCAATCCCACCAGAAGTACCAAACAGTGGACTGCCGCAGCACATCGGCCAGAGCGCCCACGGTGGCGTCCTCCGGCCCCTGGTCAATCACATCGGGACAGAAGCCATACAGTTCCACTGCTGCATCCATAGCCTTCTCCTCGGGAACGGGAGCCGGGAGCAGGAACTCCAACTCGTCGTGGCTCATGGCAGCGGGCACCGCCCCATGCTGTTCAAACCAGTATTTCGCAACTGCCATTAACTCTGGCGTGTTAGGACATTCATTCCAGCCACCAAAGGGCAGATAGGCAAAAATCTCCCAAGGATTCTTCACGGGGATTTTAGCCAGAATGAGAGGATAGGTCATATTATTATCGGAATTCCAGTAGCTTGAAAAACGACGGTTATCATATCCGCCCTCCATCTCGCCCAGGATCTCCTCATCCCAGTCCATATCGTCATCCTCGGCTTCTTCCTTGCGCTGCCCAATCATTTCCTCCAGGACTGCCTTACTGTTCTCGACAGGGGCGGAGAGCATTTTCTTCCGGTATTCGGCAACTTTGTCCGGGTCGAAAGCAAAGTCGTCCTCGCCATCGCTGTCCGGGTCAGAATTCATAATCAGGCATTCCCACAGGATTTCGTCATCCGCCTTAATCAGAACCGGCACAAAGCCCTCTTTGACACTTTCCCGTTTGGCATAGTTATATGCCGACATGATGGGGTCATCATCCGTCATTGAGGGGAAATAGGTACATTCACAGTCCAGATATTCCATCATGGCTTCCGCAAGGTCTGAAGGCTCCAGAGTGGCCTCATCGAAACTCTGTCCCTGCCAGTTGGCGAACCGCTTTTCCATGACTTTTGCCATAGCCTGATAATAGTTTTCATCAAATGGGATGAACAGATAGGCTTCATCCTGGAACTTATCGGAATAATATTGCTCTGAACCGAAATACTCCAAAGCATAGTTATCAATGTCACTGGGGAAGTACGGGCTATCCGCCTCGCCGTAGTAATATCCAGCAAAGGCTGCGCCCTCCTTGTTGAACAGCGCCCCAAAGAGCTGTCCTTTCAGCTGGTCCCGGATAAAGCCACGCAGATCGGCGCGGCTCAGATCTGCCATAAACGGCTGCACCTGCTCCCAGTACCGCTCCATAAATTCCGCGCTCATCAGATCATGCTCTATGCACCAGCGCAGATAGATTGCCATGTGGTTGTAGGCATTGATCTCATTCACCGGCAAGCCCTTTTCCTGAATGGATTCCAGGTGCCATGCGGCATCGTCCATATCGCCGGTGAATTCTTCCTCTGCAAGCGTTCCTCTGGTGATGGCATTCTGGCGGGTGGGATTAACCACAAAACTGATGCCTGCCATTTTTTTAAGCAGAGCGTCCGCGTCATGCTCCATCTTATACTCCATCTCATTCCGATAGAGCGGGATCACCTGATAGAAGTTGACCTCCTCGCCGCTCGGCAAAGTGCAGACTTCACCTCCGTTCCAGACAACATCCTGCGGACCTACCAGAAGTGCGGCGCAGAGTTCCGTATCCTCTGCAAACGGCGATTGCTTATCCATTGTGTGGCCAAAGCCCAGCCAGGTATCGTTGGAAATAGGCAGGCGTGCCAACACTTTCAAGAGACCAATCGGCCAGTACCACCGCTCATCCTTCAGGGATTCCTCATCCAGTTTCCAATCCGGTGGCAGAGCGATGGCCAGCTCTGCTCGCTCCAGCTTGTATTCCGCCAGTTCCTCCGGCACATTCATCCGGTGAGCACCCATGCCCATCGTTACCAGTGTGTAATAGTCCCGCTCATCAGAGGGAGGAACAACGCAGATGTCCACATGGATGTCAGGGGAAACCAGCTCATGGAACACATTCTCAAACTCACCAAAGGTGTTTTTGATGTGCTGCTCTATCGCAGACATCTCATCCTCCGAATAAACCTCCGGCTCGCTGTTTTTTCTTGAGGACCAGAAGGCATCCGCCTTCGTGCCGTCCGGGTTCAGGAAAATCTGAAAATACTGATCGTCTCCCGGCTGTTGATAGACAAGACCAATGCGGCGGGTCTGGTCCACAAACACACCTGTTAGAATGCCCTCTGGTTCTCCTTCAGGGGTGTGGGTTAGCCATTCACCGCTGTCCAGCCGTTCCTTGAGCTGCCGCAGCCAGTCGGTTCCCATCTTGGAGAGTCCAGCTTCGTTCATACGGAAGGAAAGCTCCACAAGATGTTCCTTCACCGGGTATTGGAATTCACAGCAGGGGGAATTTTTCTTATAGCTATACCGCTCTGGGTGGAACAGTTCATAAAATTCGGCAAGTCCCGCTTCGTCCACCCGAATGCAGGCTATGGCGCATTGTTTATCATCCGCATTCTCGTCCAGTCCCCGCTGGAGCGTTTGGTCAGCATCGGGATTGATCCAATGATATTCCATCTGTTCCAGGGTGGCTCCGGCTTTGATCTCTTTTTTTAAGGTCAGGAACTCATAATCTCCCGGTTCCAGTTTTAATCCTTGCTTGACGGCATCCAGCGCACCGGATTTATCGCCAAAATGCGCCCGTAGCTTGCCCAGATGGAGCCAGATCCAGGGGTAGTCCGGCTCCTCCAGAGCGCCCCGCTCCGCATATTCCAGTGCTTCTTCCAGCCTGCCGCAATACATCAACGCCACAGAATACCGGTAGTACCAGGTAGCGCAGCCCGTGGCGTTTTTCTCCGAATCCTTCATCCATTCCGCAGCGCGGTAGTAGTGGATGTAATCGTCCAGGTTAAGGCAGGCAAAGGCATACCAGAGGGCAATCTGTAAATCCTGGTGAGCCTGTTTTTCGCTGAATCGTCCTTCTTCTACGCCGCTTTTGATAAAATTCTCCAGCCAGTCGAGCATTTTCCCAAAGTAAGCGGCAGTTCCTTCGTCAAAGGACTCCAGTATTTCAATATCCTCTGTCGAGAGCAGGGAGCCAGTTTCCTCATGAATATCAGGCTCCGGTTCTTTCTCGTCCAGTAGCGGCACACCGCCCACATCCCGCCGAAATGCGTGGAAGTGAGCATAGGGCAGGTCGCTTCCCTCAAAGAATGCCTGTGCCGCTGTTAGTACAGCGGGCAGATCCCAGGCGATAAAATCCAGATACCCACAATACAGACCAGTGGCCCCACCCAGGAAGGTCACGGCTTCCTCTCCTGCATCCCGTAGGATGGCATCCCGCAGGTTATCCCGGAAATCCAGAATAGCTTTCACTCGTTCCTCACCGGTAAAACCGGACAGCGGGTACAGGAGGAATCCAGCGGCAATGCCATCCTTGTGGTACTCATCCACCATATCACTGCGGGCAGTCAGGTAGTCGTTGATGAGCACCGGCAGGCGGCAGCTTCCAGTATAAACATCCAGCCGCCAGTCAGCCTCCGGGTCCTCCACCGGTTCCAGTTCATAGGCAAGATAACTGTTTTCCAAGTAGTCGCTGCCATCCCGCCAGAGAGAAAGCCCCATGCTTTGCAGCAACTCCGGCAGTTCGGAAAGCAGCTTGGCCGGTTCGTCTTTCGGTTGAGCATAAACATCAAACCCAGCAACAAAGGCGATAGCGGAAACTTCTCCGATGGTTTGATCCACCAGCATAGAGAGTGCCCACCAGACCTTGTCTGTGTCCTCTTTCAAGATCGGGGTCAGCTTTTCACAGTAAAGGACCAGACTTACCTGATGATCCTCTGTTTCCTCTGCCCACATCTGCACATCCTCAGCCCGAACTTCAATCTCTCCAGCTCGCAGCTCGAACCCCTCACAGGGCTGGCGGCCTACCCAGATATTCCAATGCTCAAGCACCGATTCTGGGGCCTGCTTCTGGAAGTACACCAACGGGAACAGGCGGGAGCGAAGCCCCTCTGGACTGAGGATCAATTCATGCTTTTCGCCATTGAAGCCCAGCTCGAAGGAAGTATCACGCAGGGCCGTCTTGAGTGCATTCCCGCATTTTTCAACCAGTTCTTCGCCGCGCTGGTGTGTTTCGTCCGTATCTATGATTTGACGCAGTTCTGCCTCAATCTGAGAAAAGGCTGCCCATGCTTCCTGCGTCCTTTCACGGAAGTTCTTTTCAAAGCGGGGCAGGGACAAACGACGGCGGCAATCGTTTATGTACTCCTGAGTATCTTTGTCTCCGGGGCGGGCTTTCAGGGCCTTTTCAAAGTAACGCAGGGCGGGGCCTTCCTCATCCAGACAGTAATAGGCCAAAGCGATTCGATAATTCCAGCAGTGATCTTCGGCAAAATACTCCTCATGGGGAGCCAGAAGTTCCAGCGCCTTTTCAAAAGGCTCCCGTTCTCCTATATGTGCAACGGCAATATATGCCTTGGCCAATTCGCTGTCCAGTTCCGGGGTGCGCTCCTCGGCAGGAATCGCTTCCAGGGTGTCGATTACCTTCTGCGCTTCATCCTGTTCAAACCATTGCTGGCATTGTTTCAATAAATCCATATCATGATCTCCT
Organism: Lawsonibacter hominis; assembly: GCF_014287895.1. Classification (GTDB taxonomy): domain Bacteria; phylum Bacillota; class Clostridia; order Oscillospirales; family Oscillospiraceae; genus Lawsonibacter_A; species Lawsonibacter_A hominis. The sequence continues at coordinate 20,041 of NZ_JACOPP010000031.1, read as the reverse complement.
TTTCCATCTTCGGTAGGGATAGGTTTCACTAATAAGCAGAGCTTGTAATTTCAAAGCTAAAATTCATATCTGCATTTATGGTGGCTTCTTCATTTGTGGCTGGTTGTATCACAAACTCAAATGTAGGTTCATAGTCCCCGTCCTGCAAGGTTTCTCCACCCAAAATCTCGATATGATACCAGCCATTTGCAAGCTCAATCATCGGCTTCTTATGCACTCTATAGTAAGAAATCAGATCTTTCACCTTTTCAGGCGTAAACTGTTCCAATATTGGCCATGTAAAAAGCATCAGCATATTATGATCTACTTTGAGGGAATAGCCACTTTTTCTAAGCTGCAATCGGTTTCTTTCTTTGCACAGCTCCGGTCTATCACCAGAGAGATTGAACAATATGGTATAGGGATAGTTTTCAATACCGGTCATTGGGATTACAATTCCTTCGGCAAATATCCTGTCGCCGCTTTCGTTTGTGGTAAACTCCATCGCTAAATCATCTGAAAGATGATTTGCCTGCTTCCAGTCCTCCAGCAACAAAATGTCACCAAGGAGAAAATAATTAACAAGATCGTTTAATACTTCCGTAAACCTATATATCATCCATTATGCCTCCCTTACAATCCTGTCCGTTGCCAGCCGTCCAGCCGCTCCTGCACCGCGTCAATCATCCAACCCTCGCCCACGCGCTTCATGAGAAAGCGGCGGTCAAAGCTGGTATTTTTCTCTCTGGTGTAGATGTAGAGCTTGTTCTTAGTGATCTGTTCCGCGTCAAGGAATTCTTCCCCGTTGTAGGTGCCCTGGGCGCTGTATGAGAGGGCCAGAGGCCGGTAGCCCAGACGGGGCTTTTCGCTCACATACTTCTCCCAGATCGCCAGCAGGCGGGGCACAGCCTCGGCATCTTCAAACCCAACCTGCTCCATGTACTGCTCCCATTCTGTCATTTCGGCAAAGAAAGCGGACAACACATTGCGGCATTCCGACGCTGCCTGCTCATCCAGCTGGACGGGCTTTTTGGCCTTTTCCCGCTGGAGCTGGGAGAAGTGTTCCATCTGCTCCTTGGTAAATTGCACATGGGCCACCGGATGGATGTAGTTGTTGCCGGCGACAGCCAGTAGTCCATCATAAGTAACAGCAGTGTGGTCGATCCAGATGTGGGAGAGTTTGGGGATGGAGGCTGCTCGAAGCAGACCGGCATCCTCCAGCCTGGTGTGGTCAAGGGCCAGTAGATCCAGCTTACAGCTTTGCAGGGCGGACAAGCCGCTTCCGTCGATCCCGGCATTCCCGGTCAGCAGCAGATAGCGCAGCTTGGGCATGGCGGAAAAAAAGGGGAAACAGGCGTCGGTGAGGGCGCCGTTCTCCACGCCGAAGTTGACCATACTTTTATGCCCGGCAAAGGGGGCAAGCAGTTCATCCGTCACCGGATACCCTTTCACATGGAAGCCCACCAGGGTGTAACCGGCCAACCGCTCCATGATCTCTGCGGTCAGCTTCGGGACTTCAAATTGTTTCTCTCTATCTAAGGCCAGGACACCATTTTCCCAATCCGCTGTCCGCGCCCGTTTTGGCCATTCCATAGCTTTCCTCCTTACTCCTGTGCTCAATCTGCTAACATTTCATGGGGAAATCTCTTTTCAAATATCCCAGTCTATGAAATCTTCACGGTTCAATACAAAGTGCTGATACAGGCACTTCAAATTTTCCTGTTCATCCCGTGAGAGCTTCGCCCCGTTTTCATACTGTAAAGTGTCGGCATACAGGATAAAGCCATCCACTTTTCCTGATGAAGCCCGAAACTCACCGTTTCCAATAATAGCAACATCGCCACATACAAATGTAACCGAAGAAGAAGTGGTATGGATTTTCATAATTGCTTTGATCATGACTTCCTCCAAAAATCACATCATTGTGTACTTTGCTCATTTGGATTGTCTTTAGCGGGCTCCAATGCCGATGAATCGCACCTGCACAACGCAGCTTCGACCTTACAGATTGCGGATATATGCTTGATCTTCCAGAAACTTTTCCAACGAAATCTGCTGCTTTTCGTACATCAATCCCCAGCGGTCAAGAGAGTTTTCCAGCGGGGCGGTTCCGGTATCAAGACCGGAATAGATCAAGAGCGGCAGTTCTTTCAGCCTGTCTTTTGTCTGCTGAAAGCTGCTGTCGCCAAAATGCTGTTTTAGAAACACCAGAGCCTTTTTGGTGTCGGAAATCCCGGTTACAATCAGGCGGATGTAGTGATAGGGATATGCTGTTTCATATTCCTGCGTTTTGGGTACATCCAAAACGCTTTCGAGAAAATCTTCCAAACAATCAAAGGCAGGCTGAAAGTCCCAAGTTCCGGCGCCATGTTCTGCCCAGAACACGGATGTATCGTTCCGTCGCAGGTCCAGGCAGTATGGATCACCAGCATCAGACGCAATCACCACAAGATGCTCGTCCCAATCTTTAATTACCTTTTGTTCCACAGGATTATAGGCGTATCCCTCCTGGCCCTTCACAAGGGTATCCAGTCCCCACAGTTCCAGGGCCTCATAGGTATCATTGCTCCACACGGTTCGCAGTCCACAGCAGCGCTCCAACAGCATCCAATAGTCTGCCGGAAGTTCCCAGCGTCTGCGGATCTGGCTCTTATACTGCTTGGACATGGCTTGCTCCATCGCAGGTATATCAATTTGTCTTAATAGCTCGTCCAATAATTGCTCCAATCGGCTTTTCATCAATATCACCTCTCATTTTCGGGTGATACTATTCTCCACCCGGATGTCTGCACCCGGATAACAGGACGGAAAAAGTCATAGTCATTGTGAATCTCATTATCCTCCCGAACCTCCGGTTTACAGTGAGGGGAACAGGGTAAATATCCAAGCAAAGGACCCATGCCACCGCAGACATTGCAGCCGCCGTCGCCGCCGCAGGTGGTCAATGTTTTCCCGTCTACCAACTCCCGCTTATAGGGGTCGTAGGCGATAGACAGGCCAAAGAAGTTGGGCTGCTCCATGTCGTATGGCTTACCCTGATCTTCCCCGTTTTCAAAGTGGTGCAGTTTCATCTTGTGGTCCAGTCCATCCCCCCAGGGAAACAGGGTGCGGCATCCGCCCCCGCACAGATAGGCCCACTCATCCGGCGTGGGAAGGCTGGCTGCCAGCTCCCACAACAGGGACCGCTGAAATTCCGGGTAGGTCATTGGATGGCACAGCCACGCTCGCCAGCTATCACCATTGCGTTCAAAGCGGACAGTTTCGTGTATTTCAAAGCTCTGGCTGTTCTGGCCCGCCCACTTCTGCAAGTTCTCCAGCCAGTCGGGGTGGGCGGTGATGCGTGGATCGTTCATGGGTACGCTTTCCCAGCCAATTTCCTCCAGTTTTCTGCCCACGAACATGGGGGCGATGGTCACCTGGCGTACTGGGGTCATGCCCTGCCTGAGAAATTCCTCCGCAGAGCCCTCATATTCGATTTCCGCAAAAATATCCGCCAGTTCCTCTTGGTTGGCCTTGTCCATTCCTTGGACAAAGCTCTCCCAGCCAAGAATCACGGTATCGCCCGGGACAAAGACAAACTCCCGGCCACCTTTTTCAAATAGGCCGGTGGTGCAGCTTTGTCCCCAGCGGGAAAAGGCGTATAGTTCCTTGAATGTCAAATGATAACGAGTCGCCAGCGTCTGCATCAGCCAGAGCTTATCGGACAGTTTCAATGTATCAAATTGTGGTCGAAATAAATTCTCGTTCATAACAAGACCTCTTTCAATTTGCTCCGGCAGACTGTGATTCCTTTTCCACAAGGCGAACCGCCTCCGTCAACAGCTTGGGAAGCTGATTCCTTTCTGCTGTTTCATACTGCTGGACTGGATGCGTCCAATCAAAATTTTGAATGATAGAAATGATGTATCTGTCCTGATACCAGCCCATATCCAGCAGAAAGCAGTTCGGATATTCTACTTGCAGCATATCTTCTTTTTGCGTGATATCCAAAAAGATAATCTCTCCAGTGCCAAAATCCATCTTTGACCAGACTTGCACGGCAAAATTCCTCCTCACGATTCTCCGAAATGCTCCAGGTACAACTTCCGCACGGAATAGGGACCAACAAGGGTCGTTTCCTTTCGGCCATCCCAAGAATACACATGAATTTCGCCTTCATCCCCAATGTACCGCTGTTCCTCAAAGGGTGCGGGAAAGGGGAAGCTTTCTACAATGCTCCAATCAATCTTGGGCTTCAGCCCATCAAACTCCTCGCGCTTGAGCCTTTTGAAATTGAACACCAAGGCCGCTCCAATTCCATCGAAAAGCAAATCTGCGTATTCTCTGGGGGTAATATTCTCGCTCACATTGGCAGCTTTGATGTCCACATTCAGAACCTTGTCGCCGCAGTTTGTCCATATTTTATTGGGAGAGAACCAGGTAGTCCGATCTTTGCCGCCTGCAAAGTCCTCGCGGAAATAGCTTCTGTTGGCGCTGTCCATCTCGACCCCTTCCCGAAGCAAGCCGTTGTATGAGGAAAGCGGAAAATATCGGTGTTTTGCCGGGTCAAACTGGTCAAACGAAATGTCCAACAGATACCCATGCTTCTCACTACGCATAAGCTTGTGTGGCTTCACAATGTTTTCTTCGATGAAACTCCAAATGTACTCGTCCACATGAATAGATACACGAGGGCGACTGAATAATGTGATTTTGTAGTGATCCTCTCTGTCCATTCTCTCCGTATTGAACCAAATACGATGAATTTTAACCATAGTTATCCCCTCGCGTGATTTCTGCCAACGACACTTCTGTTTCCGCCTAAAAAAGTAGTTCACCGAAAAACAGCCTGAGAGTTACGGCAGATAATGATTCAAGCTGTGGCTTGCTGAGAGGAGTGTAGTGAAGGACGATTTCTCCATACAACTCCGTGTTGATGTGGTGTTCTTCCAGATACCGCAGAACCTTTCGGTTGTTCCGCACGATATTTAGACGAAACCTGGTATTATCAAGGGCATATTCAAAACAGTCCGGGTCAATCAACTGACCATTGGCTGGATCATTCATTTCCAAGCGGAGTGCTTCCGCGCCGGTCTTGCGGGAGAGTGTAAAGTAACCATCCTCCAGTTCAAAGAACAAGCAGGACAGCCCTTCCTCATTGTCCAGCTCCCAAGTCATTCTTTTTGCAAATAATTCCATCATTTTACCTCAGACTGCGTTCCAGTCGCACAACATTTCATTCTGCGTGACCCGGCGCAGTTCGTCCCGTACCTCCATTAGAGCAAAACCCAGCAGGTTTTGCCCCCGCCACTTCATCGGGTCCTGCGCCTCCAGGGAGTTGGCTGAAAGCCGAATGCCCCAGATGTTATCGTAGGGACTGGCCTCCGCCAGCACACTATCTCCGGTGGAGAGGAGAAATTCCCGCAGGTTGCGGTTCTGGCTGAATTTGCACCAGTTGCCATTCAATACAATGGCGTATTTGAACTTGTCCCATACCTTCTGGTCAAACCTCCGCACCTTGCGGCCCAGGGCCTTGATCTGTTTCGGGTCGCTGCATTTCAAAATTTGCTCCCGAATCTCCTGATCGCTGAACAGTTCCGCCTTGCCTGCCATCATATACTGCTCCATACAAAGATAGGTATTGGCAACGGACCAGAAATCCTCCATCCACCACTGGCTGAGACAGCTTTTTGTCAGCTGGCCGTCCTCGGCAGGCTGATGGCCCCAGAACAGACACAGTTCCCGCTTTCTCCCCATGGGAAATTCCTGCTGGAGCCACTGGCGAGTGTACTTAGGGCTTCCTTCCGGCTGCCACGCATTCACCCAGAAGTCCCCATGTTCCAGCACTTCGCTGCTATCTTCGTCATCCCACCAGCCCTTCCAGGTTACCGGCTCGGGAAAGAGGGTGCGGTATTCTGTCTGCTCATCCGGGGAGAGGGTGTCCAGCCAATCGCCAAATCGGTATATGTAATCCTCCCCATAGCCCATGCGCCAGCCAATAGAGTATCTCTCGATCTCCCGGTGGGCCAGCCAAGGGGGAGGCATTATTTTCTTTTCCTGTAATGCCATATCATTTTCCCTCGTCTCACAGCAATTAAGTTCTTGTTTTCCTACCATATAATCAAACTTCCGTCTGTTGGTAAGATTGGAACTCCGTTTTCATTTTCCAGATTCGTTTCATGCGATGCAAATCTTCCACTCCAGCCAAGCACGATATGACCATCCTTGTAAATATCAATGATCCGGCTGAAAAATAGAGGGAACTGAGGAAACCTTTCAAGGAAGTATTGTTCAACCAGCAAATATTGCACCATTCGGCACAACTGAAGATCTATACTGTCAGGAAAGCCATAATCACGAAGGAATCTTTTTTCCACCGAGTTTAGATCGAGGCCATTTGCCTTCAATGCTCTTTTTTCATAAGTGCGCCAACTGGCCTCCACACATGGCATGAATTCATTCTGGTAAAACTTCCACCCAGCCGTTTGCAGAATAAAGGTATCTGCACGACAAATGCCTTCTTTGAACAAATTCGTAAGGCAGACGGTTCCTGAGTAGTTCTTTGTATGCAGCAGTAGTTTTTCTGCTCGTTTTGGGTCCTTTTCCTGAAGATATGGGTAATACGATGGTTTATCATACGGAACTCCACAACAGGAAAACCAGGGTATTTCATCGAAAGAACAAAGGGTTTCATTCATTCCTTCCGTAAATACAATCTTTTTCTTGAAAAGCATACTCAGCCCTCATAACTACTCCAAGGTCATTTCACAAAGAACCAGCTTGTCTTTCTCATCGCTGAGAAATGCCCGATTTCCCCATACATCCAGCACATGGAAGGAAGCGTATCCACGGGGCATGGCAAGGTCGATCAGCACCAAATCCGAAAGGCGCAGCACCTTTTGTTTACCCTTCCAGTCATCATTCTTAAAAATGGGAGATAGGATCAGGCAAGTCCTGTCACCGGAGAATTTTCCGCGCATCCCGTGTTTTCCGGGCAGGCGGCTTAAATTATCTTTGCCCCACAGTTTCTTTTTGAATAGTCCGTTTTCCTCCAGTTCCAGATACCAATAGTAGCCCATGAGAGAAAGACCCGCCGGATTGATGGTGCTGCTTTCCAAAAAGGCATAAAACTGTCCGTTCTGTTCCAGTATGGAGCCAATCATAGGATAGTTGTAGTGAAAGTCTGCCTGGGCAAAATTGCCGCCAGCTCGCTCTACCGCCGCCAAATGGGTCTGTCGGGTTCCTGCTTTGCTGTATACGCAAGAGCCGCTTTCTGCCCAGTGTGCAGTCATGGTTTCAAAGTCTACCGTCAGGCTGGTAAAACTGTTGGTCGCATCAGCGGAGTTGTCCACTCGGCACACAATAGGGAAAACGCCCTGGCTTCCGGTGACTGCCACCGGCTTGGGAATACCCTGGGCACACCAGTTATCCATGGGGATCGGAATCCACTCTCCATCCATCTGCGGCATCCACCAAAGGGATTTACTGGCCGGGCAAACCAACAGTATTCCTCTGTCGCATGAGAGCAAGACAGGATCTTCCCAAACATCTTGCTGCTCTTTCGGCTCCGGGCTGGGAATCCACCTGGAAACTTCGCCTTTGACCCACAAAACGCCGCTGCACTTTTGCACGAGATGATAGGTCCAAAACACAATTTCATCCTCGCTGCGGGCTACCATACCTTTGCATCCAGTCGGGCTGTATTTGAAGGAAGTTCCCGTCAGTTCAAATTCCTCGAACTCCCAGTTCTTTATCACTTTTAGTTTCGCTTTCATGCTTTCACCTCACAGCAAGTCTACCTTGATACCGCACCGTTCCAGAACGGGCAGCACCTGTTCCGGCTTGGAGGACATGAGGGTAATATGTTTGAGATTGGGGAACTGGCGCAGTTCCGCCTCCGTAATGGTATTAAGATCAAAGGCTCCATCCTCGCCATCCCAGAACGGACAGAGCTGGGTATAAATCTCGCTGCCGCCATCCATCTCGATTTCTGTGACCTCCGGGGCCAACCGCTCCGGGACAGGGTATTTCTCCAGCCACTTCCGAATCTCTGGGATGGGTTCATACCCTTCCGCGTCAATGTCGATCTTGCGTCGGCTATACTCTCTGGCAAACTCATGGGCATCCAGTTTAGGAGCCAGTAAGCCTTTCTCGTACATCAGGACTTCCATGACCGCCAGCTTGAAGTTGAAGCTGGTAAAGGTGAGCACTGGTTCAGTCGGCTTGGATAACTTGTATTTCTGCGCTTTCGCTGCCTTTTGCTCTGGCTCTTTCCAGCTGATCTGCACCATGGCGGAGAGGGCCTCCAGCTTTGCTTTCTGCGCTGACTGCTCCTCTGAAACAGGACCCGGCAAGCGGGTATAAACGGTAAAGCCGCCTAATTTGAGGGTATGGGCAAATCCGGCGAAATCCTTCCAACTGGCCTCCCGGTAGTCCTTGGACCCGATCCAAACCGTTCCGTCAAATGTCTGCCGAACCGCATACTCTCCCTGTGCCGCTACCCGGACACCAAGGGTTTTGATGGTCTGCTCATCTTCATCTAACCAGCCCTGGAGTCCAAGCTCGTCCCACAAAGCAAGTGCCTGGGTATAGGGACTCTCTCGGCCTGTAATGGGGCTTTTCCGTGTTCCATTTTGCAGGACAATGCGGGCAGGCCCCAATTTTTCCGCCAGCTGCGACAGGGTAAACGGCGGCGTAAATACCGCCCCCAGGATGGTCAGGCTGTCTTTTTTGAGAATGATTTTTTGCTCTGTGGCCTTGGGCGGTAGGAAGATGGGCAAATTCGGGTACACTTCTTTGTACTCTCGCCATTCCAGCTTTTTGGGCTTGTTTGCCGTCCGCAGGAAGCCCCAGAAGTCGATGGGATAACGAAATACCGGCCCAACCCTATCCCGCCGGGTGACGATGACCACCGTGCCATCGGTGAGTATTCCAATGTGCTGCATGTTCTCCCCGCCGAACATTCCCGGACGGATACGCAGCACTTCACGGGTGTTCCTATTGATGAGCTGGGCAAAGTCATCGGAGAGGATCTCGCCGTTTCCCTGCACCAGCAGCCAGTCCCCGGTAAACCAGCGAAGTTTCAGCCCCTCGCCCATTCCAGGCAGGGGGGCAATTCGGCACCGCCCGGTGTCCATATCCAGTTCCAGCAGGCATTCTTCCATCCGCCCCTTGCCACTGACTGCGTGGATCATGGTAATGCGGCCTGTGCCGGGAACGGGAACGGCCTCGGAGAGATGGTCGCATCCATCCAGTGAGAAGGTGTGTTTTGTTACCTTGCCGTTTTCCCAGCGGTAAATCTGCCCCTTGTACCACTCGTTGGAAAAGTAGACCCGGCCCAGACCGTCTGTCGTAATGCCGCAATGGTATTTGGTGCTCCATCCATCTTCCGGCAGAGTCCAGTTTTTCACATCCTGACAGGTGCCCCGGTCTGTCAGTTCAATCCGTGTAGCGTTGGTGGGATCACCCACCCAGAGGGAATGGTCAGCCCAGCACAGGGTCTGGGGTGGACCGTCATATCCAATGGGGGACGGTTCGGCCCAGTTAAGCGTGGCTGGATTCTTGCTCAATAATGCTCGGCCAATAGTCCCGCTGCCAGCGGCCCTGGACGCGGCATAGAGTCCATTTTCTGCGGAATAAGTGAGGCACCCAAGGTGCGGCAAGCTGTGGGCGCGGGTCACCTGGGGCGGACGCTGGCGCAGATCGGCCACACAGCCGTTTTTCCATTCTTCTGCATCCTGGTTTTTCCATTCGCCCGCCGCAAAATCACCCGCCAGGGAGTTGAAGAAATAATCGTACTCATCCTGAAGTATGTATTCCTCGCAGGGCATTAGCTTTCCAGGGTCCTGCTCCTTGGCATGGTCGCCCCATTTTCGTCCTTGCTGTTTCATCAGGTGACAATATTGCCCCTGCTTTTTGCAGTAGCGTTCCCATTCGCTGCGTTCTTCCTCTGGGATCAAGGCAAACAGATACTCGTCCTCATCGTCCAGGTTATACAGTGCCCAGCCGAAGGCAGACAGCTCCTGCCCCAACGCCGCCGCCCCTTTTTCATGGGATAGTTTCATATATTGAACGCCAACGGCATCAAAGCGTTCATCCAGCAGCGCCGGGACCTGTGCGCCCCATTTCCCTCGAAGTTCCGCCAGAGTGTCCTGTACGGCTCCGTCAAATTTCAAAATGTCCAATGCGTCTGCGATTTGTTCTGCAAAGTTCAACACCAACTGCCCCCCTTATTCCGTTTATTCTTCTATTTCATCCGCTTCCGACAAGCCATATACATCCGTTGGCGTATCCCCTGAAAACTCAACCATAAGTCCAAATGGCTCCCCCACAGGAAGGGTACAAATCTCAAAGTGCAGGCCCCATTCTGTCTCATCATAAAACAGAAATTGCGGCTGCTCGGCGGGAATCTCCGTTTCAGGGAATGGAGCGCGCTGCAATCCAAACTTCTCAGGGCTTTTACCAATCTGCGCCTGAATCTCATGCTCCGCTTTTGAAAGATACTCCCGCCAGTTTTGAAGCACAGAACGGATAAAATCCAGGTTTGCCGACTGAAGTTCAGATGTGTTCAAAATAATGGAAAACAGGATCTCTGTGTCTGCGATTCTTCCAGTCCAGCAGTGGATGGTCCCTGGTCCTTTCTGAAAGGTCAGTGCTCCCAATCCCAAATCGGAATGTTCAAAAAACTGTTCCATATCATTCTTGCCCCAATCCCCAGGTTACAGCGACAGCCATGTGGTCAAAGCACTAATTTCCTCCCGCAGCAATCCGGATTTCCCAGCGGCGGCAAAGGCTTTTTGGATACTGCCATAGCGCCGCCCGGAGCGGTCTACCAGCTGGAGCGCGGCTGCCTCCAGACCGGGAATTGCCAGCACAGCATCTGCCAGCGCCTGGGCGGAGAGTTTATCCCCGATCAGAGAGGCGGCAAAGTAGCGCAAATGGCTGTGAGAGAGGGCGGACAAATCGCTGAGTTTATGCAGTTCATAGAGTTTCAGGGCATAAAGGGAAGGAAGCCCATCCAGAGCCGGTAGTTTCTGCACAGCTGGTAGTGACTGGAGATAGAGTTTCTGAAGCCGGGTCGCCGGAGTCAGGAAAGGGGTGAGATCTTCCGTTTTCCGCATTTCCTCCAAATGGAGATTGGTAATGCTGGAGAGAAGCGGGGTGATGTCGCCATTCTTTTCCCCACGCAGGTGGAGAACACGCAGGCCGGGGAGAGAAACATTGTCCCAGGAAACAGGGGCCGACAGCCATAGGGACAGTGTATGAAGCTGCTTTAGCTCGGAGAGAACTTCTACACCCTCACATTTTTCCATTAGGGTCAGTTCCTCCAGATTGGGATAATCTCGCAGGAAGGACAGATTCACCTTCCGCTCTCCCGTCACAGACAGACACCGTACCGCATCTGGTTTTAGTCCATTCAGATCAATCTTTTCTCCGCCGCGCCAGAAAACTGCGGTGCAGTATGCCTGTTCCATTTTGCTTCTCTCCTTATTCTGCTAATGTGATTCAAAATTAGTATCCGGTCTTTGGAAATATACAACATGGTCTACATCTTCCATGTATTCCAGCATTTCATCTGTACTATGCTGAATCTTGTATTCCAGTTCATTCTCTGTCAGAGGAATCACCTGATAAAAACCGACCCAACTTCCATCTGAGAGCTTACAGACGGCAGCACCCTCCGGCGCATCCTGTACGCCTAAAAGAACACACCCTGCCAGCAATGTATTGTCTGCGTATGGTGTTCCGTTTTGAATAGAATGCCCATAGCCCAGCCAAGTGCTTTCTATGATTGGAAACCTCGCTAAATAGCGAAGCAACTCTACTGGCCAATTTTCTTGGCTTTCCTTACTTTCAGGGTTCCACTCAGGCGGAAGGCACATCATCAGTTCTATCCGAGAGGGAAGGCCATCCTCTTGGTATTCACTTGGGATCTTCATCGAAAACGCACCCATGCCTGTGGTTACCAAAGTATAATAGTTATGTTCCTCATGGGGCGGAATGATGGAGACATCAACATGAATATCTTCGCTGAAAAACTCATGAACCACTGTTGTGGCTTTTCCAAAATATTTTTCGATATGGTTGTCCAATCGTTCGAGTTCATCGGGACTATATAATGCTGGATTCTCCAAATACTTTCCAGTAATCATTGATCACACACCTTACTTCTTTTCTCGGCTTACATCATCAACACCAGTAATCATCAAATTCTTACCAAAACAGTCCTATTGTACTCATGCCAGTTCCGCATCCAGAATCTGCAACTGTTTTCCTTTATCATTCACATAGTAAAGTGCAATGTAGTCAATGCCGTCCCGTTTGACCTGCTCCCAGGGCATCCGCTCACCGTTAACCAGTTCCACGGTATCAGCCTCGTCTACCTCGAAGCTCTCTTTTTCATCCTCATAGTCGATATTGTAGCCCAGTTCCAGCACCAACTTGGAGGCAGGGATCTCATACCGCTGGAGGGGGCGATGCGCCAGCTGGGCTGGATTGTGTTCATCGCAGAACATATTATCATAACCATGCTGCCCACCGTCGAAGATGACGAACTCCTCGCCGCTCTCTGGGTCGCGGGCTGCCACCAGTCCGGGGGTCTCGCCTCTATCTATGATATAGGATTGGGACTCTCCCTTCACTGTGAGCAATTCTCCGTAATACCACACTTCCAGCAGTTCATTTCCGGCAGAGGAGCAGAGGGTCACGGTGGGCAGGCGCTTTTGTTTTCGTTCTTTGACATGGCCCTCCAGCCAGGTAGGGATTTGGGGAAAGGAATCCCGTTTCTTCTTTTTTCGTGGTGATGCCTGTGTATCGTTCCACGGCTCCATATCCAGAATGATGATCCATCCGCTATAATCGCTGTACTTCATTGTGGTGTGCGCCCGGATATAATCCTCCCCCCAGAGGGCCACATCCGCCTTACTATACCAGGTAGTCTGCGTTACACCATCCTCATTGGTAACATCGCAGCAGAGGTAATCTTCTGCTTTCCCGTTTCTCAACGCTATCATACGAAGAATTTCGGTATCTTCCGGGGTGACTTCACGAAAGTTCATTTTTAATGCCATAGGGGAGCCTCCCTGTATTAAAAGGTGTCGTAGCCAACCTTCGGACTTGGCACGAACTGCTCGTCAAAGGACACATTGAGATAGAGTTCCCCAGCCGGAGAGTCCCCAGTATCGTAGCAGAGGGAAAATGTCCCGTAGCAGCCGGACTTGTCTATCGTGATGTCGGTCAGGGGCAGATCGGGGATGTCCTCATCATCAGGGAATTCTTTCTGTAAGATCTCGTGGGCCTGCCGGTCCAGCTCATCCAGTTCCTGAGCTAATCGCTCCCAGAAGGGCATTGCCAGAATCTCTGCCTCGGTATAATCATTGCAGTTGATATGCAGTTCCTTATCTGCCCGGTGAGCCGTAAAGTAGACCCCGCAACTCATTACCTCCCAGTTATCCGCATTCCATAAAGATAAGAGTTGATCTTTTGTCATTTGTGTTCTCTCCTTATTCCTCAAACTCGCCCTCAATCATTCCATTAAGATATTTTCCGGGATCAGCAATAAATTCCTCCCATTTGGCTAACGGATGAAACTCCTTATGCTCAATGTCCAGATACCAGAGTTTCTTATCTCTGGGACTCCACAGCAGCAAATAGTCGCTGTAATTGTCCATTTTCGCCATAAGGGAGAGCAACTTTTTCCGTTTCCAGGTCATCTCCTGTAAATCCATGTAGGGGTACAGTTCCGCCCATTTCACCAGTTCCCGCTCTGGAAATTCCAGACGCAAGGGGCCGGTCTTTAAGTATTCCACCAGCTTGGCAGGCAGCTTGTAAGGCATGAGTTGACGCGCCTTTTCCTGTTCGTTATGCCATTCCTCCGGCTCCAGAGCTTTTAAGTAGGCGGCCATTTCCTGATTTTTGTTCTGTACTGCCACGGTGTAGGGCCGGTCACCGTATTTATCCGGGATGGTGATGTCTGCACCCTGTTCCACAAGCCAGCGCACCATAGAAAAATCGTTGTGCCGTGCAGCTTCAGTGACAGGAGTCGAAGCGTAGGGAAACACCATATCTGGCTTGTGATAGTTGATGTCCGCCCCGTTTTGAATCAGATACTCCACCAGCAGCTGATTTCCATGGCTCGCCATACTGCGCAGGGCTTCACCGCCGTATTGTTTCAAATCCATGCCCATCCTTTTCAAAATGGGGAGTACATTAGGCTCATCCCGATCCACCAAGTGGAGAAACAGCCTGCATATATCCCTTTGCGTTGCGGGGATTCTGACTCCCACATCTACCAAAAAGGAAAACAGGGTCAGGTCTTGACTGCGCAGGGAACCACAAAGCAATTCTTCCGGGTTATGGGTCAAATCTGCTCCGCATTCGATCAGGAGCTGTACCATGTCCATCCGATTTTCCAGTACAGCCAATTCCAGCGGAGAGGCTTCGTCATCCCGCGGCCAATCTCCAATCATTACCTGATAGCATTGTGGCTCATTGGGAGAATGCCCTGCGTGAAGCAGGGAACGAATCGCCTCTATGTCACCACTTTTGATGGCAGCCATCATGGGAGGTACATTTGAATAGCTTACTTCACTCATCCGAGTCCTCCTTATAGTCTATTGAAAAATTTCCTGATACCTTTCTCTCAGTTCCTTCGGAGCCGTCTTAATGACCTTGCTGCCGCCGTTTTCAGAGGCTTGCCCCCAGATGGCCCAGAGTAGGCTCTGCCAAGCGATGGCCCGGAATTTCGGGTCTTCGTTTTCTTCCGGCAGGAGATAAGCGGAAAAGCGTCGCTTGACTGCCAGCAGTGCATCCAGGCTTTCCCCATTGGCTATCAGGCTGCGGAATTCTCTGGCAGGCTCCAGCCACTGCATAGATAATGCGCCCCGCACCAATACCCCCAGCGTCCATGGTTGGAACCCAAACTTTCGGATCAAGGCATGAAGGAATTTCCCTTGCAGGGAGGAGTGCTCGTCATCGCAGAGATCCAGATACTCCGTCACCAGCGGTGCCCACGGTTCTCCCTCCAGCCCCAGGGCAAACACGGCGAAGGTGCCGGGCATCGCACAGGCTTCATCTGAGAGGTTTTGGTACCACTCAAATTCCCGCATAGCCAGACGAGCGTATCGCGCCATAGCCGGATGCAGATTGGGGTGTTGCACAGCACAGGCAAAGAGCTGATTGACGCCCTTTTTGGGCAGACCGGGAATGGGCAGATAGAGTTTTTCCTTCCCACGG
This sequence comes from Lawsonibacter hominis, assembly GCF_014287895.1. GTDB lineage: Bacteria > Bacillota > Clostridia > Oscillospirales > Oscillospiraceae > Lawsonibacter_A > Lawsonibacter_A hominis. The sequence continues at coordinate 4,849 of NZ_JACOPP010000031.1, read as the reverse complement.
AACTCCACCGAGTAACTGCGGGGAAATCCCTCCTGCTCCAACACCGCACACAGGTAATCCAGAATTTCAGCATAGCACTCCTCCGTGGAGTCCCTGGCGGTGATGCGGATGGTAGCAAACACATCATTGGCCGATGCGGTGAAATGCTCCGTCTTACGCCGCTGGATGTCCTTTGGCAATTTGCCGCTGCCAGCTGTTTTCAGCTGCTTCACCATATCCGGGCGAAGCTGGGAAACCAGATCAAGGTAGTGTTCGGTTATAATCGTATTATCGCTGGCCCCATACACCGTATAACAGACCGCCACATAGCAAGTAAAGCGCAGCAGATTCTCGTCCACATCCTCCGGCCGCAGCTCCGGCCATGCGGTACAGAGCGGGAAAGGCGAAAAGTAGTCCTCATTCTCTCCAATCTCAAAAAACCTCTCCTGCACCTGGTGTTTGATGTATTTTCCCAAGGTGTGGCCAATCTCCCTCCAGCCCACCAGCCGCCGCAGGGCATCGCAGAATGTAACAGCTTCCTCATAGGGGAATCCCTTCAAAGGCAGTTTGGACAGATACCGCTCCAGGAGCTGGCTGGGAAGAAAGGGCGTTCCGCTTTGGTTCCGAACGACCACCGGATAGCCGGAATGGTTTTCTTTTGCAGTTCCATCCAACACATCCTGGATGCACTGATCGGCGTGTTCCAGCACTTCGGGGTTCGTATCTGGTTTCTGGATCAAATAATAACGACCTTGTACGCCGTCGCGTTTCGGCAAACTCATAGCAGGCCACCACTTCCTTCCAGGTTCTCCGTTATCGGAATAAAAATCTGTCGGTAAAGTTCCTTCATTTCCTCCGAAGCTGCTTCCACCACTTTCTGACCACCCTTGGCGCTGGCTTTGCCCCAGATCACATAGCAGACCGTTTCCCATGCGTATTGCAGCACTTCCTCCGGGCTGGCTTCTGTTTCCTCAGCGGGTTCCTCGTCCTCGTCATCATCCTCGTCGGAGGAAAAACCGCTTGGAACGATCTCGGACAGGTGGATTTTTGCCTCCAGCAGAGCGCCCAGGCTTTCTGCATTTGCCATCCACGCGGTATAGTCCTTGGAATACTTCATGTTCTGCATGGACAGCACCCCACGGACAAATACAGGGACGGTATCGGCGGTAAATCCGAACTGTTTCACATACTCCCGGAGGAATTTTTCCTGTAAGTGGGAGTGCTCATCATCGCAGAGATCGAGATAATCCCATACCAGCTGCTGCCACTCTTGCCCCAGCATTCCCAGGGCGAACACGGCAAAACTTCCGGGGAGCGCGCACTGCTCATCGCTGAGATTGGTGTACTGCTCATATTGCCGCATGGCAAGCCGGGCGTACCGTTCCATCAGGGGGTGGAGGCCGGGGTACTGCACGGCACAGGCAAAGAGCTGGTTTACTCCCTTTTTGGGCAGTCCTGTGATGGGAAGATACCTCTTTTCCGGCCCTTTGAACTCCACCGCATAGCTGCGGGGAAAATCCTCCTGCTCCAGAAGCTCACACAGGTAGTTCAGTACTTCATGGCAGCACTCCTCCGTGCTGTTCCTGGCAGTAATACGGATCACAGCAAAGGCATCGTTGGCCGATGCGGTGAAGTGCTCTGTTTTCCGCTTTTGCAGGTTGAGCGGCAACCTGCCGGTCCCATGTTCTTTCAGCTTTTTCACCATATCCGGACGGACTTTCTCCACCAATCCAAAGAGGTAATTGGCGTCCAGATACTGAAAGTCCATACCATATACCTTATAGCTCACCGCCACATAGCAGGCGAAACGCAGCAGCGGCTCCGGGACCTGCTCTGCACGGATACCTGGTTTTAGGGAATACTCCCGATCCCAGAAGTGGTCATCTTCATTGCCTGTCACGATAAAATATTTCTCCTGTAGCTCCCGTTGCAGCATATCAAGTAGATGGTGGTCAATTTCACCCCACCGGCTCTGGCGGCGCAGGTTTTCGCTGAAGGCGATGGCCTTTTCCGCGTCAAGGGTCTCAGCCCGCTGCGCTTCGGTCCATGTCCGAAGCAGTTGCCACACCTCAAAGGGCGCGCCTTCGCTGCTGACCACTACCGGAGGCCAGAGAGAATCAAGCCGCGTGATTCTCCCGTCAATGGCATCCTGGATGCACTGGTCAAAGAGCGGTTGCAGTTCCTCCTGCACCTCGGGCTTCATCCAGTAACAGCGCCCGTCCGCACTATTTCGTTTTGGTAAACTCATATCAGGCCACCTCTTTCCGAACAATAAAAAATGCCCTGCGCCGCACTGCCACAAGGGCAGACGAACGCAGGACATAAAAAGGCCGCGCAAATCTAAAGCCGGTTGCAAAAATCCGACTTGTTCTGGTCTTTGAATGTATTTGTTTGCTCTGTAATCCCACAGAACATGGAAGTTTATCTCTGTGCATCTCGCGTCACCTTATCGCTTCCTTTTTTGCTCGCTGCATTTCATCCAGCAGGGCGTTGATTTGAAATTCTACCATATCATCTGCTACTTCGGGAAACAGGAAAGGCATAGTATCAGGAATAGCTTTATAACTCATCATCATTGTTAAGGACAGATTACCAAATAACCGTGGATCAATGTTGTCCATCGGAACGCCAAAAATTGTAAGTAAGTTGCGATATAAATACAACTGGTCGTTACGAAACGCGTGAAAATTTTCGTTGGAAAGGCAGCGATATACTTGCTGTTCTTCCTCTATTGATAAGACTGCAAACCCAACTTTTTCTCCATAACAACAATTTTTCAAGAAGGTTTTGACGCTTTCTCTCCAACTGAGTTTGGGGTCATTCATCAGTTCTTGTGCATAGCGTAGCAATTTAGGCTGCTGATATCGAAGTGCCTGCATTACAAGTTCTTCTTTTGAAGAAAAAAAGCTGTAAAAGAAAGTTTTAGAAATTCCAACTTTTTCACAAAGAATAGCAATGCTACTATGAACAAGTCCCTGATTTACAATACTTTCAAGAACAGTTATCAGGAGAGCTTCTTTCACTTGTTCGCGTTCCTTATCTGAATAGGATTTTCGTGCCATCGTTCACTGCCACCCTTTCAATAAAATACAAAACAAGGAAATGGTATTTATATTATAAAAGGCAACCAAAAACGATGCAATAGTATATGTGAAAATTTTTTATGAACTAACTAAACCATTAACTTATTTCTGCTGTATCAGGATGGAGAAAAATTATACGAAGATTTTGTTTCAAAGCATAATTTACTGTTTGGCCTGTCCCAGATCGTAGTTTACGATTGTTATCATAGACTGCCAGCAAGAAATCTGCATGATCTACCATATAATAATTTCTCTTTTTATAATCGGATGTGGTTCCACTTTGTCCTATAACAATACATTTTGTGGCATTATGAATAATTATCTGCAACCGCTGTTTGCTCATTGCATCCCATTTCGAATCATGCCCTTCAAATGGAAGTGCAACAATTAACTCAATATCTTGATATCCCGGTTGTTCTTTGAGATATAAGAGTTGTTCGGCTGCCCACATATCTACCCCTAATGCACCTCCAACATAAAAGCGGAAAATACCTTCTTCATCATGCAAATGACAAAATGTTTTTAGCATTGCTTTTTTTATCTTTTTGCACAACGAATACCCTTCATTATACTTGAACTTAAATCGAGTTGGACGGTGCCCAGTAATGGCACAAGCGTATGTTTTTTCCAAAAACTTCACCCCACTTCAAATCTCACGCATACAAAAATGAAATAACGCAAATAAAACGGCGTAAATAGGCATATATTCAATATTATAACACATACTATGTTTATAATCCAGGCATTTCATCTGTTATCCTTGTATATAGCGAGGTGAGGATATGGATGAAGAATTTATCCGCAATCGGATCACCGAATTGCGTTTGAAAAAAGGCGCATCAGAATATCAAATGAGTTTGGCTTTAGGACAGAACCGGAGCTATATTCAGGGGATTTCATCCGGTCGATCTCTTCCGTCAATGGCTCAGTTCTTAAAAATTTGTGATTACTTTGAGATTACCCCTTTGCAGTTTTTTGATGCAGAAGCGGTCAATCCACAGTTAATCCGTAAAGCGATGGACGGAATGCGAAAACTCAAGGACGAAGATCTGATTATGCTAATTGGCTTTATTAACCGACTGCAATCCAAGGACTGACGGCGGGGGTTTCGACCCCTGGCCGTCTATTTTTGCAATTTTTGGATTAACTATTACTTTTTTCTTCATCCGTAAGTATCTGTTCACCTGTACGGTTCAAGGGGGTATAAAAATGGACTGCCCCCCAGTCCACATACGAATCGGGCGGCAGAATTGCCGCCCGATTTTGGTTTCAAAGCCATCTGCAAAGGAGTAGGAATCCGCTGTTGGCAAAGTGGCAGACTGTTCCCCAGGTGTGGGATCAGAGGCATTACAGGCATCCGCAGGGGCGCTTTCCGGCTGCACTGCCGGGGATTCATCAGACGCATCATCTTCCAGCACAGGGGCGTTTTCCGGCTCGTCAGGGCAGAGTAAGTCAGAGCATAAAGTATAGAGGTTGCTGGTCTGGCCGCCGTTCTTACGCTCGTCAAACCGGGCCTGTTTGACGATATATCCCGCCTTCACCAGCTCATCCAGCGCTCGCTTTACGGTGGACACCCCATAGCCACACTTGGCGGCTATGGTCTTGATAGAGGGGAAGCACTCGCCCTCTTTGTTGCAATGCAGAACCAGGACTTGCAGCACAAGCCGTGCTCTGGGCTTCAGTTCAGAAGAAAATGCCCGCTGCATATACTCAAACTTTGCCATATTCCAATCCTCCCAATCATGTCATACTGTTACAGGCGCTTTTCTCCTGCAATATACTTCTCC
>NZ_JACOPP010000030.1 GCF_014287895.1 Lawsonibacter hominis | reverse complement strand
CTGAAAAACAACCGCCGTTTTGCCACCAGGTATGAGAAGAAAGCACTCTATTTTCACGCTGTTGTCTGTCTTGCCTGTATCCTCGTTTGGTTACTTTGATGGTTTTAAAACAGACTCTAAGGCATAAAAATAGAGTTCAGTAAATTTCGGTTTGTAGGGGCAGTCTCATTTGAGGCTGCCCCCCTGTTGTTTTGACGAAAGGTACTCCAAATGCACAAACAAGGCAGAAGGGAGCCGTTTTCCCGGCGGGCGGGCCCTTCCTGGGTCCGCGCAAAGCAGCGGGCCGCTTCCAATGGAAGCGGCCCGCTGCTTTTGGGGTGTTTGTTTACAGGATCCAGCCCAGTACGGCGGACAGGACGAAGGCGATGATGGCCGGCATAAAGTTTTCCCACTTCACCGGCTTGTCGAACAGCGCCTTCACCAGCAGCACCACGCCCGCGATGCGCAGCAGCCAGGGCAGCAGGCCCAACAGCAGCAGCAGAGGCAGGCCGATGATGGCCAGCACCACAAAAATCAGGACCACCGCCACCAGGCAAACAATGGAAAGGGTCAGCAAAGTGATCATATCGTTTTCCTCCTCGTTTGATTGCTCCCATCTTACCACCCCAGGCTTAAAGCCGCCCTGGAGTTTTCCTTAAAAAAGAATAAAAATCGCCCGGCGCTCCCGCGCCGGGCGATGGTCCGCTTACCGGAAGTATTCCGCGCCGCTCTCAAACAGGGGCTGGCGGCGGTCGCCGGGAATGTTCACACCCACAAAAGCGCCGCGGCGCTCGCTGTGTCCCATTTTGCCGAAGACCCGTCCGTCGGGGGAGAAAATGCCTTCGATACAGGCGGCGGAGCCGTTGGGGTTCACGTCGATCTCCATGGAGGGCACGCCGTCGGCGTCCACATACTGGGTGGCTACCTGGCCGTTCGCGATCAGCCGCTCCAGCTCTTCCGCCGGGGCCACAAACCGCCCCTCGCCATGGGAGATGGGGATGGCATGCAGATCGCCTACGTTGGAGCGGAGCATCCAGGGGGACTGGACGGAGGCTACCCGGGTGGTGACGTACCGGCTCTGGTGGCGGCCGATGTCGTTATAGGTCAGGGTGGGGCAGCCCGCGTCCATCGCGCGGATCTCCCCGTAAGGGACCAGGCCCAGCTTGATGAGCGCCTGGAACCCGTTGCAGATGCCCAGCATCAGGCCGTCCCGGCGCTTGAGCAGGTCATGGACCGCGTCCGTGAGCGCGGGGTTGCGGAAGAAGGAGCAGATAAACTTGGCGGAACCGTCCGGCTCGTCGCCGCCGGAAAAGCCGCCGGGCAGGAACACGATCTGCGCCCCCCGGACGGCCCGCTCCAGCGCGGCCGTGGACGCGGTCAGGTCGGCGGGGGTCAGGTTGCGCACCACCACGATCTCCGGCTCCAGCCCCGCCTGCAGGCAGGCCCGGGCGGAGTCGTACTCGCAGTTGGTGCCGGGGAACACGGGGATGACCACCCTGGGCCGGGCCGTTTTGGCCTTGCACACGGCAGGGGAGCGCTTGTCCCAGTTCAGGGCCGGTACGGGCGCGGCCGTGCCCGCGCGCGTGGGGTACACGTCCTCCAGCACGCCCTCGTTGAGGGCGAGCAGCTCGGCAATGGACGCCCGGTCGCCGCCGGCGACGATCTCCGGCGCGGCGGCGGTATCCCCCAGACGGACGGCATGGGGCGTCTCGACCGTCTCGGTCAGCTCCGCCAGAATGGCGCCGGGCCGGGCGGACAGCTCCGCCCCCTCGGCGGCGCGAAAGCCGATCCGGTTGCCGAAGGACATGTTCATCAGGCCCTCCAGCACCCCGCCGGCCTCCACCGCCCAGGCGGCGCGCACCTTTCCCGCCCGGCAGAGGGCGTAAAACGCCTCCCAGGCCGCCCGGTGGGCCGGATAATCGCCGGCGGCGGCGCCGCCGAACCGGTAGACCGGATGGCCCGGCTCTTTGAACTCAGGGGAGAGCACCTCGCCCGCTTTGGCGGGGGCGATGGCGAACGAGATCAGGGTGGGCGGCACGTCCTGATCCAGGAAGGAGCCGGACATGGAGTCCTTGCCGCCAATGGCCGCGCAGTCCAGCCCCAGCTGGGCGTCCAGCGCCCCCAGCAGGGCCTGGAAGGGCTTGCCCCAGCGCGCCGGGTCCTGGCGCAGCTTTTCAAAATACTCCTGGAAGGTCAGGTAAGCCTTCCGGTAGTCCGCGCCCGCCGCCACCAGCTTGGCCACTGAGGTGACCACGGAGCCGATCGCTCCCGTGTAGGGGTCGGCGCTCATCCAGTCCGGATCGAAGCCCCAGGCCATCACGCTGGCCTGGTCGGTCGTCTGCCCGGGCAGCACGGGGAACAGGGCGGCCATGGCCTGGGCGGGGGTGCGCTGGTACTTTCCGCCGAACGGCATGAGCACGCTGCCCGCGCCGATGGAGCCGTCGAAGCGCTCGGTCAGCCCCCGGCGGGAGGCGCACTTCAGGCTGGCGGCCACATCCCGCAGGGAACGTTCGGCGGGCGCTTTCCGGTCCGGTTCGGGCTTGGGGGCGCTCACGCAGACGCCGGCGTGCTTCACGGCGCCATTGGTGTCCAGAAAGGCGCGGGACAGGTCGGCGATGGTCTCGCCCCGCCAGCGCATGACCATACGGGGAGAGGCGGTGACCACCGCCACCCGGTAGGCCTCCAGATTCTCCCGCGCCGCGGCGGCCAAAAAGGCCGCCTCATCCTCCGGGGCGACCACCACGGCCATACGCTCCTGGCTCTCGGAGATGGCAAGCTCGGTGCCGTCCAGACCGTCGTACTTCTTGCGCACCGCGTCCAGGTCGATCTCCAGCCCGTCGGCCAACTCGCCGATGGCCACGCTCACGCCGCCCGCGCCAAAGTCGTTGCAGCGCTTGATGAGGCGCGTCACGTTCCCGTCCCGGAACAGGCGCTGGAGCTTGCGCTCCTCCGGGGCGTTGCCTTTCTGCACCTCGCTGGCCATGGTGGTCAGGGAGTTCTGGTTGTGGCTCTTGGAGGAGCCGGTGGCCCCGCCGATGCCGTCCCGGCCGGTGCGCCCGCCCAACAGGATGACCACGTCGCCGGGGGCGGGCCGCTCCCGGCGGACATTCCGTGCCGGGGCCGCGCCCACCACCGCGCCGCACTCCAGATGCTTGGCCACATAGCCCTCATGGTAAACCTCCGCCACGTGGCCGGTGGCCAGGCCGATCTGGTTGCCGTAGGAGGAATAACCCGCCGCCGCGGTCTGGGCCAGCTTGCGCTGGGGCAGCTTGCCGGGCAGGGTCTGATCAAAGGGAGTCCGGGGGTCGCCGCAGCCGGTGACGCGCATGGCCTGATGGACGTACACCCGGCCGGACAGGGGGTCCCGGATGCAGCCGCCGATGCAGGTGGCCGCACCGCCGAAGGGCTCGATCTCGGTGGGGTGGTTGTGGGTCTCGTTCTTGAACATCAGCAGCCAGTCCTGCTCCTGTCCGTCCACCTGGGCGGGGACGTGGATGGAGCAGGCGTTGATCTCCTCGCTCTCGTCCAGCTCGGGCAGCTTGCCCCGCTTTTTCAGGGTCTTGGCGCCGATGGTGGCAATATCCATCAGCGTCTGGGGCCGCCGGGCGGCCTTCTCCTGCCCATAGACCTCCACCCGGGCGGCCAGATAGCGCTCATAGGCCTGCCGGACCGGGCCGGCGCCGATCTCCACCTGGTCCAGATGGGTGGAAAAGGTGGTGTGGCGGCAGTGATCGGACCAGTAGGTGTCCACCAGGCGCACCTCGGTCAGGGTGGGGTCGCGGCGCTCTTCCTCCCGGAAGTAGGCCTGCAAAAAGGCCAGGTCGCCCAGGTCCATGGCCAGGCCGTATTGTTCCAGCAGCCCCTCCAGACCGGCCCGGTCCAGCGCGGTGAAGCCCTCCAGCACGGGCACGGAAGCGGGCTCGGGGTACTGACGGCGGAGGGTGTCCGGCTTGTCCAGAGCGGCCTCGCGGCTCTCCACGGGGTTAACCAGATAGCCGCGGATCTGCTCGAATTCCCCGTCGGTGAGCGAGCCCGTCAACAGGTATACGGTGGCCGCGGCCACCAAAGGCCGCTCCCCGCCGGTCATCATCTGGATGCACTGGGCGCAGGAGTCGGCCCGCTGGTCGTACTGGCCGGGCAGGGCCTCCACCGCCAGCAGGCGGTCCCAGGCGCCGTCCTGCTCCGGGACGGCCTCGTCCCAGACGTCGTCCACCTGAGGCTCGGACAGGACGGTCGTGCGGGCGGCCTCGTAGACGGCCCGGGAAACGCCCTCTACGTCATACCGGCGCAGCAGGCGCACCCCGGTGAGCCCCGTCAGCCCAAGCGGACCCCTCAGCTCTCCCAGCAGGTGCTGCGCCTCTACGGCAAAGCCGGGCCGCTTCTCCACATAGCATCGAAATACGTTCCCCATTCTTGATTCCCCCACATTTCTCTCTCCGAACTTGTTTCCCCGCCTGCGTCCCCCAATCGGCGGGCCCGTTCCCGTCCGGACGGCATTACGCGACGGTCCAGTCTGCAAAGCGATAAAATACGTTCTGCTGGGTGGGCGTCAGGCCCGTAAGGAGCCGCCACTGGGTGAGCAGCGACCAGTTTTTGAAGCAGATCACCGCAAAGGGCGGCTCCTGGGCCAGATACTCGTACAGCGCCCCGGCCGCCTGCCCCCGCGCCGCGCCGTCGGCGGCGCGGAACGCGCGGAGAAGCCCGGCTGCCGACGCGTCCTGATAGCCGCCGTAGTTGAGCGCTCCGGTCGGTGCAAGCAGGGCGGTCAGGTCAAAATCCCCCGTCAGGCGCACCTCCGCCAGATACAGATCGAAGTCTCCGCGCGCCAGTACGGCCGTATAATCCTCCCAGGACAGCTTTTTCAATTCCACTGAGACCCCTTCGTCGGTCAGGTTTTTTGCCAGCTGCTCCGCCGCAGAGATCCGGTCGGTATTCTCGCCGGGCACCACGAAGCGCAGCGCCAGCGTTTCCCGCCCCCGCCGCCAGCTCCCGTCCGTTTGGGACCAGCCCGCGCCGGCCAGTGCCTGGGCCAGCGCCTGGGACGAGTAGGCCAGGCGGCCCGCCAGGGCGCCGTCATACAGCGGCGAGACCGGGGAAACCGGCAGGGCGGCGGCCAGCGCATGGCGGGAAAACTGGGCCGTGACCACCGCGTCCCGGTCAAAGCTCTGCTGGAGCGCCCGGCGCAGCCCCGCGTCCCGGCAGGGCCCGGAGGCCGTGTTGAATCCCACGTAAAGCATGGTGCTGGTGGGATAATCCACCGTTTCAAAGCTGCCCGAGAATCCCAGCGCGTTGGTGCCCGTCAGGTCGGTGGCCACCAGGGCGACGTCACGGGTATCGAAGGCCCGGATCAGATCGTCGGCCTCCTGGATGCTCCGCAGGGGGATGGACTGCCTGGGCAGGGCGTTCCCCTGCCACCAGTCCGTCCTGGCCTCCAGGACCAGCGCGTCCGCCTCGCCGGCGAGCACGTAAGGTCCGGTACCCGCGGGGCGCTCCCCAGTTCCCTTGCACACCGGCACGTCCAGCAGCGCGGGCAGGCCGCCGTTGGGACTGGAGAGCGTGACGCTCACGGTTCCCTCCCCGGCGCTCACCCCGGTCACGCCGGTAAAGCGGGCGCTGTAGAGGGCGCTGGCGCGGGCCTGGTTCAGGCTGGCGGCCACGTCGGCCGCCGTCAGTGCGCTGCCGTCGGAAAAGCGCACGCCGGCACGCAGGACAAAGGTCCACTTCAGCGCGTCCTCCGATACGGTATAGGATTCGCACAGCACGTTCTGGACCTGAAATTGGGGATCCAGGGCAAACAGCCCTTCATAAAGCAGGCCTCCCAGCGACAGATTGGTTCGGTTGCCGCCGGTAATGGGGTGAAAACTGGACTGCGGGTAGCAGGCCAGTGCAAACTGGGCCGGCTCCGGCTCCGGCGTGGCCGTGGCGGCCGGCGTGGGCGTGGGCTGCCACGGCTCCTCGTAGGGCGCCGCTCCGCACCCGGCCAGTCCCAGCAGCAGGCAGGCAGCCGTCAGCAGGGCCGTCAGGATCCTTCTCAAGCTGTGCCTCCTCCCCGGCGCAGCGCGATCATGGCCGCCTGACTGCCCCGCTCCCCATGGGTCACACGGTGGGACCAGTATTGATCGGGCCGGCAGGCGGTGCAGTCCGGCGAGCGGGCAATATGCTCCGGCTTCAGTCCGGCCCCCTCCAGCCGCCTGGCGTTGAGGCCCTTCAGGTCCACATGAAATTTCCCGGTGGGCAGCACCTCGATAAACGGAAGGGCGCAGGCGCCCAGGGCCTCGGTCATGGCGTTGGGCACATCCTCATGAGTCTCGAAGCAGCATTTGGAGATGCCCGGCCCGATAGCGGCAAGGAGATCCAGCCGGTCGCAGCCGTAGCAGTCCACCATCCGCTCCACCGCCTTTTCCACGATCCCCAGGGCGGTGCCTCGCCAGCCCGCGTGGACCGCGCCCACGGCCCGGCGCACCGGGTCGTAGAGAAGGATGGGCAGACAGTCGGCGGAAAAAACGGTAAGCACCGCGCCGGGTACATCGGTAATGAGCGCGTCGGCCTCGTAGTCTACGGTCTGCTCCAGCCCCTTGCCCAGGTCGGCGGAGGTAACGGTGCGCACCCCGTCCCCGTGGACTTGGCTGGAAAAGACCAGTCCCTCCCGCTCTGCCCCGATGGCGGCGCAGAAGCGGCGGAAATTCTCCCGGACGCGCTCCGGGTCGTCCCCCCGGTTGACGCCCAGGTTCATCGAGGCGTAGATCCCCTCGGATACGCCCCCCAGGCGGGTGGAAAAGCCGTGGACCACACCGCCGGCGGCCTGGAAGCCGTCGGCGGCAAGGTACACCACGCCGTTTGCGTTGTGTTCGGTGATATTCATGCTGGTTCTCCTCAATGACAGCGGTTTGACGGAACGGGCGGCGGTACGGGGGCGTGCGGCCCCCGCTGTCCCGCAAAGGCGCGGCCCGCTCCCGCCCGCACGCATCCCCGAAGCGGGATGACACCCCCTGCAGGCGCGCTTCCGGAACTTCTCCCCGCTCCCGCAGGGGCAAGCCGGCGCGCTCCCCGGCGGATCCGATCCCGATCAGTCGGGGTGGTACTCCTTGCAGGTGCACTTCTTGAACTTCTTCCCGCTCCCGCAGGGGCAGGGCTCATTGGGGCCGATCTTCTGTCCCTTTTTGATGGGCTGTTTCTTCACGGTGCCGTCGCTGCCCGCGCTTTCGCCGGTGACCCTGGCCACCCGCTCCCGCTTGACGCCGGTATTCACCTGCACCCGGGCCAGGAAGATCCGCCGCAGGGTCTCCGCCTGGATGGCGGCGATCATCTGCTCGAACATCTCATAGCCCTCGCGCTTGTACTCCACCACGGGGTCGCTCTGGCCGTAGGCCCTGAGGCCGATGCCCTGGCGCAGCTCCTGCATGGCGTCGATGTGGTCCATCCAGTACTCGTCCACCACACGCAACATCATCACCCGCTCCAGCTCGCGCATCAGCGGCTCGCCCAGCTCGGCCTCTTTGCGGGCGTAGAGCTCCGCCGCCCGTTCCCGGAGCAGCTCCGCCAGGCCGTCGGCGTCGTATTTCGCCAGCTCCTCGTCGGTCAGCTTCAGCTCGTCGGGGCGCAGGAACACGCCCCGAAACTGAGCGCACACCTCCCGCCAGCTCTCGGCGTCCATATGCTTCTGCTCGCCCAGACGGCCGTGGACCTCGCCCGCGATCACCGTGGTGAGCATACTCTGGACGGACTCCTTCAGGTTCTCCCCGTCCAGCACCTTGCGGCGCTGCTCGTAGATGACCTTGCGCTGGGTGTTCATCACGTCGTCGTATTCCAGCACCGTTTTCCGGGTCTGGAAGTTGCGGGATTCCACCTGCTTCTGGGCGTTCTCAATGGCGCCGGAGAGGATCTTGGCGTCGATGGGGGTATCCTCGTCCACCCCCAGCTTCTCCATCATGTTCATCACCCGTTCGGAGCCGAACAGGCGCATAATATCGTCCTCCAGAGAGAGGAAGAAGCGGCTCTCGCCCGGGTCGCCCTGCCGGCCGGCGCGGCCGCGCAGCTGGTTGTCGATGCGGCGGGACTCGTGCCGCTCGGTGCCCAGAATAAACAGGCCGCCCGCGGCGCGGACCTGGTCGGCCTCTTCCTTGATGGCCTCTTTATACGTTGCCTCCGCCTCGGCATACATACGCCGGGCGTTCAGGATCTCCTCGCTGTCGGTCTCGGCAAAGCCCGTGGCCTCGGCGATGAGCTCGTCGGACAGCCCCGCCTTGCGCAGATCGGCCTTGGCCAGGACCTCCGCGTTGCCGCCCAGCATGATGTCGGTGCCGCGGCCGGCCATGTTGGTGGCCACGGTGACCGCCCCGAGCTTGCCCGCCTGGGCCACGATCTCGGCTTCTTTTTCATGGAACTTGGCGTTGAGCACATTGTGGCGGATGCCGCGCTTTTTCAGCATGCCGGAGAGCTCCTCCGACTTCTCGATGGAGATGGTGCCCACCAGCACGGGCTGGCCCTTCTCGTGGCACTCCACGATCTGGTTGACGATGGCCCGGTACTTGCCCGCCTCGTTCTTGTACACCACGTCGGGGTTGTCCTTGCGGGCCAGCGGACGGTTGGTGGGGATCTCCACGATATCCAGGGCGTAGATGGTGCCGAATTCCTCCTCCTCGGTCATGGCGGTGCCCGTCATGCCGGAGAGTTTGCCGTAAAGGCGGAAATAATTCTGGAAGGTAATGGTGGCCAGGGTCTTGGACTCCCGCGCCACCTCCACATGCTCCTTGGCCTCGATGGCCTGGTGCAGGCCCTCGGAGTAGCGCCGGCCGTACATCAGGCGGCCGGTGAACTCGTCCACGATGATGACCTCGCCGTCCTTCACCACGTAGTCGATATCCCGCTTCATCAGGCCCCGGGCCCGGATGGCCTGGTTGATGTGGTGGGAGAGCGTGGTATTCTCCGGGTCGGAGAGGTTCTCGATCTGGAACTGCTGCTCGGCCTTGGCGATGCCCCGGGCGGTGAGGGTGACGGTACGCGCCTTCTCATCCACGATGTAGTCCGCGTCGATATCCGGGTCCTCTTCCTCCTTGGTATCCACGCTGGTGACCCGCTGTCCCTTCAGCCGGGCCACGAAGGAGTCCACAATGGTGTAGAGCTGGGTGGACTTGTCCCCCTGACCGGAGATGATGAGGGGGGTGCGCGCCTCGTCGATGAGGATGGAGTCCACCTCGTCCACGATGGCAAAGGCGTGGCCCCGCTGGACCATCTCGCTGGCGTAGATGGCCATGTTGTCCCGCAGGTAGTCGAAGCCGAACTCGTTGTTGGTGCCATAGGTAATATCCGCGTCATAGGCGGCCTTGCGCTGTTTGGGGTCCACGTCGTGGATGACCAGGCCCACGGTGAGGCCCAAAAAGCGGTAGACCTTGCCCATCCACTCGCTGTCGCGCTTGGCCAGGTAGTCGTTGACGGTGACGATGTGCACGCCCTCGCCCGCCAGGGCGTTGAGGTAGGCGGGCAGGGTGGCCACGAGGGTCTTGCCTTCGCCGGTCTTCATCTCGGCGATGCGGCCCTGATGGAGGATGATGCCGCCGATGAGCTGCACCCGGTAAGGCTTCATGCCCAGCACCCGCCAGGCGGCCTCCCGGCAGGCGGCGAACGCCTCGGGCAGGATGTCGTCCAGGGTCTCGCCGTCTGCAAGACGCTGCTTGAATTCAGGCGTCTTGGCCTGGAGCTGCTGGTCCGTGAGCTGGGAATACACCCCGTCCAGGGCCTCGATCTTGTCCACCAGGGGCAGGATGGCCTTCACCTGCTTTTCCGAGCTGGTGCCGAAAAGCTTTTTCAAAAGTCCCATGGGTCGTTCACCTTTCTTATTTCAGGCCCGCGCGTGCGGGCGGTCATAGGAGTTCCAGGGTAATTCAGCTTACTAGTATACCATAGTTGTTTCGGATAAAAAAGGGGAAATTGTGAACAAATCCGCGTTTCTCTTCCTTCCGGACAAACCAGCCGGAGGCCCCCGACCTACGGCTGGGGCCTCCGGCTGAGACGGTCGAAAAAGCGGCTTTGCCGCTTTTTCGAGCAGGAATGCACGAAATGTTCACCTCGACTGCGCACGAAATTGTCGGCAAACATGTCGTGAGAAGGGTCCTTTCCAGGGCACATCCCCCGGGGGACCTTCTCTTGCCCCTGCCGGGCAATTCAGGCTGTCGAAAAACCCTCCTGAGGAAGGGCCTCGCAGAGTTCCGTCGTCCGCAGACGACGGAATCCTGCGAAGCGGAGGGGTCATTGGGCTGCGTCGACCAACACGCAGGCGGTATAGGTGATGGTGCCCGGCCCGTAATAGTAAGGCAGGCCCGACCGTTCGCATACGCGGGACACCCAGAGGCCGTAGGCCTCCATGGAGGGGATGGCCCGGTCCGGAAAACGGCAGGGTGCGTCCGGGCAGGTACACGCCGCGCAGATGCCGCAGCCGCCGGTGCCCATGGGCAGGCAGTCGGGGTCCGCCCGGCGCACCCGTTCCACAAAGACCGCAAAGCGCTCCCGCTGGAGGCGCTCGGTCTCCTGCATGGTCTCCACGTCAAAATCGTCCTCCATCGTCCCGGTGGACTGGAGCAGCACCCCCCGGCGATAGCGCCCGGCGCGCCGCGCCGCCTCCTCCAGCGTGCCGCAGGCGGGCGGGCAGGTCCAGCACCGGCCGTAATTGTGGCAGCGGTCGGCGGCGCACATCTCCCGCACCTGGGGCAAAAACTCCAGCGCCGCCCTATTCAGCTCTCCCGCGTGGGAGAAGCCCACCTCCTCCGCCAGGGACAACAGTTCCTGCTGCGTCATGCCCGATCCCCTCTCCGCTCCGTTTGGCCCACATTTTAGCACAGTTTTTCCCCGCCGGAAAGGCTTCGGGCCGATTTGCAGAAGGGAACACAAAAAATCGCAAAAGTTTACAATTGTGTTTTTCCCATTTACGCCGGGGAACGCAGATGGTAAAATGGGGTATCCCAATCCGCATCCGACAAAAGGAGCCTAGAATGAAACGAAACAAACTTTTCCCCGCCGCGCTGGCCCTGTCTCTGGCCTTTGCCCTGACCTGCTGTGCCAAACCCGCTCCAGCGCCCGTCGATACCGCCGCGCCGACGCCCGCCGCCACGGCCACGCCCGCTCCGGAGGCCACGCCCACGCCCACGCCCGTCCCGGCCGAACCCCCCGTGTGGGGGGAGCAGGCGTTCCGCCGCACCTTCACCGCCGGGGACGGCACCCAGGTCATGAGCGTGAGCTATACCCTGCCCATGGTGCAGAACACCGACGCCTGCCCCGCCGGCACGGCCATCAACGCCTGGTACCAGACGGAGGGCCATAACCGCCTGATGGAGGCGGAGGAGCAGTATGAGATGGTGGTGGCCGATTACGACGTATCCACCGACGCGGGCCTGCCCTTTACCGCCACGGTGCAGGAGATGACCTCGCGCGTGACCTATGAGGATGAAGCCGTCATCAGCGTGGCCCGGGAGTGGTATCTCAACAGCGGCGGTGCCTACCCCACGGTGTTCCGCCTCTCCGAGCAGTTTGACGCTCAGACCGGCAGCCAGCTGGGCTTTGCAGACTTCTTCTCCGACACCGACGCCGCCCTTGAGCGGATCGTTTCGGCGTTTCTGGCCCAGGGCGAGATCAGCCGGGCGATCTCCTCCGGCGCGCTGAGCGAGGAGCAGGTGCGCCTCTCCTTCCAGCCGGAACACTTTTACCTCACGGAGGAGGGCTACACCTTCTGGCTCCAGGGCGGCGACCTGCCCGCCCTGCACAGCCCCGTGGAGGCAGCGATCCCTTACGATCAGCTGGAGGATGTGAGCGCCCATGGATAAGCGTCCGCAGCAAGGGGACACGTTCCCGCTGACCATTGACGGCTACGCCAGCGACGGCAGCGGCGTGGGCCGTCTGGAGGGCATGGTGGTCTTCGTTCCCGGCGCCCTCCGGGGGGAAGTCTGCCAGGTGCAGCTCACCCACGTGGGCCGCAGCGCTCTCTGGGGGCGGGTGAAAACGATCCTCACGCCTTCTCCGGCCCGCATTCCCCCCGACTGTCCCTACGATGCCCAGTGCGGCGGCTGCCGCTTCCGGCATATGGACTATGCGGAAGAGCTTCAGGCCAAGCGGGCGCGGGTGGAAGACGCCCTGTGCCGCATCGGCGGCGCTTCGGTCCGGGTGGAGGCCGTCCTGGGCGCCGGGTGTCCCGCGCGCTACCGCAACAAGGCCCAGTTCCCGGCCGCGCCGGGGCCGAAGATCGGCTTTTACCGGGAGCACAGCCATCAGGTGGTGGACGTGGCGGACTGCCTGCTGCAAAGCCCCGCCGCCGCCCGGCTGCGCGCCGCCGTGAAGGACTGGATGCGGCGCTACCGCGTGAGCGCCTATGACGAACGCACCCGGAAAGGGCTGGTGCGCCATGTGTATGTGCGTACCAGCCGGTCGGGGGCGGCGCTTTGCTGTGTGCTGGTCAACGGGAAAACGCTTCCCCGCGAGCAGGAGCTGACGGCGGCCCTCCGCTGCGCCGAGCCCGGCCTTACCGGCGTGGTACTGGGGGTCAACGAGACCCACAGCAACGTCATCCTGGGGACGGACTACCGCACCTTGTGGGGGGAGGATTTTCTATACGACACCCTGTGCGGCTTTACCTTCAAGCTTTCGGTGCCCTCCTTTTACCAGGTCAATCCCGATCAGGCCGAGGTCCTTTACGACCGCGTCCTGGAGCTGGCGGACCTGACCGGGGAACAGACTGTACTGGACCTGTACTGCGGCATCGGGACCATCAGCCTGGTCCTGGCCCGCAGGGCCAAGCTGGTCTATGGCGCCGAGGTGGTGCGCCCGGCCATTGAGGACGCGGTGGAAAACGCCCGGCGCAACGGGGTGGGAAACGCCCGCTTTCTGTGCGCCGATGCGGGAGAGGCCGCCCTGCGCCTGGAGGCGGAGGGCGTGCGTCCGGATGTGATCTGCGTGGACCCGCCCCGCAAAGGCCTTGCCCCCGCGGTAGTAGACACCATCGTGCGCATGGCGCCCAGGCGGGTGGTCTACGTCTCCTGCGACCCGGGCACCCTGGCCCGGGATATCGCCCGTTTTCGGGAACAGGGCTGGAGCGTGCGCCGCGCCCTGGCTGTGGACATGTTCCCCCGCACCGCTCATGTGGAGACGGCGGTCCTCTTGCTGCCGGACGCCGGCCCGCAGGGAGACGGGGGCGAACCGTACGCCGGGGAGCCCCCCTGCCCAGCCGTGCGTTGAGCGATGCGTCCAACAGAGGGGGCCGGCGTGATCCGGGAAGCGATTCCGATCCGGCCCCGCCGCCGGACCGCCGCATTCCGGCGGAGCGGCACCTGAGCGGGGCGGCCACGGCCTGTCCCTGGCAGGCGAGCGCACGGACAACCGGCTGGGGCGTTGCTGCCCAGCGGCCTGCCGATTCCGGCCGGCCCCGGCCGCGGCCCGGCCGAAGCATCGGGAAGGAGGCGGCTGAATGGACCGCACCCCCTATCCGCGGCTTTAACGCCATGACCGCCGACTTCTTTTCGTTCTTCAGCGCCAGGTATCCCGGCCGGGTGCTCCGCGGCGATTGGAACCGGGACATCTGGTACAATGTGGAGACGGTATCCTGCTGGTACGGCGTGGGCGAATGCGCCCGGATCCGGGATCATTACCGGGGCTGGAACCCGGGCACCCATGTGGAAATCCCCCGGGATACCGACTCCAATGCCGTCAACGGCGCCGGTCTCACCGCCTCCCTCCGGGCCTGTCACTTTGGCAACGACGCCTACTGCAGGGTGGCCTCGCCGCGCACGGCGGAGGTGATGCTGCGGCGTCTGTCCAAATGACCGCGGTCCAAAGCGAATCCGGGATTCCCACCGGCCGGGCACAAAAAAGGGGCTGGAGCATCTTAACGCGATGCTCCAGCCCCTTTGTGATGGTCCCAAAAGCGGCGTTGTCCCTTTCCCGGGACGGCTGCGGCCGGCCGAGGGATCTTTGTACTACCGCTCGGGATGGCACATGCCGCTGCCGGGACAGTTCCCGCATCCGCCGGAGCAGGAGCAGCCTCCCCTATGATGCGTTTTGTTGTAGACGCCGCGGGCCACGATGGCAACGAACACGGCCAGCACGATCAGACCTATGACAAGTGTGGGGACATTCATCGCTTCCGCCTCCTTACCGGGCCGCCGCGGCCACGGCGCTCACGGTCAGGTGGTTTTCATCGTACTTGTTTCTGCGCACCAGCAGGTAGACCAGCCCGGCCAGCACCACGGCGGCGGCCACAGTGCCCGCTCCAAACCCCACCTGACCGGCGATGAGGCCCCCGATCTGATAGACGATCAGGGCGCTGGCATAGGCGAAGGCGCACATATAGCCGATGGCGGCAAAGGTCCATTTGGCGCTGTTCATCTCCCGCTTGATGGCGCCCATGGCGGCGAAGCAGGGGGCGCAGAGCAGGTTGAAGATCATGAAGGAGTAGGCGGAGATGGCGGTATAGTGCGCGGCGACGGCCGTCAGCAGGCCCGGATCGTCCTCGGCCACTTCTTCCCCGATCTGGAACAGGATGCCGAAGGTGGAGACCACGTTCTCCTTGGCGATGAGGCCGGTGACGGTGGCCACGGTGGACTGCCAATCGCCAAAGCCCAGGGGGCGGAACAGGATGCAGACCGCGCCGCCGATGGCAGCCAGCAGGGAGGAGTTGTTGTCCTCCACCATCCGGAACACGCCGTCCACAAAGCCGAAGCCCTGGAGGAACCAGAGGATGATGGAGGAGGCCACGATGACCGTTCCGGCCCGCTTGATAAAGGACCAGCCGCGCTCCCAGGTCGCCCGCAGGACGTTGCCCGCGGCGGGGACATGGTAGGCGGGCAGCTCCATGACGAAGGGCGCGGGATCGCCGGCGAAGGCGCGGGTCTTCTTGAGCATGACGCCGGAGATCACGATGGCGGCCACGCCGATGAAGTAGGCGGAGACGGCCACCAGGCCGCTGCCGCCGAACAGGGCGCCGGCAAACAGCCCGATGATGGGCATCTTGGCGCCGCAGGGGACAAAGCAGGTGGTCATGATGGTCATGCGGCGGTCCCGCTCGTTCTCGATGGTGCGGGAGGCCATGACGCCGGGCACGCCGCACCCGGAACCGATGAGCATGGGAATGAAGGACTTGCCGGACAGGCCGAACTTGCGGAAGATCCGGTCCATAATGAACGCCACGCGGGCCATATAGCCCATGTCCTCCAGAACGGCCAGCATCAGGAACAGCACCAGCATCTGGGGCACGAAGCCCAGCACCGCGCCCACGCCGGCGACGATGCCGTCGGACACAAGGCCGGTGAGCCACTCGGCGCAGCCCCAGCCCTCCAGCAGGGCCCGGGAGCCCGCCTGAAGCCATTCGGCGCCCAGCACGTCGTTGGTCCAGTCAGTGAGGAAGGAGCCGAAGGGCCCCATCGCCACCCAGTAGACCAGGAACATGATCCCCGCGAAAATGGGCAGCGCCAGCACACGGTTGGTGACCACGCGGTCGATCTGGTCGGATGGGGACAGGGCGTGCCTGGCGGCCTTTTTTTTCACCGAGCGCTCCACCACGCCGCTGATGTACGCATAGCGCTGGTTGGTGATGATGCTCTCGGCGTCGTCGTCCAGCTCGGACTCGCAGTCCTTGATGTGCTCCTCCAGGTGAGCGGCCAGCGCGGCGTCCAGCTTCAGTTCCTCCAGGACCCTGCCGTCCCGCTCGAAGAGCTTGATGGCATACCAGCGCAGGTAACGCTCCTCCACCCTGCCCTGGATGGATTCCTCAATGTGGGCGACGGCGTGCTCCACGCTGCCGGTGAACACATGGGGCAGCTCGCCGGCCTTCCGGCTCCGGGCCAGGGAGACGGCCCTTTCAGCCGCAGCCATGCCTCCCTCGCCCTTCAGTGCGCTCATCTCCACGACCTCGCAGCCCAGCGCCTCGCCCAGCTTCTTCCGGTCGATCTCGTCCCCGTTCTTGCGGACCAGGTCGATCATGTTGACCGCCACCACCACGGGGATGCCCAGCTCGATGAGCTGGGTGGTCAGGTACAGGTTGCGCTCCACGTTGGTGCCGTCCACGATGTTCAGGATGGCGTCGGGCTTCTCGCCCACCAGGTAGCTGCGGGCCACGACCTCCTCCAAGGTATAGGGGGAGAGGGAATAGATGCCGGGCAGGTCCTGGATGACCACGTCCTTATGGCCCTTGAGCCGCCCCTCCTTCTTCTCCACCGTGACGCCGGGCCAGTTGCCCACGTACTGGTTCGAGCCGGTCAGGGCATTGAACAGGGTGGTCTTACCGCAGTTCGGGTTGCCCGCCAGCGCAATTTTGATGTCCATTTGTGTTCTCCCTTCCAAACATTCGATCCAGCCAAGCGTTCCTGCCAAACGCGGTGAGTTTACGCGATCTCGATCATTTCCGCGTCGGCCTTGCGCACGGAGAGCTCATACCCCCGCACGTTCAGTTCGATGGGATCGCCCAGCGGGGCCACCTTGCGGATATGCACCTGCGTCCCCCTGGTGATCCCCATGTCCATGATACGGCGCTTCACCGCGCCCGCTCCGTGGAGCCGGACCACGGTGACGGTCTGCCCCACCTTTGCCTCTCGCAGCGTCTTCACTGTCGATTCCTCCTCAAATCATGATACGGTTTGCCATCGATCGGTCCAGGGCGATCCGGCTGTCCTTCACCTGGAGGATCAGGTTCCCGGCGATCTCGCTGACCACCGTCACCGTGCTGTCCACCACGAAGCCCAGCTCCGCCAGATGCTGACGCAGTTCGTCCTTGCCGGTGATTTTACGGATCGTCACCGTCTCACCGGGCTTTGCCAATGTCAAGGGCATCATAATCCCTCCTCCTCACGCCGGATAGTTAGATGCATCTAACACCCGGTCGGAAAACAGGGGTTAGCATTATCTAACCCCTAAATCGCTATAAGTTTACCTCGACTAACTCAATTTGTCAATGGCTTTTCCACCGATTTCTTGTCAAAGGGCGCGTTTTATGCTAATGTATAGAAAAGCCCGAGCATCTGGAGGCCGCTTTATGAAAATTTATGAATCCGCAGAGGATTATCTGGAAGCAATTTTGAGTTTGCAGGAGCGCCATGGGATGGTCCGCTCCATCGATATCGCAAACGAGCTCCACTTCTCCAAGCCCAGTGTCAGCGTGGCTATGAAAAAGCTGCGGGAGAGCGGCTATGTGGAGATGGACCGGGACGGGCGGATCACCCTGCTCCCGCCCGGCGAGGCGGTGGCCGAGCGCATCTATGAACGCCACCGCCTGCTTACGGACTTTTTTGTCCGCCTGGGGGTAGACCCGGAGGTGGCCGCCGCCGACGCCTGCAAAGTGGAGCATGATCTGAGCGAAGAGACCTTTTGCAAAATCAAGGAACATGTCTATCGCCAGCCCGGGGCGGATGCGCCCGCCCCAGGCTCCCGCCCCGAACGTTAGAACCGCTTTTTCAAGAACGGCGGAAGGCCCCCGGATGCATCGTCCGGGGGCCTTCCGCCGTTTTCGCTTGCTTGTGTGCCGCTCCGCCAGCCGGGTCAGGCGCCCGCAGCGGCCGCCAATCAAAAGATTCCCGGGCTTTAAGCCCGGGAATCTTTCAGCAGAATTTACTTGTACAGCTCCACCAGCCGGGTCAGGTGCTCGTAACGCGCCTTGGCGGCCTCTTCGTTTTCGGCAAAGAGCTTCTCCGCACGCTCGGGGAAGGAGCGGGTCAGAGCGGAGTAGCGGGCCTCGTTCATCAGGAACTCCTGATAGCCGCCGGCAGGGGCCTTGGAGTCCAGGGTGAAGGGGTTCTTGCCCTCGGCCTTGGACGCGGGGTTGAACCGGAACAGGTTCCAGTAGCCGCACTCCACGGCCTTCTTCATCTCAATCTGGCAATTGGCCATGCCGCCCTTGATGGAGTGCATCTCGCAGGGAGCGTAGCCGATGATCAGGGAGGGGCCGTGATAGGCCTCGGCCTCGGTGATGGCCTTCAGGGTCTGGTTGGGATTGGCGCCCATGGCCACCTGGGCCACGTAGACGTACCCGTACTGCATGGCGATCTCCGCCAGGCTCTTCTTGGGCTGCACCTTGCCGGCCGCGGCAAACTGCGCCACCTGGCCGATGTTGGAGGACTTGGAGGCCTGTCCGCCGGTGTTGGAGTACACCTCGGTATCAAAGACGAAGATATTCACATCCTCGCCCGAGGCGATCACATGGTCCAGGCCGCCGTAGCCGATGTCGTAGGCCCAGCCGTCGCCGCCGAAGATCCACACGGACTTCTTGTTCAGGTACTCCTTCTCCTGGAGAATCTCGGCGGCCAGCTTGCAGGCGTCACACTGGCAGAGCGTCTCACCCTTGGCCTGCAGCTCCTTGCCGAAGGCCTGGATCTCTGCCTTGCCGCTGGCCAACAGCTCATCCACGGTGCACAGGCCGTCCTCCAGGGCGGCGATGTAGGCCTTGGTGGCCTCGGCGTTGGCCGCGCCGTCCTCCAGGGTGTCCAGCCACTTCTGGCCGGCCTCCTTGATGGCGGGAGTGGCCCACTCCACGGCCAGCAGGGCGCGGGTCTTGTCGGCCAACCGGTCGCGGATGGCCTTCTGGCCCAGATACAGGCCCAGGCCGTGCTCAGCGTTGTCCTCAAACAGGGAGTTGGCCCAGGCGGGACCCTTGCCGTTCTGGTCCACCGTATAGGGAGAGGTCGCGGCCGGGCCGCCCCAGATGGAGGAGCAGCCGGTGGCGTTGGAGATATACATCCGCTCGCCGCAGACCTGGGTGACCAGGCGGGCATAGGCAGTCTCGGCGCAGCCGGCGCAGGAACCGGAGAACTCCAGCAGGGGCTGCTTGAACTGGCTGCCCTTGACGGTGGCGATGTCCTCCACGTCGGCCTTGGGGGCCACCTTGGCCACCATGTAGTCGAACACGGCCTGCTGATCGGCCTGGGACTCCTGGGGAACCATCTCCAGCGCCTTGACCGGGCAGGCGCTCACGCACACGGAGCAGCCCATGCAGTCCAGGGGGGAGACGGCGATGGCGAACTGATACACGCCCTTGCCCTTGCCGGCCTTGATGTCCACGATCTTGGCCTGTGCGGGGGCGTTGGCGGCCTCCTCCGCGGTGAGGGCGTAGGGCCGGATGGTGGCGTGGGGGCAGACGTAGGAGCACTGGTTGCACTGGATGCACTTGGCCGCGTCCCACGCGGGCACGGACACGGCCACGCCGCGCTTCTCGTAGGCGGAAGCGCCCTGGCAGAAGGTGCCGTCCTCATGGCCGTCTGCGAAGGCGGAGACGGGCAGGCTGTCGCCGTCCATCTTGCCGATGGGCTCCAGCAGCTCGCGCACCATCTTGACGGTGGCGGGATCGCCCTCCAGGTGCTCGGCCGCGGTCTGGTCCTCGGCGTCCTTCCAGGAGGCGGGCACGTTGAACTTCTTGAAGGCGGAGGCGCCCAGGTCAATGGCCTTGTGGTTGCGGTCCACCACGTCCTGGCCCTTCTTCAGGTAGGAATGGGTGGCCGCGTCCTTCATGTAGCCGATGGCCTCGGCCTCCGGCATCACCTTGGCCAGGGCAAAGAAGGCGGACTGCAGGATGGTATTGGTGCGCTTGCCCATACCGATCTCGATGGCCAGGTCGATGGCGTTGATGGTATAGACCTGGATGTTGTGCTCGGCAATGTAGCGCTTGGCCACGGCGGGCATGTGGTGGTCCAGCTCCTCATCGCTCCACTGGCAGTTGATGAGGAACACGCCGCCGTCCTTCACGTCCCGGACCATGGGGAAGCCCTTGACGATATAGGCGGGCACATGGCAGGCCACGAAGTCGGCCTTGTTGATGTAGTAGGGGGCGCGGATGGGCTGGTCGCCGAAGCGCAGGTGGCTGATGGTCACGCCGCCGGTCTTCTTGGAGTCGTACTGGAAGTAGGCCTGCACGTACTTGTCGGTGTGGTCGCCGATGATCTTGATGGAGTTCTTGTTGGCGCCCACGGTGCCGTCGCCGCCCAGACCCCAGAACTTGCACTCGATGGTGCCGGGGGCCGCGGTGTTGGGGGAGGGCTTCTCCTCCAGGGAGGTGTGGGTCACGTCGTCCACGATGCCCACGGTGAACTGCCGCTTGGGGGCGGACTTGGTCAGCTCCTCATAAACGGCGAACACGTTGCTGGGGGGCGTGTCCTTGCTGCCCAGGCCGTAACGGCCGCCGATGATGGTGGCCTGACGGCCCGCGTTGGCAAAGGCGGTGACCACGTCCAGGTACAGGGGGTCGCCCTGGGCGCCGGGCTCCTTGGTGCGGTCCAGCACGGCGATCTTGGTGGCGGTGGCGGGGATGGCGGCGAGCAGCTTGTCCGCCCGGAAGGGACGGTACAGGCGCACCTTCACCAGGCCCACCTTCTCGCCGTGGGCGTTCAGGTAGTCGATGACCTCCTCCGCCACGTCGCAGATGGAGCCCATGGCGATGATGACCCGGTCGGCGTCGGGCGCGCCGTAATAGTTGAACAGCTGGTAGTCGGTGCCCAGCTTGGCGTTGACCTTGCCCATGTACTCCTCGACGATGTCGGGCACCGCCTCGTAGTACTTGTTGGCGGCCTCACGGTGCTGGAAGAAGATATCGCCGTTCTCGTGGGAGCCGCGCATCACGGGATGCTCGGGGTTCAGCGCCCGCTTGCGGAAGGCGTTGACGGCGTCCATGTCCACCATGTCCGCCAGGTCCTCGTTGTCCCAGATGGCGATCTTCTGGATCTCGTGAGAGGTGCGGAAGCCGTCAAAGAAGTTCAGGAAGGGGACGCGGCCCTTGATGGCGGCCAGATGGGCCACCGCGCCCAGGTCCATGACCTCCTGCACGTTGCCCTCGGCCAGCATGGCAAAGCCGGTCTGGCGGCAGGCCATCACGTCGGAGTGGTCGCCGAAGATGTTCAGCGCGTGGGTGGCCACCGTACGGGCGGACACGTGGAACACGGCGGGCATCAGCTCGCCGGAGAGCTTGTACATGTTGGGAATCATCAGCAGCAGGCCCTGAGAGGCGGTGTAGGTGGTGGTCAGGGCGCCGGCGTTCAGAGAGCCGTGCACGGTGCCGGCCGCGCCGGCCTCGGACTGCATCTCCACTACTTTCACGGTGGTCCCAAAAATGTTCTTGCGGCCCTGTGCGGCCCACTGGTCCACATAGTCGGCCATGGGGCTGGAGGGCGTGATGGGATAGATGCCCGCAACCTCGGTAAAGGCGTAGGACACGTGGGCGGCAGCCGTGTTGCCATCCATGGTTTTCAGCTTTCTCGCCATTGATAGTCTTCCTCCTTATTTGTTGGTCCAGGGCAATGGGGATCCGTCCCCGCCCGTCCGCCGTTGGACCGGGCCGGATTCCCATTACCCTGGCTGTTTCCTTCGTCCCCCGGGGCCCATTCCCCTGGAGGCCCATACATTTTAACACCCCTGTCCCTATTTGTAAATCAAATCTTATTCCCAGGGCAAAATTTTTCATAAATCCGTACAAATCTTGCAAAATTGTTCTTAAACAAGAACAAAATATAAACGCGCCCGTCTAAATTGCGCCTTTACAAACTAAACTCATTATGCTAAAATGATCGGTTTAAAAATTTCGTCTCCCCTTTGCGGAAAAGTATGGTATAATAGCCGCACAGCGGCCATGATACCGGCAGGCGGCGGCCTGGCCGCGGCGCTTTCTCGACATTGCGGAAGAAGGACGGTGCGCCTTATGCTCCATCATGTGCGTTCTCTGGGCCTGAGCGGCGTTTCCGGATACGAGGTCACCGCCGAGTGCGACCTGTCCGGCGGCCTGCCCGCCTTTGATATCGTGGGCCTGCCCGACGCGGCGGTGAAGGA
The DNA here is from genome assembly GCF_014287895.1 of Lawsonibacter hominis. Taxonomy (GTDB): domain Bacteria; phylum Bacillota; class Clostridia; order Oscillospirales; family Oscillospiraceae; genus Lawsonibacter_A; species Lawsonibacter_A hominis. The sequence goes on along the minus strand of NZ_JACOPP010000030.1, from coordinate 5,852 downwards.
GGCCCGGGAGCGGGTCCGCGCCGCCATCAAAAACTGCGGCTTCTCCTTTCCCGTCTCCCGCATCACCGTGAATCTGGCCCCCGCCGACCGGCGGAAGGCGGGCACGGTGTACGACCTGCCCATCCTGGTGGGCATCCTGGCCGCCGGGGAGCAGATCCGGCCGCCCGCGCCCGACGCGGCCTTTGTGGGAGAGCTGTCCCTGTCCGGCTCTCTGCGGCCGGTGACCGGTATGCTGCCCATGGCGCTGGCCGCCGGGCGCGCCGGCGTGCGCGCCCTCTATGTCCCGGCCGCCTCCGCCGCCGAGGCCACCCTGGCGGGCGGGGCGGCGGTCTATCCGGTGGAGAACGTGGGTCAGCTGGTGGCCCATCTGAAGGGCGAGGTTCTCCTCTCTCCGGCGCAGCCCTGGGTCCCCCCCGCCCCGCTTGCCGGCTGCCCCGACTTTGCCGACGTGAAGGGGCAGGAAACGGTCAAGCGGGCGCTGGAGGTCGCCGCGGCGGGCGGGCATAATATCGCCATGGTGGGGCCGCCGGGCGCGGGCAAATCCATGCTGGCCAAGCGGCTTCCCTCCATCCTGCCCGACATGACCCGCCGGGAGGCGCTGGAGGCCACCCAGGTCCACTCGGTGCTGGGGCTGACCAGCGCCGAGGCGCCGCTGCTCCTGCGCCGGCCCTTCCGCAGTCCCCATCATACCATCTCCGTCATGGGTCTGGCGGGGGGCGGCTCTCCGCCCCGGCCCGGGGAGATCTCCCTGGCCCACAACGGGGTGCTTTTTCTGGACGAGCTGCCCGAATTCGGCAAGGAGACCCTGGAGGTGCTGCGCCAGCCCCTGGAGGAGGGGCAGGTGCAGATCACGCGGGTATCCGGCACGGAGGTCTTTCCCGCCCGGTTCATGCTGGTGTGCGCCATGAATCCCTGTAAATGCGGCTGGTACGGGTATGACCGGCGCTGCCGCTGCTCGGAGAGGGACGTGGAAAAGTATCTGGGCCGGCTCTCCGGCCCCCTGCTGGACCGGATCGACCTGTATGCGGAGGTGCCGCCTCTGGCCTTCGAAGAGCTCTCCGCCCGCGCCGCCCCCGCCGAATCCTCGGCGGACATCAAGCGCCGGGTGGATGCCGCCCGGGCCGTACAGACCGCCCGCTTCGGCCCCTCCGGCCCCGACTGCAACGCCCACATGGGCCCTGCGGAGCTGGCGGAGCACTGCGCCCTGGACGCGGCGGGCGCCGCCCTGATGAAAGGGGCCTTCGACCGCATGGGGCTTACCGCCCGCAGCTATGACCGCATCCTCCGGGTGGCGCGCACCATTGCGGACCTGGACGGGGCGGAGCGCATCGGCGTGGAGCATCTGGCGGAGGCCGTCCAGTACCGGGAGAGCGCCTGTTTCCGGCGCTGAATCCTGCGGATACAACAACCGGCGGGCCGGACCTGCGCCGGAGCGCCCGCCCCAAATAAGGAGGAAGACGATTGGACGAGATCATACTGCTCAAGCTGGGGGAGCTGGTGCTCAAGGGCCTGAACCGCCGCAGCTTTGAAGACAAGCTGATCGGCAATGCCCGCCGCCGCCTGAAGGACCTGGGCCAATTCCGGGTGTACACCAAACAGTCCACCATGTATGTGGAGCCTTTGGAGGAGACCTGCGACATGGACGGGGCCTGGCTGGCCATGTCGCGCCTGTTCGGCGTGGTGGGCCTCTCCCGGGCCCGGGCCTGCGCCAAAGACAAGGACGCGCTGCTGGCGTGCGCCAAGACTTATCTGGACGGCCGCCTGCGCGCGGCAAAGACCTTCAAGGTGGAGTCCAAGCGGGCTGACAAGTCCTTCCCCATGACCTCGGTGGAGCTGTCCCGGTATGTGGGCGGCGAGCTGGACGAGGCCTACCCCAACCTCCAGGTGGACGTGCACCATCCGGAGCTGACGGTCTATCTTGAGGTGCGGGATTATGCCGCCTACGTCCATGCCGACCCGGAGCCCGGCGCAGGCGGCCTGCCCGTGGGCATCGGCGGCCGGGCGGTCAGTCTGCTTTCCGGCGGCATCGACTCCCCGGTGGCCTCCTGGATGATCGCCAAGCGGGGCATCGCCCTGGAGCTGGTCCACTTTTTTTCCTACCCCTACACGTCGGAGCAGGCCAAGCAGAAGGTGCTGGACCTGGCGAAACTGCTCACCCCCTGGTGCGGGCACATGGTGGTCCACGTGGTCCCCTTCACCGCCATCCAGGAAGAGCTGCGGCGCAAGTGCCCGGAGGAGCTGTTCACCGTGCTCATGCGCCGGTTCATGATGCGCATCGCCGAGCAGGTGGCCCAGCGCACCGGCGCAGGGGCCCTCGTCACCGGCGAGTGCCTGGGCCAGGTGGCCAGCCAGACCATGGAGGCCATGCGCGCCACCACCGCCGTGTGTTCCCTGCCCATTCTCCGCCCCGTGGTGGGGATGGATAAGGAGGAGATCGTCCGCATCGCCCGGAAGATCGGCACCTTTGAGACCTCCATTTTGCCCTATGAGGACTGCTGCACCGTCTTTACCCCCCGCCATCCCCGCCTGCGCCCCGTGCTGGGCGAGCTGGAGTGCGCCGAGGCCGCCCTGGACGTGGACGGGCTGGTCGCCGCTGCGGTGGACGGAATCGAGCGCCTGCGCGTGTAGCGACGCCCTCCCCCTCCCGCCGCACCGCGGCCCACGGCGCGGCATCCCCGGGCGGAGCCGCTCCGCCCGGGAAGCGATCGCGTTGGCGCCGCGCCTTTGGGGCGGCGTTTCAGCAGGCCGTCTGCTTGTCCCACCGAACGCATCGCCAACTTCCCGCGCGATCTTTGCGCGCGCGGGGACCCCGTACCTTTCCCATCCTCGGGCGGAGTGAATCCGCCCAGCGGAAATGCCGCGCTGACGCTGCGCATTTACGGCGGCTCCGGCCGCCGCGCCCGGCGTCGGCGCTCTGGAGGTATTATTTTGTCCCACACCGCTGAACTGATCGCCGTCGGTACCGAGCTTCTGCTCGGCAACATCGCCAACACCGACGCGCAGATGCTCTCCCAGGGGCTGTCCGCCCTGGGGATCAACGTCTATTACCACACCGTAGTGGGCGACAATCCGCAGCGCCTGCGGGCCGCTGTGGAGATCGCCCGCCGCCGGGCCGACATCCTCATCACCACCGGCGGGCTCGGCCCCACGTGCGACGACTTGACCAAAAACGTGCTGGCCAAATGCTTCGGCAGGCCCCTGGTCCGCCATGAGGCGTCCGCCCGGCGCATCGAGGCCTACTTCAGGAGCATCGGACGCCCCATGACGGAGAACAACTACCAGCAGGCGATGCTGCCCGAAGGCTGCACCGTGCTGGACAACGATTGGGGCACCGCCCCGGGCGTAGCCTTTGAGGCGGATGGCGTGCACGTCGTCATGCTTCCCGGCCCGCCCCGGGAATGCCGGGCTATGTTCCAATACCGCGTGGCGCCCTATCTGCGGGCCTGTTCCGACGGGGCCATCTGCTCCCGTACCCTGCGTATCTTCGGCATGGGGGAATCCCTGGTGGAATCCATGCTGCGCAGCCAGATGAACGCCATGCAGAACCCCACCCTGGCCCCCTACGCCAAGGAGGGCGAGGTGGAGCTGCGCATTACCGCCAAGGCCGGGCACGAGCAGGAGGCCCGCGCCTTGATCGCGCCGGTGGAGGCCCGGCTGCGCGCCCAGCTGGGCAGCGCGGTCTACGGCGCGGATGTGACCAGTCTGGAAGAGGTGGTGCTGCCCCTGCTGAAGGAGCGCGGCCTCACCCTGGGCTGCGCGGAAAGCTGCACCGGCGGACTCATCGCAAAGCGCATCACCGACCTGCCCGGCGCATCTGCGGTCTTCCGGGGCAGCGTGGTCAGTTACGCCACTCCGGTCAAGCACACGGTGCTCGGCGTGCCCCAGGCCCTTCTGGAGGAATACGGCGCGGTGAGCGAGCCGGTGGCCCGCGCCATGGCCGAGGGGGCCCGCCGGACGCTGGGCTGCGATCTGGCGGTGGCCGTCACCGGCGTGGCCGGTCCCGATCCGGATGAGCGGGGCAACCCGGTTGGGCTGGTCTATCTGGCCCTGGCCGCACCGGACGGCACCACGGTCAAGCGGACCCGGTCCGGCGGCGTGCGGGAGCGCATCCGGACACTGGCCGCCAGCGGGGCGCTGGACCTGGTCCGCCGCTGGCTGTCCGGCGCACCGCTGGAGGAAACCGGAACGGAGCCTTCGGAATGACGCTGCTGAAGCGTCTTGGCGGGCCGGACACGATACGCGCGGGGATCGCCGCAGAATTTCGCGCCCTGAACCGCACCCCCCACCCCTCCCGGCACGAACGCTCCGCGGTGCGGGTCCTGACCGCCCGGCTGGCGGAACTGGGGCTGGCCCCGGTCCGGGACGGGCACGGCAACGTGATGGCCGACGTGCCGGCCGCGCCCGGCCGCACGGCGGCCCCCCGGCTGATCCTGCAGGGGCATCTGGACATGGTATGCGCCGTGGCCCCGGGCAGCGGCTTCGACCCGTTGGCCGAGCCGGTGACGGTGGTGGAGGCGGACGGTTTCCTCCGCTCCGACGGCCGCTCCTCCCTGGGCGCGGACAACAATCTGGGCAACGCCGCCGTGCTGTGGCTGCTGGGCCGCGGCCTGTCCCACGGCCCTCTGCGCCTGCTGTTTACAGCAGCGGAGGAGGTCGGCCTGGAGGGGGCCAAGCAGGTGGACCCCTCCTGGCTGGCGGGGGCGGACTTTCTGCTCAATACCGACGGATTTCACCTGGGCCGGGCCATCGTGGGTTCGGCCGGCGGCCGGCGGGAGACCTACCGGCTCCCCCTGGCGGCCTGCCCCGCCCCGGCGGGGGACGCCTGGCGCATCGCCCTTTCCGGCGGGGCGGGCGGGCACTCGGGTGACGACATCCACCGGGGCCGGGCCAATGCGCTGCGGCTGCTGGCGGGTTTTCTGCTGGCGCGGCCGGACTGGGCCGTGGCGGACTTCCGGGGCGGCACGGCCCATAACGCCATCCCCGCCGCCGCGGAGGCGCTGGTCGTCCTTCCGGAGGGCGGCGAGCCCGATCTGGAGGACCTTGCCCGGGAAGCGGCCGCCTATGGGGCCCGGGACCCCCGCCTGACCCTCTTCCACGCCCCCGCGCCCCGGCCGGAGCAGGTCTGGTCCCCGCTCTGCCGCCAGGCCGCTTTGGCCTTGACGGCGGGGCTGTTTCACGGCGTGTACGCGATGGACCCGGCCTTTCCTGACGTGGTGGGCGCTTCCGCCAATGTGGGCCGGCTGTCCGCGGAGGACGGCCAGATACAGGTCTGCGCGTTCCTGCGCTCGGCCCGGCCGTCGTGGGAGGCGGAGCTGGCCCGCGCCCATGATGCTCTGGCCGGGACGCTCGGCTTCTCCGCCGAGGCGTCCGGCTACCCCGGCTGGACGGGGGACCCGGCCAACCCGCTGGCCGCAGTGCTCGCCCGGGTGTACCGGGAGCAGACCGGACGGACGCTGGAGGTCTCCACGGTCCATGTGGGGCTGGAGCCCTCAGTGCTGGGCCCCAAAGCCCCCGGCCTGGTCATGGCCAGCACCGGCCCCGATATTCTGGACGCCCACTCAGTCTCCGAGCGGGCCCCTCTGGACACGCTGCCCGATTACGCCCTGCTGCTGGCGGGTACGCTGGAGGCCCTGTAGCGCACCGGCGTACCGCGCTCTCCCGCAGGGGTGCCTTGCAGAGTTCCGCCGTCCGCAGACGGGGGAAGGAAATGCCCCTCCTCAGGATTGAACCGCCCCAGTAAAAACGGACAATAGACAAAACGCCCCCTAATGTAGGAAAATGAAAGTACTACATTAGGGGGTATTATTATGGCAAGGAAGTATCAGCACACCCAGGAATTACTGCCTAAAATC
>NZ_JACOPP010000029.1 GCF_014287895.1 Lawsonibacter hominis | reverse complement strand
CCCGGGGTATAGGCCAGGCTCAGGTCGTTCTTGTCCTGCACGCGCACGGTGGAGATCACTTCGATCTTGCCACGCTTGGCGTAATGCAGCTTCAGGCTTTCTTCCGCGATCGGTGTCATGGTATCACTCATTTCCTCAGGGTTTGGACGGCCCGGCGGGCCAGTTCCGGGCACTTGCCCAGATATTGCATGGGATCCAGCAGGGCATGGATCTGCTCGGCGCCCAGTGCCTGGACCACGGTATCGTTTTTCTTGAGCTCTTCTTCGAAGTTCTTGCCGTTTTGGAACGCGTCCACGGCGATCTGGTTGATGAGCTCGTGGGCGTGCTGCTTGCCGATGCGCTTGCCCAGCTCCAGCATCACGTGCTCCGACTGGGTCAGCCCGCCCAGCCTGTTCAGGTTGGCGCGCATATTGGCTTCGTTGACCTGGAGCCCCGCCATCAGCGCGTCGGCCCGGTCCAGCAGTTCTCCGGCGGCCACGCAGCAGGCCTCGATGTGTTGGCGCTCACCCACGAAATGCATGATGTTGCGCTCGTGATCCACCCACATCATCTCCAACACGGCGGCATGGTGATAGCGGATGTCGCGGGCCAGGCTCATCATGTGCTGGGTGGAGGTGGGGTTGACCTTGTGCGGCATGGTGGAGGAGCCCACCTTGCCCGCCGCCCAGGGCTCGCTGAGTTCGGCGGTCTCGCTGCCCATGAGCAGATAGACCTCCTGGGCGATCCGCCCAAGACAGCCGCCGATGAGCGCCAGCTCTCCCGTAAATTCGGCCAGGCGGTCCCGGGAGGCGTGCCAGGACACGGCGGGAACGCTCAGGCCCAGCTGTTCGGCCATCTTTTCCTGAATGGCGTCCCCATCCTCCCCGAAGGAGACCATGGAGCCCACCGCGCCGGAGAGCTGGAGGGCGAGGATGCGCTGTGCGCTCTGGTCCAGCCGGTCGATGCAGCGCTCCAGCTCGTCGGCCCAGATGGCGGCCTTATAGCCAAAGGTGATGGGCAGGGCCTGGATGTTGTGGGTGCGGCCCATCATGGGGGTATCGGCATGGCGCTGGCACAGGTCCAGCACGGAGGACTGGATGCTCACCAGCTTGGCGCGGGTCAGGGTAAACATGCTGCGCAGGGCCAGAGTCATGGCGGAGTCCATGATATCCTGGGTGGTGGCGCCCAGATGGATGTACTGGCCGCTCTCCGGTCCCGCCGCCGCCTCCAGCAGGCGGAGCATGGAGACCATGGGGTGTCCGGTCTTGGCGTAAAATTCGTCATAGCGGTCCAGGGCCAGCTTCTCCACATGGGCGGCCTCGGAGATATCCCTCGCCGCCTGCGCGGGGATGATGCCCAGCGCGCCCTGGGCGTTTGCCAGGGCGGCCTCCACCTGCAGCCAGCGGGTGAAGCGCCCGTCCCGGGAAAAAAGGTCGGAGACCTGGGGTAAAATGGCTTCCATCACGCGCCTCACTTGCTGTTTTCAGCGGTGACGAACTTGCCATAGCCCGGCTCGCCGAAGACCTCGCCGTTCTCCATGACCACACGGCCCCGGACCACGGTGCCGGTAACTGCGCCGTGCATCTTGCGGCCCACATAGGGGATGGTCTGGGTCTTGGTGTAGACCTTGTCCTGTTCGCTGATGACCCATTCCCGGTTCAGGTCCACGATGGTGAAGTCCGCGTCGCTGCCCACCACGTTGGAGCCCTTGCGGGGGTACATGCCGAAGGCCTTGGCAAAGTTGACGGAGGTGACCTCCACCAGCTTCTCCAGGGACAGGTCGCCCTCATTCACGTGGGAGACCAGCAGGTGGCCGAAGTAGTCCAGCATGGCAAAGCCGGCGCCGGTGTGCAGCGCGTCGTCGCTCTTGTACTCGTTGGGGGCATGGGGAGCGTGGTCGGAGCCGATCATGTCGATGACGCCGTCCCGGATGGCGGCCCAGATCTTGGCCTTGTCGGGTTTTGCGTCGTGGTTGAGGTAGATGTACTTGCCGCCGGCGATGTCATAGATCTCGTCGGAGGCGTCCATGGCGGGCATATACTCGAAGGAGGATACGATGGTCATCTCGCCCCGCTCCTTGAGCATGCGCACCAGGTCGATGTAGCCGGGCATCCAGGCGTGCATGGCGTACCACTTCATCCCCGCCTTCTTGGCGTAATAGGACAGCTGATAGGCCGCGCCGGTCATCTCCTCGTCGGAGTACCACATGTGGCGCACATTTTCCAGCGTGATGGGCTTGCCTTCGGCCTTGATCTGTTCCACTGCGGCATCGAAGAAATATTTGTCGAAGGGGTGGACGGAGCAGTACCTGCCGGTGGCGGCCACGGCCCGGAAGGCCTCGTAGATGCGGTGCGTGTCCAGAGTACCGGCGGTGGTATTGTAGGGATAGGTGGCCACTTTTTCAAAGAGCTTGAACCAGGCGGACCCCTCCTGGGCGATCTCCGTCACGTCCTGGGCGGTGCCCAGAGGGCAGCCGATGGGGTTGAAGTCGATGACGGCGCGCGCCTGGCCGGCCTGGACCTCTTCGCGGTAGTCCGCCAGGGTGTTGGGCACGGGCTTCACATTGGGCTGGGGACAGACCATGGTGATGCCGCTGTGGGCGGCGGCCATGGTGCCGGTGTAGAAGTCTTCCTTCTGCGTCAGGCCGGGGTCCCGCAGGTGGCAGTGGCAGTCGATGAAACCGGGCAGTACGTATTTTCCCTGGGCGTCGATGACCCTTGCGCCCTCCAGAGGTACGGCGGGGTCGGCCAGCACGGCGATCTTTTCACCCTGCACGCCCACGTTGAGTTTATAAAAGCCCTGTTCCGTGTAGACGACGCCATTTTTAACCACTAAATCAAAGTTCATATCATGTGCTCCTTTCAAATGATCTGTAAAAAGGGGGAGGGCGCCGCCGCAGAGCGGCGGCGCCGGAAAATCAGGCCAGGAATTTGCCTACGATTGTGATCAGATTGTTGATGACGGTGATCATGACGAACAGGTAGGCGATGGAGAGGACCACGGTAAAGCCCTTGCCAACCCTGTAACGGCTCATCTCATCCTTGCGGTTGCAGAGCAGAATGGTCATGATGCCCAGTATGGGGGTGTTGATGACGCCGCCGATCTGCGCCAGGGTCAGAAGCTGGGCGGGCACGCCGCTGTACAGGAAGCCGACCACAGCGGCAAAGACCAGCATGAGGATGCTGATGATGTTCTCCGCCTTGTTCTCCATGCCGGAGTCCTTGTCCAGGGACTGGAGCAGCAGGTTGATGCCCAGCTTGGGAGCCATCATGAAGGAGGAGATGGCGGCGGCCAAAAAGCCGATGCCGAAGACGGGACGCACCCAGGCGCCCAGCAGGCCGCTGAGGGCGCTCAGCAGGTCCATGCCGTTTTTGATGGGGGCCCCGGGCAGCAGGTTGGCGCCCACGAAGAAGCAGCACAGGGAGATGACGCCGATGGCGATGACGCCCACGATCACGTCGATGCGCAGGCCGCCCTGGTCGATGTCACGGGTGGTGTAGCCCTTCTCCTTGGCCAGGGAGGAGCCCCAGGCGCAGGTGCCCAGGGAGGCGGTGGTGCCCAGCAGGGAGAGCATGAGCGCCATGCTGCCGGCGGGCATGCCTACGATGCTGTGGGAGACGGTGCCGTCATAGGGGATCCCGGCGGTACCGATGAGGGAGATGATGAAGATGATCGCCATGATGCCCACCAGGACCTTCATAACCGTCTCCATCTTGTGATACAGGTTTTTCAGGAAGAACAGCACGGCGCAGATCACCAGAGCGATGAGACCGCCGTATTTGACGGGCAGGCCGGGGAAAAGCATGTTCATGCCCAGGCCGCAGCCCATAAAGTTGCCGATGCCGTACACGCACTGGCCGAGGAAGGCGAACACACCCGCCAGCACGGCCCACACTTTGCCGTACTTTTCCCGGATGCCGACCATCAGGGGCTTGCCGGTGACCACGGTGTACCGGTTCATTGCCAGGGAGAAGACCGCCCGGAAGACCAGCATCACGATAAACCACCAGAACAGGTTATATCCGAAGTTGGCGCCTGCGTTTGTGGAGGAGACGATGGAGCCGGGGCCGATGGAGGTCGCCGCCAGGATGAAGCCGGGGCCCAGCGCCGCCAGGAAGTACTTCAGGCCGCTTTTGTCCGAAGACTTCGTTTGCTCGATGTTTGCCAATTCACTCACCTCTACTACAAATTTGAACGATTCGTGCGGAAGAGCAGCATACCTTCCCGCCTGAACGTAAGTATATAGGGCCGTGGCCGGTCTTTGCAATTGATACATGCCTGTGCGCCTTTATTCTCGAGTCGGCGGCTGTATACAGCAGTATACAGGATGCGTTCACAAACAGAACAGGCTCCCAAGCTCCGGATATTTGTCCGGGATCCCCAGCGCACGCAGACTGCCCCACAGGCCGAATTGATTGCTGGCCAGCACCGGCTTGCCCAGTTCCCGCTCCATCGGCGCGATGATCTCCATGGCGTGCAGGCCCGAGCAGCTTAGCAGGACCGCGTCGGACTCCGGCCGGTCGCAGTGCCGGACCAGATCAAAGATCTCCTCTGCTGTGACGGTCAGAATGTCCCGTGGATCGGAACGCAGGAAGCCCCCCTCGCTTACAATATCCAAGCCGGCTTCGTTCAAAAAGGCGTGTTCCGCCCGGTTCAGCTCGGGGGAAGAAGGGGTTACCAATGTGACGCGCTTTGCCCTGAGTGCCTGCAGCGCCTGCAGCATGCACTCTGCGGATGTGATCACCTGCGCGCCGATCTCCAGACTGAGCGTTTGGGCGTGTGCCAGGGCCGCGGCCCGCCCGTCCACAAAACTGCCGGCCGTGCTGCTGAGCAGCACCACATCGCAATAGGCGTTCTGCGCCAGCAGGGCCGCTGCGTCATCCACAAAGCGGTTCATCTCCCGTATCCCCTCCGGGGTGGAGGCGGTCAGGGGCGTGCGGGTGGTGAGAACGGCCACGCCCGCTGGACGGTAGCGGTTGAAATCGGCTTCTGTGGCATTGCCGGGCGCAGTGGCCACGAGACCGATGCGCCCCCGCCAGCCGTCGGTAAACGGCTTGTCCATATAAACACAACCTTTCTGTTTTCTGCTTTGGGATCATCCGCGCTGGAACAGTGTGCCCAGACCGGGAAGCTGATCCGGAATCCCCAGCGCGCGCAGACTGCCCCACAGACCACACTGATTGCTGGTCAGTACCGGCTTACCCAATTCGTGCTCCAGCGGCTCGATCAAACCATCCACGTGCAAGCCTGTGCAGCTGATGAACATCCCATCCGCATCCGGGGTGTCGGCATCCAGCGCAAATCGGCGCATGGTCTCAGCGGTCAGCTTCGGCGTGTCCTGCGAACGCTCCAGCAGCGCGCCTGTAATGTGGACCACCGTAATGCCGCATGCCTCCAGAAAGCGGCGCTCCAGCGCATTGACCTGGGCGGAATAGGGGGTCACCACGTTCAGCCGGCGCAGGCCCAGCGCCTTCAGCGCGCGGAGTACGCAGGTGCTGGTCGTGGTGACCCTGACGCCGGTGAGTTGTTCCAGATGGCGCGTCAGCTCCTGGTCAAAGCCTTTCCCCCCAAGAAAACTGCCGGCCGTGCAGCTGAACAGGATCAGATCTACAATGGAACTCTTGGCCAGCATGAGCGCCGCGTCATCCACATAGCGATTCATCTGCTGCAGACCCTCCCGGGAAATGCCGAACAGGGGCACCCGTGTGGTCAAAACAGCGACCCCTTCCGGTTTGTAGCGATTGAACTCCTGCTCGGTGGAACTGCCCGGCGCGGGGGTGATCAGGCCGATCCGCCCGCGCTGACCGTCCACGTAGGGAAGGCTCGATTGATCAAGCATAGTAGACCCCGCTTTCTGTTTTTTCTTTAGGCATCACCGGACAATTCCCCACGCACATTTTGGCGGCCAATTTGGCCCACAAATGCGTTGCAAAACCTTGCAATACGCAAAGTATTCCTGCGGTTTTGCACCTTTTTGCGGCACAAATTTTCGCGCCGATCCGCACGCGTTGAATCATGCGGTAATGCCCTTATTATATGGAACGCATAGGGGGGTGACAAACGATACATGCCAATATCCATTTATACTGAAATAGGTGAACGTATATTTATGCATACAAGCGTACGCCGTTGACAACACCCGGGATGTGTATATAATAAAGTAGAATCAGGTTTACAGGCTGAAAGGGGGATGTTTATGGACATGCAGATACAGGCGCTGCGTACCCAGATGGTGGAGAAAAAGCAGGCCAGCGATACCTTGTATTACACGGTACGGGAGGCCATCGCCACCGGACTGCTGCCCATGGGCACCCGCCTGCGGGAGGAGGATCTGGCCGAGGCTTTCGACGTATCCCGCACGCCGGTGCGGGAGGCCATGAAGAAGCTGGAGATCGAGCGCCTGGTGGAGACCAGCAGTACCAGCGGTTCCATCGTCCGCCTGCTGACCGTGGACGAATGCCTGGATACGCTGGAGGTGCTGGAGCTGCTGCGGGCCTCTGCGTGCAGCATGCTTCTGGGACGCATCCCCCGCGCGCTGCTGATGGTGCTGGAGCAGAACACCCGCCGGGGCACCAAGCTGACCGACGCGGCCCAGCAGTATGAGAACAACATTGAATTTCATGAGCTGCTGGTCCGCGCCACAGGAAACTCCGTCCTGGCCAAGCTCAGCGAGCAGCTGTCCTTTACCGAGCGGATGATCAACAACACCGTCCTGCCGGTGCGCTACGCCGCCGACTATGCCGAGCACCACCGCATGCTGATGAAGGCTATCGTGGACAACGACCAGGAGGCGGTGCAGCGGGAGCTGGAGCACAGCCGGCAGAAGGTGGAGGAATATATGCGCCGCATCGTCGGCGCCTTCCTGGACGCCGGAGGAGAGTAAAAACGAGAGAAGGAACGAATATGAGAGAACTTGACGCCGGAGTCATCACCCAAGCCGTGCAGCGCCTGTGCATCCAGGCCAATACCCGGCTGCCCCAGGACGTGAAGGATACCATCGCCGCCGCACGCCGGGCGGAGGACTGGAGCGTGGCACAGGATATCCTGGATAAGATCATCGAGAATTATTCCATCGGCGGGGACACCCCGATCTGCCAGGACACCGGGATGGCCTGTGTGTTTCTGGAGATCGGCCAGGACGTGCACATCAACGGCCCGCTGACCGAGGCGGTCAACGAGGGCGTACGCCGTGGCTATACCGAAGGCTACCTGCGCAAGTCGGTGGTCCGGGACCCGCTGGACCGGGTGAACACCGGGGACAATACCCCCGCCATGGTGTACACCGAACTGGTCCCGGGAGAGCAGGTAAAGATCACCGTGGCCCCCAAGGGCTTCGGGAGCGAGAACATGAGCCGGATCGCCATGCTCAAGCCCTCCGACGGGCTGGACGGGGTGAAACAGTTCATCCTGGAGACGGTGGAGCTGGCGGGGCCCAATCCCTGCCCGCCCATCGTGGTGGGCGTGGGCATCGGCGGCACCTTCGACAAGTGCGCCCTGCTGGCCAAGCGGGCCCTCCTGCGGGAGATGGGCACGCACAACGGCAGCCCCTTCTATGCCCGGCTGGAGCAGGAGCTGCTGGAGAAGATCAACGCCCTGGGCATCGGACCCCAGGGCTTCGGCGGGCGGACCACCGCGCTGGCGGTACAGATCGAGACGATGCCCACCCATATCGCGGGACTGCCCTGCGCGGTCAATATCAACTGCCATGTGGCCCGGCATGTAAGCGAGGTGCTTTGAGATGGCCAAGTATATCACCGCCCCTCTGACGAAAGAGCAGGCCCGCTCCCTGCGGGCGGGGGAGAGCGTTTATCTCAGCGGCAGCGTCTACACCGCGCGGGACGCGGCCCATAAGCGCCTGTGCGAGCTGGTGGAACAGGGCAAGCCGCTGCCCTTTCCCATCGAGGGGGCGGTCATCTACTATGTGGGGCCCTCCCCCGCGCGGCCCGGACAGGCGATCGGCTCCGCCGGTCCCACCACCAGCTACCGCATGGACGCCTATGCCCCCACGCTGCTGCGCCTGGGAGAGCTGGGCATGATCGGGAAGGGTAAGCGAAGCCCGGCGGTGGTGGAGGCCATGCGGGAAACCGGCGCGGTCTATTTCGGGGCCATCGGCGGCGCGGGGGCGCTGCTCAGCCAGTGCGTCAAGTCCGCCCAGCTCATCTGCTACGAGGACCTGGGGGCCGAGGCCGTCCGGAGGCTGGAGGTGGAAAACCTGCCGCTCACGGTGGTCATCGACAGCCAGGGGAATAATCTCTATGAGACCGGCCGGGCCGCTTATCTGGAGCAAAGAAGGTAGGAAGCGGGATGCACCGGCAGAAAGGGAAACGCAGAAACAGGGGATGGCGCCTGCCAATATGGCTTCCGGTGCGGAACACAGATCGCCCGCCTGTGCGTATCCGGACAGGGAGGGATGGATTACGACGACTCTGCAGATGCAGTACTTCATCACGTTGGCCCGGCATATGAACTTCACCCGTGCCGCGGAAGCGCTTTTTGTCTCTCAGCCTACCCTCAGCCGCCATATTGAGCTGTTGGAGCAGGAGTTGGGGTTTGCGCTGATCGAGCGGGAGAAAAAGCAGATATCCCTCACCCCCGCGGGGGAGGCCATGCTGGTCACGCTGAAGAGCGCCCTGCGGCTGATCGAGGCCGGGCGGGAACAGGGTGCGCGGCTGGCACGGGGATCTCAGGGGTTGCTCCGGGTGGGACTGCTGGATTCCCTGGACGGAGACGCGCTGCTGCCCAACCTGATCGCACCGTTCCGGCGGGAATGCCCCGACGTGCGCCTGGAATTTGAGCGGCACAGCTTCAACGCCCTGCGGGACCGCCTGAGCTGGGGCAAGCTGGATGTGCTGATCACCGTGGATATCGACTGCGAGAATCTGGCCGGGGTGGCGACCCGTCCGGTCGCCTCCTTTCCCAAGGTGCTGCTGATGAGCCGCCTGCACCCCCTGGCCGGACGTTTGGACCGCAGCTTTGCGGATTTTCGGTCGGATACCTTTTTTATCCCCGGGGAGGAGGACTCCCCCGGCCGGGAACAGGCGCTCTGCGCGGTCACCGGCCGCTGCGGATTTACGCCGGCCTGCATTCGGACGGTCCCCAACCTGGAATCGGCGTTTTTCAGCGTAGCGGCCGGACTGGGTGTGATGATTGTGGATAAAAGCACCAAATACATCCGGGACCCGCACTGTACCTATCTGGAGCTGGACGAGGCAGATGCGCCCCGTGCGGTACTGGTGGCGGCATACCGGCAGGATAACACCAACCCGGCCGCCAAACGCTTTTTGGAGCGCCTGAAGGCCTGAATACAGCGATACCCGGACCCCCGCCTTGCGCGGGGGTCCGGGTATTTTTACAGCATCTCCATTTTGGCGCGGTATTGCTCGATGGAGTGCCGGATTTCCTCCTGTGACATCCCGAAAAAGGTATCGGAGTAGCCATAGAGGTAGTAGTTGTTCTGCGCGTCTTCCGGGTCTGCCAGGCAATCCGTTAAAAAGTCCAGGAACAAAAAATAGGATTCCAGCCGCTGCCGGCGGCACAGATCGGCGCAGGCCGCGCCGTCCCGCCGCGTCAAGGCGTCCAGCCAATCCCGGTGCTCCTGGATGGACATGGACATCCGCCCGATGGAATGCAGCGCAATGGAGGTATAGGGGTAGGTGCGCCGGTGGGTGTTGCGGATCAGCTCAAACAATTCGCGGTTGCCGCAGGCGCGGTAGATGCCCATGTGGAATTCATCGTTGAGGATCTGGTAAGTGGAGATGTCCTTGCTCCTGACGGCGCTCTCCATACCGCGCATCAGACCCCGGAGCTGCTCCAGCGTTTCCCCGGAGATCAGAGAGGCCGCCAGACGGCAGGCGCAGGTCTCCAGAGCGATGGACACCTGAATCAACTCATAGAACTGGTCGTAGTTGCATTTATGTACCCAGGCGCCACGGTGGGGTGCGGATTGGACCAGACCTTCCTGTTCCAGCTTCAGCAGGGCCTCCCGGATCGGCATGGGGCTGACCTGATAGCGCTGGCTGATGGCGTTGACCACCAGTTTTTCCCCCTGACCCAGGGTTCCGTCCATAATCTCCCGCTTGAGCCGCTCGTAAGCATAGGTGGTTTTTGTGACAAACTCCACCTTCTCCATAAAGCCACCTCCGGCTGAGAATTGATTTTTTATCAAATGTAGTGCTTTTATTATAGCATTTGCCACGGGAAATACAAGCCCTGCGAAAAAACTTCTGACAAAAAACAGAAAAATTTGTTGCTTATTTCAACAAATGAATCGTATGATTCAAACTGCGTATAAGTCGTTTTGGATAAAAATTTTGTGAATTTGCTGGTGAACCTGTCAATTGACGGCGGCAGTTTTCCACAGTACAATCTAGTTAAATCAAATATTAAATTTTTGATATTTGATTTTTTATCACGAGGAGGACCTGCTTATGATCATTGATATGCGTACCTATACGTATCATCCGGATACCTACCGCCCCTTCCTGAAGTTTTACCGGGAGCAGGGGTACGCCATTACCTCGAAGCACCTGGGGTATAACCTGGGACTGTTCACCGCCTCCAGCGGCGTGGTCAACCGGACGGTGCAGTGGTTCGCCTATGACAGCCACGACCATCGGGACGCCTGCCGCAAGGGCTACCTGACCAGCGGCACCAAGATCGATTTTACCAACGATGCGGACAAGATGATCCGTCAGCAGGAGAGCCGGGTGCTGATCCCAACGGAATTCTCCCCCCTGCGCACCATTGATCCCAATCATCCCCTGCTGACCGACCCGGCCTGCGAGCGGCGCATGTTCGAGTTTAATACCTATGAGTGCAGGCCCGGGCAGCTGTCCGCCGCGCTGGAGCTGGTGGAGAAGCAGCTCTTCCCCCGGGCGCAGCAGTTCGCGGAATGGACCATCGCCTACCTGACGGGCGACAGCGGCCCTGAGCGTATCTACGAGCTGCGCGCCTACCGCACGCTGCAAAGCCGCATGGAGCGCAACCGGGCCATGCGTGCGGATCCCCAGTACCGCCAGATCCTGGAGGAGCTGGGCAGCCGCCTGCGGGAGACCGATTCTGTGATCTGGGAGACCCAGAGCATGTCCCCGCTCCACTGATGAGAGACCCATCTTCGGATGTAAAAAGGAAGACTCAATTTATTTTAAGGAGGAACATCATGAAAAGAATCACTGCGATCATTCTGTCTCTGGCGATGGTATTCGCCCTGACAAGCTGCGGCGGGCAGTCCGGTACGGGCGCCCCTCAGACCAGCGCTCCCGAGACCTCTGCCCCTGAGACCGCTGCCCCGGAAACCACGGCCCCGGATACGACTGGCCCCAGCTTTGACGAGGCCGTCAAGCTCACCTTTGCCACGGCCGGGAAGGCCGGCTCTCTGTCCGCCCTGATGTATGAAAACTGGATGGATATGGTCACCGAGCGCTCCGGCGGCAAGATCACCTTCGATTATCAGCCCGGCGGCGTGCTGGGCAACGAGGGCGAGCTGTTCCAGCAGATCATGGACGGCGTCATCGAGGCCGGCGGCGGCGGCATTGCCACCTATACCAACTATAACACCCTTGCTGAAGTCTACCAGCTCCCCTTCCTCATCAACTCCTATGAGACCGAGTGGGCCGCCCTCCAGACCCCCGAGTGGGACGCCATCATCGACGCGGTGGAGGAATCCATCGGCTCGGTCTACATCTGCGGCGCTGTGGACGTGGGCATGCGTCATATCGCCACCGTGGACAAGCCCGTCACCTGTCTGGCGGACCTGGCCGGCCTGAAGATCCGCACCGCCTCCTCCAACGTTTTGATCGAAGCCCTGGAGGACCTGGGGGCCAACCCCATCGTGGTCGGCTATACCGAGGTATACTCCGCCCTGTCCAACGGCATCGTGAACGGCGAGGACGTCAACTACATGACCGCCGTGGTCCAGAGCCATTATGAGGTCACCAAGTACTTCACCGAGGTCGGCATGTACCCCTACCCCACCTTCCTCTGCTTCAATAAGGATTTTGTGGACTCCCTGCCCGAGGGCTATTGGGACTTCATGCAGGAGTGCATGGACGAGGCGATGGAGACCTTCTTTACCGAGACCATCGTGGGCGCCGACGCCGAGTACCGCAAGACGCTGGAGGCAAACGGCATGACCGTCTACCAGCTGGAGGACCCGGACGCTTGGCGCGAGGCCATCCAGCCCCTGTACGACGAGTACACCGCTGAAGGCACCGACCAGCGCATCATTGACTTCATCGCGGCTGTAGAGGCGATCAAGGCCGCGCAGTAAGCACAGCCGTACCGTCCGATTTCCGCCCCCTCTCCTGACAGAGAGAGGGCGGAAACCCTTAAGGAACCGTTGATTGAATCAGTGTTTCCTGAATCAACAGGAGGAACATTCAAAAAGATGAAAGCCTATTCAAGAATTTGTGATGTGGTGTTCAACATCGTGAAATGGATCGTGGCCATCGCCATGATGTTTATGGTGATCCTCACCTTTGTGGAGGTCATCCGCCGCTACTTTTTCCATCAGAACTGGGTCTGGTCGGAGATCCTGGTGCGCTACCTCATCGTCTGGTGCACCTTCCTGGGCGGCGCGGCCGCCTACCGGGTGGGCGCTCTGACCAACTTCGATCTGGTGACCCAGAAGCTGGGGAAGAAGACGCAGCTGGTCCTGGAACTGGTCTGCACCGTGATCATCCTGCTGCTGTCGGTCTGGCTGACCAAGCTGGGCGCCGACTCCTTCCTGCGCCCCTCCATCGCCAACCAGATCAGCGTGGAACTGCATATCTCCGTCAAGTGGATCTACCTGGGCATTCCCGTCGGCCTTGGCGCTATGGCGCTGTTTGCCATCGAGAAGCTGCTGAAGGTGATCAGGGAGCTGAAAGCCGTCGGCTCCGCCGCCCCCGGGAAGGAGGTTGAACAGGCATGATCATTGCCATTATCGTATTTGCAGTCCTGCTCTGCATCGGCATGCCCATCGCCATCTGCCTGGGCCTGTTCGGCATCGCCCACATCACCACCATGGGCAACCCGGCCTTCTTTGATATCATCATCGGCCGCATGTTCTCCGGTGTGAGCATCATCAGCATCTCCTGCATCCCCTTCTTCATCATGGCGGGCGAACTGATGAACAGCGGCGGCATCACCCGCCGTCTGCTGGATTTCCTGCGCAGCTTTATCGGGCGCCTGAAGGGCGGCATGGCCTACTGCACCATCGCCCTGTCCGCCATCCTGGCCGCCATCCTGGGCTCTGCCCAGGCCAATGCGTCCCTGCTCAACCAGATCCTGCCCGCCCAGCTGGAAAAAGACGGCTATCCCCCGGAATATTCCGGCGCGCTGATCTCCGCCGCCTCGGTATTGGGCCCTATCATTCCCCCCAGCACCATGTTTATTTTCTACTGCTTCCTTACCGACGTGTCCATCCAGTATATGTTTATTGCCGGCATTATCCCGGGTATTATTCTGGCGCTGGCGTACTGCGTCACGGTCTTTATCAACATGCGCAAGATGGACATCAAAAAGCCTGAGGGCAAGTTCAATCTGAGGGAATTTGGCGTCTCCTTCGTCAAAGCCATTCCCGCGCTGCTGGTGCCTGCCATCATCATCGGCGGCGTGCTGTCCGGCTTCTGCACCGCCATCGAGGCCGGCGCCGTGGCCTGTGTGGCCGCTTTTGTCGTCAGCCTGATCTACCGGGAGCTGGATCTCAAGAAGATCCCCGCCATGATGCTGCGTACCGCCATTTCCACCGGAGCCATCTTCCTGATCATCGCGTTTGGCAACCTGCTGGCCTGGACCATGGCAAAGGACGGCATCGCCGATCTGATCATCTCCGCCATCCTGGCCGTTACCAGCAACAAGTACCTCATCATTTTCCTGATCCTGCTGCTGCTGGTCCTGGTGGGCTGCGTGCTGGACATGGCTTCCGCCACCCTGATCTTTATTCCCGTGATGTTCCCGCTGATCCAGATGATCGGCATGGACGTGGTCCACTTTGGTATCGTCTTCTCGCTGATGATCACCATCGGTATGATCACACCGCCGGTGGGGCAGGTGCTCTTTATCACCTGCAATGTGTCGGGCGTGGGCTTCAAGCCGCTGTGCCAGCGCATCTGGCCCTTTATTGTGGCCTCCTTTGCCACCACCTTTGCGCTGGCTTATCTGCCCGACATCGTGCTGATCCTGCCCAGACTGTTTGGCTATCTGGGCTGAAAGGAAGTGTGAGCGATGCGAATCGTGGGACTCAGCGGCGGACGCCGCAGCGGAAACAATGAGCTGATGCTCAAAACCGCCCTGGCCGCAGCCAAGCAGGTCTGCGGGGCGGAACTGGAGATCATCCGTCTCCAGGATCTGAAGCTGCGCGACTGCATCGGCTGCGAGACCTGTATGCGCGGCCTGACCACCGGAGGCGACGGCCTGTGCGTAGTCAGGGACGACGATATGCCCTGGTTCTCCGCCGCCGTGAAGGAGGCGGACGCGCTCATCCTTGCCACCCCCATCTACGACCTGATCCCGACCGGTACGGTGGTCACGCTGCTCAATCGTGTGCTGGGCATCGGTAAGGAGTACCAGACTTACTGCCGCACCCACCCCAAGATCGGCGCGGCTATGGCCCTGGGCGGTTCCGATTGGATCAATCTGACCGAGCCGCTCATGGATCTGACGGTGCGCAACCTGAGCAAGGGCAGCGTGATCGTGGATAAGTTCGTGGTGGGGCATAACCCCGCCCCCTCTATGGTGGTGCTGGACGAAGCGGTCCTGGAGCGCGCCGCGCTGCTGGGCCGCCGGGTGGGCGAGGCCCTGATGGACCGGGAGCATGCCGGCTTCGCCGGCGACTCGGGCGTCTGCCCGGCCTGTCACTGCAACCTGCTGGAGCCCAGAGGCGGCGCCCGGGTGGGCTGTCCCTACTGCGACGCCGAGGGGACCGCCGTCATCCGGGACGGGTCCCTGGTGGTGGAGTGGGACGCCGACAAGGTGCGGGACAACCGGTTCGGTCCCGCCGGCGATGCGCACCACCGCGCCGATATCGCCGCCAGCCACAAAAAGGCGGGAGAGAACCGGGAACGGATCCGGCAGCGGGTACAGGAGCTGGAGGACTTCGACGGCGTGTTCGTCCAGCCCCCCAAGCGGGATCCGAGCACAACGAAGGAGTGATTTTTATGCTGGAGCGTTCCATTTTAAACGGCATCTATGACCTGCACATCCACACCGGGCCCTCGGTCGCCAAACGGCTGCTGGACGCGGGGGAAATGATGAAAAATGCCCAGGCGGCGGGCTACCGGGGGTATCTGGTCAAGGATCACTACGCCCCCTCCGCCCACGGCTGCTGCCTTGTGGAGCACAATATGGGCGACGGCTCCTGCCGCTGCTACAGCTCCATCGTCCTCAACAACTGCGTGGGCGGGCTGAACCTTCTGGCGCTGGATGTGGCCTATCATATGGGCGCCCGTATGGTGTATATGCCGACCGTATCCTCCCGTCTGCACATCGAGGATCATAAGGGACGCAAGTTCCTGGGCTCGGGCAACATGACGACCACCGGTCTGGAGGAGCCTATCTACCTGCTGGATGGGAACAACAAGATCATCCCCGAATGCGTGGAGGTGCTCAAGTATATTGCCGAAAAAGGCGATTTGGTGCTCTCCACCGGCCATATCTCCTGGCAGGAGATCGACGTGCTCATCCCCACCGCGCTGGAGCTGGGGGTCAGGAAGATCGTCGTCAATCATCCCAGCTTTACCATTATGGCCCCCCACGACGTGATCGCCCGCTGGGCCAAGTGGGGCGCCTGGATCGAGATGACCGCCTGTGAATTCGGCGCGGTGGTCTTCAACGACGACAGCAGGTTCAACCCCATCGCTCTGTTCAACCAGTATCTGGACGCCGGTGTACCCATGGAGCAGATGTTTATTTCCACGGATTTCGGACAGTCCATCTCTCCGGAGCCGGTGGAGGGCATGTACAAATTCCTCAGCCTGATCCATGAGCAGCTGGGCTACGGCGCCGATGTGCTGGAGCGTATGACCAAGACCATCCCCGCTTACCTGATGAGCGTGGAATCATGAAAGGAGTTTTCCATTATGGACGAGAAGAAGTATGAGACTCAGAAACCCATGATGTACGACATCAAGGAGCACGAATTCGCCTGCGGCAAGCAGAACGGCCGCATCCAGTTTATCCAGATCTCTCCCAACGTGACCCTGCAGTACTGCGAGATCCGTCAGCCCCACGAGGTGGGGCCCCACCGCCATGATTACGAGCAGATCATCTTTATCCCCCAGGGCGAGTGTGATTTCTGGGTGGACGGAGTGCCCTACGCCATGGACGCGGGCTGCTTCATGGTCGTGCCCCCCAACGCCGAGCATTACCTGGAGGCCAAAGGCAACATGTTCGTGGTAGACTTCGACATCTTTACCCCCAAGCGCACCGACCGGGTCCAGAGCAAGCGCATCTGTGACCGGGGTCACAAGAACTGGGATAAGGCCATCACCGACGCCGTGGTGAAGGAGAGCGAGGAATGAACCGCAGCGAAACCCTGAAGGCGCGCATCCGCTCCGGAAAACCGGTCTTCGGCACCTTTGTCAAAAACAATTGCCCCAACCTGGTGGAAATGCTGGGGTGGGCGGGGTTCGACTTTGCCATTCTGGACTGCGAGCACTCCAGCTACAGCTATGGGGAGCTGGAGAATATGATCCGGGCGTGCCAGCTGGCCGGCCTGGCCTCCATTCCCCGCATCGCCTGCCCGGAGCCCTGGCAGGTCCATCACGGCCTGGAGAGCGGAGCCACCGGCGTACAGATCCCCAGCATCCGTTCGGTGGAGAACGCCGCGGAGTGCGCGCAGGAGGCCGTCTTCTTCCCCGGCGGCACGCGCAGCCCCAATCCGGCCCTGCGGGCGGGACAGTACGGCTGCTGGACCGGGGAGAAGAGCTATCTGGAGACCAAGAAGGAGAGTTCTTTGTGCGTGGTGCAGGTGGAGTCCATGGCTATGGCCGCCGCTGTGGAGGAACTGTGCCGCATCCCCCAGATCGACGTGCTCTTTGTGGGCCCGGGCGACCTGAGCATGTCCATGGGCAAGCCCGGAAAGCTGAACGACCCTGAGGTGGCGGCCGTCATCGAGGACGTGATCCGCCGCGGCCTGGCCGGGGGCAAGGCCATGGGAATGCTCTGCGGCAACGCCGACGCGGTGAAAAAGTATGTCGACCTGGGCTGCACCTATCTCGCTTACGCCAGCGACAGCGGCATGATCGCAAACGCGTTTCGGCAGGTCAGCCGCGATGTGTTCGCACCCTATCGCTGAGGTGAGCCATGAGCAAGCTTTCGCACAATAAGCTGGCCGCCAAGGAGCAGGTCCTGGAGCAGTTTCACAGCGGCATGTCGCTGCTGGCGGGAGGCTTTGGCTCCGCGGGCTATCCCACCCTGCTGTATGAATGGCTGTATGAGACCGACTGCACCGAGCTGGACATCATCACCTCCGGCGTGGCGCCTGCGGACAAGCCCTTCCAGCTGGGATTTGCGGGCCTGCTGCGGGATAAGCGGATCCGCAGCCTGACCCTGACCCACGCGGCCAATAACCCGGAGGTGGGCCGCCAGAAGGTGGAGGGCACCCTGAAGGTGGAGGCGGTGCCCCAGGGCACCTTTGTGGAGCGTATCCGCGCCGGAGGCGCCGGGCTGGGGGGCGTGCTGACCCCCACCGGCATCGGTACCCCGGTGGCCGAGGGCAAACAGATCCTGCACATCAACGGCAGGGATTATCTGCTGGAGCTGCCCATCCGGGCCCAGGTGGCCATTCTCCGGGCGGAGAAGGCGGACAAGATGGGCAACCTGATGTTCCGCCACACCAGCCGCAATTACAACACCGTCATCCCCACAGCGGCCGACATGGTCATCGTGGAGGTGCCCGAGCAGGGCATCGTGGAGGTGGGGGAGATGGCCGACAACGAGGTCATGGTCCCCGGTATCTTCGTGGACCTGATCGTCCCCATCCCGAAGGGAGGCGAGTTCTTTGAGCGATAAACAGGAACTGCGGGAGTTCATCGCCCGGAACGTAGTGGCCCTGCTGCACCCCGGAGACCTGGTGAATCTGGGCGCCGGCATCCCTTCCCACGCGGCCAATTATATCGGTGTGGACTCCGGCATGATGATCCAGACCGAATGCGGCACCATCGGCGGCGGACCGCTGGCGGCGGCGGGGGAGGAGGACTACACCCTCATTGCCCCGGACACCCGGCCCTCCACCCTGCTGTACGACGGGGTGTGCTTTGACAGCGCCCTGTCCTTCACCATGATCCGGGGGGGCCACCTGGACGTGACCGTTCTGGGCGCCATGGAAGTGGCGCAGAACGGCGATATGGCCAACTGGGAGGTCCCCGGACAGGCGCTGAAGGGCATGGGCGGCGCCATGGACCTGTGCGCAGGCGCCAGGCGGGTCATCGTGGCCATGGAGCACTGTACCAAGACCGGCGCGCCCAAGCTGGTGGAGCGGTGCGCCCTCCCCCTGACCTGTCAGGGCGAGGTGGACACGGTGGTCACGGAGCTGGCCGTCATCGACGTGACGGAGGAGGGCTTTGTGCTGCGTGCCCTGGCGCCCCATGCCACGCTGGAGGAGGTGCAGGCCAAGACGGCCGCGCCCCTTCACGTCCCGGCCCGGGTGGGCCGTATGGTCGATTGAATGCAGCAGGCAGCCGGGGACGGAAGCGGACGGTTCCTCCGCATCGGGGCAGGCATACGCCTCCTGCCGGAGCTGCTTCCCGCACGGCCGGTGGGAGACCTTCCCATCCCGCTGCCGCCGGCCCGCCGGTTCCGCGCCTTCCGGCGCAAGTACGGCATCAAATCCGTCCGCTGAATCTGCGCCGCGGATGCGAAAGGATTGAACACAGAATGAGTGATTTAAGCAACCGGGTCATCCTGACGGTGGCCCCCACCGGCTCCTCCACGCCGGCGGCCAAGTGCCCCGGCTTGCCGGTGACCCCGGCGGAGATCGCCGCCGAAACCTATGAGTGCTGGAAGGCCGGCGCCTCGGTCGTGCACCTGCACGTGCGGGACGACCAGGGCAACGCCAGCATGGAGTACGAAAAATTCCGGGAGAGCGTGGCGCTCATCCGGGAAAAGTGCGATATCGTCATCAACATGACCACGGCGGGCGGCTTCGGCGTCCCCGACGACGAGCGCATCCTCCCCTTGGATCTGATCCCCGAAATGGCCACCATGGACGCCGGTTCCATGAACGTAAAGGGGGACTTCGTCTTCCATAACAGCGTGGCGTTCCTGGAGAAGCTGGGCCGCCGCGCCCAGGAGCTGGGCATCCGCCCGGAGATCGAGGTCATGGACACCGGGATGGTGTATACCGCGCTGCGCCTGATAGAGCAGGGATATATCAAGTCCCCCCCCCACTTCCAGATGGTGCTGGGGATGGAAAACGGCATGGCGGCCACGGTGGAAAACCTGGTGTACATGAAAAACCTCCTTCCGCCCGGCGCCACCTGGAGCGCCTTCGGCGTGGGCAAGGCCCATCTGACCATTCTGATGGCCACCCTGGCCTTGGGCGGCCACGTACGGGTGGGGATGGAGGACAATATCTATCTGGACGCCGGACAGAAGGCCAGCTCCAATGTGGATTTTGTGGAGCGGACCCGCCGGATCATCGAGCTGAACAACAAGCGCCCGGCCACCCCGGAGGAGACCCGGGCCATGCTGGGCCTGCGGAGCCGTCAGGCCTGTATGGATTACGCGCTCCAGTTCAGCGCCCGCCCCGACCGGTGCGGCTGAGGTGACGGTGGACGGTACGGCGCTCCGCCCGCTGCACCTGGGGATCAGCGTGGAAAGCATTGAGGCGTCGGTCCGGTGGTACGGGGAGATGCTGGGCTTTACCCTCCT
Organism: Lawsonibacter hominis; assembly: GCF_014287895.1. Lineage (GTDB taxonomy): Bacteria > Bacillota > Clostridia > Oscillospirales > Oscillospiraceae > Lawsonibacter_A > Lawsonibacter_A hominis. The sequence continues at coordinate 8,771 of NZ_JACOPP010000029.1, read as the reverse complement.
GTCCGACGCCGAGATGCCGGCGCTGGAGAGCCGGGTGGCGTTTCTGGGCAACGGCAGCTTCCAGCTGGAGCTGTTCCAGCACCGGCGCACCCTCCCCCTGCCGCCCGGGCGCAGAACGCCCAATGACGATATCCGCACCCAGGGGACCAAGCATATCTGCTTTGCACACGAGGACGTGCCGGGGCTTTTGGCCGAGCTGCGCAGGAAAGGCGCGGACGTGGTGATGGAGCAGGTCGTCAAGGGAAAGCCAATGGGCTTTGTGCGGGACAATAACGGCATTCTAATCGAATTTATCCAGTGTCAAACGCCGGCAGCGGAAACCGGGGGGCTGACCGCGTCTCACCCGCCGCTCCCGACCGCTGCGCGGCAAACAGAATCGAGCGTTTTTCGATAAGGTAAGATAAGGGAGCTGTTGACAAAGTCTGTTTTCAAAAATATGGCCTTGCAAAAAGTTTATCAAATAGCATATATTTGATAGTAAATAACAACAAACAAGCAAGAAAAACCTATTTGCTTTTTCGATAAGGGACTTTGTCAACAGCCCCGATAAGTTGCGCAAATTGAAAAAGGGCTAAAAAGAGACATGGCTTGCAGATCCGGTAGAATGAAGTTGCGGCACACCGTTCTGAACGGAGAGCGCAAACCATGGCCGAGATCGGACTGACCGAGACGTTTTCCTCCCAACGGCACAGCGGCATAACCGGTATCGTAACCCAGATACAGGCCTTTTGCCGGGCTGTACCGTATAGCGTCCTGAAAAAATGATTCTGCCGCGTTCCTCCAAAACAGCAGCACCGCGTGTTCGCCAAAGGCGAACACGCGGTGCTGCTGTTTCAGGGGAAAGGGACTTGACCTTCCACCGGGTGGAGGGTATAAGATAATACCGGAAGGCGGGACCGAACGGCGGTTTCGCTTGCGCTTTCGCTTCATACGCATTATGATAGAACATGAAAAGGAGGAGACGCAATGAAACGAAAACAGATGTTCTGCGGGGCGCTTGCCCTGTGCCTTGTCCTGTCTCTGACCCTGCTGCCCGCCGGGGCCCAGGAGAGCGGATTGGCCGCGTCGGCGGATCAGGCGGCGGAACTGGCCATGCAGTACGGCCAGGCCGACAGCGTCCAATACGCCCTGTGGGAGGACGGAGCAATCATCCTCACCGGCCACCGGGGGAATTACTCCCGTACTGAGAACCGGGCCCTCACCGACGAGATCCTCTACGGCGTGGGGTCGGTGAGCAAGATGTACACCACGGCGGCCGTCATGAAGCTGGCGGAGGCGGGAAGTCTCGCCCTGGATACGCCGGTGAAGACCTACCTGCCGGACTTCAAAATGGCGGACGAACGTTTTGCGGAGATTACCGTGCGGATGCTCCTGAATCATTCCTCCGGCCTGATGGGCTCCACCTTTACCAGCGGCGTTCTCTTCAACGACCCGGACGAAACGGCCGCCGATACGCTGCTGGAGCGGCTGAGCACCCAGACCCTCAAGGCGTCCCCCGGAGCGTTCAGCGTCTACTGCAACGACGGCTTTACGCTGGCCCAGCTGGTGGTGGAGGCGGTCTCGGGCATGGACTTCGATGAATATGTGCAGCAGGCCATTTTGGAGCCCGCCGGGCTGGAAGACACTTATTTTCCCGGCAATCCATTTGACCCGGCGCGTCTGGCCAGGACCTATCTGGGCAGCGGCGACCGCGCTCTGCCGCAGGAGACGCTTGGGGTCCACGGGACGGGCGGCATCTACGCCACGGCGTCCGATCTGGCCGCGTTCGGCGGGCTGTTCTGCGGCACGCAGCTGCTGGCCCAGGCGTCTCTGGACGCCATGGCCGCGCCGGAGTATGCCGGGGGCCTGTGGCCTGAGGACGTTGAGGACGCGATGGCCTACGGGCTGGGCTGGGACAGCGTACAGTGGTATCCGTTTGCCTACAGCGATATCCGGGCCTTGGTCAAAGGGGGCGACACCACCCTGTATCACGGGGGTCTGGTGGTGCTGCCGGAATACGGCCTGTCCTGCGCCGTGCTCTCCTCCGGCGGGGTGAGCACCTATAACGAGATGGCGGCCAGCCAGATCCTGATCGCCGCCCTGGAGCGGAAGGGGACGCACGTGGACACGGCGGCCCACAGCCTGCCCCAGGCCCGGAGCGCCGCCATGCCGGAGGAGCTGCTGGCGTATGCGGGGCTGTATGCCTCCTCCAGCCAGGTGACGCAGCTGGCCCTGACCGAGGACGGGACGCTGACCCTGGGCGAGAGCGCCCTGCGTTATCACAGCGACGGCTCCTTCCGAAACGAGGCGGGGAACCTCATGGTCCGGTTCGTGGAGGCGGAGAACGGAGAGACCTATCTCTGGCAGAAGTATTATATCCAACTGCCCGGACTGGGCGAGCTGCCGGGCTCCAGCTATGTTTTCCAGAAACTGAAGGAGAACCCGGTTCCGGAGGCGGTTCAGGCGGCCTGGGACGCCCGGAACGGGAAGATCTACCTCTGCCTGAACGAAAAGTATACCTCGCAGGCCCTGGCCCTGGCGCTGCCGGCGGCAGGACTGGCCAGCCTGCCGGGCTATATGGCCTTTGACCGTATCGTGGATGAGAACTACGCCGAGGGCGTGGCGGTCATCCCCGGCCTGGCGGGCCGCGACTGGCAGAACGTGCGTCTGTTTGAGCAGGATGGGGTGGAGTACGCACAGACCTCCGGCATGCTCTGCATGGACGCGGCCGCCGTCCCGGCGATCTATGCCGGCGCGGGCTCCTATTCCACCATTCAAAGCGACGGTTACATCCGCTGGTATCGGACCGGGAGCGCCGCCGGAAAGCATATGCAGGTCCAGGTGCCGGAGGGCGGCGGTTTTACGGTGTACGACGGAAACGGTCAGACCGTTGCCGCCTCCTGGATGTGGGGAGATACCGCGGTGACCCTGCCGGAGGGCGGTTATATCGCGTTTGCCGGCGCACCCGGCCTCCGGTTCCAGATCACGATGGCCGAACGATAGGCGCGACCCGCCCGGCTGGCCGCCGTGTGCGGCGCAGGAGTGCTTTGACCTGCCGGCCGGGATCGGGCGGCCGAAACGCTTTGCCCCAGCGGCACAGCGGCATGACGGGTACCCCGTCCCGATACAGGCCGTTTACCGGGCCGCGGAGCGCAGCTTCCTGAAAACATGACGCTGCCGCGTTCCCGACAAACAGCGGCCCTGCATGCAAACCGCTTTGCGCGATGTGCATGCAGGGCCGCTTTGCCGTACCCGGAAGACCGCCGGCTGGGCCGGCGGGCCCCAGGAGCCGCCCGCTCCGCGGAACGAGGTGGGCGAAAGGCGCCCCATCGAGGACCGGCCGCTGTAAAAGAGCCTCAGGCGTACAGGTGGAGCCAGGCGGAGAAGAGGACCATGCTGGAGCGGGAGTGGGTGTGGGTCTGGTGTTCCAGGTAGGTGTACTGCTTCGTACCGGGCAGGCGGGAGAAAAGCCGTTCGACCGTGGCGGCCGGGCAGGTGTCGTCCGCGCCGCCGGAGGAGAGCATGACAGGCATGCTCAGCCGGTGGGCATGGCTCACGGTGTCCACCAGGCCCAGACGGCGCCAGAACGCCTCCGGTTCGACCTGGCCCCGGACCGGACGCAGCAGACCGTACGCCTCCCCGTTCAGGCCGGTGTGGGGAAAGTCCGTGAGGAAGGGCAGGTCGGCGCAGACGCAGCGCACCCGCTCCGGCCCCAGAAGGGAGGCGAGCAGCAGGGAGCCGCCGCCCCCCTGGCTGGTACCGAAGAAGGACAGGCGGTCAGGCAGCACATCGGGCCGCTCCAGCGCCCAGCGCACAGCCAGCAGCACGTCGGACAGCCAGTCCTCATAGCCGCCCGGCGCGCCCAGGGCGGTGTTGGGCAGCACGGGCCAGTTCCGGTCAGGCAGGGCCAGGCTCCAGTCCGCGCCGGAGGGGGTCACGTAGCCCAGAGGGGAGACGTGAAGAATATGGAAATTCTGGTCGCAGAGCTGGGGGTGCAGGCTCATAAATCCACCGTATCCCGGCAGGTTGATGAGCAGCGGCGCCGGCGTCTTGAGCGCGGGCTGCCAGTAGCCGTAGAAGGCCCTGCGCCCGTCGGAGGCCGTGAAGCGCACATACCGGTTGACCAGGGTATTGGGGCAGTTGCCGAAGGGCTCGGTAAGAGGGTCGTACGCAAGGCATTCGCCCTGTACGCGGACCTGCCGCGTCCGCTCCAGCAGTGCATCGCACCAGGCATCCACCTGCTCCGGCGCGGGGTAGTAACCTGTTACAGCTTCCATAGCGGCTCACTCCCAGTCTGCATTCGATTCATGCGCGTTTTTTCTTTATTATAACAGCAATTTCACTTGTACCCAACGGTATAGTTCGCTTATAATTAGCATGAAACGGTTACAAACTGCGTTTTTTGTCCGATGGAGGGAGGGGAAACGATGCATATCCCACAGTCGCTGTATTCTTCCATGCGCCTGATCTTTTTGTATGTGGATCGGTATGTCTTCCGCAGGGGATGGGCGTACCCGGAGAGTTACGTGCCCTACTGCATGCTGCGCTATATCCTCAAGGGCAGCGCGGTGTTCCGGGTGAATGGGGAGGAGTACCTGGTAGGGGAGAACGAGATCTTTTATATCCCTGAGGGCTGCCAGCTGGAGTGTCATGCCCTGGGCGAGGAGTTCGAGTTCATCTCCATCCGCTTCACCGTCACGGTCCAGCTGGACGGCAGCGACTTTTTGGCGGAGTACTTCCACATCCCCCGCGTGACCCGGGGAGCGGACGGGGAAGTGCTGGGGTATTTCCAGCAGGTGTACCAGAACGCAACCACCCAGAATTCCGGAAAGCTCTTCCGCATCCGGGGCAACCTGGAGCTCATCCTGGCCTGGCTGGTGGAACGGACGCCGGAAGCCCGGGTCGAAGAGAGCGAGCTGCCGGAGGCCGACTTTTCGGTGGAAGGCCTGCGCCGCCGGGAGAACCGGTCCCATTCCATCAAGCGGGACCCCCGTATCCAGGTGGTGGTGGACTATCTGGTGGCCCATCCGTCGGAGCCCTTCGACTCGGAATTTCTCTGCCGGATGGCGGATATGAGTCCCTCCTCCCTGCGGAGGCTGTTCAGGGAGCACACCGGAAAGTCCCCCGGGGCCTTTGTCAAAGACCTGCGTATGATGACGGCGGCCCGCCGCCTGCTGGTCACCAACGAGCGCATTTCCACCATCGCTTATGAGGTCGGGTTTGACGACGCCAACTACTTTGCCCGCATCTTCAAATCGGTCTTCGGTGTCTCGCCTCAGGAATACCGCGCGGCGTCCCGCGCCTGAGGAAGAAATAAAACGATTATATCATAAGCGTTTTATGCTATCTTTTGGTAATTTTTGCTCTATGAAATACACTGGGGAGTTTTATAATGAGGGTGCAGACAAAACCAACAAAAAGCCGATTGAAGTGAAGGAGGAAATTATGAAAAAAGCACTGTCTTTGCTCCTGGCCAGCGTGATGCTGCTCACCTGCCTTGCCGCCTGCGGCAACAGCTCCACTCCCTCCGGCAACAGCGATACGCCGCCCGCAACCGCTCAGACCGGCGGCGCTCCGGAGACCGGCTCCGGCGAACCCGCCGCGCTGGAGGGTGAGATCACCTTCTGGCATTCGTTTACCCAAGGGCCCCGGCTGGAGACCATCCAGGCGGCCGCCAACCAGTTTATGACCGACAACCCAGGCGTGAAGATCACGATCGAGACCTTCTCCTGGGCCGACTTCTATACCAAGTGGACCACCGGCCTGGCCTCCGGCAATGTGCCCGATATGTCCACAGCGCTGCCCAACCACGTGGTAGAGATGATCGACGCCGACGCCATCATCCCCATGGACAACCTGATCGATTCCATGGGCCGGGACCGTTTCTATGAAGCCCCCCTTGTCGAGATGACCGCCGAGGACGGGCACTGCTACGCAGTACCTCTGTACTCCCACGCGCAGGTTATGTGGTACCACAAGGATCTGCTGGAGAAGTACAATCTGGAGGTCCCCACCACCTGGGATGAGCTCTACGAGGCGTCCAAGATCATTACCGAAGGCGAGGGCGGCAACGCTTACGGCACTTCCGTCCCTATGGGCACCAACGATATGATGGCCACCCGCTTCCTGAACTTTTATGTCCGCAGTGCGGGCGAGACCCTGCTTACCGAGGACGGCAAGGCCAATCTGACCAGCCAGGCCGCTATTGACGGCATCAACTACTGGGTCAAGGTGTACAAAGACTGTTCCCCCACGGACTCCATCAACTTTAACGTGCTGGATCAGGCCACGCTGTACTACACCGGAAAAATCTGCTTTGACTACAACTCCGGCTTCCAGATCGGCGGTGTGGAGACCAACGCGCCCGAGCTGTTGGACCAGATCGACTGCGCCCCCATGCCCACCATCAACAAGGGCGATCCCCAGGTAGGCTATGAGACCTCCAACATCCCCATGGTCATCTGGAAGAACTCCGCGCACCCCGAGATCTGCGAAGCGTTCATCAAATATCTGTATGAGCCGGAGAATTACGTGCCTTTCCTGCTGTCCGTCCCCGTGGGTATGCTGCCCGCGCTGAAGGAGATCGCCGATAACGAGCAGTTCCTGTCCGACCCCATGGTGCAGAAGTTCTCCCATGCAAAGGACGTCATCAGCAAGGCTGTGGGCGAGGGGACTGCCATCGGTATGGAAAACGGCCCCCGTCCCGAGGCAGGTCTGCTGACCAGTCAGGGCGTGATCGAGAGCATGTTCCAGGATATCGTCATCAACGGAACACCTGTGGAGCAGGCGGCGAAGGCGGCCGAGGATAAGCTCAACGACCTGTTTGAGACCGTTGGCTGACCACGGATAAATGACCCGAACAACCGGCGGGGGCGACCACTCGCCCCCGCCGGTTTCCTGAGAGGGGGTTTACTATGAGATTGAACAACCGCTATCGGACGAAGATTGCCGGGTTCTGCTTTATCCTGCCGGCGCTGCTGGTGGTGGGCCTGCTGCTGCTGTATCCGGTGGTTTCCAGTATTTTTTACAGCTTCACCTCCAAACACCTCATCAAACCCGGATATGATTTCGTCTTCTTTGATAACTACATCAAGATCCTCACAGACAAAGACTTCTGGATGTCCTTCCTGACCAGCGTGAGGTGGACGATCGTCTCACTGATCGGACAGATCGTCGTGGGCTTTACCGCCGCCCTGGCGCTGGAGCGGATCCGTCACGGCAGGGGGATCTACCGTACGCTGCTGATTATCCCCTGGGCGTTCCCCTCTATCGTCATCGCCCTGTCTTGGAAGTGGATTTTAAACGGCGTATCCGGCTTTTTGCCCAATTTCCTGGTAAAGATCGGGCTGTGCCAAAGCGCGCCCCAGTTCTTCAGCAGCGGAGGGCTGGTGTTTCCTACGCTGGTGTTCATCAATATCTGGTTCGGCGCGCCGCTGATCATGGTCAACGTGCTCTCCGCGCTCCAGACGGTCCCCAAGGACCAGTATGAGGCCGCCCAGCTGGACGGCGCGTCGCCGTGGCAGTCGTTCGTCCATATCACACTGCCCCATATCCGGGTAGTGGTAGGCCTGCTGGTGGTGCTGCGCACGATCTGGGTCTTTAACAACTTCGACACGATCTACCTCATCACCGGCGGCGGGCCGGCCAACCTGACCCAGACGGTGCCCATCTACGCCTATAACGTGGGCTGGGGCCTGAAGCAGCTGGGGCGTTCCTCGGCCGTCACAGTACTGTTGCTGATCTTCCTGTTGATTGTATGCATGTTCTATTTTAAGATTCTGGATAAATGGGAAAAGGAGGGGGCCTGATGGGACGCAAACGCCTGCTGAAGCGCGGCTGGTTCGGTGATACCGTCAGTTATCTTTACTTGACGGTTTTGGCCATCGTCGCAGCTTTTCCGCTGATGTGGATCCTGCTCTCCTCCGTGAAGGGCAAAGGGGAAATGATCGGAGATCCCACGGCCTTTTTTCCCAAGACGCTCACCCTGGATAATTTCCGCACCGTGATTGGGCAGCTCCATTTTGGATCCAATATGGGCAACAGTATTGTTGTAGCGGTCTCCACTACTCTGATTGCCATCACGGTTTCCGCGCTTGGGGCCTACGGTGTGGTCCGTTTTTTCCCCAAATTCGGCAAGATCATGACCCGTGTCCTGATCACCACCTACATGTTCCCGCCGATCCTGCTGGCGGTGCCCTACTCCATCATCATGGGCCAGGCCGGGCTGATGAACAGCCGGGTGGGCCTGGTTATCGTGTACCTGTCCTTCTCGGTCCCCTACGCGATCTGGCTGCTGGTGGGCTTCTTTCAAACGGTGCCGCTGGAGATCGAAGAGGCGGCCCGGGTGGACGGGGCCAACAAGCTGCAGGTCTTCGGCCGGGTCGTGTTGCCCATCGTGGCCCCCGGACTGGTAGCGGTGGCCATCTACACCTTTATCAACGCCTGGAACGAGTTTCTCTATTCCCTGATCCTGATGAACTCCAGCGAAAAAATGACGGTGGCGGTGGCGCTGAAGTCCCTGGAGGGCCAGGAGGTATTGGATTGGGGCGTTATGATGGCAGCTTCCGCCATGGTGGTGATCCCCTCCGTCATCTTCTTCATGCTCATACAGAAGAAGATCGCAGGCGGTCTGGCGCAGGGTTCCATCAAGTAGGGTTTTCATGCCGTATTTTCGGCACTGTAAAGTAAACATGAAAAGTTAGGACCCAAAAATCAGCCAATATCTCTACGCAACGAGCAAAAGCTCCCGTTTGCGCTTTTTGGACAGTTTAAGACCGGCACACTGAGCTGGA
>NZ_JACOPP010000028.1 GCF_014287895.1 Lawsonibacter hominis | reverse complement strand
TCGCCCTGTCCGTCATGAGAGGTGTCATTTCCGACGCACGTGTCGCCGGAAATGACGGAGCTTCCTTTCCTTCCGTCGTCTGCGGACGACTCAACTCTGCCAGGCTCTTCTCCAGGAGGGTTTTTGACAGCCTCAGGGCGGGGGAGCTTTGCTCCCCCGCCCTGAGTCCTGTCTGGCGATCGTATGTCTGTTCAGCAGCCGCAGTTGTTGTTGCAGCCGCAGCCACAGTTGTTGTTGCAGCCACAGCCGCCCCAGTTGCCGCCCCAGCCGCCGCCGCAGCAGCAGCACAGAACGATCAGGATGATGATGATCCACAGGCAGCTGCCGCCGCCCCAGCCACAACCGTTATTGCACCCCATGATTGAGTACCTCCTGGTTTCAAAGTAGAAACCTGGGCGCGGGGCGGCGGTGCGCCGCGTCTTCCGGCCCGGTCTCACTTCATTCTATGCATCCGGTACCAGGGGGTGCAAACGCTTATTCCAATTCGAATGCGCCGGTATAGAGCTGGTAGTAAAGCCCATGCTGGGCAATCAGATCGTCATGGCCGCCCCGCTCCACGATACGGCCGTGGTCCAGCACCATAATGGCGTCGGAGTTGCGCACCGTGGACAGGCGGTGGGCGATAACGAAGACTGTGCGCCCGCACATCAGAGAGTCCATCCCCTGCTGAACGATGGACTCGGTACGGGTATCGATGGAGGAGGTGGCCTCGTCCAGGATCATCACCGGCGGGTCGGCCACGGCGCAGCGGGCAATGGCCAGCAGCTGCCGCTGGCCCTGGGACAGATTGGCCCCGTTTCCGGTCAGCAGCGTGTCGTATCCCTGGGGCAGGCGGCGGATGAAATCGTCCGCGCCCGCCAGCTGGGCGGCGGCCTCCACCTCCTCGTCGGTGGCCTGCAGATTGCCGTAGCGGATATTCTCCCGCACCGTTCCGGTAAACAGGTTGGTCTCCTGGAGCACGATGCCCAGGCTCCGGCGCAGATCGCTTTTCCGGATCTTGTTGATATTGATGCCGTCGTAACGGATCTTGCCGTCGGCGATATCGTAAAAGCGGTTGATGAGGTTGGTGATGGTGGTCTTCCCCGCGCCGGTGGCCCCCACGAAGGCCAGCTTCTGGCCGGGCTTTGCAAAAAGGGAGATATCGTGGAGGATGGGCTTGCCGGCCTCGTACTCGAAGTCCACATCAAAAAAGCGCACGTCGCCGGTGAGCCTAGTATAGGCAAAGCCCCCCTCCTTCTGCGGAACCTTCCAGGCCCACAGATTCGTGCGCTGGCCGCTCTCACCCAGCTCCCCCGCCTGATCGTAGGCCGCGTTCACCAGGGTGACCGTGCCCTCGTCCCGCTCGCTCTCCTCATCCATCAGCGCGAAGATCCGCCCCGCGCCCGCAAGGGCCATGACGACCGAGTTGAGCTGCTGGGAGATCTGGCTGATGGGCTGGGAAAAGCTTTTGGACAGCTGGAGGAAGGACGCGATGACGCCCAGCGTGACGCCGCCGCCTACGCCGCCCAGCGCCATCAGCCCGCCCGCCATGGCCACGATCACATACTGGATGTTGCCGATATTGACCATGATGGGCATGAGGATATTGGCGTATTTGTTGGCCATGTCGGCGCTTTCGAACAAAGCGTCGTTGACCCGGTCAAAGCCCTCCTGGGCCTTCTGCTCATGGCAGAAGACCTTGACCACCTTCTGGCCGTTCACCATCTCTTCGATATAGCCGTTCAGGTCGCCCAGCTTCTCCTGCTGGCGCATGAAATACTTGCCGCTGCGCCCCGCGATAGAGCGGGTGACCAGCAGCATACCGCACACGCAGAGGACGACCACCGCGGTGAGCAGCGGGTTGGTGACCAGCATGGCCAGGAACACCACCACGATCGTGACCAGCGAAGCAAACATCTGGGGGATGCTCTGCGAAAACATCTGGCGCAGGGTGTCCACGTCGTTGGTGTAGACGCTCATCACATCTCCATGGGCATGGGTATCAAAATACCGGATGGGAAGGGTCTGCATATGCACGAACAGCTCGTCGCGGATCTCCTTCTGCACGCCCTGGGAGATGGTGACCATAATGCGGTTATAGGCCAGCGTACACAGCGCGCCCGCCAGATAGAGACAGCCCATGAGGATCAGGGTGTGCAGCAATCCGCTGAACACCGGCTGGTCGGTCAGCAGAAGGGGCGCGATATAATCGTCGATGAGGCTCCCCAGAAACAGAGATGCGGACACCGAGGCCGCCGCACTGACCAAAATGCATACCAGCACCAGAAAAAAGCGGAATTTGTAGCCTTTGAGCACATAGGAGAGCAGCCGCTTTGCGGTGCCGCCCTTCTTTGCGGCGTTCTTATTCATGGTCCTCTCCTCCCTTCGTCTGGGACTCATAGATCTCGCGGTAGATGCCGCAGGATTCCAGCAGCTGCTCATGGGTGCCCATGGCGGAGATTTTCCCGCCGTCCATCACCAGGATCTTGTCGGCGTCCTCGATGGAGGAGATGCGCTGGGCGATGATGAATTTGGTGGTATCCGGGATCTCCTCCCGGAAGGCCCGGCGGATCATGGCGTCGGTCTTGGTGTCCACGGCGGAGGTGGAATCGTCCAGGATCAGGATCTTCGGCTTCTTCAGAAGGGCCCGTGCGATGCACAGCCGCTGCTTCTGCCCGCCGGAGACATTGGAGCCGCCCTGCTCGATATAGGTATCGTATCCATCCGGGAACTCCCGGATAAAGGAATCGGCCTGAGCCAGCCGGCACACCCGCGCCAGCTCCTCGTCGGAGGCATGCTCATTGCCCCAGTGCAGGTTTTCCCTGATGGTGCCGGAGAACAGCTCGTTCTTCTGGAGCACCATGGCCACCTGCTCCCGCAGGGACTCCATGTCGTAGTCCCGCACATCCACGCCGCCCACCTTGACGCTCCCTTCGGTGGCGTCGTACAGACGGGGGATGAGCTGCACCAGCGTGGTCTTGGAGGTGCCGGTCCCGCCCAGGATGCCCACTGTCTCGCCGGAGGCGATGTGCAGCTCCACCTCCTTCAGGCACTCCTTGCCGGGATCCCCGGCATAGCTGAAGCTGACGTGTTCAAAGTCCACAGAGCCGTCCTTTACCTCGCGCACCGGGTGCGCGCCGTTTTTCAGGTCGGTCTGCTCATTGAGCAGCTCTGTGATCCGGTCCGCGGAGGCCCGCGCCATGATGATCATGACCAGGACCATGGAGAGCATCATCAGGCTCATGAGGATCATCATGATATAGCTGAACATACTGGTCAGCTCGCCGGTGGTCAGGGTACCGCCCACCACCATCTTCGCGCCCAGCCAGGAGACCAGGAGCATGCACCCGTAGACGCAGACCTGCATCAACGGCGCGTTGAATGCGATGATCCTCTCCGCTTTGGAGAAGTCCTGATAGATCTCCCGGGACACTGCGCCGAACTTTTCCTTCTCATGCTCCTCCCGGACGAAGGACTTGACCACGCGGATCCCCAGCAGATTCTCCTGCACCACGCTGTTGAGCCGGTCGTACTTCTTGAACACCCGGGTAAAGACCGGATGGGCCCCTTTCATGACCAGCAGCAGACCCACCGCCAGGATGGGAATGACCACCAGAAAAACCAGGGCCAGTTTGGGGCTGATGACAAACGTGAGGACCCAGGCGCAGATGAGCATGATGGGGCAGCGCACCGCGATGCGGATGACCATCTGAAAGGCCATCTGCACATTGGTCACGTCGGTGGTCAGGCGTGTGATGATGCCGGCGGTGGAAAATTTGTCGATGTTGGAAAAGGAAAACTGCTGCACGTTTCGATACATTTCCCGGCGCAGGTTGCGGGAAAACCCGGTGGCCGCCCGCGCCGCAAAGCGGCCGGACAGGGCGCCGAACGCCAAGGCCACCAGCGCCATGACCACCAGCAGGATTCCATAACGCCAGATATTCCCGACATTGCCGGCATTGACGCCCAGATCCAGCAGTTTTGCCATCATCATGGGGATCAGGACATCAAACGCCACCTCGCCGATCACAAAGATGGGCGTCAGAATCACGTCCTTTTTGAACTCCTGGATACCGCACGCCAGGCCTCGTTTTTTCTTCATAGGTCTCCTCCTCGGATTTAATTCGCATGCTAACTGTAAGCCTTGAAACAGTTTTAGAAAAAGAGAAGCCGCCACGCCGTGCGGGCGGCTCAGCTGAGATTCTTTTTCAGTTTCTCCACGGTCGCCATGAATTGTTCCAGCTCCTGGTCGCTGATGCCCTCGGTCAACAGCTCCTCCATCTTGTCCAGCCGCTGCTCGATCTGCTGATGCAGCTTCTGCGCCTTCGGCGTGAGTACCACCTGCTTGAGGCGTGCATCCCGGAAGACCGAGCGGCGGGTGATGAAGCCGGCGGCCTCCAGCTTCTTCAGCAGCCGCGACGCGGTGGAACGCCGGATGCAAAAGGCCTCCTCCACGTCCTTCTGACAGATCTCACGGTCCGGATGGTGTGAGAGAAAGCCCAGCAGCTGTCCCTGCATTTCGGTGAACTCCGGGTCTTCCGGCGGGGGCGCAAACTCCAGGATCTTGCGGCGCATCAGGTTGGAAAGCGCCCGGATCTCTCCGCCGACCGCTCTTCGCTCCCTCGTATCCATCGCCTCCTGTCGCTGATCTGTCTTTAGTTTAGTTGCTTTGCTAACAGTTGTCAAGGAGCAAGCTAAACAAAAATGTCCCGCCGAACGAGCCATCCGTTCGGCGGGGCAGGCTTCTTCCAGCATCGCTTTGCCCCCCGGGAAACGTCGGCCGGACAGGCATTCCCCAGGATTTAGGACCGGCTTCCGGATTGCAGGCGCGATACCGTCACGCTGTTCATGGTCGTGTAAAGCGCGGCCTCATCCACGCCGCCGACGGATACCAGCCGGTCCAGCAGAGTCCCGCCGCCATCCTTCGTGGCCGCGGACAGGGCGAAATAAGACACATAGACCACCTGCGCGCGCAGGAAGGAGCCGCCGGTAAGCATGGCCTGCTCGGCGGAATTGAGCACACCCAGCTCCACGCTCTTGCCCAGGGCATTGCTCCAGGAAAAATCCGGATTGGTTCCGCTGTCGGTATAGCCCAGGGCCCGAAGCACAAAGGTCATATATTCTCCCGCCGAGAGGACGGTATCGGGCGCAAAATAAAGCGCTCCGGCGGCGTCGGCGCCCACGCCTTTGGTATACCCCTTGGCGTAGGCGTAAGCCACATACCGGTCGCACCAGGCGGGCGTATCCGCAAACGGATTGCCCTGGGTGCAGGCCAGCGCGGCGCCCTCCTCCCCGATCAGGCGCAGGAACATCACCAGTCCCACCACCCGGGTCGGCGCGACCTCCAGGTCGTATCCGCAGCCATAGGCGGTACCGGTTCCCTGGAACAGGCCCATGGCCTTCAGCGCGTCGGCCAGCGCGTTGTAATCCAGCGCGCCGCTGTCGCTGCGCGTATAGGCTCCTTCCAGGCCCACCACGGCGGTATCCGACGTAATGGTCACGGCGGCGCCGGCATTCTCCCCCGCCAGATAACGGTGTCCCTCCGTCAGCGCCGCCCCGGCGGCCAGAGCCCGCCCGGCGGTCACATCCACCACTGCGCCGGAGGGGGCGGCGACTGCGGCGCTTCCCGCCAGCAGAAGCAGGCCGGAGCCCGTATATACCGTGACGGTATCGCCCTTCTTCAGCCGATGGTCGGCAAACGCAAGATGGAGCGAGGTCTCTCCGCCCGCCTGGGCCAGATACGCGCTGTGTTTGGCGTTCAGACCGCTCAGCACCGTATCGTAAGTGCTCTGCGTCTTCTCCTCCAGGCGCCGTCCGGCCTGCTCCGCCACCGCCGGGAGGTAGGTGTCGTTGAGATAGCTCTGGGACACCAGCGTCTCGCCGGACGTTCCGCCCGAAGCGCAGACCGCCCCGCAGCCCATCAGGATCAGGGCGGCCAGCAGGAATACCGCGGCCCTCCTCATGGCTCCTCCGAGATCATATAGCTCAGGGACAGCAGGCTGTCGGCAAAGTGGACATCCTCGATGATCACACCGGTGCTGTCCAGCCGCAGCTCGATGTTGGTAAAGTTCCAAATTCCCTTCACGCCGCCCGCCACCAGGCGCGCGGCGATGGCGTTGGCCACCCCCCGGGGCACGGTGAGCACCCCGATGCTGGCGGGGGACTCCTTCAAATACGGTTCCAGCTGATCCACATGGTAGACCGGAACGCCCGAAAGCGTACGCCCCACGATATCAGGGCTCACGTCAAAGGCAGCGGCAAGGGTAACGCCGGAGCGCTGAAAATGGAAGTTCTCCAGCAGGGCCCGGCCCAGGTTGCCCGCGCCCAGGATCACGGCGGTATGTCCCCGGTTCATGCCCAGGATGTCGGACACCTCGCCCCGCAGGCTCTCTACATTATATCCATAGCCCTGCTGGCCAAACTCTCCGAAGCAGGACAGATCCTGCCGGATCTGGGAGGCGGTCAGCCCCATGGATTTCCCCAGCGCGCTGGAGGAGATGCGCTCCACCCCCGCCAGGTGCAGATCGTTCAGATGCCGGTAATAGCGCGGCAGCCGCCGGATGACCGCGCTGGATACCTTTTGCTTTTTCATTTCGCCTATCACACTCGTTCCCGTAGGAAATAGATTTCTACTCAGTGTTTCAGTTTACCTGAAAAACGCCCCGATGTCAACGCTCTTACCCCGGATTCCTGCCGGGTCGTGCCGGAACCCCGCACGCTTCACCCGCATAGAGTAAATCGAAAAGGAGGAGTGCAACTTGGAATTTATCGGAACCATCGTGACCCATATCTATACCTCCCGGGCCCAGCTTCCCGTCCAGGGCGCCGCCGTAGCCGTGACGCAGAAGGCCCCCGGCGGCAAGCATGTTCTGCTGGCCCTGCGCACATCCGACGAGAGCGGAAAGACCGCTCCCATAGCCATACCGACCCCGGCCCCGGCGGCGGGGCAGGCGCCGGGCGCGGAGCAGCCCTTTGCCCTGTGCGACGTCTGGTGCGAGGCGCCCAGCTTTGCCGTCAAACTGCTGGAAAACGTCCAGGTCTTCCCCAACGTACAAACCCTGCTGGAAATCGAGCTGATTCCCCTGCCGGAGCAAACGCCGCCCCTGTCCATGACGGCGCCGGTGGAGATCACGCCGCAGAACCTGTAAGGAAGGAGCCACTCCCATGCCTACGGAAGTCCGGCCCTATATCCCCCAGCAAATCACCGTACATCTGGGTTCGCCCAACCAGGCGGCCGAAAACGTCACCGTTTCCTTTCCGGATTATGTGAAAAATGTGGCCTCCAGTGAGATCTATCCCACCTGGGAGCCCTCCGCCATCCGGGCCAATATCCTGGCCATCATCTCCTTTGCCTTGAACCGCGTCTACACCGAATATTACCCCAGCAGGGGCTTTCCCTTCAACATCACCTCCTCCACCGCCATTGATCAGAAATACATCCACGGCCGGGATATTTTCGAAAACATCAGTCAGGCGGTAGACACGATTTTCAACTCCTACATCCGCCGCCGGGGCTTTATCGAGCCGCTGGCAGCCAAATTCTGCAACGGCACCACCACCACCTGCGACGGGCTCTCCCAGTGGGGCAGTCAGGAGCTGGCCCAGCAGGGGTACAATTCGGTGGATATCCTGCGCCATTACTATGGGGACGATATCGAACTGGTCGTCAACGCTCCCGTATCCGGCGTACGCGCCTCCTATCCGGGCTTTCCGCTGCGCCGGGGCATGGTGGGGGAAAACGTGATCCGCATTCAGTACATGCTCAACCGGATCTCCCAGGACTACCCCGCCATACCCAAAATCCCGACGCCGCTCAACGGCCAGTTTGACGAGGCCACCGAGCAGGCTGTGCGTCGCTTCCAGCAGATCTTCTCTCTGACGCCGGACGGCGTGGTGGGGAGCGGCACCTGGTACAAAATGGTCTTCCTCTTTGTGGGCATCACCAACCTGTCTGAGCTTGCCAGCGAAGGACAGACAGTCTATCAGATCTCCTACCAGTCCTCCGGGCAGCTGTCCGAAGGCGACCGGGGCGAGGGCGTGCGGACGATCCAGTATCTGCTCTCGGTGATCGCCGAGTTCTACGATACGGTCCCGGCACCCGCCATCGACGGCATCTATGGCCCCGGCACCGTCCGGTCGGTCACCGCGTTCCAGCAGACCATGGGGCTTCCCCAGAACGGCGTGATGGACGCGCGCACCTGGGAAGCCCTGTACCGGGCATACGAGGGCATCACGGAATCGGTGGACCGTTACACCAACGTGATCCCGGAGGCATTCCGGCCCGAGCCGGGGACCACCTCGGGCCTGACGCAATTCTCGGGGCAGGACCTGGCCCTGGGCAGCACTGATTTCAGAGGAGGGAGCAACGGATGACCTGTGAAAATCCCTATACCGGCGTACCCGTACGCAGCCTGCAGACCATGCTGCGGGAACTCTCGTTCCACTACCCCGTCATTCCCCGCCTGATCCCGGACGGCATCTTCGGCGAGCACACGCTGGAGGCGGTGATGCTCTTCCAGCGGGAGTTCCATCCCCCGGTCACCGGCCAGGTGGACCACGGGACCTGGGACGCGGTCTCCGCCCTGTTCCAGAGCGTCCGCCCCGGGCTCTCCCCCCCGCTTCCCTGCCGCCTCTGGCCCGGCAACGGTTTTGCCGTTGCCCCCGGCGAGGACTCCGTCCACCTCTATCCCGTCCAGGCCATGTTCCGGGGCCTGTCTCAGCTTCTGGAGGGGATCGAGGACGCCCCGGTCTCCGGTACCCACGACGCCGCCACCCAGGCCAATCTCCGCTATGTCCAGCGCAGCGCGCAGCTCCCGGAGACCGGCCTGGCCGACCAGGCCACCTGGAACGCTCTGGCCCGGCTGTACGTCCTGTTCGTCACCTTCGCCCAATCGCCCCGCCTCCTGCGTGAGGGCTGGCTGGACGTTCCCTGAATCCGCCGCTTGCATCTTGGGCACAACACCTGTATAATCAAGCTGTACAAGTGTGAAAGCAGGTGGTCGGATGCATTTCGAGCTCTCTCCCCAGCAGCTCCGGGAGCGGGGCGGTCTTTTGGAACAGTTCCTGGACGTGGCCTTTGATTCCAGCATCCTGCTGGATCAGGACGGCTATGTGCTCAACTGCGGCAACGGCGCCACGCAGCTCACCATGACCCGCCGCTCCGGCCTGCTGGGCCAGCATGTGACCGCCTTCGATAAGGTATCCCCCTTCGAGGAGGTGCTGCGCACCGGCACGGCCGTCAAAAACAAGCTCTATGTGGTTCAGGGCCGCCGCTGTCTGCAGAACATCTACCCCATCTTCTGGGAGGGCCGCGTGGTGGGGGCCCTGGGCGTGCTGAGCTACACCAATATGAACGATATCCGCCAGCAGCTGGTGGGCGACCTGGCCGAGCACCTGTCCGAGGTCAAGCTGGGCGATATCGCCGAAGTGGAGACGGAAAATCTTATACGGGCCCGCCTTCAGCGCAACTACACGTTTGAGGACTTTATCGGCGAAAGCGCCAAGGTTCGGGCCGTAGTCCACGAGTGCAAGGCGGCCGCCACCGCCCCGTATCCGGTGCTGCTGCTGGGCGAAAGCGGTACCGGCAAGGAGATCCTGGCCAGCGCCATCCACTCCTTCGGCATGAAGAGCATCCAATCCCCCTACATCAAAATCAACTGCACCGCCATCCCCAACCAGCTGCTGGAATCGGAGCTTTTCGGCTACGAAAAGGGCGCGTTCACCGGCGCCACCGCCCCGAAAAAGGGCCGCTTCGAAGCGGCCAGGGGCGGCAGTATCCTGCTGGACGAGATCGGCGATATGGATGTGGCCCTTCAGGGCAAGCTGCTGCGGGTGCTGGAGGAGCGGGAATTCGAGCGGGTCGGTGGAATCAAGACCATCCCGCTGGAAGCCCGGGTCATCTCCTCCACCAACTCCGATCTGCTGCAAAAGTGCAAGGACAACCGCTTCCGCCGTGATCTGTATTACCGCCTGTCCACGGTGGAGATCCGCATACCGCCTCTGCGGGAGCGGCCCGACGACATCCCGCTGCTGGTCAGTCATTTTATCAGCCGGGAAAATCTGCCCATCGCCATCACGGACCCCGCCATGGAAGCCATGGTCGAATACGCCTGGCCCGGCAATGTGCGCGAATTGCGCAACATCATCCAGCGTTTGGGGATCTCCTGCCCGGACCGGCCGGTCCGCACCGACGACGTGATCCGCTATTTCTCCGACGGCTCTCTGGCGGCTCCGCTTTTCCCCGGCACGGGCGACAGCGCCTTTCCCCCTTACGTCCACATCCATCCGGAGCAGGCGCAGGCGCGGGAGACCCTGCTGAACGTCCTGCGGGAACAGCATTGGAATCTGTCCGCCGCCGCCCGCGTGCTGCACATCACCCGCGCGACCCTCTATAAGCGTTTGAAAAAATACAACATCACCGTACAGCGCAGAGGCTCCTGAAAAAAGTCCTGCCGCAGAACAAGCTGCGGCAGGACTTTTTTCTCCTTTTGGCAGTGTTATATTACCACAAAACGGGCCAAATTTCAAGTCTTGCAGTTCCAGCGCCGCAGGTGTATCCTCTAAGAATCTTTTCAAGGAGGGATGCACGATGGATGACCTTTCTGCCCTGATCCCGCAGCCAGACCAAATGCAGGCCGCTCTGGCCGAGCTGGCGGAGTGCAACGCTCTGACGGCCGGCTGGGGGCTGTCCCTCTCGCCCGTCCAGATGCGCATGCTGGCGGAATGCCGCCGCTCCGCGCTCCGCGATACCGGTCGGGTGGAGTTCGGGGGCGGCGTACTGAAACAGCTGGTCCGCGCCTTTTGCGCCTCGCCCTATCTGGACCAGGAAAACTACGCGGACACGCTGGCCCAGCTTCAGGCCCTCTTCTACCACTTCAAACAGGAATCGCATGACCGTATCCCAGACGATGAACTCATCGCCGCCATGGCCCAGTGCTTTGACGGCAGGGCCCAAGGCGCGCTGGACGCTCTGGCCGGCCTGACGCCGGAGGAACTGTGCGTTCCGGACCGGGAGGCGCGGTGGGAGCCGGCGCCTTGAGCGGCGGCCTGCCGGAGCGCGCCTTTTCTCCGGAAGAGGCGGCCGCGCTGCGCCAGAAACTCTGGCCGCTTCTGGCGCGGCAGGCGGGGCTTTACACCGGCTGCGGCAGTTCTTCCCTGCCGGAGGACACCGCACGGGAATTGCTCTGCTCCCTGTGCTATACGCTGAAGGTCTGGTTTCAGGCGGGCGGGGCTGCGTCCCAGCCGCTGGCAGACGCCGATCTGGAAGCGGGCCTGCGGCAGGGACAGGCCATACTGGAGCAGAAGTGCCGGCAGGCGCGCCGCCTTTGGATGGCCGTGCGCCACTCTGCTCCGGATCTGAAAAACCGCGCGCTGGCCGATACGCTGGACAGCATCGGCGCCTTTTTCCAGCGGTATGATCTTCGCTTTTTCGCCCATTGCATCCCCTGTGATATCGACTACCCGCTCTGCCGTGCCGTCCCGGAAGCGCTGCCGGGCGTGGACTATATCCTCGCTTACCTGGATCGGCTGGGCATGGAGCACGCCCTGCTGCGTCCCTTTGCCCCCTCCCGGGTCCGCCGCCTGCTGGCGGCCGGCTGCCCCGATCCCGTCGGACTGCTGGTCAACCTCTGTGAGCCGGTGCTCGCCAATGCCGTGGGGCTGACCCTGCTGGGGGAGGACCCCAGGGAGCTGGAAATTACACCGCAGCGCCGTACCCGTTTATGCGAATACTTCGAGCCGCTCCCTCCCCACCGGGCCCGCGCCGCCCTCCGGGACGGAGCTGCCCGACTGTGCGCCGGGCTCGGTCTCCCGACTCCGGCGGCGGACTATTTCATGGATACGGCACAGGCTCTCCACCCCCGCATTGAGGCCGCCCTGCCCAATCGCCTGAACGGGGTGTTCCTCTCACTGGCTCCGTAAGCGTCGCAGCGGCCGGAGCAGCGCGGTCTCTTCCGTGACGTATCGCCTCGGGTACGCACGCTTCTCAGTCCTGCGCGCACGTCCTGTCCGCATTCGGCGCGCCTCCACACGCCTGCAGGCGCGAATTCTGCACGGTCCTTTTCGGCAGAGAGAGCCGGCGCCCTCCGGCGCCGGCTCTCCCGGGAGCTGTAATCGGCTCAGTCCAGCCAGTTATCCTTCTCCTCTGCGTAGAGGGCGGGCAGGATGCGGGACAGGTTGGAAAACTCCTTCACGTTGTGGTGCAGCAGGTTGACCATAGCCTGGGCGGGGATCTGAACCCCGTCGGGGATGCACTTGACGGCCTTGCCGTCGATGATCTGCCAGCCGAACCAGAAGCGGGAGCGCAAAATGCTGCCGCCCTCGCAGGGACGCAGGAAATGGGTCATGACTACCGGCACGTCGGGCATGGTATCGTCGCCGATGACCTGTACGTTGGCGCACACCAGTGCGTTGCACACCTCGGTATCCACCTTGGACTCGTCATAGCCCAGCTCCGAGGGCTTGCGGAAGTGGATGCGCAGCAGATCGGCCTTTCCGGTCCCGATATCCTCCCAGATGTTGTGGATGCTGCCCCAGTGGCGCTCCCGCATGGACTTGCTCAGATCCAACGCCTTGGCGGGATCGTCCAGATAGACGTCGTAGTGATCCTCGTTATCCCAGCAGGCGTAACGCAGACGGTGAATGGGATGCCAGGCAAACCACCAGTCGAACATGACGCCGTCCACGCCGGGGAAAAAGGTCTTGTTGGCGATCAGGCCGGTGCCGTCGCTCATCTGGAACCAGCCGAACTCACCGGGAAGGTCGCCGGGCAGGAACAGGTCGTTTCGGTTATCGATGTGCAGGGCGTTGGCCGGATCTCCCGGGCCCGCGTCGATCAGCTTGTGGCGCTCCGGATCCCCGGCAGCACAATCCTGCAGGTAGTACTTGTAGTAGCTGCGCTTCTTATCTTCGTTGTTAGCGGGTACTTTCTTGGCCATTTCGATCACTCCTTTTGATACTGGAACATCGCCGGTCTGTCCGGCGTCTTCTGGTTCCATAAAGCAGCAAAAGTCATGCCAACCCGCACGAATCGGATCAACGCGCCCGAACCGACCGCCTTTCCGTACGCTTAGGCGCTCGGCCCGGCCGCCGCTTCCCCTTTAAATTGTTTAATCGTCTATACATCTGTTTATATCAACTGTATCGATCCAGAATACAGTCTTCAGGTCTCCCGGTCTACCGACTTCATTTGTTTCAGGTTCCCGATTTTTTGACTGCGCCGGGAGAGTTCCTCCAGCACCGCCTCCAGCGGGATGTTCTGCTGGGCCATCATCACCATCAGGTGGTAGATCAGGTCGGAGATCTCCCCCACCGTCTCCTCCTGCCGGCCGTTCTTCGCGGCGATGATAGTCTCGGAGCACTCCTCCCCCACCTTTTTCAGGATCTTATCCAGGCCCTTGTCAAAGAGATAGCAGGTGTATGAGCCCTCCCGGGGCGTACTCTTCCGGCCCAGGACCACCTGGTAGAGCTCCTGCAGTACGCTGTCGTTCATATCGTTTCCTCCCAAATCGTGTTGAAGAAGCAGGAGCGGCTGCCCGTATGGCAGGTGGGACCGTCCGGCTTGCAGAAATAGAGCAGGGTATCCGTATCACAATCGGTCGCCATCCGTTTGACGTGCAGGTAGTGCCCGGAGGTCCCCCCCTTGTTCCACAGCTCCCGGCGGCTGCGGCTCCAAAACCAGGCGGTATGGGTCTTCAGGGTCAGCTCCACCGCCTCCCGGTTGGTAAAGCCCAGCATGAGCACCTCGCCGGTGTCCGCCTCCTGGATGATCACAGGGATCAGATCGGATTTCACAAAGAGCTGGTCCAGATCAAACGCCATGTTCCTTCACCTCACCGGTATGTTTCTGGTCCGCAGAAAATCCTTCACCTGGGGCACGGTCAATGCCCCGAAGTGGAACAGGGAGGCCGCCAGCGCCGCGTCGCAGCCGGTCTCCTCGAAGACCTGGGCGAAATGCGCCAGGCTCCCGCAGCCGCCGGAGGCGATGACCGGGATCCCCACCGCGCGGGTGACCGCCGCCGTCATGGCCAGGTCGAAGCCCGCCTTGGTCCCGTCGGCGTCCATGGAGGTGAGCAGGATCTCCCCGGCGCCCAGTTCCTGCCCCCGGCGGGCCCACGCCACGGCGTCCAGTCCCGTGGGCTTGCGCCCGCCGTGGACCACCACCTCGTACGTGCCGTCCCCACGGCTTCTGGCGTCGATGGCCAGCACCACGCACTGAGAGCCGAACCGCTCCGCGGCCCGGGCGATCAGCGTGGGGTCGTCCACCGCGGCGGAGTTGACGCTGATCTTATCCGCACCCGCCCGCAGCAGCCGCCGGAAGCCCTCCAGGGTGCGGATGCCGCCCCCCACGGTCAGCGGCACGAAAACCTGCTCCGCCGTGCGTTCCACCACGTCGGCCACCGTGTCCCGCGCATCGCTGGTGGCGGTGATATCCAGAAAGACGATCTCATCCGCCCCCTGGTCGGAATAGTATCGGGCCAGCGCTACCGGATCGCCCGCGTCCCGGATGTGGACGAAATTGACGCCTTTCACCACCCGGCCGTCCCGCACGTCCAGGCAGGGAATGATCCGCTTTGCTAACATAACCGTCCCTCCCGATACCGGCCGCTCTGCACAGGGCCGCGCCGCGGCGGCCCTGCCATGACCGGCTTTTCCGCGCCGCCGAAGCCCGGAAGCGTCCCTTTCATGTCTGTGCCCCGGCCGCCGCCACCGCGGCCGCCAGATCGATGGTCCCGGCATAATAAGCCTTGCCGATGATCGCCCCGTACAGGCCCATATCCCGCAGTCGCTTGATATCGTCCAGCTCCGTCACGCCGCCGCTGGCCACCAGATCGCAGGAGACCGCCTTCTGCAGCGCCGCCAACCGGTCAAAGGAGGGGCCCGTCAACATTCCATCGGTGGCAATATCTGTAAAGATAATCACCTTTACACCTATATCTTCCATAGACCGGGCGAATTCCAAATAATCCAGCCCGGAGGACTCTACCCATCCGGCGGTCTTGACGATGCCGTCCAGGGCGTCGATCCCAACGGCGATCCGCGCTCCATAACGTTCCACGGCGGCGCGGACGAAAGCCGGATCGCGGACGGCGGCAGAGCCGATGACCATACGGGACACCCCCATGGCGTCGGCCGCCTCCAGGTCGGCCATGGAGCGCATGCCGCCTCCCAGCTCTACCCGCAGGCCGGAACGCTCCGCCACGGCACGGACAATCGCGCCGTTTTTCCGCTCGCCGCTCCTGGCCCCGTCCAGATCCACCATGTGGAGATACCGGGCGCCCGCATCGGCAAAGGCCGCGGCGGTGCGCTGCGGATCCTCCGCCACCGGATGTACGGTATCAAAATCTCCTTTGTAAAGCCGCACGACCTTACCGTCTTGCAAATCAATGGCCGGTAAAACGATCATCGGTTCAACCCTCCGAAATTCCGCAAAATCTGCAGTCCCGCCTCCCCGCTTTTCTCCGGGTGGAACTGGCAGCCGTACACATTGCCGTGGCTCACCGCCGCCACAAGCGAGGGGCCGTACTCCGTCCGGGCGATCACGTCGGTCTCATGCTCGGCCACGCCGCAAAAACTGTGGACGAAATAGACCCAGGCGCCCTCCTCCAGTCCCTGGAACAGCGGAGAGTGATTCTGGAGGCTCAGGCTGTTCCAGCCGATATGGGGGAGCTTTCGGTCCGTCTTGATCCGCCGGACGCTTCCATGGACCAGACCAAGGCCGCTGCATTCCCGTACCTCTTCCCCCACGTCGAACAAAAGCTGCATGCCCAGACAGATGCCCAAAATGGGCTTTTTCGCCGCCTGACGGACCAGTACCCGGTCCAGGCCCGGTCCGCGCAGGCGTTCCGCCGCGTCGGGAAACGCGCCCACACCCGGCAGAATGATGGCGTCGGCGCGCTCCAGCACAGCCTCATCGCCGGTGATGCAGGTATCCAAGCCGAGGTAGCGCATGGCGTTGGTAACGCTTTTCAGGTTGCCCACGCCGTAATCCACGATAGCGGTATAGCTCATGTCTGTATGCCTCCTTCCAGCCGCTGAAGAAGGACTGTCTTTTCCCGGCGGTCATAGCCCGCCCTCTCATAAAAGGCGGGGGCGCCCGCCTCTTTGGCGCCGGTCAGCGGCATGATCTCGGTGCAATTTGCCTTCCGGGCCAGCGCCCCGGCCGCGGCCTGACAGGCCCAGGCCCAGCCCCTTCGCCGGTGATCCCTGCGGGCGGGCATATGTCCCACCAGGCCCCAGGACCGCAGCCGCCGGGTCAGATCGGGGATCCTCACCAGGGCGCGGAAGGCCCGCAGCGTCCCGTTCTCCGCCGCCATCACAGGACTCCCTTGGTGGAGGTGACGCCGGTGCCGGTGACCGTGACGGCCTCCTTTATCGCCACCCCCAGGGCCTTGAACAGGGCCTCGGTGATGTGGTGGGCGTTGGAGCCGTAGCGGCATTTCATATGTAAGGTCAAGCCGCTGTTGAACGCGAAGGCCCGCAGGAACTCCTCGGTGAGGCAGGACTCATAATCGCCCATCCTGGACTGGGGCATCTGCGCATCAAAGACCAGGAACGGCCGGTTGGAGAAGTCCAGGGCCGCGAAGCACAGGGCCTCGTCCATGGGGATGCAGGCGGAGGCGAACCGGCGGATGCCCTTCCGGTCCCCAAGGGCATGGTTCAAAGCCTGGCCCAGGACGATGCCGGTGTCCTCCACCGTGTGGTGGCCGTCCACCTCCAGGTCCCCCGCGGCCTCCAGCTCCAGGCCGAAGCCGGCGTAGAAGGCCAGGGCGGTGAGCATATGGTCAAAAAAGCCGATGCCGGTGGATACCCGCACCTCGCCCCCGTCCAGGCAGAGGTTCACGGCGATCTGGGTCTCTTTGGTCTTGCGTTCAATGGAATAGGCCCGGCTGGGGGCCTCTCCCGCCCGGTACACAGGCACTTTCACGGAAATTCCTCCTCGTTCCACAGTTTTATTCAAAGCGTACCCGGATGGAGTTGGCGTGGGCCGTCAGGTGTTCGCTCTCCGCCAGGGTGACGATCTGCCCGGCGATGGGGGCGAGGCTGGCGCGGTCATATTGGATGACGCTCATGGTCTTGAGGAAGCTGTCCACACTCAACGGCGAGAAAAACCGCGCCGTCCCCGAGGTGGGAAGCACGTGGTCAGGGCCCGCCAGGTAGTCCCCCAGAGGCTCCGGCGACCAGGCCCCCAGAAAGACCGCTCCCGCGTTGCGGATGGCGGGCAGCAGGGCGCGCGGGTCCGCAGTCATGATCTCCAGGTGCTCCGGGGCGATCTCATTGGCCAGCTGCGCGGCCTGTTCCAGGTCCCGGCACACGATGGCGCAGCCGAAGTCCCGCAGGGCGCACTCCATGATCTCAGAGCGGCTGAGGTACCCGGTCTGCCGGACGAGCTCGGCGTCCACCGCCTGTGCCAACGCGGCGCTGGTGGTCAGCAGCACGGCGGAGGCCAGCTTGTCGTGCTCCGCCTGGCTCAGCAGGTCGGCGGCCACATCCTTGGGCCGGGCGGTCTCGTCCGCGATGACCAGCACCTCCGAGGGGCCGGCCACCATGTCGATGTCCAGCGTGCCGTAGGCCATACGCTTGGCGGCGGCCACATAGGCGTTGCCCGGTCCCACCAGCTTATCCACCCGGGGAATAAAGCCCGCGCCATAGGTGAGCGCCGCCACCGCCTGGGCGCCGCCCACGGCGATCACCCGGTCCACCCCGGCGATCTTTGCCGCGGCCAGCACGGCGTGGTTCAGATTCCCCGTAGGCGGGGTGACCATCACGATTTCCTCCACCCCGGCCACCTTGGCGGGCACTGCGTTCATCAGCACGGAGGAGGGATAGGCCGCCGTCCCGCCGGGCACATAGACGCCCACCCGCTTCAGCCCCCGTACGATGCGGCCGACCACGCCGCCGTCGGGAGAGCTCCACTCCAGCGTGTGGGAGAGCAGCTTTTCGTTGTAGTCCCGGATGTTGGCCGCGGCGTGCTCCAGGGCCGCGATCAGCGCCCCGGGGCAGGCGGCATAGGCCGCGTCCAGCTCCTCCCGGCGGATCTCCCGCGGCTCGGCGTGGTCAAAGCACAGGGAGTAGTCCCGCACGGCTGAAAACCCGTTTTCCTTTACCGTATTAAAAATCTCAGCGACAGCCGCCTCGATGGCCGCATTGGCCTGCGCCTGCCGGGCGCGCATGGCGGAGATGACCTGCTGCTCCGCCCTGCCGTCCGCCGTTACGATCTGAATCATTTCCGCTTCTCCAATTCCGCCTCACAACGGGCAATAAAATCCTCGATTTCCGTCTGATACAGCTTCATGCTGGCCGTGTTTACGATCAGGCGGGCGCTCACCTGCGCCACGTCCTCGATGGGGGTCAGCCCGTTTTCCCGCAGCGTGGCCCCGGTCTCCACGATATCCACGATAGCATCCGCCAAATCCAGAATGGGGGCCAGCTCCACACTGCCCTCGATCTTGATGATATCCACGTCCATGCCCTTCTTCTCGAAGAAGGCGCGGGCCACATTGGGATATTTGCTGGCGATCCGCCGGGTCTTGTAAGTACCGTAGAAGTCGCTCCCCTCCTTCACCGCCAGGGCAAAGCGGCAGCGGCCAAAGCCCAGGTCCAGCACCTCGTAAAAGGACTTGCCCTGCTCCAGGATGGTGTCCTTGCCCACGATACCCAGGTCGCATACGCCGTGTTCCACGTAGGTGATCACATCGGGGGCCTTGGCCAGCACCGCGTCCAGCGGATAGTTGGGGATGGAATGGATCAGCCGACGTCCGGGATTTCGAATGGGGGAACCGTCCAGGCCCATGGCCTCGAAGAGCTCCACGCTTTTGTCCTGCAGGCGCCCTTTCGTCAGCGCCAGGCGCAGACGGTTTGTGTTCATGGTCATGGCACATCCACCAGCCTCTCCCCTTGCTGCTCCAGCACCAGCACACGGGCGGCCCCCTTCTCCCTGGCCAGGGACAGCGTGGCCTCCAGCGTTTCGCAGGGGGAGAGTTCGCAGGTCCCCCCCGCCCGGCCGTCCACCGCCGTCAGCGCCCGGGCGAGCTGGCCCGGCGCAAAGTGGACCAATACCCCCAGCCGGGGCGGCTCCCCCGCGCTCAGGCAGCCTGCCACCGCGTCCACGTCGATGGCAAATCCGGTGGCAGGCGCGTTGCGTCCAAAGGCGGCCACCAGGCCGTCGTACCGGCCGCCGGAGAGAACGGCGTCCCCCGCCCCCTCCACATAGCCCCGGAAGACCACGCCGGTATAATAGTCGATCTGGTGGACCAGACCCAGGTCAAAGCGGAGGAAGTCTCCGTATCCGGCGGCTTCCAGTTCCCGGCACAGGTCGTGCAGGTAGGTCAGCGCCTCGTTTTTCCCCGCGAGACGCTGCGCTTCCTCCAGCACCTCCACCCCGCCGAACAGGCGGGAAAGCCTCGCCAGCGCGGCACAGGCGCTCCGGTCGGCATAGGGCTCCAGCAGGTCTCCCAATGCGGCAAAATTCTTTCCCTCAATGAGCGCGCGCATCTTTTCCACGGTCTCCCCATCCATCTCCATACCGGCGGCCAGGGATTTGAAAAATCCGGCATGGCCCAGCTCAATGTGAAAGCGCTCCAGCCCGCAGGAGCGCAGGGCGTCCACCGCCAGGGCCACGACCTCCAGGTCTGCCTTGGCGCCGGCGGCGCCGATCAGCTCCACGCCGCACTGGGCGATCTCTCCGCTGCTGCCCCGGTGCTCCGCCCCGGAGCGGAAGACCGTTTCATCGTAATAAAGCCGCTGGGGCAAGGGCAGGGTCTTCAGCTTGGTGGCCGCCACCCGCGCGATGGGCGTGGTGCAATCCGGCCGCATCACCAGTATCCTGCCGCTGCGGTCGACGATCTTCAGCATAGCCTCCTGGGGCATGGGATTGCCCGACTGGAGGAACAGGTCATAAAACTCCACCTCGGGGGTGGAGACCTCCGCATAGCTCCGGCGGCGAAAGAGGGCGGTCAGGGCATTTTGCACCCGCCGCCGGTCCCTGCACTCGGCAAACAGCCGGTCCCGGGTCCCTTCGGGGGTATTGATGGTGTACTTCACAGGGCATCTCCCCTTTTACTTTAACGCGTTACCACGCTAATATACTATATTTCCTGCCGCTTGTCAAGCGATTGCCGTCCTTTTGCGGCAAGGCCGAATAAACTTCCGTCCCTCCGGCGCAGGAGCGCCGCCTTGCCGCCGTCCCGCTGCTTTTGTCAGCGGAAGGGCACGGGGGGCGTTTGCCCCCCGTGCCCTTCCGCTGACGCTTTCCGGCAGCATGGCACATTTCGCCGTCCCCGGCAAGCCCGTCCGACATCCGGTATGGCCCGCAAACGCCTCCGGCGTTTGCGGGGACCTGTTTTCCTTCCCCTGCCGGGCGAGCGGAATCCGCCCCACAGCAGGGTTTTGCCGTGCAACCCCCTTGGACGCCGCCGGCGCGGCGAAGGACGGCATGCCGCCCGTCAAAACAGCGTAATCTGGCTGGTATCCGGCATGGCCCCGGAAAGCCAACGGCTTTCCGGGGGGCCCGGTTTCGTTCACCTGTGGGGCGGAATGGATCCGCCCCACAGCAAGGTTTTGCCGTGCAAAACCCTTGGACGCCGCCGGCGCGGCGAAGGACGGCATGCCGCCCGTCAAAACAGCGTAATCTGGCTGGTATCCGGCATGCCGTCCAGAGCGCCGGCGGCCTTGAGCTGTTCGATATGGGTCTTGGACACCTTGGGACACGCGGCGGAGAACTCCTCGATGGAAATAAACTGCTTGCCCTCCCGCTGTTCCATGATGGACCAGGCCGCCGTCTCGCCCAAACCCGGAATCGAAGTAAAGGGCGGAAGCAGGCTCTTCTTTTCCCGGTCCATCAGGAAATTGAGCGCGTGGGAGCGGTAGAGGTCCACATGCTCGAAGTGAAAGCCCCGGAGGTAAAACTCGTAGACCACCTCCAGCGTGACCAGCATATCCTCCTCCACCGCCGAGGGGTTCTCCTTGCTCTTGATCTCTCTCATCTTCGCCTTGCAGGCGTCCATCCCCCAACACATGCAGGTGGCGTCGAAGGCCTTGGCCCGGATGGAGAAATAGGCGGCGTAGAAGGCCAGCGGTTCATGGACCTTGAACCAGGCAATGCGGAACGCCATCATCACGTAGGCCACCGCATGGGCTTTGGGGAAGAGATATTTGATCTTCTTGCAGGAGCCGATGTACCACTCCGGCACCCCCGCGGCGATCATTTCCTCCTCCGCACCGTCGGGCAGGCCCCGGCCCTTCCGCACCG
Organism: Lawsonibacter hominis; assembly: GCF_014287895.1. Taxonomy (GTDB): domain Bacteria; phylum Bacillota; class Clostridia; order Oscillospirales; family Oscillospiraceae; genus Lawsonibacter_A; species Lawsonibacter_A hominis. Next base: position 10,542 of record NZ_JACOPP010000028.1, on the reverse strand, counting down.
CCTCCATGATCTTGAAGGAACGCTTTTCCGGCATGCCGCAGGAGATCAAGAAGAGCATGATATCGTCGCGGCAGCCGATGGCCTGGCCGACCGGGATCCCCTGATCCACGATCAGATCCTTGGCGTTGCCCAGCCACACGTCGGTCCCATGGGAAAAGCCGGACAGCCGGACCAGGATATCGAATTCGCTGGGCTGGGTATCCACCAGCATGCCCCGGACGAAGGAAGTACCGAACTCCGGGATGGCCACCGCGCCGGTGGGGCCCAGAACCGGGTCGTCCACAAAGCCCAGCACTTCGGAGGAGGTGAAGATGCTCATGGTCCCCGCGTCGTCCAGGGGGATCTTCTGGGGGTCTACCCCGGTCAGATCCTGGAGCATGCGGATCATGGTGGGGTCGTCGTGTCCCAGCATATCCAGCTTTAAAAGGTTGGACTCCATGGAGTGATATTCAAAATGGGTGGTGACGATATCGGTGCCCGTATCGTCCGCCGGATGCTGCACCGGGCAGAAATCGTAGATCTCCCGGTTCTGCGGGATGACCACCATGCCGCCGGGGTGCTGGCCGGTGGTGCGCTTGACGCCGGTACAGCCCTGGGCCAGGCGGTTTTCTTCCGCCCGCGTGGCGTGCATGCCCCGCTCATCCATATACTTCTTCACATAGCCGAAGGCCGTTTTTTCCGCCACGGTGCCGATGGTGCCCGCCCGGAACACGTGGGTCTGCCCGAAGAGCTCAAAGGTATAGCGGTGGGCGTTGGCCTGGTACTCGCCGGAGAAATTCAGGTCGATATCGGGCACCTTGTCGCCGCCAAAGCCCAAAAAGGTCTCAAAGGGGATATTGAAGCCGTCCTTCTCATACCGCGCGCCGCACACGGGACATGCGGCGTCCGGCATATCCGCGCCGCAGCCCGCCCCCAGCTGCTTTGCGCTCTCGAAGTCAGAGTGCTTGCACTTGGGACAGCGGTAATGGGGGGGCAGGGAATTGACCTCCGTGATGCCCGACATGAAGGCCACCAGAGAGGAACCCACCGAGCCCCGGGAGCCTACCAGGTAGCCGTGAGCCAGAGAATCCTGCACCAGCTTCTGCGCGGACATGTAGATCACGTCGTATTTACACTTGATGATATCCCCCAGCTCGGCGTTGATCCGGTCCAAGACGATCTGAGGCGGCTGCTCTCCGTAAAGGGCTTTCGCTTTCTCCCAGACCAGCCGGGTCAGCTCCTCTGCGGAGTTCTCGATCTTGGGGGCGAACAGGCCCTTGGGCAGGGGCGCCACGTCCTCGCACCAGTCGGCCACCAGGTTGGTGTTGCGCACCACCACGTTGTAGGCCTCCTCCTTCCCCAGGTAGGAAAACTCCTCCAGCATCTCCGTGGTGGTCTTGAAGTAAATGGGCAGGCTGGAATCCGCATCCTCAAAGCCCTTGGAGGCCAGCAGCACATGGCGGTAGATCTCGTCCTCCGGGTCCAAAAAATGCACGTCTCCGGTGGCGCATACCGGCTTGTCCAGGGCGCGGCCCAGCGCCACGATGGTACGGTTGAAGTCCCGGATCTCCTCCTCGCTCTTCACAATGCCCTTGCGCAGCATAAAGGCGTTGTTGCACACCGGCTGGATCTCCAGAAAGTCGTACCAGGAGGCGATGCGCTTGAGCTCGTCGAAGTCCTTGCGCTTGACGACCGCCTCGTAAAGCTCTCCCGCTTCACAGGCAGAGCCCAAAATCAGCCCCTCCCGGAACTGATTGATCGCGCTCTTGGGCATGATGGGATAGCGCTTGAAATGCTCCAGGTGGGCGTCGGAGATGAGCCGGTACAGGTTGCGCAGGCCCAGCTGGTTCTTGGCCAGCACGATCAGGTGCTTGGGCTGGCGGCGTGCCTTGCCGCCCCCCCGCAGCTGGGTCATGGCGGGGTTGATCTGCCGGAGGGTATGTACGCCTCTGTCCTCCAGCATCTTAAAAAACGGGACCAGCATGTAGCCCACTGTGGCCGCGTCGTCGTAGGCACGGTGATGGTTGAAGGCAGGCAGGTTCAGGTGGCCCGCCACAAGATCCAGCTTGTATTTGCCCAGCTCGGGCAGCAGATTCTGGGCCAGGATCAGCGTATCGATGGAGGTCGGCGCAAAAGGGCGGCCCATTCTGCGGCAGCCCTCGGCGATAAAGCCAAGGTCGAATTCCGCGTTATGGGCGGCCAGCGGCCGGCCGGCCGCGAAGTCCAGGAAGGCCCCGATGGCCTCGGCCTGGGAGGGGGCGCCCTCCAGCATCGCGTCGGTGATGCCGGTCAGCTCGCTGATTTCCCGGGAAAGGGGGCGGCCCGGGTCGGCAAACGTGGAAAACTGCTCGGTCACCCGGCCGTCCCGCAGCACCACCGCGCCGATCTCGGTAATCGCGTCGGTCCGCTTGTCCAATCCGGTGGTCTCGATATCGAAGCAGACGATCTCGCCGGTAAAATCCTGCTCCCCTTCCCCGTGGACCACCACCCGGTCGTCCACATCATTGATGTAATAGGCCTCCACACCGTAGAGGACCTTGATCTTTTTGGCGGAGTGCCAGGCGTCCGGGAACGCCTGGGCCACGCCGTGATCCGTGATGGCAATGGCCCGGTGCCCCCAGGCCTCCGCCCGTTTCACCACGTTTTTGTCCGGCCCGGCCTTGGGACTGACCTGGGTCAGGGCGTCCATAGCGGACATGGTGGTATGCAGGTGCAGTTCCACCCGCTTTTCCGGTGCGTCGTCGGTCTTCTGCGCTTTCTGTCCCTCCATGATGGCATACGGCTCTAGCACCATGTCGCCGGTAAAGCGGTCGATGTTCAGCTTGCCCTGGAGGTACAGATGCTGGCCCTTTTTTACCCCGTCCACGATGGCCTTTCCCTCGTCGCCGGGAAAAAACTTGGACACCCGCACCGAGCCGGTATAGTCGGTCACATCGAAGCAGACGACCCAGGCCCCCCGCTTTTTCAGCTCCCGGTGGTCCACGGCGAAGACGTCGCCCTTGACCACCACCGTCCCCATGTCCAGCTCCAGGGACCCCATGGGGACGGGCTCCTTCTTGATGGCATGCTGGCCGTAGATCAGCTGCTTTTTCCCCCCTGCGGATTTGGGGGCATGCTCCTTCGGCCTGGCCAGCTTGAGCTTTTTCAGGGCCTCCCGCCGGATCGCCTCGGTACGGGCGAAGGGGTCGTCGGCCGTGACAACGGCGGCGGGCGGCGGCGCGGCCGCCTGCTCCCGCTCTGAAGCCGGCAGGGGCGGCGCCGCGCTCCCCTCCGTCAGGTCCAGCTCCACCCGCTCCACCCGGTAGGCCAGGGCCAGGCTGCGCTCCAGCATGGCTTTTACCGGCGCTTCCGGCGCACGGGCGCACTCCACCTCCGCGCGGATGGAACGGGCGGCCTTGTCGACGACCGCGCGGGTCACCATGAGCCCCTCCGCGATCCCGGCCAGCTCGCCGCCCGGCTTCCAGGCGGAAAACAATGTTAGAAACGGTATCTTCTGTGCTTCCGGCATGGTTCCAATTCTCTCCTAAACTCCAGTCCGGGCGGCCCTGTGCCGCCCCTGCAGGTGGTAAATGCGGGCAGGCCGGCGGCGGCGGAACGGCAAACGGCGGCAGGGCCGTCCTTTCGCCGGTACTCCGGCCGGCACGCGCATCACAGCGTGTCGATCAGCAAAAACAGCTCGTCCACCAGCGCCTGCTGGGGAACCTTTTTCACGATCTCGCCCTTACGGAACAAAAGGCCCTCGCCGTCTCCGCCGGCGATGCCCACATCGGCGGCGGACGCCTCGCCGGGACCGTTGACCACGCACCCCATCACCGCCACGGTGATGGGCTTATGGACCCCCTTCAGCCGCTCCTCCACCTGGCCGGCCAGGCCGATCAGGTCGATGCGGGTGCGCCCGCAGGTGGGACAGGCGATCAGATCGGGCTCCCCCCGCTCCAGGCCCACCGCCTTCAAGATATCCTTTGCCGCGCGAACCTCCTCCACCGGGTCGGCGGAGAGGGACACCCGGAGCGTGTCTCCGACGCCGAGGGCCAGCAGGCCCCCGATCCCCACGGCCGATTTGAGCGTACCCATACGCAGGGTGCCCGTCTCGGTCACGCCGAGGTGCAGCGGATAATCGCTTTCCTCCGCCATCCGGCGGTAGGCCGCCATGGTGACCGGTACGCTGGAGGACTTGAGGGACACGCAGATATCGGTAAAGTCGTACCGCTCCAGCAGGGCAATGTGGCCGAAGGCGGACTCCACCAGCGCTTCGGCGGTCACTCCGCCGTATTTCGCCAGGATGGGCTTTTCCAGCGAGCCGCCGTTGACTCCGATGCGGATGGGGACGCCGCGCCGCCGGCAGGCTTGGGCCACCGCTTTCACCCGGTCTTCTCCGCCGATGTTGCCGGGGTTGATGCGCACCTTGTCGCACCCCGCCGCAATGCATTCCAGGGCCAGCCGGTAGTCGAAGTGGATATCCACCACCAGCGGGATGGAAATGCGCTCCCGAATGGCGCCCACGGCCCGTGCGGCGGCCCGGTCGGGCACCGCCACCCGGACGATCTGGCAGCCCGCCGCCTCCAGGCGCCGGATCTGCTCCACGGTGGCCGCCACGTCGTCGGTGCGGGTGTTGGTCATGGACTGGATGCTCACCGGGGCGCCGCCGCCCACAGGAACGCCGCCGACCAAAATCTGTTTTGTCACTGTCCCGTCCCCCTCAGAAGAGCTTGACGACGTCGCTCACTGCCACCACCACCATCAATCCGATGAGGCAGCAGAACCCCGCCATATTGATATAGCCCAGATATTTTTGATTGATGCGCCGCCGGGTGAGCCGGTGCCACACGCCGTCCACCACCAGGAACAAAATCTGTCCGCCGTCCAGGGCCGGGATGGGCAGCAGGTTCATCACCGCCAAATTGATGGCGATGAAGGCCACAAAATTCAGGATATTCCGGACGGCCTCGCCCGCGCTCTCCGATTGGGCGCCCATCTCCCCCATGGCGTTGACAATCCCGATGGGGCCCGACATATCCCGCACCCCCACCGCGCCGGTGATCAGATCGCCCAGGCTCATCCACACCATACGCACATAGCTCACCGACTGATACCAGGCGTTCTTCAGCTTGAGGCCCAGCGTGGCCTCCTCCACCTGTCCGATATAGACGCCCCGCTTCTGGACTTGCTGGCCGTTCGCATCCGTCAGGGTGCGCACCGGCATGCTTACGCCGTTCAGCGTCACGCGCGCGCCGTCCCGGATCACCTCCAGGTCCACAGTGTCGCCCGCCCGGTCCAGATAGAGCAGCGCGTCGGCATTAAAATAGATGCGGTGGCCGTCCACCCGGTACAGCCGGTCGCCGGGCAGCAGGCCGGTCTGCTGAAGGTCCTCCGCGCCGGGCATATAGCCGGTGACCACCGGGGCCACGAACCCCTCCACCTGGGAAAAGAGGGCCAGGATCAGAACCACCCCGGCCGCAAAATTGAAGAAGGCCCCGGCCACCAGGATGAAAAACCGCTTCCAGGCGGGCTTGTTCCCAAAGGCCCTGGGGTCGTCGGAGTCCTCCCCCTCCCCCTCCATGGCGCAGAAGCCGCCGATGGGAAAGGCCCGGAGGGAATAGGACGTCTCCCCGCTCCGGCGGGAAAACAGCTGCGGCCCCATGCCGATGGCGAACTCGTTGACCCGGACTCCCAGCGCCTTGGCGGCAATAAAGTGGCCGAATTCATGGATGGCGATGAGCAGGCCGAACATCAGGACGGCGATGAGGATATAAACGATGGTCATAGAACGCTCCTTATTCATTGGGCGGATGCATCCGGGGCCGCCGTGGCCCTAAGGCCCCGGATGGGCTAAAAAGCGGTTTGGACCGGCCGGAGGAAAGCGGCGCAGCAGCAGACGGTGGCCCCGCCGCACCCGGGCGCTACGAAATCGCGATGGCGCGGGCCGCGGCGTCGGCCTCCAGAATATCCTCCAGCGTAGGCGCCTGGACCGCCGGCACCCCACGCAGCGCACGCTCCACCCGTTCCCCAATCCCGCCGAAGGAGCAGCGTCCGGCCAAAAACAGCCCCACCGCCGCCTCGTTGGCTCCGTTGAGCGCCGCCGTGGCCGTACCGCCGGTACGGGCGGCTTCCAACGCCAGGCGCAGGCAGGGAAACGCCTCGTAATCCGGTGCGCAGAAGGTCAGCGGCGGGCAGGACAGCAGGTCCAGCGGCTTTGCCGCCGCCGCCGTCCGCTCCGGCCACGTAAGGGCGTACTGGATCGGCAGGCGCATGTCGGGCGCGCCCAGCTGAGCCAGCACCGCATTATCACAGTATTCCACCAGGGAGTGGACTATACTCTCCCGATGGATCACAATGGAGATTTTTTCCGGCGGCATGCAATACAGCCGCATGGCCTCGATGAACTCCAGGCCCTTGTTCATGAGGGTGGCCGAATCAATGGTGATCTTGGCCCCCATGGACCAGTTGGGGTGCTTGAGCGCCTGCTCCCGGGTGGCGCGGGACACGCGCGTCCGGTCCCAGCCGAAGAAGGGCCCGCCGGAGGCGGTGAGGATCAGGCGCTTCACCTCTCCCCGGTCCCGGCAGCCCTGAAGGCACTGAAAAATGGCGGAATGCTCCGAATCCACGGGAACGAGCCGGGCGCCGCAGCGCTGCGCCTCGTCCAGCACCAGTTCCCCGGCGCATACCAGGGTCTCCTTATTGGCCAGGGCGACGCGCTTGCCCGCGCGGACGGCGGCCAGCGTAGGGCGCAGACCCACCATACCCACTACGGCGGTCAGTACGGTATCGGCCCCCTCCAGGGACGCCGCTTCCAGCAGCCCCTCCATGCCGGAGGCCACCCGCACCTGCGTATCCGCCAGCCGGACGCGCAGGTCGGCGGCGGCCGTCTCATCCATCAGCACGGCAAGCTCCGGAGCAAAGGCCCGGCACTGCGCCTCCAGCCGCTCCACATCCCGGTTGGCCGTCAGCGCGGCCACAGTCATGCCACAGGCGGCAATCACCTCCAGTGACTGCCGCCCGATGGAACCGGTAGAACCCAGCAGCGCGATCCTTCTGCTCATGCGCCCACCCCCACGGCGGGCAGGATGCGGATCAGAAGCTCGATCAGCGGGGCGCAGAAAATCACGCTGTCGAAGCGGTCCAGCACACCGCCATGCCCCGGGAAAATGTTGCCGAAGTCCTTGATGCCGTATTCCCGCTTGATATAGGAGAAGGACAGGTCCCCCAGCTGGGAGACCACGCTGCCCAGCGCGCCGTAGAGGGCCAGGGCGGCATAACTTACCTGCCAGCGGAAAGCGAACTGGAGCAGCGCGCCGTAGAGCACGCTGCACACCACCGCCCCAGCAAAGCCGCCCACAGCGCCCTCCACCGTCTTTTTGGGCGAGAGCTCCGGCGCCAGCTTATGCCTGCCGAACGCCATGCCGGCAAACAGGGCGAACGCGTCGCTGATAAAGGCCACGATAAAAGGCAGCACCACCAGCGCCTCCCAATTGCCCATCAGGCGGATGCGCAGGAAGGAGGACAGGAAAAAGGGGATGAAGACCGACAGGAAAAACGCCCCGCCCATCTTTTCCAGCGTGATGCGCTTGCGGCTGGCGATGGCCTCACAGAACAGCAGCAGCACGTAGACGAACAATCCGCACAGGGCGGGCAGCGGACGGCCGTCGTAGTAGACCCAGAAGGGGATCAGGCCCGCCAGCAAAATGGAGTAGCCGGAAATGCGGGGATGCTTCAAAAAGCTGGTGGACCACAGGGCCTCATGCACCGCGATCATGGAGAGGGCGGCGATGATGATCGGCAGGATGATGGGCCAGACCGGGGATACCCCATAGATCGCCGCCAGCAGCAGCGGGATAAAGATCACCGCCACCAGGACACGTTTCCCCACTCAAACACCTCCAAAACGGCGGGAGCGGCTCTGATAAGCCGCCAACGCCCGATGCAGCTCGTCTTTGGAAAAGTCGGGCCACAGCACGTCGGTAAAATAGAATTCCGCATAGGCGGACTGCCAGAGCAGGAAGTTGGAAATACGTACTTCCCCGCTGGGCCGGATGATCAGATCGGGATCGGGCACCCCGGCGGAGAACAGATACTGTCCAAAGGCCGCCTCGTCCAGAAAGCCCGGAGCGGTCTCCCCCGCGGCGCAGGCGGCGGCAAACGCCTTACACGCCCGAATGATCTCGTCCCGGCCGCCATAGTTGAGACAGATGTTCACCTGCACGCCGTCGTAGTGCTTTGCGATCTCCTCCGTGCGCTCGCACAGCTCCCGCAGTTCCCGGGGCAGCGGCGTCAGGTCCCCGAAAAATTTCATCTTCACCCGGTCCCGCTCCATGCGGCCGATGGCCTCCAGCAGGTACTTCTTCAGCAGGCCCATGATGGCGGAGACCTCCTCCGCGGGGCGTTTCCAGTTTTCGGTTGAAAAGGCGTACACCGTCAGATACTCCAGGCCGATGTCCTTGCAGTAGGTGGCGATCGTACGGAAGGTCTCCGCCCCGGCCGCGTGACCTGCCGTACGGGGCAGGCCGCGCTTTTTCGCCCAGCGCCCGTTGCCGTCCATGATGATGGCCACATGCCGGGGCAGGCGCTCAAAATCCACCTGAGGCACAGGGGCCTGCTTTGGTTTTAAAAATGCCATATTCCATCCTACCCGGTCCAATAATAGTGTGCGGGACACCGCCGTGCCCCGCACAGCCCCCGATCCCGGGGGCAACGGGGGCGAAGGCCCCCAAAACACGCCGCAGCGTGCCGATCCTTTACCGTTTCCCGCCGGACCTTAAGGCACGGCCGTCTCCCAAAGGCGGCGGCAGACGCGCCGCGGCCGCGCCTGCGGCGCCCGGAAGGGCTCACACCGCCATGAGCTCCGTTTCCTTCTTCGCCGTCAGCTCGTCGATCTGCTTGCAGCGCTTCTCAGTCAGGTCCTGGAGCTCTTTTTCGAACTCCTTGCGGTCATCCTCGGTGATCTCAGACTTCTTCTCCATGGCCTTGAACTTGTCCATGGCGTCCCGCCGGATGTTGCGGATGGCCACTTTCCCGTTTTCGCCGTACTTTTTGACCTGTTTGGTCAGTTCCTTGCGGCGCTCCTCCGTGAGCTGGGGGAAGGCCAGGCGGATAACGCGGCCGTCGTTCTGGGGATTGATGCCCAGATCGGAGGACTGGATGGCCTTTTCAATGGCCTTGAGCAGGCTTGCGTCCCAGGGCTGGATCATCAGGCTGCGGGGATCGGGCGAGGAGATGGCCGCCACCTGATTGATCGGGGTGGCGGTGCCGTAATAGTCCACGGTGATCTTATCCAGCACGGCGGCGTTGGCCCGCCCGGCCCGGACGCTGGCGAAATCGCCCATGACCACCTCGATGGTCTTCTGCATCTTTGCGTCGAATTCCTGATTGACTTCCTTCATCTCACGGTTCCTCCTTGACAATCGTTCCTATTTTTTCACCCAGGACCACCCGCAGAATGTTCTCAGGGTCCTTCAGGGCAAAGAGGATCACTGGGATCTTATTGTCCATGGACAGGGACGTGGCGGTGGAGTCCATCACCTCCAGATGCTTGGCCAGCACGTCGTCGTAGGTGATAGTATCGTATTTGACCGCGCTGGGGTCCTTCCGGGGGTCGGCGCTGTACACGCCGTCGATATTCTTGGCCAGCAGGATGGCGTCGGCGTCGATCTCAGCCGCCCGCAGCACAGCCGCAGTATCGGTGGAAAAGAAGGGGTTGCCCGTGCCGCAGCCAAAGATGACCACGCGGCCCTTCTCCATATGCCGGATCGCCTTGGAGCGGATGTAGGGCTCTGCGATGGAGCGCATTTCGATGGCGGTCTGCACGCGCACATCCACGCCCTTCTGCTCCAGCACGTCCGCTACGGCCAGTGCGTTGATGGTGGTGGCCAGCATGCCCATATGGTCGGCCCTGGTACGCTCCATCCGGTCGCCGCCGTCCTTCAGGCCACGCCAGAAATTACCGCCGCCGACCACAACGCCCACCTGGACGCCCAGATCTACACACTTTTTGATCACGTCGCATACGCTGCCGATCACGTCGAAATCCAGCCCGCGGCTTGCCTCCCCTGCCAGAGCCTCGCCGCTGACCTTCAGAAGCACCCGCCTGTACTGCGGTTCGCTCATAGTTCCAACCCCTTCTGCATGGTATTTTGATCCTCCCTATTTTAATATAGTTTTCCACTTTTGCATAGAGGCTAGGCTAAAGTTTTTACAATTTGTTCGCAATCCTTTCCCCGTAAAAAACCGCCGGGAAGCTTCGCTTCCGCCGGCCGGGACGCGCCGCCCTCTTGCCGGATCCCCGGACTGCCCCGCAGCGGCCAAAGAACGCGGAGCACGGAAAAGTGCCGGACACGCCTGTGTCCGGCACTCGAAAGCCCTCTGCGATCTGCTTGCCCAGCTGCTTGGCGATCTCCTCGGCGAAGTTCGCTCCCCACCCGGCACATGCCGGGCGGGGGCCCCGGATTTTGATAAGGTAAAATAAGTTGCGCAAATATAAAAGAGGATAAAAAGAGACATGGTTTGCAGAACTCTGGTAGAATGAAGTTGCGACACACCATTCTGAAAGGAGTCTGTAAACCATGTCCG
>NZ_JACOPP010000027.1 GCF_014287895.1 Lawsonibacter hominis | reverse complement strand
GTGATTCCCCACATCATTTTGGATAACAAGGACAGGGCGGATGCCGCCTTGCTCGGAGCCGACCACCGGGTTCAGGTCTGCATAGAACAGATCGCCACGCCGGATAGCCTTTCGCATAAGCTGACCTCCTGAATATTAAGTAAGCCGGAAACAGGGCAGGCCATAAGACCTGCCCCATTTCCGGCGAAATATAAAATCCGATTTGTTTTCTTGCTATGTGCCATTTGTCCTTGACACCCCGCACATATTGGGAAGTCATCAGCGGCCAGCAGCGAACCGGCCCACGGGAATCTCACCCCTCCGAGGATCTCTCCGAGCTGCCCCCATTGCGTGATCTGTGGCTGGACAGGAGTACCATTATACCCCTTTCCGATCATGGCCGCGCCGGGTGCTGCCCGGTTTTTACAGGCTGCCGTTACTCGCTCATACGGGACAGGATTGTATGCAAGACCAATTATGATAATCAGGTGGGATCTGCTCATCATGTCCGTATATCATGGCGCGGCCCCTGAATCGGCTTTTGCTCCTCGCACTGGAAAGGGGGATGTTACTGATGAATGAGTATGTGGTTGTCAAGGTACAGGCGAAAGGAGAACACTCCGAAAGAATGCCTTTCACCTATCGTCCTGAAACCGCATGGGTGTCAACCCTGTGCCGCAAAATATTTTTTTAGTTTGGCAATCGCCAGGTTTATGGACTTGGCAACGGCTTGATGGCTTGTCCCTTCCATCCGACCGATCTGCCGGGTAGAGAGTCCCTGAAAAACGTGAAGCCGGAATCGCCGTTTCTGAACCTCGGTCAAAGCGCCCACTGTAAAAAGCTGCTCGAAGGCTTTCCAGGCATACTTGCGGTTCTGTATGTCAACAACTCGTTCTTCCCATTCTTCATCCAGCGCGCGAGTGGCACAATGCTCCGTTTCCTCCAAACCGTGGATTGAAACATCCTTGCGGGTCTGGGCGCTCTCTGCCCGATCCTGCTCATAGTAGATTTGATCGGACAGGGCTTTCAGCTCTGCAAAGTCATGTTCCGTTTTATCAGGGTTCTCCTTCAGATAATCCTCCAGTGTGATTTCTATGATTTCATTATGAAAGCGATAAACGATATTTGGGCTGTTTTTGTTTATCGCATAGTCGCTTTTGCGATAATTTTGCACCTCTGTTACCTCCAATTTGTTTTTTTGAGAAAAACAAATTGGAGGTGGCGGCCCCCTGATTCTTTGTTCAGGGAGCCTTAAATGAAAGCGGCTGACTTTGTATCGGGATACAAAATCAGCCGCTCTCTGGATATGCACATTGAGAAGTCCAATAGGGTAGGCAGCACGGGCAGGCGGGGGTTTGTCCCCACTTGGGGCAAACTCCCGCGCACAAAGACGCCGACCAACGCCTATTGAAATTTGTCCATTGAAAGCCGTGTGTCGTTTGAGTGGGACAAAAAGTAACTTCTCAATGCTGTGGACTTTTTGATCCATAGCACAGTTACTCCTTGTCCGCTGTTATGCGGACGGCACACAGGCGGCTGGCATCATCCCCCTTCTTCCATCAATGTGGCAGTTCTACGCTGCCGCCCTTGCTGATAATTTGTATTTGTAAATTTCAAAAATAGGGAATCTTGACGATTCACCTCGAATTTTGCCGATAATATAAAGAAAAGCGGCCTTTATCCATAAGACAAAGGCCGCTTTATGCACTGACTATGTATGATTCTGTTTTTGCAGCTCCTCATTGGCCTCACCTCTTTTTATCTCAGGGGATGGGTAAACTGCCACAATAGAAGTTTATATGGTAGAATTCATTACGATTTCGTCGAGAAATGTAAAATGTACTAAATGTGCAAAGGCGGGGAGAGATCTTCTTGAACTCCCCCCGCCTTGCATTCTACTTAATGATTTTGGTTTCTCGACATAGTAAACCAGATGCAGAACAAACCATCAGTTCACAATATAGGACACATCAAAGTGGATGCTGCTGGTAGACAGATTGCCAATAAAGATAGAGAAGTTGGAGTCGCCGGTAATTTCGAAGGATGCGGAACCGGAGCCATTGGAAACGGTTTTTACGAGTCCATAGCCAGTATTGTTATCGATCAGACCAATCTGAACATTGGCAGAAGTAGGAGTCCAGTTTGCATTTACGGTCACTTTTTGGCCCTTGGTCAGATCCTGAGAGTCAAAAGCATATCCCTTTCCGCCAGAAAGGTTGCCGGAAGCATAAGGTACCGCTTCGCCGGCCTTAGCCGACACAGTTCCCTGATAGAACATCATGTTGTCCGCAGCGTCAGTGGAGAGGTTGAACTGAGACAGATCTGCGAAACCCGTGGTGGTCTCAATGACCTTGGCAAAATCGCTGGAATCGGTAGACAGTTTCATCTGGGACAGATCAACAAAACCGTCGTCAGATTCAATGATGCGGGCTTCGCCCATATCCCCCGTCTTCACATCAGAAACATTCATCAGTTCGGCATTGGGCACGTCGATGGTAGAGGGAACCTCAGCAGCTAACACAGACATTCCCAGACAGCTGGCGCACAGAGTGCAAGCCAAGGCGGCCACGACAGTCTTACGGGATTTCTTGTTGGAATTCAACATGGTTAAAATTCTCCTTTCAAGCCTTTTTCTCGTTGAAACAAATGCAATTCCAGATACTTTGTTTGGGTTACGAAATACAGTTGTGTAGGAAATCAGAAGATGCCCATACTTTTTACGCTCTGCCTGATTCATTCGGCAAACAACCTGCTCATCACAAGATGTTTCTGCCAAACGATCTAAATCCCGCTTTATGAGATACACTACGGGATTGAACCAATAGACTGTTTGGAGAATAACTGCTAAGAGCTTTCTCCATAAGGCACGGTGCTTAAAATGCACTAATTCATGGGCCAGTATCATCTGTGCTTCATCAAGCTGCAAATCAGCATTTGGGATTATAATAGTTGGGGTAAAAAAACCAACCAGCATTGGACTTTGTATTGCGGAGTGCAACTTTAAAGCTACTTTTTGCTTGATCCCAAGACCTGCAGCACAACGACTTGCAATTTCTTGCAACAGCGCATCATGAACTGTCTGTGACTGCTGGAGCTGGTATCTGAAACAAAGCAGCCCCAAAACATTCCATAGAACCAGGGCACCAGCAACAACAATCCAAATAATCAATGCCCACTTCTGCCAATCCAAACTCATGTTAAGAGTAGTATCTTTGATGATATTGGGGCTTGCTTCTGTAATACTCGCCACAGAGTTTTCAGGGGGGAGTACATTTATTCCAGACACAACTTTGTTCCCAACCACTGATATTGGCTCGGCCTCGGCTAATGTTTTCGGGAATGCTGGCAGCAGCTTGTAAAATGGGATAACATACAGGAACATAATGACTGTGGTACAGTTGTAGCGCCATTTTTCACTGATATGTTTTCTGCCAGCAAAAGCCGATGCCTTAAACACAAGGTAGGACACACTTGCTACAAGGTTCAAGCACAAAATGGTACGAAGCAAGTATGAGGCCATACAATCAGCCTCCTCTCACGATTGCCCGTCGAGCCATTGTTTCAGCGCCTCTCGGTCTTCCTCCGACATCTGGGAGCCACCATAAAGTGCTGCGAAGAAATTCTTGATCGATCCACCATACAGTGTATCTAAGATTCGCTGTGCATTACTTTTATGATATTCCTCACACGTCTTGATCGGCCAATAATAAGGCACACGGCCCTCTCTTTTTGATGTGATTAAACCTTTTTGGGTTAAACGTGACAGAAATGTTGCTAATGTTTGAGCTTTCCAATCCTTATTGCGATATTCGGCAAAGTACGACAATATCTGTGAAGCAGACATGGGGGCTTCCGAGTTCCACAGCACCTCCATGATTTCGTATTCGGTTTCTGATAGTTTTTTGGATCGATCCATAAATAACTCCTTAGACATTTAACGCCTTGGGAGGCTCTTAACAACTAAAAAGTTAAGACAGGCAAGAAGTCTCTCAGGTCAAAATATAAGAAACATTAAACTCCAGATCATAGCTGGACGGGTTGTAGAGGTAAATCTGATATGTGCCGCTCTTGCTAACAGTAAAGGTATGCGACCCACTTCCACCAGTGAACGTGACATACGTTACGGTTCCACTGGAATTCACATAGCCTACCTGCATCGTTGCATCAGTCGGGGTATAGGTGCCGCTGATCGTAAGTTTCTGCCCTGCACTGATTGTCACCGAACCATAGGCATAACCTTGACCAGATCCCAGTTCTCCCTTGGCCAGCGGCATAGCATCCCAGTCCGACGGCAGCAAATCGTCAATGTTACCTGTCATCTCGCTACCAGAAGCAGCTGCTCCATCCGCCGTGAAGACATTCTTTGCGCCCACGTTGTCCGTCATCTCGCTGCCCATAGAGGCCGCTTTGTCCACCATGAAAACGTTCTTTTCGCCCGTAATGGACATCTCCTGCTCCGATTCAGCCGCAAATGCAGAAACAGCGAGACAGCTAATGGCCATTACACACGCCATTGTAATACAAGCCAGCTTTTTTATTTTCACAAAATTTGCTCCTTTCTCAGCTTACCATTAGCCTATTGTATTTTTTAATAAGTTTTATGCTATTTATTATCATCTCCTTCCAACATTTGATATTCCTTATCCGAAGTACGTCTACCTTGGACAATTTAATATTACTACAACAGTGTAGAAATGTCAATAGTTTCTACTACAATATATTAGTAGAATTTTGTTTTTCTCATCCATGTGCAATTTCAATTTTATATCCCACCCGAAAAACGGTCTTGATATAGGTGGGATGCTTTGGGTTAGCCTCCAGCTTGTTCCGCAGGCGCCAGATCGTGTTGTCCACGGTGTTGGTGCCTAATTCACAGTCCTCGCCCCAGGCCGCATTGTAAAGCTGCTCCCGGCTGAACACATGACCAGGGCAGCGGGCCATGCAGTAAAGGATAGAGAACTCTCCGTAGTTCAGGCAGATCTCCACACCAGCCTTCGTGACCCGCCGCTGCTCTGGGAATATCTCAATATCTCCCAGAGTCAGGGTAGAAGGCTCAAGGTCAGCAGCATGGAGAATCTGAACATCTTTTCCTTGTAAGGCTTCCAGGATGGAGCGAAAGACACTTCCATCTGGGTCAGAAGTACGGATGACTATAATCTCCTTCATACGATTCCCTCCGTGGGCCGCCGATCCTGAGCCGCGCAAAAGAAAGCGGCGGCCTTGATTGTTCAAAGCCGCCGCAAATCGTATAGGCGTGTCAAAATGGCTGCTGGACGGCGGCTTTTTTCTTTTGCCGTCGCCCGGCAGTTTTGTAGTTTATTTTACATACTGCTCTAATTCTTGTGCCTCTGTTTCCATCAGCTTTTCAATGTTACCGCTCTTGTCACGAACCACTTTGAGATTGATACCATCGCTTGCGCTGCTGTCGCAGTAGGTGTTGTGGTCTGCATCATAGAGAATGTGGATGATTTTTCCATCATACATCCATTTTTGAGTAGACTGGTCATAGGAAACGCCAAATGCGGTGTAGGCATCTAAACTATCATCACGATAGTTCGGATCGCCCATTTCAAAACTACCGCTGTTCCCGGTAATGCCAGCCGCGTTAAATTCTGCTTTGATTTCTTCCTGCTTTTCAGTTCTTGCTTTGAAATCGGCGTCCGAGGACTGCTTCAACCCTGTCAGGGTGCCATTGGTGTCTCTAATCGGCTCTACATCTACGACACCATCCTCAAAGAAGAACGAATTTGTGTTCTCTGCACTGACCTGATCTTTGAAGTAACGCACCATCTGACCATTATAAAAGAAGCGGTCTTTCTCCTTATCGTAGGTCATGCCATAGGCTTCATAAATGGAATACTGCTCTGCGATCTCTGCACGGCGAACTTCCTCCGCCTTGGCCTGCTCCTCCGGGGAAATCACTTCATCGCTTTCATAGGCCTCTGCCGTAGAGGTGGAATTTGAGGAAGAAGTGTCTCCGCTGTTGTGTGCTTGTTCCATGGGTATTGTACTGGTAGTCGTTTGCTTGTTAGGCTCTTGTGTGGCCGCAGCGTTAGCTGCACAACCGCTCAACGCCGCTGATACGCACAGTGCCATAGTAAGCGTGAGAATTTTCAGATTACATTTCTTCATATCAGAAACAACTCCTTTCTGTTGGTACTTTTATGTTACCAAAACTTTTTGGGATACCATTGTGACGAATATGTTTTTTATATGTAGTTGTAAAAGGATAGGGCGGTGTTTTCTACCGCCCTATCCTTTTAGAATCGAATTGTAAATAAAACACCTCTTTTGGTGTTTTCTATACTGTATTCCGCTTGATGCTGCTCCAGAATGGTTTTGACAATGTATAATCCCAAGCCACTCCCGCCGGTTCTCTTGTTGCGGGAATGTTCCACTCTGTAAAAGGCATCAAACAGTTTGGGAAGCTCCGAATCGGGAATATGAACACCTGTGTTTTCCAGTAAAAACCGAGCCGTCCCTTCTTCTGCAAAAGCGGTCAAATAGATGGTGCTGCCCTCCGGCGAGTAGGCAATCGCATTGGACACCAGGTTATTGATTGCTTTTTGCAGCAGCGCCTTGTCACCGACAACGCACAAATCGGGAGTAATATTTTCCTTCCAATCTATACCTTTCTGGATAATCAAATCTTCAAACAGCGCATATTCCTGCTTGAGCATATCTGAAAACTGAATGTTTTCTTTTTTCAGCCCTACTTTTGAAGATTTCATGCGGGATACAGTCAGAATTTCCTGCACTATCCCTTCCATGGTGTTGATGATTTCCAACGAGCGCATCAGGTATTTGTTGCGGTCTTGATAATCCCCGATATTTAGGATCATACCCTCGGTTTGTCCCTTAATGACTGTAATAGGCGTTTTCAGTTCGTGAGAAACTGCGGAAAAGAAGTCTAATTGCGCCTGCTCCAACGCGCGTTCTCGCTCAATATCCGCTTGTAATTTCTCGTTGGCACTTTTCAAATCTGCCATGGACGCACTTAACCTTTGTGACATTTCATTTAGACTGTGCGCCAATGTTCCCAGTTCATCTGTTCGGCCTTCTTTACATTTCCAACTAAAATCCAGCTGTGCCATTCTTCTTGATACACCACTGATACGCAGAACAGGTCTGGTCACATAATGAGAATAAACAATAGAAGCCAATACAGCAACCAGCAAAACCACAAAGAGCAGAACGAGGAAGATTCCTCCCAAAGTATCTTTTAGTAAATCAACTTCCTGTGCGCTTCCTGCAATCGTTAAGGTGTAAACCTCGTCTGAATCTGCAAATGTAAAGATATAACTGTGTGTCGCCCGATAGGCTGCCGGATCGTCACTTTCAATCGCTACTCCACTTGTGACAAAAACAGGGAATACTGAACTGCTTTGTGACGGAAGTTCAATTTCGTTATTAGAAGAATCAAATAACTGGATCAGCACACCGTTCTGATTTAATACAAATTCGTCAAAGAGTTTGCCGCTTTCCAATGGAGTGACACACTCAACTTCTGCAAGGAATGAATTTACTGCGCTATCTAAACTCGTATCAAGGGTTGTGCTGTAAGTTTTGGGGACAAGCCATGCGATAACACCATAAGTTATCATACAGCAGAAGCTTGTCAATAAGAATGTGACGATGAATATTTTCGCAAATAAGCTGCGTTTAACTTTCTCTATCAATTTTATATCCCACCCCTCGAATCGTCTGGATAAAGTCGATTTCCAGTTTCTTTCTTAGATTTTTAATATGGGTATCGACAACACGCTCGTCCCCAAGAAAATCATATTTCCAAAGACGATCCAACAAATTCTGGCGGGTAAGAACGCGCCCTTGATTCAAAAGCAATTCCCGCAAGACTTCAAATTCCCGCTGCGTCAATTCGTGGGATTCTCCATTTACCGAAGCGGAGTAGCTGTCTAAATCCAGAATCAAGTTTTTATAGGATATTGTTTGATGTTCCTGATCTGGAATCATCGTACTCCGCCGTAGAACCGCAGCGATTTTACGGATCAATATTGGCATGGAAAACGGCTTCGTAATATAATCATCTACTTGCAAATCCAATCCTTTGATTTGTTCTTCTTCTCCATTGAGGGCGGTAAGCATGATAATAGGGACTTGTGATTGTTTTCGAATCAACTCGCAAACAGTAAATCCATCAATTTTAGGCAACATTATATCTAATAATACCAAATCAAAATGAGTGGCCGAAAACAAAGCAATAGCTTCCATACCGTCACTGGCAATCGTAGTTTCATATCCTGCTTCTCGCAAAAAATTTCTCAAAAGATCTTGAATATCCAAGTCATCCTCAACAATCAAAATATGCTGCATAAGAACACCTCCAAAGGTATCGTACCATAAAATCTTGGGATTCGTGTGTAGTTCTTCTTAATATTATAAACAAACTCGTTAAATCCTTCAAACTTCGGATTGTGAAACAAAATATCACTTCATTATTAAAAGAGGTTCTATCAATACTGACGCTGTCTACGCATTTAGGGGGCAAAAAGTCCATAGAAATCAAGGCTTTTCGGCGGTGGTCGGTGGGGTGGCAATAGGATTGCTCTACTCCCTGTCGCAACAAACTTTGAAATGCGTAGAATATCCCCATAGGAAAACGCCGGACGCAGGGCCAAACAGGCACCGCGTCCGGCGTTTTTGATATGCTATTTTTCAATTTTATATCCCACCCGAAAAACGGTCTTGATATAGGTGGGATGCTTTGGGTCAGGCTCCAGTTTGTTCCGCAGGCGCCAGATCGTGTTGTCCACGGTATTGGTGCCTAATTCGTAGTCCTCGCCCCAGGGCGCATTATAGAGCTGTTCCCGGCTGAACACATGACCAGGGCAGCGGGCCATGCAGTAAAGGATAGAGAACTCTCCATAGTTTAGGTGGATCTCCATACCTCGTTTCGTCACCCGACGCTGCTCTGGAAATATCTCAATATCTCCCAGAGTCAGGCCTGAAGGCTCCAGGTCAACAGCATGGAGAATTTGAACATCTTTTCCCTGTAAGGCTCCTATGATAGAGTGAAAGACACTTCCGTCCGGGTCGGAAGTACGAATGACTATGATTTCTTTCATATGATTCCCTCCGTGGACCGCCGATCATGTTATCCAGGCAAAGCAAAACGGCGGCCTTGATTTCTCAAAACCGCCGTCAGGCTACTGTATTATGTTAGGACGCATGGATGACCAGCCGCCGAAACAACGGTTTTTTTATTATCCCGTGTTTCGCAGCATATCGTTTTATCGCGCGATCATATGACTATATTCTTGCGTTCTTGATGCACTCTCGTTTGTAATGCAGATTAAATAATCACCATCTTCTGGAATTGTAAAGGAAATGGGTGTCACCTCATTGCTCTCGACTACCTGAGATGAAATTACCTCTGTTTTATCAGCAGTAACCAAGCTAACTTGAACTGGAATGTCCGCATAAACACACTGAATGGAAAACTCAATTACAGTATCAGCTTCATAGAAGGTATTGTTTGCTCCTGTACCGAAATTGTAGTAGATAGACGACTTGGCGGCAATCGAGGTTTTTGTGCCTTGTGTGGGGAAATTAGCAATCCCATCTTGTTCCGCAGTTGCATCATTGCCGGAATTGTTGCTTTCCTGGTCTACCTCGGCAAACGGACTTTGATCTACTTTTTGAACAGCGACCGTTCCATCACTCTTTACATTATCATCGGTAGCAGACAACTGGCCGAACAATTTCTCCTTAGAAGTATCGGCAGTAGCAACGGAATTTGTTGCGGCAAATGCCGTTGTTGCACCAGCAATCAAGGCAAGTGCCAAAGTACACGCCAAAATAGAGGTCTTTTTGAATTTCATAATTGCTTCAATCCTTTCTGAAATTGCATTTTTGCCAAAATGGCTGTATAAAGCGGACATACCGCTTCTCCTTTCCTCCATTTTAATTAACATCAGCGCATAGGAGGAACGATTTTTTTCACCCATCATTCGGATAACCCAGGCATCACACGACAACTCTATATCCCGGTTGGCGAGAACATACATGACCCAAACCAACGGATTAAACCAATGGATGCAGAGTACAGCAGCAAAGAGAATTTTTGTGATTGCGTCAAAGCGACGAATGTGGACATATTCATGGGTCAGTACATACTTCAATGCCGCCTGGTCATTTCGATCAAGTTTTTTGGGCAATAGGATCACCGGATGCAGGATGCCATAGGTCAGCGGAGAGGAAATCAAATCTGAACTCCGCACCGCAAGGGGTCTGGAAATTTGGTGTGCGGTCAACCAATTTTGGATATACGGCGTGTTGTCGGGGATAGACATTCTGAACTTCCGCATACTCCGAAAATAGGAAATAGAGAAGTAGATTGCCAACAGCAGCACGCCAACCAGCCAGAGTATCACAAAGATGGAAATGTGTTCTGTTGCAGGACTTGGAGCAGCCGCACCAGTATCATAAGATGGCAGACTCTCACCCGGTAAGGGGGAACCGATATTTCCAGAGGGTAATTCTTGAACCACATCTGAAAAAACATCAAGGCCGATATGGATGTTGAAAGGCAGCGGGATGGAGAGCGGCAGGAGCAAGCGCAGAGCAGCGATCATCCACAAAACCAAAAAGGTTGTTTTTGGCAGGCGATGGATCGCCAATGCCCGGACAACCACAATGCATAAGATCAATGCACCTCCGGCCACGCTCATTTGAAATAGGCTCATGCGTTACCCTCCTTTTCTGCGCCCAACTACATCCTTTGGGCTACCATTCCATAATAAATATTCTCTGAAAGAATTAGTCCTCCCAATACACCGTTCCCTGCTCAATCTGCTTCAAAATTTCAGCCCATTCTTCGGGCGTAAACTTGGACTCGTCATCATGGCTGACAGAAACCAGGGTAATATCCATAGATTGTGCATTTTGCATGGTACCAGAGATATCCATGTGCGCCATATTCTCGATGTTTGTTACCCCGTTGTCTGACCGATTATCTTCTCCCCCCACACGCTGTACCGGAGTGGTGTTTCCAATTTCCACCGCTTCCATATCCTCTACATCTGCGGTAGAAAATCCAAGTCCCATTAGCCCCACATTATCATCAGTCCTTGTGGCAGCAAATGCCGTTGTTGCACCAGCAATCAAGGCAAGTGCCAAAGCACAAGCCAAAATAGAAGTCTTTTTGAATTTCATAATTGCTTCAATCCTTTCTGAAATTGCATTTTTCCCAAAATGGCTACATAAAGCGGACATACCGCTTCTCTGTTCCTCCATTTTAATTAACATTAGCGCATAAGAGGAACGGTTTTTTGCACCCATCATACGGATAACCCAGGCATCACACGACAATTCCACATCCCGGTTGGCAAGGACATACATCACCCAAACCAGCGGATTAAACCAATGGATGCAGAGCACAGCAGCAAAGAGAATTTTTGTGATTGCGTCAAAGCGCCGAATGTGGACATATTCATGGGTCAGCACATACTTCAATGCAACCTGGTCATTCCGATCAAGTTTTTTGGGCAAGAGGATCACCGGATGCAGGATGCCATAGGTCAGCGGAGAGGAAATCAAATCTGAACTCCGCACCGCAAGGGGTCTGGAAATTTGGTGTGCGGCCAACCAATTTTGGATATACGGTGTGTTGTCGGGGATAGACATTCTAAATTTCCGCATACTCCGCAGATAAGAGATAGAGAAGTAGAGCACTAACAACAGCGCACCAACCAGCCAAAGCATCACAAAGATGGAAATGCGTTCTGTTACAGGACTTGGAACAGCCGTACCTATATCATAAGACGGCGGACTATCCCCCGGTAAAGTAGAAGCGATATTTCCAGAGGGTAATTCTTGAACCACATCTGAAAAAACATCAAGGCCGATATGGATGTTGAAAGGCAGCGGGATGGAGAATGGCAGGAGCAAGCGCAGAGCCGCGATCATCCACAACGCTAAAAAAGTTGTTTTTGGCAAACGATGGATCGCCAATGCGCGGATAACCACAATGAATAAGATCAGCACACCTCCGGCCACGCTCATTTGGAATAGGCTCATGCGTTACCTCCTATTCCAATTCAGCCACCATCCGGCGCAGATTTTCAATTTGCTCCTTGGATAGCTTTTGATTGTCCAGCAAGGCGGCAAACAGTTTGTCGGGGGAGCCGTCAAACAGCTTGCCAATCAGCTCCTCTGCCTCCGCCTCTTGCACAACCTCTTTTGCAATCAGCGCATGGCACATGAAGTTTGGTTCGCTACGCTCAATGGCACCTTTCGCGATGCACTTTTTGATCACGGTGTAGGTGGTGTTCATGTTCCAGCCGATTTCCTCTTTGAGAATATCAGAAATTTGCTTTGCGGTCTTGTCACCTTCTTTCCATAGCACATCCATGACTTTTAGCTCGGAATCAAAGAGCTTAATTGCCATACAATCAAATCCTTTCTCTGAACTATTGCAATAGTTTACGTTATTATACTACCACAATAGTTTCGAGTTGTCAACACTACTCCAATAGTGCAATTAAAAACATTTTATGAACATGAAATTATTTAGTCGGTAGTATGAACTGTATAGTCGTTTAAATAATAACACCTGAAATGTAAAAGTGTGTTTTAAATTTATTTCTACACCACTGTAGAACTATTGACTATTCTACAAACTTGTAGTAGAATTAACTTATCCAAAGTAGACGTACTTTGGATAAGGAGGAAATGTTTATGGATCGATCCCAAAAACTATCAGATACCGAATACGAAATTATGGAGGTGCTGTGGAACTCGGAAGCCCCCATGTCTGCTTCACAGATATTGTCGTACTTTGCCGAATATCGCAATAAGGATTGGAAAGCTCAAACATTAGCAACATTTCTGTCACGTTTAACCCAAAAAGGTTTAATCACATCAAAAAGAGAGGGCCGTGTGCCTTATTATTGGCCGATCAAGACGTGTGAGGAATATCATAAAAGTAATGCACAGCGAATCTTAGATACACTGTATGGTGGATCGATCAAGAATTTCTTCGCAGCACTTTATGGTGGCTCCCAGATGTCAGAGGAAGATCGTGAATCTTTGAAAGAATGGTTGGACAATCAGTAATAACGGAGGAATTTGTATGGTAACTTACTTGCTTAGTACTCTGTTTTTTCTGAATTTAATTGCCAGCAGCGTGTACCTGCTTTTCAAAACTTTGCTCGTTTGGGCAAAAAACGGCGTGAATGAGCGTTTCCGCTATATTGGGTGCATCGCTGTCATGGTGTTGTTCTTGATTCCATTTTATCAGGTCTTGCCGATCTCTTCTGCAACAAAAGATATACCATTTCAAACAGGCGAATACTTGGAAGGCATTAGCAGCGTTATTCCAAAAGACGAAGTAGTCCAACAGAATACTTCCATCAATGAAAGCAACAGCATGAGAACGAGCGGTTTTCGCTTGGATGTTCAGACACAGGAAAAGATTTTAGTTGTTTGGTCTGTTGGTATGTCTGCTCTTGCATTATGGTATATTGCTGTATTGTTAAGATTCCGTAGGAGACTATCCAAAAAGCAAACACAGCCTGTTTGTGGTGAGTTACAGCGAATCGCAAATCACTGTGCAAGCGAATATGGAATCCGGCAAATACCAATTCTCAGAGTATCGCCATATGTACAAAGTCCGGTGATGATTGGTTTTTTCAAGCCGATCATTGCAGTACCTGCTGACGGACTTCCGCCAGCGGATATACAAATGATTCTGAAACATGAACTGGTGCATTTTAAACGCCGTGATTTGTGGTGGAAACTTCTGGGCGTCGTAATACAGACGATTCACTGGGTCAACCCTATTGTGTGGCTGCTCTGTAAAGACTTTGAATTTTATGCCGAGACATCCTGTGATGCTCAGGTAGTTCAGAATCTTGACCATGAGGAACGTAAACACTATGGATACCTTTTGATTTCGTATTCCAAATTTCAACACAAATTGAACTCTACGCCGGGGATTTCTTTTACATCCTCGCGCGAAAAGCTGAAAAGGAGAATTTGCATTATGCTGAATGGAAATAAGTCCAAAAAACTGATCGCTACTGCGCTTGTTTGCGTATTGGGTGCAAGCAGTTTTGCGCTGTCCGCATTTGCTGCCGAGGCGCAAAGTAATACTCCGCAGACGATCAACGGAATTGTTGCTGGCAAGGATGTGTCTACAACTTCCAGTGACGAGCTCCTCACCGGTGAAACGCAAACAGATATTCCCTTTGCTCAAAGCATCAATCCGAACGACGGATATGATCTCAAGGCCAAGGAGGAGGTCTCTTTTTCCGATATGATTACCAGTATGTCAAAGGTTCCGCTTGAAATTCCTGATGAATTCAGGCAGGCTGTGGCAAACGGAGAAGTCACTCCTTTGCAACCGGAAGATGGAGTTGAAGTAGAGATTTTTGATGCTAATGGTGTTAAGGTAAGCCTCAACGCTAACATGGAACAGTAAGTGTTTTACGACCACGGAAAATATTTATATAATGGGGCTGTTGCAAAACGAAAGTGGAGCAACAGCCCCGTTTTCTGTGGAAAAGTGGTTCTGTGCAGTATTTTGGAGAACAAATTGTAAAAAAGTTTGTCACCAAAAGGAAAAAATGGTACAGCAAAGCTGGGCTTCTCGGGTGAGGAGAGGTCCAGTTTTTTGCATTTTCCGGTTGTGGAAAAATCTATTCTTTTTTCAGGGGAAAAAGATGACTTTTCAGCCGTCCCTGTTGCAGTTTGGCCCAGTACTTTTTCAGGTCAAAGGCCAGGCAGAGCAGGAACAGTTCCAGTGAGATATTGGTCTTGCCCCGCATGAGGAACCGTTTGAACCGGCGGTTGCTTTTCAGTACGCCAAAGGCCCCCTCCACCTGGATGGAGCGGTTCATCCGAAGAAGTGTTCCCCGCGGGGTGCTCAGCTGCCGGAGAGCCTGGTCCCGGAACTGGGCAAACTCCCGGCAGACCTTTACCTCTTTGCAGAAAGCCGGATCCCGGGAGGTGGTGCACTGCTCCCGCAAAGGACAACCGCCGCACCCCTCGCAGCGGTAATAGTCCATGGTGGTGACCATGCCCTTTTCTTTTCGGGAGCAGCTTCGGCGCAGTGTCAGCTTTCTTCCTGCGGCACAGAGGAAACAATCTTCCCGTTCCAGATACTGCATATTCTCCAGCCGCCAGATCTGCTGCGAGTACTTTTTGGTCTTTCGTACTTCGTAGTTGGCAGGCTTTATATAGCATCCCTGGTCCTTGCGGTCCAGGTACAGATAATTGCCCACGCTTTCGTAGCCGGCATCCGCTACAATGTCCCGGTAGCTTCTGCCCTGCATCCGCTGGATATGCTCCAGAAATGGGATCAGAGTGCCGCTGTCTGTGCAGTGGGAGAAGGCCGCCACCCCGGTAATGTATTCGCTGTTTACCGCCAGCTGCACATTGTAGGCGGGCTTCAGTTGTCCGTTGCCCATATGGTCCTCCTTCATCCGCATGAAGGTGGCGTCTTTGTCGGTTTTGGACAAGCTGTTGCGCCGGCAGCCCATCTCAAACAGCTGGGCCTCATAGCGGTCCCACCTCTCCAGCAGCTGCTCCAGCTCCTCATACTGCCGCTGCCAGGACGGTTTCCGTCTCCCTGTACCCCGGACCATTTCCCCTCCTTCCGGCACAAGGCTTTGGGCAAGACGCCGCAGCTTGCCGGCGGTCAGGTTTCCGTTCCCTCCGTATTGCCGGAACAGCTCTTTTGCCTTCTCCTTTACCTTGGCCAGCTGCTTTTCCACACTCTTTCGCCACACAAAGGTATACCGGTTGGCCATGCTCTCTATCTTGGTCCCGTCGATGAATACTTCTTCGTACTGGATCTCTTCCTCTTTCGCCAGCCTTCTCACATACTGGTAGAACAATCCCTCAATGGCGTCCCGGGCCTTCCCGCTGCGGAACCGGGCAATAGAGCAGTGATCCGGCGCTCGCTCTCCCTGCAAAAGCCAGATGAAATCGATGTTCTTCCGGCAGGCTTCCTCCAGCTTTCGCGTGGAGTAGATCCCGCACATATACCCGTACACCAATAGCTTGAACATGATCCGTGGTTCTGCTGCCGATTTTCTCCCGATGGGTGAATACGCTTTGTACAGTTCCCTGTAATCCAGTTCCTCAAGCTGGGCGTTGGCTACAAATACGGGTTCATCTTCCGCTATCTCAATATTTTGCGCAATGGGCAGTGCTAACTGTTGATACTGCCATGCCTTTCTGTTATACTTTTCTTGTTGTATTTGTTTCATGACAGTTTCAGATTACAACAAAAAATGAGATAGGCAACCCCTTCCGGGGAAGTCTATCTCATTTTTTTATTGAGTCTGTTTTGCAACAGCCCCATTTTTTATAGAAAAGCCTGTTTTGCAGGTAACTGTATGTATTCAAGGAATTATGTTTACAGAGAAAAAGAAATATATTAAGCAATAAAATGTTTTCAAATCTCAAACTTATGTAATAGCCGAATATGCCTCTGTTGAGAAAAGTACCGGGCACTGTTGTGTCCGGCATTTTCTTGTATGCTATCTTTCGATTTTATAACCAACCCGGAAAACAGTCTTAATATAGATTGGATGTTTTGGATCAGACTCCAACTTGCCCCGCAGGCGCCAGATCGTGTTGTCCACGGTATTGGTGCCTAATTCGCAGTCCTCGCCCCAGGCCGCATTATAGAGCTGCTCCCGGCTGAATACGCGTCCAGGGTAACGGGCCATACAATAGAGGATGGAGAACTCTCCATAGTTCAGGTGGATCTCTATATCTTGCTTCATTACCCGACGCTGCTCTGGAAATATCATAATATCGCCCAGAGTCAGAACGGAAGGCTCCAGGTCAGCAGCATGAAGGATTTGAACATTCTTACTCTGTAAGGCTTCTATGATGGAGTGAAATATACTTCCATCCGGGTCGGAAGTACGAATGACGATTAGTTCTTCCATACTGTTTACCTCCAATTAGGTAGAAAAGAAGGGCGGCAGCACTCCTTGCTGTCGCCCCTTGTCTGCTCACCAGCAAAGACAGACGGGGCTGTCAACGGCGGGCGCAGCCCGTTCATCTTGACCGGTGAGTGGCTCGGCCGACTTTGCTATCTGCATTTAACTACTTACTTCAAAATGAACATCATGAGAAATTCATTCAATTTCAACACCAGTTAAATTTCCCTTTTTATCATAGACCGTATGAACTACGATTTCTCCGCCATCTTCCGAAGATAAGGTGAACACATCGCCCTGTTTGTTTTTATCTATAAATGTTTTCACCAGTTGATTGTTATAATAGATATTCCCCAATCCGTCGCCACTCTCATACCGGATTCCAAATTCTGCGTATTTTTTCATCACTTCTGCGAAACTTGTTCCATCATTGGAGTTGGAAAAGCCCGAAGCCGTGGTGGTGGATGGTCCATCGGACAGATAGTCGTCCATATCCCGACTATCAAACACCTCCTGGCTATCCTTTTCAATTTTGATAAGTTTACCGAAAGGATCGACGCTACCGTCGCCATTATCGATTACAGAACGGACGGTGTGGACATCTACCGTGCCCTTTTCGTTGTAATATTGGCAGAGGACAGAAGATGCACCGTCGCCAGCGTCTACACCATCCCAGAACAATCTGACCAAATCGCCTTGAAACAACATATTTCCGCTTTCATCAAATGAGATGCCATAATCTCCATATAAATCCAACATTTTTTTCTGTGTTAGCTCATCCGATTCCGTCGAATTAATATCCATTGAGACCTCAACGGTTGTGTCAATTGGACCTGGATTCATAGCGAGCAGAACGTCCTCTTGACCATCCACCGTTTTGGAATACTTCACGCCATTCTTAATATCCTGCAGCATTTCCTCATACATGGCGATGGTTTCATCAATCTTTTCCTGTGTCCAAACAATTTTCTTACCGTTTCCAGTTCCTGTTGCTCCGAGTATGCTTTGGAGTTCTTTTTTCTCGTTTTCAAGCCATTCTTTGTATTCCTCATACGTCCACCATTCTACTTCCGGCACAGGATACTTTTTCAGATATTCAGATTCTTCCATCATGCTGCCATCTCCAAGGACATAGTAGGTTTTTCCATCTTTGGTATATGTGCTTTCAATTCCTGCAAGGAGAGTTGTGGAGTTATCTTTGCTGGATTCTACCTTTGCGGAAGTCGCAAAGGCGGTAGTGGTTCCAACAACAATCAATGCTGCCAGAGCGATAGAGAAGATGGTTCTTTTTTTGGTTTTCATAATTGCTGTCATCCTTTCTTCAAGGGCATTTTTACTAAAATTATTGCATAAAGGGGTAATTCCGCTTTTTATTTCTTCCATACCAATCAAAGTTCGTGCATAAGAGGCTTTTGTGTTTTCTCCAAACAAGTGGAGAACGGTTTCATCGCAGGATAATTCAATATCTCGATTAGCAAGAACATACATTACCCACACAAAAGGGTTAAACCAATGCACACAAAGAGCAATCAGCAGAATTAGCTTTGTTATGGTATCGAATCTTCGTATATGCACGAACTCATGTGCTAAAACATATTGCAGTGTCTTTTCATCGTTCCAGTCTGTTGTTTTGGGCATCAAGATCACCGGCCGAAGGATACCAAAAGTGAGTGGTGCTGACACCAATTCGGATTGTCGAATTTGAATAGAACGCTTAATGTGATGGCTGCTTAACCAATTACGTGTAAAATCATTGTCTATCGGCAAAGATGTTTGAAATTCTTTATAACATTTCCAGTAGGTTATCGAGAAAACAACCGCACATATTAGTGCTCCGATTGCCCAGATGATTGGCCAAATAGGAACAGCGACTTCAGAGTGGGAAATATAATTGGGGGCAGTAGTCATTTGTCCTTCTTGAATGGCCGGACCCAAAGTGGTAACTGCCGTATCTCCTACATTGCTTATGTTCGGCTCTTTTTCCCCAAAAAACGTATATATACTGAACGCAGAAGGGGCAGAAAATGGAATGAGTAATCGTGCAAGTGTAATTCCCCAAAGTACCATAAAAGTCTTTTTAGGTACTCGATAAATGACTAAGGCGCGAATGACTGTAACTGCTAAAATCATTACTGCGCCAGCAAAACTCATATGCAGCAGGCTCATACTCATCACCTCATTCCAAATCACCGACAATCTTTTTCAATTTGTCGATCTGCTCGGCAGACAGTTTTTTCCGGCTTAATAAAGCCGCAAACAGTTTATCAGCCGAACCGTCATAAATTTTGTTGATAAGTTCGTTTGTTTCTGCTTCTTGCACGTCCTTCTTTGGAATCAACGCATGGCACATAAAGTTGGGTTCGGTTCGCTCAATCGCTCCTTTTTTGATACACCGCTTAATCAGGGTGTAAGTTGTATTAACATTCCAGCCCAGTTCATCCGTCAATGTTTTCGCAACATACTTTGCGGGCTGATCGCCTTCTCTCCAAAGCACATCCATTACTTTCAATTCAGAATCGAACAGTTTGATTTCCATAAAATCATCCTCTTTCTACGCAAGTAATAAGACTGTAGTAGTATCATCGTTGATATTATAATACTACAGTCTTATAAAAAGTACAAGAGCATTTTATTTTTACTTTGTGAATTTTTTGTAAAACAAAGTAAAGAAGTTTCAAAAGCGGTTCGCAAAAGGTTTTACACCACTGCAATTAAGCATTGCAATGAACTGTTATTTTTCACAGTGTATTTGTTTGTGATTATGGTTACACTTCAGCCTGTTGTTATTGACAGTTTGTTTGGGCTGGGATGATGCGGTTTTCTTCACTGTTAGCCCTGCCGTATCTGACTTCTCCGGCTCGGTTGTCTGGATGGTTGAATGAATTTATCTAATCCAGGTAGGAACGGAAACCAAATGTGTAGAAATATCCCCGAAACAAAGCGCCGGACGCAGAGGCATACAGCCCGCGCGTCCGGCGCTTTGCATTGTAAGAAAAGAGTAGCGCAGTACGGTCAATCGTGACTGCCTGCGCTATTCCTGCTGTTTCAGCTTCATATCCCTGCGGATCGTGTCTTTGGCTGCTTTTAGCAGATCGGTGAGTATGCGTATCTCGTAGTCGTCGCAATCCTCCAAAAGCATTTGAACCTCATGGGAGAAAACTTCCTTGGAATGGATCACGCTGTCGCACAGAAATTCATCCACCGAAACAGACAGGACGTTTGCCAGCGCAACCGCCATCGGTAAGCTCAACTTGGAATGACCGTTTTCAATGTTGCTCATGTGGGTAATGGACAGCCCGGCCTTTTCCGCCAATGCTTCCTGCGTCAGATCGGCCCTTATTCTTGCGATCTTCACGCGCTTCCCAATCTCTTTGTAATCTAATTCCATCTATTTTCCCTCGCAGTACGTCGCCTAATATTATTCCTCCTTTATTGTAAAGTACACGGCACAGATATATAATAAACTATATAAATTCAAAATTTGTGTGCTTTAAGTTTTGCAAATTTTCTGTGATGGGTTGGCTTGTTAAATAAACTTTTTAAAGTGGGGAAATAGATATGGTGGTTTGTACTTTTGCGGGACACAGAGAAGTCTTTGGCCTTGGCCAGTCGCGGGTGGTGGAGATATTGGAGAGGCTGCTGGAAGCGGAACAGGAAATGACCTGCTATGTGGGCGGTAAGGGAGAGTTTGACGCCCTTTGCGCCAGCGCGGTTCGTACTCTAAAACACCGACACCCGGACAAGGCAATCTCTCTGGTTCTGGTGCTGCCCTACATGGAGCAGCGGCTAAACACGGATAAGGAATACTATGAAAGTAACTTTGACGAAATCCTGATCCCCATTGAGCTTGCGGACATCCACTACAAAAAGGCAATCACCGCCTGCAACCGCTGGATGGTAGACCGGGCGGACTGCCTGATTGCTATGGTGTGGCGGGATTACGGCGGAGCCTATCAAACACTGAAATATGCGGAACGCCTCTGCAAACAGATTTTCCGCTTATGATAATCAGGTGGAATCTGTTCACCATGTCCGTATATCATGGCGCGACCCCTGATTCGGCTTTTGTTCATCGCACTGACAAGGGGGAAGTTACTGATGAATGAGTATGTGGTTGTAAGGAACAGGCGAAAGGAAAACACTCGAAAGAATATCTTTCACCTATCGTCCTGAAACCGCAGGGATGTCAGCCCTGTGCCGCAAAATATTTTTTTAGTTTGGCAATTGCCAGGTTTATGGACTTGGCAACGGCTTGGTGGCTTGTCCCTTCCATGCGACCAATTTGCCGGGTAGAGAGTCCCTGAAAAACATGAAGCCGGAATCGCCGTTTCTGAACCTCGGTCAAAGCGCCCACTGTAAAAAGCTGCTCCAGGGCTTTCCAGGCATACTTGCGGTTCTGTATGTCAACAACTCGTTCTTCCCATTCTTCATCCAGTGCGCGAGTGGCGCAATGCTCCGTTTCCTCCAAACCGTGAATGGAAACATCCTTGCGGGTCTGGGCGCTCTCTGCCCGATCCTGCTCATAGTAGATTTGATCGGACAGGGCTTTCAGCTCTGCAAAGTCATGTTCCGTTTTGTCAGGATTCTCCTTCAGATAATCCTCCAGTGTGATTTCTATGATTTCGTTATGAAAGCGATAAACGATATTTGGGCTGTTTTTGTTTATCGCATAGTCGCTTTTGCGATAATTTTGCACTTCTGTTACCTCCGATTTGTTTTTTTGTGGAAAACAAATCGGAGGTGGCGGCCCCCTAACTCTTTGTTCAGGGAGCCTTAAATAAAAGCGGCCGACTTTGTATCGGAATACAAAATCAGCCGCTTTCTGAATATGTGCATTGAGAAGTCCAATAGGGCAGGCAGCACCGGCAGGCGGGGGTTTGTCCCCACTGGGGGAAAACTCCCGCGTACAAAAACGCCTGCCAACGCCTGTTGAAATTTGTCCATTGAAAGCCGTGTGTCGTTGATATGGGACAAAAAGCAACTTCTCAATGCTGCGGATGGCATCGTCCATAGCATTGCTACTCCTTGCCCGCTATTATGCGGACGGCACACAGGCGGCTGGCATCATCCCCTTTCTTCCATCAACATGGCAGTTCTACGCTGCCGCCCTTGCTGATAATTTTTAATTGTAAGTTCTAAATTTGGGGAACCTTGACGGTTTCCCTCGGAATTTGTCGATAGCATAAAGAAAGGCGGCCCTTATCCATAGGATAAAGACCGCCGTATGCACTGATTATGTATGATTCTGTTTTTGCAGCCCCTCATTGGCCTCACCTCACTTTTCCCCAGGGGATGGGTAGACTGTCACAGTAAGAGTTTATCTTGGAGAAATCATCAGGACTTCATCGAGAAATGTAAAATTTCCTTTTTTCTTCGCATTTTAGTTTTTTATAATGGCAGAAAATAGCACCGGACGCAGAAGCCCTCCGCGCCCGGCGCTTTGCTATGCTATTTTTCGATTTTGTATCCTACCCGAAAAACAGTCTTGATGTAGGTGGGGTGCTTTGGGTCAGGCTCCAGCTTGCTCCGCAGGCGCCAGATCGTGTTGTCCACCGTGTTGGTGCCTAATTCATAGTCCTCGCCCCAGGCCGCATTGTAGAGCTGCTCCCGGCTGAATACACGCCCAGGGTAGCGGGCCAAGCAGTAAAGGATAGAGAACTCTCCGTAGTTCAGGCAGATCTCCACACCGGCTTTCGTGACCCGCCGCTGCTCTGGAAATATCTCAATATCACCCAAAGTCAGGCCGGAGGGTTTCAGATCAGTAGCATGGAGAATCTGAACATCTTTTCCCTGTAAGGCTCCCAGGATGGAGCGAAAGATACTTCCGTCTGGGTCAGAAGTACGGATGACTATAATCTCTTGCATACGATTTCCTCCCTGGGCCGCCGATCCTGTGCTGGGCAAAGAAAGCAACGTCCTCGATTTCTCAAAGTCGCCGTAGGGCAAACCAGTAGCGGCTCACTCCTTAACTACTTATTTTTTCAGTTGGTAGAAATCATAAAATGCAGCGTGTTTTGCAATGAGAGCTTCAAATGTACCATGCTCAACGATTTTTCCTTCTGCCATAAAAATAATCTCGTCATAGAGTTCAAGAATGTCTTTGCTCATATTGTGCGTGATTGTAAGCAGCGTTAAATCAGATATTGCTAATAACCTGCTTTCAATGTCATACGCAGTCTGCATATCTATTGCAGAAGTTCCCTCGTCTAAGATCAAGAGTGGTTTTTTACGGATTAAAGCCCTTGCTACGGCAATTCTTTGCTTCTGGCCACCGGAAAGATTAGCGCCATTTTCTCCGACATGATATTCAAGGCCATTTGGTACTTGCTTGATAAAACTTGATAAACCACTATCAGATAAAGCAGACTGTAATTCTTTTTCGCTGTAATCTTCATGCAAGCAAATATTATCGAAAATACTTTCATCGAACATATAGACATTCTGATGAATGATCGACGACAGGGCAGTTATTTTATCAATATCCAAGATTGATAGACTGTCTGCGTCATATAGTACATTACCTGTGAAATCGGAATAATATCCGGCAATTAACTTAATAAGCGTAGATTTTCCGCAACCACTTTTACCGACAAAAGCATATTTTTTACCTTTTTCAATGGATAGTGAAATACCGCCTATGACTTCATTTTCTTTATCATAAGAAAAGTGCAAATTCTCTACACAAATTGCATCATTGAAGGTAGGAGATTTTTTCGTACTTGCGTCTTGTTTCTCGTAATCTGAAAGTTGATTTAGCTTTTGTGCAATCGGCTTTATGCTTTTAATTTTGGGGATATTACTAAAAATAATTAAAAGGGGATTGGCAAGGTTACTGCTTACCTGCACCATGCCTAATAACGCTCCTGCGCTGATACGTCCAATGATAATGAAGTATGCCGAAAGAAAAACAACAACAACCTGAACAAGAAGCGCAAGTACCATAGAAACCGCTTCATTTGCGGCAATCGCTTTGTCAACGGAATATTTTGCTTTTATCGTGTCCTCGTTACTTGCTTCAAATCGTGAAAGAACATAGTTTTTCATTCGGTAGGACTTGATAACTTCAAAACCGGATAACAGATCTTTTACATGGTTTGTAAAAACGGATAGCATATCAGAATATTTGTCCTGTCGTTTTGAGAGCAGCCCGCCAAACAGACTGGGTACTATAAGCATAATGGCGATTGCAATAATTACGCATACCGTAACGATAATGTCAAAGTAAATCATTACAGCAAGGGATGCTATAAAAATAATAGTGTATTGAATGACTTGTAGGAGAGGAAGCAAAAAATTGTCCTCAATCATTTTTACATCATTCGTAATTGCAGATAAATAGTCTGCGGTATGGTTTTTAGCGTAATCCTCAATCGTGTGCTTCTCAATTCCCATAAAGGTTTTGGAGCGGACTGCTTTCATAATCTTGCAGATAAATTTTTTGCTGAAAAAGGATTGTAGGTACATGAATACTCCCATAAGCGCAAAGTAGGCTAAAGAAAAGAGTAGTATTCTGATGAAGCCGTCTATATCGCCCATATCTACAATATCCATAACCTGTTGCAATAAGATAGCGATAAACACATAAGATAGAGAGCTGATCGCAGTAAATAACACGGTAAGGAACAGCAAGAGTTTGTATTGTTTCAAATAACGTATCATAAATTAGTATCCTCCTATTTCCTGTTAAAGAGCAAATCACAAACAAGTCCTACCGCGCCTAAACCAAACAAACAGGTAGCTGCTGATTTATAGCCTTTTTCAGATAAATGTGCAGCTCCTATCATCAGCCCAATTTCTGCCGCAGCAGATATAGACTTTGATACAATGCGGAATGAACGCTTTTTCCATGCCTTATTTGCAGCTCTTTCAATTTTGTTTGCAGCATTTTCGATTTTTTGATCTACATTAGACATAACAATCTCCTTTCATACATTAAGACGGTATGTATATTCCTGAAAATAATACCTTATGAATGTATGTATTGTTTGTAAATAAAACTGCCTTTTACAAGGCAATTTTATTTACTCACTTACATTTAGATGTTCAAGGTAGTTCTTCACCATTCCGAAGATTTCATCGTCAATGATCGGTAGATTCATACTGTCCAACAAATACTTGATAAAAGCAAACTTTGACAGCAGTTCCTCATGTGTTGCGGGATAGACCGATGGAATCAACCAAAAGTTTGTAAGCAACGGCAAGAGTTCTGAAAGTTCTTTTGCGTAGTCTGTCTGGATAGAACCGTCCTCTATTCCTTCTTGAATAAGCTGGAGCCAAAGAGGGGCGATCAATCTCCTATTTGTATCAGCAAGTTCTGCCAACAGACGAGGATTTTTCAAAAGGGGAATACTTTGTTTTCCAAGTTCTGTCCTACCAATATCTGCATGGTTTAACTTGATGACCTCACGCATTTTCTGTAACCCGTTTAAGTGCTTTTGCCTTTGTACAGTAACAAACGGATTATTGTCAAAAAATAGTTTTTCCCCTAATGCTTCAATAATTTCCTCTTTTGACTTGAAGTGATGATAAATAGCACCTTTAGTCAATCCACCGAGTTCATTTACAATATCTTGAATAGTTGTATTGTCATACCCCTTTTCCATGAACAACCGTTGCGATACTTCTAATATCTTCTCAACGGTTACTTCGGGATATTTATTTCTCGCCATTGGAAAATCACCTTCGACCTTTATTCATTCGCTTGGTATGTATTTGGTATACGTCCAATTCTCATTTTTGTCAATATACATTCCAATGGTATTTTACTGGTTATGGGGTAGATTTCAAAATTTTGCGACAGATAGTGATTGTAGCACTCTACTCTCTACGCATTTAGGGGGCAAAAAGACCACGGGAATCAAGGCTTTTCGGCGTTGGTCGTTGGGATGGTAGGACGAGCTGACCGTTGACGAAGATATGATGCAGCACCTTATTTTGAAACTGCTGGAAGAACTGCCAAACTTCCCGATGGGGCAGGCATAAGAAAAAATAGCGCCGGACACAAAGGCACATTCTGCGTCCGACGCTTTTGGTATGCTATTTTTCAATTTTATATCCCACCCGAAAGACGGTCTTGATGTAGGTGGGGTGCTTTGGGTCAGGCTCCAGCTTGTTCCGCAGGCGCCAGATCGTATTGTCCACGGTGTTAGTGCCTAATTCATAGTCCTCACCCCAGGCCACATTGTAGAGCTGCTCCCGGCTGAATACACGACCAGGGCAGCGGGCCATGCAGTAAAGGATAGAGAACTCTCCGTAGTTCAGGCAGATCTCCACACCGGCCTTCGTGACCCGCCGCTGCTCTGGGAATATCTGAATATCTCCCAGAGTCAGGGCAGAAGGATTAAGGTTAGCAGCATGGAGAATCTGAACATCTTTTCCCTGTAAGGCTCCCAGGATAGAGCGAAAGATACTTCCGTCAGGATCGGAAGTCCGAATAACTATGATTTCTCCCATGCTGCTCACCTCCAGTGGGAATGAGGTAGAAAAACATATATCTCGACTTCACTTAATAGAAATACAGATACAGATTATGCAAATGGAGCCTTACCAATTTTGTGCTCTTATTTTTGATTTTCTAACTGGACACAATATCCATGTTTTGTTCATTGCTTTGTACTGTCATTCTTGCTAATAACCTGCTTTTAATGTCATATGCAGTCTGCATAGGTGTGTTAATAAAGTTGCTCCATCTGCAATTTTCCGCGCATCAACCTCAGCACTATATCAGCCTGTTTTGCTAATTCATTGGAGTGCGTTACCACCACAACGCACTTATTCGTTTTGTGTGCGCTCTCTTTGAGAATTTCCGCGATGTCCTGTGCAGTATCTTCATCTAAGTTACCTGTTGGTTCATCAGCGAGAATAATAGGCGCTTTGCTGGCCAACGCCCTGGCAATGGCCACCCGCTGCTGCTGGCCGCCGGAGAGTTTCAACACATTCCGCTTCGCTTCGTCTTTGCTAAGTCCCAGCCGTTCCAGAAATGGGAGAGCAGGCTGTTTTGCTGTCAGCCGGACATTTTCCTGCGGAGTCATATAGTCAATCAAATTGTAGCCTTGAAAAATAAAGGAAACATAGTTCTTGCGATGATTCCCCAACCCCACCTTTTCAATATCTTTGCCATCAAATAAAATCTTGCCGCTGCTTGGGCTGTCCAATCCACCAAGTAATGAAAGTAGTGTTGTTTTACCACACCCGGAAGGACCAAGGATTGCATACATTTTCCCGGTTTCCATTTGTATGCTAATTCCTTTCAGTATATTTTTCTTCTTGTCATAAGAGTATGTCACATCATGTAGATTCAAAATTTCCATCCTCGCACCCCCTATTAGCCTTCTGGCACAAATTCAATATCAAAGTCATAGTCATTTGCCTTATCCGGCATTTCATAGTCTATGATAGGTGCTCCAGATTGATCTTGCGTATTGTCTGGCTCTTTATGGTCCTCGGAAGTACACCCCGTAAAAAGCAAGCAAAAGAGAAAAACAACGGAAAAAATCTGGAATATTCTTTTCATAAGGATACCGCCTTTCTTAACTCATTTTTGACAAAATTTCACGGGGCTTCAGCCTCATAACGGAAATAGAAGAAATTCCGGCAGATACTGTTACAATTCCAAGTCCTATCAGGAACAGCACGCCCATGTCTTGGATCTGCACTGTAACCTGTAATTGGGGCATTTCTATTTCCTGGGTTCCCATATCGGTGCCAGCCTCCCCACGACTTCCAGCAGATATACCATCTTCTTCAACTTGGACATTTGCCGCAGATTGTTCAGGCTGTAAAATCGTTCCCATTTGACCTGCTATGGCGTTGGAAGAAAAATAGGAAAGGGAAAATGCAAGTACCGCTATGATTAGCACCTCTGCGATATATTGTCCTAAAATAGACAGCTTGCGTATTCCCAATGAAAGCAGTATGCCAGTTTCATGGACACGGGTTCTGGACCATAACGTAAGAATGAGAGAGAGAATCACAACGCTTACAATCAGTACAACAATAAGAATTGTTGAAACCAGTTCTGATAATTGCTGTAAAGAAAAAGCAGCGTTTTCATAACCCTCATTGTCAACCATAATAGCAAATCCCTTCCAATCCACGCCCTTGATTTCCTTCACTTTAGTAATGATATTCTCCATGTTCTGCGGATCGTCTACGGATACTGTCAGCTCATTAAACCCTTGCGTGGCTGGACTATTTTCATTGGCAATCCGGGTAGCCAGATCGCTGATAATTAGATTTTGTATTTTATCATAGGTCGTTACTTGATCGTTAATTCCTTCGATTTCTTTCGGTACAAACAGTCCTACAATCTCAATCTCTACGCCCTTATCTGTCTGAATCACATCGCCAATTTTTAAGCCATTTTTGTCCGCTAAATCTTTACTTATCAACCCCTTATTTTTGTCCCCCGGCATAATGTGGCGGCCTTCTGTCAGGGCAAGCTGCCCAGAAGTAAAACGCGAAAGTTCTTCGCTTTTCCATGTGCCGAGAATTTTTGATGAGTTTCGAAATTCTTCTTCAATCGGAATATTTCCGGCAAATAAATCCAATGAAGGAAGGACTGCCAAACTTTCTGTTGTGGCGCTGCAATAGTTCACGCCATCAATACTGCGTACCTGCTCTACCAGTTCCGGGCTGATTTGTTGTGTTGAATAGACAAGCGTTCCTCCATCCACACTCTCTACTTTCAAATACGGGTTGTTTTCTGTATAGTCGAATCCAATCAGAAAACTTCCACCAAGACTTTTCCGCAGTTCCATTTGGGCAGCATTAGATGCATTTCCAAGCGCTAAAGCTGTCAATACAAAAGTAGCCATCACCAGCAGGATAATAAAGAGCAAAATGCTTTTCCCTTTTTTACGGATGATGTACAGCCACGCACGGCTGATAAAATTCATAATAAAACCTCCGTTTCAATATAGTTACCCGTTGCAACACCGAAAGAATATCACAACCATATGGAACCAATATGAAACGGAGGCAGAAATTCTATTTTGTAAAGAATAACAGAAACCGCATTCCCTGCGGAGAAGCCATTGGCTCGAAGGTATAGGAAAGCCCCATAGCCTTCGACAAAGTGCTCACAATATATAGCCCTAAGCCATTTCCGCCATCTTGACGGTTACGGGCAAAATCAGGACGGTAAAAAGGCTCAAACAGGTGAGAAAGAGCTTCTTGAGGAATCGGTGTACACTCGTTTTCAATCATTATACGGTCTGCATAAAGGACGACCGAAACCTTGCTTCCAGGCTTGGTGTAGGAAACCGCATTGGAAAGCAAATTGGCCAGAATCTTCTCTAAATTTCTTTTTGGCAGATCAAGGGGGCAACCCTCATGGATTTCCACAGAAAAATCTATTTGATTGGCTTTAGCAATGAGTTTATAAGGTTCACACAGTGTTGGAAGGGTATCGGACAAATCAAAGGGTTCCGATATTTGTACGTCCTGGGTAAAATCCAATCGAGAGGTTTCCAATACTTCTTGTATCATACTGGAAAGCTGCTCTGCTATTTCTTTGCATTGAACTAAATAGGTATCCCGGTCCTTATATTTTCCGATTCCTAACAGCATATTTTCCAAAATAGCATGAAGTGCGGTGACAGGAGTTTTTAGTTCATGAGAGGCCGCCCGGAGAAAATCAATTTTAGACTGCTCCGCCTCCCCGACTTTTTTCTTTTCTTCCTCTAAGTTTTCAATCGTAGAAAGCAGACTGGCATACAGGGAATTGACATTACAGGCCAGCACACCGATTTCATCACTGGAGTTTACCGGGCATCGGGCTGTTTTATCCAGTTGTTCCATCTGTTCTGTGGTTATAGAAATCTGCTTGATTGGAACAGCCATCGCTCTGGAAAAAATCAGGGAGCATACAAGAGAAACAAGTACAGAGCAGGCTAAGGAAATGGGCAACGCCTTGAAGATCGCGTCTTGAATAATCCACTCTGTATTAAGCGTGGTTTCCATCATCACGCCATTTTCCAAAAATCGGCTGGCATTGATCTGCATTTGGGGCGCGAACATATACAGGAACAGATGAGAAGCCAGCGTCACCAGCAGCATGACCAGAAAGGTATAGAGAAAAATTTTCGGGAATAATTTCAGCTTCTTCATGGCATTTCCTCGTACTTATACCCTACGCCCTTAACTGTGACAATACAGTCAAGCCGTAGTTTCTTCCTCAGATTTTTAATATAGGTATCAATAGTTCGGTCAATAATCGGCGCATCATATCCCCATAAATCGTCCAAAATTTGTGTCCTGCTTAAAACCATCCCCTTGTGTTCGCACAGTAATTTCAGCAGATCAATCTCCTTTGGGGTAATATCAATCCGGCCATCCGTATCTGAAGCGGTATAGCCGCTAAAATCTACCATGACATCGCCAAACTGCATCTGCTTTAATTCTTGATTTTTCCCGCATCTCCGAAGCAGAGCTGTCACCCGTTTTCCTAATAAAAGCATGGAAAAAGGCTTGGAAATATAATCATCGGCTTCCTCGTCAAAGCTGGCGGCTTGTGTACCTTCATCATCCAGCGCAGTCAGCATCAGAACGGGAAGGGAACTGTCTTTTCGCAATTCTTTTAGAACGTCTATGCCTGTCACTTTAGGCAGCATAATGTCCAGGATCACCAAGTCCACCCGATTACTTTTCGCCATTGCAAGCCCTTGCTCTCCATCAAAAGCTGAAAGAACCGTGTGACCCGCAGCTCCCATGTATTCACAAATTGCTTCATTCGTAGCAATATCATCTTCTACAATCAGTAAGATTGCCATATCCTTCACCTCCACC
Organism: Lawsonibacter hominis; assembly: GCF_014287895.1. Lineage (GTDB taxonomy): Bacteria > Bacillota > Clostridia > Oscillospirales > Oscillospiraceae > Lawsonibacter_A > Lawsonibacter_A hominis. Next base: position 3,047 of record NZ_JACOPP010000027.1, on the reverse strand, counting down.
GCTTATTATATCAGAGATGTGTGGAGTTAATATGAAAATGATTAAGAATTATATGTTACCATTGAGGTATCTGGATGAATCAAAATTACCGGAACTTGCTTTTTCCTTGCATACCAGACACACTGCATTGTCCCGGATCGCAGATTCCGCGCATCGTCATAAACTGCCACCAGGTAGTTGGCCTGATCCACCATGTAGCAATTTCTCTTGATATAGCTCTCACGGCAATCTTCGTTTCCGATGACTTCTTTTTTGCTGCAATGTTGCAGGATAAACTCCATCCGGCGCTTGCTGCGCTGATCCCACTTGGCATCATGGCCGACAAACGGCAGGGCCACAACCAATTCAATATCTTCGTATCCAGGCTGTTCCTTCAGACGAAGGATTTGTTCAGCCGCCCACATATCCACACCCAGGGCGCCGCCAACATAAAAGCGCCGGACTTCCTTTTCATCATGTAGCTTTCGGAACACCTCCAGCATACTGGCTTTGATCTTCTTACAAAGGGCATAATCTTCACTGTATTTGAACTTGAACCGGCTTGGCCGGTGTCCAGTAATAGCACAAACGCATTCATTCATGCGGTTTCCTCCTGTTCTAATAGCGGTCAACACATAGAAAGCAAAAATAACTCATTTAATAAGGCGCAAACGAAATCATAAGCCAAATTATAACACAAATAATATTCAATATCCAGGGAACCTTTCTGATATGCTAACAATCAGAGAGGTGAACTTATGGACGAAGAATTTATCCGCAATCGGATCACGGAGCTGCGGTTGAAAAAAGGCATTTCTGAATACCAGTTGAGCTTGGAACTGGGACAAAACCGTGGCTACATCCAGGCTATTTCCTCCGGCCGAGCATTGCCTTCCATGAAGCAATTCTTAAATATCTGCGAATATTTTGAAATAACGCCCCTGCAATTTTTTGACGCTACCGAAAATACCCCACAGCTTGTCAGAAAGGCGTTGGATGGCATCAGGACATTATCAGATGATGATTTAATTATATTGCTTGGTCTTATCGCACGGCTGAATCAAGGAAAATGACGGCAGGCGCCAAATGGCTCCTGCCGTTTATCTTTCCCTATATTATCCCCCATTTTCGCATCCACGCAAAACATTGTGTAAATCGAATCTTGAATTGAGAGAGGAATAAAAGACCACATTAGCGGAACAGAAACGCTGGCGAGCCGCCGCCGGCAACATTACAAAAAGTGTGGTATAGTGGTATAATTTTTTTCGAAAAAATTTTGAGATTGATGTAGTTTTTGCTGCTAAAACCGTAGTATATAGGTGAAGTCGGAAAGGAGGCGGTGAGATGATAGACGATGAAAAAATCATAGAAATGTTTTTTGAACGATCAGAGCAAGGCATACGGGAACTGGACATTAAATACGGAAAAATCTGCCACAATCTCTCATATAACATTGTGAATAGCAGACAAGACGCGGAGGAATGTGTCAATGACGCTTACTTAGGTGTGTGGAACGCCATTCCCCCGACAAGGCCGAATCCGCTGTTGTCCTATATCGTGAAAATCGTTCGGAACATTTCACTCAAAATCTATTGGAGAAAGGAAGCAGCCAAACGGAGCGGTCACTACAAAATTGCCTTAGAGGAAATCGAGGGCTATATCGCAGACCAGAAAACCGTAGAAGATGAAATCGAAGTCAGAGAATTAACTCGTATCATTGGAGAATTTTTGGACACGCTGACACTCGAAAACCGCGTTATCTTCATGCGCCGCTATTGGTTTGCCGACAGCTACAAAGACATAGCCGAGTTTGTAGGGCTTTCGGAGAAAAACATCTCCGTCCGGCTGACCCGTATCCGAGAGAAAATGAAACAATATCTGATAGAAAGAGAGGTATTCGTATGAACGCAAAGAAGTTTTCCGACGCTATGAGCGAACTTGACACCAAATACATTGATGAAGCGCTTTCGTACAATTCTCAAACAACTTCCCGACATTTTAAGCGCAAATGGACTGTTGCTCTCATAGCCGCCATTTTAGCATTGTGTTTAATGGGCGCTGGCGTAGCAGCGGTTAAAATATATATTGACCGTGTAGCGTCCCCGGACGCATTTGAAAACATCGAACACCATGATTTGAGTGCTGATGGGACTATTCAAATATCCGAGTACATTGATAACGGCGAACTGTTTATGGTTCCAGACGCCATGACCACCAACAAAGAAGAAATTTCTGTAACCAACAATAGTCAAAGCGAAGTCACGGTATATTTGTATTCTGGTGAAGAACTCGATGAATCCATTAGGGAGTTAAGTGTTGGCAAAAATGAAACGGAATCTTTTACCGGCCTTTCTTCTCGTTTCCTGTACCACATTGGCATTACAACAGAAAGCGCAGGACAAATCAATGTAACAATCGAAGATTGAACCTTTTACTTTTTTCTTCATCCGTAAGTATCTGTTCACCTGTACGGTTCAAGGGGGTATAAAAATGGACTGCCCCCCAGTCCACATGCGAATCGGGCGGCAATTCTGCCGCCCGATCTTTGTTTCAAAGCCATCTGCAAAGGAGTAGGAATCCGTTGTCGGCAAAGTGGCAGACTGCTCCCCAGGTGTGGGATCAGGGGCATTACAGGCATCCGCAGGGGCGCTTTCCGGCTGCACTGCCGGGGATTCATCAGACGCATCATCTTCCGGCACAGGGGCGTTTTCCGGCTCGTCAGGGCAGGGCAAGTCAGAGCATAAGGTATAGAGGTTGCTGGTCTGGCCGCCGTTCTTACGCTCGTCAAACCGGGCCTGCTTGACGATATATCCCGCCTTCACCAATTCATCCAGCGCCCGCTTTACGGTGGACACCCCATAGCCGCACTTGGCGGCTATGGTCTTGATAGAGGGGAAGCACTCGCCCTCTTTGTTGCAATGCAGAACCAGGACTTGCAGCACAAGCCGCGCTCTGGGCTTCAGTTCAGAAGAAAATGCCCGCTGCATATACTCAAACTTTGCCATATTCCAATCCTCCCAATCATGTCTTACTGTTACAGGCGCTTTTCTCCTGCAATATACTTCTCC
>NZ_JACOPP010000026.1 GCF_014287895.1 Lawsonibacter hominis | reverse complement strand
AGTTGGTATAATCTTGCCACGAAGACTCGTCTCCTTTCGAGAGTACATGTGTTTTGTGGTGAAACCATTGTACCAGAAGGGCTGACGGGTCTTCAACTTTCATTTAACTTTACAGTCCGATTTTAGGCGAGAGGGGCAATACATTATGATTTCTCTTGAATAGCCTTGCTACAAGCTACCCCCATATGATCAACAGGAGGTTATCATAAAAAAACATGAACGGGTATTGGGTTATGACACAGCGCAGATCAAAACGGATCTATTTTATACTCTATCTGCTCTATTTTGTTCTGCTAATGCTCCACCACATTCTGGCCCCCGTGTTCCATTCGCTGGCCGCCGTCCGCTTCCAGCTTCTGCCCCGGACGGTTTATGAACTGCTGATTTTGGCTGCCGCCGTGTTCCTGCTGTGCGGCAGGAGCTACCTCAACGCACGGCTGCCCCGTACCGGCGGTGTGCTGTGGGGGCAGGCGGGCTGTCTGGCGTTGTCCGTCCTGGCTACCGCGCTGCTCTGGCGCTTCGCCTCCATCGGAGCGGTACGCTTTGGACTGTTGCTGAGCTTGGGCAGTCTGTTCGACCTGTGCGCCGCTCTGCTCTCCCGCCGGAGGGACTAGCAAGTTTCTGTTGCCTTTTGCGGTCAAGCATGGTATAGTGATCCTACAATCCATCCTGCTCCGAGCGGAACCGTCTAAGGGCTACGGCCTATGACGCTCCGCCGCCGGGTCCCGCGCGGGCTCCGGTCTGGGTCGTATCGGAAACGGTGCGGCCTTCCGTCTTTGAAAAGGGGCTGCTTTCGCTGGAACACGGCTTTGGATCGTGTTCGGTCTTTTGTGCTGTGCGGGAGCGCTGTCTGTCAGACGGCGTTCCCGTTTTTTATCGTTTGGGGAGGCTAGATTCATGAAGCTGATCGACACCCGCGACGCGGTGGGGCACGTGCTCTGCCACGATCTGACCCAGATCATTCCCGGCGTCACGAAGGACGCCCGGTTCCGCAAGGGGCACGTGGTCGCGCCGGAGGACATCCCGGTGCTGCTGTCCATGGGCAAGCAGCACCTGTACGTATGGGAAAAGGCGCCCGGCATGCTCCACGAGGACGAAGCTGCCGAACGGCTGCGCGCGCTGTGCCAGAACGAGCACATGCATCCCACGCCGGTCAAGGAGGGTAAGATCGAGCTCATTGCCGACCGCGACGGGCTCTTTCAGGTGGATGTGGCGCGGCTTGCCGCCCTCAACGGAGCAGACGACATCATGATCGCCACCCGCCACACCAATACGGCGGTGCATCCAGGCGACAAGCTGGCGGGCATGCGCATCATCCCGCTGGTCATATCGGAGGAAGCCCTTCGCTCGGCGGAGGCCCGGGCCGGGAGCGCCCCCCTTCTCTCCCTGACGCCGTGGAAGCGGAAGACCTGCGGCCTCATCACCACCGGCAGCGAGGTGGCCAACGGGCTTATTCCGGACGCGTTCACGCCCGTGATCATGGATAAGCTGGCCGCCTACGGCATTTCCGTCACCGAACACTGCCTGCCCGGCGACGACATGCAGGCCATCACCGCCGCCGCTCTGGCGTATCAGGCCAAGGGCGTGGACCTGATCCTCTGCACCGGCGGCATGAGCGTGGATCCGGACGACAAAACCCCCGGCGCCATCCGGAACACCGGGGCGGAGATCGTGTCCTACGGCGCGCCGGTTCTGCCAGGCGCCATGTTCCTGCTGGGCTACTTCCCGGACGGCACGCCGATCCTGGGCCTCCCCGGCTGCGTGATGTACGCCAGGGCCACCATTTTTGATCTGCTGCTCCCCCGCATCGCGGCGGATGTGCGCCTCGGCCGGGCCGACCTGAAGGGACTGGGACACGGCGGGCTCTGCCTGAGCTGCCCGGAGTGCCACTATCCCAACTGCTCCTTTGGAAAAGGGGTGTAGCGGATGGTGACCGGCATCGAATTGGAACAAGCCGCGGCCCTGATCACCGGCGCTTTGGCTCCCCTGGGGACCCAGACGCTGCCGGTTCCCGACGCCCTGGGCTACACGCTGGACGCCGACGTGACCGCCCCATTGGACCAGCCCCCGTTTGACCGCTCCCCGCTGGACGGGTACGCACTGCGCGCGGCAGACATCGCCTCCGCCTCCCGGGAGCGGCCCGTCCGCCTGCGCGTTGTGGAGACGGTATACGCCGGAGGCGTGCCCCTCCTCCCCCTGACCGCCGGCGCCGCCGCGCGCATCATGACCGGAGCCATGCTGCCCGCCGGATGCGACTGCGTGCTGCGGCAGGAGGATACCGACCAGGGCGATCCGGTGGTCTCCATTTACAAGCCGCTGCGGCCCTACGAAAATTATGTTAACCTGGGAGAGGACTATCGCTCCGGGACCGTGCTGCTCCCCGCCGGAACCCGCCTGGACGCGGCGGCCGTGGGCCTTCTCTCCAGCGCGGGCGTGTGCCAGGTGCCCGTCCGGCGCAGGCCCCGGGTATTCGTGCTCTCCACCGGAGACGAGGTGGTCTACCCCCACGTGCACCCTCTCCCCCCCGGAAAGATCTACGGGTCCAATCTGAATCTGCTGCTCGCACGTCTGAGCGAACTGGGCATTCCGGAGACCGGCGGCGAGCACGCGGGGGACGACCCACAGGCTGTGGCCGAAGCCATGGAGCGGCTGTTGGGCTGCTGCGACGCGCTGATCACCACCGGCGGCGTTTCGGTGGGCGACAAGGATATCTTCCACCAGGCCCTCCCCCTGCTGGGCGCGGAGACGGTATTCTGGCGCCTGAACGTCAAGCCCGGCACCCCGGCCCTCTACTCCACCCGTCGCGGCAAGCCCATTCTCTCCCTCTCCGGCAACCCCTTTGCCGCCGCCGCCACGTTCGAGCTGCTGGCCCGGCCGATGCTGTGCGCCCTGTCCGGGGAGGAGCGCCTGCTGCCCCAGCGGAGGAGCGCCCGGCTGGACACTGCGTTCTCCAAGGCAAGTCCCTGCCGCCGTTTTCTCCGCGGACGCTGGCAGGACGGCCGGGTCAGCCTGCCGGAGGGGCACTCCTCCGGACAGCTGGCCTCTCTGGTAGGCTGCAATTGCCTGGTGGACCTTCCGGCCGGGACCGGGCCGCTGGAGCCGGGGCGGCTGGTGGAGGTACTGCTGCTGTAGCGGCGCCGGCGCAGAAACCGCCGCGCCCTGAAATACGGAATCTACCGATACGGAGGCCTATCATACGATGGACGCGAACTTCAATCACTTCGACGGGGCGGGCAACGCCATTATGGTGGATGTTTCCCCCAAGCAGCCCACGCTGCGCGCGGCGTCCGCCCGCGGAAAAATCCGGGTCTCCCGCCCGGTGCTGGATGCCATCCTGGGGCACACCGCCGCCAAGGGGGACGTGCTGGGCGTGGCGCGGGTGGCCGGCATCATGGCCACCAAGCGCACCTCCGACCTGATCCCGCTCTGTCATCCGCTGATGCTCTCCCATGCCTCGGTGGATTTCACCGTTCTGGAGGAGGAGGGCGCCATCCAGGCCGAGTGCACGGTGAAGCTCTCCGGCAAGACCGGGGTGGAGATGGAGGCGCTGACCGGGGTCACGGTGGCTCTGCTGACCATTTACGATATGTGCAAGGCTGTGGACCGGTCCATGGAGCTCTCCGACATCCACCTGGTCCATAAAGAAGGCGGCAAATCGGGGGTGTATGACCGTGGATAGGCCTGCCGTGGTTGCGGTATCCGGGGTAAAAAATTCGGGCAAGACCACCCTGATCGTGGAAATGCTCCCCCACCTCACCGCCGCCGGCCTGCAGGTGGCGGTGATCAAGCACGACGGCCACTGCTTCCTTCCCGATCCGCCCGGCACAGACACCGGACGCTTTATGGCCGCCGGAGCCTGGGGCACCTCGATTTTCGACGGGGAGAAGTACAAAATCGTCAAGCGGGAGACCGCCGACGAGAACGCCCTGATCGCCCAATTTCCTGAGGCTGACCTGATTTTGCTGGAGGGCTTCAAGCATACGGCGTGGCCCAAGCTGGAGCTGGTGCGTCCGGGCAACTCCGAACGGAGCGTGTGCGACGCCTCCACCCTGCTGGCCCTGGTCACCGACCTGCCGCTGGAGCTGCCCGGAGTGCGGCGCATCCCCTTTGGAGACGCGGCCGCGGCTGCGCAGGTCATCTTGGATTATGTCAACCGAGGAGGCGAGTGCCGTGCTTGACCGCTATGGGCGGCGCATCCATTACCTGCGCGTCTCCGTCACCGACCGGTGCAACCTGCGCTGTGTGTACTGCATGCCGCAGCAGGGCGTGGAGTGGGTGGCGCACAGCGCGGTGCTCTCTTATGAGCAGCTGCTGCGTCTGGTCGGCCTGCTCGCCCGGCTGGGGGTAGACAAGGTGCGCCTCACCGGCGGGGAGCCGCTGGTCCGCCGGGACCTGGCACAGCTGGTGCGGGGGATCCGGAGCGTGGAGGGCATTCAAAGCGTGAGCCTGACCACCAACGGCGTGCTGCTGAAGCAGCAGCTGCCCGGCCTGATGGAGGCGGGGCTCTCCGGTGTGAATCTCAGCCTGGACACCCTGGACCGGGCGCAGTACGCCGCCATTACCCGGCGGGACGCGCTGGACGACGCCCTGCAGGGGCTGGAAGCCGCCCTGGCCGCGCCGGGACTCTCCGTCAAGCTCAACTGCGTGCCCATGGGGGAGAACGACGCTCAGCTGGTCCCCCTGGCCGCGCTGGCAAGAGATCGGGATCTGGCCGTACGCTTCATTGAGCTGATGCCCATCGGCCTGGGGAGCACGCTCTCCCGCAGAAGCGAGGCGGAGGTGCTGCAGCGCCTGGAGGCCGCGTATGGGCCCGCCGCCCCGGCCGGGCGCGGAGACGGGGCCGGACCGGGCCGGTATGTGACCTTTGCGGGCTTTGCCGGCCGCGTGGGTTTCATCAGCGCGATGACGCATCAGTTCTGCGGCGACTGCAACCGGGTCCGTCTCACCGCCACGGGGTTTTTGAAAACCTGCCTTCAGTACGAACAGGGGGCGGACCTGAAGGCCCTGATGGAGGCGGGGGCGGACGACCGGACGCTGCTGGCGGCGATGGAGCGGGCCATTCTGGAAAAGCCCGCCTGCCACCATTTTTCCGAGGGACGCAGCCTCGGGGACGAGGGTAAGACGATGAATCAGATTGGAGGGTAAACCGATGGGCAAAGTCATTGCTGTTTGTACCAGCCGGCAGAAGGGAACCCAGAAACGGAACGTGGGCAGCGCCCGCTTCCGGGCGGACTGGGGCATTGAAAACGACGCGCACGCCGGCGCCTGGCACCGGCAGGTCTCCCTGCTCTCCCACGAACGGGTGGAGGAGTTCCGCGCCCGGGGCGCTGTTGTGGACGACGGAGCCTTTGGAGAAAATCTGGTGGTGGCGGGCTACGATTTCAAATCTCTGCCGGTAGGCACCAGATTCCAGTGCAACGACGTGGTGCTGGAGCTGACTCAGATCGGCAAACAGTGCCACGCACACTGTGAGATCTACAAGGTCATGGGCGACTGCATCATGCCGCGGGAGGGCGTGTTCACCCGGGTGCTCCACGGCGGCGTCATTTCCGTCGGGGATGAGCTGACCATTCTGGAGGAGGCGCCGTTATGAGAGCTGCCGTCATCACCCTCAGCGACTCCGGCTACGCCGGCCGGCGGGAGGACAAAAGCGGCCCGGTCATCCGGGCGCTGGCCGAGGCGGCGGGATATGAAATCGTCCACACGGCCCTGCTGCCGGACGGAGTGGAGCCTCTGGCCGCCGAACTGCGCCGCCTGTGCGACGGGGAGCTGGCCGATCTGATCCTCACCACCGGCGGCACCGGTTTTTCCCCCACCGACCATACGCCGGAGGCTACGCTGTCCGTAGTGGAGCGCACCGCCCCCGGCATTGCGGAAGCCATGCGCTATCACTCCCTTTCCATCACCCCCCGCGCCATGCTCTCCCGTGCCGCGGCGGGTATCCGGAACCGGACCCTCATCGTCAACCTCCCCGGCAGCCCCAAGGCCGTGCGGGAATGTCTGGAATACATTCTCCCCAGTCTGGAGCACGCTCTTCAGATCTTAAAGGGGACAACGGGCGAATGCGCCCGATGAAATAGATCCGTCCCGATTCTTCGAGCCTGTCCGCCTAAAACAGCCGTACTGTCACGGCGGCGGGCCGGGGTGCGCCCGGAAACAGGCGTGCCTACCCGTTTTGTAAAGGAGAATGCAACATGAAAAAGCTCGTATCCCTGTCCCTTGCACTGATCCTCTCCCTGTCCCTGGCCGCCTGCGGCGGCGGCGGAACCGCCGCCTCTCCCGCTCCGGAGACCCAAGCCCCTGAAACGCCCGATGCCGAAGCCGTGGAGCTCATCGTCTTCGCCGCCGCCTCCATGACCGAGACCCTCAATCAGATCGCCGAACAGTACAAGGACGCGGCCCCCAACGTGACGTTGACCTTCAACTTCGATTCCTCCGGCACGCTGAAGACTCAGATCGAGGAGGGAGCCGATTGTGACGTGTTCATTTCCGCCGCCCAGAAGCAGATGAATCAGATCGACGCCTCCAGGGATGCCGACGGCGGCAATACCGACGCGCTGGACTTCGTGCTCCAAGGTACCCGCATCAATCTGGTGGAGAACAAGGTCACCCTGGTGGTGCCTGAGGGCAACCCGGCCGGCGTCTCCTCCTTTGACGACGTGGCGGCCGACAAGGTCAGCCTGATCGCTCTGGGCAACTCCGACGTGCCGGTGGGCCAGTACTCCGAAGAGATCTTCACCTATCTGGGCGTTTGGGAGCAGCTCAACCGCGAACAGAAGATCACCTTCGGTACCAACGTAAAGGAGGTCACCTCTCAGGTAGCGGAGGGCGCCGTGGACTGCGGCGTGGTATACGGCACCGACGCCTATTCCGCCGGGCTGGAGGTGGTGGCCGAGGCCCCCGCGGACAGTCACAAGCCCGTGGTCTATCCCGCCGCCGTGCTCAACCGTACCAAGCACGAGGATGAGGCCCGCGCCTTCCTGGATTACCTCCAGACCGACGCCTGCTCCTCCGTGTTCGAATCCGTCGGCTTCTCCATCCCCGGCTGAATCCTCGGCGGGGCGCGGTTATGTCTGCACGAAAGCTGGTGACCTATGGACTGGTATCCCCTCTTCAACTCCCTGCGCATCGCCCTGATCTCCACCTTCTTCACCTTTTTTCTGGGCATCTTCGCCGCCTGGTATGTCCACAAACTGCCCAGAGCGCTCAAGGGGCTGCTGGACTGTGTCCTCACCCTGCCACTGGTACTGCCTCCCACGGTGGTCGGCTTCTTCCTGCTGAAGCTGCTGGGCCCCAACGGCCCTGTGGGCGGGGTGATCCTGGAGGCCTGGGGCCGGAAGCTGGTGATGACCTGGTACGCCTCCATTTTCGCGGTGATCATCGTCACCTTTCCGCTGATGTACCGCACGGTACGCGGCGCCTTTGAGGCATTTGACCGCAGCCTGCTCTATGCGGGCAAGACCTTGGGACGCTCCAACGCCTGGGTCTTCTGGCGGGTGTTGATGCCCGGCTGCAAGCAGGGGCTGACGGCGGGCACGGTACTGGCTTTTGCCCGGGGGCTGGGGGAATACGGCGCCACTTCCATGGTCTCCGGATATACGCCCGGACGCACCGCCACCATCTCCACCACCGTCTATCAGCTCTGGCGGGAAGGCAACGACGCGCTGGCCTACCGCTGGGTCTTCGTGAATCTGGCGATCTCCTTCGCCGTACTGCTGTGCATCAATCTGCTGGAGCGGCGGGAGCGGGACGGGCGCTGGAGCGTCGGCTCCAGGGAGGTGTGAGATGTCTCTGATCGTTGATATCCGAAAGGATTTTGGGAAATTTCGGCTCAGAGCCGCTTTCGAGGCCCAAAACGGCATTACCGGCCTGTTGGGGGCCTCCGGCTGCGGCAAAAGCGTCACCCTCAAGTGCATCGCCGGCATACAGCGTCCGGATGCCGGAACGATCCTTCTGGACGGACGCCCCCTCTTCGACTCGCAGCGGCACATCGACCTGCCCCCGCAAAAGCGCCGGGTCGGCTACCTGTTCCAAAACTATGCGCTGTTCCCCAACATGACGGTGCAGCAGAACATCGCCGCCGGGGTGCGGGAGCGGCGGGGCCGTGATGAGACGGTGGCAGGACTGGTGCGCTCCTTCCACCTGGAGGGCACCGAACACAAATATCCCCGTCAGCTCTCCGGCGGGCAGCAGCAGCGCACGGCCCTGGCCCGCATCCTGGCCAGCCGCCCGGAGGTCCTGCTGCTGGACGAGCCCTTTTCCGCTCTGGACAGCTACCTGAAATGGCAGGTGGAGCTGGAGCTGTCCGACCTGCTCGCCCGGTTCCCGGGACCGGTGCTCTTCGTTACCCATGATCGGGACGAAGTCCACCGCAACTGCAAAAACGTCTGTGTGCTGGATCACGGCAAGTCTCAGCCGCTGCAATCGGTGCACCAGCTGTTTCAGTCGCCCGCGACACTCTCGGCCTGTCTTTTGTCGGGGTGCAAGAACATTTCCCGGGCCCGTTCCCTGGGGGATGGCCGGCTGGAGGCCCTGGACTGGGGCGCCGTGCTGCGCTACGCCGCGCCCCTGCCCCGGGAGCTGAGCCACGTGGGCGTGCGGGCGCACTCTCTCCGCCCGGCGGAAGGGCCTGGTGAAAACCGCCTTCTATGCCGCGTGGAGCGGGTGGTGGAGGAGGTCTTCTCCACGGTGGTCATGCTCTCCACCCCCGGCGGCCGCCAGGGCTTCTCCCAGCTCCGGGTCGAATGGCCCAAGGCGGAATGGGCGGCTCTGGAGCAGCCGGAGCAGCTCTGGCTGGAGCTGCCCCCGGAAGCCCTGCTGCCCCTAAGCGAACATTGAAACGACCCCGTGCGCGGGCCGGGCAGTCAAACTCCCAAGACACCTGCAGATTTGTCTTTCTTTCACCGCCTGTGAGCGGCGAAACGCTGCCGTGGGCTTCCTCTTACTCAAGAACAGTTTGCCTTCCTGCATGATCGTTAGCCCTTTTGACCGACTGAGCCCCTCCGGCGCGGGCCAATGGCCCGCGCCGGAGGGGCTCAGTTTATCAAAAAACGAGGCGCTTGCACCATCTCCGCGCTGAGCGCTGCTGCAAAGAGCTGCTCCTGTCTTAAGACAGGAGCAGCTTATCGTCGGCCTCGTCGCTGCCGGAGGCCTGACCAAATTTCGCCAGCAGCTGCTCCACGGTCAGCTTCTTCTTCTCCTCGCCGGAGATATCGATGACAATTCTGCCGTCGTACATCATAACGAGCCGGTTCCCATGGGCAATCGCGTCCCGCATGTTGTGCGTGATCATCAGCGTGGTCAGCTGATCCCGCTGGACGATCTTCTCGGTGGTGTCCAGCACCTTTGCCGCCGTTTTGGGGTCCAGCGCGGCAGTGTGCTCGTCCAGCAGCAGCAGCCTGGGCTTTTTCAGGGTGGCCATCAGCAATGTGAGCGCCTGGCGCTGACCGCCGGACAGGAGCCCTACCTTGCTGGTCAGCCGGTCCTCCAGGCCGAGATCCAAGATCTTCAGCAGCTCCCTGTACTGCTCCCGCTCCGCCTTGGTAATCCCCGCGCGGAGCGTCCGGGTCTGTCCCCGACGGGCGGCCAGCGCCAGGTTTTCTTCGATCTGCATGGAGGCGGCCGTACCCATCATGGGATCCTGGAACACCCGGCCGATATATTGGGCCCGCCGATACTCGGGCAGCCGTGTCACGTCGTTGCCATCGATGAGGATGGAGCCGCCGTCTACGCCGTACACCCCCGCCACCAAATTGAGCAGGGTGGATTTGCCCGCGCCGTTGCCGCCGATGACCGTAACGAAGTCCCCGTCGGCCAGGGTGAGGGATACGCCGTTGATGGCCCGCTTCTCGTTGACGGTCCCGGCGTTGAAGGTCTTGTAGATCTCACGCACCTCAAGCATTATGCACGCCCTCCTTCCGTACGGATTTGTGGAAATACTTGCCCTTCCAGTAGGGGATGGACAGGAACACCGCCACCACCGCAGCGGAGAGCAGCTTCAGGTAATTGGGGTTCAGGCCCATGGCCAGCACCGCCTGGATGACAATATAGTAGATGATGGCGCCGATGGAGACCGCCGCCAGCTTCAGCGCGAAATTGCGGAAAAGCTTGCCGAAGACCACCTCGCCGATGATGACGGCGGCCAGACCGATGACGATGGCGCCGCGCCCCATATTGATCTCGGCAGCGCTGTTGTACTGCACCAGCAGCGCGCCGGACAGCGCAACCAGACCGTTGGAGAGCATCAGGCCAAGCACCTTGCAGAAGTTGGTGTTGATCCCCTGGGCGCGGGCCATGTTCTGGTTGGAGCCGGTGGAGCGCAGGGCGGCTCCAACCTCCCGGCCGAAGAACCAATAGAGCAGGACGATGATGGCCACGGTGAATAGACCCACCACGAAAATCGGGTGCCGCCAGAAGGGACGGGCGCCCTTGGCCACGTCCTGAACGAAGCGCAGCGAGACCAGAAGCTTGTCCAGCATCTCAGGCGTAGTAACATTGATGGCCACGGTAGCCTTCATCCCCATGATGGCCATATTTACCGACCAAAGGCCCAGCTGGGTCAGGATGCCCGCCAGGATGGCGGGGATGCCGCAGAAGGTATGCAGCAGGCCGGTAGCCAATCCCGCCAGCATACCCGCCAGCACGGCCGCCAGCAGCGCCAGCCACAGAGGGACGCCTCCCGTAAACAGCACCACAAAAGCAGCTCCGCCGGTACAGAAGGAGCCGTCCACCGTCAGGTCCGCGATATCCAAAATCTTATAGGTGATATAAACTCCGATCGCCATGATACCCCAAATCAGGCCTTGGGATACGGCCCCCGGCAGCGCGTTGATAAAACCCAGCATATGTGTTCCTCCCAAAAATGTCGATAGACTTCAATAGTATAGCAAAAAACAGCGGAAAAGGGAACCCCCTTTTCCGCTGTTTTGATGGCTTTTCTGGAATTATCCGGCGCTGATCGCCTGGTAGCCGTCGGGAGGTGTAATTCCCAGATCGGCGCAGGTGGTCTCGTTGTACTTCTTGGTAAAGTTGGGCGCATACTCAATGGGCATTTCGGACACGTCGGCCTCGCCCGTGAGGATCTTGACGGCCATCTTTCCGGTTGCGACGCCCAGGTCATAGTAGCTGATGGACAGGGTCGCCACACCGCAGCCGGCGCAGATGCCCTCCTCGCCCGCGAAGACCGGTACCTTACCGTGGCAGATATTGTCCACGATGCCGGTGTTGTTGGCCACGGTGTTATCGGTGGGGACATAAAGCACGTCGCTGTTATCGGCGGCGTTCTGGGTGACGGAAGCCATGTCGTTGGTGTCGGAGAAGGGATACTGGGTGCAGGTGTAGCCAAAGCTCTCCAGAGCCTTCTGGACCTCGTCCACCTGATACTGGCTGTTGGGCTCGGCGGAGCAGTAAAGCAGGCCTACGGTCTGGGCGTCCGGATACCACTCCTGGATCATAGCGGCCTGCTGATCCAGGGGAGCCAGATCGGAGGTGCCGGAGACGTTGGTGCCCACGGTGCCGGTAAAGCCGTCGATGCCCAGGGCCACGCCGTACTCCGTGACCGAGGTACCCAGCACGGGGATGTCTCCGGTAGCGGATGCCGCCGCCTGAAGCGCAGGGGTGGCGTTTGCCATAATCAGATCCACGTCGGCGGAGACAAAGCCGTTGACGATGGTGGCGCAGGTGGGGCTGTCACCGGCGGCGTTCTGCAGGTCAAACTTCACCTGACCGGGCAGCGCCTCGTTGATGGCGTCCATAAAGCCCTCGGTAGCGGCGTCCAGCGCCACATGAGGAGCCAGTTGGCAGATGCCTACGGTATAGGCGGTCTCTCCAGCGGGAGACGCGGTCTCGGGGGCCGGCGTCCCCGGTGCGGAGGTCTCCGGCGCGGGTGTGGACGCGGTTCCGCTGCCGCCGCAGGCGGCCAGACTCAGGGCCAGGACACCGCTCAGAGCGAGAGCGGTCAACTTAGACAAGTTTTTCATTTCATTTTCCTCCATTTTGTGCACAGTGTATGCTTTAGCGCTTTTTGCTGCTAAAGTAACAAGCTGCAAAAAAAGTGCCTCACGGCTTGTATTGCGTTTATTATAATGACCTGTTCCCAAAATGTCAACGGTAAAATCCCGTAAACTTTATAGAATCTTCATGTTTCCCCTCGTCCCTTCGCGGGGTTTCCTCATGGACTTTTCCTGCTATCTATGATAAAATGGCATGAAATTATAGGTTCCATACTGGAATGATCTGCTGATGGGGAGGCATATTTCCTTGCGCACTGACATATTGGGCGTCGGGTTTGACGACCTGACGCTGGACGAGGCGGCCCGCGCCGGGGCCGCGCTGGTGGAGCGCGGCGGCTTTCATTACGCTGTGACCCCGAACCCGGAATTCCTGCTGGAGGCCCGAACGAACGCGGCGTTCCGCCAGACGCTGCTGGATGCCGATCTGGTGCTGGCCGACGGCATCGGCGTGATCTATTCGGCCAAGATCCTGGGCCGCCCGCTGAAGGGCAAGGTGACCGGGATCGATTTTGCCCAGCGCCTGCTGCGCTGGATGGCTGCGCAGGGCAAGCGCCTGTTCCTTCTGGGCGCAAAGCCCGGCGTGGCCGAGCTGGCCGCCGCCCATTTGAAGGACGCCTACCCGGGACTGATCGTTTGCGGCACCCGCGACGGCTACTTTACCCAGGACGCTCCCGTGGTGGAGGACATCCGTGCCTGCGCCGCCGACGTATGCTTCGTCTGCCTCGGCGCGCCTAAGCAGGAGCTTTGGATGGCAAAAAACGGCCCTGAGACCGGGTGCAGCCTGATGGTCGGCCTGGGCGGCGCCCTGGACGTGTTCGCCGGAGTGGTGGAACGGGCCCCCGAGGCCTATCAAAAACTGGGCCTGGAGTGGCTCCACCGCCTGATCAAAGAGCCGCGGCGCTTCGGCCGCATGGCAAAGCTGCCCCTGGTGCTTCTTTACGCGCTGGGCGCGCGGAGGAAAGGAGGCGGCGGCCGGTGAGCGGAACGCTGATTGTCCTGGAGGGCACCGACGGCTCCGGAAAGTCCACCCAGTTTTCCCTGCTGTGCAGGACCCTGGAGCAGGCGCAGCGCCCCTTCCAGCGGCTGATTTTTCCCCAATACCAGCAGCCCTCCTCCGCGCTGATCCGCATGTATCTGGGAGGCGAATTCGGCCGCCGCCCCTCGGATGTGAATCCCTACGCGGCCTCCGCCTTTTATGCGGTGGACCGCTATGCTTCCTGGAAAAAGGTGTGGGGCGAGTATTATACCGGCGGCGGGCTGGTGCTCTCCGACCGGTATACCACCTCCAACGCAGTCCATCAGGCCTGCAAGCTGCCCGAACCGGAGTGGGAGGGCTTTTTCCAGTGGCTTTACGACTTCGAGCATGCCAAGCTGGGACTTCCCCGGCCTGATCTGGTGGTCTATCTGGACATGCCGACCGAGCGCTCCATCGCGCTGCTACGGGCCCGGGAGCAGGCCACCCACACCCAGGGCGACATCCACGAGGTGGACGCCGGTTATCTCGCACTGTGCCGCAAAACCGCCCTGCGGGCGGCGGAGTGTCTGGGCTGGCGGACGGTCGCCTGTGTGGATGCCGCCGGCGCTCTGCGTCCGGCGGAGGAGATCCACCGGGATATTTTAGCGCTGATCCAGCCGATTCTTCCGTGAGGTGAGAGCTATGGTAACGATTTTATTGGGCGACGGCTTTGAGGAGGCCGAGGCGCTGGTGCCCGCCGATCTGCTGCGCCGGGCCGGCGTGGACGTAACGCTGGTCGGTCTGGACGGCCTTCGGGTCACCGGCGGTCACGGCATCACGGTCTGCGCCGACCGTTCCCTGGAGGAGCTGGACCCCGACGGGGTGGAGATGCTGGTGCTTCCCGGCGGTATGGGCGGCGTGGAGTCCATCCAGATGAATCTGTTCGCTCTTGCCCTGATCCAGCGCTGCCGGGATCACGGCTGTTGGCTGGCGGCCATCTGTGCCGCGCCCACCATTCTGGCCCATCTGGGCATTCTGGACCGCCGCCGGGCGGTGTGCTACCCCGGCATGGAGGAGGAGATGGGCTCCGCCGTGGTACAGAAGGGCGCCCGGGTCGTGGCGGACGGACGCATCATCACCGGCGAGGCCGCCGGTTCCGCCTTTGATTTTGGCCTGGCGCTGGTGGAGGCGCTCAGGGGAGCCGAGGCCGCCCGCCGGGTACGCCATGAAGTCCATTACCGCTGACAAAGCCGCCCTGCGGCGTCAGGTCCGCGCATATGGGAGGGCGCTCTCCCCGGAGGCGCGGCGCGCCAGCGACGACGCGCTTCTGTCCCGGTTTCTCTCCCTGCCCCAGGTGGCGGCGGCGGATACGCTGCTGCTCTACCACGGTATGGGCGCCGAGCCGGACACCGCCCGGCTGATCCCGCCGCTGCTGGAGCTGGGAAAGCGTCTCGCCCTGCCCCGGTGCCTGCCGGAGCGGCGCCTGGAGGCCCGCCTGATCCGGGCGGATACCGTTTTGATTCCCCACGCCTTTGGAATGCTGGAGCCGGGAGAGGACTGTCCGGCGGTCGATGCGGGAAGGATAACGCTGGCCCTCATCCCCGGTCTGGCGTTTGACCGCTCCGGGGGGCGCCTCGGCCAGGGCGGCGGTTATTATGACCGCTGGCTGCCCGGCTTCGGCGGGATACGGGTCGCTCTGTGCCGCGGGGCCCTGCTCTTTGACGCGCTGCCCCGCCAAGCGCACGACGCGCTTGTCCACCTGGTGGTAACCGAGGACGGCCTCTACGGCCCGTCCGCCCCGGACGCGGCGAAAGCGGGGCCTGCCGGCCCCGCCTCCGCACGGTCACTTAGGTAGTCTGCCTCAGCAGCAGCCGCAGCCGTCGTTGCACCCGCAGCCGCAGTTGTTGTTGCAGCCGCACCCGCAGCCGCCCCAGCTTCCGCCGCCGCAGCAGCAGCAGATGATGATGATGATCAGGATGATCCACAGACAGCCGCCGCCGCCCCAGCCATTGTTACCACAGCACATGCTTTGTTTCACCTCACTTGCTTCATCTGGCTCATACTATGTGGACCGGGTTTGGGTGGTTCCAGCGGACAGGATTCTTTTTTCCATTTGCGGGAATGGGCGTCTGATTTCCCCTGCCCCGTGCAGTTTCAGTTAGGAGTGTAAGCAAATGTCACAGGAAGAAAATCGCTACCAGCCCCGCCGCGCGGCGCCTGCTCATGCGCAAAGCCGCGGTGAGGCGTCCGGCCAGCGCCCCGTCAAGCGCCGCCGCAGACGCCGCCGCATGGGCGCGCTGGGCGCACTGATCTATGTCGCCTTTGTGCTGGGCATTTCCGCCCTGCTGGCCGGCCTGGGCTGGACCTGGGCCTGCGACCTGCTGGCTCTGAACAAGCAGGAGCATACCGCCGTGATCACCCTGCCGGAGGAGATCTTTACCCAGGAGGAGCGGAAGGTGGAGCGGACCGCCGCCGACGGCACGAGCGAGACCGTCACCGAAACGATCTCGGTGGCCGACATGGACTACGTGGCCGATCTGCTTTCGGAGAATGGTCTGATCGAATACAAGTTCGTCTTCAAGACCTTTGCCTCCCTGACCCACGCCAAATACAAGCTCTCTTCCGGGACCTATGAGCTGAGCACCGATATGGACTACCGCGCGCTGATCACCAGCATGGGCAGCAGCTCGGGCAGCCGGATGGTGGCCACCGTCACCATCCCGGAGGGCATGACGCAGGCGCAGATCTTCGCGCTGCTGGAGGCCAAAGGGGTCTCCACCGCGGACAAGCTGGAAGAGACCGCCGCCAACTATGATTTCAAGTTCTCCTTCCTCAAGGGCGTGCTCCCCCTGGGAGACGCCAAGCGCCTGGAGGGGTATCTGTTCCCCGACACTTACGAGTTCTATATGGGCGAGGACCCGGTCAGCGTGCTCAACAAGATGATCCTGCGCTTTGACCAGATCTTTACCGAGGAGATGCGTCAGGCCATGACCGACCAGGGCATGAGCATCAACGACGCCGTCATCATCGCCTCGATGATCGAGAAGGAGACCGACGGCTCGGATCAGCGCAGGATCTCCTCCGTCATCTATAACCGCCTGACCAATACCAGCGCCACCAACGGCCTGCTGAACATCGACGCCACCATCCTATACGCCACCGGCGGCACCGTGGTGGACACCAGCGCCGACACCCCGTACAACACCTACCGGCACGCCGGATTGCCCCCCACGGCCATCGCCAACCCCGGTGCGGACGCTCTGCGCGCCGCGGTCAATCCCGAGTCCACCAGCTATTACTACTACGCTCTGGGCGATGACGGGGTCCACCACTTCTTCAAGACCCACCAGGAACAGCTCAGCTTCATTGCGACCCAGGAGCGGTACCGCAATGGATAAGCGCGTGGAACTCCTCTCCCCCGCGGGGGATATGGAGCGGCTGCGCATGTCCCTGGCCTACGGGGCCGACGCGGTCTATCTGGCCGGACTGGACTTCGGCATGCGCTCCTTTGCCGGAAACTTCACCCCGGACGAGCTGCGCCAGGCGGTGTCGCTCTGCCACCGGCGGGGCGTGGCCGTCCATGTGACGTGCAACACCATGCCCCGCAACGACGAGATCCGCCGTCTGCCGGAATGGATGGAATACCTCCAGGACCTGGGGGTGGACGCCGTCATCCTGGCCGACGTGGGGGTGCTCTCCCTGCTGAAGCGCTATGCCCCTGCCGTGAAGGCCCACATCTCCACCCAGGCCAGCGTGTCCAACTACGAGGCCGCCCGGGCTTGGCATGAGCTTGGCGCAGGCCGGGTGATCCTGGCCCGTGAGCTCTCCCTGGACGAGATCGCGCTTATCCGCGCCAAAGCCCCAAACGCATTGGAGCTGGAGGCTTTCATCCACGGGGCCATGTGCGTGAGCTACTCGGGGCGGTGCCTGCTCTCCAATTATATGACGGGCCGGGACGCCAACCGCGGCGCGTGCGCCCAGCCCTGCCGCTACCATTACGCCCTGGTGGAGGAGCAGCGCCCCGGCGAATATTTCCCCATCGGGGAGGACGAGGGCGGCGCGTATATTCTCAATTCCCGTGATATGTGCATGATCGACCACATTCCGGAACTGCTCGGGGCTGGTCTGAACTCCCTGAAGATCGAGGGGCGGGCCAAAAGCGCCTACTACGCGGGCATTGTGACCGGGGCCTATCGCCACGCCGTCGACGCCGCCGCAGCCGGCAAGCCCCTGGAGCGCGTCTGGCGGGACGAAGTGGAAAAGGTCAGCCACCGGCCCTATTCCACCGGCTTCTATTTCGGCGCGCCGGGGCAGCACACGGAAAGCGCCCGGTATGTCCGGGACTGGCAGGTGATGGCCGTGGTGACCTCCTGCACCCCCGACGGGACCGCCCTTTGCTCCCTGCGCAATAAGTTTTCCGCCGGAGACGAGCTGGAGCTGGTCGGCCCGGGTGTGGCTCCGGTGGCCTTTCGGGCGCAGGAACTTACCGACGGCGACGGTCTTCCCATCGACCAGGCCCGCAAGCCGCAGATGGCCCTGCACCTCAAGCTGCCCGTCCAGGCCCCTCCGCTGTCCGTGCTGCGGAGAAAGGCGGTGGGCTTATGACCCCCTCCCCCCGGTCCCGCCGCTGGGATTACGACCTGCTGCGCGTCGGCTCCATGGTGGGGGTGGTCTACCTCCACTGCGCGGCGGCGGCGCTGCGCTCCGCTTCCGGGGCGGTGTGGCACTTCGCCAATCTGGCCTCTTCCCTGGCTACCGCGGCGGTCCCGCTGTTCTTTATGCTCTCGGGCGCCCTGCTCCTGTCCCAGGAGGGGACGGCGGATCTGTCCGCCCTGTTTGGCCGCCGCCTGCCGAAGGTACTGCTGCCCCTGGCGGCCTGGTCGGCTCTCGTGGTTCTGCTCACGCTGCTGCGGGCCGGTCCGGCGGCTGCTCTGGAGCAGCTCTCCGCGCTGCCCAATACCCCCGCCATGGTCCCATACTGGTTTTTATATGCCCTGATCCCGGTCTATCTGCTCTCGCCCTTTTTGAAAAAAATGGCCGACGGCCTGACCGACGCCCACTGGAACTATCTGGTGCTGCTTTGGCTGGTTCTGACCATCGGTGTGAATACGGTGCGGGATTTTCTGCCCCTGGAGAGCGCCTGGCGCACCGTTTTTACCGTCCACTGGACCCTGAATGTAAACCTGATCGGCGGCTATCTGGGCTACTTTCTGCTGGGAGCCCGGCTGGCCCGGCTCAGGCGCCTGCCCTCCCGGCGGGTCCTGTGGCTGGTTTCGCTGGCGTGCGTCCTCATCATCGCCGGGGGCACCTGGTGGCTGCGCCGGAGCACCGGCGCCTATGACGAAAGCTTCAAGAGCTATCTGCACGTGTTTACCGCGCTGCTCTCCGGAGCCGTTTTCCTGCTGGCGCGCTCTTACGGGGAAGCACGGCGCTCCGGACGGCTCCTGACCTTCTGTTCCGGTCTGTCCTTCGGAATCTATCTGGCCCACCCCTTGGCCATCTCCTTCTGGGAGAGCCTGTGGCCGGGGTGGATGGGCAGCACGTTCGCCGGTATGGGCGCTCACCTGCTCTTCTTTGCCGCCGTACTGCTGAGCTGTTTCGCGGGCGTATTGCTTGCCGCCTCGCTGCCCGGCGTATGCTTTCTGCTCACCGGCCAGAGCTTCCGGACTGCCTGCCGGGAATGCAATCTGCCGTCCCTGATAAAAACGCGCGGACCGAATTGAACCGGTCCGCGCGTCTGTATTTTGTGGACCTGGAAGGGCCTGTTCAGATGCGGCCGCCTTCCGCCTTTTGACAGGCATCGCCCCATGCCTGCATGGCATCCAAAACGGGCCTGAGGCTGTAGCCCGGCTCTGTCAGCGTATATTCCACCCGGGGCGGCGCCTGGGCATACACGGCGCGCGTCAGAAGTCCGCTGGCCTCTATCTGCCTCAGCTGAGCGGTCAGCACCTTCTGAGTCACGTGGCCGGCGGAGTTTTCAGCTCCCCAAACCGCCGCGTCCCATCCAGCAGGTCCCGCAGTAGGAGCCCCTTCCACTTGCCGCTGACGAGGGTCAGCCACCAAGCGGCGGCGGATGACCGCATGCGGCGGGACATCCCGAAAAGCGCTTTGCTCCCGGGAAAGGAATGTGCTATAATAATGCCTGCGGAAAAAGGATCTCATCACGAGAGGGGTTTGAACGTGCAGGAGACCGACCGGCTGCTGGAGCAGCTTTTGAAGAAGCTGGCCCCCTTGTCCCAGGCGGACGGGCCGGTACTGGCGGCCATCGATGGCCGCTGCGGCAGCGGCAAAAGCCGGCTGGCCGGGCAGGCGGCGGCGGTACTGGGCTGTTCCCTGTTCCACATGGATGACTTTTTTCTCCCCCCCGCCCTGCGCACGCCGGAGCGTCTGGCACAGCCCGGCGGCAACATCCACTATGAGCGGGTGGCGGCGGAGCTCCTCGTTCCCTGGTCGGCAGGAAAACCGGTCTGCTTTCGCCCCTTCGACTGCCATAGCGGCGGTTTCGGTCCGCCGGTACAGGCGGCGCATACCGGACTGGCTCTCGTGGAAGGCAGCTATGCCCTCCACCCGGAGCTGTACCGATACTACCACACGCGCATCTTTTTGACCTGTTCTCCCGCTGTCCAGCGCCAGCGGCTGCTGGAGCGCGAGGGGACAGCGGGGCTTGCGCGCTTCCAGGCGCGTTGGATCCCGCTGGAAGAGGCCTACTTCCAGACCTTCCGCCTGCCGGAGCGCTGCGACCTGGTGCTGGACACCGGCCGCAGCTGACAACAGCCCCCGCCGGGAAACCCGGCGGGGGCTGTTGCCATCGTCGCCTGCTGCAAATCAAGCGCTTCGCTGGAAGCGCCCCGCGCCGCTTACTGCGGATTGAGGGTATAGTTGGGCGCTTCCTTGGTGATATAGATGTCATGGGGATGGCTCTCCCGAAGGCCGGCGGAGGTGATCTGCATAAACTGCGCCTTGCTCTGGAGCTCCTCCACACTGTGGCAGCCGGTGTAGCCCATACCCGCCCGCAGGCCGCCCATGAGCTGGTAAATGGTCTCCCCGGTCAGGCCCTTGTAAGGCACACGGCCCTCGACGCCTTCTGGGACCAGTTTCTTGTTGTTCTCCTGGAAATAGCGGTCCTTGGAACCCTTGGCCATAGCGCCCAGGCTGCCCATGCCGCGGTAGACCTTGAACTGGCGGCCCTGATACACCTCGGTTTCGCCGGGGGATTCCTCACAGCCCGCCAGCAGCGAGCCCAGCATGACCACGTTGGCGCCCGCGGCCAGAGCCTTGGCGATGTCGCCGGAATACTTGACGCCGCCGTCGGCGATGATGGGCACTCCGTACTCCGCCGCCACACGGGCCGCATCGTACACAGCGGTGATTTGAGGCACGCCGATACCGGCCACCACACGGGTGGTACAGATGGAGCCGGGGCCGATGCCGATCTTCACGCAGTCCGCGCCCGCCTCAATGAGGGCGCGGGTACCCTCTGCGGTGGCCACGTTGCCCGCGATCAGCTGCACGTCGGGATAGAGCGCCTTGATGCGGCGCACACACTCCAGGATATTATGGGAATGGCCGTGGGCGGAGTCCAGCGCCAGCACGTCGGCCCCCGCTTCCACCAGAGCGGCCACCCGGTCCAGCACGTCGGAGGTAACGCCGATGGCGGCGCCCACCAACAGGCGTCCTTTGTCGTCGCGGGCGGAATTGGGGTAGACCTGGGCCTTTTCAATGTCCTTGATGGTGATCAGGCCCTTGAGATGGAACTCATCGTCCACAATGGGGAGCTTTTCCACCTTGTGGCGCCGGAGGATCTCCTTGGCCTCCTCCAGCGTGGTGCCCTCCTTTGCGGTGACCAGGTTGTCCTTAGTCATCACGTTATCGATCAGCTTGCTCATATCGGTCTCGAACTTCATATCCCGGTTGGTGATGATGCCGATGAGCTTTCCGTTGTCGCAGATGGGTACGCCGGAGATCTTATACTTGGCGCACAGCTCATCCGCCTCGGCCAGCGTATGGCCGGGGGCCAGCCAGAAGGGGTTTGTGATGACGCCGTTCTCACTGCGCTTGACCATATCCACCTGCTCGGCCTGTGCCCCGATGGACATGTTCTTGTGGATGACGCCGATACCCCCTTCCCGGGCGATGGCGATGGCCATGCGGTACTCGGTAACGGTATCCATGGCGGCGCTCATCAGAGGGATGTTCAGGCGGATCTTTTTGGTAAGCTGGGTGTGCAGGTCAATGTCCGCGGGAAGCACATCGCTCTCCGCCGGGATCAGCAGCACGTCGTCAAAGGTGAGACCCTGCTTGGTAAACTTCTGGCGCTCGTCGGTGTTGACCATAGTGCATCTCCTTGTCTCTTTAACCATAAATTTTTCCTATTTTATGCCCTCGCCTCTGGATTGTCAAGGGGCTTTTCCGGCTAAATCGGATAATGTGAGCATGGCGTCAAACCGGGTCTTCCCCGCGCCGTCCGCGCCATGGACGTACTGTGCGCCGCCGTCGCTGCCGGTCGTAAGGTCCACGGTCTCCCCCACCCGGCACTCGGCCTGATAGCCCACCTGAAGGGACGAGACAAAACGCTCCGCACCCATACGCTCCAGATGGAGCGCGTCGCAGACAATGTCGGCATAGCGCACGTTATTCACGTGGCCGTTCACGTCCAGGTCGCTGTAGCGGAAGCTGCGCGTGCCGGCGCATGTCATATCCGGCGGCATGCGGACCTTGTTCAGCAGTCTGGTCTTGCACAGCGCGCCCCCGTCCGTGCCCTGGAATTCCTCGATGCCGGCCATGCGCACCAGCTTATGGGTCTGTGCGTTGGCCAGCACCCAGAGGGAGACCGCCTCTCCCACCGGCGCGTCGTTGACAAACAAATCGAAGTCGCGGTAAGAGGAGGCCCCCCTGCCGCCCCGGTGCCAGGTGCGGATGCGCAGACGCTCCCCCCACTTCAACGGCTCGTCCAGCCGGTACCATACCCGGGCCAGCATCCAGAACGCGTTATATTTATCCAGCATCTCATCCCGGGAGGCATGAAGGGCGCACGCGGCCGCCGTGGCTGCCTCCTGCAAAAATCCCAGTACGCCGGAGGGCCGGCAGTTGTACCAGGGATCGGTCTCCCGCGAGTCCACCCGGTATTCCCGCTCATAGACCGTCATGTCCCGCCCCCTCTCTGCCATGGATGAGCAGCGTATATTTGCAGCAGATATCCTCGATATCGCTGGCGGTCGCGGCCGGAATCCGCATCGCCCCGCCGCAGTCGGCGCACTTCAGGTCCACCGAGCTGTAATTGACCTGAAGGTTCCAGCGGTGGGAACCGCAGGTGCAGGAGATGCCGTCCCGCTGGGCAATGTCCCGGATCTCTGAGAGCACCTCGTGCATCACAAGCTCATCCAGAAAAGCGCCCTTGGCGCCGGCTTCGGCTTCCAGCTTGTCCACCGCTTCCTCCAGCCGCCCCACGGCGGCGAAGACGGCGTCCTCCTCGCCCACATAGCAGCAGTCCAGGCCCGAGCGTGCACAGGAGAAGGCCAGCAGATGCTCGTGCAGAAAGGCGCGCTGGGAGCAGGAGACGCTGTGGTCCGTGCCGCAGAACAGGCAGGGCACCTGCAGATGGGCCCGATCCCCGGCCAGCTCCACCTTCAGGGCCGATTTTCCGCAGGGACAGGGCAGCTCGCTGCCCGCCGCGGCCAGCTGGAACGCGGTGCGCTCGATCACCACGCTCTGACGGCATTCCGGACAAATATAGGCCAGGGTGCGCTTGGCTTGTTCCACCATGGGCTCTCCTCCAACTTTAAATTTGCCGCAGCCTTGCGTCCTCTCCCTGCATCCGGGCAAGCCGCCCGCCGTAGGCAGCGGACACGCGGAGCAAACCCAAACACCTTGACGTCCAAAGCATCCCCTGGGATTGGGATCGATCCCGGCGTCCGGTCTCAAAAAGCCGGCTGCGCATATGCGTTGCTTCTTGTCCACTGAGGGTATTATAGCTCAAAACCCGGTATTTGACCAGCATGTCCGCCCACAAAATACATCCTCATATTTTTCGGGCTTTTCGTTCAAAATAGCATCATCTATTTCTGCGGGAGGACGGATCGATTATGATCACAAAAAAACTGGGCGCTCAGACGATCGCCTTTGCCGCGCCCCCCTCCATCGCCGGGCACGCCAACGTCGTGGGCAAAAAGGAGGGGGACGGTCCCCTGGCCGGCAGCTTCGATCTCATCAATCAGGACGACAGCTTTGGCGAAAAAAGCTGGGAGAAGGCAGAGAGCGCCATGCAGAAGCTGGCTCTGTCCGCCGCGCTGGACAAGGCCAAGCAAAGCGTCAGCGTATTAGACTATATCTTTGCCGGGGACCTGCTGAATCAATGCATCGGCTCCGGCTTCGCCATGCGGGGACAGGACGCGCCCTTTCTGGGACTGTACGGGGCCTGCTCTACCATGGCGGAGAGCCTGTGTATGGCGTCGGCTATGCTGGACGGCGGCTTCGGGGAGTGGGCGGCGGCGCTGACCTCCTCCCACTTCTGCTCCGCCGAGCGGCAGTACCGCACCCCGCTGGAGTACGGCGGACAGCGCACCCCCACCGCCCAGTGGACGGTGACCGGCTCCGGCTGCATCATCCTGGCCCGGGACGGGAACGGCCCCTATGTGACCCACGCCACCATCGGAAAGATCGTGGACAAGGGCATCAAGGACGCCAACAACATGGGGGCGGCCATGGCTCCCGCGGCCTATGAGACCATCAAGGCCCACTTCCAGGACACGGGACGCAGGCCCTCTCAGTACGACCTGATCGTCACCGGAGACCTGGGCAAGCTGGGCAGCGAGATCCTGTTCGACCTGTTCCACAAGGACGGCATGGACCTGAACAACCTGACCGACTGCGGCACCCTGATCTACGATCTGGAGGGTCAGGACGTGCACTGCGGCGGCTCCGGCTGCGGCTGCTCCGCCGTGGTGCTCACCGGGCATCTGCTCAACGGTATGCGCGCCGGGCGCTGGAAAAACATTCTCTTCTGCGGCACGGGCGCTCTGCTCTCCCCCACCTCTACCCAGCAGGGCGAGAGCATCCCCTGCATCTGCCACGCCGCGGCCATCTCCTGCACAAAATAACACCACACCACAGCCGCGGGGCGGCCGGGAGACGGTCTCCCGCGCTCCCCGCCGGAATGAGAAAGGAATCCGTCATGGAACTCTTTTGGGAATACGTCCGCGCGTTCCTCTGCGGCGGGCTGCTCTGCCTCATCGGTCAAATTCTGATCGACAAGACCCCCCTTACCCCCGCCAAGATTCTGGTGACCTATGTGGTCTCCGGCGTCGTTCTGGGGGCGCTTGGCATCTATAAGTATATCGTGGCCTTCGGCGGCGCTGGAGCCACCGTGCCGTTGACCGGCTTTGGCTACCTGCTGGCCAAGGGCGTGGCCAAGGCGGTGGATGAAATGGGCATTCTGGGAGCCCTCACCGGCGGCGTTACCGCCGCCGCAGGCGGCATCACCGCCGCGATCTTCTTCGGCTATCTGGTCGCGCTCATCTTTAAGCCCAAATCCAAGTCGTAAAAAGGAGGCTGCCGGACAAGCGGCGAAGCCGTTTGTTCGGGAAAGCTGCGGCCTGTACGTGCGCGCACGTACAGGCCGGGATGTATGTTTCACGACGTACACGCCGCTGCGAAACAGGGATCGGACTTGATTCCCCCCGCTCCGGCGGAGGGGCGCTGCGAGGCTCTTTCGGCAAGCTGAGCGGCTGCTCCCTATCCCCGATAACGGCGGTAGCCGCTGCCCCCGCGGCAGCGCCTGCGGCGGCCCCGGGTCGCGATGCGGTAAACAAGAAAAACCACCAGACCGATTACGATCAAGGCGAGCAGCAGAACAAGCAGCGTGATCCGGTTTGGGTTCTTCAGCAAATGGACGGGGTTCCAGGAGGGCACGGACACCTTGCGCCCTTCCGGCGCGGCATAGCGGCGGTCCATCGTGCCCATGGACTGGAGGTAGGAGGCCAGGGCGTACCATTCCTTGACCTCCGAGCCGCCGGAAGTATGGATGATGTGCGCCTCCAGGTCGGTGATCTCGTTCCCCTGGGCGTCCTTGGGCGTAACGGTGAGGATGCCGAACGATTTTGCATTCACCGCCCCCAGCATCTGTCCGGAATAGAGTCCGGTGACCACCCGGTAAAGCCGCTCGTCCTCCAGCGCGGCCTCAGAGCCGTCGGGGAGCACCTGGGCGCACGCGGTGACCTTGTTGAAGATCAGCCGGCGCGGATTATAGGTCCAGCGCATGCCCGCCGGATAGAGCTGGGCGGCAGGCATGAGCGGGGTAACGGAAGCGTCCACCTCGAAGACGTCTTTCAGCTCCCGTCCGGTCAGCCATACGGACACCAGCGGGTAGCCCGGCGTACCGTCCGCTCCGGAGCCCAGCGACGAGACGTTGAACGCGTCCGAGGTGGTGATCTCTCCCGCAGCAAAGGAAGCCCGGACAACGCCTGCGGCCACCACCGCAAAGTCCACGGTCCTGTAGTCCTCCCCCTCCGCCTGTTCCACCGCGTAGACATAGGAATCCGCGATCAGGCTGCCCAGGGGGTCCTCCTGCTGCTGCTGCGCGAACCGGCGGATGGGCGTGAACGCAAAGGCGCTCTCACAGAGCACCTGATGAAAGCTCAGGCCGAAACCCGCCAGGTACCCCTCGTCCACCTTCTGCTGAAACCGGCGGGCCATCGCGGTCATGGCGGCGTCTTCTGTCACGGTCTCATCAATGGGGACCAGCCGGAAGTCCAGGGTATCCAGTCCTTCTCCGGTCTTCTCCACCGTCAGCACGCCCAGGTTCCGGGTGTACTCGCCGCAGGAGACGATCAGGGTATCGTTCACCCGGATGGGCTCCTGCGTGGCGGAGTGGGTATGTCCGGAGATGATCACGTCGATGCCGTCCACGGCTTTTGCCAGCTCGTAGTCCTCCCCTTTACCGTCCGTGGTCCCCGAGTGGGACAGGCACACGATATAGTCCGCCGCTTCCTGTGCCTGAATGGTCTCCACCACCCGCTGCGCGGCCTGCGCAAGCGGGGTGAATTCCATGCCGGACATGGGGGCGCATTCATCGGCGTCCACGCCCAGCAATCCAAAGACCGCAACGCGCACCCCGTCCCGTTCCAGCACTACATAGTCTCCGATGCCATAGTTCTCCCAGGCGGCGCGGGTCGCGCCGTCCCCCGCAGGGGGCTTGTAGTTGGCCTGGACGACGGCGGGCAGGCGGTCCCCGCTGTCCACCGCGGCGCCGAGCATCTCCGCCAGGCCGCGGGCGCGGTAGTCGAACTCGTGGTTGCCCAGGGTGGTCACGTCATATCCCATCTGTCCCAACGCCCGCAGTTCCGGGGCGTCGGTGGCGTAGATGGTCTGGAACAGGGAGCCCATGGAGAAATCTCCCGCGTCCAGGGTGACTACCGGGGTTTCCGCCGCGGCGCGCTCCTGCCGGAGCAGCGTGGCCAAGCGGGTATAGCCGCCGTATTCCCCGCCCTCTTCATCCGGGACGGGCAGAAAACGGTCGTGGGTGTCATGGGTGAACAGAATGGTCAGGGCGCCGGCGCCCTGATCCTCCGCCGCCGATGCCGGCGCCAGGACAGCGGCACAAAGCAGCAGGATCAGACACAAAGCGCCCCCGCGGCGCAGAAGCTGTTTCACAGCGGTCCCTCCTATCGTTCCGGGTCACAGGTCTTTTTATAACGTGTGATATCATGGCAGTTGATCAGGCAGGCCTCCCGCCCGCTCCAGCGGATCAGCGATGCGTCCGCCAGACTCCACACATCCAGGACGGGATTATAAAACTCCACCGTGCGGTTCACATCCCTCCGGATGTCCCGGGCCGGACAGTTCCCGCAGGGCGCGTCCCGATGGAGGAAGGCCTGATAGCAGCGCAGCCCCTCCGCTGCCTGCGCCGCTACGGCGCGGGTCTTGGCATTGATAAAGAGCATCTCATAGGTATCCGGGTCGATGACGTAGATCCAGGAATTCTGGTTGTCCAAGGCAATGCGCAGGTCCCGTGCCCGCTCCTCCGCCTGCTGCTGGGAGCGCAGCTTCAGCAGGAATACCGAGAGAAAGCCGGCGATATGGGTGAGCGCATCGATCTGCTCCTGGGTCCAAAGGCGGCTTCCGACGCATTCGTCAAAGCCCACGTAGCCCCGAAACACGCCGTTGTCCCGAATGGCGCACTGGAGCAGGGATTTGACATCCTGCGCTTCCAGGATATCATACTGGCATTTGGGAAGACGGGTCACATCCGGGCAGTAAAACACACCGTGCTCGTCAAAGTTCTCCTCATAGCGCCCGCCCAGATCCCGCTGATACTCGATATGCTGCAGACGGTCGATCTGGGGCTCGACGCCCTCGCTGCACCACTCGAAGGTATTCCGGCAGGCCCGGTTGTCCGGGGTGTTCTCAAAGATATATGTCCGGCTGACGTTGAACCGGCGGCCCACCAGCGCCAGGATATCTTGGACCGTGTTCTCCACATCCCCCGACTCATACAGGCGGCGGAAGGCGTATTGGACCAGCCCATCTTCCGCCGTACCGGGCCGCCCGCCGGAATCAATGCGCTCGCCGACGGCCATGAGGGGAGCTCCGGGCTGCGGGAAGCCGCCGTCCTTCTGCGCGCGGTAAAGCTCATAACAATTCTTTCCACGGCGTTTGGCCCGGTACAAAGCCTGGTCGGCCCGCTGAAACAGCTCCTGGAAGGCGGCGCCGTGCTCCGGTGAAAGGGCCGCCCCCACCGAGCAGGACAGGGACCAGCCGACCAGCTCCTTCTGGAACATCCCCTGAAACGCCTCGATCAAGCGCCCGCAGCGCTCCTCGACCAGATCTGTGTCCGGGACCCGTTTCAAAAACACCAGAAACTCGTCCCCGCCGATGCGGGAGACGATGTCGTCCGCACGGAAAAGCCCGCGGATCTCCTCCGAGAGCCGGGCGAGGACCGCGTCGCCGAACATATGGCCGTAGCTGTCGTTGACCTGCTTGAAATTATCTACATCGATGATGAGCAGCGCGGCGCGTTCTCCCTCTGCCTCGGATAAATATGCCTCAATCCGGCGGCGTGCGGAATTTTTATTGAGCAGCCTGGTCAGCCCATCCCGCTCCGCCTTGTCCCGCAGGGCCTGATTGGCCCGCTTCTCCCCGTCGATATCCATGACCACGCCCACTACCTTGATGGGGCGCCCGTCCTCCCTCTGCTGGGCGGTGGCACGGATGCGGCACCACAGATAGCGTCCGTCCGCCTTGGCGATGCGCAGCTCCATCTCCTCGTAATGAGCGCCGTCCATCAGGGCGCGCAACGCATCCAGAAACACCGGGGCATCCTCCGGATGGATATGGGACGCCTTGGGGATCGCCTCTCCCACGCCGCCTGTCATGGGCGCGTAACCGAAGCGTTCCTTCCAGTTGGGGGAGTAGCTCACCGTTCCGCCCGCCACATCCCACTCGAAGATGATATCGTTGGTCTGGGCCAGAATGATCTGATGCCGCTCCAGGGAAAGCCGCAGCTCCTCCTGCGCTTTCTTGGTCCGGCTGATGTCCACCAGCACGCAGTAAAGATACTCTACACCATCCGCTTCGGTGACCATACGGCTTTTCTCCAGGACCCAGATGACCTGCCCGTCCTTCCGGACCAGGCGGTATTCCAGTTCCACGCCGCTTCCCAGCGTCAGCTGTTCTCTGGTCCGGCGGCGCACCTCCGCCCGGTCCTCCGGGAGGATCAGCCCGGTCAGGCGGTTCTGGAAGCGCTGTTCCAGCTCCGCCGTCGTATAGCCCACCAGGGCGGAAAAGTTTTCGCTGACCCCCATGAGCGTAAACCACCGGTCATTTCGGCAGCACTGGACGCCGCTCCACAGGCTGCGCAGGGCTGTCTCCCGCTCGCGGGTGTCCTCCGCTTCCGCTGTTTCCGCCTCCCGCCAGACCGCCAGTCCCTTGCGGGAGTGCAGATCATCCACGTCGATACGCAGCAGGGTGGCCTCGTACCAGCGGTAATCGCCGATCATGGCGCTGTAGACCCGATAGCGGTGCCTGTACTTCATCAGCCCCTCGGCAAAAAACTCCTCGCCGCTGTTTTTCAGAAATTCCAGCACCCGGGCGCGGTCGTCCGGATGGACCGCCCTTTGGACCAGATTGCGCATGGACTCCGCAAAGCTCGCCCCGGAGCGCAGCAGCGCAAAATCCGGATTGGGATCGTAGACCATGTGGTAGACCCCCTGATCCAGATCCACCTCTACTACGGTGGCGTTCACATAGCGCAGCAGCGTCAGGTATTTGACCTGGGCGGTCTGCAGCATATCCAGCCCCCCGGCGTGCGGGACGGAGACGTCGTGCGGCGTGAGGGGTCCTCCGCCTGCGGCGGGAGGATCGTCGGTATAGGTGCAGGCCAGCGCCGCAAACGCATCCCGCAGATGCTTGAAGCACTCCAGCAGCTTAGGGGAGAAGCTGCCGCACGCTCCGTTCAAAATCATATTCATGGCCTGCTCATGGGAGCAGGCGTCTTGATAGCCCCGGTCGGTGGTCAGTGCCTCGTAAGCGTCCGCCAGGCCTACCGCCTGCGCCCAGAGTGGGATACGCTCCCCCCGGAGTCCGTCGGGATATCCCTCGCCCTCCCACCGCTCATGGTGATAGCGGCAGATGTCCCAGGCATAACGCAGGTATTCCCGGTCGCCCATGCCGTCCAGCTGCTCCAGCATGCGGCAGCCGATGGCGGAATGGGTCTTCATCACCTCGAATTCCTCCGGCGTCAGCTGGCCCGGCTTGTTGAGGATAGCGTCCGGTATGGCGATCTTGCCGATGTCGTGCAGCGCGGCGGCGGCGGAGATAACGGCGATCTTCCGCCCGTCCAGTTGGTACTCCGGACAGCTGCGCGCCAATTCCTCCAGCAGCAGCTTGGTGAAGCGGCGGATCCGCAGGATATGCCGGCCTGATTTTGCGCCGCGGTATTCGATGATGGAGGACAGCGTGTCTACCATGACCTCGTTGGACTGCCGGAGCGCGTTTGCCTGCTCTTCCGCCAGCTCCTCCAGGCACCGCTTGTAGCGGCTGAGTTCCACCAGATTGCGCACCCGCCGCCGGACGGCGCAGGGTTCAAACGGTTTGACGATAAAATCCGAGGCGCCCAGTTCGAACGCCCGCGCCGCGCGCGCGGCGGAATCCTGAGCTGTGATGACCACCACCGGCGTTTCAGGCAGAACTCGTTTGGCCCTCATCTCGGCGAGCACCGTGAAACCATCCTTGGCCGGCATGAGCAGATCCAGCAGCACCGCCGCGATCCGGGTGTGATTCTCCTCCAGCAGCAGCAGCGCCTGATCGCCGTTTTCCGCTTCCAGCAGATTGTACTCCTCTTGAAACAGTTCCCGCAGAACGGCGCGGTCGGCCTGCTGGTCGTCCACCAGGAGCAGGGTATCTCTCGGCTCCATCAGACGCCGCCTTTCAGCGCGCCGCACAGCGCCCGATAGACCCCGGCCAGCTCGTTGTAGCTGGCCCGCGCTCCTGCTGTGTCTCCGGCGCGCAGCTGCTCCACCATTCTGCAGCAGCACTGACACAGACGCCCCATTCCCAGATTTCCGGAGATGCCCTTGAGCGTGTGAACGGCGATCAGCGCCGTATCCCAATCCGCCCCGTCCAGCGCACGACCCAGTATTCCAAAATTGTCGTCCTCCGGAAACCGCATCAAAAATTTCTCGAGGAGCTCCGTATTGCCCGCCATGCGCCGCAGCGCGTCCGGAAGGTCGATGCCCGCATTCTGCAAAGCGTCCCATCGGTTCTGCTCCATACTCACTCCTCCTTGTCTCCTCTGAAATAGGCATCCAACAGGGCATACAGCGCTTCCGCGTCGATGGGCTTGGCCACATGCTCGTTCATGCCTGCGGCCTTGGCGGCTGCTACGTCTTCCGCAAAGGCGTTGGCTGTCATGGCAAAAATGGGGATACGCGCCGCGTCCGGCCTGGGACAGGCACGTATGGCCCGGGCCGCTCCGTGTCCGTCCAGTACCGGCATCTGCACATCCAGCAGGATCATATCATAGGTGCCGGGCGGCGACTGCGCGAACGCCCGTACTGCGGCGCGCCCCTCGGAGACCTGGTCTACCGCAGCGCCGGCAGACTCCAGCAGCGCTGCGGCGATCTCCAGATTCAGCTGGTTGTCTTCCGCCAAAAGGATGCGGCGGCCTGTAAAATCATAGCGGCCGCAGCGCCGGGCCGGTGCTGGGGGCGTTTTGCCATGCCCCGCCGCCTCCCGCAGCGCACGATGGAGATTGGACGGAAACATGGGCTTGGACAGGAAGGCGTTTACACCGGCCGCACGGGCCTGCGGCTCGACGCCGCTCCAATCGTAGGCGGACAGGATGATGATCAGCAGGTCCGGTCCCACCCGCTCACGGATGCGGCGGGCCGTTTCAATCCCGTCCATGCCCGGCATCTGCCAGTCCAGAATACACACGTCATAGTCCGTCCCGTCCGCACAGGCCCACAGAATTTCCTCCACCGCCTCGGCGCCGGAGAGGACCCAGCGTACCGACATGCCCATTCGCTCCAGCAGCAGGGCCGCATGCTCGCAGGTACCCCTGTCGTCATCCGCCACCAGGACCCGCAGATCCTTCCGTTCCCCGGATTCCACCGTGCAGCAGACGCTCTGGCCGGGTTCAAAGGGCAGCTCCACCTGAAAAACGCTGCCCTTGCCCGGGGCGCTCTTCACCCGGATGTTCCCTCCCATCAGGGTGACCAGGTTCCGAACGATCGCCAGCCCAAGGCCGGTGCCCCCCTGCCGCAGGACTCCGGCATGGGGGTCCTGTTCAAAGGGAAGGTACATCCGCTTTTGAAACCCCTCGTCCATGCCGATACCGGTATCGCTGACCGTGAAACACAGCTGACGGTAGACGCCCTGCTGCCCGGTCTGCCCCACCTCCAGCCGGACCCGGCCGCCGGCGGGGGTAAACTTCACCGCATTGGACAGCAGGTTATGCAGGATCTGATTCAATCGGACCTGGTCTCCAATCAGATGCTCCTCGCTCAGATCGTTGGTCAGCGCGAACTGTACGCCGCGGCTGGCGCACTGGCTTTCGTAGACTGCGCCCAGCTCCGTGAGCAGGCGGGCCAGGTCGAAGGGCTCCCGGGTAATGGAAATCTTCCCGCTCTCGATGGCGGACATATCCAGCACATCGTTGATAATGCTCAGAAGGTATTTGGAGGAATAGGCAATTTTGGTCAGGCACTCCTCCGTCTTGGCGCGGTCATCCGGGTCGGCGGCGGCGATGGCCGTCATACCGATGATCGCATTCATGGGCGTACGTATCTCATGGGACATACGGGAAAGAAAATTACGCTTGGCCGCGTTGGCCTGCCGGGCGTTCTCAAGGGCGTCACGCAGCGTCTGCCGGGTCCGGCGCTCCTCGGTCTGATCCTCCAGCTTGGCGATATACCGCTCCACCCCGCCGTCCTGCAGGACCGGGTAAACCTGCAGCAGCATCCACTGCTCCCGCTTCGTCTTCGGGTTCATGATCCGGCATTCCCGCTCCACAGGCTTCCGCAGGACCGTCCCCCGGAAGATCGCTTCCACCATGCGGAAGCTCTCCTGATCGGCGAACATCGCCCGCCGCTTGTCCGGGTCCCGCAGCAGCTCCTCCTCCGTCAGGCCCAATACCCGCTCGGTGTTGCCGCTGAGGAATTCACTCTCCCGCCGCGTTGCGTGATAGATGTATACCACATCGTCGATCGTCTCCGTAAGCAGGCTGAACAGCAGCTCCCGTCCTTCCAGCTCCCGGCTTTTCTTTTGGATCGAACGATAGTACAAAACGGATACCGTTAGGATGAAAAGCGTCATGACCGCCGCCAGGATCACGACCTTTCGGGTGGTATGGTCGGACTCCCGATCCATCTCCCGCACGGCTGCGGTGCTCCACACCATGACGACGTTGGAGTCCTCCATGAACTGGTCATACAGGGGCGCCAGCTCCTCCTCCAGCAGCCGTTTTGCCTTCTGAGCCTCGTATTCCTCATGCTCCAGCAGTTCCTGCTGAAGGACGACGATCTGCTCTGCCGCGTCTTTCAGCACATCCACGTCCTCCGCGGGGCCCAGGTAATGTCCCGCGATGTAATCCAGGCTCTCTTCCAGCTCCGGCATGGCCTCCTCCACCAGAGTACGCACTGCCGCGTAATCCTTCGCTCCCCGGCGAATGGCCAGCCGGTTCATCCCCTGACGCATCAGCGATACTGCATTGGCGGCCCGATTGATGTGCTGGGCGTTGAGATAAGGGTACTCATACAATGCGCTCAGGTCCTGGTTCATGCTGAGGATCGTGGAGGTCGAAAGTACGGCAAACAAAAGCGCCAGCCCGCAGACCAGTACAGGCCACACAATATTGATCCGCTCTCCGCCGTTTTTCCATTTCCTGTTTCTCATGGCGCTTTCCCTCATTAATTGAAACGCTGCAACGGTGTGACAGGCCCGCAAGCCGTATGGATCACTATAATTATACTTCATCCCCCCCATTTCCGTCAAATAAAAGCATACTGCGCCGCGCGCCGGTACATTTTTGTAGGTTAGTCAAACATATTGGACGGCGAACTCTGCGGGAGAAAGCCAGTGAAGGGGCCTCATGGGGAAGTTGATGGAGCGGCGGTTGTGGACAGCAAGTTGTTTGGCGAAGTCATCCAGCGAGTAAAAGTTGTGGCAGGAGTAAAACCGTTTCTGGTCCTCCCGGTGGCTGCGTTCCACTTTACCGTTGTGCCTGGACGTGTAAGGGCGGATGAGCTTATGGCGGGTACCCGGCAGGGCAGCTGTTTGTTCGAATAAAGCAGGCAGATCCCG
>NZ_JACOPP010000025.1 GCF_014287895.1 Lawsonibacter hominis | reverse complement strand
CATTCAATCAAAAACAAAACTGACGCCTCTGGAATTGCGCCGCCAGTTTGCTGCTTGAAAATCTCATAGTCCTATATTAGGGGCGTTTTTGTGCTGTCCGCACAATCGGGGGCGGTTCAAAAAACCTCCGGCCCTTTCATTTGTCAAAAAAACGCGCAGAGGTCCCGCCCGCAGGCGCGCGGCGGGCCGCAGCTTTGCCGGCAAGGCGTTATCGGCCGCCTTAAGGGCAGGAAAGACCGGAAAAACGGATGAGGATGTTTTCCAATGCGTCCGGAGTGAGCGTGCCGCCGGGATCCAAGCGGCCGCCCGAGGACCAGTCGATGAGACCGGTATCGGCCGCCCAGTAGAGAGAATCGTCCGCCCATGGGGAGATGCCCTCATAGTCGTTGCAGGCGGCCACACCGTCGGGAAGAAAGGTGTCCCGGCCCAGACGGGCCGCATACCGGCGGAGCAGGACGGCGGTTTCCTCCCGAGTGACCGGGCGGTACGGGGAACAGCGGCCGCCGCCGGTGCCGAGAAGGATGCCCAGATCGTAGGCCCAGGCGACGGCGGTGGCGCCGTCGTCTTCCTGCGTGACATCGGAAAAGGGGCCGGCGGCATCGTAAGGGACGGACCCGCCCCAGACCCAAAGAGCACGGATCAACTGAATGCGTGTGACCGGGGACGGCTGGGCCCGGGCGGCAGGGAGCAGCAGAAGCAGGGCGGACAGCAAAACGGCGGCGCGTTTCATGGCAGGGCCTCCTTTTTGAGAAGGATACCATAAATTGGAGGATTATGCCGTCGAACCGGAGAAGGCAGCGCGCCGGGGCCGTGGAAATGCAGCGCGCGGCCCGAATTCAGCGCATCCGGTTGCGGAGGGGCTCTCCGGCGACATAGCGCTTCAGATTATCCAGGAAAAGAGCCCGGATGCGGTCCAGCGTCAGCTGCATGTGGTTGTAGCCCCCGGCAGTGTGGGGCGTGATGAGGACATTGGGCGCGTCCCAGAGCGGATGATCCGGCGGCAGAGGCTCCGGATCGGTGACGTCCAGTCCGGCCCCCAGCAGATGCCCGGCGGAGAGAAGCTCCGCCAGCGCGGCGCAGTCCACGGCGGAGCCGCGGCCCGCATTGAGCAGCACCGCACGCGGCTTCATCCGCATCAGACGGCGGCGGTCGAGCAGACGGACCGTCTCCGGGGCATGGGGCAGGGCCAGGGCCACCACATCGGCCTTGGGAAGCAGCATATCCAGCGCATCCAGCGCGTAGACCTGGTCCAATCCCTGCACATCCCGGGCGCTGCGGCACAGGCCCAAAATCCGGGACGCGCCCAGCGCCCGGGCCAGAAGGGCAAAATGGCGGCCGATGTCGCCGGCGCCGCCGATCAAGACCGTCTTGCCGTGAAGCGTGGATACGGGCCCCCGGTCGGCCCAGATGTGGGAACTCTGCTGGTCCCGGTAGGCGGGAAGATGCTTATAGAGGGCCAGCAGTATGGCCAGCATATGCTCGGATACAGCGGGACCGTAGGCCCCAGCGGCGGAGGTAAGCATGGCGCCCTCCGGCAGCACGCCGGGGGCCAGGTAGGAGTCCACCCCCGCATTCCAGCTCTGGACCCATTTAAGGTGCGAAAAGCGGCGAAGCCGGTCCGGAGGTACGAAGCCAAACAGGATCGTGGTCTGCTGGAACAATTCCGGAGCAAGGTCCCGGAGACCGCCCCGATCGTCGGTTGGAAGGAAGATGTGACGCGCTTCCGGCGCGGCGGCGCGGAACGCGTCCTGGCCGTCCGCGGGGAGGGGAAGCAGGTGGAGAATCGTTTCCATGAAAACCTCCTTATGAATGACGGAAATCGGCAGGGAGGAAAACGGCGGGGCCGGTCTGCAGGCCGGCCCCGTTTCAGGTTCATTTGAATGCAACGCCAGGCAGCGGGCCGCCGTGTGTGCAGGAGCGCGGCGTGAAAGGCGAGACAGGCGCGGGAGCAGGTCTTACCGGATGGTGATGAGCAGTTCGCCGGCCTTGACGCTGCCGCCCTCTTTGATGAGCACCTGATCCACGGTGCCCTTCATGCGGGCCACCACGGAGGTCTCCATCTTCATGGCCTCGATGACGGCCAGGACCTGATTCTCCTCCACCGGATCGCCGGGCTTGACACTGATCTTGGATACCATGCCGGGGATGGAGGCGCCCACCTGGCTTTTGTCGGAGGGGTCGGCCAGGGTGACGTGCTTCACCTGGGCTTCGGCGTTCTGGTCGGGCACTGCCACCTCCCGGCGCATGCCGTTGAGCTCGAAGTGGACGTTGCGGGTGCCGTCCTCGTTCAGGTCGCCCAGGCCCACGTATTTGATGACCAGGGTCTTGCCGTCCTCAATGTTGATCTTGTTGGTCTCGCCCAAGGCCATGCCGTTGAAGAAGACATGGCTGCCCATGCGCATGATATAGCCGTAGGCCTGACGGTGGCGGTAGAAGTCCTCCACCACCTTCGGATACAGGCACCAGGAGATGACGTTGTGGTCGTCGGCATTGGGGTAGAATTTGCGTACCTCTTCCCGGGCCTTTTCAAAGTCGATGGGCTCCAGCAGCTCGCCGGGCCGGCAGGTAATGGGCGCCTCCCCCTTGAGGACCACTTTTTGCAGATCTTCCGGGAAGCCCCAGGCGGGCTGGCCCATCATGCCCTTGAAGTAACTGACCACGGAATCGGGGAAGGTGAGGGCCTCCCCCCGCGCCACGATATTCTCGGGGGTCAGGCCGTTCTGTACCATGAAGATGGCCAGATCGCCCACCATCTTGGAGGAGGGGGTGACCTTCACGATGTCGCCCAGCATGTGGTTGACCTGGACGTACATCTCCTTGACGTCTTCGAACTGGTGGCCGAGGCCTAGGCTCTCCACCTGGCTCTTGAGGTTGGTGTACTGGCCGCCGGGCATCTCATAGCGGTAAATATCCGTGGAGGGGTTTTTGATCCCGGCCTCAAAGCTGGCGTAGCGCAGGCGCACGTCGGCCCAGTAGTCGGAGAGCTTCTGCAGCTTCCCGCTGTCCAGCCCGGTATCCCGCTCCTGCCCGTTCAGCGAGGCCACCACCGCATTCATGGAGGGCTGGCTGGTGGTGGAGGACATGGAGTCGATGGCGCAGTCCACGATGTCCACGCCGGCCTCGGCCGCCATCAGATAGGTGGCCACCTGGTTGCCGGAGGTGTCGTGGGTGTGCAGGTGGATGGGGATGCCCACCTCCTGCTTGAGGGCGGCGACCAGCCTCCTGGCCGCATAGGGCTTGAGCAGGCCGGACATATCCTTGATGCACAGCAGATGCGCGCCCCGCTGTTCCAGCTGTTTGGCCATATCCACGTAGTACTGCAGGGTGTATTTATCCCGCTTGGGGTCCAGAATATCGCCGGTGTAGCAGACGGCGGCCTCGCAGAGCTTGCCCTGCCTGAGCACCTCGTCCATGGCCACCTCCATGCCGGGCAGCCAGTTCAGAGAGTCGAAGACCCGGAACACGTCGATGCCGCCGGCGGCGGCCTCCTTGATGAAGGCGCGGATCAGGTTATCGGGATAGTTGGTGTAGCCCACGGCGTTGGCGCCCCGCAGCAGCATCTGGAAGGGGATATTCGGGATTTTCTCCCGCAGCAGCCGCAGCCGCTCCCAGGGGGACTCGTGGAGGAAGCGGTAGGCCACGTCGAAGGTGGCGCCGCCCCACATCTCCAGCGAGAAGCAGTCGTTCAGAATCTCCGCCGTGCCTTCCGCTCCCTTGAGCATGTCGCGGGTACGCACCCGGGTGGACAGCAGGGACTGATGCGCGTCGCGCATGGTGGTGTCGGTAATCAGCAGCTTTTTCTGCCCCAGCACCCAGTCGCGCACCGCCTCGGGCCCCTTTTCATCCAGCAGCTGCTTGAGGCCGGTGCACCTGGGCGGGGTATTCTCGTAGGGCGGAAAGCGCGGGATGTCCAATTGGGCCCGCTCGGCGGAGGGGTTATCCACCTGAATCTGGGCGATGTATTTGAGAATCTTGGTGGCGCGGTCCTTGCCGGTGTCGATGTCGAAGA
Source organism: Lawsonibacter hominis (assembly GCF_014287895.1). Classification (GTDB taxonomy): domain Bacteria; phylum Bacillota; class Clostridia; order Oscillospirales; family Oscillospiraceae; genus Lawsonibacter_A; species Lawsonibacter_A hominis. The sequence continues at coordinate 34,679 of NZ_JACOPP010000025.1, read as the reverse complement.
GCTCGGGCGTCTCGTCGATGAACTTGGTGTGGCATGCCCCGGACTGAAAGGTGGGGTGGGCCAGGATATTGGTGACGAAGGGAATATTGGTCTTCACGCCCCGGACGTGCTCCTCGCTGATGGCGCGCATGGCCTTGCGGCACACGCCCTGGAAGGTATTGTCCCAGGAGGTGACCTTGACCAGCAGGCTGTCGTAGTAAGGGGAGATGACCGCGCCGGTATAGGCGTTGCCGCCGTCCAGCCGGACACCGAAGCCGCCGCCGGAGCGGTAGGCGGTGATCTTGCCGGTGTCGGGGGCGAAGTGGTTGGCCGGGTCCTCGGTGGTGACCCGGCACTGGAGGGCGTAGCCGTTGAGGTGCACCGCATCCTGGCTGGGAATGCCGATCTCGGGGGTGGAGAGGGGGAGACCCTCGGCAATGAGGATCTGGGCCCGCACCAGATCCACGCCGGTGACCATCTCGGTGACAGTGTGCTCCACCTGGATGCGGGGATTCATCTCAATGAAGTAGTGATTGCCGTTTTTGTCCACCAGGAATTCCACCGTGCCCGCGGAGACGTAGCCCACGTGCCTGGCCACCTTGACGGCGTCCGCATAGAGCTTGGCGCGGGTAGCCTCCGGCACGCTCCAGGCGGGGGCGAACTCCACCACTTTCTGATAGCGGCGCTGGAGCGAGCAGTCCCGCTCGTACAGGTGCACTACGTTGCCATGCTTGTCGCCCAGGATCTGGATCTCGATATGTTTGGGTTCCACCAGGTATTTTTCGATAAAGATATCCTCGTTGCCGAAGGCCTTTTTGGCCTCGCCCTTTACCAGATGAAAGGCGGGGATGACCTCTTCCGGCTTGTCGCAGCGCCGCATGCCGCGGCCGCCGCCGCCGCCGGCGGCCTTAAGGATGATGGGAAAGCCGTATTCCTTGGCTTTTGCCAGGGCTTCCTCGGCGTCGTTCAGCGGCTGGTCGGAACCGGGGATGGTCGGTACCCGGCAGGCCCTGGCAATGGATTTGGCCGTGAGCTTGTCACCCATCTGGGCCAGAATTTGGGAAGAGGGGCCGATAAAGGTGATGCCCGCGTCCTCGCAGGCCTTGGCAAAGTCCGCGTTTTCGGACAAAAAGCCGTAGCCGGGGTGGATGGCGTCCACATTGCGGCGCTTCGCCAGATCGATGATGCCTGGGATATCCAGATAAGCGCCCAGGGGCGATTTGTTCTCGCCGATGAGGTAGGCCTCGTCCGCCTTGGTGCGGAACAGGCTGTAGGTGTCCTCGTTGGAATACATGGCCACCGTGTGCAGACCCAGGTCGTAGCAGGCCCGGAACACGCGGATGGCGATTTCGCCGCGATTCGCAACTAGGACTTTGTTAAACTTGCATTCCGCCATGCTGTCGTATCCTTCCTTTCCTTGTCAGAGTTTCGTGTATCCCGCCGGAGCGGCGGATATAGAAGAAGCAGGTATACGCTTGCCTGCTTCACTTCCGGCAGCCGTTGCCGGAAGTGCGTTCCCGTTTTCTCTTTTCAGTTTCATTATAGCTGAGCCTACCGGTTTCTGCAATCACTTTCCTGTAAAATTGCAAATCTTGGCGGGAAGTACAGGAAGCCGCCGCTCCAAGCAGCCGCCCCTTGGGGAAAAACACAGCGCCGCATCCTTAGGCAGTGCTTCGCGCTCTTTGTTCCAGGGGGATCACTTCATGTTCTCATCCGCGGCTCATTTTTTCAGATATGCCCGCGCTTCCTCTTGCTCTGCTTACTATCAGCGAACTGAAAAGAAGGCGTATGTCCCTATATCAATGGAAAAGGGCGTGGTAAGCAATTACGAATCACCTTAGAATCACTTCCAGAGAAAGCCCGGGCCAGGTATTGTGGGGAACTGGAGCCGCCCGCGAATCTCTTGCCGTTTACGGTGAGAGCCATAAGAGCCCGAAAAAGCGGCTTCAGGACAAGGACAAGAGGCGGCGGGGAAACTACAAGCATTTTACCGACCGGGAGTGGGGCATGGCCAGAACATCACCTGGCGCTGGACAGCGGGGCGCTGGGGCTGGAGCGCTGCGCCGAGGTCGTTCTGGACTTGACAAAGGGATAACGAAAAAGAAACAGCCCAAGGGCGGCCACTCATCAAACGGAATCCATTTGGCCGGCAATGGAGCGCCTGTTTTGACGGCAGGAACAGCAGGCGCAGCCCGGTCCATTTCATCTCGGTGGCACTCTGTAGAGTCATCCCCTCCCGCCGGCAGGACGGGAGGGGATGAAAGACCCTTATTTGCGGAACAGGCCGGTGATGGCGTTCCAGAAGTCCCGGAACATGGCGGCGACGCGGCTCCAGAAGGTGCCCTGATCGGCGCTCTGCTGGGAGGGGGCCTGCTGGGACTCCTCCTCCACCTTGATCTCCTGGGTGCGCATGATGTACTGAATGCTCTGGGGATTGCCGTTCTGCTCCGAGGTGAGGGAGGCCGGGATCGCCCCGGCATCCATCAGCAGCAGGTTGTTGTCCCCGCCGGTGTGGCTGTCCCACTCGTCGTCAATGAGGTCGGTGATGGTGTCCTTGGCGCTGCGGATGGTGCCGGTCTGGTCCAGCCCGGCGGTGGAGCGGCGCAGAGCGTCGCTGAGTCCGCTGAGGGTCTGGCGGGTGCCGTCGTCCAGACTGGGGCCGCCCCGCTTCAACAGGGACTCCGCCGAGGAGAGAAAGGCGTGGGTGTTCTTCAGGGCCGCCTGAGCGGTGTCGGAGAGGGCCCTGGCGTCGGTCAGGGCCTGCTGGGCCTGGGGCTCGTAGGTGTTCAGGGTGTCGTCCAGCTTCTGCACCAGGTCCAGGGCGGCATCGGCGTTTTGGGCCACCCGGTCGGCCAGGCCGCCCAGCTCGTCCAGGTGGTCCAGCAGTCCGGCAGCGTCTCCCCCGTGGTCCTTCTGGTCCTTTAAAAGATCGGAAGCCAGCTTGGACAGGCGGGTCAGATCGTCGCTGAGGCCATCCTCGCCCAGGGCGATGGTGAGGCCCTGGAGGTCGTCCACCACGTTGGCGGTGGGCTTGGCCAGGCCGGAGACCAGGGAGTTGACCTCGCCGATCTTGTCGTTGACCCCGGGGATGGCGCTGTTGGCAGTGTCCAGCAGCTTGAGCTGCTCTTCAAAGTCGGCTTCCTGGGACATCTCCAGCAGCCTTACGGCCATCTGGGCCTCCTCGGCGGTCTTGCCGGGGCCGCCCATCTCCGGGGGGAGCATCAAAAACTGCTCAAAGGTGGTGCCCGCCGGCAGCAGTCCGGCGGCCAGCATCTGGTCGTAGGCGGCCTTTCCGGACTGAACCTCCTCCAGCTTTTTCAGGATCTGCTCCGAGGAGGTAAAGCCGCCGATGTGGATGGTCCCCACCTCAGAGACCCCCTTGGCGCCCTTCAAAGCGCTCTCCAGCTTGGCCAGACTGCTCTCCAGCTTGGCCAGAGCGTCGCTCATGTCGTCAAAGTCGCTCTCCAGGTTCCCGGCGATCTGGGTGGCCTCCTTGTTGTAGGATTCGATGCTGTCCGCCAGCTCTTTGAGCTTTTTGGCGTCGGATTGGAGGTTCTGGATGGACGTCCGGGCGGCGGAGAGCTCGGGCTTGAGGGCCACGGCGTTTTCCGTCAGGGCGGTGAGGGTGCCGGTGGTGTCGGTCAGGGCCTGAGAGGCGGTGTCCAAGTGGCCGGTCAGGGGGGCCAGGGCGCCGTTCAGGGCATCCAGCTCGGCCAGAGCGGAGTCGGCGCTGTCATAGACCTGCCCCTTGCCGCTGGAGATGGTGCCCCGGGCGGCGTTGAGCCGGTCCAGACCGCTGGCGGTGGCGCTGAGGCTGCCGCTCATGCCGTCCAGGGTGTTGAGTATTATGTCCATGCTGTCATTGATGGCGTCATAGGAGTCCTCCGCCTTTTCCTTGGCCTGCCGCAGGTCCGCGATCTGGTCGAGCTGCTGAAGGGTGGCGGGGACGGCCAGCAGCACCAGGCCGGAGAAGGAAAAGTCGTCGCTGCCCACCCGGATGGCGAAGTGCTGCTCCTCGCCGGGCATGACCATGAACAGAACGGTGCGCAGGTTGCCCACGAGCTGGACCTCAGCCCCCGGGGCCTCCAGAGAGAGAATGTCGTCGGCGTTGAAGGCAGTGGCGGCGGTGAGAACCAGGTTGTTGCGGCTGTACTCCGAGGCGCTGGGGTTGGGCAGCACGTCCAGGTCGATCTCCACCAGGCCGGTCTTGCCTGCAAGGTCCTCGGCCAGGGCCGGGGCGCCGTTGAGCTTATAGGACACCGAGAAGGTCCAGGGCAGGCTGTGGAAGGGCTGCTGGGTCTTGCCCTCGAAGTAGAACCGGGACGGGGCGTCTTCTCCCAGATCAAAGGTGACCGTGCCGTTGGACACGGTGGGGACCCGGTCGTCGGTGAGGTTGATGATGGCGTCGTAGGCGCCGTGATCGGTGAGGCTGGTGTGGCCGTTGGTCTGGTAGCTCTTGACCACGCTGGCATCCATCAGGCCGCCGTAGTAGTCCAGGGTGGCGTAATAGGACTCGTCGCAGACGGGCTCCAACGCTCCCGCGGCCAGGGCAGAGGTGCACAGCGGGGCGGCGGCCAGAACGGCGGCGAGGAGCAACGCCATGGGGCGCCGATAGGCAGTTTTCATAGGGAACGATCTCCTTTCAGTGTTTTTCAGCGGCGGCGGGGTCTTTTTCGGGGGCCTCCGGCGCAGGCTGACCGGCGGGGGCCCCCGGCAGCGTCTCGGTCCCGGCGGCCTTGGCCGCCAGAGCCTTCCGGACCTGAGGGACCTTCAGGGGCTTGGGTGTCCGCCACCAGCGGCTGGTGCGGGCAATGACGGGCTCGCAGACGGCCAGCAGGGAGGGGAGGATGAACACGCTCATCACGGCGGAGATAATGGCGCCCCGGGCCAACATCAGGCAAAGGCTGCTGATGATCTCGATTTTGGAGACGGTGCCCACGCCCAGCGTGGCGCAGAAGAGCACCAGAGCGCTGGTGAGGATGGAGTTGTCGGAGGCGGCGGCCGCCACATAGATGGCCTCTTTCCGCTCCCGCCCCTTCTGAATCTCCTCCCGGAAGCGGGTGGTCATGAGGATGGCGTAGTCCACCGTGGCGCCCAACTGGACGCAGCCGATGATGGTGGGCGCCACGAAGGGGACGACCGCGCCGGTGAAGTAGGACACGCCCTGGTTGATGAAGATGGCCAGCTCGATGGCGGCCACCAGCAGCAGCGGCACCGAGATGGACTGGAAGAGAATGGCCACGATGAGGAAGATGGCGGCCACCGAGATATAGTTGGTTATCTTGAAGTCCACGGCGGCGGTGGAGATGAGATCCTTGGTGAGAGCCGCCTCGCCGGTGATGTAGGCATTCGGATCCAGCGACTTGACAATGCCGTCGATAGCATCCAGCTGCTGGGCCACCTCATCGGAGGCGGCGGGATAGGCCGAGTTGACCATCATGAGCTGGAGGCCGTCCTTTTTGCACAAATCCTTGAGCTCTTGGGGGACAAAGAAATCTGGTACGGCGGCGCTCATGAGCTTGTCGTAGGCCAGCACTGAGGTGACGCCGGGTACGGCGTCCACCGCTTCCTCCATTTTTTTCAGGGCGTTGTGGCTCAAATCGTCCCGAAAGACGATGAAGTGGGAGGTGGCCATGTCGTAGTCGTTTTTCAGCTTGTTGGTGGCCACAATGGAGGGCAGATCCTGCGGCAGAGCCTCATCCAGCTTATAGTAGACGGCGGCATGGCTCTGGGCGTACACCGCCGGGAGGAAGAGCACAAGGAAGAGGGCTACGAAGGTCTTGCGGTGGCGGACCATAAAGCGGTTGACCCGGTCGAAGTTCAGGTTGAGAGTTCTGTGGTGGTATTTGCGGATGCCTCTGTCCAGCACCAGCAGGATGGCGGGGAGGACCAGCACCACGGTGGCCACCCCCAGTACCACGCCCTTGGCCATGACGATGCCGATGTCCTTGCCCAGCAGCAGCCGCATGGCGCACAGGGCCAGGAAGCCGGCGATGGTGGTCAGGGAGCTGCCCGACAGGGAGGTGAAGGCGGCCACGATGGCCTTGGCCATAGCGTCCCGGTTGTCGTCGTGGTTGGCCCGCTCTTCCTCATAGCGGTGGTAGAGGAAGATGGAGTAGTCCATGGTCACACCCAGCTGGAGCACGGCGGCGATGGCCTTTGTGATGTAGGAAATCTGCCCCAGAAAAATATTGGTGCCGAAGTTGTAGAGAATGGCCAGGCCAATGCTCATAAGGAAGGCCAGAGGGAGGAGCCAGGAGTCCATGGTAAGGGACATGGCGATGAAGGAGAGCGCCACGGCCAGCAGGATGTAGACGGGCAGCTCCTGATCCACCAGGTCCTTGGTGTCCTTGATGAGGACAGAGAACCCGGCCAGGAAGCAGCGCTGGTTGCAGAGACTGCGCACTTGGGAGATGGCCTGCATGGTCTGCTCCGAAGCGCCGGGCATGTCGTACTGGACGATCATCATGGTGGAGCTGCCGGAGAAGAAGGTCTCCCGCAGATCCTCGGGGATCATCTCCTGGGGGATCTGGATGCCCACCAGGGAGGATACCCACACGGCACTGCTGACGCCGGGGACCTGCTCAACGTCCCGGCGGAGCTGATTAGTGTACTCGGGGGGCATATCCTCCACGATGAGCATGGTGGTGGCCGCCATGTGGAAGGGCTCTTCCAGCAGAGCCTCGCCCTTGGAGGAGTCCAGGTCGGGGGGCAGATAGGTGAGGATGTCGTAGTTGATACGGGTGGCAACGGCCCCCAGGATGCTGGGGATCAGAAGCAGGACCGCGATCAAAACCACCAGTTTTGGCTTTCGTGTCAGCGCATGGGCAATTTTCTCAAGCAAAGCAGTCACCTTCCCAAATCGGATACCGGCGGCCGGGCCCGGCCGCCTTAAGGATTTTTCCATCTTAATGTCGTGCCGTCCAAGAGTCAACAGAACCGGGCCGATCCTTATAATTCTTAATAAACGGACAGGCTTGACAGCGCAGAGGCAAGCGGCTACTCTAATCTTAATGATTCTTCATGGTTTGGCCCGGCCCGGCTGTGGTATCATCAAAGGGAAAGGAGGCGCGGCGGGATGCAAGAGAAGATCCTTTTGGTAGACGACGACGTATCCATTCTTTTGCTGGTCTCCGACGTGCTGGAGGAGAAGGGCCTGGAGGTGACGGCCGTCCGCTCCGGGGAGGAAGCGCTCCGGCGCGTGGAGGAGGGGCGCTTCGACCTGATCTTACTGGACATTATGATGAAGGGCCTCAGCGGGTTGGAGGTGTGCCGGCAGATCCGGGGGCGGGTGGACTGCCCCATCCTGTTCCTCAGCGCCAAGGATTCGGTGAAGGACATCGTGAAGGGGCTGGACCTGGGGGCGGACGACTATCTGACCAAGCCCTTTGCCCTGGAGGAGCTGGCCGCCCGGGTGCAGGCCCATCTGCGGCGGCAGGAGCGCTCCGCCCCGGGCCGCCCCGTCGGCGGCCCCATCCAGATCGGCGCCATTCTCCTGGACCCGGAAAAGCTGACGGTGACCAAGGCGGGAGCGCCGGTGGACCTGTCCACCCGGGAACTGGAGCTTTTGACCTACCTGATGCGCCACGCCGGGGAGACCCTGTCCCGGGACCGTATCTTCCACGACGTGTGGCGGACCGACTACGGCGACGTGGGCACCGTGGCCATCAACATCAAGAACCTGCGCAGCAAGCTGGACCCGGAGTGGCGCTACATCAAGACGGTGTGGGGATCCGGCTATCGCTTTGTGACCCAGAGCTGGTTTGCGGAGGAAGAGGCAGAGAAGGGATAACATGGAGCAGAAAACCAAACGCGGGCGCTTTCCCGGCGTAGGCTGGCTGAGCGCCCATCTGTCCCGGAAGATGCTCCTGGCTCTGGTGGCGCTGGCGGTGCTGAGCTGGGCGGTGATGTGCGGGTGCTTTCTGGCCTACCTGGGACGGTATGCCGGGAATACCTACTACCAGGTGCTCTCCGGCGCGCAGGAGGATGCCCGGCAGGCCGCCACCTTCCTGGAGGGCTGCGACGGAGATTTCCGGGCGCTGGAGCGCTATTTGTCCGAGCGGGACCTCTACGGCATGGTCCGGGGCAGCGGGGAGGAACTCCTCTACGCCCGGATGCCGGAGGAGAGCCAGGCGGGCCTGGTGGCCGCCTCCGCCGTGCAGGTGGAGCTGACTGGCGGGCGGCGGGTGGAGTTGCTGCTGTGGGTACGGGCCATGCAGCGCAATGAGCTGAGCCGCTCCCTCCAGCGGGAGGCCCTGATCGGTCTGGCCGCCTTCAACGTCTGCGTGTTCCTGGTGGTGGCGGTCATCATGTACCTGGTGCTGGTGGCCCCCATCGTCCGGCTGCGCAAGACCATGCGCTGCTACTCGGAAAAGGGGGAGCGGCCCGAGCGCAGCGAGCGGCAGGACGAGGTGGGCAAGCTGCAAAACGCCTTTGCCGATCTGGCGGGGGTGCTGGAGTGCAAGGAAAAGGCCGAGCACCAGCTCATTGCCTCCATCTCCCACGACATCAAGACCCCGCTGACCTCGGTGCTGGGCTATTCCGAGCGCCTGCACTCGGCGGACCTGCCCCCGGAAAAGCAGCGGCAGTACCTGGACCGGGTTTATGAGAAGGCCCTGCGCATCAAGTCTGTGGTGGATGAGTTCGATGACTACCTGGATGTGGGTTTGCGGGACACGGCCCCTATGCGGCTGATGACGGCGGAGGAGCTGTGCCGGCGGCTGCGGGAGGAGTACGAGGACGAGCTCTCCGACGCCGGGGTGACGTTTCAAGTGGACTGCCAGTGTCCCCAGGAACAGGTCATCTGCAACTGGGAGCACATGCGCCGGTTTTTGGGAAATTTAATCGGGAACAGCTTTCAGCACGCGGAAACCGGCCATCTGGAGCTGCGGCTCCAGTGCCGGAAGGAGGAAGAGGAGCTGGTGCTGCGGTTCCAGGACAACGGCAGGGGCGTGGCGCCCGCGCTGCTCCAGCAGATCTTCGAGCCGTTGTATACCTCCGACCCGGGGCGGAAGGTCTCCGGCCTGGGATTGTCCATTTGCAAGAGCATCATCCGGGCCCACGGCGGCAGCATCAGCGCCGAAAATGTCCCCGCCGGCGGGCTGCTCATCCGAGCCAGCCTACCCTGCGTGAAGGTTTGAAGATAAAAAGACGCCTCTTGACCCGCAGGCCAAGAGGCATCTTTTTGACGGGGCCGGTCACACGGGCAGCGCGTTTTTCCGCCGGACCGTCCGGAGAGGGGCGAGGCGCTGGTCCACCATGGCCTTGGACTTTGCCGGATAAGCCTTGGCGTGCTGGGAGCACCGGGCGATGCGGCGCATGCACAAAAAGCAGCGCTCCGGGTCAGTGTGCTTCGGGTCGTCCGGGGAGATGGACCGGGCCGGACACTGGGCGGTGCGCAGGCCGCAGGCGGTGCAGGTCTCCGACACGGCGGGGACGGCCCGGGAGATGGAGCGCTCCGCTACCAGCGCGGCGGAGGCGGCCACCCGGAATCCCTGGGCCGCCACGCAATCGTTCAGCTCCAGCAGGGCGTCCTCAAAGGCACGGTTGACATAGACGGCGGCGGTGACGGCCGGCGTACCTTCACCGGTACGGTTTTTGAGCCGCTGCGTCATGAGGGCGGACAACCGGCCGCCGAAGACCGGCCCGGCAAAGAGGACCGCGTCCTGCGGGCCGAAGGTCCGGCCCGTCGGTGCGGGGAGAGTGAGGTCCAGCTCGTCGATGCGCCTGGCCGGCCCCTCCGCCAGCAGCAGAGCTGCCCTGCGGGTGCCGCCGGTGGGGCTGAAGTGGACAACCGTGAGATGCTTTCGCACAAAACAACCCCTTTCGTGATGGAAGATGAACTGCGCTTCCACTTCCGTATTCTTTCGCAACAGCTTTCCACTGGAAGCCTGTCCGCAAGACATAGAATATCCCTTCCAGGGCTTTTCGGGCAGGCAGAGGTGGCCGTCCCTGGCCGGGCTTGTTCTTATAGGCCTTTTTCGGATCGCGTTCCCTTGGGGGAATCTCATCCCTCACTGCTTCCCACAACTCATCTGATATCGTCCATGACGTGTATGAGTTTCCCATTTCCTGTTACCCGAGGTTATTTTACCGCCCTTTTCCTAATTTGGGGATGGGCGTTTAATCGCAAAAATCGCATTAACATCACCGGAGCCATTTGGCGGGGAGTCAATCCCGGCGTATGCTGCCAGGGCTTTCTTAAATTGGAAACGGCGCACATTTCCAATCTACCCCATGAGTTGCGGACCAAGGGCTGGGTCAACGCCGAACATTTTCATGACAATGGGATATTCCGGTAGCCGGGAAATGATACGAAAAATTGCAGAGGATTTTTCCGTATCGATTATCCAGCTCCCGTATGGCCTGTTCTGAGCGCTCGAAAAACAAAGCAATGATTTTTTTCTCTTACAGCAATCGTACCGCCTCCTTTCCGGCTTCACCCATATACTACGGTTTTCGCGGCAAAAACTACATCCCTTGCCCGGCCGACCCAAATATGCTATACTGCGCACAGCGATGGAGCATTTGCAGAGGGGGGAGACGATGACGCTGCGCTTATCCACCGGCGTGGGGGAACTGCCTGGGGTAGGCCCGGCCCGGAAGCGGAGCCTGGAGAAACTGGGGCTGCGGACCGTAGGGGATCTGCTGAGCTACTATCCCCGCTCCTATGAGGACCGGCGGAGGACCGTGAAGCTCTGCCAGGCCCCGGAGGGGATACCGGTGTGCATCCGGGCCATGGTGGCCCAGCCGCCCCGCCTTTCCCGCATCCGCAAGGGCCTGACCCTGACCAAGGTGCGTATCGCAGACGACACCGGCGCGGCCACGGTCACCTTTTTTAATCAGGATTATATCAGAGACGCCCTGCGCACCGGGGAGGATTATGTTTTCTACGGGGCCGTGGAGGGGAGCGCCGGATCCCGGAGCATGACCAACCCGGCCTTCGAGCGGGCAGAGTGCAGCCGCTTCACCGGGCGCATCCTGCCGGTCTACCCCTTGACCAAAGGGGTCTCCAACAACCTGCTGGCAGGATTGACCCTGCGCTGCGTGGAGGCGTGCGCGGACGAGACGCCGGAGAGCCTGCCGCCGGAGGTGCTGCGGGATAACGGCCTGTGCGGCGCGGCCTGCGCCTGCCGCAGCGTCCACTTTCCGGAGAGCGAGACCGCGCTGGAGCAGGCCCGGCGGCGGCTGATCTTCGAAGAGCTGTTTACCCTTACCTGCGGCCTGGCGCTGCTGCGTACCCGGCGGGAACAGGCGGCGGGAGCGGCGTTCCGGCGCGCGCCCCTGGCAGAGTTTGAGGCGCTGCTGCCCTTCCCCCTCACCGGCGCCCAGCGGCGGGTGATGGAGGAGGTGGCGGCGGATACCGCCTCCGGCGCGCCGATGAACCGGCTGGTGCAGGGGGACGTGGGCTCCGGCAAGACCATGGTGGCGGCCTTTGGAGCCTGGCTGGCCGCGCGGAGCGGCTTCCAGTGCGCCCTGATGGCCCCCACGGAGCTGCTGGCCGAGCAGCATTTCCGCTCTCTGGAGCCTCTGCTTGCCCCCGCGGGGGTGCGCCTGGGGCTGCTGACCGGTTCGGTGAAGGGGACGGCCCGGAAAGGAGTCTATGCCGCGCTGGAGCGTGGGGAGATCGACCTGGTCGTGGGTACCCACGCCCTGTTGAGCGAGGCGGTGGCCTTTGCAAACCTGGGCCTGGCGGTGGCCGACGAGCAGCACCGCTTCGGCGTGGCCCAAAGGGCCGCGCTGGCGGCAAAGGCGGGCCGGACGCCCCACGTGCTGGTCATGTCCGCCACCCCCATCCCACGTACCCTGGCCCTCATCATTTATGGGGACCTGGATGTGAGCGTGATCGACCAGCTGCCCCCCGGCCGCACGCCGGTGGAGACCTATGTCGTGGGCGAGGACAAGCGGCAGCGGATGTACGGGTTTGTCCGCCGGCTGGTGGGAGAGGGGCGTCAGGCCTACCTTGTCTGTCCCGCCGTGGAGGAGACGCAGGAGCGCGCGGAGGATACACGCCCCCCCGCGGCGGGACCGGACGGGCCGCCGGAGGCGGCGCCCTCTGCCGCGCTGACCGCCGCCGTGCCTTACGCGCAGTACCTGCAAAACGAGGTCTTTCCCGATTTGCGGGTTGGCCTGGTCCATGGGAGGATGAAGAGCCGGGACAAGGAGGGCGTCATGCGCGCCTTTGCCGCGGGGGAGATCGACGTGCTCGTGTCCACCACCGTGATCGAGGTGGGGGTGGACGTGCCCAACGCCGCCCTGATGGTGGTGGAGAACGCCGAGCGCTTCGGCCTGTCCCAGCTCCATCAGCTCCGGGGCCGGGTGGGCCGGGGAAAGCACCAGTCCTACTGCGTGCTGGTCACCGGCACGCAGCACCCGGAGAGCCGGGAACGGCTGCGGGTCTTGTCAAAGACCGCGGACGGGTTTAAAATAGCGGAAGAGGACCTGAAGCTGCGGGGACCCGGCGATTTCTTCGGCCAGCGGCAGCACGGCCTGCCCCAGCTGGGCATCGCGGACCTTGCGGGGGACGTGCGCCTGCTCAAGCAGGCGCAGCAGGCGGCCGAGGAGCTGTTGCGCTCCGATCCCGGGCTGCAGCGGCCGGAGCACGGAGCGCTGCTGGCACGGGTGAGGCGCCTGTTTGCGGAAAACCCGGACATGTTCAACTGAGACGGGGGACCGGAGCGGGCGTATGGTCCGACCGGAATGCCGCCCTGCGGCGGAGAGAGCGTGCAGGGCGACTTGATTTTTGAGAAGGAAGTGGAACCGTCATGACCAAACAGGAAAAGCTGGAGGCCCTGCGCGCCGACACCAGCGTACACTACAACTGCTGCCAGTCGGTGCTGATCCCGTTCTGCCGGGAGTGCGGCATCAGCGAGGAGACGGCCTACCGGCTGGGCAGCCAGTTCGGCGGCGGTATGAAGATGGGTTCGGTCTGCGGCGCGGTGACCGGGGCGCTGATGGTGCTGGGCATGACCGGCGCCGGGGAGGAGCGGGCCAAGCAATTCAAGGACGCCTTCCGGGCGGAGAACGGGGCGCTGGACTGCGCCAAGCTGCTGGCGCTGGGCCGGGAGAAGGGCATGCAGCGCAAGGAGCACTGCGACGAAATGATCCGCAACGCCCTGGAGCAGCTCCTGCACGAGCACAACGCGTAAACGCGGCGCCGCCGCCATCCGAAGACCAGGATGGCGGCGGCGCCGCGTTTAGGTCAGATCAAACGCCACGGGGACGGGGAACTCGGTGCGGCGGGAGAAGTACAGCGCCAGCTCCACGGTGTCCCAGGGGTAATCCTCGAGGATCAGCTCCGTGGCGAAATAGCCTTCCGGCAGTTCCGTTTCATCCTCCGTCCCCCACCAGAGGCCTCCGGAGGAAATGGTGCTGGAGCAGTTCAGGTCGTGCGTCTCCCCGTCGGGCGAACGGTAATGGCCGCCGAAGAGCTGATAGGAGGCGTGGAACGTCTCCGTATTGCCGGGCGGGTCGGGGGCGATGAGGGCGAGGCCCACCTGCCGGCCGATGCGGTGGACGCTGAGGTGCATATCCTCGGGCAGCGCGTCCAGCGCCGTACCGCGCTCCAGGTCCAGCGCCACGTATTCCCGCTCCGGGGCCAGCCAGGTGGCCTGGGTGATGTGAAGCGTCAGATGCTTCGGGTCCCGGAAGAAGGGGCTTTCGCAAAGATAGGTGTCCCCCATGGAGGCCAGCCCGCTGGCGGAGCCCTTCTCGTAGCGCACGCCGTTCTCGTCCTCCAGGTAGAAGTCCAGGGTCTGGAGCTGCTCGGCGTTGTCCGGGTCCTGTTCCAGATTCAGCCGGGCGTGGGTGGGGTAGAGCTCCAGAGAGACCAGGCGGATGCGGTTGCCGTCCAGCTCCACCCAGCGGTCCAAGGCGAGGGTGCGCCCCTGTTCCCGGAAGCGGGCATCCAGGGGGAACTCGAAGGTAAAGCGGGCGTCCGGCGTCCAGCTTTCGGGGTCGGTAACGCCGGGAAGATAGGCGCGGACTTCACAGTCCAGGCGCAGGGTCTCGGGGAAGGCGAAGTCCTCCGTGCCGATGGCCGCGGTGATGGCGTTGGACAGCTCGCCGGGGGCGACGCTGCTGCTCATAAGAGAAAAGCCCTCCAGTTCCTCCCCGTCGGGGCCCTTCAGCTTCGGACGAAGCTCCATGAGGGAGGCGTCCTCCGGACCGGTGACGGTGACGAAAAAGATCAGCTGGGCCGGGTCCGCCATGAGGTAGTTCAGCGTCATGGTGACGCCGTTGGCGCTTTGGGTCTGGTCGATGCGCTGGGCGTAGTCGTGCTCCACGGCGGTGGAGAGGGTGGGGGAGAAGGATACCGCGGCGGCCAGCTCCTTTAAGACCGGGATGTGGGAGCAGGCCAGCGCAAAGGGCGCGGACAGGTTTACCAGCAATACGAACAGGGCCATGGCCCCGGCAAGGCTCCCCAGAGGCACGCCGAAGCGGCGCAGGCGCCGGCGGCGCGCCCGGCGGGCCCTGGCCCGCTGCACGGTATACGCCAGCGCGGACGGATGCTCTTCCAGCTGTGCTTGCAGGGCGGCGTATTCTTCCATGCGGTCCATGTTCAAACCTCCTCGCTCAATTCCAGCTTCAACAGGGACAGGGCTTTCCGCTGCCGGGTGGACACGGTGCCGGGCGGCAGGCCCAGGGCCCGGGCGGTCTCCGCCAGGGTCAGCCCCTGAAAATAACGAAGGGTGATCACCGCACGCAGTTCCCGGGGCAGACGGCCCACGGCCTGACGCAGGGGCAGCGCGTCATATGCCTGCGCCGCCGTCTCAGGCAGCTCGGGCACCGCGATCTCGCGCCTGCGGCGGCGCAGCTCGGTATTGCAGACGTTGATGAGGATACGGGTCAGCCAGGTGTCGAAATACTCCGGCTGACGCAGCTTTTTGTGGGCGCAAAGGCCCTTGTACACGGTCTCGTCCACCGCGTCCAGGGCGTGGGCTTCGCTGCCCAGATAGAGATAGGCGGTGCGGTAGAGCTTCCCCTTCAGAGCCTCCACGCGCTCGATATACTCCTGTTCCTGCAAGGGCGGCGCCCCCTTTCAAGACGTTCCGATGATTAGACGTTCCAGCGGGACGTTTTCATTGCATGGATTGAAAAAAGTTTTGCTTCCATATATAATGATGGCGCATGCAATCGAAGCACACGGAGGGATTCGGTTTGAAATCCTTGGAACAACTGCCCCTGCCCCTGCTGGAGTGGTACCGGGACAACGCGCGGACGCTGCCCTGGCGCAGCGACCCCACCCCCTACCACGTCTGGATCAGCGAGATCATGCTCCAGCAGACCCGGGTGGCGGCGGTGCTGGACTACTACCGCCGCTTTCTGGAGGAGCTGCCCACGGTACAGGCGCTGGCGGCGGTGGAGGAGGACCGGCTGCTGAAGCTGTGGCAGGGGCTGGGGTATTACAACCGGGCCCGCAACCTGCAAAAAGCCGCGCGGACCATCGTGGAGGACTTCGGCGGGCGCTTTCCGGACACTTATGAGGCCATTCTGTCGCTCCCCGGCATCGGGGAGTACACGGCGGGGGCCATCGCCTCCATCGCCTTCGGCCGCCCCGTCCCGGCGGTGGACGGAAACGTGCTGCGGGTCGTGGCCCGGATCACCGGCGACCGCGGGGACATCGCCCGGCCGGAGACCAAAAGCCGCATGCGCGCGGCGTTGCTGTCTATCCTGCCCCAAAGCATGCCGGGCGATTTCAATCAGGCCCTGATGGAGCTGGGCGCTACGGTTTGCCTGCCCAACGGCGCGCCGCTGTGCCGGCGCTGTCCGGCCCATGCCTTCTGCGCCGCCCGGATCGGGGAGCGGACGGGGGAACTGCCCGTCAAGGGAGGAAAAGCGGCGCGGCGGGTGGAGGAGCGCACGGTGTTCCTGATCTTTTTTGAAAACCGGGTCGCGCTGCGCCGCCGTCCGGCGCGGGGCCTGCTGGCAAAGCTCTGGGAGTACCCCAACGAGCCTGCGCCCGCCCCCTGCCCCGTGGAGGCCGCCGCGCTGGCCGACGGCCCGGCGGGAAAGCACATTTTCTCCCACATCGAATGGCGCATGCGCTCGGTGGTGGTGCAGGCCGCGGGACCGGAGCTGCCTCCGGGCTGGGTCTGGGCGGACGGGGAGGCGCTGCGCGCGGAGTACGCCGTGCCGAACGCCTTTCGAAGCTTTGCCAAAGCGGTGGAGGAGCGGCTGAAGTGAAACAGCGGAGAAGCGCCCGCGGCGCGCGCCCGGAAAAGGAGGAGCCTATGCAGCAGACCGTCGCCGCCCAGCGGCGCTATTTTGAGAGCGGGGCCACCCGTCCCCTGACGTTCCGGCTGGAGATGCTCACCCGGCTGGAGCTGGGGCTGGCGCGCTGGGAGGAGGAGCTCCTCGCCGCCCTCAAGGCCGACCTGAACAAGGACCCCTACGAGGGCTATATGTGCGAGCTGGCCCTCACGCTGGGGGAGGTGCGCATGGCCCGCAAGCACCTGCGCGCCTGGGCCCGGCCCGCCCGGCGCAGCACCCCCTTGGCCCACTTCCCGTCCAAGAGCACGGTGTATCGGGAGCCCTACGGCGTGGCGCTGATCATGGCCCCCTGGAATTATCCGCTCTTTCTCACCCTGGCCCCCTTGGTATCCGCCATCGCCGCCGGGTGCTGCGCGGTGGTCAAGCCTTCGGCCTATGCGCCGGCCAGCTCCCGCGCGCTGGCCGGACTGCTGGGGCGGCTCTATCCCCCGGAGTATATCACGGTGATCGAGGGGGGCCGAGGGGAGAACGCCGCGCTGCTGGAGCAGCGCTTCGACTACATCTTCTTCACCGGCAGCCCTGCGGTGGGCCGGGCCGTCATGGCCGCGGCGGCGGAGCACCTGACGCCGGTGACCCTGGAGCTGGGCGGAAAATCCCCGGTGATCGTGGCCGCCGATGCCGACGTGGAGCTGGCGGCGGCCCGCATCGTCTGGGGCAAGTGCGTCAATGCCGGCCAGACCTGCGTGGCCCCGGACCATGTGTGGGTCCCGGAGGGGATGCGGGAGAAGCTGGTGGAGGCCATGGGGCGGCAGATCCGGCGCTTTTACGGGCCCGACCCCCTGGCGGGGGAGGACCTGCCGCGAATCGTCAATCGAAAACACTTCGACCGGCTGTGCCGGCTGCTGGAGAGCGGACGCACCGCCCACGGCGGGCAGACCGACCGGGAACGCCTGCGCATCGCCCCCACGGTGCTGGTGGACGTGACCGAAGAGGACGCGGTGATGGGGGAAGAGATCTTCGGCCCCATCCTGCCGGTGCTGACCTATTCCGACCTGGATGCGCTGGTCGGCCGTCTCCAGGGCAAGCCCCGGCCCCTGGCCCTGTACCTGTTCACCCGCAGCCGGGCCGTGGAGCGGCAGGTGCTGGGGCGGCTGTGCTTCGGCGGCGGGTGCGTCAACGACACGGTGGTCCATCTGGCCACGCCCCGGATGCCTTTCGGAGGGGTGGGCAATTCCGGCATGGGCCGGTGCCACGGCAAGGCGGGATTCGACACCTTTACCCATGAGAAAAGCATTCTGAAAAAGGGCCGCCTGGATCTTCCCGTGCGCTATCCGCCCTATGGAGCCAAACGGATCTCCACCCTGAAAAAGCTGATGTGACGCCGGGCCCCTGCGCGCGGGCGCTGCTCCGCCATGAAGCCGCCGGCCATGCCTCCGGCGGACCGGGGCACGCCCGGCCGCAGTCCCTGGCGGAAGGCACAGCGGCCTGGGCCTCCGCCGGACGTTCCCGCAGCGCTTCCGGCCGGCGCTCCGGCTTGGGCGAGCCGATCCGGCGGTCGTATCAAAACGAAAAGACCGGGGACACAGAGGCATCCCCCTTGGAACTTGGCAGTTGGAACAAACATGATGGACTTTTGGGTCGACAGCAGGGAGAAACAATGGATTTTTGTCAAAAACGGCTGGAATTGCGCCCAAGGCGGGGAATCACGCAGAGCGCCGCGGCAGCGGCCCCGGAGAGCGCGCTGCGTCAATACCAGCGGGTTGAAGCGGGAGAGCGGGGGGCTGCTCACCTGCGGCCTATCGCCGGCGGTCACGGCGTACCGGCCGATGGACTCATGGGGCGCACGGAGCGCCGGGAGGTCCGGCGGTGAGCGGCGGAGCGGACGCGCCGATGCGCTGCAGCCTGTGCCCACGCCGGTGCCATGCCCTGCGCACGGAGACGGCGGGGGCGGGGGCATGCCGGATGCCCGCCCTGCCGGTGGTGGCGCGCGCCGCCCTCCACCGCTGGGAGGAGCCGCCTATTTCGGGGGCGCGCGGCTCCGGCACGGTGTTTTTCTCCGGGTGCCCGCTGGGGTGCGTCTTCTGCCAGAACGAGCAGATCAGCCGCCGGGATTTCGGCAGGATCGTCACCGTGGCGCGCCTGCGGGAGATCTTTGGGGAGCTGATCGCCCAGGGGGCCCACAACATTAATCTGGTCAATCCCACTCACTTCGCCCACGCCGTGGCGCGGGCCCTGGAGGAGCCCCTGCCGGTGCCGGTGGTGTGGAACAGCAGCGGGTACGAGCGCTTGGAGACCCTGCGCATGCTGGAAGGAAAGGTGCAGGTCTATCTGCCGGACTGCAAATACGCCGCGCCGGCGTCCGCCGGGCGTTACTCCGCGGCGCCGGACTATCCGCAGACCGCCCGGGCGGCCATCCTGGAGATGTACCGGCAGACGGGGCCCTGCGTGGTGGAGGACGGGCTTTTGAAGCGGGGGGTGCTGATCCGGCATCTGATCCTGCCCGGCCGCCTGGAAGAGGCAAAAGCCGTCATGGATTGGATCGCGGAGCAGTTCCCGCCCGGCGCGGTGCTCTTTTCCCTCATGGGTCAGTATGTGCCCTGGGGCAGGGCGGCGGAATTTCCCGAGATCGACCGCCGCCTGCGCCCGTCCGAGGCGCGCCGTGCCGAGGCGTACATGGCTCAGCTCGGCCTGGAGGGCTTTGCGCAGGACCCGGGCGCGGCGGAAGCGGAATTCATCCCATCCTTTGACCTGACGGGGGTGGAGGGTACGCAGAAGCCCGGGTAAGCCCTGCCGGAGCCGGGGCAAAACACCCGGCCGGAGGCTGGGTGTCAATTCAGAAAAGGAAGGTTTGCAATGGAGCAGACGCAGAAACGGCGGGGGGACAGCCGCATGAAGGTCATGTGGCGGCTGTCCTGGCCCGCCATTATCGAGCAGATATTGGCCACCATGGTCAGCTACGTGGATACGGCTATGGTAGGCGTCATGGGCGCGGCGGGGACCGCCGCCGTATCAGTGAACGCCGCTCCCATCTGGCTGTCCGGCGGATTGCTGGTGGGCGTGGGCGTGGGGTACTCGGTGCAGGTGTCCAACGCCATCGGCGCGGGGGACGACGAGCGGGCCCGGCAGATCATCCGCCAGGGCGTGCTGGCCACCCTGGTGACGGGCTTTCTGGGCCTTTTGCTCTTCCAGGCGCTGGCCCCCCTGATCCCCCGGTGGCTGGGCGCCAAGCCGGAGGTGCTGCCCCAGGCGGTCTCCTACCTGCGGTGCTACACCATGGCCATGCCCTTTATCGCCGCCGGCTACATCTTCTCCGCCATCCTGCGGTGCATGGGCAATACAAAGGCCCCGCTGTACTTCAACACGGCGGCCAATCTCATCAATATCGTGCTCAACTTTTTCCTCATCTACCCCACCCGGACGGCCGTCCTCTTCGGGGCGCCGGTGACCCTCCCCGGCGCGGGGCTGGGGGTCACCGGCGCGGCCATCGCCTCCGCCGCCGCCCTGGCCTTCGCGGGGGGCGCGCTGCTCATCGCCGGGTTCCGGCAGGGGGAGCGCTTCCGGATCTCGCTGCACGACAGCTTCCGGCCCGACCGGGCCATCATCCGGCAGGCCGTCCACCTTGGGGTGCCCACCGCCGCCGAACGCTGCACCATCAATCTGGGCCAGATCGCCATGACCGCCGTGGTGGCCTCTCTGAGCACCGTGGCCCTGGCGGCCAACCATATCGCCACCACCGCGGAGGGACTGTGCTATCTGCCCGCCTACGGCATCTCCTTCGCGGGCATCGCCCTGGTGGGGCAGGCGGTGGGTGCGGGCAGCGCGGAAGACGCCCAGGCCTACGGCAGGCTGGCCGCCCTGCTGGGCTTCTTCCTCACGCTGGGCACGGCGGTGGCCCTGTTTCTGCTGGCCCCTTATCTGGCCGCCCTGTTCAACTCCGACGCCGAGGTGGTGGCCCAGGCTGCCCTGATGCTGCGCATCGTGTCGGTGTCCGAGCCCTTCTTCGCCCTGTCCATCATCCTGTCGGGCGCCCTGCGGGGCGCGCACGACGTGCGCTTCCCCATGGTGGTGGGGCTGCTCTGCATGTGGGGCGTGCGCATCGTGCTGGCGCCCATCCTGGTGTACCGGGCGGGCATGGGCCTGGCCGGCGTATGGACCGCGATGGCCGCAGACCTGATCCTGCGGGGCGTCCTGTGCGCCCTGCGCTGGCGCAGCGGGAAATGGAAGACCATCTGCGGGCTGGAACGGGCCGGGGTCCTGCGCTGAACGCGCCCGGCTCACTCCAGCAGCCGCTTCATATCCTCCGGCAGGGGGAGCTGCCAGGAAAGGGCCGCCCCCGTGATGGGATGGCGCAGGGAGAGGCGGGCGGAGTGGAGCGCCGGACGGGAAATGAGGGCGCGCTCCTCCGTGCCGTAGAGAAAGTCTCCGGTCAGAGGACAGCCCAGGGAAGCCATGTGGACCCGGATCTGGTGGGTGCGCCCGGTGTCCAGCTCCAGGCGCACCAGGGCGCGGCCATGGGCAGCGCACAGGACCTGGTAGCGGGTACGGGCGCTCTGCCCGGCGGGGTCGATCCGCCGTGCCATCAGCGAGCCGGGCACCGGGCCGATGGGGGCGTCCACGACGCCCTCCGCCGGGACGGGGACGCCCTGGCATACCGCCAGATAGCCCCGGCGAAAGGCACTCGTGTGCAGCGCGCGCTTGAGGCGCTCCTGCGCGTGGGGGTGCTTGGCGACCACCATCAGGCCGCTGGTGCCCCGGTCCAGCCGGTGGACGGGGTGATAGTCGGCGCACTCACCCGACTGATCGTAATAATACAGGAGAAAATTACCCAGCGTATCGTCAAAATGCCCCGGGCCCGGATGGCAGGGGACGCCGGGGGCCTTGTTGAGCACCAGAAGGTCCGCATCCTCGTACACGATGTCCAGCGCCCCGGGGGCAGACACGATGCCGCTGCGGCGCACATCGTCGGATACACGGACCGAGAGCAGCTGCCCCGCCGCCGCCCGCCGGTCCGTATGGACCCGCACGCCGTCCAGCAGGATACCGTCCTCCAGCCATTTGACGTGCCGGATGAGCGTACCGGAGAGCCCCAAGCCGCGGCGCAGCAGGGTATCCACTGTTTTGCCGGCCTGTTCCGGCGCTACGGTCAGCGCCAGACGGCGGGGCGCGTGTTCCGCCATGGTACCGCCTCCTTTCCAGGGAATCCATGGGATACAGTATAACATTGCCCGGCCTGCTTTTCAAATGCGCCGGGCTGTGCTATAATCCTTACGAACACGAAGGTACAGCAAAGCGAGGTGAGCCCCATGCCGGAAAAGCTGGGCCTCTATATCCACATCCCCTTCTGCCGCAGCAAATGCGACTACTGCGATTTTTACTCCCTGGCGGGACGTGAGGAGCGCATGGACGACTACCAGAAGGCCCTGATGACCCACATGAAGGAAACTGCGCCCCTGACCCGCGGCTGGCAGGTGGATACCGTCTATTTCGGCGGCGGTACGCCCAGCTTTTATGGCAGCCGCCGCCTGAAAGAGCTGCTGCGGCTGATCGGCAAGCGCTTCGATCTGGCCAAGGACGCGGAGATCACCGTAGAGTGCAACCCGGACAGCATAAACCGCCGGGATCTGATCGCCCTGCGCAGGGCCGGGGCCAACCGCATCTCCCTGGGGGTGCAGTCCGCCCACGACTGCGAATTGCAGAACCTCCGCCGGGCGCACACCTTCCGCCAGGCCCAGGAGGCGGTGGCGGCGGCCCGGACGGCGAAATTCAAGAACATCAGCCTGGACCTGATCTACGGGCTGCCCGGCCAGGACATGGAGGGGTGGCAGGATACGGTGGAGCAGGCGCTTTCCCTGCGCCCGGAGCATCTGTCCTGCTACGGGCTGAAGGTGGAGCCGGGCACGCCGCTGGACGACCGGGTGATCCGGGGAGAGCGGCTGCCCGACGACGACGTCCAGGCCGATTTGTATCTGTGGATGGTGGACCGGCTGGCAAGGGAGGGCTACCGGCAATACGAGGTCTCCAACTTCGCCCGCTCCGGCTTCCAGTCCCGGCACAACCTGAAATACTGGATGGGGCGGCCCTATATCGGATTCGGGCCCGGCGCCCACTCCGACTTCGGCGGGCGGCGCTACTCGTTCGTGCGGGACCTGGACCGGTATATCACCGGCGTGCTGGAGGGAGGCGCGGTCATCGACGAGTCTGAGCTCATCCCGCAGCGGGAGCGGGGGGGCGAGTATCTGATGCTCCGCCTGCGCACCACACGGGGCATCGAGGAGTGGGAGTACCGCAGGGAGTATTTCATGAACTTCGATCCCATCGAACAGCTTCTGGAAGAATACGAGCGGCAGGGCTGGGCCGAACGCCATGACCGCCGCTGGAATTTGACCCCGAAGGGGTTTTTGGTCTCCAACCAGCTGATCGGCGAACTGATGACCGCCCAGGAAGAGGCGACTTTGAACAATACCCTGCCCCGCCTGCGCCGGGGAAGGCCGGAGCAGAGCGCGCCCCAGCCGTAAGAAAAAGGTAAGAATTGCGGGAAATACTGCTTGAAAATGCAAGCGGCTTTCCGAGAGGCTGCAGCCCACCGCGCGTACTGCGCCGCCGCAAGCGCCCGCCCGCGGCCTTCCGTCCGGCGGCGGGCGCATGCGCGTCAAGGGGAGCGCGCGGCGCGGGAAAGCACTCCGGAGGGACCTTGGCGCGGAGACGGCGCTGAAACGCTGCCGGGGACGTTGTGTTATGCAAGCGTTTCTCGCATTCCTGCACGGACATCCGGCCGTTTGACCGAATACGAGGTTCCCGCCTGTTTACAGGCGGGAACTTTTGTGTTAACATAACGTCTGTTATCTCGTAAGCGCCGTACCCCCGGCGGGCAAGGGGCGATCGGGCGGTTCGGGCCGAGGCGGGCGCCGGCAGGCGTGCCGCCCCGCCTTCCCGGGGAGACCATGGAAACACACAGGAGGAACTGGATGAAGCGATGGATGCAACGGGGCGCGGCCTTCGGCCTGGCCCTTCTGATGACGGCGGGCGCGGCGGGCGCCTCGGCCTCCGATGCCCTGGGCTGGGAGATCCACACAGGGCGCGTGCCCCTGTCCCAGGGGACGGAGCTGGGAAAAAACATCTTCTGGAGCGATACTTACTCCGACCTGCGCACGGAGCACTACATTACCTATGCCCCGAATGAGAACGTCACGCCAACGGTGGCCTACGGCAGCAAGGTGCTCACCCGCGCCACCCTGACCAGCATGGCGCAGGGCCTGGAGAGCCAGGGCAGGCGGGTGGTCTCCGGCATCAACGGGGACTTTTATGTGCTGGCCACCGGCGCGCCCGTCGGGCTTTTGGTCACCGACGGCGTGCTGCGTTCCACCCAGCCCTACAACGTCTCCTGGGCCATCGGCTTCCGCGCCGACGGCACCGCCTTTATCGGCACCCCCAACGTGAGCGTGGCCGCCGTGTTGGGCGGGCAGGTCTACTCCGTCAGCGGCGGCGTGAACAAGGTGCGCAAGCCCTCCGCCTCCGACGGCAGCGGCGGGCTGACCCTGCTGACCAGCGATTTTGCCTCCACCACCCAGAACACCGAGGCGGGGGTGGATGTGATCCTGTCCCCGGCGGCCGACCCCGTCACCGGACAGGTCCCTCAGCTGAAGATCGGCAGCCAGCTGACGTGCACGGTGGAACAGGTGCTGGAGTCCACCGGCGCGGCGGCGATCCCGGAAGGAAAGCTGGTGCTCACGCTCAACGGCAAGGATAAGGCGGAGCTTTTGGCCGCCCTGCGCGCCCTTCAGGCGGGAGACACGGTGACGCTCTCCGCCACCAGCCCGGACAGCCGCTGGGACAGCGTGACCCAGGCGGTAGGCGGCATGTACAAGCTGGTCACGGGCGGCGTGGTGGAGAGCGGGCTCAACGCCGAGCAGACCGCGCGCTCCGCCGTGGGCATCAGGGCCGATGGCAGCCTGGTCTTTTACACCGTGGACGGCAAGCAGCCCGGCTACAGTGTGGGGGCCACCCTGACCCAGTGCGCCAAGCGTCTGGTGGAGCTGGGCTGCGTGGAGGCGGTCTGCCTGGACGGCGGCGGCTCCACCACGCTGGGCGTTACGTATCCCGACCAGAGCGGCATGCAGGTGATCACCAGCCCCTCCGACGGGACTCAGCGGGCCAATTCCAACGCCATCTTCCTGACCACTGAGCTGGCGCCGACGGGGGAGCTGGCCTCCTACTATGTGACCCCCGCCGACAGCATGGTGCTCTCCGGCGCAACGCTGAATCTGACGGCCACGGGGGTGGACAGCCACTTCTACGCCATGACCGGCGCGAGCGTGGGCTGGAGCGTGACCAGCGGCGGCGGAGCGGTGGATGACAGCGGTGTTTTCACCGCCGGGAGCGAGAGCGGCTTTGTTCAGGTCACCGCCTCCGACGGCCGGGCCTCGGGCAGCGCCTACATCACCACCGTGGCCACGCCGGACGCCATTTCCCTTACCCGGGAGGATACCGGGGACAAGGTGGAGGCGCTGAACCTGGACCCGGGCGAACAGGTCGACCTGAAGGCCTCCGCCGTCTATAAGAAAATGGCCCTGGTCAGCCAGGATGCTAATTATACCTGGACGGCGGATCCCGCGGTGGGCAGCGTGGATGCAAACGGCGTCTTCACCGCGGGGCAGGTGACGGCCAGCGGCGACCTGACGGTCTCCGCCGGCGGGAGGACCGTGACCGTCCCCATCAGCGTGGCGGGACATGTGAATACCCTGGAGGACTGCGAGGGCGATTTGTATGCCTTTGCCGCCACCGAAACCGCGTCCTTTGCATCGGAGAGCGATCTGAACTACGTGCGTTACGGACGCAAGAGCCTGCGCCTGGACTATGACGCCGCGGGCGGCGCCGCCAGCCTGACCGGCGTGCTGAGCATCCCGGCCGGGGAGCGCTATCTGGGCGTATGGGTGTATGGAGACGGCTCGGGCAATACCCTGCTGGCCACCATTACCGATCAGTCCTTCCAGTCCCGGCAGCTCCTGCTGACCGCGCTGGACTTCACCGGCTGGAAGCATGTCTCCGCCGCCCTGCCCGAGGGCGCCGTGGCCGTGTCCGCCCTCGACGTGATCTACGGCGGCGGGGAGGGCAAGCAGACGGGCACGCTCTGGCTGGACCAGTTTACCGTCTCCAACGAGGAGATGCACGATACCACGCCGCCCGCGCTCACCCTTACCGTCAGCGGCGCCGCCGTCAGCGCCAGGGTGACCGACGATGTGGACCGGAGCATTCCACAGAAAAACCTTTCCCTGACCTATGACGGCGAGCGCCTGGGCTTTACCTGGAACGAAAGCACGGGGACCCTGAGCGCCACCCTGCCCGCCGCCGATGCAGGCTATCACCGTGTGTCCGTCTCCGCCGCGGACGCCAGCGGCAACCTCTCCCGCGCCAGCGCCGACGTGCTGCCCGCCGGGGAGCGGACCCAGGTCTTCACGGACATGGGCGGCCATTGGGCGGACGCCTATGCCGCCTTCCTGTACGACGCCGGCGTCACCAACGGGGTGTCCGCCGCCGACGGCAGCCTGCTTTATCAGCCGGACAAGAACATTACCCGGGCCGAGTTCTTTGCCCTGACGGCCCGGTGGCTGGGACTGGATCTGAGCCAGTATGCCGGCGTGGAGCTCCCCTTTGCCGACAGCGCGGAGCTGCCGGGATGGGCCCTGAACGAGGTCAAGGCCATGTATGCCCTGGGCATCGTAAACGGGGCGCTGGAGAACGGGGTTTTGAAGGTCAAGGCCCTTTCCACCATCAGCCGGGCCGAGGCGATGGCCATCCTGGGACGCACCCAGGCCAAGGGCTATGCCCAGGCGGAGCTGACCTTTGACGATGCCGCGTTGGTGCCCTCCTGGGCCGCGGATTATGTCAAGAGCCTTGCCGGCCAGGGCGTGGTCAGCGGCTACAACAACCGGATCCGTCCCAATGACCCGCTGACCCGCGGCGAGGTGGCCAAGCTGCTTTACAGCATGCGGTAAGCGCCGCTGGGAAGGGGCGCGGCTGGCTTTCTGGCGGAAACGAGACAGAAGAGACGCAGAAAGGCTGTGGGGATTGCCGTCCGGGCAATCCCCACAGCCTTTCTGCCGTGTGCGGGGCGATCGGCGCCCCTCAGTAAAAGGACGCGCCCCGGGCACTCAGGCGGGTAACGTCCAGTTCCGCACGGAACTGGGCCTCGGCCTGCTCCGGCTCACGCGTTAGGGTCTCCAGCACCTCGAAGACGAAGCAATCCCGCCCGTATCGGCACCAGTCGTCGGCCAGGGCGGGAAGAAGCGGAGTGCCGGTGGATGCTGCAAAGGCAAAACGCTTGCGCCTGGCCACGGGGTCGGCGGCGGACAGCAACAGGAGACGGCCGGTGGCCGTGTTCCGGACGGCGCACACGCCGCCCGTCACCTCCCGCCCCCAGTAGGAAAAGCCCCTTTTGGTGCGGCGTCTTAGCCATGGTAACCCAGCTCCCCCAGAATGCGGGCAAGCACCGCCATCCGCTCGCCCAGCAGCTCCCCATCCCGTGCCAGGGCCTGCTGGAAGAGCTGCACATCCTCGTCGATGTGGCCGTTGCGCCGGCAGACCTCCACAGTCATGGCGTCCCCCTGAAGACCCACCCGGTCGATCTGAGGATGCTCCGGATCATAGCCCTTGGGAAAGCGGTAGGCCTCCTCCTGAAAATAAAGTTGGGCGCGGCAGGCAAGGATCGCCAGGTCCAGCACCCGGTGCAGGGGCAGTTCCTCCGATTGACGGGACCATTTTTCCCCGGTATACCGCCAGACTTTGGCGGAAATGTCCACGCGGCCCCGGTCGTTCCACTGGGCCAGTCCCAGGGAGAGGCCCTTTGCGTCGGAATCGTAAGCGGAGCGGCCGTCAATGCGCTCGTAATCCTCCGCCACGACCACCGGCTTGTGCTTCAGGTTGGTTGGAATATCCATGGTCAAGACTCCTGCCAGTAAATTAGTAATTTAGTAAATTACTAGAGGAATTGTAGCACGCATAAAGAAACCTGTCAAGGGAAAAGCTGTGATTGGATCAAAGGAGGTTGCCCATCCATGGATATGACCAACAAAGAATACGGCCAATACGTCAATTCCAAATCCAAGCCCTCACCCCTGTGGAAGAATCTGCTCTGGGCCTTTGTGACCGGCGGGCTGATCTGCACCGGCGGGCAGGGCCTGCTGAATCTGTTCCAGGCCTGCGGGATGAGCGAGACCGCCGCCGGTACCGCAGTGTCGGTGACCCTCATCTTTCTGGCGGCGCTGTTCACCGGCCTCGGCCTGTTCGACAAACTGGCCAAACATGCCGGAGCGGGTACTCTGGTGCCCATCACCGGATTTGCAAACGCGATGGTCGCCCCGGCCCTGGAGTTCAAGAGCGAGGGGCTGGTCATGGGCGTAGGGGCCAAGATGTTCGTGATCGCCGGACCCGTGCTGGTCTTCGGGATCAGTGCTTCGGTCCTCTACGGCGTGATCCTTCAGCTCTTTTTCCGGGGATGAAGAAAGGCGGACGGGCGCGGGAAATTCCCGCGCCTGTCCGCTCAAATTGATTTTTCCTACAAAAAGGTATTGACAAAAATGGAGCTCGGTAGTACAATATAGCCAGAAAGGAAGGAGTGAGTCCCGTGGGCTAGCAAAGCTCATAAAAGTCATTCGGTTCTTTTCATCCCCGCGCAGCGAATCGCAGGAAAATGAAATTCCGGTTGGTATCTGTTCCGAACCCCTGCTCAATGGAGTGAGCCGCACCAAAGGAAAGCCTCAGACGCGAGAATTTGCCGAAGACAGGATCCTAGCGTGCCGAAGTGTTACAGGAAACAGGGAACACGGGAATTTCTCCATCCTTTTGATTCCGGCGCAGCAAAATCCAGAGAAAGAAGAGGTAACGCGTAGTGATTGAACCCCAGGCTCAGGTGTAGCCCCCCGGTCACGCTGGATGGCCGGGGGGTTGTGCTGTGTCTGGGGGAACTTGCGCGGAAACCCTCCGCTGCGTGTGGGGTCGGAAAAAACAAGATCGGCAATCGGGCGCGGCCGGCCGGCCGCGCCCGATTCTGGTTTGACCCGTGCTGCAAGGCCGGGCGGATCAGAGCAGATTGAGTCCGTTGATGTCCAGCTTGAAGGTCAGCTCCAGAAACTCCGCCGCCCGGCGGCACAGGAGCATCCGCTCCAGAAAGATCTCAAAATAATCCATGACGGCGCAGAATTCCGTGTTGATGGTCAGGGACAGGGTGATGGTGCGCCGCTGCGCATCCAGCTCCAGATCCGAGCGCTCGGCGGCATAATTGACCCGGTCGTGGATATCGAAGCTCTGGTGTTCTTTATTGCGTACCCGGCTGCGGCGCACGTCGGTCTTGTCGGCCAGGATGAGGGCGGCGGCGATGGGGTTGACCGGGAAGGCGGTAGCGTCGTCGTGGTTGCCGATGGCGGTGATCACGGCGGCGGTTTGCTCCGGCTCCATTCCCATTTTGTCCAGGATGCGGAAGGCCATCACTCCGCCGGTAAGGGCATGGTCGTGGCGGTTGACCACATTGCCGATGTCGTGGATAAACCCGGCGATGCGGGCCAGCTCGGTATCCTGAGAACCGTACCCTAGCTGTGCCAGAATAGCGGCGGCGGTCTCGGCGCAGCGGGTCACATGGGCAAAGCTGTGCTCCGTGAAGCCCCGGGCCAGCAGGGAACGGTCCGCCTGCGTGATGTAGGTGCGTACCTCCGGATTCTGACGTACGTCTTCATAAGTGATGTTCATGGGGAGCGCCTCCTGTTCCAAATTGGATCGGTCACACGTCCATAGTATCGGAATTGCGCGGGTATTTCAACCGTTTTGTTTTTGCATACCAATTGGAGGAATAATACTTGACAAAATTTATCCAATATGATAAGGTAACGTCAGAACAGAAGGAGGCGGGGGTCATGCTCATCACGCGGGAAAGCGACTATGCACTGCGCCTGCTGCGCACGCTGCGGGACGGGGAGCAGTACAGCGTGGGCGAGCTGGCCCGGCGGGAGATGGTGCCCCAGCCCTTTGCCTACAAAATCGTCAAGAAGCTCTCGGCAGCCGGTATGGTGCAGGTATCCCGGGGGGCTGAGGGCGGCTGCCGGCTGACGGCGGACTTGACGCAGACCACGTTGTACGACCTGCTGCGCGCCATGGAGGAAGACAGCAACATCAGCTCCTGCATGGAGGCGGAATATGCCTGCCCCTGGCGGGCCGCGCATGGCGGCTGCTCGGTCCACGCAAGGCTGGGGGAAATCCAGCGCCGCTTGGATGCGCAGCTGCATGCGCACAGCCTGGAGGAGCTTTTGGCATGAGGGCGGGGCACCGTGCCTTTTACGTTGAATTTAGATAAAATTTATCTAATATAGGCATACCGTATGCATTGCAGAAGGAGGTTACCCAAATGTTGTTCCAGACCACACAGGACCACGAGGCGCTGCGCGCCAAGCTCCGCGCGTTTGCGGAGCGCGAGATCAAGCCCGTCGCATTTACCCTGGACCAGGGCAACCAGTTCCCGGACGAGGCGGTCAAGAAGCTGGGGGAGATGGGCCTGATGGGCATTCCCTACCCGGCGGAATACGGGGGCGCGGGACTGGACATGCTCAGCTACGCCATCGCCGTGGAAGAACTGGCCCGGGTGGACGCAGGCGCGGGCGTCATCCTGTCCGCCCACGTGTCCCTGGGCTCCTGGCCTATCTTCGCCTACGGGACGCAGGAGCAGAAGCGCAAGTATCTGGTTCCCCTGGCCAGGGGCGAGAAGATCGGCGCCTTCGGCCTGACCGAGCCAAACGCGGGTTCGGATGCCGGCGGCACCGAGACCACCGCCGTGGACCGGGGGGACCACTACGTCCTCAACGGGGGCAAGATTTTCATCACCAACGCCCCCAAGGCGGACACCTACGTGGTTTTCGCCGTCACCACGCCCGATATCGGTACCCGGGGCATTTCAGCTTTTATTGTGGAAAAAGGCTGGAAGGGCTTTGAATTTGGCGATCATTATGATAAAATGGGAATCCGGTCCTCCACTACGGCGGAGCTGATCTTCAACGATGTAAAGGTGCCCAAGGAAAACCTGCTGGGCCGGGAGGGCGACGGCTTCAAGATCGCCATGGCCACCCTGGACGGCGGGCGGATCGGCATTGCGGCCCAGGCGCTGGGCATCGCCCAGGGGGCTTACGAGTCCGCAGTGGAGTACGCCAAGGAGCGGGTACAGTTCGGAAAACCCATTGGCTTCCAGCAGGCGATCTCCTTTAAGCTGGCCGACATGGCCACCAAGCTCCGTTGCGCCCGGCTGCTGGTCTATTCCGCCGCCGACCTGAAGGAGCGCCACGAGCCCTACGGCATGGAGTCCGCCATGGCCAAGCAGTACGCCTCCGATATCGCGCTGGAGGTGACCAACGACGCCCTGCAGATCTACGGCGGCACCGGCTACCTCAAGGGCATGGATGTGGAGCGCATGTACCGCGACGCCAAGATCACCACGATCTATGAGGGGACCAACGAGATCCAGCGGGTGGTCATCGCCTCCCATATCCTGGGCAAGGCACCCAAGAGCGAGGGCGGCTCCTCCAGCCGGCCCAAGAAGCCCGCGCCCGTCACCGGCGTGCGCAAGAAGATCCTCTTCAAGGGAGACGCGCAGGAGAGCGTGGACGCGCTGGTCCAGGCGCTGAAGAAGGACGGCTACGACTTTACGGTGGGCATCCCCGCCGATACCCCCATCCCCCAGGCCGAGCGGGTGGTCTCCGCCGGTAAGGGCATCGGGCCGCAGAAGAACATGAAGCTCATTGAGGCGCTGGCCCACGCTGCCGGCGCGGCCATCGGCTCCTCCCGCCCTGTGGCGGAGACGCTGAAATACGTCTCGTTGGACCGCTATGTGGGCATGTCCGGACAGAAGTTTACCGGCAACCTGTACATCGCCTGCGGCATCTCGGGCGCCACGCAGCATCTCAAGGGCATCAAGGACGCCTCTACCATCGTGGCCATCAACAAGAACGGAAACGCCCCCATCTTCAAAAACTGCGACTACGGCATCGTGGGCGACGTGAACGAGGTCCTGCCCCTTCTGGCCGAGGCCCTTGGCACCGGCAAGAAACAGAGCGCGCCCCCCATGGTCAAGATGAAGCGGCCCCAGCCTCCCAGGGCCGAGCCCATTGGGCCCCGGTATATCTGCGGCGGCTGTGGTTATGAATACATTCCTGAATTGGGCGACGAGGACGCTGAGATCGCCCCCGGCACCCTGTTTGAAAAGCTGCCTGAGGACTGGGTCTGCCCGGAATGCGCGGAGGGCAAGCATCAGTTCATCCGGGCATGAACGCAGAAGGAGGAACGAACATGTACTGCGTACGCGAAGTGACGAAAGATCTGTATTGGGTAGGCGCCAACGACCACAGGACGACTCTGTTCGAAAATATCCATCCCATCCCCAGGGGCGTCTCCTACAACGCCTACCTCCTGCTGGATGAGCAGAGCGTGCTCTTCGACACGGTGGATTGGTCGGCCTGCCGCCAGCTGCTGGAGAATCTGGAGCACCTGCTGGGCGAGCGGGCGCTGGACTGCCTGGTCATCAACCATATGGAGCCGGATCACGGGGCCTCCATCGAGGAGCTGCTGCGGCGCTATCCCAATCTGAAGCTCATCGCCACCGAAAAGGCCTTCATGCTTATGCGCCAGTTCGGCTTCCACGTGGACGGTCATGAGCTGGTGGAGGTCAAGGAGGGGGATACCTGCACCTTCGGCGGGCATACCGTCACCTTCATTGCCGCCCCCATGGTTCACTGGCCGGAAGCGATGCTCACCTTTGACCGCGCGAATGGAGCGCTTTTCTCCGCCGACGCCTTCGGCTCCTTTATTGCTCTGGACGGCAAGCTTTTTAATGACGAGGTGGCGTTCGACCGGGACTGGCTGGACGAGGCGCGGCGTTATTTCACCAACATCGTGGGCAAATACGGCCCCCATGTCCAGAAGCTGCTGGGCAAGGCCGCGGGCATTCTGGACCAGATCAAGTTCGTCTGTCCCCTCCATGGGCCCGTATGGCGCTCCGACCTGGGCTATCTGATCGACAAATACGACAAATGGAGCCGCTACGCGCCGGAGGAGCAGGGCGTCATGATCGCCTATGCCTCCATGTATGGAAATACCGAGGCCGCCGCCCAGGCCCTGGCCGCCCGCCTGTGCGAGAAGGGCTGCACCAAGGTGGCCGTTTACGACGTATCCAATACCCACGTCTCCTATCTGATCTCCGAGGCGTTCAAGTACAGCCATATCGTGCTGGCCAGCGTGACCTATAACCTGGGGATCTATCCGGTCATGCACAACTTCCTCGCGGACATGAAGGCGCTCAACCTGCAAAACCGCACCTTCGCTCTCGTCGAGAACGGCTCCTGGGCCTGCAAGTCCGGGGACCTGATGCAGAAGTTCATTGATGAGGAAATGAAGAACATGACCGTGCTCAACGAGCGTCTGTCCATGGCCTCTTCGCTCCACGCCGACAAGGCGGTGGAGCTGGACACTCTGGCCGATGCCATCATGGACTCCATGCGCACATAAGCAGACCGGTAAAAGGGCGGGGCCCGCACATCTGTGCGGGCCCCGCCCTCAGCTTGTCGAAAAGGCTGCACGAACGTTTCCCCCCGACTTCTTGCCAAGCAGCCGGCAGAAATTTCATCAGAGGGGTCATTCCCAGGGCCGCAGCGTAAGAACAGGCGCCGGTGGCACATATTTGGTACAGACCGTGGCGGCACATCCGCCCCGGGGGAACCCGGTGTCCCTGGAAGGGACGGATTCTGATTTGCTTCCGCCGCCTGCCCGCGCCTGTGCCCGAGCGCCCTTGGGGTGCCGATGCGTGAAGGGGGAGCGCGCAAGCGCGGGATGGCCTTCTGGAGAGGCTAGAGTGCAGCCGCCCGCAGAGCGGCTCCTGGCGCGGAGATGCGGCGCAAGGAAGATTACAGCTGCTTCAGATCATACGGGGTCGTCTGGTAGACGTAGTAATTCAGCCAGTTGGTATAGAGCAGCTGGCCGGCGCTGCGCCAGCGGACCACCGGCACCCGGGTGGGATCGTCGCCGGGGAAGTAATGGGCGGGGACGGCGATCTCCAGACCCTTGTCCACATCGCGCCAGTATTCCCGGGCCAGCGTATCCGGGTCGTACTCCGGGTGGCCCAGTACGAAAAACTGCCGGCTGTCTTCCGTTTTTGCCGCGTACACCCCTGCCTCCGAGGAGGCGGCAATGAGCTCCAGATCCGGCGTGCTGCGGATATCCTGCTCCCACACCTCGGTATACCGGGAATGGGGCGCATAGAACACGTCGTCAAAGCCGCGGAACAGGGGAGAACTGGGTTTGAGTACCCGGTGCTCATAGACGCCGAAGAGCTTTTGGGGCAGAGTGCGTTTCTGGATGCCGTGATGGAAGTACAGCCCCGCCTGAGCTCCCCAGCAGATATGGAGGGTGGAGTGGACATGCGTACGGCTCCAGGTCATGATCTCACACAGCTCCGGCCAGTACTCCACCTGGTCGAATTCCAGGTTCTCCACCGGTGCCCCGGTGATGATCAGGCCGTCGAAATTCTGTTCACGGACCTGATCGAAGGTGGTGTAGAAGGAGGAAAGATGGTCCTCATCAGTATGCTGGGACTGATAGCTGGCCGTGCGCAGCAGCTCTACCTTGATTTGAAGCGGGGTGTTGGAGAGCTTGCGCAGGATCTGGGTCTCGGTGACGATCTTGGTGGGCATCAGATTCAGGATCAGCACGCTCAGCGGGCGGATGTCCTGGTGCATGGCCCGGTATTCGGTCATGACAAAGATGTTTTCGCTCTCTAATACTGCGGTAGCGGGCAGGGAATCTGGAATTTTAATGGGCATAAGGGCTCCCTCCGGTTTCTTGGATCAATAATAAAAGTAAAATAAGGGTATCATATTTGGAAGCCGACCGCAACCGGGAAACCGGGGCAAAAGAAAAACCGGGAAAAACGAAAAAAGGTGTTGACAATTGCCGCGGAAGCTGGTATTCTATCTGAGCGCCTTACGACAGGGCACTGAAACGCAAAGGAAAAGCGGAGATACCGAGCGGAACGCCGGACGGCCTTCGAATGGAATTTGAAAAAAGTGCTTGACAAAGCAAGACGCAAGTGCTAAACTAAATAAGTTCGCTTGAAGATAGGGAACAGGTTTTGAAAGAACAGAAATCAAACGTTTTTATGGGTAGAACCCTGAAAATGGCTGAAAAAAGTTCTTGACAAGCTCGAAAGAGCGTGGTAAACTAAACAAGTTCCGCTGCAAGAGCGAACGGCTTGAATGAAAGCCTGGAAGAACGAAAGTTCTGAAAAGAGGCTTGACAAGCAAAAGCGAGTGTGCTACAATGTAGCGCACCGCCGTCTGTAAAGACGACGACGCGTGCACCTTGTAAATTAAACAACGTGAAACTTGAAGCACCAGAAAAGGACGAGAAGTCCTTTCTAAGACAAGCAATTGGAATAGGAAGGCTCTTGACAAATTTCTTTGAAGCTA
>NZ_JACOPP010000024.1 GCF_014287895.1 Lawsonibacter hominis | reverse complement strand
TTCAGACGAAGAGCTGAACGCCGATTACATCATCCCCGCCGCCTTCGACCCCCGGGTGGGCAGGACGGTGGCCGCCGCCGTGGCCCGGGCCGCCCGCGACAGCGGCGTGGCCCGCATCTAAAAGGGAGGCGCCTATGAAGCTGAACACCAGCGCCCAGGCGGGCAGCGAGAACAAGAGCGACGTGCTGGTCACGGTGTCGCCTGCCGAAGAACTGACGGTCAAGCTCCTGGCAAAGCCTATCATTGCAAAGCAATTCGGCGCCCAGATCGAGCGTGCGGTGCGCCAGGCGGCGGCCGACGAGGGGGTCGACGCCGCCCGGATCGAGGTCAGGGACGGCGGCGGCGCGCTGGATTTTGCGATCCGGGCCCGGGTACGCTGTGCCCTGCGCCGTGCGAAGGGGGGGGCTGCGTCGTGAGCCAACGGTTTACCATCTGCGGCAACGACCCCAAGGCCCTCATCAACGCCCCCCTGCGGGGGGAGCGGGAAGTGGTCATCGATCTCTGGGAGAGTGTGGACGAGGCGGAGCGGGACGCCGCGGAGCTTTTGACCGAGGAGGCCCTCGCATTTCTGGATTACAGCGGGATGGAGGTCTTTCTCCGCCGCGCGCCCGCCCAACCGGGCGGCGCGCCGGAGCTGGGGCGCGTACCGCCGCGTTCGTTCCCGCGTGCCGACGATGTGCCGGCGCCCGGGCGGACTGCGCCGGATCGGGCGGTCCCCGACTACATCGAGTATTACGGGCGGGTGGAGCATTTCAGCGGCGCCTTTGCCCACGTGGGCGAGCGCCGGCGCACCGGCGCCCGGGTCAAATCCCGGACGCCCGGAGAGCAGAAGGTGGTCGCCCTGCAGGAGGCCATCCGGCGCTCCGGCTTGAAGGACGGCATGACGGTCTCCTTCCACCATCACCTGCGCAATGGGGACAAGGTGACCAATCTGGTCATGCAGACCATTGCGGACATGGGCTTCCAGGACATCCACCTGGCGGCCTCCGGCATCTTTGCCTGCCATGAACCTCTGGTGCCGCTGATCGAGTCCGGGGTCATCACCCAGATCTCCGTCAATACCTTCAACCCCGGCCCGGTGGCCCGGGCCATTTCGCAGGGCAAGCTGCGCAAGCCCGCCATCCTCCGCAGCCACGGCGGCCGGCCCCGTGCCGTTGAGAGCGGCGAGATGCATGTGGACGTGGCCTTTATCGCCGCGCCGACCTGCGACGAGATGGGCAACCTGAACGGGACCCACGGCCCCTCCGCCTGCGGCTATCTTTCCTATGCCTATGCCGACGCGGAGTTTGCCGATACCGTGGTGGCGGTCACCGACAACCTGGTGCCCTACCCCGCCTGCCCCATCGAGATCGGCCAGAACCTGGTGGATTACGTGGTAAAAGTGGACTCCATCGGCGATCCCAACGGCATTGTCTCCGGTACCACCAAAATCACCACCGACCCGGTAAACCTGCGCATCGCCCGCGACGCCGCCCGGCTCATCGACCAGGCGGGCTATATCAAGGACGGCATGACCTTCCAGACCGGCGCGGGCGGGACCTCCCTGGCCGTGGCCGCCGAGGTGCGGGAGTATATGAAGGAGAAGGGCGTGGTGGGCGCATTCGGCTCCGGCGGGATCCATTCCTACTTTGTCAAGATGCTTCAGGAGGGCCTGTTCCGCGCCCTGTTCGATGTACAGTGCTTCGACCTGGACGCCATCCGGTCTGCGGCGGAGGATCCCCGCCATATGGCCATGAGCGCCTCCCTGTACGGCAACCCCCACACCAAGGGCTGCATCGTCAATAACCTGGATGTCATGATCCTGGGCGCCACCGAGATCGATACCGACTTCAATGTCAACGTGATCACCGGCTCCGACGGCGTGATCCTGGGCGCCTCCGGCGGCCATAACGACTGCGCGGCGGGCGCCAAGCTCACCATCATCGTCACCAATCTCCTCAAGGGCCGCCTGTGCGTGGTCCGGGACCGGGTGACCACCATCACCACCCCCGGAGAGACCGTGGATGTGCTGGTCACCGAGTACGGCGTGGCCGTCAACCCCAGGCGGACGGATCTGCTGGAGCGGCTCAGGGACAGCGGACTGCCCCTGGTGGACATCCATACGCTCCGGCGCATCGGGGAGCACCTGACCGGGACGCCGGCGCCCCAGGAATTCACCGACCGGATCATCGGGGTGGTGGAGTACCGGGACGGCACGGTGATCGACGTGGTGCGGCAGCCCAAATAGCGGCGCTCCCGGCGGCCTCTTTTTTTGCGGATCTGATTTCACTATACAAAATAATATTTTTTAGGAGGAAATTACCATGTTGAACGACGTCATGCGTACCAGCCTGTACATCCCCGGCAACAACCCCCGCTTCATCGCAAAGGCCCCCACCTCCGGCGCGGATATCGTGACCTTTGATATCGAGGATGCGGTGCCCCCTCAGGAGAAGGCAAACGCCCGCAAGATGACCGCGGAGAGCCTGAAGATGGCTGCCGAGGGCGGCAGCGAGGTGTATGTCCGCATCAACGGCTGGCACACCGAGTGGACCAACGACGACCTGGAGGCCGTTGTGCGTCCCGGCCTGAACGGCATCACCCTGCCCAAGACCCGCAATGCCGACGACGTGAAGCGGCTGGACTGGAAGATCAGCGAGATGGAGTACCGCTACGGCATGCCCGAGGGCAGCGTGAAGATGAGCGTGCTGCTGGAGACCGCCTCCGGCATCATGAACGCCTATGAGATCTGCACCGCCTCCAAGCGCCTGGTCTCCGCCTTCTTCGGCGCCGTGGATTACTGCGCCGACATGCGCATCAAGCGCACCAACCTGGCCGCCGAGCAGAAGGTGGCCCGCTCCATCGTGGCCATCGCCGCCCGCAGCGCCGGCCTGACCGCCCTGGACGCCCCCTTTGCCGACTTCTCCAACATGGCCGACTTTGAGCAGAATACCCTGGACGGCATCGATATGGGCTACGAGGGCCGCATGATCATCCATCCCAGCCAGATCCCTGTTGCCCACCGTCTGTACAGCCCCACTGACGAGGCGGTCGCCCATGCCCGCAAGGTGAAGAAATTCTTTGAGGAAGAGGGCCTGGCCAAGGGCCTGGCCTCCGTATCCATGGACGGCGGCATGGTGGATACCCCTGTGTATGTGTCCGCCTGCGAGACCATCGAGCGCTATGAGGCCATCCAGGCCAAGGAAGCCAAGCGGAAATAACAACTGTGACAGAGCCACCGGCGTTTCACTTATAGAAATTGGAGTTTACTACAAAAAATCGACTTAGATTTTAGGAGAAATGCCGGTGGCAATTTTATCCGCCCGCCTTGACAAAAAAGGGACGAAAGCGATATAATAGCCACAGCAAATGAAACTTAGTTTCATTTGGTAAAATTTAAGGGGGAACAACAAAATGAAAAGGACGAACCGCATCCTGGCATTGATCCTGGCGCTGGTTATGGCCCTCGCCCTGGCGGCCTGCGGCAACGGCGCCGGCACCGGCAACACGCCCTCCACCACTGCGCCCGAGACAAGCGCGCCTGAGACCACCGCGCCCGAGACCACCGCTCCTTCCACCGGCGACAAGGACTACGGCGACTACTCCGCTGAAAACCCGCTGGAGCTGAAGCTTTCCCACTTTGCCGGCAACGACACCAACCAGCTGGCCCAGCTGGCCATCGCCTTTGAGCGCATCGTCGAAGAGAAGACCGGCGGCGCTGTGGACGTGGTCATCTATGGCGGCGGCGTGCTGGGCAACGACCGTGAGTCCTTTGAGAGCGTGATCGCCGGCACTCTGGATATGGCCGTGAACAACACGCCCATTATCTCCAACTACGATGAAATCTTCCAGGTGCTGGATCTGCCTTACCTGTTCCAGGATTACGATCACATCAACGCCTTCCTGGCCTCTGACATCTGCCAGCAGCTGCTGGACAGCCTGACCTCCACCGGCGCGCGCATGCTGTGCATGCAGGCCGTGGGCTTCCGCAACATGGATATGTGCACCGGCCCCGTCAAGACTCCCGCCGACATCGCCGGCACCAAGATCCGCGTCACCGACAGCCCCATCTACCGCGCTCAGTATGAGGCCTGGGGCGCCAATCCCCAGATCATCGCCGGGCCCGAGGTGCTGACCGCCCTGCAGCAGGGCACCATCGACGGCTGCGACAACGTGCACAACGTGCAGTACGCCGACCGCTACTATGAGTTTGCCAAGTATATCTCCATCACCGAGCACGCCGTCCACTTCAACGGCCTGACCATCAATAACGCCCTGTTCGAGGGGCTGAGCGCCGACCTGCAGGCCGACATCCTTGCCGCCGCCCAGGAGGCCGCCGCCGAGCGGACCGAGGCCCTGCGCGTGGAGAACGACGAGCTGCTGGCCACCATGGAGTCCGAGGGCGCCGTCGTCACCAAAGACGTGGACAAGCAGTCCTTCATTGACGCGGTGCAGCCCCTGTATGAGGACTTCACCGCCAACCACTCCGCCGGCTCCTATGTGGAGCAGATCCAGGCTCTGGCCGGCTGATCCGAAGAAAAAGAGAGATCGTTCAGCCTTGGGACAGGCGCGCGTCGGTTGCGTCGCGCCTGTCCCAATTTTTTAGGAAGCGCCGAGGATCCCTGCCGTGCAGGACGATCCGGCGCTTGCTTAAGCCAAAGGTCGAGAAAGGAGCGCGTGCATGGTTTCCACGCTGCAAAAGGTCAGTGATGTGCTGACCAAGATC
The DNA here is from genome assembly GCF_014287895.1 of Lawsonibacter hominis. Lineage (GTDB taxonomy): Bacteria > Bacillota > Clostridia > Oscillospirales > Oscillospiraceae > Lawsonibacter_A > Lawsonibacter_A hominis. The sequence continues at coordinate 40,421 of NZ_JACOPP010000024.1, read as the reverse complement.
ATGAGGGTCGTCATGGTCGTCCTGTTCATCTGGATGGTCGTGTCCCTGGGCATCCAAGTAGGAGCCCGATACATCTTCCACAAGAGCTTCGTCTGGTCGGAGGAATCCGCCCGGTACTGCATGATCTGGATGGTCTTTATCGGCGCCACTGAGATCATCTTCAATGACGAACATATCAAGGTCACCGTCATCGAGGACCTGGTGCACGGTCTGGGGAAGAAGATCGTGCTGGTTCTGCAAGACATTGTGGGGCTGATCTTTTCCGTGATGCTGGCCTACTACAGCTTCCCCCAGGTGGCCCTGGCCTCCAAGGCCGTCTCCTCCAACATGGATATCAACATGGGGATCGTTTACGGGATCTTCCCCGTGGTCACCATACTGATGGTAGTGGCCTATCTGTTCCGCCTGATCCTGGTCTTTGCCAAACAGCCTGAGAAGGGAGGGGAGCAGGCATGAACTCTGTCGCGCTGTTCTTTATTCTGGCCGTGGTCCTGCTGGTCATCGGCGTGCCGGTGGCCACCACGCTGGGCCTGTCCTCAGTCATCTTTATTATCCTGGAGGGCATTCCCACCTCCACTGTTATCCAGCGGATGTTTGCCGGTGTGGATGTGGTGGCCCTCATGTGCATCCCATTCTTCATTCTGGCCGGCGACCTGATGGCCAAAGGCGGGATTGCAAAGCGCCTGGTACGGGTGGCCAACCTGGTGGTGGGCAACATTACCGGCGGCCTGGCCTACGTAACCATCATTGTCTGCGCCCTGTTTGCCGCCATGACCGGTTCCGCCATGGCCTGCTGCGTCACCGTGGGCGCCATTATGATCCCCTTCATGGACGAAGCCGGCTATGACCGGTCCTTCTCCGCCGCCATCGTGGCGGCCGGCTCCGTACTGGGCCCCATCATCCCGCCCAGCACCGCCATGATCATCTATGCGGCCAACACCAATACGTCCATTTCCTCGCTGTACCTGATGGGCATCCCCGCCGGCCTCATCCTGGCGCTCGGCCTGTGCGTGCTGAGCTTCTTCTACTGCAAGAAGCGCGGCTATAAGGGCCTGTCCAAGACCGCCTGCCTGAACATGGGGGAGGGCGAAAAGCTCACGGGGAGTAAGGTATTCAAGACGGTGGTGGGCGCGATCCCCGCCCTGGGTTCTCCCGTCATCATCCTGGGCGCCATTTTCTCCGGTTTCTGCACCCCCACCGAGGCGTCGGTCATCGCGGTCATCTATTCCTTTATCATCGGCATCTTTGTCTACCGGGAACTGAAGATCCGCGATATCGGCAAGGTGCTGCTGGGCTCCGCCAAGAGTACCGCCAAGGTCATGTACATCGTGGCTGCCGCCGGACTGTTCGCCTGGGTCATCTCCTACGCCCGCGTGCCCCAGATCATCCTGGACGTGCTCATGAGCATCTCCGACAGCCGCGCCGTGCTGTACTTCATCATGATCGCGGTGCTGCTGGTGATGGGCTGCCTCATGGACGCCACTCCCATCATGCTGATCACCATCCCCATTTTCCTGCCCATCTGCAATGCCGTGGGCATCAACGCCCTCCATTTCGGCATCTGCATGTGCGTGGCGGTGTGCATCGGCTTTGTGACCCCGCCCTTCGGCACCTGCCTGTTCACCGCGATGGACGTGGCGAAGGTCAGTATGACGAATCTGGTCAAAAAGATATTCCCCTTCGTACTTTTGATGATCGCCATCCTGTTCCTGCTGGTGTATGTGGAACCCCTGACCATGTTTGTCGTATAAGGAGAAGAAAACGATGGCAGACGTATTGATCCTCTTCGGGCACCGGCCCGACATCCCCATGAAGGTGGAGCGGCGGCATCTGGATGCGGTCCAGGCCGCCTGCTCCGGCAAGGTGTACTACTACCAGACCGAGGAGGAGGCTTTGGCCGACGGCGTGGACGCCGAGGTCCTTTTCCTCTGGGGCGGAAGCGGCAGGATGCCTGAGGCATGGTGCGCATCTTCCAAACGGCTGAAATGGATCAACTCCTTTTCCGCCGGCGTCAACCCCATCATGGACGGTCCCATCTCCGATCTGCCGGTGCGTCTGACCAACGCCAAGGGCATTCACGGCAAGACCATGGGCGTGACCACCATGGGGTACATCATCTCATTTCTGCGGCATTTCCCAACCATGCTGCGCCAACAGCGCGAGCATGTGTGGGACAAGACCACCGTCACCTTTATGGAACCCACCGGCCTGACCGTGGGCATCATCGGCGCGGGCGCCATCGCCGGCGAGGTGGCCCGGCTCTGCAAGAGCATGGATATGACGGTACTGGGCGTCAAGCGTACCGTTACGCCCCTGGAGCACTATGACCGGGTCTACCCCAACACGGAACTGGACACGGTGCTGGCCGCCTCCGACTTCGTGGTGATCCTCACGCCCCTGACCGACGCCACACGGGGCATGATCGGCGCGGCGCAGCTGGCCAAAATGAAACCCACCGGCGTGCTCATCAACATTGCACGCGGGCCTGTGGTGGATACCGAAGCGCTGGTAGAAGCGCTCCAGAAGGGCATCATCGGCGGCGCCGCCCTGGACGCCGTGGATCCGGAGCCGCTGCCTGCGGACAGCCCCCTGTGGGACATGGAACAGGTGATCCTTACGCCCCACTGTGCGGCGGACAGCACCCTCTATATGGACCGGGCCATGGAGCAGTTCTGCGAGAACCTGAAGCATTTTGAACAGGGCGAGCCTCTGTTCAACGAGATCGACCTGAAGCGAAAGTACTGAGCACCGGCAGGGGCAGGGACCGAAGCGGCCCCTGCCCCTGCGGCCATGTATAACGAAGGGAGCGTGGTCAGCAATGACGGAAAAGGAAAATGTCCTGCATGCACTCCGGCACGACGGGAAGGCGGAGTGGATCGCCAACATTACAGACAGCGTGCGCTTTTTCACAGTACCCCAGTCCCGGGACAAGGTAAAGGAGGGGCTGGACTGGTTCGGCGTGCGCTGGCGGGATTTTTCCCCGCTGAACGAGCCGCTGTTCGAGGACATATCGGAGTGGAAGGAGCGGGTGGTATTTCCGGACCTGGACGCCATCGACTGGAAGACGGAGGCCGAACGGCTCCTGCCCGGACTGGAGCGGGAAAGCAAGGCGCTGTGGCTTTCCCTGTCTCAGGGCCTGTTTGAGCGCCTGCACTCCCTGCTGGGATTTGAATATGGCGCGACCTCCTTCTATGACGACCCGGAGGCAACGCTGGAGCTGATCGGGGCGCTGACCGATTTCCGTCTGAAGCTCATGGAAAGGCTGATCGACCTGTATGATCCGGATATCGTGGATTACCGGGACGATTATGGTACCCAGACCAGCCTGTTCTTTTCCCCGGAGATCTTTGATGCCTTCTTCCTGCCTTCTCTGAAACGGATCGCGGACTATGTGCATGCGCGGGGCAAGGTGTTCGTCTTCCACTCCTGCGGAAAGGTGGACCCGCTGGTGGGGCGCTTCGCAGCGCTCGGCGCGGATACCTGGGATTCGGTGATGCCCTGCTGTGACCTGCCCGCGCTCTATGCGCAGTACGGGGACCGGCTGGGCTTCTCCTCCAACATGGATATGCAGAAATTTGACTTCTGTACGGAGGAGGAGGCCCGCGCGGTGGTGCGTTATTACATCGACACGTTGGGCGGCAGGAACAATCTGCTGCTGTGGGATTTGTATCCTATGAAGCTGAAACTGGATCCGGCCATCCTGCGGGATGAAATACGCACCTATGGGCGCCTCCGGAGAAGCTGAGCGGATTTATTTCTGCCCCAAGAGTTCCTTTACACTTGCGTGCTTGGAAAAATTGTGCTAAAGTTTTACGTAATGAAATGAAGTGAAGGGTGTAGAGGGAACATGACGGCCAAATTGTCAAAACTCAATCAATCAGTGGAAAAGGTGCTCCAGATCATCGAGATCATGGCGCATGAGCGGCAGCCCATGCGCCTGCAGGATGTGGCGGCCGGATGCGGCATGCCGGCCAGCACGGTCCTGCGGATGCTCAATACGCTGCTGGTGTACGGCTACGTGAACCAGGATCCCCACAGCCTGCGCTATTCCCTGTCGCTGAAATTCGCACAGATCGGCAGCCGGGTCTGTGAGCAGGTGAGCCTGCGGGATATCGTGCATCCCCTGCTGGCGGAGCTGTCCCGGGAGTGCCGCGAGGCCTCCTGTCTGGCCATCGAGGAGGACATGGAAGTGGTCTATACCGATGTGGTGGACGGCCCGGACAGTATGCTCAAGATCATGCAGCGGATCGGAAAACGGGCGCCCATGCACTCCACCGGCATCGGCAAGCTGCTGCTGCTGAATTACAGCGAGGAGCAGCTGGACGAATACATAGCCGCCAAGGGACTGCCTGCACTGACCCCCAATACCCTGGTCACCAAACAGGCCCTGGCGGCTAAGCTGGAGGAGATCCGCGGCCAGGGCTATGCCCTGGATGATGAGGAGTGCGAACTGGGGGCCCGCTGCGTGGCCGCGCCCGTTCGGGATTATACCGGCCGGATCGTGGCCGGGATCAGCATTTCCGGGCCCATCTCCCGGATGACGATGGAGCATATCCGGGAGGTAGCCCCCGTGGTCACGGGGACGGCGGCCCAAATCTCCAAGGCCCTGGCCTATGACGCCATGTGAACGGCAGCGAAAACCCCCGCCCACGGAATTCCGTGGGCGGGGGCTTTGTTACAGGATCACGTTGATTTGACGGCCCGCGATCCACTGCTGGAGCGAGTCGAATACAATCTTGCAGCGCTCCTCCATGGATTCGGCGGAGGCGAAGGCCACGTGGGGGGTAACGATGGTGTTCTTGCTGTGGAGCAGGGGATGGTCGGCGGACAGAGGGGGCTCCACTTCGAACACGTCGATCCCGGCGCCGCCCAGATAGCCGCTGTTCAGCGCGTCGGCCAGGGCCTGGGAGTCCACCACCGGGCCCCGGGCGGCATTGATAAGCAGCGCGCCCTGCTTCATTTTGGCGATGTTCTCCTTGCCGATCAGGCCCTTGGAGGATTCGTTCAGCGGACAGTGGAGGGAGACGAGGTCCGACTGCGCCAGCAGTTCGTCCAGGGAGACGAACTGGATGAAGGAGGGCTCGTCCCCCTTGACGTGCCGCTTATTGCCCAGCACCCTGCAGCCAAAGGCGTGGAACAATTCCGCCGTACGCCGGCCGATGGCCCCTACGCCCACGATGCCCACCGTCTTGCCCTGCAGCTCGCAGCCCACCAGACCGTCCTTGGTCTGCCCGGCGCGGCAGCGCGCCTCCACCTGGGGAACGTTGCGCAGCAGAGAGAGGGCCATGCAGATCACCAGCTCCGCAACGGCCTGGTTGGAATAGCCGGCGGCGTTGGATACCTTCACGCCCTTGGCGCGGCAGGCGTCCAGGTCCACGTGGTCCACGCCGGTGAAGGCCACGTCGATGAACTTCAGCTCCGGGCAGGCGGAAATGACCTCGCCCTTCAGCGGCATATTGGCGATCATGATCACGTCGGCGGCCTTGGCGCGCTCGATCTGCACCTGGGGATCGGTGTCCTTGGGGTAGGCCTGGAACGTGTGCCCCGCATCCACCAGGGGCTTGGCGCAGGCGTTCAGGATCTGGTCCGGCACGCCCAGGGATTCCAGCAAAACAATGTTCATCCGGGAAGCATCCTCCTGTCGTTTACACGCTGTAAATTTCATACATTAAAATGTAGTTTTATTATATCACCTTTTTTGCCCCTTGACAAGCCCTTTTTCCCGCAGCGTCAAAGGTTTCCGGAGGAAAACGCGCCTTGCAGCAGCGCCCCCAGCAGGAGGGGCAGGACAAGGGCCGACAAAAACAGAACGGCCTCCAGGACCAGGTCCCCGCGGCGGCGGCGCAGGCGGCGCCGCTCCCAGTAGCGGCTGACGTCGTCCTGCCGGAAAAGGGCCAGCAGAACCGTGATGCGGGAGAGCAGGACGACCAGCGTCAAAGCGGTCGCCCGGTCGAGGGCGGAAACGCCGCCGAATTGGAGCAGCCCCACCAGATCGCCCACGCCCCGGACCGCGCCGATACAGAACACCGCCAGGGCGGGCCAGCTGCCCCGGAGCAGTCCCCAGAGCACCACCGCCGTGGGCAGCAGTCCGGCGGCCGTAAGCAGGAGCACAGGGCCGCTCCGGTACGGCCAGACGGGCAGCGTCCGTTCCAGCGCGGTCAAAAGCAGGTTCAGAAGCAGCAGGGCCGCCAGCCACCTGCGGCCGCGTTTTTCTTCCGGATGATCCTTCATAGCGTTGCCTCCCAAGCAGATGAAGCTCAATTGATTCTATCCTATCACGACCTCTACCCAATTGCAATTTTTTGTGTTATGATACCCTCGGTGAATCCGGGGCAGTACGCCTGCCGTACTTCCGGCGGGCGTATGCCGTGTAATGCCATGGGATGACCCAATCAAGGAAACCCGGGAGGAATGTACATGAGCCGCGCAGACGAGCTGTTCATCCAAAACTGCAAGGAGATCCTGAGCCACGGCGTTTGGGATACCGATCTGGAGGTGCGCCCCCGGTGGGAGGATGGCGCCCCCGCCCATACCGTGAAGCGCTTCGGCATCGTCAACCGCTACGACCTGCGGGAGGAGTTCCCGGTCCAGACCATCCGCCGCATGGCGTTCAAAAGCGCGGTGGACGAGCTTTTGTGGATCTGGCAGAAAAAATCCAACAATGTCCATGATTTGAACAGCCACATCTGGGACGCCTGGGCCGACGGGAGCGGCTGTATCGGAAAGGCCTACGGCTACCAACTGGGGGTGAAGCACCGCTACCCCGAGGGGGAGTTCGACCAGGTGGACCGGGTGCTCTACGACCTGAAGCATAACCCTGCCTCCCGGCGTATCCTGACCAATCTCTACAACCACCACGACCTACACGAGATGGCCCTGTACCCCTGCGCCTATTCCATGACCTTCAATGTCTCGGGCAGGACCCTCAACGCCATCCTGAACCAGCGCAGTCAGGATATGCTCACCGCCAACGGCTGGAACGTGATGCAGTACGCCGCCCTGGTGCACATGCTGGCCCAGGTCTCCGGCCTGGTACCGGGGGAGCTGGTCCATGTGATCGCGGACGCGCATATCTATGACCGGCACGTGCCGGTGGTGGAGGAGATCATTGCCCGCAAGCCTTACCCGGCTCCCCGGCTGCGGCTGGATCCGGCGGTGGAGGACTTTTACCGCTTTGCCCCCGCCAGCATAAAGCTGGAGGGCTATCAGTTCCATCCGCTGGATACGCCCATCCCGGTGGCGGTGTAAGGGGGCGGGCGCATGAATCTGATCGTAGCGGCGGACCGGAACTGGGCCATTGGAAAGGACGGGGATCAGCTGTGCTATCTCCCGGCCGACCTCAAGCGCTTCCAGGCCCTGACCACCGGACACACGGTGATTTTCGGCCGGAAGACCCTGGCCACCTTTCCCGGCGCACGGCCTCTGAAGGGGCGCCGGAACCTGGTGCTCTCCCGGCAGGCGGGACTGGAGATCGAGGGGGCGGAGGTCTTTCAGGACCTGGACGCCCTGCGCAGGGCCGCCCCGGCGGACGCCTTCGTCATCGGCGGGGAGAGCGTATACCGCGCCCTGCTGGACGCCTGCGACACCGCCTATGTGACCAGGATCGACGCCGCCTGGCCCGCCGACTCCTTTTTCCCCGACCTGGACCGGCGGGCGGACTGGTACGTGGCCGGGGCGGAGGCTCCGCTGGAGCACGAGGGGCTCGTCTTCCGCTATGTGACCTATCGCAGGAGGCCTTAGTATGTATGCCGACGCGCTGCGGGCCTATTCGCCCCAAAACGAGCAGGAGGACGCGGACCGGCGGATGATCCTGGAGTATATCCGCCGTTTTCCCGACAATATCCTCACCCGGGACAACGCGATCGCCCACATGACCAGCTCGGGTTTCGTGGTCAACGCCGACGCCTCCAAAGTGCTGATGGCCCACCATAACCTCTACCGGGTGTGGGCCTGGACCGGCGGCCATGCCGACGGGGAAGCCGACCTGCTGGCGGTGGCCCTGCGGGAGGCGCGGGAGGAGACCGGCGTGGAGCATGTCCGGCCCCTGTCCGCACAGATCGCCTCGGTGGATATCCTGCCCGTCTGGGGCCACGTGAAGGGGGGGGCGGTATGTATGCGCCCACCAGCATCTGAACGTCTCCTATCTTCTGGTGGCCGATGAAACCGATCCGCTCCGGGCCCGGGAGGGGGAGAATACCCGGGTGGGCTGGCTCCCGGCGGAGCGTCTGCTGGAATACACCCGGGAGTGGCAGATGGACGGGGTGTATACCAAGCTGCTCGCCCGCGCCAGGGCGCTGCTGGGCCGGGAGACCGGCCGCGCATAGGAAGACGGCGGGCGGCTGGAACGAGAAAACCCGTGCGCGGCTCAAACTGAGCCGCGCACGGGTTTGCATCCGTTCCCATCCGGTCCAACTCCGGTCAAGCGCCGGAACAGCGTTTGACCGCGCGCAGCGTGCCGGGCCTTTGGAGCCGATCGCCGCGCCGAAGACACGGCGTCAGTCGCCGTCTTTCGCTTCCGTGGGGGGCAGCTTGGATACCAGGGCCCACTCCACCCGGCGGTCGGTGAGTTCCTCTACCTTGATGTGCAGACCGCAGGCATCCACCTCCGGGTGGCTGCCGTCCTCGGGAATGACGGAAAGCTGGGCAAAGACCAGACCGCCCAGGGTCTCGGTATCCTCGTCCTCAGGGAACTGCACGTCCAGCGCCTGGGCTACGTCGTCCAGATCGGCCCCGCCGGCGATCCGCCACAGATTGTCGCCCAGAGGCACGATCTCCTGGTCCTCCAACGGGTCGAACTCGTCGTAGATATTGCCCACGATCTCCTCCAGCAGGTCCTCCATGGTCACCAGACCCGAGGTGCCGCCATACTCGTCCACCACGATGGACAGGTGCACCTTCTTGCTCTGCATGTCGCGGAACAGAATGTCGGCCCGCACCGACTCGGGCACGAAATAGGCCGGGCGCAGCAGCTGGCGAAGGGGTTTGGGGGCGGGTTTGCGGGCGTTGAGCAGCCAATCCCGGGTGTTGAGGATGCCGATGATATCGTCGGCGTCCTCCTCGTACACCGGGAACCGGGACAGGCCGGAGTCCTCGATGGTCTGCTCGATCTCCTCCGCCGTGTCCTCCGCCCAGAGCATCACCATATCGGTGCGGTGGACCATTACGTCCTCGGCGGTGGTGTTGTTGAACTCAAAAATATTCTCGATCATTTCTTTTTCGCCGGACTCAATGGCGCCCTGCTCCTCGCCGATATCCACCATCATGCGGATGCCCTCTTCCGATACCTCATCGCCCTCCTCGTTGGGGTCGATATGTACCAGACGGAGCACGCCGTTGGTGGAGACGGTCAAAAGCCAGATGAGCGGGCGCATGGCCACCGACAGCGCGCTTACCACACCGCAGGCAAAGCGGGCCACCGGCTCGCTCTTCTTCATGGCGATGCGCTTGGGCACCAGCTCCCCGAAGACCAGGGTAAAGAAGGAGAGGATCACGGTGATGAGGATGACCGACAGGGTGTGGACCGCCCCGGCGGCGGCGTCGGGCAGGGCGTACTGAACGGTAAAAAAGCGGGTGATGCGTCCGGCAAAGTTGTCCGCGGCGAAAGCCGAACCCAGAAAGCCCGCCAGGGTGATGCCGATCTGGATGGTGGAGAGGAAGCGGGTGGGCGTCTCCACGATCGCCAGCAGGCGGACGGCCTTTTTGTCGCCCTCCTCGGCCTGGCGGCGGACCACCGCCTCATTCAGGGAGAGGACGGCGATTTCCGTGGCGGCGAAAAAGGCGTTGAGGGCGATGAGTACGACTTGTAAGAGCAGCTGCGGCCATAACGGGGGTTGCAAAACAAATTCCTCCTTAAAAAATACGGGACAAATTGGATGCGATACAAAATTCAGTATACCATGTTTGCGAAAAAAATCTATATAAATGAAGAAAAAACTTGGGATGCATGGTATAATAGCCGCGATGCGGCTGTTATGCCGCTTGCCCGGCACGCTGCGTTCCCGCCCTGCGGGCTTCCGCAGCGAACGGGTTGGCATCTGTGGGATCCGGGCGGCAACGCGGCGCTTCCGCCGCGCAGGCCCCATATGTAATCCTGACAACGGAGTGAGCGGATATGAACCAAGCAAAACCGCGCCGCGGCGCGCTGCGCAGATGGCTGGACGAGCCGGGGGTCTTCCTCAAGTGGGTGGTCTTTGCCTGCGTCATCGGCATCGTGGTGGGCGGCGTGAGCACCGCCTTTTATTTCTGCTTTCACTGGGCCACCACCCTGCGGCAGGCCCACCACTGGCTCATCGTTCTGCTGCCCGCCGGGGGCGCGGCCATCGTGCTGCTCTACCGGGCCTGCGGGATGGAACGGGACCGGGGCACCAACTTCGTGCTGGTGGCCGTGCGGGAGGACCAGCCCCTGCGCCTGCGTACCGCGCCGCTGGTCTTCCTTTCCACCATTATTACGCATCTGGTGGGCGGCTCCTCCGGCCGGGAGGGGGCCATCCTTCAGATCGGCGGCTCCATCTCCTCCAAGATCGGCCACTGGATGGGGCTGAACGACAAGGACCGGCGCATCATTACCATGTGCGGCATGTCGGCGGCGTTTTCCGCGCTGTTCGGTACGCCCCTGACGGCGGCCATGTTCGCCATGGAAGTCACCAGCGTAGGCGTGCTCTATTATGCCGCCATCGTTCCCTGCGTCCTCTCGGCCATCATCGGACTGTGGGTGGCGCAGTTTTTTGGCGTGCCCGGCACTGCCTTTGACCTGGCGGGGGTGCCCGATCTGACCCCGCTGACCCTGGTACAGGTGATCGGTATGGGCATTTTGTTTGCCGCCCTTTCCATCCTGTTCTGCCGGCTGATGCACGCCGCGCCGAAGATCTACGACCGTTTCCTGCCCCGGCCGGTGCTGCGGGCCGCAGTGGGCGGAGCCGTCGTGATCGGGCTGACGTTCCTGGTCTGGCTGTGGAACCCGGGCACTTACGACTATAACGGCGCGGGGGAGGCGGTCATCCACGCCGCGATCGGCGGTCAGGCCCGGCCCGAGGCCTTTTTTCTGAAGATGCTCTTCACCACCATCACGCTGGGAGCGGGGTTCAAGGGCGGTGAGATCGTTCCCGTTTTCTTTACCGGGGCGACCTTCGGCTGCACCGTGGCCCCGCTGCTGGGACTGCATCCCTCCTTTGGGGCGGGGCTGGGCATGGTCAGCGTCTTCTGCGGCGTCACCAACTGCCCGCTGACCTCCCTGCTGCTTTCCCTGGAGCTGTTCGCCGGAGACAGCTACGGGATGTTTACCGGACAGAGCCTGGGGCTCTTCGCCGTCTCGATCGGCGTTTCTTATATGCTTTCCGGTTATTATGGCCTGTATAGCGAACAAAAAATCGTTTATAGTAAGCTCAAACCGGAATTTATCAATAAGAAGGCGAACGAGCATGAGCAGAAGTGAGGCCCTGTTTTTCGGCGGAAGCATTTTGACCATGGAGGATGCTCCGGCCCCGGAGGCGGTGCTGGTCCGGGATGGAAAAATTGCCGCGGCGGGCCCGCTGGCCGCCCTGACGGCGCTGGCCCCCGGCGCCCGGCGGCGGGACCTGGAGGGGTGCTGCCTGATGCCCGCGTTTTTGGACGCCCACTCCCACATCACGGCGTTGGCCTCCACGCTGGGCCTGTGCCAATTGGGGGCGGCGGGCTCCTTTCGGGAGATCCGGACGGCCCTGCAGGACTACCGCGCGGCCCATCCGCAGGGGTGGACGGTCGGGTTTGGCTACGACCACAACGTGCTGGACGAGCGGGCGCACCCCACGCGGCAGGTGCTGGATGAATGTATGCCCGGAGTCCCTGTCCTCATTACCCACGCATCCGGCCACATGGGGGTGGCCAGCACCGCCGCGCTGGAGGCCATGGGGATCACCGCGGACACCCCGGACCCGGAAGGCGGCAGGATCGGCCGGGAGGCCGACGGACGCACGCCCAACGGCTACCTGGAGGAGACCGCCTTCCTTCGCATCCGCGCCGCCCTGCCCGCGCCGTCCCGGGCGGATGCGTGCAAGGCCCTGGCGGCGGCGGAGCAGGCCTACCTGTCCCACGGCATTGTGCTGGCCCAGGAGGGGCTGGCCGACCAGGGGCGGTACGATCTGCTGGCATCGGCGCGGCTGACGGTGGACACCGTGGGCTATGCGGATTTGAAACATGACCCGGACCTGGCGGAGCGGCCCGGGATCGGCGGGTATAAGATCTTTCTGGACGGGTCGCCCCAGGGACGCACCGCCTGGATGCTGGAGCCCTACGCGCGGCAGGAGGAAGGGGAGACGGATTACCGGGGCTACCCGGTCTATTCCGACGACGAAGTGACGGGATTTTTGCGTACGGCGCTGAAGCGCAGGCGGCAGATCCTGGCGCACTGCAACGGCGACGCGGCGGCGGAACAGTACCTGCGCTGTATGGAGCGGGCAGCGGCGGAGACCGGCGTGGAAGCCGCCTGCATCCGGAGCGTGATGATCCATGCCCAGCTGGTCCGCAGGGAGCAGCTGGAGCGGATGAAACGGCTGGGGATGATCCCCTCCTTTTTTGCCGCCCACCTGTGGTACTGGGGGGATGTCCACACGGAGAACTTCGGAGCGCGGCGGGCCGCCTCCATCAGCCCCCTGGCCTGGGCGGCGGAGCTGGGCCTGCCCTTTACGCTGCACCAGGATACCCCGGTCATCCAGCCGGACATGCTGGAGAGCGTGTGGTGCGCGGCGTGCCGGGTGACCCGGCGCGGCGCGGTGCTGGGTCCGGAGCTGCGCCTTTCGCCGCGGGAAGCGCTCAAGGCTGTCACCATCCACGCCGCGTACCAGTATTTTATGGAGAACGAGCGGGGGAGCATCGCCCCCGGCAAGCGGGCGGATCTGGTGATCCTGAGCGGCGACCCGACGGCGGTAGAGCCCATGTCCATCCGGCAGATCTGGGTGCTGGAGACCATCAAGGACGGAACGACGGTATACGCGCGCTGAACGAAAGCGCGCGGAGGGCGGCCTGGCGGGGCGCTCTGCCGGAAGGGAGAAGGGAGCGATCGTATGAACCTGTTTGATATCATGGGGCCGATCATGGTGGGGCCGTCTTCGTCCCATACGGCGGGGGCGGCGCGGATCGGGCGGATTACCCGGCGGCTGCTGGGGGAACCGCCTGTTTCGGCCCAGCTGCTGCTCCACGGGTCTTTCGCGGCCACCGGCGCGGGGCACGGCACCGACCGGGCCCTGGTGGCGGGGCTGCTGGGCATGCGGCCTGACGATCCCCGCCTGCCCCGCTCCTTTGAGCTGGCGGAGGAGGCCGGGATGGACCTCGCGCTGGGAAAGACGGTGCTGCGCGGAGCGCACCCCAACACGGTGCTGCTGCGGGTGAAGGGCGGCAGCGGCCGGGAGATGGAGGTGGTGGCCTCCTCTCTGGGCGGCGGCCGGGTGAAGGTCTGCTCCATCGACGGCCTGGAGGCCAGCTTTACGGGGGACCTGCCTACCCTGATCATCCGCAACCGGGACAAGCCCGGCATGGTGGCCGAAGTCACCGGCGTGCTGTCCCGGCGGCAGGTGAATATCGCCGCGATGCAGCTCTACCGGGATATGCGGGGCGGTCTGGCGGTGATGGTCATCGAGAGCGACCAGCCCATCTGTGGCGCGGCGGCGGAGGAGCTGCGGGCCTGCCCCGGCATCGTCAGCGTGACTTATCTGGATCTGGAAGGAGAGGAATGAGCCATGGCGTTTTCATCCGTTGAGGGACTGTTGGCGGCTGCCCGGACGACGCCCCTGTGGCAGGCGGTATTGGAGGACGACCAGCGGGACCGGGGCGTGGCGCGGGAGCATTCCTGGGCGCAGATGGAGCGTCTTTGGAAGGCGATGCAGGCTCCGCTGGAGGACTATGATCCCGCACGCCGCTCGCCCAGCGGCCTGAGCGGGGGAGAGGGCGCCCGGCTGGACGGGACGGGACCGGGCCTGTGCCCGCCCTTTCTGCGCAGGATCATTGCCGCGGCGCTGAAAACGGGGGAGTGCAACGCCTGTATGCGCCGCATCGTGGCCGCCCCCACGGCGGGGGCCAGCGGCGTGCTGCCCGCAGTGCTCATCCCCCTGCGGGAGCGGGACGCGCTCAGCGACGAGGTCATGATCCAGGCCCTCTATGTCGCCGCGGGCTTTGGGCAGGTCATCGCCACCCGCGCCTCCATCGCCGGTGCGGAGGGGGGCTGTCAGGCCGAAGTGGGCTCCGCCTCCGGCATGGCCGCCGCCGCGCTGGTGCATGTGATGGGCGGAACGGGGGAGCAGATGGCCCATGCCTGCGCCATGGCCTTGTCCAACACCTTGGGGCTGGTGTGCGACCCGGTGGCCGGGCTGGTGGAGGTGCCCTGCGTCAAACGCAACGTGATGGGGGCGGTCAACGCCCTGTCCTGTGCAGAGATGGCCCTGTCCGGCGCGGAGAGCGCCATTCCCTGTGACGAGGTCATTGACGCCATGCGCGCCGTGGGCGACGCCCTGCCCGCCGCGCTGCGGGAGACGGGCGGAGGCGGATTGGCGGCCACACCCACCGGCAGAAGGATCGCGGAAGGGATGTAGGGGGCGATTCGCGGAAAAGCGGCAAAGCGCCGCCCGGAGAAGGATCAGGAGGAAGAGAACGATGCTGCAATTCAACCATTTCAATTTCAACGTGCTGGACCTGGAACGCTCGCTGGCCTTTTACCGGCAGGCGCTGGAGCTGGAGACGGTCCGGGAAAAGACGGCCCGGGACGGCTCCTTCCGGCTGGTGTACCTGGGGGACGGGGAGACCGGCTTTTTGCTGGAACTGACCTGGCTGCGCTCCCGCACCGAGCCCTACGACCTGGGGGAGCAGGAGTTCCATCTGGCATTTCGGACCGACCGGTACGACGCGCTGTATGCCCGCCACAAGGCCATGGGCTGCGTGTGCTTGGAAAACCCGGCGATGGGCGTCTATTTCATCGAGGATCCGGACGGCTACTGGATCGAGATCGTCCCGGCCCGGGAGTAGGATACATGGGGAAAAACGGTAACGGACGCCTGGCCTGGGCGGACCTGCTGCGCTGCGCCGCGCTTTTTGCAGTCGTCCTGCTCCACGTGTCCGGCGCGCGTCTGGCGGATGTGCCGGTGGATTCCGGGGCATTTCAGGTGCTCAATGTTTACGACGGCCTGACCCACTGGTGTGTGCCAGTGTTCGTGATGCTGTCCGGCGCCTTCCTGCTGGACCCCAAGCACAGCCTGCCTCTGCCCAAACTCCTGTTCCGCCACATCCTGCGCATTTTTACGGCCCTGGCGGTGTGGGGCGCGGTCTACGCCGTGGCCAACCATCTGGAGCAGGGCGGCGCATGGACCTGGCCCGGGGTGCGGGAAGCCCTTTGGCAGGCCCTGCGGGGGCACACCCACTATCATTTGTGGTTTTTGTATATGATCCTCGGCCTGTATCTGGTCACGCCGGTGCTGCGGGCCTTCGTCCGGGGCGCGGGCCGGGGGGACTTTCACTGGTTTTTTCTGCTGGTGTTTGTGTTTACCTTCCTGCTGCCCACCCTGCTTCGCCTGCGGCCCAGCCAGACGGCGAGCCTTTGGATCGGCAATCTGAACCTGCATCTGGTCCTGGGCTATGTAGGGTACTACGTGCTGGGCTACTATTTGAAGCAGAACACGCTCAGCCGGGCGGCGGAATTTGCGCTCTATCTGCTGGGCGCGCTGGGGGCGGCGGTCACCGTGGGCGGGACGGCCCTGCTCTCCCGGCAGCGGGGGGAGCTGGTGCAGGTCTTTTATAATTACGACAGCCCTAATGTAGCGCTGATGTCCGTGGCGGTATTCGTGCTGTTTCGGTATGTGCTGGGGGTCAGCGAGGAGCGCTCCCGCCGGGAGCGCCTGTCCAAAGCCGCGCAGGTGAGCTTCGGGATCTATCTGGTGCATGACCTGTTTCTTATGCTGCTGCGCCGCGTTGGGATCGACGCGCTCTCCTTCGCGCCGGCGCTGGCCGTACCGGTACTGGCGGCGGGCATCTTCCTGTGCTCCTTTGCCGTGGCGTGGGTGCTCTCCAAGATCCCCCTTGTGGGCCGTTATCTCACATAAAGGAGCCAAAGCCATGCTCTTTTCCAGCTCCCTGTTTCTCTTCCTGTTCCTGCCCCTGGTGCTGCTGGTGTACTATCTGCCCCTGCGCCGCCGGAGGCAGGGGCAGAACGTGTTCCTGCTGGCGGCCTCCCTGTTGTTTTACGCCTGGGGGGAGCCCTGGTTCGTGCTGGTCATGATCGCCTCCATCCTGGCCAACTACGGGTTCGGGCTTTGGGTGGACCGGCGCCGCCGGGCGGGGGCCTCCTGCCGCCTCCCGCTCCTGGCGGCCGCGGCGGCCAATCTGGGGCTTTTGTTTGTCTTCAAGTACCTGACCTTCGTGCTGGACACCCTCAACCGGCTGGGCGGGCATTTTGCAGTGCCGGGGATCGAACTGCCCATCGGCATCTCCTTCTTCACCTTTCAGGCGCTGAGCTATGTGCTGGACGTGCACCGGGGCCGGGGCCAGGTCCAGCGCGACCCCCTGAAGGTGGGACTGTACATCGCCTTCTTTCCCCAGCTCATCGCCGGACCCATCGTCAAATATGAGACGGTGGCGGAGCAGATCGACGCCCGAACGGAGACCTGGACGGACTTTGCCTCCGGGTGCCGCCGCTTTCTGGTGGGCCTGGGGAAAAAGGTGCTCCTGGCCAATCAGCTGGCCGTGGTGGCGGACCGGGCGTTTTCCCTGGGCGGCGGGGAGCTCTCCGCCGCCTTTGCCTGGCTGGGGTCTTTGTGCTACACCTTTCAGATCTACTATGATTTTTCCGGCTACTCCGATATGGCCATCGGACTGGGCAGGATGTTCGGGTTCCACTTTCTGGAGAACTTTGATTATCCCTATGTTTCCCGCTCGATTACCGAGTTCTGGCGCCGGTGGCATATCTCCCTGTCCGCTTGGTTTCGGGATTATGTGTATTTCCCACTGGGCGGCAGCCGGGTGGACTCCAGGGCCAAGCACATCCGCAACCTGTTTGTGGTGTGGCTGCTCACCGGCGTGTGGCACGGCGCCAACTGGACCTTCCTCGCCTGGGGGCTGTTCTACTTCGTGCTGCTGGTGCTGGAGAAATACGCCCGCCTGGGGCGCGGCTGGCCCGCCCCCCTGCAAGGACTGTATACCTTCCTGATGGTGAATTTCGCCTGGGTACTCTTCCGGGCGGACAGCCTGGGCGCGGCCGGGCGGTATCTGGGCGCCATGCTCGGCCTCGGGGCCGCAGGCTGGGACAGCCTGTTTCTCCTCTACCTGCGGGAGAACGTTCTGGTGCTGCTGGCGGCGTCGGCCTTTTCCGTGCCGGCGGGGCGCTGGCTGCGGAAAAAGACCACGGCCCGGCCCAGTCTGCTGCTGGACGTGGGGTACGCGGTGCTGATGCTGCTCCTCTTCGCGGCGGCGGCCAGCTTTCTCATCAAGGGGACCTACAATCCCTTTATCTACTTTAACTTTTAGGGAGGGGAAGAGCGGTGAAGCGCAGAGATACCCTGACCGCGCTGGGATTTTTGGCGGCGCTGGCGCTGGCCCTGGCGGTAGTGGTCTCCTCCTGCTTCGGGGGAGAGGGAGCGCTGGAGACCCTTTTGAAGCAGGCCCTCCGGGACCGGGACGTGCAGGCCGTGCTGGACGGGGCCGAACGCGCCGTCAATCAGGACCTGGATCGGGATCATTTTTTCATCCAGCTGTTTGGCGGGGTACAGCGGCTGTCTGGCCGCCGGGTGGTGGAGGACGCCGTGGGAGAAAACACGGTGGTAAAGCTCTCGACCGGGGCTCTGAACTTTGTTGATCTGACCGGTCCGGACCCCGCGCCCCAAGCCGCCGAAAACGCCGGGGCTACGGCGGCCCTCGCCCAGGACCTGTCGGAGCGGGGCATCCCCTACCGTTTCCTGCTGGCCCCCCAGAAGATCGGCCGGGATCAGGCGCTTTTGCCCACAGGGGTGACCGACCGCGGCAACGCCGCGGCGGACGCCTTTTTGGCGGGGCTGGCGGAGGCGGGCGCGGCCTATACCGACCTGCGGCCGCTCTTTGAGGAAAACGGGAGCTATGCGGACTGGTTCTTCCGTACCGACCACCACTGGAAGCCGGAGGCGGCTTTTTTTGCCTGGCAGTATCTGACCGGACTGCTGGAAGAGGAATACGGCTTTGCCTGCGACGCCGCCCTTACCCAGGCGTCCAACTGGGACACCCGGGTGCTGGAGGACTTTTTCCTGGGCAGCCAGGGCAAGCGGGTGGGCACGCTCTATGCCGGGACCGACCGCTTAACGCTCTATACCCCGAAGTTTGAAACGGAGCTGACCTACGCCTGTCCCTTTTACGCCATCGACCGCAGGGGACCCTTCCAAACATCGGTCTGCTTTCCCGAACGGGTGGCCCGGCGGGACTGGTTCGGCGGCAATCCCTACACCTATTACGCCGGGGGAGACTACCCCCTGGCCACCGTCACCAACCACCGAAACCCGGACGGCCCCCGGATCGTGCTCCTCCGGGACTCGTTCGCCTGCGCGCTGACGCCCTTTTTGGCGCTGTCCTGCTCGGAACTGGTCACCATCGACCTGCGCTATTTTTCCGGCGATCTGCTGGACACCGTCGTGAAGCTGGAGCCCGACCTGGTGCTGAGCCTGATGACGGCGGGTTCGACGGGAAACGCAGCGCTGTTTCCATCCGAAGCCGCATCGGAGGAATGACCCTTGGACGAAGGTAAGACGCTCCCCTCCCACCGCCGCCTTCGTGTTCCAGCGGCTGCTGCGCCGGCGCGGCGCTGCTTTGGGACGCGCTGCGGCTGGACACAAAAAATTTACTTTCCAAATCCGGACGGCTGTAGTAAAATAACTGCGGTTTATTTAAGAGAGAAACAGACATCCTACCCGATGGAGGTATGACATGAGAAAGACCAAGATCATCTGCACCCTGGGCCCTGCGGTAGACAGCGAGGAGACCATCCGAAAGCTGATCCTGGCGGGCATGAACGCCGCCCGGTTCAACTTTTCCCACGGCACCCATGAGAGCCACAGGGCGCAGCTTTTAAAGCTCAAGCGGGTCCGGGACGAGCTGGGGGCCCCCGTGGCCACCATCCTGGATACCAAGGGCCCCGAGATCCGGGTGCGCGCCTTTGCCGACGGAGCGGTGACCCTGGAGCGGGGGCAGGCGTTTACCCTTACTACCGACGACGTGCCCGGCGACGGCAAGCGGGTGTCGGTGACCTACGCCAATCTGCACAACGAGGTGGGCCCCGGCTGCCGCATCCTGGTGGACGACGGGCTCATCGAACTGCTGGTGCAGGAGGTCTTAGGCCATGAGATCCACTGCACGGTGGAAAATGGAGGCGCCCTGTCCAGCAATAAATCCATCAATATTCCCGACGTGCATATCCTGCTGCCCTCCCTGACGGACAAGGACCGGGAGGACATCCGTTTCGCCGTGGAAAACGATTTCGACTTTATCGCAGCCTCCTTCGTGCGCAAGGCCGGCGATGTGGAGGATATCCGCGCCGAGCTGCACAAGCACGGAGGAGACGATATCCGCATCATCGCCAAGATCGAGAACCGGGAGGGCGCGGACAACCTGAACGAGATCATCGCCGCCTCCGACGGCGTGATGGTGGCCCGGGGCGATCTGGGCGTGGAGATCCCCGCCCATGAGGTGCCCATCCTCCAGAAGAAGATGATCAAGGCCACCATCCGGCAGGGCAAGCCGGTCATCACCGCCACCCAGATGCTGGACTCCATGATCCGCAATCCCCGGCCCACCCGGGCGGAGGTGTCCGACGTGGCCAACGCCGTGTTCGACGGCACCTCCTGCGTGATGCTCTCCGGCGAGACCGCCTCGGGCAAATACCCCATCGAGGCGCTGGAGACCATGGTGGATACCGTCCGGGCCGCCGAGGGAGCCATCGACTATTGGGGGCGCTTCCGGGAGAGCAGCCTGCTGCCCGGCGTGTCCACCATCAGCGACGCCATCTCGCACTCCGGCTGCCTGACCGCCATGGATCTGAAGGCCACCGCCATCCTGGCGGCCACCAAGTCCGGCTATACCGCGAAGGTCATCTCCCGCTTCCGCCCCGCCTGCCCCATCGTGGCCCTGTGCCAGACCGAGTCGGCCCGGCGGCAGCTGGCCGTCTCCTGGGGCGTGCACCCCTACCTGTCCGGAGAGGTGGACTCCACCGACCGGATGTTTTCCCTGGCCGTGGAGGTGGCCCGGAAGGAGGGCGCCGTCAAACCCGGCGACACGGTGGTGATTACGGCCGGCGTGCCCATCGGCATCTCCGGCACCACCAACCTGATCAAGGCTCAGGTCGTGGGCGAGCGCCTGTAAGCCGCGCAGAAAAACCCGCCCCGGCGTTTCAAACGCCGGGGCGGGTTTTGGTTTAAAACAAATAGTGACGGGGCTTTTTTTGCAGTGTGACCCAGCGGACTTCCGTGAATTCCTCGATAGCCATGAAGCCGTTCTTGCCGCTTCCGCTCTCCTTCATGCCGCCCAGGGGGGCGTGGGGCTCGTCGCCCAGGGTGCAGTCGTTGATGTGGCAGCAGCCGGCCTCCAGCCGCTCCGCCATGTCCCAGCCCCGGGCAAGGTCGCCGGTGATGATGCCGGACGAGAGGCCATAGTCCGTGTCGTTGGCAATGCGCAGCGCGTCCCCGGCATCCTTGGCAATGATCACGTTGGCCACGGGCCCAAAGACCTCCTGATGGGCGATTTCCATCTCCTCGGTCATGACCAGCACCGTGGGCTCGTATACCAGGCCGTGGTTCTGCCCGCCGCAGAGGATTTCGGCGCCCTGTGCCCGGGCGGTCTCGATCTGGCGGAGGAGCGTATTCATCTGACTTTGGTTGATCAGAGGGCCGATGATGGTGTCGGGCAGCTTGGGGTCGCCAAACTTCAGGCTTTTGGCCTTGGCGGTGAGTTTTTCCAGGAAGGCGTCGGCAATGGACTGCTCCACCACGATACGCTTGGTGTTCATACACACCTGCCCCTGGTGCATATAGCGGCCGAACGCGGCGGCGTTGACGGCATAGTCCACGTCCGCGTCTCCCAGCACGATCAGGGGACAGTTGCCGCCCAGTTCGGCGCAGAAGCGCTTGAGGTTCTGGGCGCACTGGACATTGAGGGCGCGGCCCACCTGCGTGGAGCCGGTAAAGGTGATGCACCGCACCCGCTTGTCGCTGGTGAGCACATCCCCCACCTCGCCGGAGCGGCCCGGGCCGGTGGTGACCAGGTTGAATACTCCTGCGGGGAAGCCGGCGTCCGCAAAGAGCTGGGCCAGCATGACGCCGCCCACCACGGAAGAGGCCTCGGAGGTCTTGAGGACCACGGTGTTGCCGCAGGCCAGCGGGAAGACCACCGCCCGCAGCGCCAGCAGCAGCGCCGCGTTCCAGGGGGAGATGCACCCCACTACGCCCATGGGCTGGCGCCACATCATCCCGACGCAGTCGGGCGTCTCAGAGGGGAACATCTGCCCGTGGACATTGAGGACCTGGCTGGCGGCTTCCCGCAGGAACTCGGGGGAGTTTTTGGCCTGGAATTTGGCGAAGGGTGTGGCCGCGCCGGTCTCACGGTTCAGCGCGTCCACGAACTGATCCATCCGTTCCTCCAGCAGGTCGGCCGCCCGGTTGAGCAGCTTGCGCTTTTCCACCGGGTTGTAGGCCTTCCACATGGGGAAGGCGGCCTGGGCGGCGTCGATGGCCCGGCGGGTATCCTCGCCGCCGCCGTTGGCCACCCGGGCGAAGACCTCGCCAGTGTAAGGGTCGCAGTCGTCGTAGAATTGGCCGCTCATGGCGTCCACCCACGCGCCGCCGATGTACATTTTCTTGCAGTCGGACATGATGACAATATCTCCTTTATTGTTGGGTTTCGTCCTGCTTGCCCTTGCACTTGCCGGTGACGCACAGCAGCAGCGCCGCGCCGATGACGTCGATGACGATGAACACGCCGTAGGGCAGCGTGTAGTCCCCGCCGGACTTGCCCAGCAGCACGGCCATGATGAGGAAGGCGAACTTCTGCAGCAGGGAGGCGATGGGAGAGACGAGGCTGTTGGCGGCGGTGAAGTCATACTTGCCGTACACGGAGATGACCATGGAGGGCATCAGGTTCAGCAGGCCACCGATGCCCAGGCCCACAAAGACGATGGCGATGTAGGTGAAGATGGGCAGCTTGGCGAAGATGAGCAGCAGCAGGGCGATGATGTAGGAGGCGGAGTAGATCACGCTGGCGGTCTTGGTGCCGATCTTCTGGTCCAGCCAGCCCCAGAAGTAGCTGCCGAACAGGCCCACGACGGCGGCCACGGTGAGCATCATCAGGGCGGCGGGCTGGGAATTGCCCACGCTGATCATGCGGGGCACGAACTGGCTGACAATGCCGACGGTGACCATCCACAGCAGGCCGAAGCCCAGGGCCATGCACCACATGTCCTTGTCCCGGAGCAGCTTGCCCAAGGTAAAGGGACTCTTATAGTGGTGGACGGCTTCCGCCTGAGCCTTGAGATCCACGCCCTCGTCCCGGATGTTGTCGGGATACGCCCCGACATCGTGGGGATAGTTTTTGACCCAGAGAAAGGAGGCCGCGCCGAAGACGATGACCACCACGCCCACGATGGCGCAGGCGTTGGGGATGCCGAATCTGCCGAACAGAACGGAAATAATGGCCACGAAGGTGGCGGTGCAGAAGGGGGCGCCCATGGTGGCCCAGCCCAGGGCGATGCCCTTCTTGCGGGGGAACCAGTTGTTCATCAGGGTGGAAGTCACGATCAGGCCGAAGGCGTTGGCCATGAAGGTGAACAGGGTCAGGCAGACCAGGAACATGGTGGGGGAGCTCACCCGGCCAAAGAGGATGTAGATCAGGCCCGTGACGATCAGGGTGACTGCGGACAAATTACGGGCGCCGGTCTTCATAATAAGGCGGCCGAAAACGATGCCGCCCAGCACGCCGATGATGCCGGCGGGGGTGGCGAAGCCCAGCAGTACGTTGGGGTCCCAGCCGTGCAGGGCGGCAAATGCTTCAGGGTAAACATTCAGGGCGTCCACTGAAAGGCCGGCCCAGAAATAGTAGAGCAGAAACGCATAAAGTATCATGCTCCAGCCCCAGGGGCCAAACTTGCTGTTGGTCAGTTGCTTGTTGGTTGGTTTGCCCATAATAATCCCTCCTGTTATTTGTATTGCTGGCGTAATCATATAAAAAAGAACGCCCGTTGTAAAATGAACTTTTACATGATATCATGCAGTAAATACATAGTACAGGAGGGGGCATATGCTGGAATTCGACGTAAGTCTGCTGCAGATCCAGGTATTTCTGGCCGTGGCGGAGCAGCACAGCTTTTCCAAGGCGGCGGAGCAGGTAAATCTGGAGCAGTCCACCGTCAGCCGCCGCATCGGCGTGCTGGAGCGGGAGCTGGGCGTGCGGCTGTTCCGCCGGGAGGAGCGCCCGGTGGGGCTGACCGAGGCGGGGGAGCTGCTCTACAGCCGCTGGCGGCCGCTGCTGGCCGCCTTTGAGCAGTCCGTCCAGGTGCTGGAGCGCTTCCGGACAACTGGGGCCAGCCGCCTGCGGGTATGCACGGTGGATTCCCTCAATGTACTCAACGATATGCCGGAGGTGCGCAACGCACTGCTGCGCCGGCAGCCGGAGGCCGACCTGTCCTTTGAATACGCCTCGTTTTCTCAGTGGCGCTCCAAGCTGCTGCGGGACGAGGTGGACGTAGTGCTCACCATCGCGTTCGACGCGGGGGAGGCGGAGACGGAGCTGGAGCAGGAAGAAATCTGCACCTGTCCCAAGCTGGTATGTATGCTGCGCTCCAATCCGCTTGCCCGGAAGGAGCGGGTAACCTATGAGGACCTGCGGGGGCAGCGCTTTGTGGGTATACGGGAGCAGGAGACGCCCCGGTATGCGGCCTACGTGCGGGAGATCTGCCTGCGGCAAGGCGGCTTCATGCCGGATATCGCGGTGTGGACCTCCAACGCGCACGGACTGATCAGCGCGCTGCAGCGGGACGACGAGGTGCTGGTGTGCGACCGGTTCCTGCGGGACTATGCAAACCCGCTGCTGCGGGTTTTCCCCCTGCCGGACACATGGAGCGCTCTGTGCGCCGTCCGGCGGCGGGGAAACGCCAACCCCCTGCTGATGGCTTTTTTGGAGGAACTGCGCCGTTATTACCGCTGAAGGCGCCGGGCCGGCCCGTCCGTTTGGATCCGAAAGCCCGCCGCCGGGGGCACGCGCCCAGCCTGCATCTGCCGTCGCCGGGCGGCGGGGGGGTCCCGCCAGCCGCCTGAGGCGCATAAAATAGGCGCAGAGGTGATTGAGGACATGGAAAACCGCATTCTGGCCCGCCTGCGCCGGAGTATGGGCGTGGAGCCCTGTGGAGCCGACCCGGCGTGGCTGTTGACGCTGCTGACCCTGCTGCCGGTCAATACCTATACCCTGGAGGAGTGGAACCAAGCGCTGTCCCAGGTGTTCGGGCGGCAGATCTGCTGCCCCTCCTACCGGATGCTGGACAGGTATTTACACCGAGCGGTTTTGGATGTAAAATAAAGTCGAAGCGAAAAAACAAGGAGGTGCTTTGTTGAAACTGACCTTTTTCGGCGCGGCCAGGGCGGTCACCGGCAGCTGCCACTGCGTGGAGTGCGGCGGGAAGAAGATCCTGGTGGACTGCGGCTTGCAGCAGGGCAGGGACGAGCGGGACAACCGCCAGCTGGACTTCAGCGCCGGGTACATCGACGCGGTGGTGGTCACGCACGCGCACATCGACCACTCCGGCCGCATCCCTCTGCTGGTGAAACAGGGATTTCAAGGCAATATCTACTGCACCCGCCTGACCGGGCAGCTTTTGTCCATCATGCTGCGGGATTCGGCCCACATCCAGGAGAGCGACGCCCAGTGGACCAACCAAAAGGGCAGGCGGGCCGGCCGGGAGCCGGTGGAGCCCCTTTACACGGTGGCGGACGCAGAGGAAGCGGTGAAACGCATCGTCACCTGCGAGTACGATTCGGAGATCCAGATCGCCGACGGGGTGAAGGCCCGCTTCGTGGATGCCGGCCATCTGCTGGGTTCGGCCAGCGTGGAGATGTGGCTCACCGAGGGGAGCGAGACGCGGAAGATCGTCTTCTCCGGGGATATCGGAAACCGGGACCAGCCCATCATTCGGGATCCCCAGTACATCCGTCAGGCCGATTATGTGCTCACCGAGAGCACTTACGGCGACCGTCTCCACGATGTGAGCGAGCAGCCGGATTACACCGGCGACCTGGCCGCCATCATTGACGAGACGCTGAGCAAGGGCGGGAACGTGATCATCCCCTCGTTCGCCGTGGGGCGTACCCAGGAGCTGTTGTACTTTATGCGGGAGATGAAAGAGCAGGGAATGGTCAAAAGCGTCCCCAACTTCCAGGTCTATGTGGATTCCCCCCTGGCAGGAGAGGCCACGCGTATTTTTTCCGGCGACCTGCACGGCTATCTGGACGAGCAGGCCATCCAGGCGCTGAAAGGCGGGGCCCTGTTCCAGTTCCCGGGGCTGAACATCACCGAGAGCAGCGAGGAGTCCAAGGCGCTGAATCTGGACAAGTCGCCCAAGGTCATCATCTCGGCCTCCGGCATGTGCGACGCCGGGCGCATCCGCCACCATCTCAAGCACAACCTTTGGCGGGCGGAATGCGCCGTGGTCTTCGTGGGCTACCAGGCCGAGGGCAGCCTGGGCCGGCGGCTGTTGAACGGGGTTTCCTCCGTGAAGCTCTTTGGGGAGGAGATCGCCGTCCGGGCCCGGATCGTCAATTTCCACGGCCTGTCCTCTCACGCCGACCGGGACGGCCTGCTGCAGTGGATCGACCACTATCAGCCCAAGCCGCGCCAGGTCTTTGTGGTCCATGGAGACTGCAAAGTCACCGAGATCTATGCGGATACCCTGCGCCAGCGGGGCCTTCCCGCGCACGCGCCGGACTACGAAGAGGTCTACGATCTGCTGGAAAACCGCGTACTGGCCGCCGGCATCCCGCTGCCGCCCAAGTCCGCCGCCGCGGCCCCTGCGGCATCCCCGGCCTACCGGCGTCTGGAAGACATGGGCGCACAGCTCATGCAGGTCATCGCCCGCAACAAGGGCGGCGCCAACAAGGATCTGGGCAAGTTTGCCGACCAGCTGCGCGCCCTCATCGAGAAGTGGGACCGATAGGGCGGAAGCAGGCCGCATAAGCGTGCTGCAAAGCCGCCACACCAACCCCAAACGTGCAAAAAGCCGCCGGGAACTCCGACTCACGGAGTTCCCGGCGGCTTTTTGCAGCTGGTCCGGGCAAGTCATGCTGCATAATCATTTCATTCTCTGCCATACTAACCCCATCAAGGAAGAAGCAGGGGAAACGGCATGGAACGATTTCAACTGAAACCGACGATCTATTTTGGCCCGGACGCGCTGGCGGCGCTGGATGCGCTGGCGGGAAAGCGGGTGATGGTCATCACGGACGCGTTCTTATCCAGCTCCGGACTGCTGGACCGGGTGACCGCCCGCCTGACCGGCTGCACGGTGGAACGGTTCACCGAGGTGGTTCCCGATCCCTCTTTGGCCCTGGTGGCGCGGGGGGCCCGGGCGCTGGCGGACTTCCGGCCGGAGGCGGTGGTGGCCTTCGGCGGCGGCTCGCCCATGGACTGCGCCAAAGCCATGGTGGAGTTCGGGAAAAAGCTGGAGGCGGGGCTGGCTCCTCTTTTTTACGCGGTGCCCACCACGGCGGGGACCGGATCGGAGGTGACCTCCTTCGCGGTGCTCACCGATACGGAGCGGGGGGTCAAGTATCCCCTGGTGGACGATGCCCTGCTGCCGGACGCGGCGGTATTGGACGCCTCGCTGCTGGCCGGCGTGCCTCCCGCCGTCACGGCGGACACGGGGATGGATGTGCTCACCCACGCCGCCGAGGCCTACGTGGCGAAACAGGCCAGCCCCTTCTCCGACGCGCTGGCGGAGCAGGCCTTCTCACTGGCCTATGAACACCTGAAGCCGGCTTATGAGACGGCGGGGGAGAGCCGGGCCAAGGAGAACATGCTGCTGGCCTCCTGCATGGCGGGGATGGCGTTCAACGCCGCCGGGCTGGGCCTTTGCCACGGTCTGGCGCACAGCCTGGGCGGGCGCTACCATGTGCCCCATGGGCGGCTCAACGCGCTGCTGCTGCCTCACGTCATCCAGTTCAACGCGGCGGACGCCGGAGCCGCCCGGCGGTATGCCCGGCTGGCCGGGCGCTGCGGCCTGGCCCAGAACCCCCGGGCGCTGGCCGCGGCACTCAACCGGCTGCGCGCCGCCCTGAAGCTGCCCGACCGGCTGAGCGCCTGCGGCGTGGAGGCGGGGCAGCTCCGGGGAGACATGGACGCGCTGGCCGAGGCCGCCCTGGCCGACCTTTGTACCCCCACAAACCCCAGAAGCGTCTCGGTGCTGGACGTGAAGGCGATCCTGAAGGAGCTGGTATAGCATGGCGGGGCAGTGTTTCCCGGCAGGCATTGCCGGCGGAGCCCCGCCTCCACCGGGCCGGCGGAGCCTGACCGGGCCTGCGGGGCCGCGGCGGCGGCGGAGGTGCCCGGATGAGTGAGCAGCTTTTATCGGTCGGCATTGATATCGGCACCTCCACCACGCAGCTGGTCATCTCGCGGCTGGTCCTGGAAAACCGGGCCAATCCCTTTTCCGTGCCGCGGGTAGCCATCGCGGAGCGGGAGGTGCTCTACCGCAGCGACATCCACTTTACGCCCCTGAAATCGGAGACCGTGATCGACGCCGACGGGGTACGGCGCATTGTGGAAGAGGAGTACCGGAAGTCCGGCTTTGACAAGCGCCAGATCGGCACCGGCGCGGTCATCATCACCGGGGAGACCGCCCGGAAGGAAAACGCGTGGGAAGTGCTCGGCGCCCTGTCGGCCTTTGCCGGAGACTTTGTGGTGGCCACCGCCGGGCCGGACCTGGAGAGCATCCTGGCCGCCCGGGGCGCGGGCGCGGACGCCTACGCCCGGGAGCACCATACCGATGTGCTCAACTTCGATATCGGGGGCGGCACCTCCAACCTGGCGCTTTACTCCCATGGGGAGCTGGTGCGCACCGGATGCCTGGATGTGGGCGGACGGCTGATCAAGCTGGAGCGGGAGACGGGGCTGGTCACCTATGTCTCCCCAGTGCTGCGGAGGACGGGAGTGTGCCCGCCCCCCGCGGCAGGGGAACGGGCACACCCCGAAGCGCTGGCGCCGGTGGTGGAGTTTTTGACTCAGGCGCTGGAACAGGCGGCGGGACTGCGGCCGGGCCGGGATAAGCTGGACGCCCTTTTGACCGAGGGGACCCGGTGGGAGCCGCCGGACCGGCCGCCGGTGTGCTCCTTCTCCGGTGGGGTGGCCGACTGCATCTACACGCCCCAAGGGGACTGGCGCGCCTATGGCGATATCGGCGTGCTGCTGGGCCGGGCCATCCGGGAGTCGCCCCGGTTCCGCGGGGCACAGCTGCGCGCCGGCACCGAGACCATCCGGGCCACGGTAGTGGGGGCGGGCAGCCACTCCACGGAGCTCTCCGGCTCGACCATCTTCTATCGGAACGCGGTGTTCCCGCTGAAAAACCTGCCCATCCTGAAGCTTACCGAGGCGGAGGAACGGGGATCGGCCCAGGCGCTGGAGCAGGCCATCGGGGCCAAGCTGCGCTGGTTTGCCGATGAGGGCGGCCTGAGCCAGTTGGCCCTGGGCCTGCGGGGAGAGGAAAACCCCAGCTATTCCCGTGTGCGGGAGCTGGCCCAGGGCTTGGCACGGGGGCTGGAGCCCCTGCGGCGGGCGGGGTTTGCAAGCGTGGTCGTGGTAGAGCGGGACATGGCCAAGGTGCTGGGCCAGACCATGGCGCCCCTGCTGGAGGGACCTGTTTTGTGCCTGGACGGCGTGGGGGTGGACAACGGCGACTACATCGACATCGGCGCGCCCGTCGCCAATGGAGCTGTATTGCCGGTGATCATTAAGACGTTGGTATTCAACAAGTAGGGCGGGGATGCCCCGCTGCAAGGGAGCGGATTTTTTTGATACTCAAAACAAAGCTGCTGGGCCATGTGTACCAGTTTCAGTCGGTCAAGGACGTCTTGGCCAAGGCGAACGAGGTCAAGTCGGGGGATTCCCTGGCGGGCATCGCCGCCGAGAGCGCCGAAGAACGGGTGGCGGCCAAGGTGGTGGTGGCGAACCTGACCCTGGCCGACCTGCGCAACCATCCCGCCGTCCCCTATGAGGAGGACGAGGTCACCCGTATCATCCAGGACGACGTGAACGAAACGATCTATGACGAAATCAAGAACTGGACAGTGGCCGAGCTGCGGGAGTGGCTGCTGGACGAGCACAACGACTCCGCCGCCATCCGGCGTCTCAGCCGGGGGCTTACCGCCGAGATGATCGCGGCGGCAGCCAAGCTTATGAGCAATATGGACCTGATTTACGCGGCCAGGAAGATCACCGTCACCGCCCACTGCAACACGACCATCGGGGAGCCGGGCACGCTGTCCTGCCGCCTTCAGCCCAACCATCCCACCGACGACCCGGACGGCATCATGGCAAGCCTGCTGGAGGGGCTGACCTACGGCGCGGGGGACGCGGTGCTGGGACTGAATCCGGTAGACGACAGTGTGGAGAGCGTGCGCCGTGTGCTGGACCGCTTCCATGAGATCCGCAACCGCTGGGCCATTCCCACGCAGATCTGCGTACTGGCCCACGTGACCACCCAGATGGAGGCGGTACGCCAGGGGGCGCCCTGCGATCTGATCTTTCAGTCCATCGCCGGCTCCCAGAAGGGAAACGAGGCCTTCGGCCTGGACGGCAAGCTGATCGAGGAGGCACGCCAGCTGGCGCTGCGCCAGGGCAATGCCGAGGGGCCCAATGTGATGTATTTCGAAACCGGGCAGGGCTCGGAGCTCTCCTCCGAGGCCCACCATGGGGCCGACCAGGTGGTTATGGAGGCACGGTGCTACGGTTTTGCCAAGCGCTTTCAGCCCTATTTGGTCAACACGGTGGTGGGCTTTATCGGCCCGGAGTATCTTTACA
The DNA here is from genome assembly GCF_014287895.1 of Lawsonibacter hominis. Taxonomy (GTDB): domain Bacteria; phylum Bacillota; class Clostridia; order Oscillospirales; family Oscillospiraceae; genus Lawsonibacter_A; species Lawsonibacter_A hominis. Next base: position 10,403 of record NZ_JACOPP010000024.1, on the reverse strand, counting down.
ACTCCAAGCAGGTCATCCGGGCGGGGCTGGAGGATCACTTCATGGGCAAGCTCACCGGCATCCCCATGGGGTGCGACGCCTGCTATACCAACCACATGAAGGCCGATCAGAGCGACATCGAGGACCTGGCCGTCCTGCTGACCACCGCCGGGTGCAACTATTTTATGGGCATCCCTCACGGGGACGACGTCATGCTCAACTACCAGACCACCGGGTTCCATGAGACGGCGGCCCTGCGGGAAATGTTCGGGCTGACCGCCATCAAGCCCTTCCAGCGCTGGCTGGAGCAGATGGGCTTTGTGGAGGACAACAAGCTCACGGCCCTGGCGGGGGACGCGTCGATTTTACTGGCCTGACGCGGCCGGCGGGCGAGGGCCTCTCCGGCCGGGCGGGCAAAAAAGCGGCGAAGCCGTCCCGTACGGGCCGAGCGGTATATTCTGCGGCGCACAGAAGGCGAATTGCCCCGAAGGGGCAAGCGAGGCAGTGGAAAAAGCGGCTTTGCCGCCGGTTCGAGGAAGCTGCACGAAGCGGTCGGCAAAAATTTCATGGGAAGCGTCCGTCCCGGGGGAACCCGATGTCTCCCGGAACGGGCGGATCCTGATTTTATTCCGTCGTCTGCGGACGACAGAACTCTGCGAGGCGAAGGAGCAATCGATATGAACGAAAAAGAGGTACGCGCCCTGGTGGAGCGCATGATCGTGGAGCTGGCGGGCCAGGCGCCCACGCCCCAGGTGAAGGGAGCGGACTACCACCCCATGGAACGGGAGAGCACCGCCGGAGACGGCTGTCTGGACGACATCTCCGAGATCGATCTGCGGCGGCAGTATCTGGTCAAGGACCCCCGCAACGGCCCGGCATTTCTGGACCTGAAGCGGAAGACCCCCGCCCGCCTGGGGGTAGGCCGGGCGGGCGCCCGGTACAAGACCATCACCATGCTGCGCATGCGCGCAGACCATGCGGCCGCGCAGGATTCCGTGTTTTCCCACGTGGACGAGGCCTTTGTGGACCAAAACGGCTGGGTGTTTACCCAGACGCTGTGCGCCGACAAGGACGAATATCTGACCCGCCCCGACCGGGGCCGCCGGTTCGACGAGCAGAATCAGGCCATCATCCAAAAGACCTTTGGACGCAGCCCCAAGGTGGCCCTGGTGGTGGGGGACGGTTTGAGCTCCGCCGCCATTGAGGCCAACGCCGCCGACTGCATGCAGGCCATCCGGGCGGGCCTGGAGGCCTATGGCATTCCGCCCGGGCCGGTGCTCTTTGTCAAGTACTGCCGGGTGGGGGCCTGCGATCACATCGGAGATCTGACGGGGGCGGAGGTGGTGTGCATGCTGGTCGGAGAACGGCCCGGTCTGGTGACGGCGGAATCCATGTCCGCCTACGTGACCTATCAGCCCCACATCGGCATACCCGAGTCCAAGCGCACCGTGGTATCCAACATCCACCGGCAGGGCACCACCGCGGTGGAGGCCGGGGCCCACATTGCGGAATTGATTCACAGGATGCTGGAGAAGAAAGCCTCCGGCATTGATTTGAGGTGATGTTATGACAGGCGACCGGATCCCGGCCAAGGTATTGGCCACCCATACCATTGCAAACGTCAGCGAGACGCTGGCCCAGAAGCTGGGCCTGCCCCAGGAATACCGCTCCATCGGCATCCTTACCGCCGACAGCGACGATGTGACCTACTGCGCCCTGGACGAGGCCACCAAGGCCGCCGCTGTGGAGGTGGTCTACGGCCGCTCCCTCTATGCCGGAGCGGCCAATGCTTCCACCAAGCTGGCGGGAGAGGTCATCGGCATTCTGGCGGGGCCCAACCCGGCGGAGGTCCAGAGCGGGCTGAGATCCTGCGTGGACTTTATGGAGAGCGGCGTGGGCTTTGTCTCCGCCAACGAGGACGACTCCATCGTCTACTTCGCCCATACCGTCTCCCGGACAGGCAGTTATTTGTCCAAAACGGCGGGGGTAAAGGAGGGCGAGGCCCTGGCCTACCTGATCGCGCCCCCGCTGGAGGCGGTGGTGGGCCTGGATGAAGCGCTCAAGGCTTCCGACGTGGAGCTGGTAGCCCTTTTTGAGCCGCCCAGCGAGACCAACTTCGGCGGCGGTCTGCTGACCGGCACCCAGTCCGCCTGCAACGCGGCCGCCGCTGCGTTCGCCGAGGCGGTCAAGGCCGTGGCGGCCCGGCCGCGTGAGGTTTAGACGCGTCGCTTTTCGGCGCAAACGCGACGCGCCGTCCGGGGGAGAGCGCTTCCCTCCGGACGTGCACCTGCGGTGCGCCCCCCTCCGCGCTTTGAGGGGGCCGCCGCGGCTGGCATCGATTCCGCAAATGTCTGCAAAGGCGGCAAGCCGTCTCTGCAAGCCCAAGGAGGGAACGATTTGGACAAGGACCTGCAATCCATTCAGGAGGTGCGGGACCTGCTGGGACAGGCCCGGCAGGCGCAGCGCGCCCTGGAACGCATGACCCAGGAACAGCTGGACAAAATAACGAAGGCCATCTCCGCATCGGCGGCGGAGCAAGCCCGCAGACTGGCGGAGCTGGCGGTGGAGGAGACCGGCTTCGGTATCCCGGCGGACAAGGAGATCAAAAACCGCTTTGCCGCCCTTACCCTCTACGACGCCATCAAGGACGAGCGCACCCACGGCATCCTGGCCGAGGACCGGGAGAAACGCACCATCGACATCGGCGTACCGGTAGGGATCGTGGCGGGGTTGGTGCCCTCCACCAATCCCACCTCCACCGTCATTTATAAGGCCATGATCTGCCTGAAGGCGGGCAATCCGATCCTCTTTTCCCCGCACCCCAGCGCGGCGGGCTGCATCCTGGAGGCGGTGAACGTGGTGCGCCGGGCGGCGGAGAGCGCCGGCGCGCCGGCGGGAGCCATCGCCTGCATCACAAATCCTACCCTGGAGGCGACCCAGGCGCTGATGCGCCACGACGCGACCCGTCTGATCCTGGCCACCGGAGGCGGAGCCATGGTCAAGGCGGCCTACTCCTCCGGGACGCCCGCCATCGGCGTGGGCGCGGGCAATGGACCGGCCTATATTCACCGCAGCGCCGACGTGAGGCTGGCCGTCAAACGCATCCTGGATTCCAAGACCTTCGATAACGGCACCATCTGCGCCAGCGAGCAGTCCATCGTGGTCACCCGGGAGATGGAGGCGGCGGTGAGCGCCGAGCTGAAGGCCCAGGGGGCCTATCTCCTCTCGGATGAGGAGCACAGCCGGCTTTCCCGGTTCATCCTGCGCTCCAACGGCACCATGAACCCCGCCATCGTAGGCAAATCGGTGGAGACGGTGGCCAAGCTGGCGGGGCTGGACCGGGTGCCGCCCACGGCGCGGGTGCTGGTGGCCCGGGAGCGGGGCGTTGGCCGGGGCTATCCCTATTCCAACGAGAAGCTGGGCCTGATCCTGGCCTACTACGTGGAGAGCGACGAAGAGGCGGTGCTCCGCCGCTGCGTGGAGATCCTGGAGTGGGAGGGCGCGGGGCATACCTTTGCCATCCACGCCCAGGACGAGGACACCGTCAAGCGCTTTGCCCAGGAGGTGCCCGCCAGCCGGGTGCTGGTGAACACCCCGGCGTCCCTGGGCGGCGTGGGCGCCACCACCTGCCTGTTCCCGGCGCTGACCCTGGGATGCGGCGCGGTGGGCGGCTCCTCCAGCTCCAACAACATCGGGCCGCTGGACCTGATCAACATCAAGCGCGTGGCCTGGGGCGTGCGGGAGCTGGAAGATCTGCGGCAGGATCGCGCGCCGTACCAGCCGGGACGGCCGGAACAGGCTGTGGCCATGCCCGGCCTGGAGGAGCTGGTCCAGCAGATCCTGAGGAGGCTGAACGTATGAGCGAGGTCAACGCCGACGGCGTGCTGCTCAACCCCCATGAGGCCATTCTTCAGCAGGTACAGGCCCTGTCCAACACCCTGATGGCCGAAACGCCCCAGGGGATGGAGGACGACCAGGAGCATACCGTCTTCGCCGGAAACGGCGAGGCGGCCGGGACGGTGGGCGGCGCGCCACATATCCCGCCCGAGACCGCCGCTCCGCCGGGCAGGCGCCGGGGGGCGGGGAGCGGCAGCTACGCCGCCGCCCGTCCGGACGCAGCAGGCCCAAAGACGGCGCGGCCCCGGAGCGCCAAAAAGGAGAGCCAAAGCGCCGCCCTTCCCAAGGAAGCGGCGGATGAAAAAAACAGGAATCACAGGAGGAACGAACGTATGGCAAACACGAATGCGCTGGGCATGGTGGAGACAAAGGGACTGGTGGGGGCCATCGAGGCCGCCGACGCCATGGTGAAGGCCGCCAACGTCCAGCTGGTGGGAAAGGAACAGGTGGGCGGCGGCCTGGTGACCGTTATGGTACGGGGCGACGTGGGGGCCGTCAAGGCCGCCACCGACGCGGGCGCCGCAGCCGCTGAGAAGGTGGGCGAGCTCATCTCCGTGCACGTCATCCCGCGGCCCCATGCCGAGGTGGATCACATCCTGCCCCATACCAAGGGCGAATCCGACGGACAGTAAGCCATGGCCCTGCTGACCGAAGAGGATGTGCGCCGCATGTCGGACAACGGCGCACGCGGGCCGGTGGTGGTCAATCGGGACCAGGTGCTCACACCCGGGGCGAAAGACTACCTGCGGGAGCACCGGGTGGAGGTCGTCTACCCCCAGGGAAGGCCCGAGGGCGCAGCAAAGCCGGGCTCCGGCAGCGCGGAAGCCCCGTCTGCGCCCCGATATCAGACGCTGTTCGGCGCGGCGCTGACCGAAAAGCCGGAGCATATGACCCATCTCAAGGGCAATCTCCTGGTCTTTAAGGACCACCCCCGCATCGCCTTCCGGGGCTGGATCGACGCGTTGGAGGCGGAGATCACCCTGGCCCAGCAGGCGGCCGCGGGGGAGGGCTGCCCCGCGCTGGCGGAGGAGCTGGAGGAGGTACTGGGGTTCGTACGGCGCTATATCCGCTTCGACGTGCTGGACGAGCCGGTCGGGAGCATCCGGCTGTGCGGCTATACGCCGGAGCAGCTGCGGGAGTATTCCCATTACCCGGAAAAGCACTTCGGCCAGCCCCATTTTATGATCCGCTACACCGACGGGCCCGCCCTTTTGGCCCTCAACAAACTGCGTACCGTGGTGCGGCAGACCGAGCTGGCCGCCTATGCCGCGTTCCGGGACCCGGATGGGAACGTGACGCGCAGCGACATGATCCTGGGCCTGAACCGGCTGTCCTCACTGATGTGGATCATGATGATCAAGTGGAAGGCCGGGCAATACCGGCGCCAATCCTGATGCGCGGCGCGCTGGGGCGCCGCGCCGTACAAGGCGGTGGACCAACATGACAACCAATGTACTTGCGATCGAACGCCTGGCGGAGGAGATCGTATCCCGGCTGACCATCGAGATCGAGGCCAGCGGACGGCATATCCACTTGTCACGGGGCGATCTGGAGGCCCTGTTCGGCGCGGGCTATCAGCTCAACCGGGTCAAGGATCTCTCTCAGCCGGGGCAGTACGCCTGCGCCGAGCGCTTGACCCTGGAGGGCCCCAAGGGAAAACTGGAGCGTGTGGTGATACTCGGGCCGGAACGGAGCGAGAGTCAGGCGGAGATCTCCCTGACCGACGCGGTGGCCCTGGGGATCACGCCCCCGGTGCGTCTCTCCGGGGATATCCAGGGTACTCCGGGCCTCACCGTGCGCCATGGGGAGCGGGTGATCCGCCTGGAGCGGGGCCTGATCGTGGCCAAGCGCCATATCCACATGACGCCTGAGGACGCCGGCCGTCTCGGCGTGGCGGACGGTCAGAACGTCCGGTTCCGGTGCTTCACCAACCGGCCTCTGGTCTTCGAACAGATGGAAGTGCGGGTGTCCCCCAAGTTTTCCACGGTGGTGCATATCGACTACGACGAGGCCAACGCCTGCGGCTTCCAGAAGGGCGACAGGGGGATGATTTTGCCGTGAGACGCGTTCCGACCGCCGCGGTGCCGGCCGCTCCCGCTTCCGCCGCCCCGGGCGGCCGGGGGATGAGGCTGCCGTGACGCTGGAGCAGAGAGGGGAGCGGTTGGTCATCACCAGCCTGCCCATCCAGGACATGGCCCTTCTGTCCCTGGGCATCCCGCTGGACGAGCCGGCGCGGCAGGTCCTGGGCGCGCTGCTGCGGGGGGAGCGGGTGGCGGTACTGGCCGAAGCGATGGAGTACAGGCAGTACAAGCGTACCGCCCCTATGGGCATCTACCAGAAATTCGTGGGCATGGAGCGCCAGATGAGGGAGATGGGCATCGGTGTTATTAGGACAAGTGGCGGGTAAGGTATGGGCCACCAAGAAATCCCCCGCCCTGACGGGACAGGCCCTGCTGACCGTAGCGGTGGACGGGGCGCTGCTGGTATGCGCGGACTGCGTGGGCGCGGGAGAGGGGGAGCGGGTCCTGGTGGCCACCGGGGGCGCGGCACGGGTGGCGGCGGGAGCGCATATCCCCATCGACGCCGCCATTGTGGGCATCATCGATGGGCCGTAGGGCAGAACGGAACCGTCCGTGCGCCCGCCGGTCCGGCAAACGGTCCCGCCCTGCCGCGCCGGTTTTTGCCCGGGCCGCCGGGATTGCCGCAGAAAACGGGTCTGTCTGAGCGGCGCCTTCGGGAAGCGCTTTTATGCCAAGCTATAAGAAAGGGGACATGTAAATGTCCGTCAATGAGATCATTGTATACCTGATGGTGGTCTTCATGGCCCTGGGCGCCATAGACCGTATCATCGGCAACCGCTTCGGGCTGGGGGAGAAGTTCGAGGAGGGCATCCTGGCCATGGGCTCCCTGGCCCTGTCCATGGTGGGTATCATCTGCCTGGCCCCGGTGCTGGCCCGTCTGCTGAGCCCTGTGGTGGTCCCGTTTTATCAGTTCTTGGGCGCGGACCCGGCCATGTTCGCGGGAACCATTCTGGCCAATGATATGGGCGGTGCGCCCCTGGCCCAGGAGCTGGCCCTCACCAAGCAGGCCGGACAGTTCGGCGGGCTGATCGTAGGCTCTATGCTGGGGCCCACCATCGTGTTCACCATCCCCGTGGGGCTGGGCATCATCCGCGCGGAGGACCGCAGGTATCTGGCTACCGGCGTGCTGGCGGGCGTGGTGGCCGTCCCGGTGGGCAGCTTTGTGGGCGGCCTGGTGGCGGGCTTCCCGGTGGGGATGGTGCTGCGCAACCTGATCCCCATCGTTCTCTTCGCGGCGCTCATCGCCCTGGGCCTCTGGCTGATCCCCAATGGAATGGTCAAGGGCTTTCAGGTTTTCGGCAAGATCATCGTCATCATCATCACCATCGGGCTGGCCGCCGCCATCATCCAGAAGCTCACCCCCCTCACCATTATCCCGGGCATGAACCCCATCGAAGAGGGCGTCGCCATCGTGGGCGATATCGCAGTGGTGCTGGCGGGCGCGTTTCCCCTGGTCTTCGTCATCACCAAGGTGTTTCAGAAGCCTCTGCTCAAGCTGGGGCGGCTGCTGGGTATGAACGATGTGGCGGCTGCCGGAATGGTGGCGACCCTGGCCAACAACATCCCCATGTTCGGTATGATGGCCGATATGGACAAGCGGGGCAAGGTCATCAATGTGGCCTTCGCCGTGTCCGCGGCTTTTGTCTTCGGAGACCATTTGGGCTTTACCGCCGGGTTCGATTCCACCATGATCTTTCCCATGATCGTGGGCAAGCTGGTGGGCGGCGTCGGCGGTGTGATCGTGGCCATGCTCCTCACAGGCAAGGACGGCCGGGAGGAACGGAATGGATAAGAATGCATTGGAGGCGCTGGTGCGCCAGGTGCTGCTGGAAAAGCTGGGCGGGGGCGCCCACGGCGTGCGTGCCGTCCGGGTACCCGACCTGCCGGTCTCCGAGGAGCATCGCATGGACACGGGCGACCCCCGCCACCGGGTCTATACCCGGGATCTGTTTTCCCTCCAGGAGAGCCCGCGCCTGGGGGCGGGCATCATGGAGATGACCGACACCACGTTCCCCTGGACCCTGCGCTACGACGAGATGGACTACGTGATCAGCGGAAGACTGGACGTGCTCATCGGCGGAGAACGCGTCAGCGCCGGTCCGGGCGAGGTGATCTATATCCCCAAGGACAGCTCCATCCAGTTTTCCGTCACGGGCCATGCCCGATTCCTGTACTTCGTCTACCCCGCCAACTGGCAGGAACAGGCGTAGCACAGCACAGAAAGGAAGCGCCCTATGCCAAAGGACAGCCAGCCCGACAACAAGACGGCACGAAGAAAGAAGTGCAACGGGCAGACCCCGCTGACCCGGGAGAACCAGAACCAGAATCCCAATGCAAAGAAGCAGTCGCTGCCCAATAACGATGTGTGAGGTGCCTCTATGGCAAAGCAAGGCATGAAGCGCCCCGAGCGCACCCATGAAAAGCCCCGGAACGAAGCGCCCCCCGTGCCGGAGCTCCAGGGCAGGCCCAAAACCGCCAAGGAAAAGGCCAAGCCCATCACCGAGCGGTAAGCGTACGCACCGGGCGCCGCCCCCGTCACCCGCGTGAGACGCCGGGGATGGGGGCGGTTTTGTGCCGGGGAGGGCCCGGAGCGCGGCATAGCCGCGGACATGCCCGCATATACATGCCACAGTGAACGAAAAAGCAATACACAGGAGCGTGGATGGATATGCAAACTGGCTGGAATGAGAACCGGGCGCTGCTGCGGGGCGTGGCGGCGGCGGCGCCCACCCTTTCCCATGAGAATCACGGCGTGGCTTACGAGACCTTTCCGCTTTCGGTGCTGCGGCTCTCCGGCTCGGAGGACCGGGTAAACGTCATCGCGGCCCGGCCGCTGCTGGAGCAATGTCCCGTGGCGGTCGGCACACCGCTGGAGGTGGAGGGGGAAGTGCGCTCCTTCAACAACAAGAGCGGCCGGGGCAGCCGGCTGGTCATCACTCTGTATGCCCGCTCCCTGCGGAAGGGCGGGGGGGAGCCGGCCAACGATCTGGTGCTGGCGGGGGTGCTGTGCAAGCCGCCGGTCTTCCGCCGCACCCCGCTGGGACGGGAGATCTGCGATTTGATGCTGGCGGTCAACCGCCGCTATGGCCGGGCGGACTATCTGCCCTGCATCGCCTGGGGCGGGCTGGCCCAGCGCTGCGCCGGGCTGGAGGTGGGGGACGGGGTGCGCCTTGCCGGACGGCTGCAGAGCCGCTCCTACACCAAGGTTGAGGACGGCGTCAGTCAGCAGCGGGTGGCCTACGAGGTGTCCGTGATGAAGCTGGAGCCGGTGGAGTTGGGGGATACATAGCCGGTAATCCCTGCCGGAGGGTTCCACGGACTTGTATGTCCGACCTGTTTCCGTTACAAGGAAGGAATTGGAGCACAGGGGGGAAACGATCATGAGACATGCGGGAAGAAGCATCCTGCTGGCCCTGGCGCTGTCCCGCCTTTCTGCCGCCGCATTCTTCTGAACCGGCCTTGTCTTTCATAAGATGGAGCAAACGAAGTTTAGGAGGTCCAGCTATGAAAGTGTTCCTGCTCCAGCGAAAGCGCCTGACCGCCCTGGCCTGCGCCCTGGCGGCGGCGGCCATGTTCTATGTGGTCAATTATCCTGCGGCGGTCAGCGCCTATGCCACCGACCGGCAACTGCCCATCTACTGCGTCCAGCGGGATCAGAAGATGCTCTCCATATCCTTTGACGCAGCCTGGGGCAACGAGGATACCCAGCAGCTTATCGACATCTTGGGCAAGTATAACGTCAAGGCAACGTTTTTTGTGGTAGGCTCGTGGGTGGATAAATACCCCGAATCGGTCAAGGCGCTCCATGATGCCGGGCACGAGGTGATGAACCACTCCAACGATCACGCCCATATGTCGCAGCTCTCCAAAGAGGAGATCATTGCCGATGTGGAGGCCTGCAACGACAAGATCGAGGCGGTGACCGGCGTGCGTCCCACCCTGATCCGGCCGCCTTATGGAGAGTATGACAATAACGTGATCACTGCGATCCGCTCCATCGGCATGGAGCCCATACAGTGGGATGTGGACAGCCTGGACTGGAAGGACCTTCCGGCGTCGGAGATCATACAGCGGGTCACTTCCAAGGTCCAGCCGGGATCCATCGTGCTCTTTCACAACGCCGCCCTCCACACCCCGGAGGCCCTGCCCAGCATTCTTGAAAAGCTGCTCCAGGAGGGCTACACATTTGTTCCGATCTCTCAGATCATCCTGCCTGGAACCTACGGCAGCGACTATACCATCGACCATACCGGAAAGCAGATCCCGGCCATCGCAGCCCCGGCGCAATAAAATGGCGGGATTCCCGCAAGCGGGGCGGCCTGTTTCAGATAAGGTAAAATAAGTTGCGCAAATATAAAAGAGGATAAAAAGAGACATGGTTTGCAGAACTCTGGTAGAATGAAGTTGCGACACACCATTCTGAAAGGAGTCTGTAAACCATGTCCG
>NZ_JACOPP010000023.1 GCF_014287895.1 Lawsonibacter hominis | reverse complement strand
GGACATGGTTTACAGACTCCTTTCAGAATGGTGTGTCGCAACTTCATTCTACCAGAGTTCTGCAAACCATGTCTCTTTTTATCCTCTTTTATATTTGCGCAACTTATTTTACCTTATCGGCAGGGTGCAAATAACAAAAAATTGCACGTTTCCATGCAACAAAAAATAAAACTTATAAAATAAAAAAGGGTAAGTCCCATAAGGACTTACCCTTGGTCCGAGTGACTGGATTCGAACCAGCGGCCTCTTGAACCCCATTCAAGCGCGATACCAAACTTCGCCACACCCGGAAATTGCCGCCTGATTCAGACGGCTTGATTATATTAACATACTTTAGTGCTCGATGCAAGTACTTTTTTCATTTTTCCCTGCTTTTTTCACTACACCCAGCTGTCCTCCAGCTCGTGTTTCCGGTCGCGGGTCATCAGTTCATGTATGACCGCATGCGGGTCCTTCCCCTGATAAAGCACCTGGTAGGCCGCCTCCGTGATGGGCATCTCCACCTGCGCCTTTTCTGCCAGCGCTTTGGCAGTGGCGGCGGCATAGTAACCCTCCACTACCGCGCCGATCTCCTGGACCGCCTGCCGGGTCGGCGTACCCTGTCCGATCAGGATCCCGCAGCGGCGATTTCGGGAGTGCATGGAAGTACAGGTGACGATCAGGTCCCCCACCCCGGAGAGTCCCGCAAAGGTCTCCCTGCGTCCGCCCATCGCCACGCCCAGCCGGGCGATCTCGGTCAATCCGCGGGTCATCAGCGCCGCTTTGGTATTGTCTCCAAAGCCCATTCCATCACAGATCCCGGCACACAGGGCGATGACATTTTTCAGCGCCGCGCCCAGTTCTACGCCCACCACATCATCGGAGGCATATACCCGGAACCGTTCGTTCATAAACAGGTCCTGGACCTGCTCGGCAGCCGCCCGGTCCCGTGAGGCGGAAACGACCACGGTAGGCACCTGCCGGCCCACCTCCTCCGCATGGGAAGGGCCGGACAGCGCCACGATGGGATGCCCTTCTCCCACTTCCTCCGCGATGGCGGCAGTCAGGGTCAGGGACGTATCCTTTTCAATGCCCTTCGACACGGAGACCAGCACCGCGCCGGGATCCAGCAGCGGCGCGATCGACCGCGCGGTCGTCCGCACAGCGAAGGAGGGGGTCGCCAGCACCACGATCCCGCAGTCCCGCACACAGCCTGCATCCCAGGTCAAATGGAGCTTCTCCGGCAGCGGCACTCCCTTCAGCATGGGGTTTTCCCGCTTCTCACGCAGAACAGCGGACTCCTCCTGCGTATACGACCACAGGGTCACGTCATGGCCGTTTTCCAGCAAGACCATAGCCAGGGCCGTCCCCCAGCCCCCGCTGCCCATAACCGCGATCTTCATGGTTTCCGCTCCCCTTCCTTCTTGCGATGAAAACTGAATTTGGACTCCGTTCCAGCCAGGATGCGCTTCAGGTTGCCCCGGTGCTTCCATACCACCAGCGCGCCGCAAGCGGCGGCCAACAGCAGCGTAAACAAGTCATGATAGACAAACCAAGTGGCAAAGGGGAAGGATGCGCCCGCCCAGATGGACCCCAGAGAGACCCACTTGGTCAGGATGGCCAGCACCAGAAAGCCTCCCCAGACCACCAGGGCGATCCGCCAGTCGACCATCAGAGCGATGGTGCCCCCGGACAGGATACCCTTACCGCCCTTGAATTTGAACATGCAGGGAAACATGTGACCCAACAGGCAGAAGGTGCCCGCCCAATACTTTCCCGCGGTCTCCATCGCCTGAGTTCCAATGACGCGGAAGAGGACCATGCCGACAAGCACGGCCGCAACAGCCTTGAGCACGTCGGTCAGGATGACCACAACCGTCAGCGGTCCGCCGAACGTACGATAAAAGTTGGTCAGTCCCGCGTTGCCGCTGCCATGCTTGCGTACGTCGTCCCGCAGGATATATTTGGAAACGATGACCGCCCCGTTGAAGCAGCCCAGAAAATAGGCCGCCGCCGCGGCCGCCAGCATCAGCAGCAGCGCCAGCGCTACCGTAATGCCTCCGCCCTCGTGGTGAAGCCAGTACATCAGTCCGAAAAAGCCCAGCGACGATTCGTTGCCCACGCCTGTCACCCCTCCTTGTCGCCCTTCTGCCGGATGGTCAGCCTGATCGGCGTACCCTCCAGGCCAAAGGTGGAACGGATCTGATTTTCCAGATAGCGCTGATAGGAAAAATGAAACAGCTTTGCGTCGTTGCAGAAACAGACGAAGTGGGGCGGCTTGACGCCGATTTGGGTCATATAGTAGATCTTCAGCCGGCGTCCCTTATCCGTAGGCGGCTGCACCCGGGCGGTGGCGTCGGCCAGGACCGTGTTGAGCATGCCGGTGGTGATGCGCAGGGACGCCTGATCGTTGACGTAGTTGATCAGATCGAACAGCCGGTCCACCCGCTGGCCCGTCAGGGCGGAGATGAACACGACGGGCGCGTAGGTCATATAGCTCAGATCCCGGCGCACGTCCTGGCGCATCCGGTCCATGGTCTTGTCGTCCTTTTCCACCGCATCCCATTTGTTGACCACAATGATACAGGCCTTGCCTGCCTCATGGGCCAGGCCGGCCACCTTGGTATCCTGCTCGGTAACGCCCTCCTGAGCGTCGATGAGGATCAGGCACACGTCACAGCGCTCAATGGCCATGGTGGAACGGAGGACGGAAAACTTCTCAATGCGGTCGTCCACCTTGGACTTTTTGCGCATGCCCGCCGTGTCGATCAGGCGGTATTTGCCCTTCTGATTCTCAAAATAGCTGTCTACCGCGTCCCGGGTCGTACCTGCCACATCGCTGACAATGACCCGCTGCTCCCCCAGGATGCGGTTGATGAGAGAGGACTTGCCCACGTTGGGCTTGCCGATGACGGCTACCTTGATCACGTCGTCCTCCGGTGCTTCCGCCTCCTCGGGGGGGAAGTATTTCATACACTCGTCCAACAGCTCTCCGGTCCCGTGGCCGTGGACGGCGGAGACCGGAATGGGGTCGCCCAGGCCCAGATTATAAAATTCATAGATGTCCGGGTTGGTCTGTCCCACCTGGTCCATTTTGTTTACCGCCAGCACCACCGGCTTGCCCGAGCGCAGCAGCAGGTTGGCCACCTCCTGATCGGAGGCGGTCAGGCCGGTCTTGATATCGCAGAGGAACACGATGACCGTGGCGTTCTGAATGGCGATCTCCGCCTGCTCCCGCATAAAAGCCAGGATCTCGCTGTCGGCGGAGGGCTCGATCCCGCCGGTATCCACCAGGTCAAATTTCCGGTTGAGCCACTCCGCCTCGGCATACAGCCGGTCCCGGGTCACGCCCGGAGTGTCCTCCACGATGGATAACCGCTGGCCCACCAGTTTGTTAAAAAGCATGGACTTGCCCACATTGGGCCGGCCCACAATGGCGACTAAGGGTTTCATCCTATCCCTCTCATTCCTGTTATCACGGTCATTTTGGTCCTTAAGTTCCCGGATTATACCGGTAGTATTCGTCCTCCGGCGGCAGGGCGTAGGCGGGCGCCTCCACCTCCAGCCCCAGGATGGCGTCCACCAGGTCAAACCCGCTTTCCGCGGGCACCGGGATCACCGGCACGCCCAGCGCCTGCTCCAACTGTGCTACCGTCACGTCGTCCAGAAAGACCCGCTCCCCGGTACGCAGCATGTTTGCGGGGATCAGCAGCCGCTCTCCCAGCGCCCGGCCCCGGAGCTGTTCCATCAAATCCCGGCCGGTGATGAGGCCGGATACCGTAATGGTCTCCCCAAAAAAGCGGTTGCGCACCGGGTAGACCGTCCCCCTTATATTACCGCACGTTTTCCGGGCCATGTCAATGATTTCCTGTAAAAAAGGGGCGGCGGATACCCCGGTGGCAATGGAAAAGGGCGTGCACTCCGCGCCGGCCCGGGCGCCGTCCAGCGCCATGGCCGCCTGACTGGTGAGCAGGCGCAGCATCCCCACGCCGTTTTCCAGCTGCGCCATGCCTTCATAGTAGGCCTTCTCCGGCAGCGCCCGCCCGGCGATCAGGTAAAACTCGTCGGAACACCAGGCCATTGCGGTATCATGCGCCTCAGCGAAGGCGGCGGCAAAGGCCTCCACCTGATCGATGACGGCGGCGGCCTGCTGCGGGGTATAGGGGTCGATCCTGCACAGGCCCTCCCGGAAGCGGGTCACCCCGACCGGCACCACCGCCACGCTGCTGACCGCAGGCCAGAGCCCGCCCAGATCGTTCAGCGTGCGGTCCAGGGCCGGCCCGTCGTTGATGCCGGGGCAGGCCACCACCTGCGCGTTCATGGTGATGCCCGCCCGCGCAAAGCGCTCCATGATCGCCAAGCACTCCCCGGCCCGGCGGTGCTTGAGCATAGCCTGCCGCAGCTCCGGCTCTGTGGCGTGGACGGAGATGTTGATGGGACTGATGCGCAGCGCGGCGATCCGTTCCACCTCCCGCTGCGAGAGATTGGTCAGCGTGATATAGTTGCCCAGCAGAAAGGAGAGCCGGGCGTCGTCGTCCTTAAAATAAAGGGTCTCACGCATGCCGGGGGGCATCTGGTCCACAAAACAGAAGATACAGCGGTTGGCGCAGGAGCGGGCCTTGTCCATCAGATAGGTCTGGAAGTTGAGCCCCAGGTCCTCCCCCTCCTCCTTGCGCACCCGTACGGTACGCTCCCGCCCGTCCGACCCGCACAGGGTCAGACTCAGGCGCGGATCGTAGGTATAAAATTTATAATCCAGCACATCCACAATGGGGCGGCCGTTCACATGGGTCAGGGTCTCCCCCGGCCGTACCCCGGCCCGCTTGGCCGGGCTGTGGGGATCGACCGACTGTATGCGTGTCATGCTCATGTCTTGCGCGTCGCCTCCCTCTCCGGCGTGATGCCTTGCGTTCTGCGTACTGCTGCGGCAGGGGACCGCGCGCTCCCCCGGCCGGGCTCCGGCCTTTTGGGGCGGGCGCCCCGCCGCCCGCGCGGATCCATCCCGGGATCCGTGTATCCCATTTGCCGCAAAAGGGATACTTGCTCTACGAGCCGCCGACCAGCAGACGCTCTGATCGGCGGCCCGTCCTTACAGATCATGGCGCAGCGACGCGCCGTGCTCCCGGCGCATCCGGGCCGGCCATTGCCCCTTCCGCCTGCCGTTGGGGTCGCTGCCCGCTGCATTTGGGAGCGGCCTCTCTTGTTCCGCTATCATATCACAGGCATTTGGCAAAATCAAGGAAGGGGCGGCCGGACGGCCGCGCGTCGGATTTTCGCGCAAAAAGAAAGAGGGGCCTCCCCCTCTTGCTTTTTGCAGGCTATTTACTTCGCCGCGGCCTCGGCGCTGCCGAACTCATGGCCATTATAGCTCATGCAGCTCTTGCACATCCGATGGGGAAGGCGGAACGCACCGCACTTGGGGCAGGTGGTGACGCCGGGCGTCTCCAGCTTCCAAACGGAGCTGCGGCGCTTGTTCCGGCGCTGCTTGGACACTTTACTCTTAGGGACTGCCATCTATGACACCTCCTTAGGTTCATGCCCTGGCCGGGCAAATGACTCAGTCTTCTTTATCCAACAGCTGCGCAAGCGCAGCCAAACGTGGATCGGTTTCGGGCCTGCAGGCGCAGGGGCCTTCGTTCAGGTCGGCCCCGCAGCGGGGACACAGTCCCTTGCAGTCCGCGCGGCAGACATGCTTGGAATCCATGGCCAGCACCAGCGCCGTGGTGAACAGTTCGTCCAAATCGACTTCGCCGTTCTCCAGAAGGACGATCGCGTCGTTCTCCTCATCCTCCAGCGTCTCCGCCAGAAGAGTCTCTACCGGGAGGGACAGCTCCTGCCGGAAGGGCCTGAGGCAGCGGTCGCACTTCAGGTCCAGAACGGTCTGCGCCGTGCCGGTGAGCAGCAGTGCGTCGGCCATATTGCGCACGCTGCCGGACACCTGCGCCGGCTGGGTGAACGGGCGCTCTCCGTAAAAATCCAGCCCGGACAGATCCAGCGCAAACGCAAAGGGCAGCGCCGCGCCGGGCGTATGGATGATGTCGCGGAGATTCAGTCGCATGGCACACCTCTCACAATGGTACAGCGGACATTATACTCAAAATTTCGGATGATGTCAAATACTTTTTCCCTTTTCCATAAAATATGGTATACTATTTTCAGGGAAACAGGGATAACACGGTTTTTCGCGGCAAAAACCGGCGCCGGCGAGGAAGCGGAGGACGGCGTGCTGCCCCCTGTCCGCCGAGGGGATCGTTCCCCAAGTAAGACGTTTTAGGAGAATCGCCCCATGAAGGAGTTTGTGATCGGAAAAAATGACGCCGGCCAGCGGCTGGACCGCTGGCTGGCCAAGACCCTCCCCCTGCTCCCCGCGCCCCTGGCCCAGAAGTATATCCGCCTCAAGCGGGTCAAGGTCAACGGGAAAGGCTCCCAGCGGGACGTGCGCCTGCAGGAAGGGGACCGGCTGCAATTATACATCAACGATGAGTTTTTTGACGCCCCCCGGGAGGACAACGCCTTTCTCTCGGTCTTCCAGCCCCGGCTGGACATCGTGTATGAGGATGAAAACCTGCTGCTGCTCAACAAACGGCCGGGCCTGCTGTGCCACGCCGACGAACAGGAAAAGGTCAACACCCTGATCACCCATATCCAGGCCTACCTTTATCAAAAAAAGGAGTGGAACCCCCGGGACGAGCACTCCTTCGCCCCCGCCCTGTGCAACCGCATCGACCGCAATACCGGCGGGATCGTCCTGGCCGCCAAAAATGCCGAGACCCTGCGCATCCTCAACCAGAAGATCCGGGACCGCGAGATCGGAAAATTTTATCTGGCAGTCCTCCACGGGCGTATGAGCCCCCCTGCGGGAAAGCTGGAGGGCTTTCTGCTCAAGGACGAAGATAAGGCGCGGGTGACGGTATACCGCAAGCCGGTGCCCGGGGGGAAGAGCGCCGCCACCTTATATAAGACCCTGAAAACGGCGGACGGGCTCTCTCTGGTGGAGTGCGAGCTGCTCACCGGCCGCACCCATCAGATCCGCGCCCAGTTCGCCGCGGCGGGCCACCCTCTGCTGGGAGACGGCAAATACGGCCGGGAACGGGACAACAAGCGCTATGGCCGCGCCTTTCAGGCGCTGTACTCCTACAAGCTGGTCTTTTCCTTTTCCACCGACGCCGGGATGCTGGAGTATCTGAAGGGCAGGGCCTTCACCGTGGAACACGTGGATTTCGTGGAAGCGTATTTCCCGGGCGAGTAAGCGGGAGCGGGCAGGCTTTGTTTTGGCGCGTGCCGCGCCCGCTCCCGGCCGTTTTCCTTCATCCATACAGCCAGATGATAATCAGCATAATCCCCATCACAAAGCAATACGGTACCGGCCCGAGGCCCTTCTCTGTCTCCTCCAGCTTGTGAATGGAGATCATCAATTTCGCAAACAAAAAGGGAAACACAAATAGGCAGATTCCTACAACAATATTCATAGCTTATACGCAGGCCCGGCCTATTCCAGCGGCCAGCGGTCGCTGCCGGGCAGGATTTGCAGCAGCGCAGCGCGCCCCTCCGCCGCCAGGGGCTTGCGCAGGTAAACCCGCCCGCTCAGATAGGTATAAGGAAGGTCCCTCGTCCTGCCCCTCCATCGCATAGGGGACGGGCACGCGGACGGTCCGGGCCTGCTCCTGCATCCCGGCGGCGTAGGCCGTGCAGGAACCCGCCAGCAGCCCCGCGCACAGGCAGGCGCACAGGCTTCGGATCAAACTGCTTCGTTTCATATTCGGTTCCCTTCCTTTGGCCATAAAAATTTTTAAAATCGCGCCGCCGGACCGGCTGCGCATGCGGTTCCTACGCAGTGGGGACTACGGGCCAGTCGTATCGGGCCATGTCCTGCAGCATAACGTTGTGCAAGTTGACATAATAGCTGGAAAGCTGGGTGCCGTCACTCACCGCAGCGTCATAGTCCCCCACCGCTCCGTCGGCAAGATAGCGCTCCAGCGCGGCGCGTACCTGCTCAATGAGGGGGCGGATACACTGCTCCAAGCGGTATTGGGCAAACTCAGATTGGGGAATTTCCAGAGCCGCCAGCGCCTCCACCAGAGGGAGAGCGGCCTTGGCCTGGGCCTTGTCCGGCTCCTCCACCGCCCGCAGAAAGCCGCCCTCCAGCTCCGCCAGGATGGGTCTTACCTCCTCCAGATAGGCCTCCAGGACGGCCCGCTCCCCTTCGGCCCAGGGGGTCTTTAAAAATACGCAGCCGTCTCCCCGGTCGGGGGCACTGTAATAGGTGACTTCCATCCCCATCAACGTCCCAATGCTGCGCACCGGCAGATAGACCCGCTGGTCATAGACGGCGGGGTACACCCGCTCGCCCTTGACGTTGTGGAAGCGCTGTTCTACCCCATCCATGGTCACGGTGATGTCGGGGCAGATCTGGATGTCGATGCCGTTTTTCTCCCGCTCCTCCTTCTCGGCCCGCTCACTGGGGGTCTGCTGGTTCCCGGTCGCCTCCTCTGCGGCCAGGACGCGGGCCGTGGTCCGGCCGGACAGGAGTACCGTTTTGCCCTGCTGATCCCAGTCCACCTGCTTGCCCATCCAGGCCCCCGCCTGACGCAGGGGGATGTAAATCGTGCCGTTGTAGCTGAACAGCTCCTGCATGTTGTCTTCCTCGTCTAAAATCGCCGCTACGGCGCTGTCGACGTAGACGCTTCCCCGCCAGACCGGGACGTGGACGCTCTGCGCCGCCGGGGCGGCGTAGGAGACGCAGAAGCCCGCCAGCAAGGCGGCGGTGAAAAGCAGGGCGGACAGGCGCGCCCGAAATGGATGCCTCATAGCTTACCTCCTTTTATTTTGGGGTAGGACGGCCTCAGCCGTCCCACGCCACATCAGTCTACCGATGTTAGATGGAAGAAATGTAAACGTTGCTGGTAAAGGTCTTGTTCGACACACCGGTCACCGAAATGCTGTCTCCGCTGGACATAGGGAAGCCATCCTGCAAACGAGTGACAAAGACAGTGACCCGTGTGCCGCTGATATTAGCAGAAACATTGGAAATGCCACTCTGCGTTCTGTTGCGGAAAGTCACAGTCACATTCGTGCCGGAAGAGGCGTTGTGATTGACGAATTCACAGTAGCTAATGCTCATGTTGCCATCCAAAGTGCCGCTTCCCAAAGATACGGAAGCGTTAGCGGAAATCCCAAGGTTATACTTTTTACTAATGGGGAATGCCCCAGTCGTGTCCGGGTCATAAAACAGTGTTGGAATTCCAAGTGCATCCTTGATTGCCGCATCGATAATAGCCTGCTGCTCGTCTGCCGTTGCATGTGTGGGAATTGCAAGATAAACTACCTGCTCTTCACCCGTCGTTGCATCAACGATTTTACAGTCAATGGTCTGCCCCGCAAAGGCTGAGCGTTGAGTGCCTCGTACATCAGCGGCGGCGGCGGAACACAGTAGAGCAGAGAGAAGCAGGGCGAAGGCGCACAGGGTACTGACCAGTTTACGCAGTTTCACCATGAAACCTTCCTTCCTAAACTATCTTGTTGTCTTAGGGAGACCTGGATGCGAACGACCTCCTTTATCGTACATATTTGAAAGCGAAGAGGACTCCCTTTTGTCGCTCTCACTGTTTATATGTATCAGGATGAGCGTTTCGCAACAAGAATCTCATCTTTTTTCAGAATTTTTTTCCGCCCTGCCGGACGCCCTCATTCCAATAACGTTTCAGCGAGCGTTTTCATTACGTGCTTTTTGAAAATTTTTTAAAAAATGCAAGGCATCACCGCATCATTCAACGCGTGCGGATTGGCGCGAAAATTTGTGCCGCAAAAAGGCGCAAAACCGCAGGAATACTTTGCGTATTGCAAGGTTTTACAACGCATTTGTGGGGCAAATTGGCCGTCAAGACGTGCGCGGGGAATTGTGCGGTGATGCCTTAAAAATGCGCCGCCCCTCCTCCGGGGCGGCGCATCGATTTTGTTGGTGAAGCCGGCGGGCTGCTTCCGCCGGGAGCGTTGGAGTCTTCAGCTTCTTGCCGTCACAAGATCCGTCAGATAGGGCTTGGTCTAACCCGCACCCGGGCCAGAGAGATGCAGAACGTTTGCGCATCTGCAATGGGAAGGCCGCCGCTTACTGCGCCAGGCGGATCCCGTCATTCCCCGTACCCAGCCATACCCGCTGGGCCCTTAGTCTCTGGAGATCGTCCCGTTCGTGTAAATACGATAGGTAAACCCGATTTCCTTCTGATTGTACTTCACGTACAGAGTGCCCGTTTCCCCATTGAGTACCTTGCGGAAGGTCATCCCGGACACGGTGGGCGTCGTCCTCCAGGTGATATTGGTGATCTGCGCCTCTCCATCCGCCTGAGAGTAGATCCCATACACCTTCACATCCAGCGTGGCAATCAGATTCCCTGCGCTGTCCACCATCGTATGGGTAAAGTCCTTGCTCGTCTCTTTCTCCGGATTGGCTCGTGTGGCGTTCGCCGCGCTCACCTGGGTGGAAACATACTCATGCGCAGGCGAGCCGGTCTCCGTTGTGATGACATAGCAATCCCACTCCGGAACGTACATCACCTCCACATCCCCCAGGTATGCGCTCTGCTCCGGCGCTTCCACCTCCGGCTCGGCCGCAGCCGCCGTACAGGCAAGCGCAAACAGCGCGACCACTACCGCGGCCAAAAGATACCGCTTTTTCTTCATTGTTTCTGCTTCCTTTCTTTCGTTTGGTTTTGAGGCGTCAATGCGCCCCTGTTCCGCTTCATACGCACCCTTCCCTTACCATAACGCAGCAGCACACGATTTCATAACGGCCTTTTTCATTTCTTCTGCGCCCTCCTCGCCCGCCTCCTATTCCGGCTCTAAAACCAGCTCCACGCTCTCCGCCATGCGAATCAGTTCCTTGTAGTCGTAGGAAGAGGTAATGTCGAACAAAAATCCGTACTCCTCATCCGCCCAGGTCACGGCGTTCCAATCACCCGGCGCATCGGCAAGCATCAGCATAGCCGGCTTCCCCTGAACCGTAATCTCAGAAAAGGTCCCACGCTCGCTGTCCCCGGCCACGGCAACCGTTGTGCAGCGGAACTTAATCCAGACCCCGTCACTGTTCTCATAGGTAATTGAGAACGCCTCGTCCTGCGTATCCACGGTCTCAAATCCATCCGGCACATAGGCGGGCCGCCAATCGGACGCTTTGACTCCTTCCGCCTGCTGCCCGGCGTATGCGATATAGAAATAGTCCTCAAACCACTGGACAAATACATTTTTTGTCCACGCCCGCACACCGGGGCTGACGGCCAGCAGTCCGCCCAGCGACAGTCCGCAGACCAGAATCAGGCAGGCAGCGGTTTTCATGGCCCGCCCCCTCTGGCGGCGGGCCATATGGGACGCTGCGGCGTGGGCGGCGTGAAAGCGCTCCAGCGCGGGTTCCGCCGCAGCGTCCGCCCCCGGCGGCTCCCGCCGGTCCAGCTCGTCCAAGTAGGCGTCCACCCACGCCTGGTCATAGTCCGCTTCGCTCATATCATCTAACTCCACCTCCAGCTCGTTCAGCAGCTCTTCCGCCGTCTTCTCCCGCAGATGGCTGGGATTGGGAGCCGCATCGGGTCCGCCCGCGCCAAAAAGGTCCCGCCGGTCTTCCGCCATCGTTCACACCTCCTAAGCGTTTATGTATTCAGCTGCGGATTTCGCAACAGAAAAATCAAAACTTATTTAAAAAATTTTGGCCCCTGATCCGTCGGGGCCGCCCTGCGCCTCCCACAGCTCCCGGCAGCGCCGCCGGGCGCGGGTCAGGCGCATGCGGCACAGGGACTCGGAGATCCCCAGCCGGGCGGCGATCTCCCCGCAGCTCCGCTCTTCCTCGTAAAACCAGATCAAAAGCGCCCGCTCCCCCTCCGCCAAGCCCGGCGGCAGCGCCTCCGCCAGCGGCTCCCGCCGCTCCGGCGGGGCCGCGGCGCGCTCCAGCGCCATGCCGTCCAGGGGCTGCGTCAGCCGCTCCCCGGCAGAGCGGGCCTCGTTCCGGATCAGGAATTGCAGCGTCTTCATCAGCCAGCCCCCGGGGTTAGGGTGCTCCCGCAGCTGCGCGCGCTTCTGCCAAAACAGCTCGAACGCGTCCTGCACCAGCTCCTCCGCCCGCGCCGGGTCCCGCAGCTGCCGGGCCGTCAGGCGGAGCATGGTGGAATAATGCCGCCGGAACTGTCCGTCAAACCACGCCCACTCCCGTTCCTCCTTCCGCGTCATCCCCGCTCCGCCTCCTTCCTCCTGTTTTTTTATCATACCAAAAATCTCCCGCCGGGGAAACCCCCCTTCGCCGGACAGGCGCCCCCTGTAAAATCCCTGCAAAACCTTGTAGTTTTTTATTGACTTTTCCCGCAATACCATATATGATTTGTTTCGTCAAAAGGGCGTACCCAACCGCCGGTGGGGTACGCCTTTTCTTACGTCATGATTCCAAACGAAACGGGGGAGGATACATGTCCAAGGAGCTGATCCGCCTGTCGGATTGCGTGATGAGGTTTGACGAGGACGTCATTCTGGACCACATTAACCTGTATATCAACGATAAGGAATTTCTCACGCTGCTGGGCCCCTCCGGGTGCGGCAAGACCACCATGCTGCGCATCATCGGCGGCTTTCAGAAGCCCACCTCGGGCGACGTGTTCTTTGACGGCGCGCGGATCAACGACGTGCCGCCCCATAAGCGGAAGGTCAACACGGTCTTCCAGAAGTACGCCCTGTTTACCCATATGAATATTTTTGAAAACGTGGCCTTCGGTCTGCGCATCGCCAAGACGCCGGAGGACGAGCTCCGCCGCCGGGTCGAGGAGGCCCTGACCCTGGTCAACCTGGCCGGCTACGGCAAGCGCTCGGTCAACTCCCTCTCCGGCGGCCAGCAGCAGCGGGTGGCCATCGCCCGCGCCATCGTCAACCGGCCCCAGGTGCTGCTGCTGGACGAGCCGCTGGGCGCGCTGGACCTGAAGCTGCGCAAGGACATGCAGATCGAACTCAAGCGCATCCAGCAGCAGGTGGGCATCACCTTTATCTACGTGACCCACGATCAGGAAGAGGCCCTGACCATGAGCGATACCATCGTGGTGATGAATCAGGGCAAGATCCAGCAGATCGGCACCCCTGAGGACATTTATAACGAGCCCAAAAACGCCTTCGTGGCCGACTTTATCGGAGAGAGCAACATCATCGACGGCGTGATGCACGAGGACTATGTCGTGGGTATGTACGGCCGCCGCTTCCAGTGCCTGGACAAGGGCTTTGCGCCCGGCGAGCCGGTGGACGTAGTCATCCGGCCCGAGGATATCGATATCGTGCCCGAGGCGCAGGGCCAGCTCACCGGCACCGTTACCGAGGTCACCTTCAAGGGCGTCCACTATGATACCATCGTGGACTTCCGCGGCTTTAAATGGCTCATCCAGACCACCGACTATTCCGAGGTGGGCTCCCGCATCGGGGTGAAGATCGACCCGGACGGCTTCCACATCATGAAGAAGAGCCCGTACTCCGGCATGTTCGGAGATTACAGCTCCTACTCCGCCGAGTACGACGAGCTCAACGAGGGCCCGGACGAGGGGGAGGACGAGGATGCGGAATAGGTCGCTTGCCATCCCCTATGTGGTCTGGATGGCCGTCTTCGTCATCGCGCCGCTGCTTTTGATCGTGGTGTACGCCTTCACCGCCAAGGACGGCGGCGTCACGCTGTCCAATTTCAGCAATATGGGGCAGTATTTCCCCGCCTTCCGGCACTCCTTTGTGCTGGCCGTCACGGCCACCGTCATCTGCATCCTCATCGGCTACCCCCTGGCCTATTTTTTGTCCAAGGAGGGCGTGCTGGTGCGCAAGGTGGCCATGATGCTCATCATGCTGCCCATGTGGATGAACTTCCTGCTGCGGACCTATGCCTGGATGTCCCTGCTGGACGACAACGGGCTGATCAACCAGTTCTTGAGCGGCATCGGCTTTTTCCGCCTTATCAACACCCTCTTCGGCACGGATCTGACCTGCTTCCACATGATCAACACCCAGGGGGCCATCGTGCTGGGGATGGTCTATAATTTTCTGCCCTTCATGATCATGCCCATCTTCTCGGTCATCGACAAGATCGACCCCAAGGTCATTGAGGCGGCCCAGGACCTGGGGGCCAACAGCGCCATGGTCTTCCGCAAGGTGATCTTCCCCCTGTCCCTGCCCGGGGTGCTCTCCGGGGTGACCATGGTATTCATCCCCTCGGTGTCCACCTTTGCCCTGTCCCGCCTGCTGGGCGGCGGCAAGACCCTGCTGCTGGGCGATCTGATCGAAATGCAGTTCCTGGGCAACGCCTATAATCCCCACCTGGGCTCGGCCATCGCCCTGGTGATGATGGTCATCGTTCTGGTGTGCATGGCGGTCATGAACCGCTTCGGCGAGGGGGAAGAGGGGGTGGCGGTCCTGTGAGCAAGCGCCGGATTCCGTCCCGGGTCTTTACCGTTCTGGTATACCTGTTCCTCTACGCCCCCATCGCCCTGCTCATCATCTTCTCCTTTAACTCCGGGCGGAGCAACCGGGTCTGGGAGGGCTTTTCCCTCCAGTGGTATCTGGAGTTCTTTCAGGATACCCGCCTGCTGGGGGCTCTGCGCACCACCCTGATCCTCTCGGTGCTGGCTGCGGTCATCGCCACCCTGCTGGGCACCGCCGCCGCCATCGGTTTTTACAGCATGCGCCGCCGGAGCCGGGGGGTCTGCCTGGCCGTGAACAACATCCCCCTGACCAACGCGGATATCATTACCGGCGTGTCGATGATGCTCCTGTTCGTCTTCGCCATCGGCCTGTTCAACGCCAGTCCCATCAGTCAGGCCCTGGGCCTGCGCTGGCGGATGGGCTTCGGCACGCTGCTCATCGCCCATATCACCTTTGACGCGCCCTATGTGATCCTGTCGGTGATGCCCAAGCTGCGTCAGCTGGACCCCAATATCTACGAGGCCGCCCAGGACCTGGGGGCCTCCGGCCTGTACGCCTTCCGGCGGGTCATCCTGCCGGAGATCCTGCCCGGCGTGCTCAACGGCATGATCATCGCCTTTACCATGTCCATCGACGATTTTGTCATCAGCTATTTTACCAAGGGTTCCGGCGTGACCACCCTGGCCGTGGAGATCTATACCATGGTCAAAAAGCCCGTCACGCCTGAAATCAACGCGCTGTCCACCCTGATGTTCGTATGCGTGTTCGCCCTGCTGCTCGTCGTCAACGTGCGGCAGGCGCGGCAGGAGACGGCCAGTGAAAAACGCAAGGCCGCCCTCATGCCCGACGCGCAGAGCTGAAGCGGTAACACGGCCTGCCTGCGAAGGCCTGTTATAAAAGAATTTCATCCGAAAGGGGATAAAGAAAGCAATTGAAAAAGTCTCTCGCACTCCTTCTGGCCACCGTTCTGGGGCTGAGCCTGGCGCTGGCCGGCTGCTCCGGCGGAAGCGGTACCGCATCTCAGCCCGGCGCGGCCGACCGCGGTGTGGTCAACGTCTACAACTGGGGCGTCTATATCGACGAATCCGTTCTGGACGAATTCACGGCGCAGACCGGCATCAAGGTCAACTACGACACCTATGAGAGCAACGAGTCGATGTACGGTGTCCTGAAAAACGACGGTGCCAGCTACGATGTGGTCATCCCTTCCGACTATATGATCTCCCGTATGATCGAAGAGGATATGCTGGAGCCGCTGGACTTTGACAATATTCCGAATTTTTCCGATATCGATCCCAACCTGAAAAACCCGGATTACGACCCGGAGAACCAGTACAGCGTGCCCTACATGTGGGGCCTGCTGGGCGTGATCTATAATACCGCGATGGTGGACGGCGCCCCCGACAGCTGGAGCATTCTGTTCGACGAAAACTACTCCGGGCAGATCCTGATGTTCAACAACTCCCGGGACGCCCTGGGCGTGGCGCTGAAATACCTGGGCTATTCCTACAATACCACCGATCCCGCCCAGATCACCGCCGCCACCGACCTGCTCATCCAGCAGAAGCCCCTGGTGCAGAGTTATGTGATGGACGAGATCTTTGAAAAGATGCAGGGCAACTCCGCCGCGATCGGCGCCTACTATTACGGCGACTATCTGACTATGGCCGACGTGAATCCCGACCTGGCCTTCTGCCTGCCCAAGGAGGGCACCAACCTCTATGTGGATGCCATGTGCATCCCCAAGGGGGCGGAGAACAAAGCCAACGCCGAGGCCTTCATCAACTTCATGTGCTCCACCTCCGTGGGCCTGGCCAACGTGGAGGAGACCTGGTACTCCTCTCCCCTGCTGTCCGTGCGGGAGGAGCTGGACCCCGAGGTATCCGAAGATCCCTACGCCTATCCGGACGACGCCGTTCTGGAACAGTGTGAGAGCTTCCGGAACCTGCCCGAGGACATCCTCGCTCTTTACGACTCCGAGTGGACCCGGCTTAAGCTGGCCGCAAACTGAAGCAAAACCGCCGTGCAGGGCTGCTGCACGGCGGTTTTTTCTGCCCGCATCCTCTTGTCACCCCTACTTTCCGGGTGTAAAATAGGACATACCATTCCCGGAAAGGAGCCAATTTGACATGTCAGTTACCGTAGGAAGCAAGGGGCGCTCGGAGAGCGTCGTCACCGAGCACAACACCGCCTGCGCCGTGGGCAGCGGGCTGGTGCCCGTTTTTGCGACTCCATATATGGTCGCCCTGATGGAGAACGCCGCCGTCAACGCCGTACAGGGGGCGCTGGAGCAGGGCCAGGGCACCGTAGGCACCCGCCTGGACGTGACCCATGACGCCGCCACGCCCATCGGCATGAAGGTCTGGGCCGAGGCCGAGGTCACCGCCGTCGACCGCAAAAAGATCACCCTGAGCGTGAAGGCCTACGACGAGGCCGGCCCCATCGGCGGCGGCGTCCACGAGCGTTTCGTCATCGACACGGACCGTTTTCTCTCCAGGGCGGAAGCCAAGAAGGGCGGTCGGTGAGCCGTGTCCATTGAAACATGCCGGGACTATCTGCGTGCGCGCGGCTATGAAGCGCGCATCCAGGAGTTCGGCGTATCCAGCGCCACGGTGGAGCTGGCCGCTCAGGCCGTGGGCTGTGAGAGCGCACACATCGCCAAGACCCTCTCCTTTGCGGTGGACGGGGGCTGCGTACTCATCGTCTGCGCAGGAGACGCAAAGATCGACAATCCGAAGTTTAAGGCCCAATTCCATACCAAGGCCACCATGCTCACCCCGGAGCAGGTGCTCTCGTTCACCGGTCATGCGGTGGGTGGCGTTTGCCCCTTCGCCATCGAACGTGCAGACGTAAAGACCTATCTGGACGTCTCCCTCCGGCGCTTCGAGACCGTCTACCCCGCCGCGGGCAACGCCGCTTCCGCCGTGCGTCTGAGCTGTGCGGAACTGTTTTCCCTCTCCAACGCGCTGGGCTGGATCGACGTGTGTAAAAACTGGCAGTGATTGGACGTTCCATCCCATCTGTCTAATGATTTTTTCTCCGCAAAGCGGTATACTATCCTCAAACGGCGCCCAAACCATGTGACGATCCGTTGGAAGTGCGCGGCGTGTTTGCCGGCGGACAAACTCCGCCGCCGGAGACGCCTTCCTTCCATCCCACTTCTTTGACGAAACCGTCGGGAAAGGTGATTTGACGTGAACGAATACCTGAAAAACAGGAAGCTCAGCTTCCTTCTGGCCTCCATTCTCTACCTTGCGCTGGGCCTGGTGCTGCTCATTTGGCCGGGCACCGCCACCACCGTGATCTGCTACGCCTTCGGCGCCGTTCTGGCCATCTATGGTCTGGTCGCCATCATCAGCTTTTTCGTCAGCCGGAAGGGCGGCTTCGCCTTTGAACTGTTCCTGGGGATCGTGGCCGCCGGCATCGGCGCCTTTTTCCTGCTGCAGCCCAAGGTCGTGGCCTCCATTCTGCCCGTCATCATGGGCATTTTTATCGTCATCGACGGCCTGTTGAACCTGAAGCGCGCCTTCGAACTGCACCGTCTGGAGTATGGCCGTTGGTTCATCACGCTCATTCTCTCCCTGGTCTCTGTGGCGCTGGGTCTTTTGGTGGTCTTCCAGCCCTATCTGGCTGCGGAAGCGCTGATCATGCTCATCGGCGTGGTCTTCATCTATGAAGGGCTCTCCGATCTTTGGGCCATCGTCAAGGTGACCCGCCTGACAAAGGAGCTGCGCAAGCGCATGCCCGTGGAGGTAGACCCCATCGATGTGGAATGAGGCCAGCGCTTCCGCTCCCCGCCTGTGCCAAGGGCCCCGGCCGCTCTCTGAGCGGCCGGGGCCCTTGGCTTGTCGAAAAAGGCCCTTCTTGGCCTTTTTCGACAGAGGGATGCATGACGGACAGGGCTCGATTCTTGCAGAAAAGTCGCCCTGTCCGTCATGAGAGGTGTCATTTCCGACGCGCATGTCGCCGGAAATGACGGAGCTTCCTTTCCTTCCGTCGTCTGCGGACGACTCAACTCTGCCAGGCCCTTCCTCAGGAGGGTTTTTCGAGAGTCAAGACCACCCCTGAAAGGGGTGGCTTGAAAAAGCCCTATAAGGGCATAGTACGGCCAGCGCCTAAAAGACGCTGGCCTTCACTATGTTCAGGCCATTGTGGATTGATTACCTCGCTTGACCCTTAAAAGGGTTTTCGTATTCCTTGGTGCTTACCTTATCTTCTATCTGATCCTGTTTCTCTTGCTCCTGGATATACTTCCTCAGGGCCTTCTCCTGTAACCCTACTGTACTGACGTAGTACCCGGTTGCCCAGAAATGCCGGTTGCCATATTTGTACTTTAAATTTGCGTGCCGCTCGTATATCATCATTGCGTTTTTCCCTTTTCGATATCCCATGAAGCTGGATACTGAATACTTCGGCGGTATCGATAATAGCAGATGGATGTGGTCCGGCATCACTTTTCCTTCTATAATTGCTACTCCTTTCCGCTTGCATAGATCCCGGATAATGTCTCGGATGTCTTCCCGCATCCCCCAATAGTCCATCTTCCTCCGGTACTTTGGTGTGAATACCACATGATACTTGCACACCCATTTGCTGTGTGCTAGACTGTTTGCCATAGAGCTTCACCGTCTTTCTTGGTTTTTTTGATGGCCTGAACATCCATCAGTTTACCATCGGTGCGGCTCTATTTAAATTTTTAACCTCACCCGCAGAGCGGGTGGCTATTTGTTCCGCCTCCCGCGGAACTCGCTTAAGCGAGTCTGAGGGCCCCGGCCGCTCTCTGAGCGGCCGGGGCCCTTCCGCATATCAAACGCGTTCCACACGTGTTTCAAACATACGGGCATTGTTTCGCAGCGCTGCAGCACGCCCGCAGGGCCGGCTTCAGCGCAGGGGCGGCGGCGAACCGCTGACGAGGACCTTCTCTTGTGCAAAAAGGGTTGCCTTTCCGCATACGCTTTCGGCTTTTCAGCAGACGGAAGGGCCGGTCACTCCCAGGGCTGAAAATCCCCGTCCAGCACCGCGCGGCGGTGAAAGGAAACGAAATCAGGCGCCATATCGGGGCATTCGCTGCGAATGGCGGAGACGACCAGCTCCGGGTTAAGGCCGGGATTCTGGGCCCGGATAACGAGGTCCAGGCCGATGGTGTCCCGCCGCTCCTCCACGGTGGAGCGGGCGATGAGGGGAATCAGATCCACCTCGGTCTGGCCGCTCTTGGCCTTTTTGGAGCGCTTGGCCACCACCAGAGACGCGCGCGCCAGCAGCTCCTGGATGGCCCGTTCCGCCCCGAAGGGCGCGCCCGCCTCATACTCCAGGGTGACGATGTAGTTGACCCAGCACAGCTCCTTCACGGGCCGCGCGGCCTCGTAGCAGCGGTGCACCGTGATGCCCGCGGGCAGGGCTGCCGTCATGCGGGCGGGGACTGTATCCCGGTCCACCTCGCCCAGCAGCTCGCACTCCAGCACCTCGCAGGCGCTGGAGTATCCCACCGACAAGGGAAGCGGGATGGAAACAAACGCGTGTGGGTTGAAGCCCTCGGTATGCTTGATGGGCAGTCCCGCCCGGAGAAAGGCGCGCTGGAAGGTGCGCATCAGATCCAGGTGGGAGATATATTTGGCAGTGTCCGCCTTGGAAAAGGCCAGCCTATGCTTCGGCATCGCAAACACCTCCCGGATAGAGCTTGTCCGCCCCGCAGCCGGTGCACTGCACCCGGCAGTCGGGGGTGATGACCGCCTGATAGGCCCGCTCCCGCTCCCGCCACAGGAACGCTTGGGAGACGCCGGTCGCGGTCACGCTCCAGGGGAGCACCTCTTCCCGGTCCCGGACGCGCCCGGCGTAGAAATTGGGGTCCACGCCGCAGGTCCGGAACGCCTGCATCCAGCGCTGGAAGTCGAAATATTCGCTCCACGCGTCGAATTTGGCTCCCTGCCGCCAAGCCTCCTCCAGCACGCCGGCCAGCCGTCGGTCGCCCCGGGAGAAGACCGCCTCCAAAAAACTGGTCTCCGGATCGTGCCAGTTGTACTTGATGGAGCGCCCCCGCATGTGCTCCCGCAGCAGCTTGACCCGGCGGTGGTACTCTTCCATGCTGATCTGTCCCTCCCACTGGAAGGCGGTGTGGGGCTTGGGCACGAAAAAGGCGGTGGAAACGGTGATGTTCACCCCCCGGCGGGGATTGGGGGTGGTCTCTTTCCAGGCCTGATAGATCTTTTCCGCCAGGTCGGCGATGCCCAGCACGTCCTCGTCGGTCTCGGTGGGCA
Source organism: Lawsonibacter hominis (assembly GCF_014287895.1). Taxonomy (GTDB): domain Bacteria; phylum Bacillota; class Clostridia; order Oscillospirales; family Oscillospiraceae; genus Lawsonibacter_A; species Lawsonibacter_A hominis. The sequence goes on along the minus strand of NZ_JACOPP010000023.1, from coordinate 28,397 downwards.
GGCCCAGCATGAAGTAGAGCTTCACGCTGCTCCACCCGCCGGAGAAGGCGGTACGGCAGGAGCGGAGGATCTCCTCCTCCGTTACATTTTTATTGATGGCGTCCCTCAGGCGCTGGGTGCCCGCCTCGGGCGCGAAGGTGAGCCCCGACTTGCGCACGTGCTGCACCCGCTCCATCAGCCCCAGTGAGAAATTGTCCGCCCGGAGCGAGGGCAGCGACAGGGAGACCCGGTTGGGCTCGCACCAGTCCAGCAGCCCGTCGCACAGCTGCTCCAGCGGACGGTAATCGCTGGTGGACAGACTGGAGAGGGTCATCTCCTGGTAGCCGGAATCCTTGCAGGCGGCAATGCCCTGCTCCAGCAGGAGCTTGGGGTCTCTGGGCCGCACGGGCCGGTAGGCGTACCCCGCCTGGCAGAAACGGCAGCCGCGGATGCAGCCGCGGAACACCTCCAGCATCACCCGGTCGTGGACGATCTCGGTGGAGGGCACGATGGTCTTCACCGGGAAATAACTCTTGTTGAAGTCCTGTACGATGCGTTTGGTCACCGGGAGGGGCGCGCCCTCCAGCGGCTCGATCTGCGCCACGGTACCGTCGGGCTGATAGCGCACCTCATAGAGGGAAGGTACGTACAATCCCGGCACCTGGGCGGCGGCAGACAGGAACTCCTCCTTGCTCCAGCACTCCTCGCGGGCCCGGCGGTAGAGCTGGATGAGTTCCACACTCACATCCTCCCCCTCGCCCAGGGCGAAAACGTCCACAAAGGGGGAGAGCGGCTCCGGATTGAAGGCGCAGGTACCCCCCGCCACTACAATGGGGGAAAGGCCCCGGCGCTCCTCCGAACGCAGGGGCAGTCCTGCCAGATCCAGCATGTTGAGCACATTGGAGTAGGCCATCTCATAGCCCAGGGAGAAGCCGATCAGGTCGAAATCGGCGATGGGGTCTCCGCTCTCCAGGCCGTAGAGGGAAACGCCCTCCCGGCGCATCTCCTCCTCCATGTCGCCCCAGGGGGCGAATACCCGCTCGCACCAGACGCCCTCCATCTGGTTCATCACCCCGTAGAGGATGCGCATCCCCAAATTGGACATCCCGATCTCATAGGTATCCGGAAAGCAAAGGGCATAGCGGGTATCCACCCTATGCCGGTCCTTCACCACCGCGTTGTACTCCCCGCCGGTATACCGCGCCGGCTTTTGTACCCGGGGGAGGATGTGCTCTAACGTACGATTCATAGACGAAGCCTCTCAGACGATCATTCTTCAGGATAAAAAAGCCGTATTATTATATCCCAGCCGCGCCGCACTGGCAAGACCAAATTCACTGCAGCCGCCCCAGCAGCCAGGCGCAGGCGCACAGGACGGCCAGCGCGATCCCGTTGGCCAGCAGAAACACCGCCAGGTAGCGCCCCGGCCGCGCACCCGCGCTGCGCAGATAGGCCTTGAGGGAAATCAGGCTGGCCAAAGAGGCGATGGGCGTGCCCAGCCCCCCCACATTCACTCCGATCAGCAGCCCACGCCAGTCCGCTGTGAAGCCGGACAGCAGCACCGCCGCGGGCACGTTGCTGATGACCTGGCTGGCGATCCCCGAGGCCAGAGCGGTATTCCGGGCAAGCACCGCCGTCAGGACCTCCCTTACCGCCGGGTTGGCGCCGACGTTCCCGGCGAAGAGGAAGAAGCAGACAAAGGTGAGCAGCAAAGCGTAATCCAGCCGCCGGAACAAATCCCGTCCAAAAATCACCAGCGCTGAAAGCACCACGGCCACCAGAGCCGGATAGGGCAGAAGGCGGCATACGCAGAGCAGGCACAAAACGAACAAAAGGCACATCAGTCCCAGCCGGCCCGGCCGGCGGACCCGAACCGGCTGCGGAAAAGCCACCCGGATGCTCTCCGGCCGGCCCCATACCGCCGCCGCGGTCAGCCCTGCCAGGCTCGCCAGCACCAGCGGGAGCACTGCGGTAAAAAACTGCCCCGGCGTGAGTTCATAGGTGGCGTACAGATAGAGATTCTGAGGATTGCCCACCGGCGTGGCCATGCTGCCCAGGTTAGCGGCGATGGTCTGCAGGACCACCACATAGGCCAGCCGCTCCGTGCGCCCGATGAGGCCCAGTACCAGAATGGAAAAGGGAACAAAGGTGATGAGGGCCACATCGTTGGTTACCAGCATGGAGGTAAAAAACGGCAGCAGCACCAGTACCAGCGTGACAAAGCGCAGGCGCTTCTCTCCCGCCAGCAGCCGCTGGGCCAGCACGGCGAACACCCCGCAGTCCTGCAGCCCCGCCACCACCGCCATCAGGCAGAACAGCAGGGAGATGACGCGCCAGTCCACATAATTGAGATAAGCGGCCGAGGGCGGCGTAAGCAGCATGGAAAGCGCCGCACATACGGCGGAAATACACAGCACCGGCTCCCGCCGCAGCCAGGACAGCATCCGGAGTCCCGTTTGCCTCATGTCCCTCTCTCCTTCCCGCCCCAGGCAGGCAAAAAGCCACCCCGGCGGGTGGCTTTTCTCCCGATGTTCCGCCTTACCTTGGTCTCTAAGTTTACCTGATTCCGGCGGTATGGTCAAGCCTTATACGAAGGTTTCGGCGTTTTTCCGGCGCGGAACGGCCGCCGCAGGATCCTGCGGCGGCCGTTCCTCCGATTCAGATTACGTTGTATTCCTTCAACAGCTTCTCCAGGTCGGTCCCCTCCAGCTTCTTCAGGACCTCCTTCAGCGCGATGCGCTCCTTGAAGCCCAGGTCCAGATCGGTCAGTTTTTTCCCGTCCCGCAGCTGTACGGTAGCGTTGAGCAGATCCCGCACGTCATAGGTGCTCCCCCAGACCTCAGGCACGCCCCGGTCGATGTTCAGCAGCGTGTACACCGCCTCCATTCCGGTACGCATGGAGTATTCGGTGGTGAAGATGGTGTCCCGCTTCGTCTCTGCGAACTGCCCCAGGAATGCAAAGTTCACGCTGCCCTCAGGCACCACGTCCGGCCGGTCCCCGGCGGCGCGCGGCATGAAAAAGGCGGTGATATAGGGCATCATACAGGGCACGGTGTTGGCGCTGTGCTCGGCCAGATCCTCGATCTGGTCCTCGGGCACCCCCAGGTGATAGAGCCACTCCATGCAGATCTCCTTGCCGGTACACTCCCGCATGGCCTTGTGGACATAGTTGCCGCTCCGGTCGCTGAACAGCCCGTAGATCCAGCCCACCAGCTGCCCCTTGGGCTGATCGCGGAACTGGGGCTGGCGATTGAAGGTCCAGCTCATGAGCCAGCCGGAATCCCGCACCGTGACGATACCGCCCGTGACCACCTTGCCGCTGAAGGGGTCCCGCTTGCAGATGTTCTTGAGATAGGGTACGATGCGCTCATCCAGCGTGGTCACGGTAGCTGACATCCAGTTGCTCATCTCCGGATGGCTGCAGAACTTGTCCGGATGGCCGAACGCGGGGTCCTGCGCAGCGATCTTCTTCCACATATCCCAGCCGCCGCCGGGCTTGAGTTCGGTGCGGAAGGGGGCAGGGTGATTCTGGTCGCCGAGGGCGGAATTTTCCACGCAGCCGCCGTTGGTGATGAATACCAAATCATCCTCCGTCAGGTCAATGGCGTCCTCCTGGCCCTCCCGCAGCACGCAGATGCGCTTGGCCTGCTTGCGGCCGGGCCGGATCTCAAACTCCACATTGACCACCTGGGTGTGGTAGTGGAACTGGACGTTGTGATCCTGCAGATACTGGATCATGGGCAGGATCATGGACTCATACTGGTTGTACTTGGTAAAGCGCAGGGCCTTGAAGTCCGGAAGGCCGCCCACGTGGTGGATGAAACGCTTGAGGTAGAGCTTCATCTCCAGGGCGCTGTGCCAGTTTTCAAACGCGAACATGGTCCGCCAGTACATCCAGAAGTTGGAGTTCAGCACCTCCTCGTCGAAGACCTCGTCGATGCGCAGGTCATACAGCTTCTCATCCGGGGTAAAAAACAGCTTCATGATCTCCAGGGCGCCCTTGTCGGACAGGGCAAACATTCCATCGGTGTGGGCGTCCATGCCCCGGTTGATGGTAGCCCGCATAAGGGAGTAGTTGGGGTCGTGCTTGTTGAGCCAGTAGTACTCGTCCAGCACGCTGATCCCCTCGGTCTCAATGGAGGGGATCGAGCGGAAGAGATCCCACATGACCTCAAAATGGTTGTCCATCTCGCGGCCGCCCCGCATGACATAGCCCACGTTATCGTAGTGATAGCCGTCGCAGGCGCCGCCGGGAAGCGCGTCCTTCTCCAGAATGTGCACCCGTTCGCCCTTCATCCGGCCGTCCCGGACCAGATAGCAGGCGGCGGTCAGGGCCGCCAGGCCGGAGCCCACGATATAGGCAGACTTGCGCTCCACGCCCTCCGGCTTTTCCGGACGGGCAAACGCTTCATAGTTACCGCTGGAATAATACATACTGTGTTCCTCCTGTCAGCAGTTCTTTTTTTGATCTGCCCATAGAATATGCCCTTCTCCTTCCCGCCGCAATCAGCAAAAACGCCCCGGTGCCAGAATTTTGGGCACTGGGGCGTTTTTGTATTGTTTTTAATCATTTGGGCCACTTTGTTTCATTTGATCGGCCCGATAGTGGTTGAGCGCTTTCTCCACATCCCCGCGGATCAGCACGCTCAGGCGGTCGATGAGGACCTGCGGCTCCCCCTTCATCCCGCCCCGAATCCAGTCCAGCATCAGTCCCACAAAGGCGTACTTGTAAAAATCCGCGATGAATTTTTTATCCTCATCCCGGACGCTCATACCCGCCGACTTTTCCTCCACCACGCCGATGAGCAGCTGATAGGTCAGCCTATAGAGATAGCGCTCCACCTGCTCCCGGCTGATGGAGTGATACAGGTTCATCACAAACGCCCGGTTCTCCTGCACCAGCTGGAATATCTGCAAGAACCCCTGCTGCCAGGTATCGTAGGTCTTCTGGCCGTCCAGGGCGCGCTCCGCCTCCTGAAGCCAGGTCCACTCGATCAGGTCGTAGACATCCTTAAAGTGATAGTAGAACGTCATGCGGCTGACGCCGCAGTCCTCGGTAATATCGGACACGGTGATCCGGTCCAGGGGTTTTTCCAGCAGCAGCTTTTTCAGCGACTCCGCCAGCGCCCGCTTGGTGATCTGCGACATGGGTGCGCTCCTTTCCGAAAACGGGAAGCCATTCCGTCTGCTTTTCGTAATACAGGGGGCTATGCTGATGATACCACAGGCAGGCCCACGGTGTAAAGCTGCAGAAACATGGCCCGGGAGAAGCCCCGGTGGCGAGGGGGAGGGGCCGCCGGCAAGTCATCTTCCTGCGGGGATCCGGACGGAGCCCAACGCGGCAGACGCTTGCCGCTTCGTTTCCGCTCCCTTTTCCCTTTTGTGCTGCCACAAGCCTATCCGGAAAACCGCTCGCGGCTTCGAAGGAAAAAGGCAGTCCCGATTTCGAGACTGCCCTGCAAACCGGAATTTATCCTTCGTTGGAACCGTTCTTCCATACGATCTTTATCGGCCGCCTGACCGGTTTTTTTGAAAGAACGGCGCCTTTTCGTTCACCGTCCCCCCAAAGGGAAGCCGGTCAGGCGCATCCGTTCGGGAGTTTTTCTTATCCTGCGGTCCCATTCCACTGAGAGAGCGGACGCCTTTCCGGCGCCGAGGTGCGTCAGCCGCAGGACAGCAGCTCCACGGCTTTTTCCGCCGCAGTGGCGGCGTCCGCGGTATAAGCGTCCGCGCCGATGGTCTGGGCAAACTTGTCCGTAACCGGCGCGCCGCCCACCATGATCTTTACCTTGTCCCGAATACCGGCGGACTTCACCTGTTCCACCACTTCTCCCATGACGGGCATGGTGGTGGTCAGCAGGGCGGAGCAGGCAATGATCCTGCAGTCGTTGTCGATGGCAGCCTGAACAAAGGTCTCCGGGGCTACGTCCACACCCAGGTCCACCACTTCCAGTCCCTTGCCCTCGAACATCATGCGTACCAGATTCTTGCCGATATCGTGCAGGTCGCCCTTGACGGTGCCGAGGCAGACCTTCCCCTTGGACTCGGCCCCAGCCGCAGCCAGGTGGGGCTTGAGCAGCTCCGTGCCGGCGTTCATCGCCCGGGCCGCCACCAGCACCTCGGGGACAAAAACCTCGTTGTTTTTGAACTTCTCCCCGATGATGCTCATGCCCGCCAACAATCCCTCCTCCAGGATCTGCTGAGCGGGGACGCCTTCCTCCAGGGCTTGGGGGACCAGTGTTTTGACCAGCTTGGCCCGTCCTTTTTGCAGGGCCTCGGAAATTTCGCTCAATGTACTCATACGTGGACCGCTCCCTTCTGTTATTCACCGTTTCGCCGGCGGGACCGGCAGAAGAAGCCGTACGCCCGCAGCACCTTTGTCTTTTCCTTTTTAGCATACGGTATGGCGAAGGGAGTTACTATAACTTTCTTGCGAATTATCGTGCTTTTTTGTGTTTCTGCTCCGGACCGGTGCCGCCGCAGAATGCACCGCCCTTACGGCAGAATCACGGCGTCGTCCCCGGTCAGCCCCGCCGTAATCTCCGTATATCCGCCGCCCGTGATGCCGGTGGTCACCGAAACGGAGACGGCCTGGCCGTCCCGCAGCACCTGGACCGTGCTGCCGCTGACGGCTTCGGAAGGAAGGCGAAGGCAGCCCTCCTTCCGCTGCGTCACGATGGAGACCGACACGTTCATCCCGGCCTTCAGCCGGCTGGTATCCTCCAGGACCAGCTCCACGGTATAGTCGGTCACACCGCCGGACGTAACGCCGTTTTCGTCCACCCGGCGCACCTGAGCGGCGTAGGTCCGCTCCACTCCGCTGTCGTCGGCAAACTGCACGCAGGCCTCCTGCCCGGGCCAGATACGGTCGATGTAGATCTCGTCGATCTCCGCATTGACGCACAGGGCGTGTGCAGGGGCCAGCGTGGCCATGGGCGCCGCGGCGGAGGCAAAGTCCCCGGCCTTGACGCTGCGGGTAAGGATGGTGCCGTCGATGGGGGCGGCGATGGTGTAGTCCGACCGCTTGGCCTCCAGCTGCTCCAGGTTGGTCCGGGCGGTCTCCACGGACAGGCCCGCGTTGACCGCGGCGTTGGTCAGCGCGTCGTTTTTCAGGGTCAGCACGGCCTGCCCCTGCGTCACCGCGCTGCCCGTCTCCAGGTCCAGGGTGAGGACCTGTCCCGACTGGGCGGCATAAATGGACTGCTGTGTGGCATAGCACACGGCGCCCGCCTCCATGCAGGCGGCGGCGCCCACAGCGGCGGTGGCCGTGGCGGCGTCGGTCAGCGTGCCCGGGTTCTGGAAGCTGAGTTCCACATACACTCCCTCCCGTCCGCCGGAGAGGGCGGTCGGCGTGTCGTAGATCCGCTCCACCGCGCCGGTCACAGTACCGCTCTGATTAGGAAACGTGATGACGGCGGCCGCGCCCGGGACCAGTGAGGCGGCGTCGGCCGGGGCAAAGGGGACCGTCAGGGTCAGGTTGGCGCTGTCCTGGATCTGCGCCACCGCCGTTCCCGCTCCGATGTAGTCCCCCACGTGGCAGTAGACGGCCGTCACGGTGCCGGAGGCGCTGGCGTAGACCGTCAGGTCGGCGCAGGCGGCTTCGCTTTGGGCGGCGCCCGCCTGGGCGGTCTTCAGGGAGAGCCGCGCCTGGGTGATCTGATCCTCCAGATCGCCGGAATCGATGACATAGAGGGTCTGTCCCGCCGTTACCGCATCCCCCTCCTCAAAGGCACAGGAGACGACCTTTCCGCTGACGACCGGGATGACCGAAGTGGGGTCCCGCCACGCCACCGTGCCCGTATCCTCCACCCGGTTCTCAATGGTCCCCACCTCGGGCGTCACCGTTTGATAATCCGCCTCTTTCTGACAGCCTGCCGCCGCCAGGAGACTCAGCGCACAGAGCAAAACCATCCATTTCCGCTTCATATGTACTCCCCTTCCGTTATTCCACGCTTTTCAGCGCGCCAAGCATGTCGATCTCCCGCATCTTCCGGCCGATCATCCAGTTGACCAGAAGGGCAAACAGCAGGGTCACCGCGCAGGAGAGCACGAAAGAAACCGGCCGGGTATTCACCTGCAGCGGCATATCGCTGAGCAGGGCGATGATGACGTAACTCAATCCGATGCCCATGGGGATACCCGCGCAGATGCCGCCCGCCGCGAAAATGATATTTTCGCTCAGCTGCAGGCGTTTGATCTCCTTGTCGTAAAAGCCCAGGACCATCAGGGTGGCCAGGCTGCGGATCTGCTCCAAAAAGCTCATGATCCCCAGGTTATAGATCACCACGCAGGCCAGGCTTCCTCCGAATACGATCAGGATATACGCCACCAGAGAAGCGCTGGAGAGCTGCTCTGCCGCGGCGTCCGTCACCGTCTCCCGGGTCTGCCAGCCATCCACGAAGTCGTAGCGGTCCAGTTCGGCGGCCAGGGCCGTCCGGTCCGCGGCGGCCGCATAGGCGGTGGTGGGCACATAGGGCCGCCCCAGGCTCCGCCAGAAGCCGCGCCCCACATAGGCTCCGGAGACGCCCCGCAGGATACGGGAGACTTTCATGGTGTAATAACGGGAATCACCGGTAAAGCGGACCGTCACCGTATCGCCTGTCGTCACATTCAGCTCGTCGGCCATGCTCTGGGACAGGACCGCCCCATCCTCCGGCAGGTTCAGGACCCCCTGAGCATAGGGATCGTACAGGTGCAGCCAGCTCTGGTCCTCGGCCACCGTCAGGGCGGCGGTGGTCATCCGTCCGGGGGCATAGAACCAACCGGCGGTGGTCATCTCAAATTCCGCCCCCTCCGTGTTGGCGGAGGCGGCCAGCCTGCGGTACTGCCCCTCCGTCACGCCGGCGCCCAGATCTACCATCAGGTCGTATTTGTTCTGATTGGAGGTCAGCGCTCCGGCATAGTGGGTCACGGCGTCCCGCAGGGCGAAGGCCGCCAGCACCAGGCCCATGCAGAAGGCGATCCCTACAACGCAGGTGAGCATCCGCGCCTTGTTGCGCAGGGCGTTGCGGATGATGTATTTCTGATTGAAGCCCAAGCGCCGCCAGAGGAAGGGCAGCTTCTCCAGCAGCACCGGCTTGGTGCTTTTGGGGGGCTGTGGGCGCATGCACTGGGCCGGACTCTCCTTCAATAAGGAGCGGGCCACGAAAAATGCGCTGCCCACGCAGCAGAGCACCGTCAGCGCCAGGGCCTGCCCCCAGGACCGGTAGTCGTTGGCCAGCCCATAGACAGGCAGGTCGCAGCCGGTGGACAGCGTCTCGACCAGCAGCCTGGCGATCAGCCCGTTGGGCGCCACGCCCAGCGGAAACCCCACCAAAACCACCAAAACGGCGTGGAGCAGGTAATACCACAAGATCGTCCGGTCGGAATAGCCCAAGGCCTTGAAGGTGCCGATGGCGGAGCGGCCGCTCTCGATCAGGCGGCTCATATTGCTGACCATCAGCAGCACCGCGCACAGGAAGAAGAGAATGGGAAACAGGCGAAGGATGGGTGTCAGATCCTCGGTCATGCCCCGCAGGCGGTCGGCCGCCAGGTTGTCCTCCCGGGCCAGGACGTTGACCACCTTGTCGCCCAGGCGTTCGTCGACGGCCCGCCGGAGCGCCGCGTCGTCGACCTCGTCCGAGGTCGTGATGCAGATCTGATTATAGCGATTGCTTCCCATCAGCCCGCTCAGAACGTCTTGGCTGCAATAGGCGAAGCCATAGCGCCCCAGCTCCGGCATCGGCGTGGTCGCATTGACGTGGTAAAGGCACTCCGGGCTTTTGACCAGCCCGCTGATCCGCAGACGCAGGACCTGGTCTGTGCCGGTCAGCAGCATCTCGTAGCTGTCCCCCACGGAAAGGCCGTTGGCGGCGGCAAAGACATCGCTGACCGCCATCTCCCTCTCGTCGGCCGGCAGTGCTCCGCCCACCAGGTAGGGCGTGTTGATCGCCCAATCCGCAACGGCATACACCAGCAGCTGCACATCCTCGTTGCCCCGCTCCTGGGCCTCCCAGGTAATGCGGGGCTGCACGCCGGCGACGCCGTCGATCTGTTCCAGCACCCGGCAGTCGCTCCGGTCCAAACCGGCGCCGGAGATCCAGTAGTCCGCCACGTTCTGCGTTTGGCCGTAGGCGGCGGTGACCTGCTGCACATGATACAAAACGCCGTTGAGCGCGGTATAGACCATCACGGCGATCATGGTAATGACCATGACCGAAATCAGGCGTGGGGCCGTCTGCCGCAGATCCCGCAGGAAGTTGCGCCAAATCATATCACCACTCCAATTCCTGCACCGGGACGGGAGCGGGGTTCTCCTCGTAAGACTCGATCCTGCCGCTTTTCATGCGGATGAGCACATCGGCCGTAGGAGCCAGCGCGCCGTTGTGGGTCACCACGATGACCGTCTTGCCGCTTTTTTTGCATAAGTCGTACAGCAGGGCCAGGATCGCCTTGCCGGTCTTGTAGTCCAGCGCGCCGGTGGGTTCGTCGCAGAGCAGGATGGCGGGATTTTTGGCCAGCGCCCGGGCGATGGCCCCACGCTGCTGCTCGCCGCCCGAGCACTGGGACGGGAAATTGGAGGAGCGCTCCCCCAGGCCCACCAGTTCCAGGGTCTCCTGGGCGTCCAGGGGATCTTTGCAGATCTGGCTGGCCAGCTCCACATTCTCCCGCATGGTCAGGTTGGGCATCAGGTTGTAAAACTGGAACACGAAGCCGATGCTGTTGCGCCGGTACTCCGCCAGCTGGCGCTTGTTGAACCGGGCGATATCCCGCCCGTTGATCCTCAGGCTGCCGGAGGTGGGGGAATCCATCCCGCCCAGCAGGTTCAGCACCGTGGATTTTCCCGCTCCGCTGGCCCCCAGGATCATGGTATAGGTGCCCTCCTGAATGGTAAAGCTGATATCGTCCACCGCCCGGATGACGTTTTTGCCCATAACATATTCGCGGGCCAAATGTTCCGCCTGAATGACCGCCATAACACACACCTCAGTCCAGAGCCCGTTCCAGGCCCTGCGGATATCTTTAGCATACAGACCAGACGTGCTTTTTTCAACCGACAGCTTAAAACCGCCTGACGGAAACACAACACTTTTTCAAAAAATGTTGTGTTGTAAATGAAAACAAAGCGTGAACAACTGGTGGGACCGCTCCAGGGACGGGCCAAGTGTCCTCAAACGGCGGCCGCTTTTTTCTCTTTACACTTCCTACAAAATTCGCTTGGCCGACTTTGTGATTAATTTGGCAAACACTCTAATGCATCTCCGGGTAGTTTATGATAGTCTTTTATACAGAAGAGAGCGGGAACAGGACCCCGGTTTCCGTCATATCGCCTTATTTGCTGTCCTGTTTTCCCCATTTCTTCCAAGAAGAAGAATATTCCAAGCAGAAGAAAGGAAGGTACGCACCGATGAAAAAGAAACTCTCTCTGGTTCTGAGCATCGCCCTGTCCCTGTCCCTGATCCTGTCCGCCTGCGGCGGAAACTCCGGAAGCTCCTCTGGAGGAACTCCCTCTACCACCGCTCCCGAGACCACCGCTCCTTCCACCACCGAACCCACCGGCGGCGACACCGAGATCACCGGCAGCTACACCATCCGCCTGGGCACGCCCACCGGCGGCAAGCATCAGCAGAACATGACCATGGAGGAGTTCAAGACCCGCATCGAAGAGGCCTCCGGCGGCGCCATCACGGTGGAGCTCTATCCCACCAGCCAGCTGGGCACCGCTCCCCAGATGATCGAGGGCGTGCAGAACGGCACCATTGAAGGCGTGCTCATCCCTTCCTCCTACTTTGCCTCCTACGCCCCTGCCATCGCCATTCTGGACCTGCCCTTCCTCTTTGACGCGGACGGCACTGCCGCTGCCCAGGCCCAGGCCATCCTCTCCGCCGGCACCAGCCTGGACGACTACCTGTACGACTATGGCTTCAAAGTGGGCGGCTGGCTGCTGGGCGGCAACTCCTATATCCTGTCCACCTTCCCCATTGAGAAGATGAGCGATCTGTCCGGCCACAAGATCTGGACCCTGCCCTCTCCCACCCTGCACAGCTCCCTGAACGCTTACGGCGCTTCCCCCGCCTCCCTGGATCCCGGCGACGTGGCTGTTGGCCTGCAGAACGGCACCGTGGACGGCGTGCTCAACGACTGCACCTTCTGGTATACCCAGGGCCTGTATGAGAGCGCCAAGAACATCAACCTCTGCCCCGCGGGCGCGTTCGTCAACTGCTTCTTCTTCAGCGCCGACTGGATGGACACCCTGCCCCAGAACGTACAGGACCTGATCCTGTCCACTGCCAAGGCCGTAGTCGCCGATTTCGAGGTGCCCTACATGACCCAGTACTCCGAGGAAGCCATGCAGGCCATGGTGGACGCGGGCGCCACCAAGAACGAGCCCAGCGACGAGCTGCTTGCCGAGATGAAGGCCGCCACCGAGTCTCTGCACGAAGACTTTAAGAACATCGATTCCGACTGTGCCGCCATCTACGACGAGTTCGTGGGACTCATCGCCAATTCCTGAGTTCGCTGCAACAGCCTCAACGGGCGGGGACGGCTGCGTCCCCGCCCTCTTAAAAGGAGAACAGGTTATGCAAGTGTGTGTTAAAATTACGCGCTATGTCCGTACGTTTTTGTTTTCGATTTCGGCGCTGCTGATTGCCGTGGCTACCGCCCTGGCCACCCTCAACGCCATCGTCCGCTTTGCCGGAAAAGGCTTTACCTGGTCTGAGGAGCTGTGCAGCTACTGCATCGTGCTCATGGTCTATCTGGCCATTCCCTATCTGGAGGGCGCCGGCGACCAGCTGTGTATCTCCGCCATTGATCTTTGGGTCAAGGGCAAGACCGGTCAGCGCATTCTCAACTACATCCGCGGAATTATCACCAGCGTGATTATGGTCGTGCTGGGCTACCATGGCCTGGACGTTATGATGAAAGCCTTCAAACGCAACCAGGTCACCTATGTGCTGCAGATGCCCAAAGGCGTCCTGTATGCGATCGCTATGATTTGTATCGTCGTCGCCCTGGTTGTCTGGGTGGTATTGATGCTTTGCAATAAGGGGGACTTCGACCATGACAATGCTTGAGATTCTGCTTCCGGTCCTGATCATTCTGATTGGACTGTCCCTGCTGAAGTGTCCCATCTACATCTCCATCCTCTGCTCGGCGATCTACCTGCAGATCTTTGTCAACCACATGTCCCTGACCAATGTATTTACCGGCTTCTTTGAGGCCATGACCAAGAATGCCCTGCTGGCCGTGCCCTTCTTCATGGTCGCCGGCAGCCTGATCGCCGCCAGCAGCCTGGGCACCCGGCTGATCAATGTATGTATCGAGACCCTGAAGAGCATCCGCGGCGGCCTGCCCATCGCCTGCGTCATTGCCAATGCGATTTTCGGCGCCATCTCCGGTTCCGGTCCGGCCGCGACCGCCACCTTCGGCAAGATCGTCCACAAGCCCCTCTCGGAGCGCCATGGCGAGAGCATGTCTCTGGGCATCATCACCTCTTCCGCCTGCCTGTCCACCATCATTCCGCCCAGCATCACCATGATCATCTACGGCGTAGCCACTGAGACCTCCATTACCAAGCTCTTCCTGGCCGGCATCCTGCCCGGCATCCTGATCGTGGTCATCGTCAGCGTCTACCTGATCATCATGTGCAAGCCCAGACCCGGTGTGGAGAAGGAGAAATTCTCCGCCCGCGCTTTTGGCAAAGCCCTGTGGAAGGGCCTTCCCGTGCTGGTGCTCCCCGTACTGGTCCTGGGCAGCGTCTACACCGGCATCTGCACCCCCACCGAATCCGGCGCCCTGGCCGCGGCCTATTCCTTCATCGTGGCGGTCTTCGGCACCCGTGACATCAAGTTCAAACAGCTGCTGCCCATCTTTAAGGATGCCGGGCGCACGACCGCCCAGGTCTTCCTGCTCATCGCCGGCAGCACGGTGTTCTCCCAGGCGGCCACCATCGCACAGCTTCCCGCCGCGGTCACCGAGGCCTTCGGCGGCATGGGACAGATCCAGTTCCTGCTGATGCTCAACGTGCTGCTGCTCATCGTGGGCTGCTTCTTCGACACCAGCGCCGCCATCCTCATCCTGGCGCCCATGCTGCTGCCCACCGCCGCCGCCCTGGGCATCCCCTCCCTGCACCTGGGCATGGTCTTCGTGGTCAACCTGGCCATCGGCCTGTTCACGCCCCCCTTCGGCCTGAACATCTTCGTGGCCCAGAGCGTGCTCAAGCGCCCCATGGGCCAGATCTCCAAGGCCTGTGTGCCCTATATCATCCTCTATATCGTCTCGGTCCTCATCATCACGTACGTCCCTGCCCTTTCCACCGCGCTGCCTGCTCTTCTGATGGGCGCTTGAATCTGATTCTGGAGTTCTGCATATGAAATTAATTGATTTTGAAAATCACTTTTACGACCAGTGCCTGATCGACGCGCTGGAATCCCGCACCGAGCCTCCCTATTACCGCAAAGACACCGACCTGATCACCTGGAGCGACGCGATCACCATGCCCCAGGGGCCTCTGCTGGAGAAGCTGCTTCAGGTGGGGGAAGAGCGGATCGCCCTGATGGATACGCTTGGCATCGACTGTGCCGTGCTCAGCTGCTCCCCCGGCGCCGAGCAGCTGGACCCGGCTGAGAGCGCGGCGATCTGCCGCCGGACCAACGACGTTCTCTACCAGCTGGTCCAGCGCTTCCCCGGCCGCTATCTGGGCAGCGCCATCCTGCCGGTGAAGGACGTGCCCGCCGCAGTGGCGGAGCTGGAGCGCTGCGTGAAGGAGCTTGGCTTTGTGGCCTGGCACACCCACTCCAACTATGGCGAGACCGCCCCGGACGATCCCCGTTACCGCCCCATCTTCCAGAAGGCGGACGAGCTGGGAGTGTACGTCTACCTCCACCCCCAGCTGGCCAACGCCTCCCGGGTAGACGACTGCGGCTTCCCCGTGGCGGGCCCCGGCCTGGGCTTCACCATGGACACGGTCACCACTCTGACCCGCATGATCGTGGGCGGCCTGTTCGACGAGCTGCCCAACCTGAAGGTCATGCTGGGCCATCTCGGCGAGGCTCTGCCGTTCCTGCTGGGCCGCATGGACAACCGCCTGAAGTTCCTGCCCAACCCCAAGGCCAAAAACAAGCAGGATTTCAGCGCCTACTTCCACCGCAATATTTACGTCACCACCAGCGGCAACATGTCCCCCGAGGCCTTTGAGTGTACCCGCCGGGTCCTGGGCCTGGAGCGCATTCTCTTCGGCAGCGATTATCCCTTTGAGGACGCCTCCGACATGGTGGAATACGTAAAGAACCTCCCCCTGGGGGAACAGGAGCGTTCCATGCTCTACTATAAAAACGCGCAGGCTCTGGGCGTGCACGTATAATGCGTTTCTCCGCACGGCCGGCAGGATGCCCGGCCGCAACCGGGAGTTTTGCACTCTCTGAGCTTCGAAAAAAAGTCATGGGCAATTGCCGTCGCGCGCAATTGCCCATGACTTTTTCGTTTCCCTCCGCTTTCGCCCGGAAGGGCGGCCTTACAGCAGATCCATGACCTTATACGACAGCAGCAGGCGCAGGCGGGTCTCCGGGTCGTTCAGGTCCACCCCCAGCTGCTCGGAGAGCCGCTCCACATGATAGATGACGTTATTCCGGTGCATATGCAGCAGCTTGGCGGTATCCGTCGGCCTGCACTGGTTGATGAGATAGGTATACAGCAAATTTGCATAATCGGTGCTCTTCTGCTCATCCTGTTCGCGGATGGCCAGCAGCTGCTCGTCACACAGGCTGCGCAGCTGTACCTGTTCGGAACAGGCGGTGATCAGGTGATAGATGTAGCAGTCCCGATAGGCGAAGACCCTTCCGCCGCCGGTCTCCTCCACCAAAATTCCTTTCTGCTGGAGCGTCCTGCCGATCTCCACCGCTACCGTGGTCTGCACGTAGGCGTCGCTGACCAGCCGGATGGTACGGAACACCTCGCTCATGCCGCAGCGGGCCTTATGGTATTCCAGCAGCTCCCGCAGCAGATCAAACTGCCGCAGTTTGCGCTCCTCCGCGCCCAGATATTTGCTCTCACGGCTCATCAGGATCATGATGTAATCGCCGTAGATGAACGGCCGGGATTCCGGAAAGATCGCCAGCAGCTGGTCCAGCATGTAGTTCAGGGAAGTATTGTCCTCGTCTTCGAAAATGATCTTCAAAAGCTGATATTCGGCGTCCCGCTGAAGGCCCACGCACTTGATGCGCTCCTCGATGTCCTCCTCGTCCTTGATCTTATTCTCAATGAGCTCCACCAGCACGTATTCATACATATATTTGTTGATGCTTCCGGCGGAGTAGTGGTTATGCAGATAGTATTCCACGCTCTCCGCCAGAAGGGCGAACCGTTCCTCCAGGCTCTTGGAGGGGGCATGGGCGCTGCAGATCATCCGCAGGTAGGCATATGGGACGCCTTTGATGAAAAAGGTCTTCGTCATGGTCTGATACTGCGTCATCTGCGGCAGCGGAAAGGCGATGTCGATGACGCTGGCCCTCTTGATGCTGTCCACCTGACGGGTATTGGTCAGCCGCTCGATGGTCTGCTTGGTATGATAGCCCCGGCTGACCACCTCGTTATAGACCTCATCGTCGGTCTTGATATTTTTTGTGTAGGCCAGCAGCTTGAAGCTCAGGTCCACCAGGACGATGGGATTGCCGATGGCGCTCTCGCTCAGGTCCAGCAGCTCCTGCACGTCGTTGCTCTGGATCAGGGAGACGTGCATGTGCTGATGCCATTCCCGCAGGTCGGTGAACAGGCTTTGGACCGTGTTGAACACCTCCGCCAGGCCGATCCCCTCGTCCTCCAGCAGTACGATCCGTCTGCCCTGCAGCTTCTTTTTCAGCGCGGGCGCCATTTTGTGGATACACAAAAAGCAGCAGCCGCTCTCCGCCGCCTCCGCGGTAAGCTCACGGCTGGTACACATATAGATGTTCGACGTGGAAAGCGTCTCCTGCCCCAGCTCATACAGGCGCAGGCCGCTGAAGGAAAGCTGCTCCTCCTCCGAAAAAAAACGTTCCGGTCCATACTCTGCCAGACTGTCCAGGATCATGTTGATGGAGATCTCCAGCACCGCGATTCCCCCCGTTTTCCATACGTTTATTCTAATTTGTTATTATATCATCTTATCCTGTTGGAAAACAAGCCCCTGATCTTACCGCACCGGCACCTGCAGTTCGGTGACATATTCCGCTTCCCGGTTGGTGTCGTGGGCGTCGATCCGGTAGAGCTCCAGCGGCTCCCCGGCCGGCCGGCGGCCCGCCGCCGCCACCTGCGCGAGCAGCGTTTGATAATGCCGCTGCAGCGCGCCGTAGCCGCCCCGGTAAAAAAGGCGCGCGTACTCCCCCGCAGGCAGGACGCCGTCGCTGGGCAGGCCCGGTTCCGTAAGGAAAAAGACCCTGGAAAAGTGGTTGTACACGCCTTGTTTCAGGCTCTCGCCGTCCACCGCCGCCCCCATGCACTGGTCCCCTATGATCTTGATATAGTCCTGATGCCGGTGTTCCAGCTTTTTCAGCAGGAAGTCGATCTCCCCCTCCAGGATGATGTCCTCCTGCAAAAAGACGCAGGAACGTTCCTCCTCGTACAAAAACTCCACCCGCTCCGCTTCCACAGCGGCGTACCGCTCCAGCCGAGCCTGCCGGCGCCGGGCCTGCCGGCGGGTGCGCTCCAGCTCCTCCATCCGCCGCCGCAGCAGGCGCTCCTCCTCCTCCAGCAGGGCCAGGGTCTCCTCCACAGAGCGCCGCTCCAGATAGGTGCGGATGTCCTCCACCGTCATTCCAAGCTCCCGCAGGGAGCGGACGATGTTCAGGGTGATCACGTCCTGAATTCCGTACATGCGATAGCGGTTTTCTCCACGCGCGGGGTGAAGCAGTCCCTTCTCTTCATAATAACGCAGGGTATCCGGGCATAGGCCGAACAGCCCGGACAACTCGTGGATGCGGTAAAATTCTTTCATCTTTTTTGCCTCCGCCTCTTGACTCTCGTATGATACGAGGGTTTATGATAGAAGGGAAATAAGGAGGTCATACCCTTGAATCTGATCAAACGTTTCTTCCAATTCGTGATCCCATCCATTGTGTCCATGTGGATTTTCTCCCTGTACACCATGGTGGACGGCATGTTCGTCTCCTGGGGCGTGGGGGAACACGCGCTGGCGGCCGTCAATCTGTCCATGCCCTTCACGTCGGTGATCTTTACGCTGGGCATCCTGCTGGCCACCGGTACATCCACCGTCATCTCCATCGCCCTGGGGCAGAAGGATCTGGAAAAGGCCCGAACCTATTTTAACCAGAACATCTGCGTAACGGCGGCGATGAGTCTGATCCTCTCCCTGCTGGTGCTTTTCAATCTGGAGCGGGTGGCTCTGTTTCTGGGGGCCTATCCGGACACGCTGGAGTATGTGAAGCAGTACGTGGGCGTGATCGCCTGCTTCGCCGTATTCTTCACCGTATCCTACAACCTGGAGGTGCAGGTGAAAGCCAACGGCGCGCCCCAGGTGAGCACCATCGGCGTGCTCTCCTGCGCGCTGATGAACGTATTTCTGGACTGGCTCTTCGTCATGCGCCTGGGCTGGGGCGTTTGGGGCGCCGCGCTGGCCACGGGGCTGGCCCAGGTCACCTCTACCACCGTATTCGTGGTGTACTTTCTCACCCACCGGGAGCGTCTGCGCCTGGGCCGCTTCGTCCCTGAACTGCGGGCTTACCGGCGCATCCTCCCGCTGGGTCTCTCCGAAGGGCTCAGCGAGCTGTCCAACGGCATCGTCATCTTCCTGTTCAACCTGACCATCCTCCGCGTCATCGGGGAGGACGGCGTGATCAGCTACACCATCATCAGTTATGTGAACACCCTGGTGCTTATGACCATGATCGGTACCACCCAGGGCATCCAGCCTCTGGTCAGCTTCCACCTGGGGGCCGGGGAGCGGGACGTCTGCCACAAGCTGCTGCGCTGCGGCCTGGGGCTGATCGCGGTGTTTTCCGTCCTCTCCTTTGCCATCGGCCAGCTGGGCGCGCCCGCCGTCGTAGGGCTCTTCCTGCCCGGTGAGCGCGGCAGCGCGCTCTTCACATACTCGGTCCATGCCCTGCGGCAATACGCCTGGGTCTTCCTGGTGATGGGATTCAACGTGATCATGGCCGGCTTCTTTACTGCGGTCGAGCGGCCCTTCTTTTCCTTCCCCATCTCCTTCGGGCGGGGTCTGGTGCTGCTGTGCGCGTGCCTGGCGGTACTGCCCCGCCTGTTGGGGGAGGCAGGCGTGTGGCTCAGCCCCCTGGCCGCCGAGCTTTGCTGCCTGGTCCTGACCGGTCTGTTCGTCCTGTGCTACCTCCGCTCCCTGCGGCGGGAGACCGCCCGGGCCGTCCGGGATGCGGCCTGAGTCCCGGACATGCCGCGGCGCGGAGCCCCCTGAACGGGGGCTCCGCGCCGTTTGAGTTCAAGGCGCTGCCAGATACCGCTCCAACGCCATGCCCACGCCCCCCGCACGGTTGGCGCCGGTGACATACCGTGCGGCGGCCTTGGCCGACGCCGCCCCGTTCTCCATGGCGAAGGACCACCGCGCCCAGCGCAGCAGCTCCAAATCGTTGTCCGCGTCGCCGAACGCCATGACCTGCTCCGCCGTTACCTCCAGGCGCCTGCACAGGGCCTGGACAGCCGCGGCCTTGTTGACGCCCCGGGCGGTCAGCTCCATATTGGTCCCGAAGGAGCCTGTGACGGCCAGGGGGCCGGTGGCCTCCAGCGCGGCTTGAAGCGCGGCGCGCTCTTCCGGCGGGACGTGAAAGATGTGGATCTTCTCCACACAGCGCCCCTCCAGGGCAGCGTTCAGATCCTCCGGGAAGCGGGAATACCGCCGCAGGACCGAGGCAAATTCCGGCGACAGCGCCCGCGCCAGCACCCGCCCGCTCCGGTCGGCCTGGATATAATTTTCTCCGTCGGCATAGACCTCAAACGGCACGTCCCGCGCCAGCAGCAGCTCGATCAGGCGCCGGCTCTGCGCCCGGGGCAGCCCCTTCCGCCAGAGCCATTCCCCGCTCGTCACATCCAGCACGGCAGCGCCGTTGGAGAGTACGGCATAGTGCAGCATGTCCAGCTGGGCCGCCACCTCGTGCAGAAGGTCCCAGGCCCGGCCGCTGGCGATGGCCACCGCTGCGCCGCGCTCCGCCGCCCGGCGCAGCGCAGCCACATTGCGCGCCGGCACTGTGGCATGGTCATCGTCCAGCAGGGTGCCGTCCATATCCAGGGCGATGAGCCGGATCTGTGTCACGGCTTCCGTTTCAGGGCCTGGCGCACCTGATCTGCAATACCGGCGGGGGTGAGCCCGTAGGCCTCCAGCACGGCCTGCGCCTTGCCGGAGCGGCCGAATTCGTCGTGAACGCCATGGCGCAGCACAGGCACCGGGCAGTGCTCCGCAAGGAATTCCGCCACAGCGGAGCCCAGGCCGCCGATGACGGTGTGTTCCTCGGCAGTGACGATGCAGCGGGTCTCCAGCGCGGCCTTCAGCACCAGCTCATAATCCAGCGGCTTGATGGTGTGCATGTCGACGACCCGGACCGACACGCCCTCCTCCGCCAGCGTCCGGGCGGCCTGCAGGGCCATCTGCACCATCATGCCGGTGGCGATCACCGTGGCGTCCGCTCCGTCCCGCAGTACCGCGCCCTTGCCCAACCGGAAGGAATAGCCGGGAATGGAATCGGTGACGCTCTCCACCGCCAGGCGGCCCAGGCGCAGATAGGCCGGGCCGTCATAGTCCAGCAGGGCCTTGACGGCCAGGCGCATCTCAGGGCCGTCGCAGGGGGAGAGCACCATCATGTTGGGGATGGCGCGCATGATGGCGTAATCCTCGATGCACTGATGCGTGGCGCCGTCCTCACCCACGGACAGGCCGCCGTGAGAGCCCACTACCTTTACATTCAGGCGGGGGTAGGCGATGGAGTTGCGCACCTGCTCAAACGCGCGTCCGGCGGCAAACATGGCAAATGTGTTGGTAAAGGGCTTCTTGCCGCAGGCGGCCAGGCCGGCGGCGATACCCGTCATATTGGCTTCGGCAATGCCGATGTTGAAAAAACGGTCGGGATGGGCCTTGGCAAAGCCCTTGGTCATGGTGGAACCGGACAGGTCGGCGTCCAGCACCACCAGCTCGGGATACTCCTCCGCCAGAGCCACCAGGGCCTCGCCGTAGGCGGCGCGGGTTGCGATCTTCTCACTCATGGCTTACTTCCCCTCCAGTTCCGCCAGCGTCGCGGCCAGCTCCGCATGGGCCTTTTCATACTGCTCGTCATTGGGCGCCTTGCCGTGCCAGCCCGCGTCGTTCTCCATGAAGGAGACGCCCTTGCCCTTGACGGTCCTGGCCAGGAGCACGGTGGGCTTCTCCCGGCACGCCGCCGCAGCCGCAAACGCGCGCTCCAGCGCGTCGAAATCGTGGCCGTCCACCGATTGTACGTTCCAGTTGAAGGCCTCAAACTTCTTGTCCAGAGGCTCGGAGGGCATCACATCGGCGGTCCTGCCGTCAATCTGAAGCCCGTTCACATCCACGATGGCGCACAGGTTGTCCAGCCGGAATTTGGCTGCGGCCATGGCGGCCTCCCAAACCTGGCCCTCCTCCAGCTCGCCGTCCCCCAGCAGGGCATACACCCGGTAATCCTTATGGTCCATCTTCCCCGCCAGCGCCATGCCCACGGCCGCCGACAGGCCCTGGCCCAGACTTCCGGTAGACATATCCACGCCCTTGACATGGTGCATCTCCGCATGGCCGGACATATGCCCGTCAATGCGGCGGAACATCTTCAGATCCTCCACCGGGAAGAAACCCCGCAGCGCCAGGGTGGGGTAGAGCCCCGGCGTACAGTGCCCCTTGGAGAGCACGAAGCGGTCCCGGTCCGGGTCGGCCGGATCGGCCGGGTCCACATGCATCACGTCTCCATACAGGAGCGTGAGGATATCCATGGCGGACAAGGAGCCGCCGATGTGGCCGGAGGCGGCGGCGTGCACCATATCCACCGCCAGCAGGCGGGCGTGGGCCGCAGTGACGGCCAGCGCTTGCTTTTTCGTCTGTTCCATCCGATTCACCTTTCCATTCCCCCGCTTCCGCCGCAGGCGCGCGGAAGCAGGCCGTATGATTCGCCCTTTAGTATAGCGCAGCAGAGCGGGGGTTGCAACCGTCCAACCGCAAAAAACAGGGGCCTCGGCCCCTGTTTTTGCGGTTATTTCACATTCAGCGGATGCATCCACCGCCTGGAACGGTAGAACCAGTACCCCACCGGCACGGAACTGGCCACGGCCACCCCGCAGGCCACATAGACGCCCACCACACCAAACAAGTGATCCAGGATCAGCGCCAGGATGAGCCGCACCACGATACAATTGAGGAACGAGTTCCACATGATGAACATCGTGTGGCCCGATCCGGTCGCCAGCGTATTATAGGAGAACATGCCCGCGTAAAAGATCTGGCAGACAATCTCGATGCGCAGGTTGAGCACCGCCCACTGCTGAACCTGGGGATCCGGCGTAAAGATGGCGGCAAACCGGGGTGCGAAAAGCTCTGCCACGGCGATGATGACCCCCGCCATGATCAGGGTGATCCGCATGCAGGTCTTCATCACCTGCTCGGCCCGGTCATAGAGCTGCGCGCCCAGACATTGGGCGCACATGGTGCCCGCGCCGGTGCACATGGCGGTGACAAAGAGCTGGCAGAAATCCCGGATCTTGTTGGACACGCCGTTCCCGGCGGAAACGCTCACGCCGTACTGATTGATGAGCGCCACCACCACCAGCCAGGATACGCTGGCAATGGTCCATTGGACGGCCGTGGGAGTACCCAGCCTGAGGATGCGTCCCACCATCTCCCGGGCAGGCCGCAGGCAGCCTGGGGTAAGGCCCAGATCCGCCCGGTGCCGCAGCGCAAAGATCAGCGCGGTGAGGAAGGCGAGCCCCTGCGCAATGACGGTGGCGGCCGCCGCCCCCTCCACGCCCCAGCGGAAGAACGCGACAAAAAGGAGATCCAGCCCCACGTTGACGCTCACCGAGACGATGACACAGTACAAGGGGATCCGGGAGTTGCCCACCCCCCGGAGAATGGCCGACAGGGCGTTATACCCAAAGATAAAGAACAGGCCGAGGGCACAGATGTTGAAGTAGGCCGCGGCCTCCTCCAGCGCCGGCGCGCCCAGAAGGCGGAGGAACGGCCGGCCGATCAGCTCAAAAACACCGGCAAACAGAACGCCGGCACAGAGGCCCAGCGTGAACATGGAGCCGGAAGCCCTGCGCCGCCGCGTCTCGTCTCCCTGGCCAAAAAACTGGCCCACCAGGATATTGCCGCCCACGGTCAGCCCGATGGCCACCTGCGTGAGCATGTTCATGATGATGCTGGCGTTGTTGATGGCGGAAATCCCCGCGTCCCCGATAAAGTGTCCGGCGATGACGAAGTCCGTAATACTGTAGAGGGCCTGCAGCAGACTGGACGCTACCAGCGGCAGCGCATAGCGGATCAGCTTCCGGGTCACGCTGCCCTGGGTCAGGTCGTTCTGTATGGCGGGCATGACGCACCTCCTAATTTTGATTCCTGTTTCCTGTAGTATAGTACTGTCCGGCGGCGATTTCCGCAATCCCTACCTTTTGGTCAGTGACTGACCAAAAGGTACCCGGACGCAAAACAGAGGCCGGATACCGGCCTCTGCGAGACGGTCGAAAGGCGGCAAAGCCTCTGTTCGGCAAGGCTTCGGCCCACCGCGCACACGAGGGGGGCCGCCAAAGGCAACCGTTCGCGTACGCGTGGGCCGAAGGGCAGCTTCTCCGACGCACGTGCCGCTGGAGAAGCTATAGTTCCATTTTTTGCGCCTGCCTGCGCCCGCAGGTTCGCTTAGCGATCTTCCCCGGAGGCCTGTCCTACCTCCCCGCTGCTTTGATGCTCAATATCCGGCCAAAAGTTGTTGGCCTCCATGATGTCGCGCAGGGCGTCCACGTATTTGCCGGACTTATGCACCGTAAAGGCGTTTGCATCGATGGGGATCTCCAGGTCGTTCATGCGGCGGATACTCCAGATATACAGGATGTCCAGCGCGGGGATCAGCTGTTCGCCGCTGGGCGTGAGCACATACTCCACCTTGGGGGGCACCGTATCGTAGGAGATGCGGCGGATCAGACCCGATTCCACCAGTTCTCGCAGCTGCTGGCTGAAGACCTTTTCCGAAATGGGCAGGATCTTCAACGTTTGGTTGAAGCGGATGCTGCCGTGTGTGTAGATCTCGTGGAGTATGGTCATTTTCCACTTCCCGCCGATGCAGTGCAGCACATAGTGATAAGGATTGGTGGGCTGATCAAAATGATCGGCGCGCATGGCGTTCACCTCTTACTACATTTAAATAAATAAATCTTGTTTTTACTATAACACACCTGTGCTTCCCTCACAAGTACAAAAACAAGTTTCAGACTTCTTTTACCAAAAATTTTGCACCGTTTCTGTGCAATTCCGACAAACTGCCGGAGTTGCCCCTTAGCCTGCCGTCATCTTGTTTAAATTTTAACAGGTCATTTTAGACGTTTTCCACAACCGAAAGATACTTACCATTTGGTGGGTGCAAACTTCCAGGTTATCTACTTACGTAATTGTATGTGTTGCACAAATTTTTGTTTTTCGCTATACTACGGCTAGATGAGGATGTCAAATCCCTCATATGCAGCGTTTCCAAAAAATTTTATCATAAAGGAGCGGTTTTATCATGGTCAAGCGTACTGTTGCAGATTTGAAGCCTTACAACGCCCCCGGTCATTTCAACATGGTCGCCATGCGGATCCACGGCAAGGAAGAGACCGGAGCCGAAAAGTTCTGGATCGGTGTTTCCACCTTCCTGCCCGGCGGCGGCGCTGAGTGGGCCTATGAGGACAACCCGCTGGAGAAGGTCTACTACATCCTTGAGGGCGAGATGACCGTGACCGACAAGGACGGCAAGAAGTACGTTCTGCACAAGGACGAGTCCATCTCCTTCCCCCCCAACGAGGGCCGCGGCCTGATGAACGAGAGCAATCTCCCCGCCCGCATGCTGGTCATCATCAACTATCCCAACGCCTGATCGTCCGTATCTTCGAGCTGAATAAAGGAGGAAGCGAACTATGGTTCCCATTAAGAAGGATTTTGTTGAGAATATGTTCTCCGTCAAGGGCAAGGTCGCCCTGGTCACCGGCGCTACCGGCGCTCTGGGCTGCGTTCTGGCAAAGGCTTACGGCTACGCCGGCGCCAAGGTCTTTATGACCGGCCGCAACGACGCCAAGCTGAAGGCTCTGGAAGAGGAGTTCAAGGCCGAGGGGATCGACTGCGCCTACTATGTGGCCGACCCCGCCGTCGAGGAGCAGGTGGACGCGCTGGTCAAGGCCTGCGTGGCCCAGTACGGCTGCATCGACATTCTGGCCGTGGCTCACGGCTACAACAAGCCCCAGAACGTCCTGGAGCAGTCCGTGGCCGACTGGCAGAAGATCATGGACGCCGACTGCAAGAGCGTCTACATCGTCACCAAGTACGTCGCCCATCAGATGGTGGCCCAGTACGAGGCCGACAACACCAAGCGCAGCAAGATGGTCATCGTGACCTCCCAGCGCTCCAAGCGCGGCATGGCCGGCTACACCGGCTACTGCACCTCCAAGGGCGGCGCCGACCTGATGGTCTCCTGCCTGGCCTGCGATCTGAGCGCCAAATACCACATCAACGTCAACTCCATCTGCCCCACTGTGTTCCGCAGCGACCTGACCGAGTGGATGTTCGATCCCGAGTCCGCCGTGTACAAGAACTTCCTGAATCGTGAGCCCATCGGCCGTCTGGGCGAGCCCGATGACTTCGTGGGTTACTCCCTGTTCCTCTCCTCCGACGCTTCCAACTTCATCACCGGCAGCAACTGCGACTGCTCCGGCGGCTATCTGACCGTCTGATCCCATTTCCTCTGGAAGGAACAGCAGGCAGAATGGTTTCTGCACAGCCTTTTGATGGGAAGGAAGACGTGAAACATATGAAGAACATCAAACATATCCTGATCTGCGGTGCGGGCATGATGGGCAAGAACATCGGATATGTCTTTGCCTCCAACCCCGACTTTCAGGTCGGCCTGTACGATCTGTACCCCACCGACGTAGAGGCCGGCATCCGCACCAATACCAAGCAGCTGCTGGATAAGGGCGTCATTACCGAGCAGGAGCTGAGCGACCGGCTCTCCCGTATCAGCTTCACCACCGATATGGACAGTGATCTGGTCAAGAACGCCGACTTCGTGATTGAGGCCGTGTTTGAGGACATGAAGATCAAGCGCGAGACCTTCGCCAAGCTGGAGGCGCGCTGCCGTCCCGACACCATCTTCTGCACCAACTCCTCCGTCATGAGCCCCAGCGAGATCTCCGCCGAGCTCAAGCATCGGGAGCGCTTCGTGGGCACTCATTTCTGGAACCCCGGCCACCTGATCCCCCTGGTGGAGGTGGTCAAGTCCGACGCCTCCTCCGACGAGGTGGCGCAGACCGTGATGGAGGTCCTTTTTTCCGTGGGCAAGGAGCCCGTCCTGTGCAAGAAGGACGTGCCCGGCTTCATCGCCAACCGGATGCAGCATGCCCTGTGGCGTGAGGCCATCTCCATCGTGGAGCGCGGCATCGCCGACGCTGCCACCGTGGACAAAGCCGTCAAATACGCCTTTGGCCTGCGGCTGCCCCAGTTGGGCCCCATGGAAAACGCCGACATGGTCGGCACCGACCTGACCTACAATATCCACGACTATATCCTCAAGGATCTGGAGGACTCCCACGAGCCCTCCCCCCTGCTCAAGCAGCTGCGGGACGAGGGTAAGATCGGCTTTAAGACCGGCGAGGGCTTCCAGAAGTGGACGCCGGAGCAGGTAGCCAAATCCAACGCCGATCTGAACGAGTATCTGATCAAAATGCTCTACGGCAAGTAAGCGCGTAAAACGGTTTAAGCTGTGCCGCGCAGGCGCGCCCGCCCGAGGGTCCTCCCTGTCCCCCTGGGCACTCACCGTGTGTCCTGCCGCGCATTCTTTGAAGTTCGCCTGCCGCAAAGCGGCAGAATCCCGTGTGGCTCTTGATGGGCCTACACCATGCATTTTAAGGAGGAACTACTTATGGGCAAGAAAGTTTATGTTGACCTGACCCACCCCTTCAGCGCTGAGATCCCCCGCTGGCCCTACTTTGACAAGCCCGAGATCACCAACGCCCACACCATGGCCAAGGGCGGCGTTCTGACCTCCAAGATCACCTGCACCATGCACACCGGCACCCACTGCGACGCGCCCCGCCACGTCATGGAGTATGAGTTCGACGGCAAGCGCGCCCGCTACACCCACGAGATGCCCATCGACGCTTACACCGGCGAGGCCGTTGTGCTGAAGCTGGACGTGGAGCCCTGGACCCTGATCACCGACAAGCACCTGGACGAGGCCTGCAAAAAGTGTGGCCTGAACCCCGCCGACCTGAAGGGCAAGGTCCTGTGCCTGAACACCGGCATGCACCGCCTGTTCGACGACTCCAAGGCCTACTATCATTACTCCATCGGCACCGGCATCGACGCCGGCAAGTGGTTCGTCAAGCACGGCGTGAAGTGCGTGGCGATGGACAGCCAGGCTCTGGATCACCCCCTGCACACCGCTATGGGCAACAACGGCATGACCCGTATGAACCTGCTGGGCGCCACCGGCAAGCCCATCACCGAGGAGTACAAGGAGCTGTTCGGTGAAGAGGCCTATGCCGAGTTCGATAAGTTCGAGTACATCCGCATCCACGGCCAGGCCGCCTATGACGAGAAGTTCGGCGAACTGGAAAACCTGGGCGTTTGGGGCACTTGGGAGCCCTGCCACAAGGAGATGCTGGGCCACGGCATCGTGGGCGTGGAGAATCTGGGCGGCGACCTGGACAAGATCCCCGCCGGCAAGGTGTTCCAGTTCTTCTGCTTCCCCCTGCGCTGGTACATGGGCGACGGCGCCATGTCCCGCTGCGTCGCTCTGATCGACGAGGACGAGATCGACAAGAGCGTGGCTGACCGCACCTACAAGTACGGCGGTACCGGCTACGCCGACGAGTCCGGCCACGGCGGCAGCGGCCTGGAGTACATGCAGAAGCTGTTCAACCGCAACAAGTAAGAAATCCACACCGTAAAGCGGCGAGCGTCAGCCCGCCGCTTTACGTGGTATCTTCCATCTATCATTCACGAGAGGATGCATCAAAATGGCTGATCTGAAGAACAAGACGATCATTACCGTCGCCACGACCGGCGCTTGGCCCACCAAGGCCAATAACCCCAATGTCCCCATGACGCCCGAGGAGATCGCCGAGGATGTGTACGCCTGCTGGAAGGCGGGCGCCGCGGTCGCCCACCTGCACATGCGCGACGACGAGGGCAAGGGCACCATGGACAAGGACCGCTTTGCCAAGACGGTGGAGCTGCTCCGCGCCAA
>NZ_JACOPP010000022.1 GCF_014287895.1 Lawsonibacter hominis | reverse complement strand
TGAAAGCCCAAGGAGGGATTGGTCAGCCAGTTGCTCCCCTTATTGTAGCTTAGGCAATGATATGGAAAAAGACACGGCTGGCTGCCGTGCCTTAACCCTAAACATATTATAATAGGAGGGATAGAGCATGATGGGACGGTGAGATGGGCAAATGGCAATGGTTTTCGTGGATATGGAATCCTTGATCCCAGAGAAACATTTATTGCGGAAAATTGACCGGGTCATATCCTTCGAGTTCATATACGACTTGCTTGCACCATATTATCCCTCTATCGGGCACCCATCTGTGGATCCCGTCTGTATGTTCAAGATGCTTCTGGTGGGCTATCTATATGGCATCAAATCAGAACGCCGGTTGGAGGAGGAAGTGTGGTTCAATCTCGCTTACCGTTGGTTTTGCGGTTTTGAGTTGGATGAGGCAATTCCGGATCACTCCACTTTCAGCAAAACCAGAACACGCAAATGGCAGCAAAGCGATCTTTTCCAAAAAGTATTTCAGGAAATTGTAAAACGGTGTATTACCAGCGGCCTTATAGATGGGAAAGCGATGGTTGCGGATGGGAGCTATATCCCGGCCAACGTGTCCCGAGAAAGCTGGGTTGATGTAGAAGTTGAAATTGAGAAAAGTATGCAGAGCTACCTGGACTGTTTGGATGAAGAACTCTCTCGACAACCGGGATTCAAAAAGCCACCGGTGAAAACTGTAAAGAAACGTCGCACTACCAGCCGAACCGATCCTGATAGCGGCTATATCAACCACGGCAGCAAATGTGGTATTGGGTATCTGATAGAGTCAACTGTGGATTGCAAACACGGTATTGTGACCGGAGTTGATGTGTATAGCGCAAATAAGAAGGAGAGTATTCAAGTTCTGCGCCATCTGGAGAAACAAATAAAGCGTGGTGTCCCCATGAGAAACATTGCGCTGGATTGCGGCTATGAGACCGGCGCTGTTCATCGTGGTTTGTAACTACTGGGGATTACTGGATATATTCCTGCTATTCAGTTCTCCAATCTCCCTGAAAAGTACGGCTTTTCTTACGATCTGGAGCGAGACACATTTATTTGTCCAAAAGGAGTGCCACTCACTTACCATAGGCTGAACTGCAACAAATCCACCGGCAAGTATCTGCGCTGCTACCAAACAGAGGGCAATACTTGCGTGCATTGCCCCAACCGACCGACTTGTTTTGACAAGTCCGGTATTCGGCGCAGAATCCTGGCCGGCAGCTGTTATCCAGCGTTTTACAGAGGGCACCAACGTGTTGGAACGCCGGAGTTTTACTCCATGATGCGGCTACGAAAAATCTGGGCAGAGGGCAGCTTCTCTGTTCTAAAACGGGAACACTGCATTTCAAAAATCCGCAAGAGAGGCATTTCAGCAGCAACCGAGGAATGCCTCCTGGCTGTCATGGCCTTAAACCTGAAACGGATGGTTAGGGCCATCTTCAATAAACTAAAAATTCAATTTATGTGGGCTGAGGAAGTGTTTCCTCGGCCCAGTTTTTCTTTTTGTCAACAGGTTCAAACCTTGACGGCACCGAAAGTCGCCGGTTTGCGGCGGTAAATGCACTCTGTTTTAAGAAGGGAGAAGAGATTTTCCGCCATGGCATTATCATATGGGTTGCCTTTCCTTGACATGGAAAGCGTAATGCCGTATGCTTGAGTCAGATTGAAGTATGCTTGTGGGGCGTACTGAAATCCCTGGCCGCTGTGGAGGCAGAGTCCCGCAGCGACCCTCTTTTTCTCTTTCTTCATCGCCGGACGAATGGTGTCCAGGACCAGATTTACAGTCTGCCGCCTCCCGGTCTTGCAGGCTGCAATGCCGTTATCGCAGAGGTCCCGAATCATGGAACGATACAGCACCCCCTGTTTGGTGTGGATATAAGAGATGTCCGTTACCCATTTGCGGTTGGGACTGTCCGCATGAACATCTCTGCTGAGCAAATTCTCATATTTGTGAAGCTGCTGTCCCATCTGCGTCCATTTCCTGCGGCGGCGAATCTCAGACAGCAGATCATACTTCTTCATGATCCTCAGTACAGTTTTGGGATTGCGGAAAATGTTCTGACTTTTCAGCCACAGCCACATTTGCCGATAGCCGTAAGTTTGGAAGCTGCGTTCCTGCTGCTGTGCAATGCGTTCTGCAAGAGCAGCCTCCTTCTCCGGCCTGCCCGGGCGATGGACAAAGGCGTAGCAGCCGCTTCTGGATACTGCAAAAAACGCCCACATGACGGGCACCGGATACACGCCGCTGTGACGATAATATGATGTGGTATTTTACCCTTGCCCTCACCTCCTTCCTGCGGACCGCAGAAAATCCCGCAGCAATTTGTTCTCCATGCGCAGTCGCTGGATCTCACAGGCCTGCTCTGCTGCAATGTCTCTGGGAGCAGCATCTTTCCTTGGCCGTCCTTTTGGACGTGGAAGGATCCCGGCTTCCAGCTTGCGTTCTTTTCTCCGCTCCCGCTCAAGCAGCCTTTTCCCCACCCGCTTATTCTGGGAGCCATAGTATTCTGCAACTTCCCGCTGCGTTTTTCCCTCTGCCGGCATAGCCTTGATTTCAGGCAGCAACGGTCACTGGAGCCTGTCTATGCGGTAGTCTTTCTGGATGCCATCCACTTTCATGTTAGAAGCGAAGGGCAGATCGTCAAGAAAGCAGTCTATATTGCCATTGGCATCAACCTTGACGGGCGAAAAGACGTTCTGGGAATGTGGGTCGGTGAAAACGAAAGCGCCAAGTTTTGGGCAGCTGTGCTGAATGGTTTGCGCAATCGAGGTGTGAAAGATATCTTCATTGCCTGCACGGACAATCTGACTGGATTTTCGGCTGCCATTGAAGCAGTCTTCCCAAAAACGGAAATCCAGAACCGTATCATCCACCAGATTCGCAATTCCACCAGGTACGTTTCCTACAAGGATCTGAAAGCATTGATGGCAGACTTGAAAGCGGTATATGCAGCCGTGGACGAGGCTGCTGCATTGGAAGCACTGGAGGTATTTGCCCAGCGGTGGGACAAGAAATACCCGAAGATTTCGGCCTCCTGGCAGGACAACAGGCCCAATCTGAGTACCTATTTCAAGTTTCCTCAGGAAGTCCGGCGGCTGATTTATACCACCAATGCCATTGGAAGTACCGCTGGATCCTCAGCAAGGTTCATTTCGACTATATCAGGGACGCAAGCGATGCGTTGTATCCGATCTCCTTACGTATGGTCAGATTTGCGGTCAAAGAGGGCATGTACGAAACCGTAATCACCAACCTTCCCGCAGACCAGTTCCCGCCTCTGCTGCTCCGTAAGCTTTACCACAAATGCTGGGGCATCGAGACATCTTTCCGGGATTTGAAGCGCTGACACACTTTCATGCCAAAAAGCGCCCATTCATCAAGCAGGAGATATCTTCCAGAATGACGTTCTATAATGTGGAGTCTTTGATTGCAAAGTTCCTGCTTCCCATCCGGCCTGGCCAGCAAAAACCGAGGAATATGCGTGTGAAGCGCCCGACCGGTTTTCAGTACCGGATGATTTGAGGTTATTTCACATTCGTTTTTCGCGGAGGAAACTCCGCGCTTTTGCCGTGTCCTCTTTTCTGATGTATGTGTTTACGAAACCGCCTCCGAGATTCTCTCCCGGAAGCGGTTTCGTTGGGGTGGCTATCTTAATGAGATTAGGCACAGCCGGTGGTTATGACTATATCCTGTATCCTCTCAATCCTTGCAGTACAAGCACATACCACAGAAAGGTGGAAATATCCGCAGAAATATGATACCGGCCGGCACGCGATTCTGCTATAATGGGCTCACCGGGAAAGGGGGCGCGGGATGCACTACACAACGGTAAAAGGAATCTTATCGGCCAAGAACGGCATGAACCTGTATCGCGGCTGTCAGCACGGCTGCATCTACTGCGACTCCCGGAGCGCCTGCTACCACATGGAGCACGATTTTGAGGACGTCGAGGTCAAGGAAAACGCCATTCCGCTGCTGGAGGACGCTCTGCGCCGCAAGCGCAAGCCCTGCATGATCGGCATGGGCGCCATGACCGACCCGTACATTCCGCTGGAGGAACGGCTCTGCCACACCCGGCAGGCGCTGGAGCTTGCCCTGCGATACGGTTTCGGCGCGACCCTTATCACGAAATCCACCCGGATCCTGCGGGATATTGACCTGCTGAAACGCATCAACGAGCGGACCAAGTGCGTGATCCAGATGACCATGACCACCTACGACGAAGCCCTCTGCCGCAAAATCGAGCCCAATGTCAGCACCACGCGGGAACGGTTCGCGGCGCTGAAAACGCTGCGGGAGGCCGGCATTCCCACGGTGGTCTGGCTCTGCCCGATCCTTCCGTTTCTCAACGACACGGCGGAGAACGTCAACGGGATTCTGGATTACTGCATTGAGGCGGGCGTGACGGGCGTCATCTGCTTCGGCATGGGCCTGACGCTGCGGGAGGGCAGCCGGGAATACTTTTACAAACAGCTGGACCGGCAGTTCCCGGGCCTGAAGGAGCAGTATATCCGCCGGTACGGCAGCGCCTATCTGCTGGACAGCCCAAATGGCGGAGCGCTGATGCGGCTGTTCCACCGACGCTGCAAGGAGGCCGGAATTCTACATGATAACGACGCGGTTTTCCAGTACCTCAGAGAGTTTGAAGCCAACCGGCAGGAGCAGTTGAGCCTGTTTTGATGGGGCCGCGCGGCACGGGCGGAATGAGGGAGGATTCATTATGACATCAGATGAACGGATGTTTTTCAATACGACGCCCGGCGCATTACCGCTGTATGAGGTGCTGCGGAACAAGCTGCTGACCGAGTGCCCGGATACCACTTTGCAGGTGCAAAAATCCCAAATCACCTTCAAGGTGAAGTACGGCTATGCCTTTGTGTCCCTGCGGCGGATGAAGGGCTGCCCGGAGGTGTTCCTAATCGTGACCTTCGGCCTTTCCCACCGGCTGGACTCGCCCCGCATCGCCGCGGCCGTGGAGCCGTACCCCAACCGCTGGACCCACCACACCATCGTGTCCGAGCCGGACCAGCTGGACGGCGAGTTGATGGGCTGGCTGCGGGAGGCTCACGCTTTTGCGCTGGTGAAAGAAGGAGTGCGCTGACTGCAGGCAGCCACAAACAAGGCAGCGGCAAATCACGCCTCATCACCGGACGGCAACGTCTGCATGAGGGCGTAGAAGTATTCCGGTTTACCGGTGCTGAAGTATGCATACCAGGATTCCAGCGTATTCCATTCAAAAACGCCCAAATGCGCAATAATTTGCTTCGCCCACAGCAAGCTTCCGGTGGAGCCTGCGGTGATCAGGTTGTGATCCGAGACAGACGGCTGGTCGATGTAATAGCCTTGTCCCTTGTAACCTGGAACAACCATTTCAAGGAATCCCGGCCCATTGCTGGTATGCGGACGCCCATCCAACAGCCCGAAACCGGCAAGGGCTGCGGTAGCCCCGCAGATCGCACCTACCGTAGCGCCTGCCGAGAGAAGTTCGCTTGCTTTTTCGATGATCGCCCCCTGTTTGGGGTCGTTCCATGTATTCGCCCCCGGCAGCAGCAGCACGCTGGTTTCACACACAGCAACATCGTCAATCAGGCAATCCGGCACCACCGTCAGCCCGCCCATCGTATGAATCGGATCTTTGGCATTACCAACTGTTTTGAGGGATAACTGAGGGGCGCCTTTTTTGAAGAAACGTCCGGAATGCAACTTTGAGGTAACATAACCCAGTTCCCAATCAGCTAACGTATCCAGAATGTAGACATAGACTGTAACCATAAAATTCCTCCGTTCTCATTGTGTTTTTGATGATCTTATTGTACTATGCGATCGTTGACAATAGTGTGGCAATAATCCACGATGAAAAGGGAGTTTGGGGAGGCGGCCGTCGGATGCGGGTAGACAGGCTTGTCAGTTTGATTATGATACTCCTTGAAAAAGAACGGGTCGGCGCACAGGAGCTGGCAGAGATGTTCGAAGTCTCGCCCCGCACGATCTACCGTGACATGGACACGATCAATATGGCTGGGATTCCCGTTTGTTCCACTTCGGGAGTGGGCGGCGGCTTTGAGATCATGCGGGAATACAAGCTTGATAAACGTGTTTTTTCGACCGCTGATCTTTCCGCCATCCTAATGGGGCTTTCCAACCTTTCCAGCGTGATGCGAGGGGATGAGCTGGTAAACGCGCTTGCGAAGGTCAAGAGCTTTGTTCCTGCCGCCCAGGCAAACGATATCGCATTAAAAGCGAATCAGCTTCACATTGATTTAAGTCCGTGGATGGGCAATCAGAACATACAGCCGTATGTAGAAATGATCAAAACCGCGTTGCAGGAAAGCAGGCTGCTTTCCTTTGCATACACGGACCGCCACGGAATTGAGACCGAGCGAACAGCCGAGCCGCATCAGCTTGTGCTGAAAAGCAATCACTGGTATTTGCAAGGGTATTGCCGCAAAAGGAATGCATTCCGTTTATTCAAGCTATCCCGCATGTCGAACCTGCAGATGCGGGAGGACGTTTTCACGCCGCGGGATTACGAAAAGCCTCAGCTGGACGTTGCGGATCTTCTGAAAACGATGCAGATGGAAATCAAAATCCGCATTCATCAATCCGTCATGGAACGGGTGCTGGATTTTTGCTCATATGAACACTTTCTGCCAGATGGTGAGGAACACTACATTGTGACCTTCCCTTTCATCGAGAAGGATTATTACTACGACATTCTGATGAGCTTTGGGAGTAAATGTGAGTGTCTGGAGCCGCCGCATATCCGCGCGGAAATGAAACGCAGGGTACAGGAGATAGCCGCCTTATACGAAAAGGAGCATCCTTTCTCAGAGCAACCCCGGTTGGACGAGCTGTAAAGTTGGAATTTGAGCGGTGGTAAATGGTATGAAAATGTCAAAAGGACTAATTGATAAGATGATGTTTGCTCCTTGCGGGATGAATTGCCTGGTTTGCTATAAGCATTGCTATCACAAAAAACCATGCGCAGGCTGCTTAAACAGCGACAGAGGAAAGCCGGAACATTGCCGCACGTGCAAAATAAAGGATTGTGTCAAAACCAAGGAATTGTCCTATTGCTTTGAGTGTTCCGATTATCCGTGCAGGTTGATAAAAAGCCTTGAAAAGAGCTACAGCATAAGGTATCAAGCAAGCCTTATGGAAAACAGTGAATTTGTTCGTCGCATCCGGCGGCCCGTTCTGTGACTGCCGTTACCGGCGCAGGAGCGGATACAGCCCAATTTTATGAACCGGAAAAACGAGAGGTCAAAGGAGCGCAGAACCATGAACGACTGGTTTACAAAAGACAGAATCGACGCGGACACTTACATCATCAGTGAATACCGGCACTGGGAGGAAACGCACTGCTATTTGCTGAACGGCAGGGAACGGAGCCTGCTGATTGATACGGGGCTTGGTATTTGCAACATCTACGACGAAGTGGTGAAGCTCACCGATAAGCCCGTTACGGCGGTGGCGACGCACGTTCATTGGGACCACATAGGCGGACACAGGTATTTCCCCGACTTCTATGCCCACTCTGCGGAATTGGACTGGCTGAACGGCGGGTTTCCCCTGTCCATGGAAACAATCCGGGAAATGGTCGTTGACCGCTGTGATTTGCCCGAGGGCTTTGACGTAAGCAATTATGAGTTCTTCCAGGGGATACCGACAAAGGTGCTGGCCGACCATGCTGTGATTGACATCGGCGGGCGGCAAATTGAAGCGCTGCATACACCCGGACACGCGCCGGGACATTTATGCTTTTGGGAGAAGGAAAACGGGTATTTATTTACGGGCGATTTGGTTTACAAGGATGTGCTGTTTGCCTATTATCCCTCCACCGACCCGGAGGCCTATCTCGCCTCGTTGGAAAAGATCGCGGCATTGCCTGTAAAAAAGGTATTTCCCGCACACCATTCACTGGAGATTCAGCCGGACATCCTGATTCGTATGCGGGAGGCCCTGCGGCGGCTTAAGGCGGAGGGAAAGCTTCATCACGGCAGCGGCGCCTTCGACTATGGCGACTGGGGAATCCGGCTGTGAACCGATAAGGAGCCGCGCCATGGCGTCTGGAGCAATTTCGGAATATTTCGAGACCCAGAACGGGAACGGGCAGGCCTACGGCAGGAAGTTTGCCGCCTTCCTGGCGCGGGAGTTCCCGGGTCTGCGTCCGGATCTCTCCTTCTCCCTGCCCATACGGCGGGTGGGCCGAAAGAGGAATGAGGGCCATGCAGCCTTCTCGGCGGCAAAAACCATTTCAGCATCCGCTGTTCCGGCGCGGACTATGCGGCCCGGCCGGGGGGCGGAGCTGCCCTCCTGCAAGGCGGGCAAGCGGTGCATCAATATCCAATACGGCGACGAGCAGGCGCCTGCGGCAGTGCAGAAAACGGTGAAAGCCTTTCTCGGGGAGTTGACGGCATGAAAGGGTTCGAACGAAAAAATCAGTTGCTTTCCCTCTGCGGGCTGAACTGCGGCCTGTGCCCCATGTTTTTGGGGCAGTACTGCGGCGGGTGCGGGAACGGGAACCAATCCTGCGCCATCGCCCGGTGCAGCCTGGAGCATGGAAAAGTGGAATACTGCCATGAATGCGGGCGATACCCTTGTGAAAAATACAGCGGATGCGAGGAATTCGACTCGTTTATCACCCACAGACGGCAGAAAGCGGATCTGGAACGGGCGCGGAAGATCGGCGTCTGCGCGTACAACCGCGAGCAGGCGGAGAAGGTGCAGATTTTGAACCAGCTGTTGGAACACTATAACGACGGCCGCCGAAAGACCTTCTTTTGCTTGGCGGTCAATTTGCTGGAGCTGTCCGAGCTGCGGGAGGCCATGGAGCAGTTGTACACCGCCGGGGAACTGCCCATGAAGGAAAAGAGCCGATACGCGGCGGAGGTACTTCAAACGATCGCCGGCAGAAGAAATGTGGAATTAAAGCTCCGCAAGAAAACCGGGAGAACATGACATGATTCGGGATAAACACAACTGTAAGGAGAGTATGATATCATGATCGATGCAACAGCAATTTTGGATTCCGCGGAGCAATTCCGATCGGAGATCCTTGCCGACCGGCGGAATCTCCATCGAAGTCCCGAGGTGGGCACCTGCCTGCCGGAAACCAGCGCATATGTGAAGCGGCGGCTTACCGCCCTTGGTTACGAGCCGGAGGAGATCTGCGAGAGCGGCATCATCGCCTCCATCACCGGCGAGGACACGGGCAGGTGCATCCTGCTGCGGGCCGATATGGATGCCCTGAGGATCACGGAGCAGGCGGATCTGGCGTTTCGGTCTGAAAACGGCGCCATGCACGCTTGCGGCCACGATATGCATGCGGCCATGCTGCTGGGGGCGGCGCGGCTTCTGCGAGCGCATCAAAACGAGCTGAAGGGTACCGTTAAGCTGGTGTTCCAGCCCGATGAGGAGGGTTTTACGGGAGCCAAGGCCATGCTGGCGGCAGGGGTTCTGAACGACCCGAGACCTCAGGCCGGACTGGCGCTGCACGTCAACTCCGGCACACCCTCCGGTCTGGTGCTGTGCGGCCGGGGAACCTTCATGGCAGGCTGCACGTTGTTCCGTGTGACCGTCCGGGGCGTGGGCTGCCACGGCGCCATGCCGGAGACCGGCGTGGACCCCCTCAACATCGCCGCCCATGTCTATCTGGCGCTCCAGACCATCACCGCCAGAGAGATCGCCGCAAAGACGCCCGCTGTTGTGACCATCGGGAAATTCAGCGGCGGCGAGGCCCCCAATATCATTCCGCAGGAGGCTGTGCTGGAGGGCAGCATCCGCACCTTTGATCGGGAGCTCTCCGCGAAGATCATGCACCGCATCGGGGTCATCGCCAAGGGTACGGCGGAGGCCTTCCGGGGCAGCGCTGCGGCGGAGGAGCTGGCCTCTGCGCCGCCGTTGATCAACGATCCGGAGTTGGTGGACAGCATGGCGGGGTTCGCCGGAGAGCTGTTCGGGGAGCGCTCTGTCTACCCCCTGGACGAGGGCGGAATGGGCTCGGAGGATTTCGCGTCCTACACCTACGAGCTGCCCTGCGCCTATCTGCTGCTGGGCGCCGGTACGGCGGCAGAGGACCCGCGGTTCGGAAAACCCATGCACAATGAAAACGTCGTATTCAACGAGGACATTCTGACCCGGGGCGCGGCGCTCCACGCCTTCAGCGCCCTGAAGTGGCTGGCAGGAGAATAAACACACGGGGGAGACCGTATATGATTCGGGAAATTTGCAAGGACGAAGCGTTTCTCGCCCAGAAGGCCAAGCCGGCTACGGCGGACGACCTCTGCGTGGCGCAGGATTTACTGGAAACGCTGGAAGCTCACAAGGATGGCTGCGTGGGCATGGCGGCCAACATGATCGGCGCGAACAAGCGCATCATCGCCTTCGACAACGGGGGCACTCACATGGTCCTGTTCAACCCGGAGATCGTCAAATGCTCCGGGCCTTATCAGGCGGAGGAGGGCTGCCTGTCCCTCACCGGTGCCCGGACGGTGAAACGGTTCCGGTCCATCAAGGTGCGGTACCAGAACGAGGCGTTCCAGGTGCGCTTCAAGACCTTCACCGGCTGGACGGCGGAGATCATCCAGCACGAGATCGACCACTGCGAGGGGATCATTATATGAGAGCGGCCATCCGCAATCGCATCTCCAGGCGGAGCTATCTGCAAACGCCCATCGCGGCGGAGCTGCAGGAGGACATCCGCGCAGGGGTCGACGGACTGAACCGGGAATCCGGGCTGGCCTTCGCCTTTGCGGAGGACGCCGGGAAGGCGTTCACCTCCATGCGAAAGAGCTACGGAATGTTCTCCGGCGTGCGCTCCGTCATCGTTCTGAAGGGGGCGGCGGACCTGCCTGACCTAGCCGAAAAGCTCGGCTATTACGGCGAGCAGCTGATGCTGGATTTGACGGACATGGGCCTTGGCACCTGCTGGGTCGGCGGCACCTTTGACCGGGGGCAGTTCGCAATCCCCAATGGGGAAACCATGCTGTGCGTGATAACGGTGGGCCATGTGGCAGAGCAGTCCACGAAGGAGAAGCTGATTCGACATGCCCTCAGCCGCAAACGAAAGCCGGTATCCCAGCGGCTGCGGGGCTATGAAACCGCGCCCGCGTGGGTCCTGGCGGCCATGGAGGCCGTGCGTCTGGCTCCCAGCGCGGTGAACCGCCAGAAACCGGTCTTTACCTATGATGGCGGCACGGTCACGGCGGCGGTGGACGCCAGCCGGGCGATGGACTGGATCGACCTGGGCATCGCCAAGCTGCACTTCGCCGAGGCGGCGGGCGGCCGCTTCACGTTTGGGCAGGACGGAAGATTTTTGAAGGAGTAGCGCTATGTTTCCCGATCGACATAGCCGGGGGCGTTTTGCAAAAGGCGGCGGCTGTATACAGCCGCCGCCTTGGAATGTCCGGACCTTTTACCTCATATTTGTTGGCATCTATAATTTTATTTGCTTTGTATATAGTCTATTGGGGGCTAAGCTCTACCGAGCCAACAGACGCATCCTCAAGCCTCATTTCCTCTGAATATACATAATATCTATTTTTCCCGTTATTTTTCGAAACGTACAGGGCTGTGTCTGCGTGACGGTAAAGCGTATCAAAATCCGTTTCACCATTCTTGGCGATGGCAATCCCAGCACTGCAGGTCAAGTAAACAGACCTATCTTTTTCGATCACCAGTTCGGTCACATGCGATAAGAAGTCTGCAATCCTATCCATGAGCCCCGAAGGATTGGAGACATCTTTTATGAAAACAACAAATTCGTCTCCGCCAAAACGGCTTAATACATCTGTTTGCCGAAACCTCTTTCTTATTGTTTCGGCAACACTGAGAATAGCTTTGTCTCCAACAGTATGGCCAAAACGGTCGTTAATGGATTTAAAGCTATCGATATCTATCAAAACCAATGCCCCTGTTTTGCCGTCCTTCCTGTTGATGCAAGTTTTGATTTGTTCTTGCGCAGCTGATTTATTCAATAGCCTTGTAGTTCCGTCATGAGTCGATTCATATTTCAGCTGTTCATTTATCGTTTCCAGCTTTTTGAGCTGCCGGATTTCTTTATATTGTTCGCTAATATCTGTACACATACAGTAGCACATGATATGCCCGTTATCCTGGTTTTTATAAAAGATAACATTCATGCGGACATACATATCGGTAGAGCCAATATAAATGTCATACGGAGCAGAACCTATTCCTTCATAAAATATGTTTATTGCCTCTTTGTGTTGAAAGCAGCGGGCGGCATTTGGAGTAATCATCTCAACCTGATTGTTCTCGATGAAAGCACGCCCCTCTTCATCATAGGGGGCAGGAACACTGAACCCCAGGGCTGCAAGAAGGCTGCTTCCATCCGGCGCAAGAATATCTTCAATGATCAGCCCATCTGTCAAGTCGGAATGCACCGTAAACAACGCATTATTCCCCATGACATCAAAAAATGCTTTTCTTTCGGTAGAAAGTTGATTCTTTAGGTCCCTGCTCCTTTCTTGCAACGAAGAGGCAAGCCCTCTCAACTCGGCATATTTTGCTCCTGATATCACGTAAAAAATAATCTTTGCCATAACCCGAAGAATTTCTATTTGCTCGCTTGACAGCTCTTTCGGTGCGTCGCAAAAATCAAGTCCAATAAATCCCACAAAATCCCCATATTCAAATAACGCAACAAGAATTACCGCTTTTATATTCTGGTTCAAAAGAAGCTCTTTTAGCGGACCGTCCTCCATTTTTGAAAGGTCCGATCGGTACCAGACGCTGTTTTCTTCAAATAATTCAGATATAGGGCAATCTAAAACATCTTTGTAGCTCACATGTTTAAAATTATCTTCCTGTGGAGCAACCTGCGCAGCACACCATTCATAGGTGTTCTTGCCGCCCAGATTATCGATGCCGTCCTCAAAAATGTATGCACGGCCAGCGCTGAAATGCTCGCCCAGCATTCCAAGAACAGTATGAATGGCAGACGCAGCATCGCTCTGCCCAAAAATCACATCAAGGGCGTTTTCGATGATCGCACTTTCGTATATTGTTCTTTTTTTCTTCATTTCCTATCGTCCATCTTGTATAAAGTTTATTCACCAATGGTGTAATGCAGTTTGTTTGAACACTTCCGTTTTCCGCCTGCTCATCTGCAGTATCTCTCATGCTCAGCCCGGTCAATTCTACTTTGCTTCTATATCTTTCAAAATGATTATACTAAACTTAATTGTCCTATTCAACAATTAATAATTGCAAATGGCCGCTTCAAAACAAAATTAATCCGTTGCCAAAGTCGGTCTTGCGTGACACAGCGACGCGCAGGCGCACGAAATTAAGGCATTACCGCATGATTCAACGCGTGCGGATTGGCGCGAAAATTTGTGCCGCAAAAAGGCGTAAAACCGCAGGAATACTTTGTGTATTGCAAGGTTTTGCAACGCATTTGTGGGGCAAATTGGCCGCCAGGACGTGCGTGGGGAATTGTCCGGTGATGCCTAAAATTTATGTGCTGCCCTATTTCCCATTCGCCGCCGGATTGACCCTGTTAGCCGGGCGGGCTTTTGGACCGATTAAGCAATTGAACGCAACGCAATGCCGCAGAGCCAAATACGACGGTTTGTCGTGTTTGGCTCTGCGGCGTTTCATCTGGCTCTTTTCAATATTTACCGGATCTGGTCAATGCGTCCCGACTGGATCGCACTCAGGTTGGCGGCGATCCTTTCCTCCGGCCAATCCCCACCGCAGCGCAAGCAAGGTAGAAGCGACTGCGTCGGAAAACCGCTTTTGGATCGGCTTGGCCGGGACGCCGCCCACGATGGTATAGGGCGCAACATCGTTTGTCACGACAGCCCGGGCGCCGATAATGGCCCCATCTCCGATGGTCACGCCCGCCAGAACGACCGCCTCAAATCCAATCCAGACATCGCTGCCGACGACAATATCTCCTTTGTTGTCCCATGCGTCGTCCACACGCTCCCGGCTGAGCCCCCACTCCTCAAAGAAGATGGGAAAGGAGTATGTAGAGAGCGAGGTCCGGCTGCGGTTGGCGCTGTTAAAGAGGAATTTGGTTCCGCAGGCAATGGAGCAGAATTTACCAATCACAAGCCGGTCATGGTTGATGGGATAGTGGTACAAGACATTGTTCTTTTCAAATTCCGCAGGGTCATTTACGAAGTCGTTGTACATGGTATAATCGCCCACGGTGATGCCGGGATCAGTAACGACCTGTTTCAGATAGACCGTCTGGCGATCCCCCGTCCGGGGATAAATTTTCGATTCTTTCATCGTCCGTTTTCCTCCCTGGCTGGACGGTTTCCCGTCCGAATCAGAGACAGGCCTGTATCCGCCGCTGTTTCCTGTCCGCGCGCCGGGCAGCAGAGCGGGTGTGGCCGTACGCGCTGTTTTGGCAGACCGGGCCGCCAAACGCTTTCGGGGAGGCTCCCCAAACACGGCGCTCTCTCCCGGATACCGCCGCGCTCTTGAACGGTACGCTTATTGCGCCAGCCGTATTCCAGTCGTTCAAGACGGAACCCGGCGGCTTGAACCATAATGTTTCAAACCGCCCCGGCATCCCAAACGCAAGATCGTTGTAACGCAGCGGTCTTTTATTTGGGGTGCTCTTTCCATATGATTACCGCTATTAGGAAAACAGGCTGTCGCGGTGGGGTAGAACCTGCTCAAACAACCTGTGCGTGGGGTTCGGCGTTGAGTTCGATGTACTCGACGATTTTACGAAGCTCGTCGGCAAACTTGAAGCGGACGCTGATATTACCGTTTTCGTAAACCTTGATGTGGTCTAGCAGCTCCACCAGAATGTCACGGGTCAGACATTCGATGTTCTGGTACTTCATAACGGCCGCCAGCGCCGGGTGTTCATTGTCCACGCCGCTTGCCAGTTCAGCCCGCTCCGCCGTCAGCTTTTCCAGTACAGCGGTCAGCGTGGTTGTTTGGCGGTCATATCCCCATACGCAGCCAGTACCTCTATCCGTATAGTCCCCCTTGAATCCGGTAAAATACAGGTACCACAACGATCGGAGGCTTTTTGAATGGATATAAACAGACTGACCCCAGAGACCATTGCGGCCTATGCCCTGTATCTGCGCTCGGAGGAACACGCGCCCGGCACCATCGAAAAATATTTGCGGGACGTGCGGTCCTTTGCCGCATGGCTGGAGGAGCGGACCGTGACAAAAGACCTTGCGGCTGCCTGGAAGGAGCATCTGGTTTCCACCAACCATGCTCCCGCCACGGTCAATTCCATGCTGGCCGCAATCAACAGCCTGTTTCGCTTCCAGGGCCGGGACTTCCGGGTAAAGTTCCTGAAGGTGCAGCGCAGGATGTTCCGGGATTCCACCCGGGAACTGACCCGGCCTGAGTATGACCTGCTCGTAGATACGGCCAGGGCCAGCGGCAAAGAGCGCCTTGCCCTGCTGATGGAGGCGATCTGCGGTACCGGCGTCCGGGTCAGCGAGGTAAAGTATCTTACCGTGGAGGCCGCCCAGCGGGGCCGGGCGGAAATCACGCTGAAAGGTAAAATCCGGGTAATTCTGCTGCCCAATAAGCTGTGCCGGAAGCTGTTGAAGTACGCCCGAAAAGAAAAAATCGCTTCTGGTGAGCTCTTTGTCACCCGAAGCGGAAAAAGTTTGTCGAGACGGCAGATCTGGGCGGAAATGAAACGGCTGTGTAAGGCGGCCGGTGTGGCCCCGGAGAAGGTCTTTCCGCACAACCTGCGGCACCTATTCGCAACGACGTATTACCGGGCCTACAAGGATATTGCCAAGTTGGCGGATGTGCTGGGCCACTCCAGCATCGAAACCACGCGCGTCTATCTCCTGACTACCGGGGCCGAGCAAGTGAAGCAGCTCGACCGTCTGGGGTTGGTCTCATAGGCAAATTCAACATTTCGCCGCAAAAGCCGCAGACATCCCGCTGTTTTCGGCTACATATCGTACACAAATTATACCATCCTGATCCTTGAAATGCAAGGCAGTTTCAGGCTTTTGCGTGCAAAAATCCAGGCCGCACGGTTCCATTTTCTGCGGCCTTACTTTTTCACGTCCGTTTCCCCTTTGAATGGGGGAACAGACGTTTTATTTTTGCCTCGTTTCTCCGCTTATCCCCAAATCCGCCCCATGAGAAAGGACCAAATGTTGATTTGGTTGATAAGGGAGGGCGAGCAGGTGGCAGGAGTAAGGACGGTAAAGACGATTGTGCCGAGCCATCGGCCCAGAGCGCGGCCCGTGGAGGAGCTGACATTGACTTTGCGTGGGGTGCGGACATACAGCCCGGTCCGCTCTTTGTGACGGGGGAAAGCCCCGGCGCCTGCGCAAATGGATCCTGGAGACTCAGGCAGGTATCCGGGCCGGTATGGACTTGCCGGCGGGGCAAGCCCTTGGCCGGATGTAGAGACAGAACCGCTCACCATCGGCTGGCAGCGGGAGGAGGCGAGACTCTGAAGGTAACGATTTCCCTGTTGGACGCCCTGGCGGTCAGGATTGGATGCGAGTATCTTTCCGACCTGCGGTTTCTGGACGGCATCCAGCAGGTGCGGCTGGTACGGGCCC
This sequence comes from Lawsonibacter hominis, assembly GCF_014287895.1. Classification (GTDB taxonomy): domain Bacteria; phylum Bacillota; class Clostridia; order Oscillospirales; family Oscillospiraceae; genus Lawsonibacter_A; species Lawsonibacter_A hominis. The sequence continues at coordinate 35,096 of NZ_JACOPP010000022.1, read as the reverse complement.
TGAAAAAGATCGGCCCGGAGGAAGCAAGTCTGGCGGAGTGGAACGATGCGCTGCAATACCTGATCAATGAACCGCCCCGGCAGACGCCGGAGGATGCAAAAGCGCGTCTGATCGATTCGTTATCCCAGCCCCGGAGCGCGGGGCAAAAAATACGCAAATGAAGGAGCGAAAAACATGAAACGATTCCTGTCAAGCCTGCTTGTGCTTTGCATGGCAATGACCTTTTTGCCTGCATCTGCAGCAGCGGCCAGCGTCTCCCCCTTCGGGGATGTCCAGTCAACAGACTGGTATTATGATGAAGTGCAGTATGTCTATGAAAACGGGCTGATGAGCGGCACCAGCGCCACGACCTTCAGCCCGGACACCACGACCACCCGCGGCATGATCGTGACCATCCTCCACCGGCTGGAGGGCACCCCCGCCGTATCCACATCGGGTACCTTTGCGGATGTGACGGCAGGCCGGTATTATACCGACGCCGTGGAATGGGCCTCAGCAAACGGCATTGTAGGCGGCTATGGGAACGGCAGGTTCGGCCCCAACGACCCCATCACCCGGGAGCAGATGGCGGCCATTCTGTACCGCTACGCCGCGTATAAGGAGTATGATGTGAGCGGAGCCGCCGACCTGTCCGGCTATTCGGACGCATCCAGCATCAGCAGCTATGCCCGTGTCGCCATGCAGTGGGCCAATCATTCCGGCCTGGTGAACGGCACCAGTGACACTACCCTTTCTCCACAAGGCAGCGCCACCCGCGCACAGGCCGCAGTGATCCTGTATCGTTTCTGCGAAGAGATCCTGGGCGGTATTGAGACGGAAGGTGAGTTCACTGTTACCTTCGAGTATAACTATGGCAGCAAGGGTACTTACGAGACTGTGAAGGTCGATGCTGGCGAGACTGTTGAGAAGCCTAAGAATCCGACCCGCAGCGGCTATGACTTTGACGGCTGGTACACCAAAACGACCGGCGGCACGAAGTTTGATTTTGATGATGCGATTATCGCGGACCTGACTCTGTACGCCCATTGGTCCGGCAACAGCGGCGGCGGTTCCTCCGGCGGCTCCAGCCACAGGCACAGTTATATCGGGACGGTAACCACCCAGCCCACCTGTACCACAGAGGGCGTGAAAACGTATACCTGCTCCTGCGGCGACAGTTACACAGAGGCCATTCCGGCCACCGGACATAGTTATGCGGAGACTGTGCTGAAGGCCGCCACCTGCCAGGAGGCAGGCGAGAAGTATGAGGTCTGCTCGGCCTGCGGAGCGGTTCAGAACAGCGTCGAGATCCCTGCATTGGGCCACAAATGGGACGAGGGCAAACTAACCCAAGCGGCTACCTGTTCCAGCACCGGCATCATGACATATACCTGCGATAACTGCGGCGGCACCTATACCCAAGAAATCGAACGGGCAGACCACACCTGGGGCGCATGGGAAACCTCTGCGGCTTCCTGCGTCACGGACGAGCAGACCCGTACCTGCGCTGTCTGCGGCTCCATCGAGCGCAGGAGCGAATCCGGCACCGGCAGCCATAACTGGAACGATTGGTCACATGATGAAAGTGCAAACACCCACAGCCGCACCTGCCAGACAACAGGGTGCACCGCAGCGGAAACGGCGATCTGTACTTTTGACGACTGGACACCCGATCCCGACGACAGCAGCAAGCATGTCCACAACTGCCAGATCTGCCGCTATTCCGAGTCTGTCGGCCACATTTGGGGCGAGATGGTGCTGGACACCGAAACCTATGTGGGGACCTATACCTGCGCCGCCTGCGGCGCAAAAAAAGCCGAGACCTATGTGGCCAGCGTGGGCGCGGTCTATTACACCGATCTATCCAGTGCCATTGCCGCCGCCGAGGACGGCGACGCCGTGGTCCTGCTGGCAGATGCAGAGAATGTGGATCTGACCATTTCCAAGGCCATCATCCTCAATACCAACGGCAGGACCCTGACCGGCACGCTGGCGTATGCTGCGGTGGAGAACGTCAAGCTGACCTCCGTGGGCGATGGCCTGACGGTCAAGATCGGCGACAAGACGGCGGCCTTTGAGGCGGATACCGCAGGCGGCCTGATGGTGGTAAAGAGCGCCGCCGACGAAAGCGGTAATCTGGACATCTATACCCTGGAGGGACTCCAGGACTTTGCAAATGCGGTCGATAAAGGGACCACCTATAAAAACCTGACCGTGACGCTGATGGATCATATTGACCTGAGCGACGTGGAAAACTGGAATCCCATCGGTGACGGAAGCCATTCCTTCCAGGGTGTTTTCGACGGCAATGAAAAGACCATCTCCAACCTGACCATTGACCGGGCGAGTGAAACTAATGTTGGACTGTTCGGTTTTACGACAGACGGCGAGGTCAAAGATCTGACCATCAGCAACGCAAGCGTGAAGGGCTACTTGAATGTCGGTGTCGTGGCCGGCACTCCCTACACCTCTAAATACACCAACCTCACGCTGACCGGCTCGATCCAGGTGGAGGGTTATGCCTATGTAGGCGGTATGCTGGGCAAAAACGCTTATGCCCCCTTGACCGACCTGACCATCAACGCCAGCCAGGGCAGCTATGTCAAGGCGGATTCCGAATACTACCGCACCTATGTGGGCGGCGTGGCCGGCTTCATGGGCGAGGGCGGCGTCGCCGTAAAGAATGTGACCTCCAACATCGACGTCTACGGGACCACCAGCGATGTGGGCGGAATCGTCGGCATCGCCCATTATAATAACAGCTTTGAAAATTGCGCCTGCTCCGGCAACGTTTATCTGACCGGGCCCGGCAACACAGATCATTCCTCTTCTTCCGATGCTTATGAGATCGGCGGAATCGCTGGTGTGTGGCACAACCAGAACAACACCAACGTTACCCTGGCCAACTGCTCTTATACCGGTACCTTGAGCAGCTATGATGTTGTGACGAAAACAAATGTGACCGACTTTTACTATAACGGCCTGGTCGGCGCTGCGTACAGCACGGCAGGCACCGGCAAGCTCATTGTGGACGGCAAGGACTGGACGGAGAACGGCATCGTCTACGACGAGGCGGCCTCCGCTTATGGGATTTACAGCGTGGCCGGCCTTAAAACCTTCCGGGACAACGTCAACAACGGTGCCGCCTATTCCGGTATGACCGTGACTCTGATGAGCGACATCGACCTCAATAACGAGACGTGGACGCCCATTGGCCGCAATGCGGACAGCTCAAATAAGTTCCAGGGCACCTTCGACGGCAGCGGCAAGACCATTTCCCATCTGACCGTGGAGGCAGCCGTCGAATACGGAGCCACCGGCTTCTTTGGCGCCCTGAACGGCACAGCCAGGAATTTCACTCTGGATGGTGTGACCATTGACAGCGTCTCCTACGGTGCCGCCTCTGGTTCCACCAGCAACGGGATTGCCGCCGTGGCGGGCTCCATCTATAACAGCGGCTCCATCGAGGGCGTGACCGTGAAGAACGCAACCATCCACGGCAACCGCTATGTGGGCGGTATCGCCGGGTATGTCTATGGACAGATCAAAAACTGTACTGTGGAGAACTCCACCATCAGCGCCACCCCGGACAACCTGACCGGCTCCTACGACAACGGCGACAAGGTTGGGGGCATCGCGGGCTATCTGGGAGAGGGCAGCAACACCGTCAGCGGGAACGCCGTGAAAGATGTGAACCTCTCCGCCTACCGTGATGTGGGCGGAATTGTGGGCTGCGCCCAGAACGAAACCGCCGTTTCCGGAAACATGGTTTTCCATGCCCACATTACCGCGGACCAGCAGACCAATTTCTACGGGGCAAAGGATGTCAATGCCAGCTATGAGGTCGGCAGGAACCTGGGTGCAGCGGTGAGCGGCAATGATGTGTCCGAGGCCGAAGGTTCCATGACCCTGAAACTCCCCGAAAGCTACGCCGATTCCCTGACCCTGACCGGCAGCACTACTCTGGTGGGCGCGGCCAACGGTTCCCGCATCGCCCCCTCCACCGAGGTCGAATCCGCCATTGTAATCAACGGGACGGTGATGCTGACCGTTAAGGGCAGCATCACCGCCGCCGGGGCCACTGGCGGCGACGGCATCGAGGTCCCTTCCGGCTCCAGTTTGGAGCTCACCGGCGATACGCTGACCGCCCTAGGAAATGGCGGGACCGACGGAGAAAATAACAGCGGGAAATACGGCAGCGGTATTGGCAACGCCAAGGATACGGTTGGCTCCATCTACATCCACGATATGCTCTCCCTGACCGCCGAGGGCTATGGGAACCACGCTTTCGGCATCGGCGGCAACATGACCGGCACGCTGAAAATTGAGGGCACTGCCATTGCGTATGCCAAGGGCGGCTGGGTAAAGAGCGTGTGCGATGAAGATGATACATGGCACAAAAAGTCCCCCGAGGGCGGCGCTGCCATCGGTATTGGCCTGAGTGCAACCAGCAACACCATTATCCTGAACAATACGACCGTAAAGCGGGCAGAGGGTGGCGCGAAGTCCGCGGCCATCGGCGGCCAATACTGGAGCAATCCCGTTATCGAAATAGACGGCTGCACGCTGACCAATATTCAAGGCGGCACTGACAGTGCCGGTGTGGGCGGCTCTCTCATCAATGCTAACGGCTATACGTCAACGATTACAATCAATGATTCCACGGTGGAAGCAAAAGGTGGATGCTATGGCGCCGGTATCGGCTCCGGCTATAACGGTTACACGAATGAAGCCGCAAACCATTTAACAACCATCTACATCACCGGAGACTCCAAAATCGTTGCTGTGGGCGGCACCGCCGCCGCAGGTATCGGCACCGGTCACCATGCCTATATGCTGGCAGGCGCAATTGATGCTTCCGTTAACACCACCGGCACTAAGGCCGGTGACCCTGCTGTTGTCGAGCTGCAGGGCTACTGGAATGAGGACCCCACCGCGTGGTGTACTTCCGCTATGGATATCGGCTATGGCTCCCTTGACCAGACACGTGAGGGAAAGCTGCTTGATGTGGTCTTTACCATTGGCGGCAATATGATTGAAAACCCTGTTTCCGATGCGGAGTGAATAACTAGCGACTGAGAGGCCGGGGGCTTCGGCTCCCGGCCTCTCCGACCCCTCCAACGCGTTGGAGGGGTCGGAGAGGAAGTACCAAAACAGATCCTGCCATAAAGTTGCCGGAAAAGTACGCACAGACGCCTAAACCTATGGTACAATAGAAAAAAGGCGGGGCAGCCGCAGGCATCACCAACCGGGGGTATCGCCCAACCGGCCCATCAGCAGAAGGAGCGGCGGCATGCGTCATCTCCGTTTCAACGTCTGCGCAGAGAGGAACGATGCAACGGACCATGCAAGTTTCCGCCTGTTCTGCACCGCTGGGAGCGGCGCTGTTTTCCCGGCCTGAAAGAACCGCACCTCCGCCGGCACGGCAGCGCCTATATGCTGGAACGCCCCAACGGCCGCGCACCGATGGGTCTGTTCCGCCGCCGCCGTGAGGAAGCCGGCCCCCTCCGCCACAACAATGCGGTTTCCGCCGTCTCGGCGCGTTTGAAAAAACGCCCGGACCCAGCAGAGCCTTTTGACGGAGCAAAAAACGTCGAGAAAATTCCTTTGCTCTTTGTTATAATAATGCCTGTGAACCAAAGCGCAATACGCTTTGGCCGCAGGGCGCCAGAGACGTTTGGGAGCATGCGGGCATTGTCACAATGCGTATTTCAGGTGAAACACGGATGCGTTTCCCTGAGGAGGCAGGGCCTTGGCCCCGCAGCCCTGCCCCCCGCGGTCGGGCCAAGGATTTTCGCCTGACCGCCTGCGCATCCGGATCAGCACGTCAAAGCAGGTGAAGCGCGTGAAGGAACCGATTCTGGCCGTCCAGCGGATGCAGGACTACATTGAAGCCCACCTGGCCGAGGAGATCACCCTGGCCGGCCTGTCCCGGGCGGCGCTGTTCTCCCCCTGGTACGCCCGCCGCATCTTCCGGGAGCACACCGGCTGCTCCCCTGCCGATTACATCCGCCGCCTGCGGCTTTCCAAGTCCGCCCTGCGGCTGCGGGACGAGCGCATCCGCATCATCGACGCGGCCTATGACTGCGGCTTCGAGAGCGTGGACGGCTACCAGCGGGCCTTTCTGCGGGAGTTCGGCTGCAACCCCAAGGAATATGCCATGCGCCCGGTCCCTCTCGCTCTTTTTACCGCCTACGGCGTCAAATTCCGGGAATATTTGCATAAGGAGCGATGTGAAATGAGCGGGATCAAAAACGTGTTCATCCAAGTGGTGGAGAAGCCTGAGCGTCAGGTCATCCTCAAGCGGGGCGTAAAGGCGGAGGAGTACATGGGCTACTGTGAAGAAGTAGGCTGCGACGTGTGGGGCGTGCTCACCAGCATAAAATCCCTCTGCGGCGAGCCGGTGTGCCTGTGGCTGCGCCCGCCCTACCAGACGCCCGGCACCTCCTCCTACGTGCAGGGCGTGGAAGTGGCGCAGGATTACGACGGCCCCGTCCCCGAAGGCTTCGACGTCATCCGGCTGCCCGCCGCGTCCTATCTGATGTTCCAGGGAGAGCCCTTTGCGGAGGAGGACTTCTGCGAGGCGATCCAGGCGGTGCAGGAGGCCATGGACCGCTACGACCCGGGCCTCATCGGTTACCGCTGGGACGACGAAAATCCCCGTATCCAGCTGGAGCCCCGGGGCGGCAGAGGGTACATCGAACTGCGGGCGGTGAAACGTTCCGAGGCCTGACAACACAAAGCACAGAATGTCAGGCTTTTGCTGCCGAAATCTGCGATAATCCATTCAGACGGAGGAGGGATCTGCCATGGACTGGATCACCGGGATTCAGCGGGCGCTGGACTACACCGAAGCCCACTTGACGGAAGCGATCGACTATGAGCAGGCGGCAAAGCAGGCCTGCTCCTCAGCCTTTCATTTCCAGAGAATGTTTGGGATGCTCTGCGGCTTTACACTGGGGGACTACATCCGTATGCGGCGTCTGACGTTGGCCGCCTGCGCGCTGCAGCAGACGGACGAAAAGGTCATCGACATCGCCATGAAGTACGGCTACGACACCCCGGAGAGTTTTTCCAGAGCCTTCGCCCGGTTCCACGGCATCAGCCCCACCGACGCGCGACGGGGCGGAACGGTCAAATCCTTTTCCAGGTTGTCCGTCAAATTGATTTTAACAGGAGGCAACACGATGGATTACAGAATTGTGGCGAAGGACGCGTTTCCGGTAATCTGCAGGAAAAAACAGGTCTTCAAGCCCCAGGGCGACATGGCCACCGCCGACATTTCGGCATTCTGGAACGAATGCGGCCGGAACGGGACCATAGAGGCCATCTGCAAGTATGCCGATTTCCATCTGATCGACGGCCTGATGGGCATCTGCTTCTCGGGCGAGATGGACGATTCCGCATTCCCCTACGGGATCGGCGCGCCCTACAACGGGGCCGAGGTGAAGGACGAGGGGCTGGAGGTCATCGAGATCCCGGCGCACACCTACGCGGTTTTCACCTGCAAGGGCAAGATGCCCGATGCGTTCCAAAAGACCTATCAGCAAATCTGCACCGAGTTCTTCCCCCAGAGCAATTACGAGTACGGCAGCGGCGTGGAGCTGGAGGTCTATCCCTCGGCGGACGTCCAAAACCCGGACTATACCTGCGAGATCTGGATCGCCGTAAAAGAGAAACCGTGAGCGCCATACGGCAAGGGAGCGGCCCGAATGGGCCGCTCCCTTGTTCGCTACACCAATTGCCCCGGCAGCTTCCGCTTTTCCCTGGGCGGGAACAGGGCGTCGAACGCCTCCGCGGCCGCCTCGTCCACAAAATAGCCCTCCGGGTCACGGTATACGCCGGTGACGCCGTCCAGGAAGCCGGGCTCCAGCTCCCGGATCAGGAAGTAGGGCACCTCCGCCTCCCGCGGCTGCGCAAAATAGTGGATGCCGCAGGTCGAGGCCACCACAAAGCCGGATTTTCCGTAAAAGCCGATGTTGCCGGTAATGGCGAGGGCGCCTGCTCCCAGCTTCCGGGCCGCCTCCATGGAGCAGCGGAGCAGACGGATCCCGTAGCCCTGCCCCTTGCAGTCCGGCGCGATGCTGATGGGGCCGAAGGTCATGATGGGGATGACCCGTCCGTCGTCCCCATGGATCTCGGAGCGCAGATACATCACATGGCCGATCAGCCTGCCGTCCCGCTCCATCACGAAATCCAGCTCCGGGACAAAGGCGGGATCGTCCCGGAGGACGTGCAGGACATAATGCTCCAGACATCCGGGGCGGTACACGTTCCAAAAGGCCTCGCGCGTCAGCTGTTCCGCTTCGCGGTAGTCGTTTTTCGTTTCCAAACGGATGGTGTAATCTTGGTTCATAGGGGTTACCTCCTCAAAATTGTAGCATGGCAATGATGGGAGGTTCGTGAGATCGTGTCCGGCAAACCTCCCGGTCAGCCCACAATCTCCAAGGCGTTGTGTTTCAAACAGCAATCTCCTAACCGTTGATGTTGGCCGGACCGCGGGTCCGGACCACGAGGTGATTATAACCCTGTCGCTGCCAAAACGCAAGATTTGTCTCGGATTTGCGCACAGCCCGGTACACAAGTCTTTCCCTGCAAGGATTTGCGTGGTATACTGGCAGCAAAGGAGCGATTCCGGCGGCAACCGGCGAACTGCTGTTCTTCGGTCTCTCCTGCCGGACGGATTCGCCCCGGGCGGCTGCTGCTGCGGCGCCCTATCCCAACCGCCGGGCCCGCCCCGTCATCGTATTGGAAGCGGCGCAGCCGCCCGGGGCGCAGACGGGCTGGCTGCGGGAGGCACATGACTTCGCACGTGCGAAATAGGAGGGAGCCAGTATGGAACCATCCAACTATATCGCCCGTCTGACCAGCAGGGACGCGAAAGACGCCCGCGCCTGGGCAGACCAGATCGCGGCGGAAAGCCGGGAAAGCAGCCGCTGGGCGCCCTACCTGGCGGATTTCGCAGCGCTCCTCCGCCACAAAAATTCTCTGGTGCGCAACCGCGCCATTTCCCTTCTCGCCGCCAATGCCCGGTGGGCAAGCGCGGAGGCTTTTGAGGCTCTGATGGACGAATTTTTCCGCCACGTCACCGACGAGAAGCCCATTACCGCCCGGCAGTGCATTCAGGCGCTGCCGGAAATCGCCGCGGCCCAGCCCCGTCTGATCCCCCGCATCCGCCGGACGCTTGAGCACGCCGACCTGAGCCGCTACCGCGACAGCATGCAGCCGCTGATTTTAAAGGATATCACAGCCGTGCTGGGGCAGCTTCCATGAGAAACCGTCTGCCCAGCCTGCTCACCGCAGCACGGTTCCCGCTGGCCCTGGGGCTGCTGGCCGCCGAGGTCTCAACGCGGTTTCTGGCGCTGTACCTGCTCTGCTGCCTGACCGATGTGCTGGACGGCCTGGCCGCCAGGCGCCTGAATGCCTGCTCCGCGTTCGGCGCGCGGCTGGATTCGGCGGCGGATCTGGCGGTAACGGCGGTACTGGTATGGCGGCTTTGGCCCCTGGCCGCCCCGGATCCCTGGCTGACATTGTGGATCTGCGTCGCCGCGGCGGTCCGTCTTGCCGCGGCGCTGGCCGCCCGGCTGCGCTTCGGGCGCTTTGGCTTTCTGCACACCTGGGGAAACAAGTGTACCGGCGTTCTGCTGGCTCTGTACCCCTTTGCGCTGGTGCTGACCGGGTCCCGCTGGACGTTGGTCATCGTCCTCATCGCGGCCAGCCTCTCGTCGCTGGAGGAGTTGGTGATCGAGTGCAGGGCGGAACAGTGGGCGCCGGACCGGCGCGGTCTGTGGGAAAAAAGATAAGGAGTGGTTCCTTCATGGATCGACAGGCGGTCTTGGAATGGGTGCAGCGGCAGTGACGCTTCCGGACGATCCGTGGGCCCGTTATCCCCGCTATGCAGTGCTGCGAAGCCCCGCGGTAAATGGTATGGCGTGATGATGGACGTACCCAGGGACAAACTGGGTTTGGCCGGCACGGGGAACGCGGAGGTACTGAATGTGAAATGTGCCCCACTGCTTGTTGGTTCTCTGTGGCTGCAGGCGGGATTTCTGCCCGCGTATCACATGAACAAGAGCAGCTGGGTCAGTATCCTGCTGAACGGCACGGTTTCGAACGAGGAGATCAAAAACCTGATCGACATGAGCTATACGCTGGTTCAGGCAAAGAGGCGGCGCAAGTCACGGGATTGCGAGGATTAACGCCTGTTTCAAAAAGTGGAAACAGGCCCATCCCCGCAAGATTGGAAACGCCGGCAGGCCGTTTTTTATCGGCATGCGGGGCATGGCAAAAAAGCGGCGCCGTCCCGGACGGCTTGGCCCGTGTTGATTGACGGAGGAAACGGAATGGCAAAAGAAATCGATCCGAAACAGACAAAACGCGCTCCGGCGTTCGAGCTATGGATGAAAGCGCCCATGCCGATGGTGACGCTGTTCAAAACTCTGGATGTAACGCGCCTTGTCCGGGTAAGCCGCAAAAGCGGCTGTAAGTTCCATATGCTCATGTGCTGGTGCATCGGCAAGGCGGCCGCGCAGACGGAGGAATTTTATATTCTCCCGGTCGGGGATAAGCTCATGCAGTATGACAAGCTCGCCGTCAATACCGTCGTTACGACGCGGGATGGCGAGTTAAGCACCTGTGACATTCCCTATTCCGACCACCTGGAGCAATTCAACCTGGATTATCTCAGGCTGACCCAAGCAGTCTGCGCGACCGGGGAAGCGTATTGTCTGGGGGAAGATTGGATGGTGATCGGCACTTCTGCACTGGCCGGCTATGAAATAGACGGTATGGTCAATCTCTATGCAGGTTTTTACAACAATCCTTTTCTGCTTTGGGGGAGATATCGCAAGCGATTTTTAAGCACAACGCTTCCCGTCTCTTTTCAATTTCACCATACCCAGATGGACGGCGCTCCTGCCGCACAGTTCCTGGCGCGTCTGCAGGATGAAATGAACCGGCTGACCCTATAGCCCCATGCGCCTCTTCCCTTGGCAAATCACTCCGGATGTTCGGGGGACGGGGATCGGGAGGAGCCCGGTAGCGGGGCCGGAAAAAGGGGCCGCGGCAAGAAGCGGTTTGGGGATACGGATGGCCTTGGTGCGTTTCCGCTTTGCCGCCATCGCGGGCCGGAACGAACCGAAGCAGGTTGACCCGACCTTGGAAGCAAACGGTCCTCCTGCATTGTGTTTTGTACAGCAGAAGAACGGGGAACCCCCCCCCCCGTCTGTGGAGAGGAGAACGATCACATGTGCGCGGACTTTATCAACTTGACGCCGGAGAACCTGGCAAGTGAGCATTTGTGCTGTATCATCCGCAGCAAAAAGCCCCATCCGGGTGTGGAGGCCAAGCGGCAATGGCTTGCAGAGCGCCTGCGGGAGGGGCATGTCTTTCGAAAGCTCAACGCCAGGGCTGCGGTGTTCGTGGAATACGCACCCCTGGAGACGGCTTGGGTCCCGGTCACCGGGGACAATTACCTCTACCTGTACTGCCTGTGGGTGAACGGCGAACAAAAGGGAAAGGGCTACGGAACGGCGCTGATGGAGTATTGCCTGGCGGATGCCAGGGCGCAGGGAAAATCCGGCGTCTGCATGCTGGGAGCGGCCAAGCAAAAAGCCTGGCTCTCCGACCAGACTTTTGCGAAGAAATATGGCTTTGAGGTGGCCGATACCACGGAAAACGGCTATGCGCTGCTGGCGCTTTCCTTTGATGGGACCATGCCGAAGTTCGCCCCAAACGCAAAGCGGCAGGAAATTGAGCCCAGGGAACTGACCGTTTACTATGATTTTCAGTGTCCCTTTGTTGTTCAAAGCGTGGAGCGGCTCCAGACCTATTGTGAGGAGAACGGGGTCCCGGCATCCTTTCTTCAGGTGGATACGCTGCAAAAAGCAAAGGAGCTGCCCTGCGTATTCAATAACTGGGCGGTGTTTTATCAGGGAAAGTTCCAAACCGTCAATTTACTGGATGTCGCCGGTTTAAAGCGAATCCTTCCATGAGGCCGCGCCATGAAACGGAACGTATTACTGCTCGGCCGCATCTCCGCCGTGTTATACGGCGAGCCGTCCGACCGGGTCTGGCTGTTCGTCCACGGCAAATGCGGCTGCAAGGAAGAGGGGGCGGCCTTCGGGGAGATCGTCTGCCCCAAGGGCGCGCAGGTGCTGGCCATTGACCTGCCCGAACACGGCGCACGGAAAGAGGAATCGGGCTTCGTCCCCTGGCAGGTCGTCCCGGAACTGCGGGGCGTGATGGCGTACCTGCGCGGGCGCTGGGGCCGCATCAGCCTGCGCTCCAACAGCATCGGCGCGTGGTTTTCCCTGCTGGCCCTGGCGGACATGCCGCCGGAGCAGGCGCTGCTGGTATCGCCGGTGCTGGACATGGAACAGCTGATCCGGAACCGGATGGGCTTGGCCCTGGTCGACGAGACGCGGCTGGAGCGTGAGGGCGAGATCGCCACTGATTTCGGCGAGACGCTCTCCTGGCGGTATCTGCAATACGTCCGGGCCCACCCCATCACGAAATGGAACGCCGCCACCGAGATCTTATATGCCGGGCGGGACACCCTGACAGATCGGGATACGGCGGACGCCTTCGCCCGCCGGTTCGGCTGCGGCCTGACCGTCATGGAGCGCGGCGAGCACTGGTTCCACACGCCCGAACAGCTTGCGGTATTGAACGCTTGGGAGGAAAAGCATACAGGGCCCGAGAAGTCTGCAACGGCAATGAAAAATTCCAGGTACGCTTCCAGACCTTCGCCGGGCGGACGGCCCGGATCATCCAGCATGGGAGCGGCCACTGCGAGGGAATCGTCATCTGAGGAGGGATCCATCTGATCGTTTATTTTACCGGCACCGGCAACAGCCGGTACTGTGCCCAGCAGCTGGCGGACCAACTGGAGGATACGCTGCTGGACGCCGTTCCCTTCATCCGGGACGGCATCGCGGCGGAGCTGTTTTCGGAGAAGCCCTGGGTATTTGCGGCTCCGACTTACGGCTGGCAGCTGCCCCGGGTTTTCGCCCGGCTGATCCAAAACGGCAGTTTTGCGGGCAGCCGGGACGCTTACTTCGTCATGACCTGCGGCAGCGAGATCGGCAATGCAGCGCGGTACAACCAGGCACTCTGCAGGAAAAAAGGGCTCCGCCATCGCGGAACCCTCCCTGTCGTCATGCCGGAAAACTATATCGCCCTGTTCGACGCCCCGGAGGAGGCAGAGGCCCGCAAGATCATCGCCGCCGCCCAGCCCGCGCTGGAGCGCGGTATCGGCTGCATCCGGTCGGGGCGGGACTTCCCCGCAGTCAAGGCCGGTTTGACCGACAAGCTGAAGTCCGGCATTGTCAACGCCGCGTTCTACCGGTTTATCGTCAGGGCCAAGCCCTTCACGGTTTCCGACGCCTGCATCCGCTGCGGCAAGTGTGAAAACGCCTGCCCGCTGGGCAACCTCCGGCTGCGGGACGGGACGCCCGTCTGGGGCGGCCGCTGCACCCACTGCATGGCCTGCATCTGCGGCTGCCCGGCCGGGGCCATCGAGTATGGAACGGCCAGCCGGGGCAAGCCCCGGTATCAGTGCCCGGAGTACGAGAAATAAGACCGGACCATGCCGTTGCATGGGGGCGCGTCCCCCGAATGGTCAGTTTTTCCGCTCCAAGTCCCTCCAGGCGGTAAAGCGGCGCCACAGCAGCCACGCCAGCGCGCTGCTCAGCAGCCCCACGCAAAGGCCTGCCAGCACGTCGCTGGGGAAATGCACCCCCACATACAGCCGGGAGAAGCCCATCAGCGCAGCCAGCGCCACGGCGGCGCGCTTCATCCACCGGCGGGGCAGCGTGCGGCACCAGGCGCCTGCGGCGGCAAAGGCTGCGCAGGTATGGCCGGAAGGAAAGGAGTTGGGATCGTTCTCCGCGATCAGCGGGACCAGCCCCGCCACCGTGTGCCAGGGCCGCGCCCGGCCCACCAGATGCTTCAGCACCACGTTGGTGCAGAGCATGCCGATCAGCAGAGCGAGCAGGCCGAGCATCCCCGCCTTTCGGGTGGGCCGGAACGCCAGCAGCAGCAGGGACAGGGCGATCCATAACAGCCCCACGTCTCCCATGTGGGTATACCCGATCAGAATGGGGTCCAGCAGGGCGCAGCGCAGCGTCTCCTGGATCCACAGCAAAACGGCGCCGTCCGCCGTCCAAAACCATTGGGGCATCCGATCTCCTCCAGACAGCCAAACTGGGGCGGCGGTAAAACCGCCGCCCCGCTCGTTTTCTTCCGCAGGTTCAGTTTTCCTCCCAGACGCAGCTCAGGATGGTGCCGTTGGCCAGCTCGAACTTATCGGTCTTGACAATATGGGTCTTGCCGATACGCACTTCCTGGGTGCCGATCTCCGTGGTGATCACGTTGACCACATTGCACTCGATGGTGAAGGTCAGATCCAGCTTGCCATCCCCGATGGGGAGCACCAGCGCATTGCCGGTATCGCTCAGCCGGGCGCGCTGTTCATGCTCCACGGCGGTCACGCCGGTCACCTGACCGTTGAGCAGTTCGCCGGAGGCCATCAGCGTGGAGGGGATATGCTCCTGGATATTCTCATAGACTTCCGGCTCCACATTCTCCACCAGCACGGTATACGTAACCTTATACGTCTTGGGATTGATGGCGCTGTTGTTCCCGCCCAAAAACTTCACGCCCAGCACCACCGCCGCCACGATGATCACCAGGATCACCAGCAGGTCCACGATATTGATCTTGCCGAACAGACGGCCCTTTTCATCCATCATCTTTTGCATCCTCCGAGGTTGTAAATTGACATAATACTTGGTACAATACAGGGGCACTCCGGTATTGTACCATATCCGGCCACTGATTCACAAGTCTTTTTTGGAGGTCCTCTTGATGAAGGTCATCCACCTGATTTCCGGCGGCGACAGCGGCGGCGCCAAGACCCACGTCCATTCCCTGCTTCAGAACCTGTCCCGGCGCATCGACGTGACCATGGTCTGCTTTATGGAGGGCCCTTTCGCGCAGGAGGCCCGGGCGCTCGGCATCCCTACCGTAGTCTTCCCCGGCCGCAATCTGCTGCGCACCTATTCCGCCCTCAAACGCCTGATCCGCACGGGCGGCTATGAGCTCATCCACTGCCACGGGGCACGGGGCAACATGATGGGCGCCCTGCTGCGGCGCGCTACGGGACTGCCGGTGGTCACCACCGTCCACTCGGACTGGCGGCTGGATTATCTGGGCCGCCCCTTCTCCCGTCTGACCTATGGCAGCATCAACGCGTTTGCCCTGCGCCGGCTGGACTACCGCATCGGCGTGTCCGACGCCATGACCGATCTGCTCATTTCCCGCGGGTTTGATCCGGACCGGCTCTTCACCATCTATAACGGCATCGACTTCACCCCCCGCACGCCCGCGCTCTCCCGCGCGGAGTATTTCCGCTCGGTGGGCCTGCAAGCGGACGAAGACTCCGTCGTTGTCGGTATCGCCGCCCGGCTCAACCCGGTAAAGGACGTGGCCACCCTGGTCCGCGGCTTCGCCCTGGCCGCTTCTTCGTGTCCCAATCTGCGGCTGCTCATCGCCGGAGACGGCGATGAGATGGAGATGCTCAAAAACCTGGCCCGGGAGCTGGGCGTGGAGCGGCAGGTGTGCTTCGCCGGGTGGATCACCGATACCGACAGCTTTTATCACGCCATCGATGTGAATACCCTCACCTCCCTGTCGGAGACCTTTCCCTACTCCCTCACAGAGGGGGCCCGCGCCGCCCTGCCCACGGTGGCCAGCCGGGTGGGCGGCGTACCCTATCTGATCGAGCACGGGATCCACGGCCTTTTGTTCGAGGCCGGGGATGCGGAGGGGCTCTCCCGCCATCTGGCCGCTTTGGCCGGGGACCCCGTCCTGCGGAAACACCTGGGTGAGCGGCTCTACCAGCGGGCCAGACAGGACTACTCCCTGGAGAGCACCCTGGAGCGGCAGCTCACGATCTATGAGACCATCCTGCGCCGAAAGGAACGCGCCTACCGGCGGGACGGGGCCTTGGTGTGCGGCGCCTATGGCCGCGGCAACGCCGGAGACGACGCCATTCTGGAGGCCATCGTCACCGAGCTGCGGCAGATCGACCCGGATCTTCCGGTATGGGTCCTCTCCCGCAATCCGGAGGAGACCCGCCGGACCTATCGGGTCAACTCGATCTACACCTTCGCCTTCCCCCGTTTTCTGTGGCGGATGCACAGGACCCGGCTCTACATCAACGGCGGCGGCTCTCTGATGCAGGACGTGACCAGCCACCGCTCCCTGTGGTTTTATTTGTTTACCATCTCTGCGGCCAAACTGCTGGGCAACCGTGTGATGATGTACGGCTGCGGCATCGGCCCCATCCATGCCCCCGCCAACCGCCGGCGGGCGGCCCGGGTGCTCCAGCGGCATGTGGACGCCATCACCCTGCGGGACACCCACTCCAAGGCGGAGCTG
This sequence comes from Lawsonibacter hominis, assembly GCF_014287895.1. Taxonomy (GTDB): domain Bacteria; phylum Bacillota; class Clostridia; order Oscillospirales; family Oscillospiraceae; genus Lawsonibacter_A; species Lawsonibacter_A hominis. Next base: position 18,674 of record NZ_JACOPP010000022.1, on the reverse strand, counting down.
GAGGATATGGGCGTCACCCGGCCGGAGGTCGTCCTCTCCGCCGACCCCACCGTTATCCTCCCCGCGGCCCCGCCCCAGGTGGTGGACGGCCTGCTGGAACGGCAGGGACTGGATCCCCAGGGGCGTTACATCGGCTTTGCCCTGCGGCCCTGGCCCGGCTTTGAAGAGAAGGCCGCGCTCTTCGGCGCGGCGGCGGACTACGCCTGGGAAGCCTACGGCCTGATCCCCGTGTTTCTGCCCATCGAACGGCGGCTGGATGTGAGCGCCGCCCGGCTGGCCGCCCGGGACATGAAGGCGCCCTATCACATTCTGGAGGATACCGGCCGCTCCGACCACACCATCGGCCTGTTTGCCCGGATGCAGGCCGTGGTGTCCATGCGCCTGCACGCGCTGGTCTTTTCCGCCGGACAGGGGGTGCCCCTGGTAGGCGTGGTGTACGACCAGAAGATCAGCTCCTTTTTGTCCTATATCGGCCAGGATCTGTATACCGATCTGGACCAGGTGACGCTGGAAGCCCTGTGCGCCCACATCGACGCCGCCTGCGCGCGCATCGGGGATACGGAATTCCTCTCCGGCGGCGTGGACCGGCTGCGCCAGGTGGAGCGCCGCAACCAGGAGACCGCCCGGCGGCTTCTGGAGGCGAGGTGACCCGGCCATGAACCAATATGTATGCCTGGCCAGCGCTCCGTGGCAGGCCGTACCCACCCGCACCCAGCAGCTGATGACCCGGCTGAAGGGCGCCCAGGTGCTCTATTTTGAGCCGCCGGGCAGGCGCTGGCGGAAGCCGGGGCGCAAACTGCGCCCCGGCCTGACGGTTTATACCCTCCCCCCGGTACCCGCGGTCGAGGAACGCTATCAGCTCCTGTTCCGGGGCGTCTGGCGCCGGCAGGCCCGCTTTATTCAGCAGCAGCTGGACCGCCACCGCTTCCGGGAACCCGTGCTCTGGTGCACCGCTCCCCAGGCGGTACACCTGCTGGAGCACCTGAACTTCCGGGCCCTGGTGTATGACTGCGACCGGGATTGGCCCGGCCTTCCCCTGCGCTGGGAGAGCGATCTGGCTCTGGCCGCCGACGTGATCTTTGCGGCTTCCCAGGGGCTTGCCGATCACCTCTCGCCCTGCAACGACAACATTGCCCTGCTGCCCAACGGCGTCAACCACCCCATGTTCGTGCGGGAGGGCTGCCAATGCCCTGCCTCCCTGCGCCGCCTGGAGGGCCCCGTGCTGGGGTATGCGGGGACGCTCTGGCATGACCTGGATCTGACCCCCGTTCTCCGCGCCGCCGAGCTTCTGCCCCGGTGCTCCTTTGTTTTTCTGGGCCGCCGGGAGGAGAATCCCGCGGCGCGGGCGCTGGAGCGGCTGCCCAACGTGCGCTTTTTGTCCCCGGTGCCACCGGTAGAGGTACCCGATTACCTCTCCCGGTTTGACGTGTGCCTGGACCTTCCCCGGCGGGGCGACCCGGAGAACGACGTGGTGCCCTCCCGGCTGTATGAGTACCTTTCCACTGGAAAACCCGTGGTGGCCCTCTACCGGAGCGAACAGGTGGAACCCTTTCCCGACGTGGTCTACGGCGCGCATTCTCCGGAGGAATACGCCAGGCTCTGCCGACGGGCTCTGGCCGAGACCGGGGACTGGGCCCGCCTGCGCCGCCGGGAGCATGGGGCCCAGGCCGCCTGGAGCCGCCGGGCCGAGGATGTGCAGCGCATTCTGGCGACCATCGGGCTGTATTGACGATGCAAAGGAGATGACCGGCATGGCCCCCTCATGTTCCGCGGCGCTGGAGCGCGCCCGGGAGGACGGACTTCTGGCGGGCGGACGCTTTCGGGGCGAGACGCTGCGGGGGCTGGACTGCTCCGAGCTGGACCTGAAGGCGCTTTCCTTTGAAGCCTGCCGCTTTACACAGTGCGATTTCACCCGGACCAGCTTTTACGGCGTCCGGCTGGAAGAGTGTGATTTCTCCGGCTGCCGCTTTGCCCAGAGTTACTGGCGGGACTGCGCGCTCACCGGCTGCAAGGGCGAGGGCTGCGACTTCCGCCGCAGCCGTCTCCGCTCGACCCGTATTTCAGGCTCCCGCTTTCGCTACGCCAACTTCTCCGGCGGCGCTTGGGAGAACGTGGAGCTTGCGGACTCCAACTGGAGTGAGAGCGTGCTGACCGAACTGCGGCTGCGCTGCCTGAAGCTGGAGCGGGTGGACTTCACCGGAGCCGATTTCTTCCGCACCTGCCTCAAGGGCGTGGACCTGTCCGAATGTACCATTGATCACATCACGCTCTCGGAGACCTGCGCCGAACTCAAGGGGGCCACTCTGGATGCCGCTCAGGCCGCGGTAGCCGCCCGCATCCTGGGCATTCTGATCCGCCGACCCCCATCCGTTCATATCTCACCCGCACCCCCCGTACACTGGACGGGGGGTGTTCGTTTGGTTTCTTCCTTTGGGGACTTTCTGGCCCGGGCGGCAGGGGATCCGATTCTGGCGCTGACCGCCCTGCTGGTGCTGGCGGTGGTGCTGGTCAACGGCTGGACGGACGCGCCCAACGCCATCGCCACCGCGGTGGCGACCGGAGTGCTTCCCTTCCGGCGGGCGGCGGTGCTGGCGGCCGTGTGCAATCTGTTGGGCGTGGCCGGTATGACCGCATACAACGCCACGGTGGCCGAGACATTATACACCATTGCAGACTTCGGCGGGGATGGCAGGGCCGCTCTGTCCGCTCTGTGCGCGGCCCTGTGCGCCATTGTGGCGTGGGCCGCGCTGGCCTGGCGCTTCGGCATCCCCACCAGCGAGAGCCATGCGCTGGTGGCCGGAGTCACCGGGGCCGCCCTGGCGATGCCCGGCGGGTGGGCCAACGTACAGGGGGCGGCGTGGGGCCGGGTCCTGCTGGGGCTGGGCTTGTCCGTAACTCTGGGGTATTGGGCCGGCGGGTTTTGTCATCGTCTGTTGGTCCGGCTGCGGCCCGGCGCCGGCCTGCTGCGCCGGGGGCAGGTCGCCGGAGCGGCGGCCATGGCCTTTCTCCACGGGGCGCAGGATGGGCAAAAATTCCTGGGCGTGTTCCTGCTGGGCTGCGCGCTGACGGACGGAGGCCGCGCCGAGGGGGTATTCTCCATTCCGGGCTGGCTGATGCTGCTCTGCGCGGGCGTGATGGCCTTGGGCACCGGTATCGGCGGCAGGCGCATCATCAACACTGTGGGCCGGGATATGGTGTCTCTCTCCCCCGGGGAGGGTTTCGCGGCCGACCTGGGCGGCGCGGCGTGTCTCCTGTTTTGTACGCTGGCAGGACTGCCGGTAAGCACCACCCACGCCAAAACTGCCGCTATCCTGGGCGTGGGCGCGGCCTCCGGCGGCCCGGTGAACCGCGGCGTCGCGGGCGGGATCGCCCTGACCTGGCTGCTCACCTTTCCCGGCTGCGGGGCGCTTGGGTTTCTGCTGGCCCGGCTCTTCCATCCTTAAGAAAACGGTGTTATAATAATGCGTACCGAAGAAAGCCAATTGGCTTTGTTCAGGCGCAAGGTTTTCTGGCAAATGAGCCAGAAAACCTTGCCCCTTCCGCTGGAGCAATACGGCACTCCAGCGGAAATACGCATTGTAACAATGTCTCAATTTCATCAAAGGGGCTACAAATAGCCCTTTTGATGAAATGATGCGGCGGCGGCCGCACCAATAAACCGCTTGGCGGTTGCTTCAGCAGACATTCTAATAACGCCTGCTGAAGCAGATGCAATGCGGTTTTTCCGGCGGCGCCGCCGCGGCGCCCGATCCCACAACTGGAGGCTCTGAATGGCAATGAGACCCTATGACACCGTTATCTTTGACCTGGACGGCACCCTGCTCGACACGCTTGGGGATCTGGCCGACAGCACCAACTACGCCCTGGCCCTGCACGGCCTGCCCGCGCGCACGCTGGAGGAGGTCCGTCAGTTTGTGGGCAACGGCGTGGCCCGTCTGCTCCATCTGGCCGTGCCCCGCGGTACCCCGCCGGAGCTGGAGGCGCGCTGTCTGGCTGATTTTCGGGCCCACTACCTGTTGAATATGGAGCACAGGACCGCTCCCTACCCCGGTATTCTGGAGCTGCTGGACCGGCTGCGGGCACAGGGCATCCAGACGGCGGTGGTCTCCAATAAGTTTGACGGCGCGGTCAAGGGACTGTGCCTGACGTATCTGGGGGAGCGTATCCCGGTCGCCATCGGGGAATCCCCCAACGTGGCCCGAAAGCCCGCCCCCGATACGGTCTTCCGCGCGTTGGAGGAGCTGGGCGCCGCCCGGGAGCGGGCGGTCTACGTGGGGGATTCCGATGTGGATATCCAGACCGCGCAGAACGCCGGTCTGCCCTGTATCTCGGTCAGCTGGGGATTTCGGGACGCCGCTTTTCTCACCGCACACGGCGCCCAGACCATTGCGGACAACCCCGCCGCCCTCTGGGCGCTTCTCTCCGGCGGCAAGGAATAAGCCTCCGGCCGGGCCGGAGGCCTTGCGGCTGCGGCGCGCTGGCCGGCGCACGGAAGGACCGTACTCTGCGGAAGGAGCTGTCAATGCCTAAGATCGTTGAGGTAACCGACGTTACACTGCCGGAACTGGATCTCTTTGCCCGCCTGACGGAAGCCCAGCTGCGCAACCGACTGGAGCCGGAAAAGGGGATCTTTATCGCGGAAAGCCCCAAGGTGATCGAGCGGGCCCTGGACGCCGGATATGAGCCCGTCGCCCTTTTGATGGAGCGCAGGCACATCGATGGACAGGGCCAGAGCGTCATTGCCCGCTGCGGAGCCATCCCCGTCTATACCGCTGCCCGGGAGCTGCTGGCCCAATTGACCGGGTACCCATTGACCCGCGGCGTGCTGTGCGCGATGCGCCGTCCCCCCCTGCCCAGTGTGGAGGAGGTATGCTCCGGCGCACGCCGGGTTGCGGTCCTGGAAGGGATCGTGGATTCGACCAACATCGGCGCCATCTTCCGCTCCGCCGCCGCACTGAATATGGACGCCGTGCTGGTCACCCCGTCGTGCAGCGACCCGCTGTACCGCCGTGCGGTACGGGTCAGCATGGGCAGCATTTTTCAGATCCCGTGGACCAGGATCGGAAGCGACGCCTCCCAGTGGCCGCAGCCTGGGATCGCGCGCCTGCAGGAGCTGGGTTTTAAGACCGCCGCCATGGCTTTGAGCGAATCCTCCGTCCCCATCGACGATCCGCGGCTGATGGCAGAGGAGAAGTTGGCGGTCCTGTTCGGCACGGAAGGCGACGGTCTGTCGCCCCGCACGCTCGCCTGTTGTGATTACACCGTGCGGATCCCCATGTCTCACGACGTGGATTCGCTGAACGTGGCTGCGGCCAGCGCGGTCGCTTTCTGGCAGCTCAGGCCCCGTTGAGCGTGCAGAGGAATGCGGAGAATCATGCACGACGGAGCCCTTTGTTCGCTCCGCTTAGTACTTTTTGCTTAAAGGACAATACGGCGTGTCAACCGTTCCAGGACCGCTAAGGCGCTCCATGCGGCTAAATCGGGTCCTATGGTTCCAAGTTCAGTTCGAATCTCTGCGTTTCCAAAGCTCCCGGAGAGTTGTGTGGTGAAGCTGACATTCTCGCCGGGCCGTACCGGCTCCACTGATGCGGGCGTGTCCTCCACCCCGTTGGTGGCCAGCGCTACCGAAACCGCCACGTTCATATGATCCGGATACCGTCGATAGAGTTCCCCCGCGTTGCCGGAGCAAAAGTCGGCCATCGTCCGCAGGGCGGGGTCTCCCTCTCCGGATGCGCGGGGGTGCTTGCGTTTGGTGAAGGAGACCTCCACCGGCCCCATCAGCCGGGCCGCCGCCATAATATCAAAGCCTCCCACCACGCCAGGGACCAGGTGGACTCTCCGGTCATACTGCACGGCGGCCTGTTCCACTTGTTCATAGAACACCGGATCGCTGAATACACCCGTCGACAAAGCGATCAGATCGGCTCCCCCGGCCAAAACGGCCACGGCATACTGCCGCACGACCTGACCTGCAGCGGCCTCGATCACATAATCCGGTCCGAAGGCCAGCAGGGATGCGATGCTGTCCGCGGCCGGGCAGGACAACTTCTCGGCCAGGGCGTGGGTCCTCCTCTGCGTGCGGCCGAACACCCCCCACAGGGCCACGCCTTCCACCCTTCCCTGGGCCAGGGCCCCGGCAATCAAAGTGCCCAGGCGGCCGCAACCTAGTACTGCTACCTTTTTCATTCGGAGTCGGTCCTCTCTCCGTCCAGCGCCGTGTAAGCCAGCAGGCGTGCAGATTTTCCCCTCTGCCCGGCGCCGAAGGTCTCCTTCTCTACCAACTGCAGGGCTCCATAGGGGCATACCCGTACACATGCTGGCTGCATACCGCGGCGCACCCGCTCGATACAGCCGTCGCACTTGACCATCTTGCCCGCCCGGTCAAAGCAGGGCGCGGCAAAGGGACAGGCCATGGCGCAACTGTGGCAGCCAATGCAGTTTGTCTGATCATAGACCGTAAAGCCGGTATCCGTATCCTTCTTCAGGCACCCGGCGGGACAGCCCTGTACGCAGGGTGCCTGTGCGCAGTGCATGCAGGCCATGGACAGGTAGCGCACGGGGGCATCCTTTCCACTTCCCTGCTCTATGACAAAGCACTGGCGAAAGGGCTCGTCTCCTTCCTGCGGCTGCACATCGTTCTGGTCCATGCACGCCACGGCACATGCGCCGCAGCCGATACATTTTCTGGTATCCAGCAGGAAAATATAGCTCATTTCCGTACCTCCGCCTTCTCCACACGGCAGCGGACCTGCTTGAAGCCCGGGAAGCCGGAATAGGGATCCAGGTGATCTCTGGGTATGATTTGATTGACGTTGGCCTCCGAATAGCCGTGATACATATTGACTTCTCCGGGCGCAGAAATGGCACTGACATTGGCCTTGACCTTGATACGGCCCACCCGGGTGGTCAAATAGATCTCATCTCCCTGGCCGATCTCCATCCGTTTAGCATCCTCCGGATTCAGGTCGGCCGCCGGGTCGGGCCGCAGGCTGCGCAGCCAAGGCACGTCGTGCAGACGGGAGTGGACCGCATTGGGGATACGCCCGCCCGTAATCAGTGTCATGGGAAGTTCTCCGTTTTCCGGACTGTCGTAGCCATCCACAAATACGGGCAGAGGGTTGAGTCCATGTGAGTGTTCATATTTGGCGATCCGCTCACTGTACAGTTCGATTTTTCCGCTGGGCGTATCCAGCGGCGCAGAAAAGTAGTCTGGCGTCTTTGGACAGGGGATCTTCAGGGGTACTCCACCGGCCTTCACCGCATCTAGGTCCACGTCTACATCCCGGAACATATGCTTGACGCACGTATCATAACCACTGCAAAGCAGAGGATCATCCAGCGCCAGGGCGCTGGCCACCCGAGACATGATCTCCACGTCATCCAGGCTCTCATAGAGCGGTGCAATAGCTGGACTGGTGTAGTTGACAAAGCCTCCGCCATAACATTTGACCTCACTGCGCTCAAAGGAGGTACAGGCAGGCATGACAATATCGGCGTACCGGCAAAAATCGGTCCAAAACAAATCGGTTGCTGCCACAAAGTCCAGATCTGCCGCCATTTCCAGCAGTCTGGAGGACTCCAGGTACATACGGTTGTTGACGCCATGGGCATAGATGGCACGGATGGGATAGGGCTCGCCCTTCTCCCATTGCCGCACCAAATCCATGCCCTGGGCCTCGGGCAGCATCTCAGACCACAAGGGGAACCGTGCTGAGCCGATCTTCGGCCGGGCATTCCGCGGGAACCGTTCTTCTACGAACTCATCCTCCCGGGTACGGAAACCCGCCGCCATATCCGCAAAGGTCTCGAAGGTCGGAACTATGGTTCCCGGCTTATTCACATTTCCGGTCAGAGCATTCAGACAGATCACCGCTCTGTGGCTGGGCAGGCCGTTTGCGTGGTGACTCAGGCCGTTGCTGGGCTGGATGATAGCGGTCTTTGCCGTGCCGATGAGCTGGGCCAGTTCCCGGATTTCTCCTTCCGGCACGCCGGTAATACGCACCGCCTCCTCCACCGTATAGCCCATGACCATGTCCCGATAGGCGGCGAAGCCGTGGACATGCTTCTGGATAAAGTCCATATCCGCCCAGCCGTTTTCGATGATAAGCCTGGCCACCGTATTGGCCAGATAACCGTCGGTCCCGACACGGGGGCGGATATACAGATCGGCACACTGGACGGCCGTGGGCGTACGGCGCGGATCAATGATGACCACCCTGCCCCCTTTTTCCTTGTACTGGTAGTAGTTTCGCCCCATGGGGTAGGCGCTGACCAACGGATTACAGGCCCATCCCACCAACACCTCCGGCATTCCAAGCACATCAGGGCGCATCTCGCTGCCGTAGGTCAGCTGCCAGCTCATGACCTCCGAACGATGGCAGGTGCTGGACTCCGTGAGATAATTGGGACTGCCGAACGAGTAGGCCAGTCGGTGCAGGAAGGGGCGATACCACTTGGGGTAACCCGTCATGAAGGCCACGGCCTCCGCTCCGTGGCGGGCCTTGACCCCATTGAGCCCCATAGCGACGGCGGCGACCGCCTCGTCCCAGGAAATGGATTCGAACTTGCCCGATCCACGGGGTCCAGTCCGGCGCATAGGCGTGCGGATACGGTCCTTCCGGTAGATGTACTGACGGTTGGCCGCGCCTTTGGTACACAGGGCTCCATTATTGGTAGGAAAGCCGGCAGTTCCCTCCACCTTGATCACTACGCCGTCCTTTATATAGGCGTCTACACCACATTGGGGACCCGGAGTACAGATATCACACATGGTATGACGGACTTCGATGCCCGTCTCCGGGCCCGGGATTTTGGCATGGACCAGTTGCTCCAATTCACTCATAGCTGTCATTCGCCTCCTATGCGCCGGATGAACGCCCGGCTCAGTCCGCCGGCCGCCAGCAGTCCCTGCTGGGCCGGAGTCAGCCGCGCCTCTCCTCCCAGCAGACGCTTTGTCAGATGGTTTTTCAAAATACCGCTGATGCGGTAATTGCCGAAGAGATTTATACTGTTGAGCTTTCCGTCCTCCAGTATGGCCTCCACAGTAAACCCCTTTTCCCGGAAACTGCAGCGTTCGCCAGGCAGATTGGGATCGCCCAGTCCAATAAAATCCATATCGAAGAAGTGCGTAATATTGTGCAGGATATTCCCATAGTACCGGCAGAACTGCCCGGCCATGTTCCGTCCCGCACAATCTCCCTGAGCTCCCGCGTTGGCCCACAGGCCGATGACGGCAGTCTTTCCGGTCTGGAGATTCACGCCCTCGCAGCAGTCGCCGGCCGCGTAGATGCCGGGGACATTGGTGCGCATGCCCTCATCGACTACGATCCCCCGCTCGATCTGCACGTTTTCTCCCTCCAGTACCTGAGTATTTGCTACCAGCTCCACATTGGCCCGGGTCCCGATGCATAGGCACACCAAGTCGGCCTCCAGCGTCCGTCCATCCGCCAGCGTCACCCCTTTCGGCGTAACAGCGGATACTTGGGCCCGGAAAATTAAGTCCAGGCCCCGCTCTTCCAGCCTCTGCTGGATGGCATGGGCAGTACTCTCATACGCAGCCAGCGGAAACAGATAGGGTGCGCCGTCGGCCAGGGTCACCTCCACGCCGCGGCGGTAGAGCAGCTCCGCTACCTTGATGCCCACCATCGAGCCGCCCACGACCACCGCACGCTTCACTCCACCCTGCTCCAGGCGCCGGCGCAGTCTCTGCGCATCGTTCAGCGTACGCATCAGGAAGAAATCTCCGCCCCCCCGCCGCAGCGGCCCCGGCACCAGCGCGCTGGCACCGGTGGCGATAAGGATGGCGTCGAAGCCACGCATCTGACCTCCTTCCAGCTCAATGCTCCTATGGGCCGTATCAACACGACGTACCCGCATGTCAGAATAGAGCTCCAGGGACAGCTTCCGTTGGATTTCTTCCATTCCGCCAAAGGGAAATACCCCATCCAGTTCCAGTTTCTCTGAGGCGTAGTAAGTCGTCAGCATGGGGTTGAAGGGCGGCTGCCCAGTATCGCTGAACACAGCGATACGGCCCGACGGATCCAGCTGCCGAATGGCTCTGGCCGCATGAAAGCCCGCACAGCCAAACCCTACGATGGCATAGTTTTTCATAGTTCCTCCTGTAAAAGCAGGTTTTGCATGCCGGTTCCATCCCGGCATGCAAAACCTGCTCAACTATGGCGCGTTTAGTCCTTCTTTTTATTGAGCACCGCCATACACTCGATCTCTACCAGGAATTCCGGACGGGCCAGGCAGCCCGCCTGCAGGATGGTGCTGGCGGCGGGATGCTCCGCCAGTTCGGGGGCGTATTCCTGATAGAACTTCAGCTCCGTGGCGCGCATGACCGGGTAATCCTTGATGTCCTTGAGCATGATAAACGTTTTGAACACGTTCTCCAGGCAGCTGCCCGCCTCCTCCAAGACCTGCTTCATCTTGCTCAGGGCCACCCACATCTGATCCTGCATGGTGTTGGTGGTACAGCTGCCGTCCTCAAACTTCTGGGCGGTCATCCCCGACACATACACGATGTTGTCCACCACCACGGCGTTGGCGTAGATGGGGGTGCCGGGCGCAACGTTGGGATACTTCTGTTCCACGCCCTTGACAAAACAACCGTATTTCTTGATCTCGCTTTCCATTGTAGAACCTCCATTTTCAAGTCTGTGGCGTTTCATGCCGCAGGCGCCCACGAAACGCGCTGTGCGTATTTTCTGGCGCTATTGTATGTCTCAGCGCAGCAGCTCGCCCACCTTAGCCATGTCGTCGCAGCGCTCCACATTGGCCAGAAGGTCAGCAACCTGCTCCAACTTGTCTCCTCTGAGCGTGGGTGCCGCCTGGATACGGAAGCGGTCTTTGAATTGCTCGGGCGTCATCATCATCCGCGGATGACCCAGGTGGCCCTCCATCGTCTCGGAATATTCCTTGCCGCTGAAGGTCTTGATGGTAACGGTAATGACGGGATGGCGTCCCTTTTGGAAGTTTTTGAAACACTGCGGCATATAGAGCATGTCACTGTTTCCGCCGTGGATCTCGGCGGCCAGCGCAAGGATTTCCGAATCTTTCAGTTTGGTCTCGTCACACCAGTTGGCACCCGGGGTATGATCCAGGATCAGGCAGGCCAGCATGTAAGGGATGCTGAACTGTGCCTGCATCATGGAGGAATAGCCATCAGGAGAGTAGTACATACGCAGATACGTAGGCGGATCAACAATGATTTCTGCGATATCGTCTTTTTTGATATCATGCTCGGTCAGCAGCCTGTCCGTCAACTCCAGAGGCGTCTGAATCCACATATTGGCCGGCCAGTGCTTCAGCAGAGTTTCCATGGTCAGCCAGCGTTTGCCCAAGTCCTTGGTGTACCACTCAGGGAAGGGTGAGACGCACATATGATTTTCAAAGCTCCAAGGATCGTCCAGGGCGTCCATATAATTGGAAATTCCCAGCTTTGCGTTCATCGCGCTGACTACTCCGTCCATCGAGCGGTAGCCATGCTCGTAGTGGTACGCGTCCGACATGGTGATGTGGTGGAGCTGACCTGGAATGGTGCAGTTGGTGGCGCCAAAACCGATGGCCTGATTGACCTGCTCGGCATTCAGTCCATAGAGCTTGGCGGCAGGGATCACCCCGGCGAAAATCTGCCAGGAAGTCAATCCCCAGCCTTTGTAGTTTGGCCAATTTTCCGGGGGCTGTACCGCCATGGCAATGCGCTGATAAACCTCATAGGCCGCCACGATGGCAGTGATGTAATCCTTTCCGCTCTTATGTTCGGCCTCTGCCACGGCAAAGGCCACAGGAATGATGCTGGCGGACGGATGTCCGGTCCAGGAACAGTCCTCCCAGTCCAGCGCGTCGGCCAGAGTGCTGTTGCAGAAGGCAGCGCCCACTACAGAGGACTTGCACCCCGTGGTCCAAAGGGTGGCTCCGCCCTCGCTGACTGCGCCGCCGGTAAACTTGCCCAGCGCTACACTGCGATCAGCGATGGGGGTGCCCTTCGTGGCCAGCCCCACGCCCACCGTCTGCATTGCGATGAATTTGGCCCGTTCCCGTACTTCGGCGGGAATATCCTCATACTTCAGATCGGCCGTAAACCGGGAGAGGGTATCGGTATAATTTGTTTTGATCTGATCTGCGTTGACACGGAAGCCCATGTCTTCACCTTCCTCCTAAAAATTGATTTTTTGGTCTCAGCGGTGCAGAGGCTTGGTCATCTCCGCTACATCCAGGCCTGCTTCCCACAGGGACGAGCCGACCTATCTCCTGCTTCAAACGCTCACTGCACAAACAGGCCTGTCATTTCATCAAGCCGGGTAGGAACAGGGATATCTGAGGTACAAAGCAAATGAACAGGGTCATGGCAATCAGGATGATGATGTAGGGTACGATGGATTTTGCCACAAATCCGAAGGATTTCCCCGACACCTGCATGGTAACAAACAGATTGGTCCCAAAGGGCGGTGAGATATAGCCGATCTGAGAGGCCAGGATCGCCATGATGCCGAAGTGGATCAGATCCACATTGTACATATTCAGCAGGGGGACCAGGATAGGCGCCAGGATGACGATGAGTGCAATGGTATCCATAAAGCAACCTGCGATGAACAGGATGATCATAACCACCAAAACCAGCATGAACTGGGAGCTGACCATGCCGGAGATCACCTCCACCACCAGGGCCGGAATCTGCTTGACGGTGATCAGGTAGCTCAGGGCAGTGGCCGTGCCGATGATCAGCAGCAAAGATGCCGACTGTACGATCCCCCTATAGAAGTATCCCACCATATCTTTCAGCTTCAGGGTATGGTAGACGAACTTCTCGATCAGCAGCACGTAAACGGTAGAGATGGCCGCCGCCTCGGTAGGCGTAGCCCAGCCCGTGTAAATGGAGCCCAGCACAATGAGGGGGAACATCAGCGCCGGGATGCCTTGCACAAAGATCTTGACGGCCTCCCGGGCAGAGTACTTTACACGGGAACCCAACTTTTTGGTAGAGCATCGGACAAACACATACACACACCAGGCCAGCGCCAGCAGAATCCCGGGCACAAAGCCGGCCATGAACTGCTTGCCGACCGAGGTCCCCATAGCCACACAGAACATGACCATCGGCGCGCTGGGCGGGATCAGGATTCCCAGCGAACCGCCGGAACAGACCGCGCCCACGCTCATGTCTTCCGGGTAGCCCTGCTCCTTCAGTGCCGGAATCATCAAGCTGCCTACCGCCACCACCGTGGCCATTGAGGAACCGCTGATGGCGGCAAAGAACGCGCAGGTGGCGATGGTCGCGATCACCGGCCCGCCAGGCAGCCGCCCAAAAATCACATTCATGCATTTGACCAGACTCTCGGATGTCTTTCCGCGGGAGGCGATGGTCCCTGCCACGATAAAAAAGGGTACCGCCAAAAGCGTTGTGGAGTCCAGACCGGTAAACAGCTGCTGCGAAATGACCAGCAAACTGGTGGGCGTATACATCAGTACGCCGCCGGCCGCGCACATCATAACCACAGCATAGATGGGCACGCCGATCACCAGCAGGACAAAAAAGCCAATAATGACAGCCATTACTTCTCAGCTCCTTCCTTGGACCGTGTCACATCCGCATCCGCTTTGCCGGAGCTGCGAAAGTCCGCGACCATTAGGATTGTATGGATCAGTGAGCGAAGCGTCATACCGCAGAAGCCGATCGGAATAAATGCAAAGAACACATAGACCGGTACGTGCAAAGTAGCGGTCATCGCACTGATCTTGAGCATCTTGCCCAGCTGTCCAAAGGCATAGTAAGTCATCACGGCGAGGAAAATCGTTAAGACCACCGCTGCAATCAGTTCCAGAACCAGCTTTGCCTTTCCCTTGAGCATTCCGACGACCATATCCATTCGTGGGTGGAGCCGGTCACTGGTGGCAATGGCGGAGCCGATAAAGGTGCAGACCACCAGGATGTATCGGTTGAGCTCTTCCAGCCAATTGAAGCTGAAGCCAAACAGCTTCCGCCCCAGCACATTAACGACCACCATTACCGTGGCAAAAAAGAAGATCACAAACAGGAAATACTTTTCCGCAGTGGAAAACACGCGGTAAGCCTTCTTCAAGGCGTTCATATGTCTCATCTCCCCTCGCGTCAACCAAGCGCGGCCTTTGCCGCCTTGGTTGCGGCCGGGGCAGGAGCCTCTCGTTCGCCGCAAGGCGGCTCCTGCCCTAATCGCTGTCCCTTGCGCAACCCCTTACCGCATGGAGTCCACAAATTCCATAAACCAGTTATAGAAGTCTTCGCCGATCACGCCGCTGTACTTCTCATACAAGGGCTGGGAGGCATCGATCCAGGCCTGGCGCTGCTCCTCGTCCAGATCGATTATGGTAACGCCCTTCTCGGCAATCGAATCAGAAGCCTCCTGAACGTAAGGAACCAGTTCTTCCAAAAGGGCAGGATAGGTGTCCTTCCATGCCTGACGGATAGACTCCTGGGTCTCCTTGGTCAGAGAATTCCAGACATCCAGATTCATCACAGCGTGCTGGCCGTGATAGACATGGTAAGTATTGGTGGTGTAATCTACGACTTCGTAGAATTTCATGGTCAGATTGCCGTCGTTGGAGTTCTCAACGCCGTCCACGACGCCCTGCTGCAGCGCCGTATAAACCTCGCCATAGGAGATAACCGAACTGCCGAAGCCCCACAGGGCCATCATATCGGTATAGATGGAGCCGTCCATAACGCGCAGGACTTCCCCGTTTGCGTCAGCGGGAGTGTACACCGGTTTATCTGTGGAAATATTGCGTGGAATCGCAAGATCTACACCCAGATACTGCAGACCGACGGCATTGGCAACCTCATTCATCTTTTCATAATACTCGTCGGAGGAAATCACCTTGTTGAAATGCTCCAAACTATCGAAGGCGAAGGGCAGGCACAGAATGTTGAACTCCGGCAGGACCGTTGCGATCACGTTGGGCGAAATCGACGCCTGTGTGATCGTACCGGAAAGGACGCCCTCCAGCGCCACCTTCTCATTGCCCAACGTGCTGTTGGGGTAGTACTCATAGGTCACAGCGCCGCTGGTGTACTCGCTGATCAGGTCGCCGATGTGCATATGCCACTTCTCATCCATACTTCCGGAGGGCGGGGTGAAGGCCCACTGAAGGGTGACCGGATCCTGCGCCGCGCCGCTGGGCGCACTGCTTTCCGGTGCTCCGGTCTCGGGTGCGCTGGTCTGGGGAGCCTGGGACTGTGTTGTGGTACCGCCGCCGCAGGCGGCCAGTATCGTGAGCATGAGGGCAAGCGTCAGGATCAGGGCAACAGCTTTCGAGATCTTCTTCATTTTTGTTCCTCCTTTTATTTCTTTTACCATGATACCTTCTTAATCTCCCGTGAACAAGTATCCATTCATTTCCTCAGGGGTGCTTCCGGTGATCCCCAGATCCCACAGTTTCAGCCCCTTGGCAAAGTAGTTCTCCCCATTGATCGCACCGGCGACCTGGACCAGCGCATGTACGGTGGGTGTTGGGATGCCAAGCCGCTCTCCCAGCTGCATCAGAATGGAGTCTCCGATGGTGGCGTCCTCCACCACATAGCGGTGCTTCATGCTGCTGGGGCCTGCCAGACTGCGGAAACAGTCCAGCTCCGGATACTTATCATACTGGGAAACGTGTTCCATATGCTCCGTATGGATCACCATCTTGTATCCCATGGCATCCATGATCCGCTTCTTTTCCGCCTCCACCGTTTTCTGGCAGCGAAGCACGCCGGCAGACAGGCCGTCCTGATACAGCGCGAAGTTGGGGTTGCGTTCCACCGCGCAGGTGTTCAGGACCGCTCCAGCCAAGTGGATAACCACATTGGGGGCGTTGAGCGCGGTTTCAAAGACGTTTTTAGCCTCTTCACAGTCATAGAACTGCGAAAAACGCTCCATCAGCCTTTTGTTATCCCGGGCCGGGAAAGCCGCCACCATCTTCGCCTGATACCGCCCTGCGGCAATGCCCACACCCTCTCCCAACATACGGCAGGAAAACAGATTGCCCAGCGTCTCCCCCACCACTGCCTTGCATTCCGGTCCAAATACCTGCTTGAACACGATAGAGCCAAAGTTGCCGGCAGAAAATACGATAACGGTATCGTTTCTCACCAGGGGTTTCAGTTCCTGGGCCAGCTTTTTATGCCGCCAAGCTACCATGGAGACGAGGATCAACTCCACGCCTTCTACCGCCTTGGCCAAATCGTCCGTAATCTGCGTCAGTTTGGCAAATCCATTGAGGCCCAGCCCGGTCATCTTCACCCCGCCTCTGCGGAGTATGCCGTCTATATTCTCGCTCCAGTAGGCTTTCTCTTCATACAGGTTGACTGAATATCCCCGCAGCGTAAGCTCGGCCGCGATGTAACAGCCTGTCCCTCCGCCTCCTAATACTGCTACCTGCGCCATTCCAATTCACTCCAAATCCGAATTAACGTTTTGCTGCGCACATTACAGGGTAAACAGCTTTCCAAGACCCACATCGTCCTTAATGGACAAGCTGCGCAGCGCCCCCCAAAGAGAAGCTTGATTGCTCGTAACGACCGGCAGGCCGAAATCTCGTTCCATCATATTGATGCCATGGGCAATACCCAAGCCCGTGCAACTGACAAAAATGGCGTCCGCCGCTGGGTTCAGAACCTCTTTGGTCAAGTGATACATCTGCCGCAAAGGCGTACGCGGCATCAGGTCCGGATCCAGGTTTTGAAGGCCCTTGATGTTCAGGACCTCAAAACCGTTGTCCTCCAGAAATTTTTTCTCAATTTCATTGACCCTGTCGACATAAGGCGTAGCGACCACGACCCGTTCGGCCCCCAAGGCTTTCAGCGCCATAAGAACGGCCGAAGAGGTGGTCAGCGCCTTGGCACCGCATTGGCCCTCCATCCGTTTGATGAGTTCCAGATCATAGCCGAACCCCCCAATCAGGCTTCCGCTGGTGCACCCAAACAGTACGAGATCCGGGTGGGCGGTTGCCAAAAGCTTGGCGGCGCTGTCGATCCGACCGCCCATTTCCCTGAGCCCTTCCGGGTCTACGCGCTCAAAAAGCACTCTCTGTGTCATTACCGTTACGCCCTCCGGCGCATATTTATGGAACTCGTACTCTGGATTGGTACCGTTTCCCGGCATGATCAAGCCGATCCTCGCCCGCCAGCCGCAATACATGATTTACCCCCTCCTTATCACTTTGCACAAATCCAGCATCCCCTTCGGCACGTTCATCATAACATCTTCCAATTGAAAAGAGAAATAATGAAACGAAATCATGAGTTCAGATTAATTCCTTCAAATTATTAATCCGCTTTGTCCGGTAAGGACGGGCGTGGGGCAAAGGGTGCCGCGGTCTGATGCCGCCCCCTTCCATCCAGGTGAACCAGCGGTTTACCCCTGCCGGTTCAGCATTCTCCATCCCCCTTGGCTTGGGGGCGCGCTCTGGTCTGCCGGATCACTCACCTGTCCGCCATCCGGTATCTTACGCTTCCTTTTTGTCCTCTATTTTCCAGTACCTTTTCCTCGAAGATGCGCAATCCCATTTGACGAACTTGCGCCATGTGGTATAATAACAATCAATCATGAGCCTTGCCGCCGCTTGACTATGGGAGGGGTCCGGTTATGTTTCTTCAGGAAATACAGTGCTTCGTTGCCGTGGCCGAGTGCCTGAATTTTACCACGGCGGCCAATCGCCTTTATATCTCTCAGCCCGGCCTGAGCAAAATCATCTCCAACCTGGAAAACGATCTCAAGGTGCATCTGTTTATCCGCAGTACCCGAAGCGTTCGTTTGACGGAGGCAGGAGAACAGTTTCTCGTAATCTGCCGGGACTTTATCCGGCAATGCGAGGCCCTCAATTCCCACAATCCGCAAGACAGCCTTTCCCTCACAGGCAGCTTAACAATCGGTATAGGAGACTTAAACGAGAATCGCTATCTCCCACAGATCATCAATGATTTTACCGGACGCCATCCGCTGTGTAACTTGTCGATCCGGCGCTATAACCCGGAGGAATTGCTGGATGCGGTGAGCACCGGAGAAGCGGATTTTGGGGTGGTGATTTCTTACGCTGTTCCCGCCAAGGGCTTTCAATCCCGGGTATATTACCCTTCCCCTTTGATGCTGGTAGTACCACCCAGCCATCCGCTGGCAAATCGTGACGTGGTACGGATCAGCGAACTCAGGGATGAAAGCTTTCTCTCCATTTACCGCAACTCCAGCCGCGCAGTCAACCGTATCCAGGAGATCTGTGCCAAAGGCAACTTCCGGCCCAAAATTGTGAAAGAAACCAACTCTTTGAGCACTATGTTCATGCTCATTGCCGCAGGCATGGGAGTAAGCATCCATTTCCTGCTCCACAAGGATTCCTGTAATTACGATCTGCGCTTTATTCCCCTGGATTTTGAGGGCAGTCAAAACGAAATTCTGGAGGATGGGGCCGCTCTGATTTGGAAGAAGGGCAACCCCAATCCAGCGGCGCCGCCTTTCATCGACTGTATCAACAGCTTTATGAACAGTAATCAGCTGAGCCTTTCCAATTGAACTTCATAAAAGAGTCCGTGGGAACAGCTGAACTGCCCCAGGTTGTGCGGACCGTACAAAAAGGGACCCTGGCAGGAACTATTGAGTGTTATGTGGAGAGGCGACGCGCAAGCGGCGCCTCTCCAGTCTTTAGCTGAATGTGCTCAT
>NZ_JACOPP010000021.1 GCF_014287895.1 Lawsonibacter hominis | reverse complement strand
ACTACTGCTTCACCCTGGGCATCATCGCCGGCCGCGGCGACGGCCGCTTCGACCCCGCCGCCAACGTGACCGGCGCCGAGGCCGCCAAGATGCTGCTGGTGGCCGCCGGCTACGATCCCTCCATCGAGGGCTTCGTGGGCACCGACTGGGCCATCAACACCAACGCCAAGGCTTCCAGCCTGGGCCTGTTCCGTAACTTCACCAAGAACATCATGCTCCCCCTGAGCCGTGATGACGCCGCTCTGCTGATCCACAACGCCCTGGACGTTGAGATGATCCAGAAGTATGAGAACGGCTACGCTATCGCCTTCTCCGATCACCGCACCATCCTGAGCGCCATGTACGGCGTGTACAAGCTGGAAGGCGTTGTGACCGGCAACAAGTGGGCTCAGCTGGACGGCACCGACTCTGACGCCGCCCTGCGTTCCGGCAAGACCAACCTGGAGGAGGTCGTCCTGTACGGCTCCACCACCGCTTCCACCGTCACCGGCGAGTCCAAGGAGTATGTCGGCGATCTGTCCCTGAGCATGGACACCACGGTCGATATGATCGGCAAGACCGTGACCGTGTACATCGAGAAGACCACCATCCTCTCCAACTCCAAGGTTCTGGGCGTGTCCACCAAGGACGACGTGAACGTCATCAAGTCCACCACCGCCAACAGCGACACCCTGGCCAAGTTCCTGAAGGGCACTGGCCTGGCTGCCGACAAGGATACCCAGTACTATGTGAACTACGGCTATTACAAGACTCAGGCTGCTGCTGAGGCCGCCATCAATGAGTACTATGACACCGCCAAGTTCAACCTGAACGGCATCTCCGCCGAAGTCATCGACAACGATGACGACGGCACTGTGGACTATGTTCTGTACCTGATGGAGACCCTCTCCGAGGTCCGCTCCTACAGCGTGAAGAACGAGACCATCTCCCTGTACAGCTATGCCCGCGACAACAACGGCAAGCTGACCCAGAAGGCCGACTCCTTCTCCGAGGACTTCGAGAACGTGGTCTTCAACGACGAGGTCGCTACCAACGATGTGGTGCTGTACGTCCAGTACGGCGGCCGCACCTACATCTCCCTGCCCGAGATCGTCACCGGCAAGATGACCCGCGTTGACCGCGACAAGGCCAGCGAGCTGTACATCACCGTCGAGGGCGAGACCTACAAGCAGTCCTTCATCCCCGACGCCGCCTCCCTGGTGGACGTTGACCTGACCCACTTCGAGATCGGCAAGGCCAACACCACCCCCGGCTTTGACACCGCTTATGACTTCATTCTGGATTCCACCGGCGAGTATGTGGTCGCCATTCGTCCCGCTGAGGAGACCGTGACCAACTACGCTCTGGTTCTGAATTCCGCCTGGACCCAGAACGCCCTGACCAAGTCCGGCATGGTGAAGGTCCTGAAGGCTGACGGCACCGAGGCCACCTATGACATCAACTGGAAGGCTTCCGTGGGCAGCAGCAAGGCGTTTGCTGACGATGCCGCTCTGGAGTCCTACCTGGGCACCCGCGACGTGAACCAGGCCACTGACAACACCCTGGGCGCCGCGATCGGCACAGTCATCACCTACACCCTGTCCGATGACGACGTGCTGACCATCAAGAGCGTGCTGAAGACCCACACTCTGGGCAATGACGGCTATGTGGCCGAGAACGGCAACCAGGCCGGCGGCGAGTACGCCTACATCGCCACCAACGCCAAGTCCGTGAACGATGTTGCCAAGAACGGCCCCAACACCGACTGGACCCTGAAGAAGACCTACGATTCCGGCGATGCCAGCGTGGTCCTGAAGGCTGACGGCGTTCAGAACGACGTGACCTACGCCATCGACCGCAACACCGTGGCCTTCTACTACACCGACAGCAAGAACTACGGCGTGGCGGTCGGCTGGCAGAACATGGGCAAGGTGGATGCCGCCAATGATCCCGCTGTCCAGGTCTACCCCGTGCTGCAGAAGAACGAAGCCAAGAAGCTGGCGCCCACCAAGCTGGCTGAGGTCATCCTCTTCAACGCCAACACCACCGCTTCCAGCCGCGACTACATGTTCGTCCTGAACCGCAACGCCTACACCGCTTCCGACAAGCTGTGGCTGAACGTGGTCTTCGAGGACGGCACCGCCAAGGAGATCGAGATCAAGGACGACGGCGGCTACAACTTTGACAACAAGGACAACAGCGCCTACAAGAAGGCCTATGCCTATGTTGCCAACAGCGACGGCACCTACAGCGTCGTGTCCAACAGCGTGCAGAACGCCCAGACCGCCAACCTGCTGAAGGTCGGCACCGTCAACGGCAATGTCTACTACGCTCTGCCCGACAGCGCCAAGGTGTGGGATGTCACCGACATGACTTCCGCCTCTGACGAGCCCGTGGCCGGCACCTTCACTTATGTGGACGTGAACGCCGTTATCATCCCCACCACTAGCGAGGGCAGCGTGATCCGTACCGCCTTCATCTGGGATAAGGATACCACTACCCCTGAGAAGCCCACTGATCCCGTGTACGGCTACACCAAGGTCAGCGAGCCCACTACGGGCACCCTGAATATCGACCATTATGCCGCCAGCCTGACTGCCCGCCAGGTTGCCGCTCTGGTGCGTGAGCATCTGAACGACAGCGACATTGATAAGGTCAATGTGCCCGCCGATATTAAGTCGGCTACCGTGGTCTACAAGGATGGCACCTCTATCACCTACAACCTCACCCTGACCCGCGTGTATGCGGTCGACCTGACCATCGTCAACAACAGCGGCAAGAGCGTCACTGTGAAGGTGGATGGCATGACCGTTTACAACGATGACGTTCTGTATCTGGCCAATGGTCAGCACAACGTTACCGTTGAAGGTGATAGCGTGCAGGTCAGCCCCACTACCATTACGGTTAGCGACGCGAACCAGACCCCGACCCTTACGGTGACCAACCAGTAATTTCCTTCGAGAAATTTCTGGTCAAACAAAAAACGGAACCCCGGGCTTTTGCCCGGGGTTCCGTTTTTGCCCTCACCGCAGGGCCAGATAGGTGTAGGTGGTGCTCCGGCGGTTGCCAATATAAACGTATGTGCTGTTGTAGGTCACCTGAAAGCCGGTGTCGGTAAAGCAGATGTAGTCATAGGTGAGCCCGTCCGCAGCCATACACATTTTATGGCTGGTCTCATCTTCCACCATGATCAGAAGCCTGGGGCGGAAGCCAAGCGAGATCTCCTGGGTCCCTCCGTTTCCTGTGAAGCTGCCGCATACAAAGCCGGACATCTGGCCCAGGGCGGCGTCGATCCTGGCCAGATCCTGATTGAAATCCTCCCGTAAAAAGCTGTCCTCCGGCTCCCACTGGTGGAGCCCGTAATGGGGTGTATACTGTGCCATTCGGCATCCCTCCTTCACCCCTGCCCGGTCCGGGCGGAAAAGAGGGACGTTATTATACAATTATTTCCAAAAATGAGGCTGCCGCTATGCCCCAATGCCCGTCCTGAGCCCCCCAAAGGGTCGTAAAAAACGGATCGCCCCCCAGAGCGCAGCGGGGGACGATCCGTTTTTTTTTCGTGTTCCATCCGATCCTCAGCGAACAGGAGGAGCCAGGCATAATCCTGTTTCTTGCTAAAAACCTTTAGGCAACACCGCACAATTCCCCACGCACGTCTTGGCGGCTAATTTGCCCCACAAATGCGTTGCAAAACTTTGCAATACACAAAGTATTCCTGCGGTTTTGCGCCTTTTTGCGGCACAAATTTTCGCGCCGATCCGCACGCGTTGAAGCATGCGGTAATGCCTTTAAAAGGCTTTTTAGCGCGGCGCCGTGCGCCGCAGCGCCTGCGGCGCGCAGGAAACGGATTGACAACATTCTTTGGCGGCTGCGCCGCCGGGCCGCTTGCAGCGGCCTCAATAAAACGATGGAATCGTTTTATTGAGAATTCATATCAGCCGCATTTGGAATAGCCGCAGTCCCGGCAGGTGACGCAGCCGCCCTCATGCTCCAGCTTGCTGCCGCATTCCGGGCAGAACTTTGCCAGTTTGGCCTCCGCAGGACTCATGCCGGGCCGGGGAATGGGCGCGGACGGCGTTTCGCTCATGGGGGCGGGGATGGGGTCGTGGCTCTGCTGAGAGACCTTGAGCACCTTCTCCAACGCCTTGGCAATGGCATCCGGGCAGGAGGTGACGGGTACGCCCTGCTGCCGCAGGCAGGAGGGACAGCGGATGCCCTTGAGCTGCTGGATGATCTCCTTGGGGTCCATGCCGGAACGAATGCCCACGCTCACCAGGCGGGCGGTGGCCTCGCTCTGGCTGGGGCAGCCGCCCGCGCGGCCGGTGTTGGTGAACACCTCGCAGATGCCCTTTTCGTCATAATTGACGGTGATATACAGGTTTCCGCAGCCGATGCGTACCTTTTCCGTAAAGCCGGTGGTTACGGCCGGACGCTGCCGGGGGAGGATGTGGCCGTATTCGTGGGCAGGGTCGGCAGAGGTCTGCCTTCCGTCGTTGACCTTGCCGATGTTGAGCACCTGTTCGCTGCGGCTGCCGTCCCGATAGATCGTGGTGCCTTTGCAGCCCAGGGTATAGGCCAGACGGTAGACCTCGGCCACCTCTTCCCTGGAGGCGGAATGGGGGAAGTTGACCGTCTTGCTCACTGCGTTGTCGGTGTACTGCTGGAACGCGGCCTGCATCTTTACGTGCCAGATGGGGGATACGTCATGGGCGCAGACGAAGACCCGGCGGATCTCTTCCGGAATGCCGTCCACGTGGGCCAGAGAACCCTGCTCCACGATCTGGCGCATCAGCGCGTCGGAATAGACGCCCGCCTCCAGAAGCTTATCCTTCAGGATCTGGTTGGTCTCAATGAGGTGGGTGTTGTCCATGACGTTGCGGATATAGGCGTAGGCGAACACCGGCTCCACGCCGCTGCTCACCCCCGCCAGGATGGACAGGGTGCCGGTGGGGGCGATGGTGGTGACCGTGGCGTTGCGCAGGGGCGCGCCGTCCTTATAGATGCTCTGGCTGAAGAGGGGGAAGGGGCCGCGCTGTTCGGCCAGCCGGCGGCTGGCCTGATGACCGACGGTATTTACCGTGTCCATGACCTCGCGGGCCAGGGCCACGCCCTCTTCGCTGTCATAAGGAACGCCCAGGTAGAGCAGCATATCCGCAAAGCCCATCACACCCAGGCCGATCTTCCGGGTGGCGCGGGTCGTCTCCCCGATTTGGGGCAGGGGGTATTGGTTGACCTCGATGACGTTATCCAGAAAGTGAACGGCGGTGCAAATGGTGCGCTCCAGCTTGTCCTGATCCAGCGTATAGCCCTCCGGAGTCCGTTTCAGGTGGTTGACCAGGTTGATGGAACCCAGGTTACAGCTTTCATAGGGCAGCAGGGGCTGCTCCCCGCAGGGATTGGTGGACTCGATCTCCCCCTGGGCCGGGACGGCGTTGTCCCGGTTGAGACGATCCAGGAAGAGGATGCCCGGCTCACCGGTCTGCCAGGCGGAGGTGACAATGGCGTCAAAGACCGACCGGGCCCGCAGCTGGCCGGTGGAGGAGCCCGTGGCCGGGTCCACCAGGTCGTACATCCCGTCCCGGCCCACCGCCTCCATAAAGGACTCGGTAATGCCGACCGAAATATTAAAGTTTGTGATCTCGGAGGTGTTGTTCTTACAGGTGATGAAATCCATAATATCCGGGTGGTCCACACGTAGGATGCCCATATTCGCCCCACGCCGGGTGCCGCCCTGTTTGACCGCCTCGGTGGCGGCGTTGAAGACCTTCATAAAAGATACCGGGCCGCTGGCCACGCCGCCGGTGGAATTCACCGTCGAGCCCTTGGGCCGCAGCCGGGAAAAGGAGAAGCCGGTGCCGCCGCCGGACTTATGGATGAGGGCGGCGTTTTTGATGGCATCGAAAATGTCCTCCATGGAGTCTGCCACCGGCAGTACGAAACAGGCGGACAGCTGTCCCAACGGACGGCCCGCATTCATCAGCGTAGGGGAATTGGGCAGGAAATCCAGCTCGGTCATCATCCCGTAAAACGCACGGGCGGTGGCCGCCACATCGGCCTTGGGATCGAAGACGGCGTCGGCTGCGGCGACCGCATCGGCGACCCGGTGGAACAGGCCGTCCACCGTTTCAATCGGCTCGCCCGCTTCGTTTCGGGCCAGGTAGCGCCGCTCCAGCACGGCCTTGGCGTTCTCAGAAATAGGCATAAGACACTCTCCTCCGAACAACGGATTGTAATACTATATATTGTATCACGAACCAAAAATAAGTCAATATTTTGTTTCTTGCTCTAGGGAAGAAAACTTGATATAATAGAATGGACAAAGCAGCTGCTGCGCGCTGCGCTGCGCGGCATGCATCGGAGCGGATCATATCTTGTGAGGGAGGGGCGCGGATGTACGAGCCATGGCACAGCACGCGCTCAGACGAGACGGCGCGGCTGCTGCGCGGTCACTGCCAGCACTTTTCGCGGCTGGGCTGGGCGCTGTTTGCCCAGATGCTCTCCATGCTGTTGGCGCAGGCGGGGATCCTCCTGATCGTGGGCGTCTGTGCGCCCGGCCTGACGGGGAACAGCCTGTTTTTGTGGCTGCTCTGCGTCCTTTCCGTCTATGGGATCAGCGTTCCGGTATTTTGCCTGGTGATCCGCCCCGCGCCGGCCGCGCCGGGCCCGGTGCGGGGCGCGCCCTTGGGGCCGGTACGCTTTTTTCAGACGTACTGCATGTCTCTGGCGGCCCTGTACCTGGCCAACTATGCCACGCTGGCGCTTCTGTGGGTCGTCGGGCAGCTGCGGGGCGCGCCGGTGAGCAACCCGGTCGAGAGCATCCAGAATTACCCTGCGGCACTGAATCTGCTGCTGGGGTGCGTGATCGCGCCCGCGGCGGAAGAGCTGATGTTCCGGCGCCTGCTGCTGGACCGGCTGCGGCCCTATGGGGACCGGTTTGCCGTGTTCGCCTCGGCGCTGTGCTTCGGCCTGTTCCACGGAAACCTGAACCAGATGTTTTACGCCTTTGCCCTGGGGGTGATTTTTGCCTATGTGATGCTGCGGACCGGGCGGCTCTGGCAGACGGTGCTGCTCCACGCCCTGGTGAATGCCGTGTCCGTGGCCCTGGCGCCCCTGCTGGAGCGGGTGGGCGCCTGGGGCGATGCGGCGCTGGGCGTGTTCGTACTGACGGCGATTGTGCTGGGGGTGACCTTTTTCCTCGCCCGGCGCCGGGAGCTCTCCTTCGCCCCCGGCGGCTCCGGCTTCCCGGAGGCGCGCAAATGGAGGTTGTTTTTTGAAAATCCCGGCATGATCTGCTTCTGTCTCCTGGCGGGGTTGCTCACAGCGGCCTACCTGACGCTGGAGTGAGGCAGGAAGGCATGTGCAGACAGGCGCCTGGATTTGGTTTGGACAAAAGGCTGCAGGACGGACAGGGCTCGTTTCCTGCCGAAAAACTGCCCTGCCCGTCCTGAGTGTCCTTTTCCAGGCGCATCCCCCACAGGCCCCTCCCTTGCCCCTGCGGGGCCATTCACCCTGCGTTTTGGAAAAGGACGGATCTTTATTTTGTTCCGCCGCCTGCGGGCGGGGGAATTCTGCGCAGCGTTCTTTCTGCAGGTTTTTTCCGACGGTTTGGCCCCCGTGCGTCCCGGAGAGGGCGCGCGGGGGCCTGGTTTCATGGATAGGCATTCCAGTACATTTCCCCGGATTCCAGCGCAATGCCCCGGGCGGCAAAAAGTTCGTCTACGGTGCAGAAGAGATAGCCCTGGGAGTGGAGCTGATCCACCACCTGGAGAGCGGCGTCCACCGACTCGGGAAAGATGTCATGCATGAGGATGATGGCCCCGTCCTGCGCCTCTGAGACGATCAGCTTCACCTCGCGCTCGGTGTTCATGTCCTTCCAATCCTCCGGGTCGATGGACCAGAGGATGATGGGACAGCCCGCCCAGGCCTTAACGCTTTCATCCAGCATTCCATAGGGAGGACGCAGCAAAAAATCGTTGTGTCCCAGCACCTGCTTGAGCAGGGCGCGGGATTTTTCCACCTGGGCGTTGAAATCTGTCCGGTTCAGGTCGGTGAGCCTCACATGGTCATAGGTGTGCAGGCCGATCTGATGGCCTTCCTCGTCCATGCGCCGCACCACGTCCTGGTTTTCCTCCACCTGGGCGCCGATGAGGAAGAACGTGGCGTTCACTCCGCGCTCCGCCAGGCCGTCCAGCAGACGGGTGGTGGTAGAGCGGCGCGGCCCGTCGTCGAAGGTCAGGGCGATGAGCTTTTGCCCGGCCTGGACAGAAGGGGATTCCTCCGTGTCGCCCGCAAGACCCGCGTCCGCCTCCACCGCCGCAGGATGTCCCGTCCGCAGCCCCGCCGCCGTCAAAACAGAGAGCAGCAGAAGGGCGAGGGCCAATACGTACCCCTTCTGCTGCCGTCCAAACTTGTTCATATCCGCCCGCCGCCTTTCCAAATCCATCGGACTTAGTATGCGCGGCGGGGCAGAAGAGTCTCGCTGTAAATTTTGTTATTGTTCGCGCGGATCCGGGTCGGCGATCACGTCCATCATATATTGATAATAAGGCAGCAAAAATTCATAGCCTTCCAGCAGCTGGTCCGCCAGATCGTGGGACCAGAGCAGCGCGTCGTGAGGGCCCTCATACCCCAGACTGAAGCTCTTTTTATTGTACCAGGGAGCGAGCAGTTTGGCGGCTTCCCCTTTGGGGCGCTTGTAATCCACTCCGTCCAAAACGAAGCGGTCCTGCCGGCGGAACGCACGGGCCAGCTGTTCCATGGGCTTGGGGTCCTGGTCCATCCGGGCGCGGAACTTGGCCATGGTCACGGCGGGCGCCATCCAGAAGCCCATGCCATAGGAGTAGCCTTCCGGCTCCAGCTCGAACCAAAACACCGGCTCTCCGCTCCAGTTGTCGGAGGGACGTTCCATGCTCCACCACAGCCGATCCTTATAAGGGCCCCGGCCGTGGAGCCTGCGGGCGTCCCGATAGATGCGGGAGACCCGGCGTATCAGGTCCAGCTCGCCGTGCCGGTCCAGAAAACGCTCGTACACCTCGTCGGCCAGCGCACGCATGGGATCGTAAAAACAGCTCTTGTATAGTTCCTTGTGCTGCTCGAACCAGCTCTTTTCATTGTTGAAACGGATGCCCCACATAAAATCTACGGTCTGTTCCGAAAAGCCTTGAAACATGGCGGGTCCTTCTTTCCTCATAAGGTACGCCGCCCCCCGCCGAGGCGGGGGGCGGGCGGTCATTCGGTCACGGGGGATGCGGCGGGAGGCTCCGGCGCGGGGGAGGACGTGTCCTCCGGTTCCATGCCCGGCCCGCTGACGGGGGTGGTGGCTTCCGGCGTCGGGGCGGCGGAGGGCTCCGGCGTGGGCGACGTCTGGGGAATGGGAGTGATCTCCGCCGGCGGAGTGACCGCGGGGGTGGCGCTCGTCTGCGGCGCGGGCGTGACCGACGGCGCAGGCGTGACCGGGGTGAGCGTCATCAGGCCGGTGGCGGGGTCGATGCCCAGACGCTCCGCGTCGGCGGGATTGTAATAATAGACCGGATTGGAAACGGAATAGGCGTCCTTGTGGAGGAAGATCGTGTCTACCGTATTGCCGTTCTTGTCGACCAGTTTCTGATAGACCTCTACGGTGATGCCGTTGTAGCGGGCGTACTCTTCATCCCGCACGGGCGCGCCGCCCACGGGCACCTTGGAGGCGTCCGGCTTATAGGTGTTCTGATAGGCCACGGTGCTCAGCGTGACGCTGTAAGGCTCCCCGTGGACGCCGGTGGTATCGGTGCCGTAGAGGGTCACATGGAGCCGGTGGCTGTCGTCCTGATAGCACTCGATCTTGAGCGGGAAGTCGGTATCGTTTTGAAAGCGAAAATCCAGAGAATCGCTGAACACGGTGGCGTCGGTACCCACCACGGGCATATAGCCGCTGTTGTACTTGTGCTTGTTGCGCTCCACGATCTGCAGGTTGGCCTTCAGGGTGGTCCAGTAGAGCGTGGAGGAGAGCTGGCAGATACCGCCGGCGGTCGTGTCGATGTTCTTGCCGCCCACGTAGGCGCCCGCTTTCTTGTAGCCGCCGGCCTCGGTGTAGGGGCCGGCCAGCGCGTTGTAGGAGAACTCCTCCCCAGGGAGGAGAATGGTGCCGTTGACCCGGCCGGCCGCCAGATCGATGTTGTACCAGCGCGTGGAGGGCCCGGCGCATTTTGTGGTGGAGGTGCCCAGCACGTCGGCAAAGAGCTTTTCCTGAAATTCTTTCGTGGTCAGCTCCGGTTCCTCCAGCTGCAGGGGGACGGTGCAGGTGCCGCCCTCGGGGGTATCCGCCAGCGCGGCGGCGGCTTCCTCCACATCAAAGCGGACCCCGGTCACCGACGCCACGATCTCCTTGGTATCCGGATCCAGGTAGGCGTCCGCCGCCTCGACGGACAGCTCGTCGTAAACGGCCTGCAGGTCGGGCTCGGCCGGGGGCGCGGTGGTGATCTGGGCCTCGATGGGGGCGTAAGAAGCAGGCTCGTCATCCAGCAGCAGATGGTCAAAGCGCTCTACCAATGCGTCCAGCAGCGCGGCCACGTCCACGGTGCGCCCGGTGACCCCCTTGCGAAAGACCAAACTGCGGTCGGTCTGTTCCCAGGTGGTCTGCGCCTCGGGGTCGG
The DNA here is from genome assembly GCF_014287895.1 of Lawsonibacter hominis. GTDB lineage: Bacteria > Bacillota > Clostridia > Oscillospirales > Oscillospiraceae > Lawsonibacter_A > Lawsonibacter_A hominis. Next base: position 42,676 of record NZ_JACOPP010000021.1, on the reverse strand, counting down.
TGCAGTCCTCAATCGCCTGCGCTACCGCCCGGGGCGTTTCGTCCAGAGACAGCGGTACGGGATACTCCGCCCGGCCCAGCAGGGCGGACAGATAGTGCCAGCCGCCCAGAAAAAAGCTGCCGTGCTGGTCGGCGATGGCCTGCTGTGCCGCGCGTGCCTCATCAAAGCTGAATTCAGCGCCGGAAACGGCGTACTCCGCGCCGCCGCAGAGAAAGGAGGCGGACAGCTGCGACAGGCGGCCGGGAAGCTGCCCGGCCAGAGCGGAGGAAGCCTCCGCCTGTGTCATACCGCCCACATCCACACCGGCGATGGCGGTGTTGGGCAAAAAGGTGCCGGCTCGATCCACATAAGCGCAAAGCCCCACATATCCGGCGATCAGCACCGCCGCCAGTACGAGAATGACGATGAGGACGGCCTTTGCGCCCCGGGGTTTCCGGTCGCCTTTGATGACGCGCTTTCCCCCCTGATGATCCATTGCTATCACTCCAAAGCATCCCTCTCCGGATGCAAGAATACGGTTCCTGTTCCCGTGCGTAGGAAACAACGCAAAAAGCACGGAAATGCCATGCGCCCGGGCGCCCTTCAGCGTGCGGTGGGTTCACCGCACGCAGCAACCGGCGCAGGAAGGCCGGATGCTGCCATGTATTCGAACAGCGGCGCAAACAAGCCGCGCCGCGGCTTGTTTAATAGACACTATTATAGGGCCTTTTGTCCGGAAATGCAATTACAGAACGGTTACATGAAAGCCCTTTACACCGGCGGGCTTTCGCGGTATGATAAATAGACCGGGCGGGAAACCATACGGGAATGCAGGGCCCAAACGGCGGCGGGCTTCGTTCTCCGCCCGGCCGCGTGTCCGCCGGGCCCGTCTTGCCGGCCGCCCTTTTATGGCGGAAGAACCGGGCGTTCGGATTCCGTTGCGGATATCATTCATCTTTTATCTTTTTTAAAGAACTTATCCATCGAAACTTTAACACTGATGTGATACAATACATTTGTTCCAAGCGGCGGGCCGGTGGCCCGCGGAAACAGGAGGGGCCGCATTCATGGCAGACTATCGAGACGACAAAAACGGTACCGACGCGGGGGATCTGATCTCCTGGATCGTCACCATTATCCTGCTGGTCAGTCCCGTGTGGCCGGTGGGACTGATCATGCTGTTCCGCAAACTGACCGGCGCGTCCCGCGGCCGCCGCCAGCCGCGTCATCCCTATGACATCCAGCGGGAGAGCGGCGCGCCGGCGCCGGGCACCCAGGGAATGCCGGGTACCGGCAGCACACGCCGGCAGACGCCGCCCGCGGGGGGCAGAAGCGCTCATTACGGCTCCGCCCGCCAGGGCAAGCCGGTGAATCTGGATCGGGGCAAGGGACTGACCATCGGCGGGGCCGTGGTGAGCGCCATTTTCGGCATTGCGCTCATCTCCGCTCTGCCGCCGGTGCTGCTGGAGGACGGGATCGCCGCATTTGCCTATCTGTCCCCGGTAATCGGTTTCTTCTGCGGCGGATTGGGCATGCTCTATGCCGGAACCCAGCGCACCAAAAAGGCAAAGCGGTTCCGGAAGTATCTGGCCCTCATCGGCCGGAGGGAGAGTATCTCCATCACCACCCTGGCCCAGGCAATGCCCATTTCGGTCCACAAGGCCTGTGACGATCTGCAGGAGATGCTGGATACCGGCATCCTGTCTACCGGCTATCTGGACATGAGCAGCGGCCGTCTGATCCTTAACGACGAGGGCCTGCGGGAGGAGGAGCCCGCCCCCCAGCCGGAGGAGGCTGCAGAGGAGAAGGATACGCTCGACATCAATGACGACGACGCGGTGCTGGGGGAGATCCGCAGGGTCAACGACGCCATTGCGGATGAGGAGATGAGCCGCAAGATCGACCGCATCGGCGAGATCACCGGAAAAATATTCGCCTACCAGAAGCAGAACCCGGGCAAGGCGGGGCAGCTTCGGAGCTTTTTGGGGTATTACCTGCCCACCACGCTGAAGATCCTCAACGCCTATGCGCAGATGGAGGCCCAGGGGATTGAGGGGGAGAACATCCGCTCGGCCAAAAAGCGGATCGAGGGAATGATGGATAAGGTGGTGGAGGGGTTTGAAAAGCAGCTTGACAAACTCTTCCAGAACGATGCCATGGATATTACCACCGATGTGGAGGTCCTGGAGCGGATGCTGGAAAAGGACGGACTTTCAGGCGGGCAGGGCCTGACCTTGGGCGGCTGAACGGGCTTGCATTGTATTTTCGGGAATCGGAAGCGGCCGTGCGCAGGAAACGTCCTGCGCACGGCCGCTTTTTCTGCAGTGGGTATTAGGACCATTCCCAGAAGATCCCGGTCAGGCCAAAAATCCGGCGGCCACATCGGCGGCGGAGGCGGCGTCCCGCGTATAGGCGTCGGCGCCGATGGTCCGGGCAAACTGGTCGGTGACAGGCGCGCCGCCCACCATGATTTTCACCTTGTCCCGGATCCCGGCGGCCTTGGCCCGCTCCACCACCTCGCCCATGACGGGCATAGTGGTGGTCAGCAGGGCGGAGCAGGCAATGATGGAGCAATCATTGTCGATGGCCGCCTGTACAAACTGGTCGGGAGGGACGTCCACGCCCAGGTCGATGACTTCGATCCCCTTGCCCTCCAGCATCATGCGCACCAGGTTCTTGCCGATATCGTGCAGGTCGCCCTTGACCGTGCCCAGACAGGCCTTGCCCAGCGGCTCCGCCCCGGATGCGGTCAGATAGGGCTTGAGCATCGCGGTGCCCGCGTTCATGGCCCGGGCGGCGATCAGCACCTCAGGTACGAAAACCTCGTTCTTTTTAAATTTGGCGCCGACGATGTTCATGCCGGCGAGCAATCCGTCCTCCAGAATAGCCTTGGGAGAGACGCCTTCCTCCAGGGCGGCGGAAATCAATTCCTTGACCAGCTTGGCCCGGCCCTTCTGCATGGCTTCCGAGATTTGGCACACAATGCTCATCGTAGTTCCCATTCCTTTCGAATCCCCGCCGGTTCAGTCTGCGCTGCGCTCCTTGTCCGGCTCCAGACGGCCCCGGCGTTCCCGAAATTTCCCCGGTGTGACCCCGGTACGTTTTTTAAAGACTTTGGTAAAATAGCTTTGATCCTCAAATCCGGACTGGGAGCAGATCTCAACCAGCGTGGCGTTGCCGGAGAGCAAAAGAGATTTGCTCTTGTTGATGCGCAGCTCATTGAGGTAATGATTGAAGGTGCAGCCCATCTCTTCTTTAAAGACTTTGCTGAAATAGGAGGGAGAAAGGCCCACGTATAGCGCGGTATCCTCCAGGGTAACTTTTGATTGATACCGCTTTTTCATAAAGTCGATGGCTTTGTAAATGATATCCTTGTGCTTGATATCCACCAGATTGAAGACCAGGTCGGCAAACCGTTCCATGATGCGGGTGAGCCAGAAGATCAGATCGTCGGTGGAGCGGAGGTGGCTGATCTCCGCCAGGTAGCGGTAGTTGAGACCGAAGACCTGCTCGATGTCCACACCGCCCTCGGCGGCGGCCCGGGAGAGCACTACCATCAACTCCAGAGCCCGGGCCCGCATCACGGTAAACTCCCCGCCCGTCGAAAAAAGGATGTGCCCCAGGATCTCGTTGAGCAGCCGCCGGGCGGCGGTCTGGTCCCCCTCGCGGATGGCGTGGACCAGCTCCCGCTCCTTTTCGATGGGGTAGACGGTGGGGGCGCCGTCCAGCTTGAGCTGCTGGATGTGTTCGCTCAGCACCTGCTGCTGCTGGTCCCGTTCCCGGTTGAGCAGCAGGGTGCAGCTGCTGTCGCTGATGTAGACCGACAGGGCGAACAACAGGTTGGAAAGGTGGGACAGGCGGGCGGGTTCGATCCGGGGAAAGGACTCCAGGACGGGGCGGAATTCCTCCAGCAGCTCTGCAGGTACGTCCCGCATGCCGGGAGGACTGCCGGCCAGATAATCGTCGATGTCCATAATGAGCACCGGCCCGCCCACCAAGCTGCCCGCCGCCCGGCCGCCGATGATGATGGGAGCGGCGAAATAGGCCATGCCGCTGGGGCAGAAGTAGATGTAGCGTCCGCCGAAGCGCTCCGCCTGATAGGCGCCGTAGAGATGGACCTTCTCGCAGTGGGAGGTCTGCCCGGTGAGTTGAGCGATCCTGCGGCAAAAGGCGCAGCTGTCGCCGCAGAGGCGGCTGCGGTAGAGCACCTGACCATCGTGATCGAGCAGCTGGCAGTTTGCACCGCAGGCCTGGGTAAAGGACTCCGCGATCTCTCTGGCGGCGTTCAGGTCGAACGCGGTGTCCTGCAAATGGCTCAGATCCATAGGTGATCCCTCCCGTATACCAACAATGTTTGCGCGGCCGCTGCGCTTATGCCCTGTATCCACCGGCAGAACGGCTTTGGTTTGCGGAAAAAAGAGCCCCGATCAAGGCAAGGCCGCCAGCGGGCGGGGCCGGCATTCCGTTGGACGATCCTGCCGGGCGAGGCGTCTTTAAAGCTATTATAACAAATTTTTCAGGTTTGGGAAATAGGGAAAAGACGGCGTCCTTCCAAAAAGCGGAAGCATAAAAGCGGGAGTGCCGCCGCCGCCGCTTCTGGAAGACGCTTCCAAGCCAAAGGTGCGTTTCATTGCCAGCGGACCGGCCGTGTTTTTGTCTGGAGGCGGGTCATATTAAACACATCGGACAAAATCTGCGTCCGCATTGCCGGCAGGACGAGACTGCATGCGGAGAACTTGTCCGTGACTCCAACACAGATAAAAATGCGCGGGGTTGACTGAAAATGGCAGGGGTGATCGAATGAAGGAGGAACAAACGACACGGCCCTGGGCTGTGGCGGTGCGGATGCTGCTGGTGATCGCGGTGATGGCGTCATTCGTGCTGGCATCCACGGCCCAGGCGGCACAGCACGACACGGAAGGGCGCAGGGTGATCCCCATGGGGCGCACGGTGGGGATCAAGCTGTTTTCCGACGGCGTGATGGTGGTGGGCTTTTCCGAGGTGTCCGCTGCCGGAGGCAGCAGCGCCCCCGCCCGTGAATGCGGTCTGCGGGAGGGGGACATCATCACGCATATCAACAGCGCGGAAGTGGACACCATCGAAGAGGTCCAAAGCGTTCTGCAGCAGGTCGGCGGTGAAAAAATGAGTATCCGGGCCAGCCGGGACGGAAAACAGCTCCAGGTGACCGCCCAGGCGGTGCAGTGCAGTGCGGACGGACAGTATAAGCTTGGAGCCTGGATCCGGGACTCCATGGCGGGGATCGGCACCATGACGTATTATGACCCCGGCACCGGCGTGTTCGGCGCCCTGGGGCACGGGATCAACGACGTGGATACCGCGCTGCTGATGCCGCTGCAATCGGGGAACATCATGTATTCTGAGGTTACCGATGTGAAAAAGGGGGAGAGCGGCGCCCCGGGCGAGCTCCACGGCGCGTTTCAGGTGGACCGGGACCTGGGGACGCTGCGCGCCAACACGGCGGGCGGCGTGTTCGGAACCCTGACCGACAAAAGCCTGACCGCCGGACACACGGCCATGGAAGTGGCGTCCCGTCAGCAGGTCCACACCGGTAAGGCGACCATCCTCACCAATATTGCGGGAGACACGGTGGAGGAGTATGAAGTGGAGATCATGCGGGTATATCCGGCGGGGAGCGAAGATACCCGCGACCTGATGATCAAAGTCACCGATCCCGTACTGCTGGCGGCCACTGGCGGAATCGTACAGGGAATGTCCGGTTCTCCGGTGCTTCAGGATGGGAAAGTGGTGGGAGCGGTGACCCATGTGCTGGTCAACGATCCTACCCGTGGCTACGGCATCCTGATGGAACGGATGCTGGAAATGGCATAAACCGCAAAGCAGGGGGCCGCCGGCGCGGCTTCCTGCTTCTTTTGAATCCAGGGGGGGCGAAAGGGGTCGGATCGTAGGAACACGGCAAAAAGAAGCGGCATTTGTGTCGAATAAAGTCGTGCAGAATATCCAGAAAATTCCATAAAAATACTTGCGTTTGCTGTCTGAATATGGTAAATTATAGGCGACCGGTAAACCGCCGTGGCCAGGCAGAAAACGGAATTGGAGAGAAACCAGTGGAAAGGAAGTCAATATGGAAAATCGAAAGAGCGTATTACTGGCCGATGCCAGCGAGGAGTTCCGTCATCTTTTTGCAGGAGCGCTGGCAGAGGAGGACGATATTGTATTGATCGGCGAGACGGGGGACGGGCAGGAGGCCGTCCGTCTGGCGCGGGAACAGCAGCCCGACGTGATGGTAATGGATCTGGTGCTCTCTCGTATGGACGGCCTGGAAGTACTGCAGGCGCTGGCGGGACAGTCGCCCAGGCCGCGGGTGCTGGTGCTCTCCAGCTTTGCCCGGGGCAACATGGCCGAGCTGGCGGCAAACTGCGGGGCGGATTACTATATGATGAAGCCCTGCAAGCTCTCCACCGTCATCGAGCGCATCCGCCAGATGGCCGCCGGGTCCTTTCAGGGAGACGGAGAGGGCGAGAGCGCCCGAAACGGATCGCGTGAAGTGAGCCTGGAAAGCACCGTCACCGCCATCATCCATGAGATCGGCGTACCCGCGCATATCAAGGGATATCAGTACCTAAGGGAAGCCATCCTGATCGCGGTGGCAGACATGGAAGTCATCAACGCTGTTACCAAGATACTCTACCCCGAGGTGGCCAAGCGCTTCGGCACTACGGCCAGCCGGGTCGAGCGGGCGATCCGGCATGCCATCGAAGTGGCCTGGGACCGGGGCGACCTGGAGACGCTGCAAAAATATTTCGGCTATACCGTCTCAAACGCAAAAGGAAAGCCCACCAATTCGGAATTCATCGCCATGATCGCCGACCGCCTCCAGCTTCAGCGAAAGGAGAAATGAAACGCGCCGAGCCGTTGCGCCGCAGGCGGATAGGGGGAGGAAGGCGGGGGCGGAAAACACTCCAAAAGCGGGAATGAGGATCCCGATGGAATACAACAGACCTTCTGCGCAGAGCGATAAGCGCCCCCGGTTGATTGGATGGATCATCGGATCGACCGGGGGCGCTTTATCCGAACGCGCAGCCGGTCAGAAAGAGCGCGCGGCTGCCGCGAATTTGATAATTGCAATTTGGATGATTCGGGTATATACTTGTTTATAACAAGGGCGAATGGCGGTGTTTCCCATGGAGCAGGAAAAACAGAAGCAAGACCACACGGAGGATGCGCTCAAGCTGCCGGCGGATTTCCGGGAGGAGCAGTACCTTCACACCGTGGCCAGCGAAAAGCGGCATGAACTGTTGATGGCTCCCTACGGCGTGTCGTTCCCGGTGTTTCGCACGCTGGTCTATTTGATGCAGCATCCGGATGGGGCGGCGCCCTCTCAGATTGCGGATGACCTGATGATCCTGCGGCAGAGCATGACCAACATCGTGGATTCCCTGGAGAAGCAGTCGCTTGTGGAGCGCAGCGCCCACCCGAACGACCGCCGGCGTATTATCGTCCGGCTTCTTCCCAAAGGACTGTCGCTGGCGCGGACGTTATTCCAGATCGAAAACGACTATACGCAGCGTATCTACCGGCATTTTACCAAACAGGAGCTGGAGGATTACTACCGCCTGATGCGAAAAATGCACGAAGTGAAGGAATTGGAACTGAATCAGATCCTTAAGGAATATGAGGCAGGGCATGTATAGCATCCTTCGCCTACTCCCGTTTCCAAGACCGCCGGAAAGCAGGATTGCTTTCCGGCGGTCTTGTTTTGTGCATTTTATAAAAAAGCAGGGGAACGATTTGTGGGAAAAAGAGAAAAGCATGGGGGAGGACAGGTTTTGCTTGCACGCGCCGGAGAAAATAGTATAATCATTTATAGTAAAATAATTTATTATTTTGCAATGGATAATATGGAAATGGAGGAGTGATGGTATGAAGGAGACCTATCTCGAACCGGCCGGCCGCCTGGAGGTCTACGAGCGCTGCGATATCCTGGTGGTTGGCAGCGGCGCGGCGGGGCACAGCGCCGCCGTGGCCGCTGCCCGGGCGGGGTGTAAAAATATCGTGCTGATGGAACGATACGGCTACTCGGGAGGGGATGTGACCGGGGGCTACGTGATTATGGTGCCCGATTTGTCCTGGTATGAAAAATCCTTTGTCCGGGGGCTCCAGGAGGAGTGGTTTACCCGCTTGGGAAGCATTCCCCAGGCGGTACGGGCGCCCGGCCTGGCGGACATCGGCAGCCAGGATCCCGTCCTGGTAGACGCCTGGAGCGCCATCCACGACTGCGTCAGCCGCAGCGAGCCCAAACGTCTGGTCCGGGCGGTCTATTTCGAGCCCAATCAACTCAAGATCGAGATGGACAAGATGCTCCGGGAGCATGAGCAGGCCATCCGGGTGCTGTACCATTGCTGGGGGGCCAAGCCCATCCTGGAAGGAGACACGGTCCGCGGCGTGATCTTCGAGAGCAAGGAGGGGCGCAAGGCGGTCCTGGCCAAGGTCGTTATCGACGCCACCGGAGACGGCGACATCTTCGCGCAGACCGGTACGCCCTACAGCAGCCTGGCCGACGGCGGCACCCGCTCCAGCACCACGGCGCTGGTCTGGCGGATCGGCGGGATCAACTGGGATCAGTTCGAGCAGTGGAAGCGTACCCGTCCGCAGGCGGCGGCGGCGCTGCGGGAGCGGCTGAGCGCCGTGGCGGGCTTTCGGTGTCTGCCGCTGCCCACCAATCAGAACGACATGTGCTGGGTCAATAACTGGCATCCGGCAATGGATTGCACCAGGATCGCCGACCAGACCAAGACGGAGATGGATACCCGCGCCACCATGCGTCAGGTGCTGGCCTATCTGAAAGAGGCGGTGCCCATGGCCTTCCGGGACGCCTTCCTCTACGATATCGCCCCCCAGTTGGGCACGCGCTGTTCCCGCCGCCTGAAAGGCGAATACGTCATGACGGCCAACGATTTCGCCTTTGCCACAAAGCATGACGACGTGATCGCGTGGCATTCCACGATCTGCCAGATCAACGATTGCGGTCCGGTGGAGATCCCCTACCGCTGCATTCTCCCCCAGAAGGTGGAAGGGCTGCTTTGCCCCGGACGGCATCTGTCCGCCGACGACGTGGCCATCGACTGGCTGAACCTGATCCCGCAGTGCGTGGGGACCGGGCAGGCGGCCGGTGTGGCGGCGGCCGTGGCTGTGGCCGACGGCACCACCGTGCGGGAGGTGGATATCCGCAAAGTGCAGGATATCCTCTGCGGCCAGGATGTGCCCCTGCCCCGCAACGCCAAGACCGACCCCTCCTATACGGCCTGCTGCGAGGCGCATGAGTACGGACTGTATACCGACCTGGCCAAGCAGGCCCGCGCCGCCGCGGAAGGGAAGGGGGAGGATCTGAACCAGTACCGGCAATGGTAGGCAAAGAGCAGGAAGCGACCCAGTCGGCGGAGAAACATTCTGGTCCGGAGCAGGAGAGACTGCCTCCAGAATTTTATCAGAAGCTGCTGGCCGTCCCGCCCTGCAAGCAGGGTGGCGGCTGCAGCGGCTGCGGGCGGTGTGAGCACTGATTTTAGAAAGGGTGATACATTTGTCAGAGGAAAAACGTCCTGTAGCAGAGATCCTATCCGAGGGGGCCCTGAAGGTAAGCTTTGAGGACCTGAGTGAGAAAAACATCCGCATCTGCAAGGATAAACTGTTGGACAACATCGGTAATTTAGCTGGAGGCGCGCTTGCTTTTGGTAACCGCGAGGTACTGCACGTTCTGGATACCTATGGCGAGAAAAAGGAAGCCCCCATTTTCCTTCTGGGTGGCAAGGCTGCTTTAGGCGATGCGGCAATGGTCAATGCCATGAGTGCCCGCTCCAATGACTTTGAGCCCATGTTCATGAATATAGACGGTTTGCGGATGCCATCCAAGGAATCGGCGACCCTCATTAACGCAGTGCTAACAGCTGGGGCGGTCTATGGTTTCTCCGGAAAGGATTACATCACCCATGAAGTGGTGGGTGAGGACCTATCCGTGCGCATCATGGCCGCCGGCGGTCGCTGGAATTTTACCGTGGGCTGGGACAGTTCTTTCACTATGCCCATCTACGGCGTGTGCGCCCAGCTTGCCCGGATACGGGACCTCACCCCGGAACAGCTTCGGGACGCCTGGGGCATTGCCATGGGCATGGTGGGCGGCACTATGTCCCACATCTTTGATTATGCCACCTCAGCCAAGCTGGGTGCGGGCTACAACATCCGCAACGCCGATTTTGCTACCCGGCTGGCCAAGAAGGGGTTCCCCAGCCTGAAAAATATCTTTGAAGGCCCACGCAATCTCTATCACCAGTACCGGGGTATGGACGAGGCCTGCAATCCTGAATATCTCCGGAAAGACTATGGCAGGAAATTCTATATGGAAGAGAGCATCAAACTCTACCCAGTGGGTTCACCGGCTACCATTGTCGCCTTTGCCGGCAGCGAGTTGTTTGGCTGCTGCGACCCGAAGAATATCACGGACATTGAGTTGGCCGTCCCCGACGGCTACGCCGAAATGTATTACTGGCCTCCCTATGAGGTGGGACGTGACCCTCTGACCCACGCCCAGTTCAGCTATCAATATGCGCTGTGCGCTCCCCTGCTGTGGGGCCGTTTCGGTGTGCGGCATTACTCCGAGAGCCATCTGCGGGACCCAGAGCTGCTCCGGCTGTGCTCCATCACGCGAATGCTCCACGATCCCACTCTGCCAAAAGGCCTGCCTGGGCAAAGCGCCACCTCCAACAACGGCATCCGGGTAACAATCACTGAAAAAGATGGCACTCGCCATACCGTTGAGAAGAACTCTGCGGACTTCAGTATGCATACTTATCCAACCCGCGAGCAGCTTCTGGCCAAATACTGGGATCAGATAAACGGGTATGGTTTGATTTCTCATGCGTCTGCCCAAAAGGCGATCGAACTGGTCGACCGGTTGGAGGAGTTGGAGGATCTGCGGGAGCTTACGGAACTGCTCGTACCATAGCCAAGGAAGAGACAATAAGAGAAGGGAGAAGGAATCTCATGTCTGCACCACTTGTAAAAGGCGGCCATCCGTATCGAAAGATAGTCCATCTGATCATCGGCATTGCAATCGGCTTTCTGATTTCGCGAATTCCCGGGCCGGGCGGTATTACGCCGCTGGGCATGGCGTTAATTGGCGCATTCCTGGTGGCAAATTACTGGTTTATTGCCATCGATATGATCACAGGGTCCTTGGGCGCAATGATTTTATTTGTATTGCTGGCGGGAAGCGACCCGGCGGGCATCATTTCAGGAACCCTGGGAAATACTACCGTATGGCAGGTTCTCATTGTGCTTCCATTGATCTATGGACTGAGGATCACCGGCGTTACAGACGCCTTGGCCAACTGGATGATGACCCGGAAGATTTTATATGGCAGATCCACGATGTTCGTCATCTTTTTCCTGCTGTTCAGTTCGCTTTTATGCGCCTTAAAAGTCAATGTGCTGGTGGTCCTGGCGCTGGCGGAAGGCGTTATGTCTGCAGCTGGCTATGAGGAACAACGTAAAGAGCATGACGCGTTTCTGGTAGCTACCTTTTTTGCCGGAGCGTTGGCGTATAATATTATACCCTATGGCAGTTGGATTGCCAGTTTTGTAACGGCGTTTGAAAATATTGCCGGTATTCCTTTGGATGGTGCAGTGTATATGCTCTTTGGGGTGGTCCTCAATGTGGTATTGGACATCCTATACGCTTTCGTCATGATTGTTCTGCTCCGGTGTGACTTTTCCCGGCTGGCCACATTGGACCAAAGCGCTATGAAGACCTCAGACGCCAAATTTACCAAACAGGGAAAATTTATGTTTGTCCTGTTTCTTGTCATGATCGTAGGTGCGGTGTTGCCCACCCTATTCAGCAGCTTTCCGGTTTCCCTATTTATCAATAAGACGCTGACCATGGGCCTTTGGTTTACGCTCTGTCTGGTCGTAGCGCTTATCGTTCCCATTGATGGAAAACCGGTGCTAAGTCCCGTCGACTGCTTCAAAAATGGCGTTCAATGGCCTCTGATCCTGTCTGCCGGCGTTATGCTGTACTTTTCCGGGATCATTGGAGGTGACGACGCAGGAATTAAGGCGGCATTGTCGGGCGCGTTCTCCGGGGCCTTTAACGGGATTCCAGGAATTGCGTTGCTTTTGGTAGCCTGCTTGCTGACTGTAATTATTACGGGCTTTTTCTCAAACATGGCAACTGGAGTTATCTTTATGTCAGCTACAATTCCGTTGGCGGCGATGTTCAATCTTTCGCCGCTGGTGCTGGGGGTATGTATCATGTGGGCTTCCATGCCCGGGTTTATTACTCCAGGCGGAACGGGACTATCGCCCTATCTCCACGGCCTGACCACCATTACAAAAAAGAATATGTATAAATACATGCTTGCCTTCCTGGCGTTGTTCTTAGTGGTGATCCTAATCTTTGGCGTTGTCATGAATCTGATCTTCTAAATTGTATTGTTGGGGAAGCGCCCTGCAGCTTTAGCCGCAGGGCGCTTCCCGGCAGTTGCACGCCGGGGCGCTTTGGAGTACACTGGTCATAAGAACAAAAGAGGGGGAGCGCTTATGCCCGATCTATTTGATTATCTGATCTGGCGGGGAGATTTGACCTTGGAGCAGTCCCCCTTCAACGATGTGGACAGCCTGATCCTGTGCAGCCTGTCCTATGCCGCGCTGGACGGATTGGTGGGGCCTGGGGGCGCCACGATCCGTCAGGCGGCGGAGGCCTTTGTCCGCGCGGGCGGGCAGTGGCCCAAGGAGCGCCGGGGCGGCGGCATGGAATTTTGGGAAGATGCCCTGCGCCTGTTGGAACAGTTGGCGGGGACGGCCCGGTTTGGTACCATGCGGCTCTTTGATTCGGTAAACTATGTCGACACGGCGGCGGAGGAGCAATTTTCCGCCGTGACCGTGGATACGGGGGATGGCGCGTATTTCGTATCCTACCGGGGGACGGACAGTACGCTGATCGGCTGGAAAGAGGATTTCAACATGAGCTACCAGACCCCGGTGCCCGCCCAGCGCTCCGCCGCGGAGTATCTGCGGGATGCGGCGCGGCGCCGCAGAGGCCGCCTGCGGGTGGGCGGACACTCCAAGGGCGGAAACCTGGCGGTGTATGCCGCGGCGCACACACCGCAGCCGGTGCAGGCCCGGCTGGAGGCAGTGTACAACAACGATGGACCCGGATTTTGCGCCGGGGCATTGGACGAGACCGGCTATGCGGCGGTGCGGGAGCGCATTCGGACCTTCGTCCCGCAGACCTCCATCGTAGGCATGCTGCTGGACCATGAGGAACGCTATACGGTGGTGCGCAGCCGGCAGGTGGGGCTTTTGCAGCACGACCCCTTTTCCTGGCAGGTGGAGGGGCCGGACTTCGTGCGCCTGGAGACGGTGACCAGTTCCAGCCGGTTTTTGAGCCTGACGCTGAAAAACTGGGTGGCCTCCATGGACCGGGAGCGGCGGGAGGCGTTTGTGGACGCCCTGTTCGATATCCTGGGCTCCGCCGGAGCGGATACCACGGAGGAATTGTCCGAGGGATGGCTGAAAAACGCTGCGGCCATTCTCTCCAAACTGCGCAGCGTGGACGACGAGACCCGCCGGATGCTGTTGGAGGTGCTGCGGGCGCTGCTGGCCGCGGCCCGCGAGAGCATGCCGGAGCTTTTGGCCTACCATCGGCGCCGGGGCGGATGAGCTCCGGAGGAGCCTTGTCGGCAGGCATGGGCCGGGCCTGCCGGTACTCCGGATTCCGCCGCCGGGCCCATACCCATGGACCAAACGCCCGCCCGGCCTGAAACAAAGGAAGGAGCATTGCCTCAGCAATGCTCCTTCCTTTGTCCGTCAAAAGACCGAACACACGTGCAAAAAAGAAGAACGTTTTCGTATGGGAAACGCACTCGGCTTTATTTTTGCCGCCCAAGAGCGGCGGAAATAAAGTTCGGCCCCATACTTCCGGGGGGCTGTGCGAAAACAAGACCCCCTGGTGCGCCTGCACCTGGGCGCCAGGGAAGACGCCGCTTGGGTTCCCTTGCTTCTTCCGCGTGATCAGTCTTTTCGGGCCCGGCATCCCGCCCACAGCACGCCCGATCCCGCCATTTCTCAGATGCAGTGACAGCAGGCAAAGTGGCCGGGGGAGACTTCACGCATCTGCGGGGTATCCTGGGAACAGATATCCTTCTTAAAGGGACACCGGGGGTGGAAGGGACAGCCCTTGGGCTTGTTCAGAGGGCTTGGGATCTCGCCGATCGACTTGATCTTCTGGGGCTTAAGGCGCTCCTCCTCGTCGCTGAGCACCGGGATGGAGGCCAGCAACATCTGGGTGTAAGGGTGGCGGGGATTTTCGAAAAACTCCGCCGTGTCGGCATACTCGCAGATGCTGCCCAGATACATTACCGCCAACCGGTCGCACATGTTGCGCACGAGACACAGGTTGTGGGTAATGAACAGATAGGACAGATCGTTCTTTTTCTGCAGCTCAATGAGCTTATTGGTGATCTTGGCCTGAATGGATACGTCCAGGGCGGAGGTGGGCTCGTCCAGCACGATGAACTGGGGGTTGGCCGCCAGGGCGCGGGCCACGCACACCAGCTGCTTTTCGCCGCCGCCGATGGCCCGGGGATACTTGTCCAGGTAGTGGACCGGAAGACCCACCTGCTCCAGTATGCCCTTGATGCGTGCCTCCACCTCCGCGGTGGTCAGACGCTTGCCCGCATACAGCTGTACCGGTACGGAGAGGATCTGACGGATGGTTTTGCGGGGATTAAGAGAACCGCCGGGATCCTGAAACACCAACTGGATCTGCTGCTTGAGCGAGGGTTCCCGGGACTGGCTGGAGCGGCTGATATCAATCTCGTCCCGGAAGGTGATGGAGCCGGAGGTGGGGCCGTAGGTGCCCACGATCATGGAGCCGATGGTAGACTTGCCGGAGCCCGACTCGCCCACCAGACCGAAATTCTCGCCCCGGCGGATGTCAAAGCTGACGTCATCCACGGCGGTGAGGGTACCGAACTTGGTCTTAAATTGCTTGGTCAGATTCTTGATCTGAATGACGTTTTCGCTCATACCGCCGCCTCCTCTCCCGCATGATGACAGGCTACCTGACGCCCGTCCTCCATGTCCGCCAGAATAGGGGGCGCTTCCAGGCACTCCTGAGTGCATCGGGGACAGCGTGAGGCAAAACGGCAGCCCTTGGGGGGATTGATATAGCTTGGAATATCGCCGGCGATACCGTCGGCAATGCCGCTGCCGGTGAGTTTGGGCGTGGCGGCCATCAGGCCGATGGTATACGGGTGGTGGGGGTGCTCGAAGACTTCTTTGGTCTTGCCCACCTCGACCACATTGCCTGCGTACATGACGTACACCCGGTCGGTGATCTTCCGAATGGCGCCCAGGGCGTGGCTGACCAGGATGAGGGACTTCTTCTTCTCCCGGACCAGTTTGTCCAGCAGGTCGAGGATCTGTTCCTCGATGGTCACATCCAGAGCGGTGGTGGGCTCGTCGGCCAGCATCAGGTTGGTATCCTTCATCAGCGCCATGGCGATGCACACACGCTGGCGCATACCGCCGGAGAGCTGCACCGGATAGCTGCCCAGCACCCGTTCGGGGGCCGGCATGGACACCGAGTCCAGGGCGTCCAGCATCATCTGGCCATACTCTGCTTTGCGCTTGCCGGGGAACTGGCTTTTGAGGATGTCCGTCATCTGGGTAGAGATCTTTAACGTGGGATTGAGGGAGCTGGAGGGGTCCTGAAAAATCATGGACACGTTGCGGCGTACGCTGCGCAGCCCCTTTTTTCCGTCCACCGAGACGCCGCATACCTCGATGGCGTCTTTGTGGACAATGGCCGGAGGGCTTTGAAGCACGGCGGCGGCGGATTTGAGTACCGTGGTCTTGCCGCAGCCGGTCTCGCCGATGAGGCCCACCCGCTCGGCCTGCTCCACATGCATGCTCAGGCCTGGGATCACCTCCAGGATCCCTTCGTAAATTTTATACTTCACGGAGAGGTTTTCGATATTCAATGCAAGATTCTTCTTCTCCATGTCACTTCTCCTCCACGGACAGAACATCGTTCAAACCGTCGCCCAGCAGGTTGAAGCCCAGCACGATCAGTACGACCACGATGGCAGGCATAACGGTCAGCCACCAGAATTCGGGCAGATACTGGATGCCGTCGGACACCATGGCGCCCAAGGAGGGCTCCGGCGGCTGTACGCCCAGCCCGACAAAGCTCATGCTGGAGGCGGTCAGAATGATGCTGCCCATATCCAGACTCATCTTGGTGACAATGGACGAGGTGATGTTGGGGAGCATCTCACTCAGGAGAATTTTCAGGACTTTAACGCCGGACAGCTCCGTATAGACGATATACAGCTCATTGGAGAGGGAGGTGACCATGTTGTAGGTCATACGAGTATACCAGGGCCACCAGGCGACGGCAATGCCGATGGCTGCAAAGAGGTAGCCGTTGGTGAACATGGTGCAAACCACCATAGCCAGGATCAGGGGAGGAATGGCCATAAACAGTTCGGTCACCCACATGATCAGCCGCGAGATCAGTTTGCCCTTGTAGTAGCCGGCGACCAGGCCCAGAATGACGCCCAGCGGTACCGAGATGGCCAACACCAGCAGCCCGATGACCAGGGAGGAGCGGGTGCCAATGAGCATGCGGCTGAACACATCTCTCCCGTACTCGTCGGTGCCTGCCAGGTGAATGGCGCTGGGCCCCTGGAAGGACTCGGCGATCTTGGTGGTCAGGCCGGCGTCCTCCGGATAGGGGACAATGTAGGGCGCGAAGACCGCCACGAAGACGACCGCCAGCACCACCACCAGGCCCAGCATGGACAGAGGGTTACGCGAAAATTTATACCAACTCTTCTTCAGCGATTCAATTCTGGGATTTTGACCCTGCTCGACGGCTGCGTTGGCTTTCAATTCTTTTGTCATCATACGCAATCACTCCGATGTATTGATGCGGATTCTCGGGTCCAGGAAAGCCACGCCGATATCCACCAGGGCGTTTACGACAGCGAAGATGATACCAAACACGAAGGTAACTGCCACGATGCCGTAAGGGTCCTTGTTCTGGATCACGTTTAGGCTATACTGCGAAAATCCCGGATAGCGGAAGATCACCTCAATGATGAATGCGTTGCCGATCAAAGAGGCCACCTGCAGGCCGTAAATCGTCAGCGTGGGGATAAAGGAAGGCTTCATCAAATGCTTCATTACCAACTTGCCCCGGCTGACGCCGGCCACCTGCGCGAAGGCAATGTAATCAGCATTAATGTTTTCCACCATGGCTCCGCGATGGATACGAGCCATATAGGCGATGCTGCCCAAAGAGAGACTCAGGCAGGGCAGTACCATGCACTTGAGCACTTGGCCGTAGAGGGCGAAGTCTCCTACCAGCAGGCAGTCCAGGCCCATCATGCCGGTTCTCACATAGTTGTCCGGAATCGTGGGCATACCGCCGATGGGGAAGATGCCGAGCGTATAGCTGAATACCAGCAGCAGTACGCCGATGGCGTATGCCGGGGTACACACACCCAAGTAAGAGATAAACCGGATCAGGTTATCCAACCACGAGTTTTTGAATATGGCGGATATCGTGCCTACCGCCACGCCCACAATGAGAATGAGGATCGCACAGTAGAATACCAGCTCCAGACTCTTGGGCAGGTATTGCTTGATGTCCTCGGCGACATTGCGGTGGGTGAAAAGAGACTCGCCGAAGTCCCCCTCGGTGATTACCCCCTTGAGCCAGTGGGCCCACTGTATCGGCAGGGCGCGGTCAAAATACAGTTCGCTGCGCTTCTGCGCGATGGTCTCCTCCGGCGTCATGGGACCCATAGAGATTTTGACCGGGTCGCCGGGAATCAGACGGATGAAGGAGAACACCACAAAGGAGAGCACCAAAAGCAAGATAACTGTATGCAGCAGCTTTTTCAAAATGGCGACGACAGTCTTTCGCATAGTGGCTCCTTACTCGTCAGGGCCAGAAGCACCCGCCTCTGGCCCTGACGCATGTTCTTCTTGGAATGATTTACTTCATGATATAGTCCGCGTAGTAGAAGTTGTATTCCGTGGTGGCGTGCTTGGCCGGCCACTCAAAGTTGTTGGCGTTGTAGATGGGCTTGATGACAGAGGCGCATGTGTAGACGGAGGGCACGACCTCCTCCACCAGGTACTTTTGCATCTGGCCGTACAGCGCGATCCGCGCGTCGTCATCCACGGTCCCCAGGGCCTCGTTGAGCATGGAGTCAAACTTTTCATCCTGCATCCACTCGTTCTGGTTCCAGTTGCCCACCGTCCAGGAGGCATACTTCAACTCCAGGATGGAGCCGGCTTCCGGATAGCCGGCGGTGGCAAAGGCGTTGGTCACGTTGGGGCTGGTGGCGATCTCGGCCTCATTGTTGCAGAACTGTACCCAAGGAGTCTCGTTGATGACCACCTTGAAGCCCAGGCTCTCCAGCGAGGAGGCCATCAAGTACACCAGTTTGCCGGTGTCGCCGTTGCCTTCAATGTAGTCCAGCTGGATGGGGTAATTCGCCAGGTCACTGGCGTATTTGGACGCGGCGATCTCCTCCTTGGCCTTGTCCAGATCATAGGAGTAGCCTTCAAAGTCATCCACATATCCGAACAGGTTTGTGGGTACGGGGCCGTTGGCATCGGGAGCGCCGCCCAAAATCTGCTTCATCTGCTCATAATCACAGGCGTAAGAGATGGCGCGGCGGATGTGCACGTCATCGGTGGGGGCTTTTTGCGTGTTCATCATGAAGTAGTTCAGGCCGGCCTCCTGGAGCTCAGCTACCTCGATTCCGTCGTTGGCGGTCAGAGCAGCGATGGTAGTGGAGTCCTGGTGGCCATGGACAAAGTCCAGATCACCGTTGCTCATGAGCATCTTGGTGGTGGATGCCTCGGTCAACTCCTGGATTTCCACCGTGTCGGGCGCGGCAGCAGGCACGGCACCGTTCCAGTAGTTCGCGTTCTTGGTCAGCACCATGGTGTCATGGACCGTAAAGCTGCTGATGACGTAGGGGCCGGAGCCGGCGGAGTGGGTCAGCAGATAGCCGGTGCCGTAGTCGCCGTTGTCACCGTACATCCCTTCGGCGGCGGTGTTGGCCTCCACCAGGGCGCTGTTGACGATACGGAAAGCGGTCAGAGCGGAGACGAAGGGGCCAAAGGTCTTGGAAAGCTTGAATTCCACGGTGTGCTCGTCCACCGCCACCGTCTCAGCCAGCACATCTTTGAGCACATAGGCGAAACCCTCGCCCATGGTCATCATGCGGTCAAAGCTGTACTTGACGTCCTTGGAGGTCAGAGGGGTCCCGTCGGCGAAGGTCACATCCTGGCGCAGCTGGAAGGTGTAGCTCAGACCGTCTTCGCTGGCCTCCCAGCGCTCCGCCAGTTGGGGCTCCGGGCTGCCGTCCTCTGCGTTGGGGGCCACCAGGCACTCGTACAGATTGACATAGAGCATCAGGTCGTTTTCGCCGGTGCCCCGGGCAGGGTCGACGGTCTCAGGGGTGGTGGTGCAGGTGCCGCGCAAAACCGTGGCGCCCGCAGGCGCGCTGGTGCTGGGGGCGCCGGTATTGCCGGGGGCCGCGGTGTTTGCGGCGCCTCCGCCGTCTGTAGTGCCGCAGGCGGCCAGGGCAGCCAGCAGGGCGGCCGACAAAACGCCGCACAAGATTCGTTTCATGGTTTTCATTGTTCTGTTCCTCCTTTAGTCGGTCAGTTCATGAATCGCGTAGCCGTACATTATCGTGTTTTTGATAATATTCGCTCTCAGCGTCCGCTCGTTGGGGGAATGCACGGTCAGTTCCTCCTTTGGATAGACCGAACCAAAGCAAACACAGTTGGGGAAGGCCCTGGCATAGGTGCCGCCGCCGATGGCGGAGAGTACCGCCTCCTCCCCCGCCACCGTCTCATAGACGCGGCAGAGGGTCTGGATGAAGCTGCTGTCTGCCGGGACGTACAAAGGGTGCTTGAGATGCTCGCCTGCGCAGTGGTAGCCCTGGCCTGCAAAAGCGTCCTTCACCTTGGCTGCGACGTCATCCAGGGAGACGGTGACCGGGGCACGCACGTCCAGCTTGGCGGTCAGCATGCCGTCGTTCAGACTGAGCATGCCCAGGTTGGTGGTCAACTCGCCGGACACGTCGTCCGCACAGCGGATCCCCATGGCTGCGCCGTCAGGCTGTTCCCCCATCAGGCCCAGCAGTTCCCCGGCCGCGTCCCGCAGCGCCCCGGGCGCGCCCTCGCACCCGGCGATCACATGCAGCAGGCCCTGGATGGCGGACACGCCCCGGGCGGGACTGTGAGAAGGGGCGTTTCTGCCCTTGCAGCGGATGCACGTGCCTTCCCGCTCCTCGCTCACGGTAAAGCGCATGCCCTCGGGGGCGGAATAGGCGGTCACAGCCGCCTGTGCTTGGGCTGCCGTACAGGGCAGCCATGCCGCGGCCCCGGCGGGCACCAGGTTCCCGGCCTCGCCGGCCTGGATGCAGGCGCCCGCCCCCTCGATCTCCTTGGCAAAGTCTGCGCCCAAAATGCCCTTCTCCCGGTTGACTACGGTGTACATGCCGTCGGGAGAGAAGCTGTAGGCGGGAGGATCCAGGTGCTTTTTATAGTAGTCCATGCAGCCCCAGCCGGTCTCCTCGTTGGTGCCGATGATCACGCGGACCTGCTTTTTGGGTACAAAGCCCATCTGTTTTAACGCATACATGCCATACAGGCAGGAGAGCAGAGGCCCCTTATCGTCGGCTACGCCCCGTCCCTGAAGAAATCCATCTTTCTCCGTGAGGGTGAAGGGGTCGCTGTTCCACGCGGACAGGTCGCCGGGGGGCACCACATCTACATGGGAGAGGATACCGAGCACCTCGCCTTCGCCCCACTCGATGGTGCCTACGTACCCGTCGTGGTTTTTTACACAAAACCCCATCTGTGCGCCCAGGCCCAAAATATGCTCCAGAGCCTGAGCCACCGCGCTGCCGAAGGGGGCGCCCGGGGCGGGCGTTCCCTCTACGCTGGGGATGGCGATCTGCTCGTTCAGGCTTGCAAACAGTGCGTCAATGTGGGCATCGACCTGCGCGGTCAGCGCCTTTAACACCCCGTCCATGACTTAGTAACCGGCCACGCCCAGCTCGCCGCAGATGCGAACGCACTCGGGGTCGACATAGAAGCCGTTCTCCTCAATGGCCTTGCCGTCGCAGTAGATGGAGGGGTTGAGAATGATGCCGTCGGTGTGGTTGGCAGCCACCCAGCTCTTGCCGCCCAGGCCCTCGCCCTGGGTGCCCAGGCCGATCTCCACACAGCCGAAGATGCGCTCGTCCTCCTCGATGCGGCCGGTGGGCTCGGGGATACCGGGGTTGAAGCCGCAGGAGATATGCGCCACCCAATACATCTTGGGATCGTTCCAGCTGGCCATCCACTTCTGGAACAGGTGCGCCTCACGGCCGGGCCCCTCAATTTTGGTACAGACGCCCTTTTCAATGGTCAGCTTGACCGGGTTGACCTGGCGGCCGATCTCCTGGGGCGGGAACAGACCGCCGTCGAAGACGATGGTGCCGTTGATGGTCTCCTCGATGGGGCACATGGAGGTCTGGCCGGAGAGCATGACGGAGGTGCCGGGAGCGGCATAGGTGCCGGACTGGTTGCACAGACGGCCCTCGCAGGCAAAGGTCAGATCGGTTCCGCCGGGGCTGGTGATGCGCATCTGCTTGGCCTCGTTGTGCAGCACGACCAGGCGTTCGCCCAGTTCCACGATCTTCTTGTGGTCGAAACGGCCGATGACGTTGAGCATCATATTGATGTCCATCGAGGCGGCGGTGATCTGACGGGTACCGCAGTCCATGGCCTGCTTCCAGCCGCGGGTATAGAACAGCTGGTAATCATACTCGATCCACACATCAGCGGCCTTGATGGCCTCCAGCACAGGCTTAGTGGGTTCGATCATGATGGCTTGCTCCAGAGAGGCGGGGTACTGCATCACGATGGGGTAGGCGCCCATAGTCAGGGCGGCGCCGGCGGTGGCGTTGATCACGCGCTCGTCGTTGGTGGTGTCGCAGGTAATGAGAACGGTTTCGCCGGGCTTGACCATCATGATCTCCCGCAGCAGCTTTTCAGCAGCCTTCTGCAGTTCCCAATTGAGGTAGTACGGACGGCCTTCCGCCTGAGTGGTAGCTTTCATGTTGCATTCTCCTTTTCATTATTCGTTTTATTAAGAAAGATTCTAATCCTGCTCTTGGTAGGCGCGCAGCGCCTGCGCAATGCGCTGGAGCACCTGCTCCGACTCGTCGTCGCTGCCCAGGCAGCCGTTGATGATGCGCAGGCAGCCATTGCCCTGGGAACCGTAATTTTTGCCGTCGTTGACGGCCACTCCGGCCTGGCGGATGAGGTAGTCCATGATCTCGGTGGAGTCCCCCAGCTCGGATACATCGATCCAGCAGAAGAAGCCGGACTGGGGCATATCCATCTTGACTCCGGGCACCGAACCCAGAATGCGGCAGGCGTCCCGGCGGCGGCGATCGTAGTGGGCCTTATAGCCGGCCATGAAGCTGGTGTCCCGGAAGGCTGCGATGGCCGCCAGCTGGGAGGCGGTGTTGGTGGCCCCCAGTACGTTGACGGCGCCGCCGTAGTATACGTCCATAAACGTATCACAGGCCACGATGTAACCCACCCGCAGCCCGGACAGGCCCATGCCCTTGGAGATGGAGCATACCGTAACGGTCCGCTCCCACATTCCGGGCAGGCTGGCGGGGGAGACAAACTCCACATCGTCGAAGATCATATCCTCAAAGGCCTGATCCACCACTAAGATGAGATCGTGGCGGATGACAAACTCAGCCAGGGCCTCCAGGCTTTCCCTTCGAAATACGGTGGTAGTGGGGTTGTTTGGGTGGGTAATAAGCACCATCTTGGTCTTATCGGTCACACAGCGTTCGAAGGCATCCATGTCAAACTGGTAGCCGTTGGCCGCATCCAGGGGGACCGGGACCGTAACGCCGCCCATCAGCGTGGGGTTGAGAAAGTTGCTGGGATAGCTTGGGTCGGGTACCAGCACCTCATCGCCGGGGTCGAGGAAGACCGTCATGGCATAGAACAGCCCTGAATCCGAACCCGGAGTGATAATGATGTTGCGCCGGGGATCCACATCCAGATGGTTGTAGGCCTTGCACTTTTTGGCGATCTCTTCCCGCAGCTCCACAGAGCCGATGGGCATGGTATAGTGGGAAGCAATGCCGCACTGTGCCGCCTCAATGAGAGCTTCCTTCACCGTTTCGGGCACTGAGGGATCTGGATAGAAGGGGTCCGCCCATCCCATGAGTACCACCTGCCCGGCCATGGAAGCAAAGCTGTCTCCCACATCGGCCTTTGTCACCTTGGTGAACAGGCCTCCCTCTACCCCACGGAACTTTCGTGCGATCTTATCCTTACCGGCCATATCCGCACACCCGCTTACAGTGCGGCTATGGCGTCGATCTCTACCTTCGCGCCCTTGGGCAGGGCGGACACCTCCACCACAAAGCGGGCGGGCGCCCCCTCGCCGAAGAAGCTCTGATAGGCCTCGTTGATCAAGCCGAAGGAGTTCATATCCTGGATAAACAGGCCGCATTTGACGATATTTGTCTCATCACCGCCGGCGGCCTTCACCAAGGCTATGATATTCTTCATGGACTGAGCCACCTGGGCCTTGAGATCCTCGGGCATCACGCCGGTGGCTGGGTCGATGGGCAGCTGACCGGACACATACAGCGTGCCGTTCCCAATTACCGCCTGAGAATAAGGACCGATCGCCGCCGGGGCTTTGCTGCTGCTGATGATCGCTTTTTCCATTTTTGTTCTCTCCTTTGTTTGGTGAGGGGCATAAGCTGTTTTTGCAGTTTTAGTTCTTTGCTCTTGCAGTGCTGCGTTTTTGGATTTGCCGGATAATGAAAATGGACGCACTGAGCCGGGTACCTGATGCACCTTTGCCCGTTGCGTCCTGCTTCCTACATTGCTGATTATAAATGAACTTTTTTTCATTGTCAATCTTTTTCAATAAAAAAAATTAATTATTTTGGCGGCCGATTTTTCTGGTTTTTTGCATTATTGTCGTTTTATTGGAAAATATTTCACAATTGCTTGCATCCAAATTGGAATGGTGGTAAAATTTATTTTAGTTTTGGGAACGCTTTGTTGACTTCTAGACTATAAAGTTTTCTGTTTGTCACCTTTTGACTCCACTTTTTTATTTACTTGCAAAATTGGGAGGATGTTTATGGAGCAAATTGCCGTTTCACTCACACCTGCGGATCGGATGATCCTGGAGTCCTATAAGACCATGGCGGAAGGCCTGAGTGACTATCTGGGCAGCGGCTACGAGATTGTGCTGCACAGTCTGGAAAATCTGGACCGTTCAGTCATTAAGATTTTAAATGGCTATCACACCGGCCGCAGGGAGGGGGCCCCCATCACCGATCTGGCGCTGGAGATGCTGTCCCGCATTAAGGAGACGGGTGGAGACCCTCCCTATATTTCCTATTTTACAAAGAACAAACGGGACGAACCCCTCAAGTCCACCACGATCGCCATCCACGGCGAGCGCGGACGAGTTATCGGCCTGATGTGTATGAATTTTTATCTGAACACCCCCCTGGCCGATGTGATCAGTTCGCTTACGCCCCGCCAGCACCAGCCGCCGGAAAGCATCCCTGAGATATTCTCGGACAACATCGGCGATGTCATTGACGCCACGGTGCGCCAGGTCAAGGAGCAGGTCTGTGCAAACGAAAAAATTCCCGCCAATCTGAAAAACAGGGCTATCGTCTCCGAACTCTACGAAAAGGGGATCTTCAGCCTGAAGGACAGCGTGGTGCGTACGGCGGAATTGTTGAGTATCTCCAAAAATACGGTCTATCTCCACCTCCGTAATTTGACCGGGTCCAAATAGCGCGCATGTGTCGTTCCCGCATACGCCATACCCGGCGGTGCTGGAAAAGGTTGTGCGACGCTTCCCGCCAGTGGTTTTTTCTATAAGAAAAAGTCCTGCCGCTATTGCAGCGACAGGACTTTGCTTTGCCTCAATGCGGCAAAAAAGCTGTTTGGAACATACGGGCCCTACACGGTGGGCGGCGCTTTTGCGCGGTGCAAGTGTTTTCACCCAAAGGCGAAACCCTTGGCGGAGGCGGAATTTATTTCCGCCGAGCAGTTTGATCACCGAAGGACGGAGCGACAAAAGGGCGCGAAACTCCAAAAGAAAGACACGCGTTTTGCGGGCCGTTTTTTGCATGTTCAAAAGGTATATGCAGGTGAATGCCGCTGACCGGAATTTGGAGCGGAAGCCCTCGATTAATTATCGCATCCCTGGCCGCGGGCCTTCTTGATCTCATTGGTAAGGGCAGGAAGGATTTGAAAAAGATCGCCAACAACACCGTAGTCTGCAATGTCAAAGATGGGGGCATCGGGATCTTTGTTGATGGCGACGATGACGTCGGAGCTGGACATACCGGCCAAATGCTGGATGGCACCGGAGATACCGCAAGCGATGTAGAGTTTGGGACCTACGGTCTTTCCGGTCTGACCCACCTGATGGCTGTGGGGGATCCAGCCGGAGTCTACGGCGGCGCGGGAGGCACCCACAGTGGCGCCTAGGACTTTGGCCAAGGCTTGGATAGGCTCAAAACCCTCGGGCCCGCCCACGCCGCGGCCGCCAGAGACGATGATCTCCGCGCTTTCCAGGTCTACCAGCGCTCCGGCTGCCTCCTGAATGACCTTCAGAAGTTGCGTACGGATCTGCTCGGCGGGGACGTGGAGTTTTTCGCGGATAATCTCAGCCCTGAGGGCCACGGGGGCGGACTTTTTAAACACGCCGGGACGCACGGTGCCAATCTGGGGCCGGTGGTCCGGGCAGAGGATGGTGGCCATCAGGTTGCCGCCAAAGGCGGGGCGGGTCCAGGCCACGTTACCAGACTCCTCGTCAATGTCCAGGGCGGTGCAGTCTGCGGTGAGGCCGGTCTTCAGGCGGCAGGCCACCCGGGGGCCCAGATCCCGACCGTTGTTGGTGGCGCCAATGAGCATGCTTGTGGGGCCGTACTGCTCCACCAAGGTGCACAAAGCGATGGCGTAGGCGTCGGTGGTGTAGTGTTCATATTCCGGGCCGTCCACTACGATTACCTTGTCTGCTCCGTGCTGCGCGGCAGCGGTTATAGCCGCGTCCGTGTGATGACCGATGACCACAGCGGTCAGAGCTCCGCCCTGTTTGGCCGCCATGGCCTTTCCGGGGGTGAGCAGTTCCAGACCCACGTTTTTGGCAGTGCCATCCCCATTGGTCTCTATAAATACCCAAAGGTCTTTCGTTTTGGCTTCCATTGCGCTTCCCTCCCTTAGATGATACTGGCCTCGCGCAGAGCCTGAAACAGCTTCTTTGCGGAGTCCTCGTTCGTTGCTTCCTGAATCTTCGTGCCGCCGCTCTTCTTTTGGGGCACAAAAGTCTTTTTTACGTGGGTGGGAGAGCCCTTCAGGCCGATGCGGGCGGCATCGATCCCCGGAAACATGGCATCGTCCAGCACCGGGATCTCTACCCGGTTGGCCGCCATTTTCCGCTTGATGGTGGGGTAGCGGGGGTCCCAAGCGGGCTTGGTGAAGGTGACCACGCAGGGGGTACGCACACCTATGAGTTCTGCTCCCTCCTCAGTCTCCTTCTTCACTATAAGCATGCTTTCCTCCGCCTCAACCTCCAGGCCGTAAGTCACCTGGGGATAGCCCAGGTGCTCGGCAAGTTCCGGCCCCACCTGGGCCGTGTCTCCGTCGATCGCCTGCTTGCCGCAGAAGATGGCATCGAACTTACCCTCCAGCGTCTCTATCTTCTTCACAGCGTTGGACAGGATGTAGCTGGTGGCCAGAGTGTCTGACCCGCCGAAGCTCCGTGCGCTCACTAAGTATGCTTTGTCCGCTGCGATGGCAAGGCACTCCTTCAGCGCCGCCGCAGCCTGAGGCGGACCCATGGTGACCACCACGATCTTAGTCTCTGGGGCCTTGTCCTTGATCCGGGCTGCTGCCTCCAGTGCATAGCCATCGAACGGGTTCACAATGCTCGGTACCCCGTCCCGAATCAACGTGTTCTTCACAGGGTCGATTCGAATCTCCGTCGTGTCCGGCACCTGTTTGACACATACTAAGATATTCATTTTGTTTCCTCCTGCTGTAATTTGGTTCTGTTTTTGCCGTTTGTTTCAAAGAAGTTCCGGCCCACGGCCCCTTCCCTGCCGGTGCAGGCATTGTATTCATCAGAACGCATGAGATGGGTCTTCAGTACCGACCTGTAGGTACATAGCCCGTGCCAGAGGGTAAGCTCGTGGAAGGGAATGTTAATCGGGAGTTCCCCAAGAGCCGCAAGGCAGACCTCACGGTCTCCGGAGAGCAGCTGCAGGTGGGACTGGAATAGTGCCCTCAAAAAGCAGGCGTATCCTCCTTGGTCCTTCTGTCCCTCTGCGTTGGGCAGATTGGCCAGCAGCTCCAGCAGCGCACTACAGGAGTCGGCTTTTCCCCGGCAGAATCGGGCAAAGCGCTGACACCTGTCCTTGTCCCGTTCCAGAAAATAATCTTTTGTCATAAGACCCGCGTAATGCCGCACCTGTTCCGCCAGCCTGCGCAGATGCTCCAGCTTCTGAGAATCGACGCCCGATACCGGCTTGTGCTCCAGCAGCTCCACAAATAATGCCGTAAGAGCGCGGTCCATCTCCTGCACAGACCTGGTCAGGGCTGCGCGATGTCTTGGCGGGTACACGATAATATTCACAGCGACCCCTACTGCAATCCCTACTAGGCAGTAGAGAAGCCGTTTTACCGGATAGAAAGAATCGCCGCCGGTCATGAACTGTATCATAAGCACGGGAGAGTACAGCGTCATGTCCGGTATATCCAGTTTCCTGATTCGCCCGACCAGCAGGATAAGAAACGCGCTGACCGATAGGCCGAGGGCCAGTCGCTGTGCCTTGGGGATGCCATCAAAGCGGGCTAGGAAGAAAAACACCGGGGCTCCGATGACAATGCCGAGCAGCTGTGCCTTGATTCGCAGCAGGCCGTAGGCCAGAGCACCGTATATCGTATTGCCATATGCCATGAGAAACACCGCACTGAACACCGCGGTCAGCGGAGAGGGAAAGCCACATAGCTCAGATACCGCAGCGCTCACGTAGATCGCGATTGCCAGTTTTATTAGGGGAATCCACTCTTCTCGCGCCATCCAGTCCTCCTCTCTTCCGCGCGCAGTACTAGGGCGTACGGGTGCAAAGGCTGCGGCCGTCAGGGGCGACCATCCCTCCGGGTCAGAGTTTGGCCGCCTTGCCCAGCAGCTTGTCGGAGAGCAGGTTTGCCAGGATCAGTGCACAGATGCCGCAGGTGAGCTTGGCCACGATTACCGGCAGGATCATATCCTGATTGACGCCGGCAGTAAAGCCCAGGTGGTCACCGAAGACAAAGGCGGCGCACACGGCGAAGGAGATGTTCAGTAGCTTGCCCTTGGGGGTCATGTCCTTGACCATGTTGAATACCGGGATATTGTTGGCTAGATTGGCCACGAACCCAGCGGAGGCAGTCTCATCCACGCCCAGCAGCTTGCCGAAGGACATCAGCGGCTTGCGAAAGGTACGCTTGATCCACTCCACCATCGGGAAGGCCCCAATGAGCACTAGCGCGATGTTGCCCACGGTGATGAGGCTCTCTTTCAGGGGAGACATTCCATTGGCATCCTCAGCTACCATGATTTCCGCCAGGGGGAAGCGGATGCCGGTCTGGTACTGGAACACAGCGACAACGGTGCAGACGGTGATGACGGCAGTGACCACTGCGCCGAATTTGTCGAAGCCGTTCATCATGGCTTCCGGTTTGAACCATAGCCCGATGGCGATCAGAACCGCGATGATCGTGACGGGGATAATGTTTTGAATGAGGGCCAGCAGGTTCAGCGAATAGGGCGTCAGGCCCATAGCCAGCCCGCCGGTCAGACAGCCCAGAGGAACCGTGACCAAGCCGC
This sequence comes from Lawsonibacter hominis, assembly GCF_014287895.1. GTDB lineage: Bacteria > Bacillota > Clostridia > Oscillospirales > Oscillospiraceae > Lawsonibacter_A > Lawsonibacter_A hominis. The sequence goes on along the minus strand of NZ_JACOPP010000021.1, from coordinate 13,692 downwards.
ACAGTATACCACAGGCCAGGATGGAGCGGTCCTTCTTCGGAACAATGGACAGGGCTACAGGAATATCAAAGAGGATGATGCACCCCATGGTGGTTCCTACAATCAGTCCGGCAAAATTGCCGATGGCCTGGTCGGAGCCAGCCAGCGACATGGCCAGAGAGTAGCCGCCCATGTCGCTGGCCAGCAGCGTGGTGGCAAAGACGGCGGGCGAGGCGCCGAAGAGAGCGTAGATGGGGGTAATGATGGGCTGGAGGATCATACACAGCACCGGAGCGGCGGCGATGACGCCCACCATGGCAACGGCCAGGGGGCCCATGGCATGGAAGCCCTCGTCAAAAGCGGCGCCATAGCCCTTCCGATTGCCGCGGATCTTGTCCACCGCGCCCACGACCATAAAGATCATCATGATCAGGATGATGGCGGAGTTGAAGGAAAAATGAGAGAGATAGCTGTGTAAACTCTCTGAAAAAGCCGCCGTATCGGTGACGGCGGAGATCAGTTCATCAAACATGAAGCAGATTCCTCCTCATAAAAGGCATCCGGGACAGGGCATCGCCACTAGGTCCCGTTGAACTGGGGAGAACGCTTTTCCACAAAAGCCCGTACGCCCTCCCTGTAGTCGTGGGTGTCCGCGCAGGAGTTCATTGTCGTCTCCTCCACCTGATGGAGGTAACGGTCGTAGTCGTGGAACGCGGCGCCATAGACCTGCTTTTTGATGTTGGTATAGGCGAAGAGCGGCCCGGCGGCCAACTTGCGGGCCAAGGCCATGGTGCGCTCCTCCAGTTCCTCTCTGGGACAGATCTCGTGGACCAGCCCCAGCCGGAGGGCCTCCTCCGCGGGAACAGGACGACCGGTAATGCACATCTCAAGGGCCCGCTGAGCGCCGATGCTTCGGCTGAGCAGATAGGGACCGCCGGTGTCTGGTACCAGAGCGATGCCCACAAACGCCTGGATAAACCGGGCGTTTTCCGAACAGACCACAAAGTCTCCGGACAGGGCCAGGTTGGCCCCGGCTCCGGCGGCGGAGCCACTGACCGCGCAGATAACCAGCTTGTTCAGCTGCTTCATGACCAGGGCCAGTTTGCCTACCAAAACGACCAGCTCGGAGGATTCAACAACTCCCCGCTGGATATTGTCGTAAAGATAGCGGATGTCCCCGCCGGCAGAGAAGGCTCTGACACCGCCCTTGAGCACGACGACCTTGACCTCTGAACTCCGGTCGCACTGGTAAAGACGCTCCAGCAGTTCTTTGGCCATATCCACATCGATGGCGTTGAGGTTTTCTGGACAGTCCATTGTGATGGTGGCCACTCCCGCCTCACAGTGAAAGGCTGTTTTCTTATATTCCATGGCATTCTTCTCCTTCCGCTGGCAGAGGCTCCGGCAACGGGAACGTTACCGTTACCGTTGTGCCGATGTTCTGCTCGGATGTTATAGATACGATAGCTTTACTCTGGTCGAATACTCGCTTGGCCACAAAAAGACCCAGGCCGGAGCCGCCATTCCTCGCTTTCGTGGAATAATAAGGCTTAAACAGATGATCAATCTTCTCCGGCGGGATGCCGCAGCCGGTGTCCTGAATGGAGACCTGGGCCGTGCGGGGCAGTCGGCGGCTGCAGACCCGAATCGTTCCGCTGGTTTGAATGGCCTCCACGGAGTTGATCAGCACATTGAGAAACGCTTGCTGCAGACCGCCGCTGTCTGCAATCAGTGTGGGGATGGACGGGTCCAAAGCCACGTCCATATCGATCTGTTTGCCGTTTTTCTGCCGATTGATGATGCGCACGCAGTTGTCGAGCACATCGTTCAGATTCATAGCCGACGGCTTGCGGGAGACACTGATATTGCCGAAGGAGAGCATCTGCTCGATGACGTTGTTGATGCGGCCGCTCTCATGGAGAATAATGTTGAGCAACTCCTGATGCTCCGGCGACAGGCCGCCATTGCGCAACAGAGCGCCGGCGCAGCCGTTAATGTTCATCAGGGGATTTTTTACATCATGAGCCAGTCCGGCGGAAATTTGACCTAGAAGGCTGAACTGCTTGCTCTGCTGCAACTCGTGCTCCATGGAACGCAGACTGGTTACGTCGTTTCCCACCAGCACCCCCCCGACCAGATGACCCTTGCTGTTCCGCAGGGGCGACAGGGTGGCATTGACGATGCGGTCGGTGTTCGGAAAGAGGGCTATGTCCCCCAGAAGCTGGCGCTGACCAAGCTGTGTTATCCGCTGGAAGCACTCGCTAAAAGCGTCGCGGCAGGCGGGGTTGATACAGGTCAGGAAATTCCGGCTCAATAGAGTGCTTACCCCAATGCCAAACATGTGGCGGATGTTTCCATTGCAGCTGACTACCTTTCCGGTCAGGTCCAAGACCACGATGGCGCTCTCAATGCTGTCTACGATGTTTTCCGATAGGTCCCGCTCCTGGATGGACTCGTTGTTCAGCAGGGTATAGGCGTACTTCAACTCGGAACAAATCTGCAGCCACTCCAGATTTGCCGGGCTGATATCTTCTCCTTTGCGGCAATACAAGGCGAAAACGCTGTAGCTGGCATCCCGGCGGATGGGGATCTTGCGGAAGTAGCAGTCCTCCATCTGAAAGAGCTGCATCCCATCGTCGCAGGTCAGCTCGTGGCCGTACTGATCCAGAAAGCGTTGGGGGATATCTCCCGCGGCCCCGGTCTCGTCCCGCTGGGCGTCGATATAAATTGCGCCCTGGTTGGTTTTGGTACAGATGGCGACCCAGTCCAACTGACATAGGCGGTACATCCCCATAGCGTGGTTCTCTTTCAATGTGACTTCGGCGCGGCAACTGGGATCGTGAAACAGCATAGGTGCTCATCTCCTGTCCGTCTGAGGCGGAGTATAGCTTCATCTATAAAAGGGAACCCGCCCCGGACACGAAGACGTCTGGGGCAGGTCCCGAATACGGGCTTATCTGCCGTGATAGACTGGGGGACGCTTCTCCAGGAAGGCGCGCAGGGCCTCCTTATAGTCTTCCGACTCTAGAGACTGCATCGTCTTGTCCCCGTCGAAGGCCACCAGATCAGCAATGTGAGCGGGGGGATAGATGTTGTTCAGGGATTCCTTCATGCACTTGACGGTGAAGGGCGGCAGGGAGATGATGCGTTTGGCCAACTTCATGGCAGTTTCCAGCAGTTGATCCTGGGGGACGATATCCATGACCATGTTGTAGTCCTTGGCCTGCTGGGCTGTGAGCAGATTGCCGGTCAGGGCCATGTAGCGGACTACCTTTGGCGGAAGAGAGTGGCTGGCTTCGGGCCCGCCGCCGATGATGCCCACGGTGACCTCGGTGATGCCGAATTTAGCCTCGGGGGCGGCTAGGACGATATCGGAGTAGGTGGCGATGCAGAAGCCGGCTCCCACAGCGGTGCTGTGGACACAGGTAATAACAGGTACCTTGCACTTGATTACAGAGGTCAGGCCCTTTTCCACCATATCGCCGTAAGGAATCTCGTGGGTGTCTTCGGCGCCGCTCTGAGCGGTCTCGTCCAATTCGTTCAGGTCGTTTCCGGCGCAGAAGAGTTTGTTCTTGGCCTGGAAGATGACACACCAGATTTCAGGATCCTGAGCCACCAGTTCGAAGACCTCGAAAATCTCGCTGTAGGCCTGATAGTTCAGGGCGTTAACCGGGGGACGGTCCAGGGTAATAATGCCGATGTGGCCCTCTTTCTTCAAAGACAGGTATTCCATAGTGCTTCTCCTTTCTTATTTTACCAAAGTTTATACTGCTCTGCACCCGCGCGCAGCATGTCACGGAAGTCGGGATGGGCAATGTTGATCAGGTTTTCCACACGGCCGGAGACGGGGACGCCTCTCATTTTAGCAATACCGTACTCGGTGACGATATAGTCGATGTCATTGCGGCTGATGGAGACGATGGAGCCGGGGGTAAGTATGGGCTGGATGGTAGAGATCGTGCCCTTCTTAGCAGTGGAGCGGATAGCGATGATGGCCTTTCCGCCCTTGGCGTGGTTGGCGCCAATGGCAAAGTCTGCCGCGCCGCCGGTGCCGGTATACTGGATGGGACCCATGCTCTCAGAACAGATCTGACCCATCATGTCCACCTGGATGGCGGAGTTGATGGAGATCATGTTGTCGTTCTGCGCGATGACATAGGGGTCGTTGGTGTAGGAGCCCCGCATGAGCCAGACGGCGGGGTTCTGGTCGATAAAGTCGTACAGTTCCTGGGAGCCCAGGGCAAAGTTCCCGATGATCTTTCCCCGGTGGAGGGTCTTTTTTTTGCCGTTGACAACGCCGGCCTCAGCCAACTTAGCCATGCTGCTGGTGATCATCTCGGTGTGAATTCCAAGGTCGTTTTTCTCCATGAAGTACAGAGCGGCAGCGTTGGGGATGTTGCCGATACCCAGTTGGATAGTGGCTCCGTCGGGCACCAGGTCGGCTACGTATTTGCCGATCTTCATATCCACCTCACCGGGGGCACCCTCCTCAAAAGCCACGATGGGCTCGTTGCTCTCATAGAGGTAGTCCACATCGGAAATATGAATCTCCACGTCGCCGTTGGTCTGGGGCAGATTGGGGTTGACCTCCAGAATGATCATCTTGGCCATCTCGGCGGCCTCCTGCTCGGCGATGACGCTCAGAGACATGCGGAAGTAGCCCTGGTCATCCATGGGAGAGACCATACAGACAAAGATGTCAATCCCGGTCTCCTCCAATCCGGCCCGGGCGAAGCCAGTGCTCAGATGGGCGGGCATGAACCAGGTGTTCCTGGTGTCGTGCATGGCCCGAGTATAATCATCGGAGAAGCCTGTACAGGGGATGATATGGCCCTTGCAGGCGGGATCCATCACGAAGGGATAGGGACGGTAGACGCCGGCATGGCGCAGAACCACGTTCTCCACCCGCGGTGCAATGGTGTGGAGTTTGCTCATAAAGGCGGCAGGCTCCAGGCCGTTGTAGGAGGTCCAGATCATGTCCCCGGACTTGACCATGGAGAGCGCCTGTTCCACGCTGATTTTCTTCTTGCTGTATTCTTCACGATGCGGGTTCATTTTTTTACCTCCCTTTGTCATTACTCTGTTTCGATATCGTTGAGACCCAAGAGTTGACGGCGTTCCTCCAGGGAACTCTTGTTCTTCCGATTCCAGACTTGATCGATGATGAGGGCGAAGATTACATACACAGCCAAAACACCCCATTCGATGGGCATCAGACCCGAGGGAGAGAAGGGGAGATACAGGCACGTAAATGCCAGACAGCACAGGAGAGAGATCCAGCCAATCAGTTTGGGATGCTTGACCCGGTAGGGGCGAGGCAAATCGGGACGGATCTTTTGTAGACGCAAGAAGCATACCGAGGTCAGTACCCACTCCAGCACCACGTTCAGAGACAGCGCGTCCGCCAGAATGCCGAAAATGGTCATGTTCGCGCCCATGAAGACCATAAGGCTGCTGAGGATGAACAGGAATAAGATGCTCTTATAAGGAGTATTAAATTTGGGATGTATATCAGAGAAGATTCCGGGCAGAAATTTGGCCCGGCCCAGACCCACTAACAGACGGCTGCCAGCCACATAGGCGGAATTCCAGGTAGTGAGCATACCCAGAAGAGCGGCAATGGCCACAAAAGTGCGGGCCACGATGGAACCGTTAAAGAGGACGGTGACTGCTTCAAGCACCGCCAGACCGGCGCCAGAGCGAACCTCCAGCGGGGCGGCAAAGCCCAGGCCCAGGACGATCATCAGATAGAAGATAGCGGCGGCCCAAATGGTAATGATGACCACGCGACCCACCATCTTATGGGGCACCTTGCCATCCTCTGCGGCCTGGGGAATGGCATTAAAGCCGGACATGAAGCCTGGCAGCATCAGCAACACGGTGAAGACGGCCTGGGGTGTGGTGAACAACGGCTCCATGTTGGCGGGCTCACCGAGGGCGATGCCGCTGACGCAGAAGAATACGGCGGCGGCCAGCAAGAGATAGACCGCCCACTTCTGGACAGTGCCGGAGATGGAAGCGCCCAGGATATTGATGACGGCAAATATACCGTTGATACCGATGGAGACGAGGATGTAGGACAGATAAACGGTTTCACCGGCAAACTGGTACAGCGGAACCACCTGGGGAACGGTAAAGCCGATGGTGGTGAGGATGACAGGGATGCCGATGGCCTCCACCGCCAGCAAGCCGACCCAGCTCAGCAGACACATCCATTGGGCGACTCTGGCCCACCCTAGCCCAAGGGCTTCGATACTGAAGATGACCTCGCCGCCTGCCTTGGGGTAGGTGGAAGACAGCTCTGCGTAGACCAAGCCCACGAAGCTGCATAAAATGGCTACAATGACGAAGGCCAGAACGCCGCCCATGGTTCCGCCCAGACTTCCCCACATGCCGCTGTAGATGACCCAGGACCAGCCGACAACGCATCCAAGACCGAGGGCTAACAACGCTTTCCAGTCAAAGGATTTCTGCAGTGTTGACATAATATTAAGCTCCTTTCTGTGGGGCGGCTCACCGCCCGTACCTAGACCGCCTGAATGCGGTCCCCTCTCGCTTTCCTGCCTCTGCAGGGGTGACCGGCTTGCGGTGCCGGTCTGTGTGTACCTCTGTGGGAAACGATGCGCCGGACTGCCTTACGTCAGACAAAAAAGCAAATCCGATGCCAAACCTGCGAAAGGGCGCTTTTGTCGAAAAATGGAGCCGGTGCCGGTATCGCGCGGGAAAGCGTGCCGCTAAGGTTGTGCAATTTTGGTACATGTGGAGCAATAGAAACGGCATATTTTGCACAAACGTATGGGGTTGTCGGTAGAAAAGCGCAGGATTGGAAACGGCTCCGCGGACCACTTTGTGGTCTGCGGAGCCGTAATTCTATTGATAAAGTCATTTGTTCAGGTGGTATTTCGCCAGCTTGTACTGCAGAGACCGACGGGAGATGCCCAACTCCTGGGCGGTATGCTCCCGGTGGCCTCCGTGCTTTTCCAGGGCGGCCAGAATGGCCATAATCTCCTGATTTTCCAGAGAGAGGGGGGAGGCGCAGGCGCTATGTCCCCCGGCGCAGGAGGTAATCTTTTTCGGCAGGTCCGAGGCGTGGAGGTGGCGCCCGTCGGACAGAACCACGGCGCTCTCCAGCGTGTTTTCCAGCTCCCGCACATTACCCGGCCAGTCATAGGCCATCAGCACATCGAAGATATCGTCGTCCACCCTCTCAAGGGCGACCCCCGTTTTTTCCATGTGGGAGCGGATGAAGGTGCGCGCCAACTCGGGGATGTCCTCCCGGTGGTTGCGCAGGGGCGGACACTCGATACACACGATGCTCAGGCGGTAGTAGAGGTCCGCCCGGAAGGTGCCGTCGGCCACCGACTGCTCTAGATTTTCATTGGTGGCGGCCACGATTCGGGCCTCGATGGGGATATCCTGGGTACCGCCCAAGCGGGTAAAGCGCCGCTCCTGAAGTGCCACCAGCAGCTTGGCCTGGAGCTCGGGCGAGAGAGTGCCGATCTCATCCAGAAAGAGGGTGCCCTGCCCCGCAAGCTCTAATTTGCCCTTCTTCTGGGCGGTTGCGCCGGTAAACGCCCCTTTTTCGTAGCCGAACAGCTCGCTCTCAATCAAATTATGGGGGAGAGAGGCGCAGTCGATGTGGGTGAAGGGCAGACTGCGGCGGTCCGAGGTCAGATGGAGGTATTTGGCCACCACACCCTTGCCGGTGCCGCTCTCTCCCGTGATAAGTACGGTGGTGTTGCGGTTGCGTATCTTCTCCACAGTGGTACGGATCTGCACTATGGCGGCGCTTTTCCCAATCAGCGTGGGCGTCTGGACAGCGTGGGGACGCCCCAGCTGAGCCATCCGTTGGCGGACCCTTCGGATTTGCTCCACCTTTTCCACCAGATCGGGAGGATCAAAGGGCTTGGTGATATAGTCGTCAGCCTGCATCTTCATGGCGGTCACCGCCCCGTCGATGGAGCCGTAGGCAGTCATCATAACGACAATCATGGGTAGGCCCTGCTGACGGATGGCCCGAAGCACCTGCAGGCCATCACAGACCGGCATGCTGATATCCAGCACGGCAGCATCATACCGTACATTCTGCAGTAGGGTGAGGGCCATATTTCCGTCGTTCGCCAGATCTACCAGAAAGGCGGCACGTTCAAATTCTAATTTCAACAGCTTGCGAATTGTTGGTTCGTCATCCGCAATCAGTATCCGAGGTCTCATAAAGCGCCTATCTCCCCCCTCTTTGTGTTTGTTTTGCGCCAAGTATAGTTATTGTAACACGCCAACTTCCCATATACAAGGCATAACAGGTTTATCCAATTTTTTCATAAGTTTTGGACAGGGGCGGAAGCGGATCTGCCGGCAGAGCACAGTATACGGAAAATGGCTGGCCGTCTGAAAATTGGCATGCCGTTTGCATATTTTCTGTGCCAGGAGTCCCTTTCAACCTCAGCACACCGGTTCTGCCTTACATCGGAATCGTATCTCTAAGGAGTCGTTTAAACTTGCAAAGGAGTGAACAGGATGGACTGCATCAATAAAACAACGTCCTTCAGCATCCAAAAGGCGGCCGTAATCGGAGCCGGCACCATGGGTGCGGGTATCGCGGCCTTGGTCGCAGACGCCGGTATTCCCGTCATCCTTTTAGACATCGTTCCCCCAAAGCTGACCGAGGAGGACGTGATCAAGGGAGTGGATACCAAAAGCCGCACATTCCGCGACCGCTTTGCCCAAGGCGGCAAGGAACGGGTATGCGACCCCAAGCGGGGCACCATCTATGACCCGGAGCACGCAACTCTGATTACGGTGGGCAACTTGGAGGACGACTTGGAACTTCTGAGGGACTGTGATTGGGTGGTGGAGGTCATCATCGAGGATCTGAAGGCCAAGCAAGACCTGCTGGAGAAGATACGTACCTATCTCAAGCCTGGCGCGTTCATCAGCAGCAATACCTCGGGTGTCTCTATCACCGGCATCGCTCAGGGACTGCCCCGGGAGATGCGCAAGCAGTTCCTGGGTACCCATTTCTTTAATCCACCCCGGTATATGCACCTACTGGAACTGATCCCCGGCCAGGAGACCTGTCCGGACCGCATGGCTTTTATGAAGGAGTTTGGCGAGCGGGTGCTGGGCAAGGGCGTGGTGGTGGCCAAGGACACACCCAACTTCATCGGCAACCGCATCGGCGTATATAAGAGCGTACAGACCTTCCAGCTCATGCTCAAGTACGGCTATGACGTCGAGACCGTGGACTATCTAACTGGCCCGGTGGTAGGGCGTCCCCGTAGCGCCAGCTTTGGCACCACAGATATGGTGGGTTTGGACATCCTCTATCATGTGGCGGGGAACGTCCGGGAAAAGCTGCTGGAGGCCGGCAATACCGAGGAAGCGAGTGCCTTTGAGCTTCCCCAATTTATCCATGAGATGTACCAAAACCGTCAACTGGGAAACAAGACCAAGGGCGGCTTCTACATGAAGGCATCCGACCCAAGCGGAAAAAAGGTCAAGCTGGTGTGGGATCCGGAACGGAAGGAGTATGTGCCCAAGAAGGGCGTGAAGATCCCCATTGTGGAGGAGGCCCTCAAGGGCCGGAATACTCGGGAACGGCTGAACAAGCTTCTCTGGGATGACAGCGACGCAGGACGGTTCACTTGGGAGAGTACCAAAGGCTTTCTGCTTTATAGCGCGGAAAAGGCCGAGGAAATCGCATGGAACTATCAGGACATCGACAAAGCCATGAAGTGGGGTTACAACTGGGAGTTGGGTCCCTTCGAGACCTGGGATGTCATCGGTGTGGAGCGCTCGGTACAGCGGATGCGGGACGAGGGCGCTGCCATCCCCCGGTGGATTGAGGAACGCCTCGGACGGGGAGAGACATCCTTCTACAATATCGACCCGCTGGACCGGCGGCTCTCCGCTCAGTATCCCACAGTGAAGGAGTACGGCGACTCCGCCCTGCTGGACCTAGACGACGGGGTGCTCTGCCTGGAGATAAGGACCAAGGGAAATGCCATCAACGAGTCCTTTATGGAGCATCTGCTGGACGCGCTGGACCTGGTGGAACAGACCCCGGCGTATCGTGCCTTGGTGCTGGCCAATGCGGGAACGAACTTCCTCACGGGAGCGGACCTGACCCAATTTCTCAAGAACGCCGAGGCGGGCAACTATGAGGCACTGAAGGAGTCCCCCAGAAGGTTCCACAAGGTGAGCCTGCGGCTCAAATACGCTCAAAAGCCCGTGATTGCCGCAGTGGCGGGCAAGGTATTGGGCGGCGGCCTGGAGTTTGCCCTCCACTGCTCCCGGGTAGTGGCCCATGCCGAGAGCTATATGGGGCTGGTAGAAGTCGGGGTAGGCATCATCCCTGGCGGCGGCGGTGTAAAGGAATATCTCTACCGTTGCATGGAGAAGGTGAAGCCTTTCGGTTTCCCAGACCTGAATCCCGTGGTTCAGAAGGTGTGGAAGACCATTGCCACCGCCACAGTGTCCAAAAACGCCTTTGACGCACGACATATGTGTTTCCTGCGGGACTCCGACCGCATCGTGATGAACCGCGATCAGCTGGTAGAAGAGGCTAAGAAGGAGGCTTTGCGCATGAGCGTGGACGGCTTCCACCAGACGGCCCCCAAGCCCGTCAAGGTTACCGGCATCAGCGGAAGGGCCGCATTGGATTATATGATTTCTACCATGCGCAAGGGCAACATGATCAGCGATTACGATGTGGAGGTGCTCTCTGCTCTGGCGAGGGTGGTTACCGGCGGTGACGTTCCCAAGGGTACTCTGGTAAGCGAGAGAGAGTTGCTGGATCTGGAAGCCGAGGGCAATGCTAAGTTGATCGTGACCAAGCAGGCGCTGGAGCGGGTCCGGGCCATCCTGACCACCGGCAAACCGCTCAGGAATTAAGGGGGTACGTGAAATGAAAGATGCAGTAATCGTGGCCCTGGGCCGCTCAGCCATCGGCAAGGCCCCCAAGGGCGTGTTCCGCCTCTCCCGCCCCGAGGATATAGGCGCACAGGTGCTCTCCGGCGTACTGAAGCAGGTCCCGCAGTTGGATGCCCGGCATATTGATGACGTGATCGTGGGCTGCGCTTTCCCAGAAGCGGAGCAGGGCATGAACCTGGCGAAGATCGTGATATCCAAGGCTATCCCCGGGGTGGATATCCCTGGCCAGACCGTAAACCGATTTTGCTCTTCCGGTCTGCAAACCATTGCCACCGCTGCCAATGCCATCATGGCGGGACAGGCCGAGGTGATAATTGCCGGCGGCATCGAGCTGATGAGCACTATTCCCATGGGCGGCAACATCGTTGCCCCCAATCCGGATCTGATCCAGTCTCAGCCGGACGCTTACACTGCTATGGGCATCACTGCCGAAAATGTAGCGGAACAGTACGGTGTGACCCGCCGGATGCAGGATGAATTTTCCATGGAGTCCCACCGACGGGCCAACGCCGCCCGGACGGAAGGGAAATTTGCCCAGGAAATTATTCCTGTAGAGGCGGTCACCACTTATGTAGACGAGACAGGGCACACCCGTATGGGGCTGCGAACCGTGGCGGAGGACGAGGGTATCCGTCCTCAGACCACGATGGAGAGTTTGGGCAAACTGCACACCGTGTTTAAGCTGGGCGGAACCGTGACTCCCGGCAACTCCTCTCAGACCAGCGACGGTGCGGCTTTTGTTATACTCATGTCTGGAGAGAAAGCTGCGGAGCTGGGGGTAAGGCCCATTGCGAAATTTATCAGCTTCGCCGTAGCGGGGGTGCCCTCTGAGCTGATGGGGATCGGCCCCATTGCAGCCATCCCCAAAGCGCTGAAGATCGCCGGGCTCCGCCAGGAGGATATGGATATCATCGAACTTAACGAGGCATTCGCCGCCCAGTCTCTCGCCTGCATTAACACCCTGGGATTGGATCAGAAGAAGGTCAACGTTAACGGCGGCGCCATCGCTATGGGCCACCCACTGGGGTGCACCGGCTCCCTGCTGACGGTTAAAGTGATACGGGAGCTGCAGCGCCGTGACGGACGCTACGGTATGGTTAGCATGTGTATCGGCGGCGGTATGGGTGCCGCAGGCGTGTTTGAGCGGCTGCCCTGAGGGCTGACGGAACGCCAAACTACCATCAAACGGAGCGCCTGAGGGCGCGGGAGGTTATTTATGAGTTTGTACACAGAAAATCAACTGAGCCTGAAGAGCATGGTGGCCGACTTCATGAAAAAAGAAGTTGTACCCATTATGGCGGAGTACGATCGCAAAGGCGAGGTGCCCATGGAAGCGGTTCGCAAGGGCTTCGAGATAGGCCTGCATCTGCTGGAACTCCCCGAGGCGTACGGCGGCATTGGACTGAGCTATGAAGACTACTGCATCGTGCAGGAGGAACTTTCCTCCTATGAGGCGGGCTTCAGCACTACCTTCGGAGCATCAGATCTAGCGGTCAAGGCAGTGATGAACGCGGGAAGCGAAGAGCAGAAGCAGTACTTCGGCGACTTCATTGCCCAAGGGCACCTGGGAGCCTTCTGCCTCACAGAGCCCCAGGCTGGTTCCGACGCCGCCGCCGTGCGCACCACGGCTGTACGGGACGGTGACGACTACATTTTGAACGGTACCAAGTGCTTTATCACCAACGGCGGCATTGCCGACATCTTCGTTGTCATTGCTGTGACCGATAAAAGCAAGGGCGTCAAGGGACTGTCTGCCTTCATCGTGGAGCGATCCAGGGGTGTGAAGAGCGGCAAGGAAGAGGACAAATTCGGCATACGCTTGTCCAACACCACGGACGTGATCTTTGAGGATGTACGGATTCCGTCCAAGAACCTGCTGGGTCAGGAGGGCCGCGGCTTTATCACAGCCATGAAGGTGCTGGAGCGAGGCCGGGTCAACTGTGCCGCCGGCGCGGTGGGCATCATGCGCCACGCCATTGAGCTGGCTGCCGATTACGCTAAGACCCGGGTTACTTTTGGTAAACCTATCGCGGCCAACCAGGGCATCCAGTTCATGCTGGCAGATATGAAGATTGCCGAGGAAAGCGCCCGGCAGCTGATGCTGTATGCCGCCCGTCTGTGTGATGCAGGGGAAAATTTCCAGATAGCCGCCTCTGCCGCCAAGGCCTACGCCGGTGACTGTGCTATGAAGGTCACTACGGACGCGGTGCAGATATTCGGTGGGTACGGCTATAGCCGGGAGTACCCGGTGGAAAAGCTGATGCGCGACGCAAAAATCTTCCAAATATATGAGGGAACCAACCAGATTCAGCGTTCCGTCATCGCTGGGGCTATGCTGAAATAAGAGTATAGTCACTTGCAGGACCGAATCTGGCACCTATTCTATGGGTGATCCGGTCTTGTCCCTATAGAGTAATGTCTAACTCCCGCGAAGGTGGTTGATCGTGCTCGATATAACTCGATTTCGGACAGCATCTAAAGGGAGAACGTTTGGACATAAGTCACAGCCGCCAGTATCAAATAAAAATAGGCAACAACTAAAAACAACATGATTTTAAGGCCCAGTTCAGTCCTGTACTGAACTGGGTTCTTATGTGCTGGGCGGCATCGGTCGCCCATGATTGAAGTGATGGACGTAGGGGTGCAACCGTGCAGGAATCTCTGGAGGGATATCATAGAAGTGCAGAGAGTAAACACCCAAAAGTGATAGAATAAGAAATACAGGAAGGTGTTTACGATGCGCAAATATGATAAGGAATTCAAAGAGGAAGCAGTCAAGCT
>NZ_JACOPP010000020.1 GCF_014287895.1 Lawsonibacter hominis | reverse complement strand
CATTCAATCAAAAACAAAACTGACGCCTCTGGAATTGCGCCGCCAGTTTGCTGCTTGAAAATCTCATAGTCCTATATTAGGGGCGTTTTTGTGCTGTCCGCACAATCGGGGGCGGTTCAGGACGGACAGGGCGACTTTTCCGCAGGAATCGAGTCCTGGCCGTCCTGTAGCCCCCCTGCCGGAAAAGGCCAGGCCTTTTTCGACAGGGACAAGGACCGGGCCCGGCAAATGCCGGGCCCGGTCCTTGTCCCTGTTTTAATATCGCTTATCCAGAATCGCGACGATCTGGGCCACGCAGCTTTCGTCACAGGAGCCCAGGATGCGCGCGCCCCAGTCCCGCACCTCCTGCGCGCAGTTGGACGGGGCGAAGGGAATGGCCGAGACGGCCAGCATGGGGATGTCGTTCTGATTGTCCCCCACGCAGTAAATGTTCCGCTCCTCAATGCCCAGCAGCCGGGCCAGGCAGCGCACCATGCCGCCCTTGGTACTGCCCTTGGCGGTCAGCTCCAGCAGCACGGCGTTGGAGAAGATGGCCTCATAGTGCTCTGCCCAACGTTCCAGGATGTAGCGCTGAACGGACCGCAGCAGGGGATTGCGCTGCTGGAGGATGGCCTTGGTCCAGGGCAGGGGCATCTCCAGGATGGGCCGTTCGGTATAGGCGGCCTGGGCCCGGCGCAGATGATGAAAGGTGACCTCGTTGGGCTGATAGGCATAGATCTCGTCCTGGTGATAGGCCTCAAAGCCGATCTCCGGGAAGCGGCGGGCCACCTCCTGCAGGTCCCGGGCCGCCCGCCGGGGCAGGAAGGTCTCACGGACCACCCGGTCGTCTTGGAAGTCGTACAGGCAGGCGCCGTTGGAGAGGACGACCGGCGCGTTGATGGGTACGCTGGCGGCGTGGGGCGCAAAGGTGGGGTGGGCCCGCCCGGTGGCTACGGTAAAGATCCCGCCCGCGCCGGTAAAATAGTCGAGCGCGCGCCGGTTCTCCTCGGACACCCGCAGGTCGGAGCCGTACAGCGTGTCGTCAAAATCGCTGACCAGAAGCACACCGTTGAACTTGCCCAAATGCGTCACACCTTATTTCTTCAGATCGGCCCCCGTAAAGTACTTTTTCAGCGGTGCATAGAGGATACCGAAAATCACCAGGCACAAAACGATGTCAATGCCCACATAGCTGCCGTTGTAGACCAGCGAGTAGAGGGAGGGGTTATCAAACACCGTGCCGAAGATCTCCGTCGGGGCCACAATCTTATAAATGGTAATACCGCTGATGTAGTGGATGATGAACCGGGCCGCGCCGCCCAGGATGCTGCCCCAGAAAATGCCGCCCGGCTTGCCCTTGCCCAGGCCGGCCACGCCGATGACGCCGAAGGCCAGCACATAGTCCAGCAGGATGGACTGCCAGCCCCAGCTCACCGCGCCCTGGATAAACACCTGGAGAATCCCAAAGGCAAAGCAGGCGATCAAGCCGCCGCCCATGCCCCAGCGTACGCAGAACAGCAGCAGGGGCAGCATCTCCAGCGAGACGGAGCCGCCCTGAGGCAGCTCGAACACCTTCAGCAGCCCCAGCACGAGGGACAGGGCGATCATGATCGCCCCTTCGCAGAGCATCCGCACGCCCAGGTGCGATTTCTGATTGCTTGTGGTTGTCATAGAACAGATTCCTCCCAAAAAGATGTACCGCAGCGCAAACCGGGTGTAGCGCAATGCGGTACGGGAGAAACGACAATGTGTGCCGAATACTCTTCCTACGCCGGCATTACCCGGATCAGGTTCAAGGGACCGTGCGCCGCGATAGGCGTCCATCTCAGCCGGACATGCGTCCAGCGCCCCTGCTATTCGATTTGTCCTGCGGTTACTGCAAATTCTATACCAACTGCCGCAGTTTTGTCAATACCTGCGCAAAATAAGGGGGGAGCGGGCACTCCAGGGTCATGCGCCGTCCCGTCCGTGGGTGGGTGAAGGAGAGCCTGCGGGCGTGCAGGCACTGGCCCGCCAGGCCGGGGTAGGGCTTTTTGGCCCCGTATACCGTGTCCCCCAGCAGGGGATGCCCCAGCTTCGCCATGTGGACCCGGATCTGATGGGTGCGGCCGGTCTCCAGTCGGCACTGGATATGGGTATAGCCCCCCAACCGCTCCAACACCGTCCAGTGGGTCACCGCCTCCCGGCCGTGGAGCACATCCACCGCCATCCGTTTCCGGTCGGTGGGGTGCCGGGCGATGGGTGCGCGGACCGTACCGGCATCCTGCTTCAGATTGCCCACACACACGGCCTCGTATTCCCGGTAAAGGGAGTGATCCTGCAGCTGTTCGGCCAGCGCCAGGTGGGCAAAATCGTTTTTGGCCGCGATGATCAGACCGGAAGTGTCCCGGTCGATCCGGTGCACGATCCCGGGGCGCAGCGCCCCGTTGATGCCCGAGAGGGACGCTCCGCAGTGATACAGCAGCGCGTTGACCAGGGTCCCGTCCGGATGGCCCGGCGCAGGGTGGACCACCAGCCCCACGGGCTTGTTGACCACGATCACGTCGCCGTCCTCGTAGATCACATCCAGCGGGATCTTTTGGGGGAGCACGTCAATCGGGGCAGGGTCGGGCAGGACGACGGTAAACACGTCGCCGGGGGCGGTCTTGTCATTCTTCTTTACCCGCCCGCCGCCGCGGGTGACCGCGCCCTCCTCCAGCAGCCGCTGGGCGGCGGAGCGGGTCAGCTCCGGCAGGGTGCGGGCGAGGAACTGGTCCACCCGCTCCCCGGCCCGGTCAGCCGTCAGATGGAGCGGCGTCATCCTGCTTCTCCCGTTTCTCGTACTTATCGTAGAAAAAGATCACGTACACGCACAGGGCGATGCCCCCCAGCACCACACAGATATCCGCCACATTGAAGACGGGGAAATCCAGGAACAGCGTGCGGAACATATCGGTCACGAAGCGCAGGAAGGCCCGGTCGATCAGGTTGCCCACCGCACCGGCCAGCACCACCGCCAGGGCGCAGCGGGCAAAGGGATGCCGCAGCACGCCCTTTACCAGCGCCGCCGCCAGCGCCACGGAGACCGCCAGGGAGATGATGGTCAGAAGCCAGGTATGCCCGGTAAATAGGGAAAAGGCCGCCCCGGTGTTCTGCACATAGGTCAGGTCCAGCACACCGGGCAGAACGGGAAGGGAGCCCCCCAGCGGAATGTGGGCGCGTACCAAAAATTTCACCGCCTGGTCGAGGGCGACCAGAAGGGCCGCAAGGATCAAATACAGCATAAGCGCTCTCCTTTGCACGCCCATCGGGCGTTTGGTTCCCGGATAGTGTACCACAGGCGCCAAAACATTGCAATGCCCCGCCCCTGTTCCGGCGCGCCTTCGTGCGATCCGCTCTTGCGGCCCGGCGGCGGGCGCATTATAATGGGATTTGAGCACATTACAAAAAGGAGTGTCGTTTTGGAACGCGCAAAGGTCAGCATCATCGTGCCGGTATACAACGTGGCGGCGTATCTTCCCGCCTGTCTGGAGAGCATCCGCGTCCAGACCTGGCGGGAGATCGAGGTCATACTGGTGGACGACGGCAGCACGGACGAAAGCCTCTCCCTGTGCCGCGCGGCGGCGGAGCGGGACGCGCGCTTTCGGGTCATCCATCAGCAAAACGCAGGGGTCTCCGCCGCCCGCAACGCGGGACTGGCGGCGGCTACGGGGCAGTACCTCCAGTTTGTGGACGGGGACGACCGGCTCCTGTCCAACGCCACTGAGGTCCTGGTCCACGCCGCTCTGAGCACCGGCACCGACCTGGTGATCGCCCGTTTTTACCGGGTATCCGGTCAGCGCCAGGCGCTGCAGGGGCATATCCGGGGCCGCCGGGTGCTCACGCGGACAGAGTTTGCAGAGGAGATGGTCAAGGCCCCCGCCAACTTCTACTACGGGGTGCTTTGGAACAAGCTCTACCGCCGCAGCATTGTGGAGGCCCACCAGCTGCGCTGCCCGGAGGAGCTGAGCTGGTGCGAGGATTTTCTGTTCAATCTGGAGTACATCAAATATGTCCGTCTGGTGGCCGCCGTCCCGGAGCCGGTGTGCTGTTATATCAAACGGGAGGACAGTCTGGTCATGACCCAGCCCACCCTGCGCCGCACTCTGGAGATGAAGCAGAAGACCTTTTCCTATTACAAGGACCTCTATCAGACCCTGGACCTGTACGAGCGGCAAAAGGGCCGGGTCTACCGCTATCTGATCTCCGCCGCCACCGACGGCGGCAGTCTTGCCCTTCCGGAGCTGCCCCGCCTCCCGGCGCGGAAGGGGCGGCGCAGGCGCGCCGCCGTGCAAAGGCCTTGATAACGCCCCGCGACGAGACGGGAGCGCCCGTTCCGCCCTGCAGGCGGACGGGCGCTCCCGTCTGGTCGCTTATAGGAGATAGGCCAGGGCAGTGAATAGAACCGTCATCAGCAGGATGCCCCCCAAGCAGGTTCCTCCTCCGACCCCCCAGAGGAATTTTTGATTTTTTTGAATGCAGGGCCTTGTCAGAAACAGGGGGACATACCCTGCCGACGCCATGGTCATAAAGGAGAACATGGCGGACATGGTCACCGCCGCGCCGTACACCGTTACATTGATCCCGATGGTATCGCCATACGTAATGGCAAAGGGCATAGTCAGCGTCCCTACGATCAATCCCACCGCCGCATTGGCAAATACATTGGTGCAGATCGTAGAGACAAAACAGATCAGCAGCATGAACACAGGGAAGGGCAGTCCGGTGAAAATGGGCTCCATCAACGCGTTGAGCCAGCCCCGTACGCCCAGTTCCGGGTTGGCCAGCATGCCGCCGATCACGTTGAAAATGCACACGGCCAGAACGATGCCCCAGGAAATGCTGCTGCGGAAGGTCTGCTCTTCGTTCAGCAGCGGTTTGCCGTCCTCCCGCAGAAGGAAGAAAATTACCAGCGCCAAGATGAACCAGGTACACTGGTCAAAGGTGGAAAGCGCCTGCCCCAGGGGGCTGTCTGCAGGGAGAAAGGCCATGACCACCGAGTAGGCGATCGCAAACAGGAAAATCAGGCAGGCCAGGACCTGCTTGCGGGTCATACGCAGTTTGCCGCCCTGCTCGCCGCTGATACGGCTCACATCGAAGGCGCGCAGTTTGTCTGCGTCTACACGGCAGGCCTTCATCGTCAGGGCGAACAGGACGATAAACGCCATGGAAAAGACGATGATGGAGAGCATATACACCGCATAGTTCAGCACAATGCCGCTTTGCGCCATAGCGCTCAGTATCGCCCCGAAAATGACCAGCGGCAGGCCCTGGAAGGGGATCAGCGCCATCCCTATGCAGGCGGAAACAAAGGACCCCAGAGACATCCAGCGGTTAAAGCTTCCCTCTTTCTCGTACCCCAGGTTGTCAATGAGCGAATCCAGCAATGCAAGCACGAATACGATGCCGCCAATTTTGGCAAACGCGCCCATGACCCAGGCCGCAAAGAAAAAGACAAAGCAGAACAGGTAGGGCTTTCCCCGAAGCACCTTCCGCGTGAGCAGCCATTTGGAGATAAACTCACCCGCTCCGGTGGAAATAATGGTCTGACAGAGTACGTAGGCAAAAATGATCTGAACCACGGTGGAGTTCCCGAAGGTGGCCGCCATTAGGGAACTGGGGGTATACGCATCTGTGAGCAGGACCGCCAGAAAGCCCAGCAGCGACGGCAAAATCAGCCCAAACTCCGAATTGGAGAGCAGGAAAATCAATCCGAAGAAAATGCCGATCGCCTGAATGCCGGTCTGCGTGATCCCGCCCCACGGCGGGCAGACCCGCCCAAAAACAAAAATGAAAAACAGCCCGACCAGCAGCTTAACGATATAAGCGGTATAGGTTTGCTTTTTGATGCCTGTATCCGGCATACGACTCCCTCCTCTTATCTTTATTCTCACCCTTATCCCATCTCTTCCAGCAGGTCCTCCAGATAGCTGCTGCCCGTATAGGCATCCGTAAGGTTCTGCACCCCCGTTTCCGTGACCGCGTAAGTATTGCCGTACAGCAGTCCGTCCGATCGCCCCACCACGCTGGGATGCAGCGTCAGGATCATATTGGGCTTGAGCTCCATTTTATTGGGCGCGCCGATATCGATGCCGTCCCCCAAATCCGCGCCCATGCCGTGACCGGACCATACGCCCGCGTGACAGCCGCGCTTTTTCACAACCTGCGCAATGGCCTCGTCCACGTCGCAGATCCGGTTTCCGGGCCGCGCCGCCGCCTCGCCGGCTGCCAGCGCCTCCCGGATCACCTGGAGCACTTCATACGCCTCCGGCGCACAGCCCCGCTCCAGAAAGATCGGGCGCACCATCTGCGTCCAGTAGCCGCCCGGCCCCGCCATCTCACAGGAGTAAACGAACACCTCATTGGGCCGGATCGGCTTGTTCTGGGCGCGCGTGATAAACGTGTGGGGTTTTTCCGCGCGGATGAGCACCAGACTGTCCTCCGCGCCGCGGGCCCGCAAAAAGCCCTCCGCGCCCCCCACGATCTCCTGTTCCGTGACCCCGGGGCGGATGTGCTTGAGCACCCATTCGAAGGAACCCACCGCGATCTGTGAGGCGGCGCGGATCAGCTCCAGCTCATATTCAGACTTGGGGGCCCGCAGCTCCGTCAGCCGGGCTGTAATATCCACAAATTCCGCATTTGTGTCCGTCAGTTCGCGGTAGATGCAAATGGGAAGTTCCTTTGGCTCATAAAGTCCGATCCTGGGGTGCTCCTGCGGCAGGGATCGGATAAAAGCCAGCACCTCCTGGAGCATATCGCCGCATCGGATGTTCTCTTCGGGAAGCCAGCTCAACGTCCGGGCATGGAACTGCTGCCCCACGGTCGGGACCAGCAGGTTCAGCATGCCGCCCCTGGCCATATATGCAAAATCCCGGCGTGTGTTCAGCGTATAATTGGTCGCGTATTTCACCGCCATCTGGCAGGTCTGCTGGGCGGTGGAGGTAAAAATCAACGCGTCCAACCCCGCCTGTTCCATAAGCTGGTTGAACAGCTCCAATCTCCGGTCCCGTTCTTTTCTGCGCTCATCCATAGCCGCTTGCCTCCAATTATCGTTTTGAGAAGCGCTTCTCTCTGGATTCAGCATAATTGCGGACGGTGGATTCGTCAAATTAGAATATGCGATCACACCGATAAGAAAAATCTATTGTGCCATTTGTACATTCCCCATGAAGTCCGCCTTCTTTTGTGTTATACTGGACCCAGCGCCGGCAAAATCCATTCTCTGCAGAAATAAGGTGATTGCTGTATGAATCTGGAGAAAATCAAATGTTTTGTGGATATCGTCAAGTATAACAGTTTTACAAAGGCCGCCCAGGAAAACTATATTACTCAGGCGGCTATCAGCCAGCAAATCGCCTCGATGGAAGCGGAACTCGGCTTTCCGCTGTTCGTGCGCAGCAAACGCGGATTTACCGTGACCGACTCCGGAAAGTCATTTTACGAGAGCAGCCTGCGTCTGCTTGCTCTCTATTCCCGTTCGCTTTCCCGTGCCCGGTGCATTGCGCATAACCTTTCCGGATATATTTCCCTGGGAATCTGGCCGGGCCTGGATACCACCCACACCTACTGCGTGATCCAGCGTCTGCTCCAGGCATATCCCAGCATGCAGATCACGATCCGCCCGGGCACTCCAACCGAATTATTTCATAAATATACGGTCGGCAAGCTGGCTATGGCGATCGCAATGCCCTATGATTTCAGCGACAATACCATCTCCGACGCTGTGATCGAGCCCTTGCTCACCTGCGGGTGGCGGCTGTTTGTCTCCCGCGATCACCCTCTGGCACAATTTGACGCCGTGGATATTGCCGATATCCGCAATGAAAAGTTTGCCGTTCAGGGGGAAGAGAGCATCGGTTTTCAGACCTATAATCTTACGGTAACCGAGCAGATGCTCAATCACCATGCGCTTTCCCCCGCCTTTGTTGTGCCAAATTTCGACACGCAGCAGATGCTCGTGGCCACAAATCAGGCCGTTATGCTCTTGCCGGAATGCTGCCATCCAACGGTTCCGGCCTTGTTTCAGTCCATTCGCCTGACCGGATATCCGGAGACCTGCACCTTTTCCGCCATTTGGCGCTCTCATTCGGCGAGTCCGGTCCTGTTGGCCTATGCCGCCCTGCTCAAGGAGTATTTTGCCGCACGTTCAGCCGGGGCCTGCGCTTTCCCGCCCCTGGATGCCGCTTCCTTTCCAGCCTGTTTCGGTGAAAATGCAAGAGCAGAGGCATAAAAGCCTCTGCTCTTGCATTTTTCTCGGGACAGGCCGTCCCCGGCCGCATCAGCCCTGTCCCCGGACCACGCCGGCGCAGCGGGGACAGAGGTCGGGGTGCTCGGGATCCCCGCCCACGTGCTCGTTGTGGTTCCAGCAGCGGGGACACTTGGGCGCGTCGGAAAGCCGGACGGCGATGGTGCAGGGGATGCGGCACTCGTCGGCCCGCTCGCCCTCCAGGCTGCCGGTCGTCACGATGACGCTGGACACGATGCACAGGGTGGCAAGGTCCTCCCCCGCCAGGAAGGCCGCGTCCTGCTCCGACACGGAGAGGGTCACTTCGGTATCCTGCGCCTTCTTGAACACCCCGGCGGTGCGGGCGTTCTCCAGGGCCTTGTTGACCGCGTCCCGCAGGGAGACCAGCTTTTCCCACCGCTCCTGATCGGCCCCGGCGAGGGCGAAGGCGGCGTTGTCGCCGGGCATGTCATTGAAGAGCACGCTCTCGGCGTCCGCGTCGCTGCCGTGGCGCATGGCATGCCAGATCTCGTCCGAGGTGAAGGCCAGAATGGGGGCGATGAGCCGGGTCATGCCGTCCAGGATGACGTACAGGGCGGTCTGGGCGGAGCGGCGGGCCGCCTCATCCCCGCAGTAGAGCCGGTCCTTGATGATATCCAGATAGAAGTTGGACAGGTCCACCACGCAGAAGTTGTACACGGCGCGGTACACGGCGTGGAATTCATAGCGGTCATAGGCGGCGCGGACGGTCTTCACCAGCTGGTTAAAGAGGTGCAGGGCGTAGCGGTCCAGTCCCATCAGGTGTTCGGCCGCCACCAAATCGGCGTCGGGGTCAAAGTCGCACAGGTTGCCCAGCATGTACCGGGCGGTGTTGCGGATCTTGAGGTACGCCTGGGAGAGCTGCTTCATGATGTCGCCGGAAATACGCATATCCTGGGTATAGTCGGCGCTGGCCACCCACAGGCGCAGCATGTCCGCGCCGTAGTCCTTGATGACCTCCTCCGGCCCCACGGCGTTGCCCAGGGACTTGTGCATGGCCTTGCCCTCGCCGTCCACGGTCCAGCCGTGGGTGATGATCTGCTTGTAGGGCGCCACGCCCTTGGCGGCGATGGAGGTGAGCATGGAAGACTGGAACCAGCCGCGGTACTGGTCGCCGCCCTCCAGGTACACGTCGGCGGGGAAGTGGAGGTAGGGGCGCTCATCCAAAACGGCGGCGTGGGTGGAGCCGGAGTCGAACCACACGTCCATGATGTCCGACTCCTTGGTGAAGTGGGCGTGCCCGCACTCCGGGCAGACAAGGCCCTCGGGGACCAGCTCGTCGGCAGTCTTGTCAAACCAGATGTTGGAGCCGTGCGCCCGGAACAGGTCGGAGACGCGCCGGATGGTCTCCGGCGTGACGATGTCCTTGCCGCACTTGGCGCAGTAGAAGATGGGGATGGGTACGCCCCACACCCGCTGGCGGCTGATGCACCAGTCGTTGCGCTCGGTGATCATGCCCGTCATGCGGTCCTTGCCCCAGTCGGGCTTCCACTGGATGCCGTCGCAGGCCTTCACCGCCGCGTCCTTGATGGCGTCTACGGAGCAGAACCACTGCTCCGTAGCCCGGTAAATAATGGGATGCTTGCAGCGCCAGCAGTGCGGATAGGAGTGGGTGATGTTCTCCTTGGCCAGCAGGAAGCCCTCGGCCTCCAGGTCCTCCACCACCAGGTCGTTGCCCTTGGCATAGAACTGGCCGTTGTAACGCTCGTCGGTCATGACGCCCCTGGCGTTCACCGGCACGGGCACGCCGATGTTGGTCTTGCCCGCCTTGTCGTAAGCGCGGCAGATGTTGAAGTCGTCGGCGCCGAAGCCGGGGGCGGTGTGGACGCAGCCGGTGCCGGCGTCCAGGGTCACATGTTCGCCGCACAGCAGCACGCTCTCCCGGTCAAAGAGGGGATGCTTGGCGGTCATCAGCTCGAACGCGCTGCCCTTGAGGGTGGCCAGCACCCTGCAGGCGGCATAGTCGATGCCCGCGGCCTTGCATACGCGCTCCGCCAGGTCCCTGGCCAGGATATACACCTCCCCGTTGGGGGCCTGGAGCAGCACATAGTCGAAGTCCGCGTTGACGCAGATGGCCATGTTGCCCGGGATGGTCCAGGGCGTGGTGGTCCAGATGACGAAATAGGTCCTGCTCAGGTCGGCGTACTGCGCCAGCCTGCCCTTGTCGTCACGGACGGGGAACTTGACGAACAGGGTGGTGCAGGGATCGTCGGCATACTCGATCTCCGCCTCGGCCAGGGCGGTCTGGTCATTGGGGCACCAGTACACCGGCTTCATGCCCTTGAAGATAAAGCCCTTTTCCGCCATCTTGCCGAAAATCTCCACCTGCTTTGCCTCAAAGGCGGGCTTGAGGGTCAGGTAAGGATCGTCCCACTCGCCCAGCACCCCCAGGCGCTTGAACTGCTCCCGCTGCTTGTCCACAAAGTCCAGGGCATACTCCTTGCACTTTTCCCGGAACTGGGCGGTGGTCAGCTCGTCCCGCTTGATCTTCTTGTTCTTCAGAATGGCGCTCTCGATGGGCAGGCCGTGGGTATCCCAGCCGGGCACATAGGGGGCGCACCAGCCCGTCATGTTCCGGTGCTTGACGATGATGTCCTTCAGGATCTTGTTCAGGGCAGTGCCGATGTGGATGTTGCCGTTGGCGTAGGGAGGGCCGTCATGGAGAACGAACAGGGGCTTGCCCTCGTTCTTTTTCATCAGCTTGTGGTACAGGTCGTGGTCGTACATGGCCTGGAGCATCTCCGGCTCCCGGCGGGGCAGCCCCGCCCGCATGGGGAAATCGGTCTGAGGCAGGTGGACGGTCTGGTTGTAGTCCATAGGTGGGTTCTCCTTTATGCTGAATTTTGTTTTCGATCCATTGGCGGAAAGGCCGTCCTCACGGCCTGCTTCCGGCGCGCGAGGGCGGGTGAGGGACAAAAAACGCGCCTCTGTCTCTGTAAGAGACAAAGGCGCAAACCTCTGCGGTACCACTCTTCTTGCCGCGGACGCGCCGCAGCCCCTCGAAGGCCGGTAACGGGGCCAGCCGTCCCCGCTTACAGAGGGAAACCCGTTTCCCTGTTCAGCGGGGCGCTCCAAGGTGATCTTCCCGGCCCCTCCCGTCCGCCTTGCACCCAAACGGCGGCTCTCTGCACAGGAGCGGGGGACGGTACTCGTCCTCTTCTCAGCGTTTTTCGGAATAAAAGATACTCCAGGACGCTTTGTTCTGCGTCCTGGAGTATCTTACATGTTTGCAGGGCTTCTGTCAAGTGGGTTATTTGATTTCGTAGTCCCGGCCAAACTGAAGATGGTCGAAGTCGATGCGGCGGGTGGGCTCGGCGGGTTCCTCCGGCACGTCGGCCTCCTCCAGGGGGGTGCGCACCGGGCGCTTGGCGCGCTCGCCCTCGGCCGGGTTCAGGTTGAGCTCCAGCAGCTCGGCGTACAGCCCGCCGTCCTTTTCCTGCACGGGCACTTCCACACGGGCCGTTCCGCCGCTCAGGTCCAGGGTGTCCTCCGCGTCCTCCGGAGCCTGGGGGCCTTCCGGAGCCACCAGCTTCTCCACACTGGCCTCGATGTCCTGGGCGGCGGCGGCCACGGGGTCGGGGCCCTTGGGGGCGGGAGCCACAAGGGAAGACAGGCCGTTGAGATAGTCCATCTCGTGCTGATAGAGCCCCTGAAGCTTGGCCACATAGGCGGCGGTGGAGCCGCGGGCGGCGGCAAGGCGCGCCTCCTCATTGGCGATCTCCTGCCGCAGCTCTCCCATGCGCGTCTTGGCGGAGGTCTCCGCGTCCCGCAGAAGCTCGGCCTTTTTGCTCTCCGCCTCGGCCACCATGTCGTCGGCGATGCGCTGGGCGGTCAGCAGCGCCTTGCGCATGGCCTCTTCGGTGGAGCGGTACTCCTCCAGCTTGTCCACCAGGACCTTCATTTTGGCCTTGAGGGTGGCGTTTTCCTTGTAAAGGGTGGTGTAATCCGCCGTCAATACGTCCAGAAATTCATCCACCATGGCCATGTTGTAGCCCCCGAAAGACGCTTTGGCAAAGGCGTGCTCGGAAACTTCCTGCGGTGTCAGCATCGTTTTTCCCCCGCTTTATGTACAAAATGAATGGAACGCTTGGTCAAGAATACGGCCCGTTGTTCCGCCCCGCCCGATGCTTCGCATCGTGCGGGGCCCCCTTTGGCCTGCGCGGATGAAGCGGATCCGCCCGGCAGCAAGGTTTTGGCTGCGCCAAAACGCTTGGGACGCCGGACTCCCGGCGGGACAACGCGGACGCCGCTTCCTTCCTCCTGCGTCAGAAATACAGTCCGTTATTCTCCAGCTCGTCGATCAGATCGCCTAAAATATCCACGTTGTAGGGCGTGATGATGTAGGTGGAGATGGCCACCTTTTTAATCTTGCCCTCGTTGGCATAGGCCACGCCGGAAAGGAAGTCCAGCAGGCGGCGGGCGATGTCCTTATTGGTGGACTCCAGATTGAGCACCACGGTGCGCTTTTCCCGCAGGTGGTCTGCGATCTCGGAGGCGTTCTCAAACCGCTCGGGCTTGACGAGCACCACCTGAAGCTGGGTGGTGGTGTGGATGTTCACCACCTTGTTGCTGCGCCGCTCGGGCGTGCTTTCGCTGGGGAACAGGGCGCCGGTGTCCTGCTTGGCGCTCTTGCGCTCCATCCGGTCGGTACGGTCCATCCGCTCACTGCGGGAGACGGGCTCGAAGTCCTCGAACTCCTCCTCGTCCTCTTCGTCCTCGTAGGGGCGCGCCAAGCGCTTGAGCTCATCAATAAATCCCATTTCGGTCAACCTCCCGAATTTCATTCACCGTGTATGCAGCGGCGGACGCGGCCCAAACAGGGCGGTGCCCACCCGCACCAGAGTGGCCCCTTCCCGCACGGCGTCCTCATAATCGCCGCTCATGCCCATGGAAAGGCAGTTAATAACAGTCCCATTATCGTCCATTTCAGTTCTTATGTCAACATAAAGCTGATACATTTTTGCAAAAAAAGGGCGATTTCCGCCGCTGCCTGCCACAGGCGGGATGGCCATCAGCCCCCGCAGGCGCACATGGGGCAGCGCCATGGCCTGCCGTGCCAGGCCGGGCACTTCGTCGGGAGACACGCCGCTTTTGCTCGCCTCCCCGCCCACATTGACCTCCAGCAGGATGTCCTGTACCAGGTCCAGCCTGGCGGCCTGCGCCTCCACGGCCTGAAGCAGTCGGGCGGAATCCACCGACTCCAGCAGATCCACCCGCCCCACCACCTGCCGGACCTTATTGGTCTGCAGGTGGCCGATGAAATGCAGGCGGGCCCCCGCGTAGGCGTTCTCCTCCAGATGGGCGGTCATCTCCTGCACCCGGTTCTCCCCGCACGCCGTGATCCCGGCGGCAATGGCCTGCCGGATGGTATCCGAGGTCTGCACCTTCGTGGCGGCCACCAGGGTGACCGCCTCCGGCTCCCGTCCCGCCTCCCGGGCGGCGGCGGCGATTTTTTCCTTTACCCGCGCAATCTGTTCCGCAAGGGACATCAAAACGCACCTCCTGAAACGTCTTCGGCGTCAAAACATGCGGCCCTACCGCACGACTTTTCCATCAAACAGATCCTCGGCGGCCACAATGATCTCATCCCCCGCCCGCAGGGCCTTTTTCGCTTCGGCGGCGCTGCCCGCAGAAGCTGCCTGCACCAGGCAGAAGTCGTCCTGCTGGGCCAGCACCGTCACAGGCTTGAACTCCGCCTGCGCTCCCACCAGGGCGTATACGCCGTTGATCTGGACCTGCCGCTTCTCCCCGGTGTCCTCGTCGGTGACGGTCCGCTCCTCCACCCGGAGGGCCGCCTTGGGTACCCGGATCCCGGTCCGGGTCTCAAAGATCAGCTCCACCGTCTGGCGGCGCAGCAGGGTGGTGTCCGACAGGTAGCGGTCCGTGGAAAGCACCGCCACGCAGCGGCCGTTCTCCGCCGCTCCGATGCGCTCCACATCCATCTCCACCTGGCCCGACCAGTCCCGGGAAAAGCGCACGGCGATGGTACCGCCCTCATTCAGGCGCTCGGCGTCGCGCTCGGACAGCGGACAGACGAAATACCACCGGGCGCTGGTCACCAGCTTCCCGATGGCATTGCCATCGGCCTGGGGCCTCTGATTGGCCAGGCTGGTCAGGTCGGCCGGGGTCAGGGAGGACAGCATCTCAGGGGTAAGCAGCCCCTCATATCCATCCACCTGGCCGGAAAACACGCCCGCCTGCGCGGCGCTCACCCGGGCGGTATCCAGGGCGGCCTGATTGCTCAGGGCCTGGATCTGCGCGTCCACGGCAAGGATGGCGTCCTCCAGACCGGCCCCACCGTCCCCCTCGCCATAGGTGTATTCCCGCTTGTACACCAGCGATTTGAGGGACATGGTCTCCTCCTCCAGCCCCGTCAGGTCCCCGGCTGCCACCGAGGAGCGCAGCGCCACGATGGCGCCGATGACCTGCTGGCTGAGCTGGGCGGTATCCCCCCCGGCGGCGGATTGGGCCAGGACGTACTGGAGCTGTTCCCGCTCCAGCGTCAGGGCCTGGATCTGCTGCTTGCGGTCCAGGCCCGCCTCGCTCTGATAGACCAGGGCCACCGTCTCGCCCCTGGCGACCTTTTCCCCCTCCTCCGGCAGGAGGTCCACGATGCCGCCGGTCCCGGCGAGCACCGTCTCCTCCCGCACCACAAAGCCGGTGCACTCCACTGCGTCGTCTACCGTGTAGGCATAGGAGACCACCGTGGAAAAGGGGTCGGTCAGGCTGTTCCAGGCCGACACCGCCAGGTAGAGCACCACGGCCCCCAGCAGCACCAGCATGATGATTCGGTTGATGGCGTTTCCTTGTTTCATAGGCTTGTCCCTTGTTTATGTAGCGATGTTTCGCGCCGGGGCCCCGGCCCGTACGGCGGCCTGCTCCGGCAGACGGAGGCCGCCCCGCAGGGGCCTTCTGCCTTCGCCCTACCGTCCGTCCGGCGCGCCTTCCGCCGGGCTCCGCCCCGCCTGCGGCGCGGGCGACGCCTCGTCCTCGCTCAAATCCACGGCCCGCTCCGGCGTGATGGTGGAGATCGCGTGCTTGTAGATGACTTGCTGCTTGCCCTCGCTCATAAGGACCACCACAAAGGCGTCATAGCCTGCAATGACGCCCCGGAGCTGGTAGCCGTTGATGAGGAACACGGTGACGTGGGCCCGGGTCTTACGGGCGCGGAGCAGGAACCGGTCCTGCAGGTTGTTTGTCTTTTGCATTTGGATGCACTCCTTCTTTCTGTTGGGTGCATCCAATATATACCATTTTATCCAATGGATCAACTCGCATTTTGTCGAAGGGCCGAAATATCGGTCACGCCCGCCCGAACCGCTTCTCCAGCTGCTGCCGCGTCAGTTCAATCGCCACCGGACGCCCGTGGGGGCAGTATTTGTACCCCGCCGGGCCGGGCCCGGCGGGGGCCCCGGGCGATCTTGCCTCCTCGCGTGAACTGAATTCACGCTGCGGCAAGGTTTTGCTGCGCAAAACGCTTGGACGCGCCGCAGGCGCGGGCACGGTCAAATCACGCCCGCCCGAACCGCTTCTCCAGCTGCTGCCGCGTCAGTTCAATCGCCACCGGACGCCCGTGGGGGCAGTATTTGACCGTGCCGTCCATGACGGCTTCGGCCAGGCGCTGCAGCTCCTGTGGCCCGTTCCTCTGGCCGCCCTTGACGGCGGCCTTGCAGGCCATGGTGTGCAGCAAGGCGTCCCGGGCCGCCTCCGGATCGGCCCGGCCGGTGATGAGCAGCCGGCCCGCCAGCTCCGTGAGTACGCCCTCGATCTCCCCGGCGGCCACATCGCCGGGGGCCGCCCGGACAATGAGCGCTCCGCCGCCAAACTCCTCCGCCTCGAACCCGAAGCGGCGCAGCAGGGGAAGCTGGGCCAGCAGGGCCGCCCCCTCCTCGGCGGGAGGCGTGAAGACCACCGGCGTCAGCAGGGCCTGCACCATGGGCTGGTACCCCTCGGCCTTGAGCCGGTCGAAATTGAGCCGCTCATGGGCGGCGTGTTTATCGATCAGGAGGATCTTGTCGCCCTGTTCCACGATGATGTAAGTATGGAGCACCTCGCCCGCCATACGCCACGGCTCCGGCGCGGGGACCTCTTCCGGCGCGGGGGCCGGGCCGGGGGCCGGGGCCGCCGCGCGGTCTTCCCCCGGCGCAGCGGGGGCGCGGAGCGGGCGGGGCGGCGCCGGGACGGCCGCGCAGCCCGGCGCTCCGGCGCCGGCAGCGCCCACCGCAGCCGCGGGCGCTTGCGGGGCCGGCCGCGCGGAGGCGGTCCCGTCCCGAGCGTCCGGACGGGGCGGCTGCTTCGGCGCGGTCACGTCGCGCAGGGGCAGGGCGGGGGAGCCGTGTTCCTGGCGGAAGGCCTGCGCCGTCTGATTCCGGAAGGCCGTCTGGCTGGGGGCGGCGGTATCCCGCACGGCGGCGCGGAGGGGGCGCTCCCGCGCGCCCCCCTCCAGCTGCGGACGGGTACGGTCGGCCTCCAGCGCAGACTTGACGGCGTAATACACCGCGTCGAACACCCGCTTTTCCGAGCCGAATTTGACCTCCTGCTTGGTCGGGTGGACGTTCACGTCCACGGCGTTGAGGCGGGTGTTCAGATGCAGCACGCAGCCGGGGAACTTGCCCACCATCTTCTGGTTGGCATAGGCCTCCTCCACCGCGGCGGTCATGGTGCGGCTTTTCACATACCGGCCGTTCACAAAAAAGTGCTGATAGCCCCGGGTCCCCCGGCAGCAGGTGGGCAGGGAGGTAAAGCCGGCGACCGTCATCTCCTCGCCGGAGCCGCCGACCGGCACGAAG
This sequence comes from Lawsonibacter hominis, assembly GCF_014287895.1. Lineage (GTDB taxonomy): Bacteria > Bacillota > Clostridia > Oscillospirales > Oscillospiraceae > Lawsonibacter_A > Lawsonibacter_A hominis. The sequence continues at coordinate 41,648 of NZ_JACOPP010000020.1, read as the reverse complement.
CCCAGGGCCAGATCCCGGCCCAGCACGGCGTAGAGGGCGGACTGGAGCTTCCCGTCGCCGGGGGTGCGCAGCTCCTGCTTCCCGTCCCGGAGGAATTTGACGCTCACCTCCGGATGGGACAGGGCCACCCGCTGCACCATGGCAAAGCAGGCCGCCCCTTCGGCGGCGTCCTTCTTCATGAATTTCAGGCGGGCCGGGGTATTGTAGAACAGGTCCCGCACCACCATCGTGGTACCCTGCGGGCACCCCGCCTCGTCCCGGGCGACCACCGCGCCCCCCTCCAGGGAGAGGGCGATCCCCAGCTGCGCCCCCTGAGCGCGGGTGAGCAGTTCCACCCGGGAGACGGCGGAGATGGCCGCCAGCGCCTCCCCCCGGAAGCCCAGGGTGCCGATGGCCTCCAGGTCGTATTCGCTTCGGATCTTGCTGGTGGCATGGCGCAGGAAGGCGGTCTCCGCCTCCCCGGCGGCGATGCCGCAGCCGTCGTCGGTGACCCGGATCAGGGTCATGCCGCCGTGCTGGACCTCCACCGTCACCGTGGCGGCGGCGGCGTCGATGGCGTTTTCCATGAGTTCCTTGACCACCGACGCGGGCCGCTCCACCACTTCGCCGGCGGCGATCAGGTCGGCCACGTGGGGCTCTAATTGCTGGATGTGAGGCATCTCATTCTCCTTCCATGGGGCTGCCCGTACACCGGTGCCCCGGAGTACGGGCGTTTTCCCCGCAGGGAAGACGGGACTCCGGCCGGCGTCCCTCCGGACGGTCTGCGCAGCCGCTAAAGGGCCCCGGCGGGATCAACGGATCGCGTGAAACAGGGCGGCGGCGTTGAGGACCATGTGCAGGGCCACGGGGGTCCAGACGGAGCCGCCGTTGTCATAGCTCCAGCACAGGGCCAGGGACATGGGCACGTACTGCGCAAACAGCAGCAGGTAGCGCAGGTCCATCCCGTTGTAGGTAAACACGAACTGCCATACGCAGTACACCGCGAAGAGCAGGGTGGAGAGCCCATAGGCCAGCGCCCGGCTGTACCGCCGCACCGCGCCGAACAGCAACCCCCGGAACAGGGCCTCCTCCACGATGGGCATCAGCACCACCACGATGACCACCGTGGCCGCGGGGGACATGGCGTACTGCTCCAGGTAGTTGTAGGCGTTCGGATTTTCCACCGGATAGGGCAGGCGCATCACCAGGAAATGGAGCGCCCCCGCCCCCACAAGGCCGGTGCCAAAGGCAAACAGGTTCTCGGGCAGCCAGTCCAGAAGCAGGTAGAAGCCGTTTTTCAAAAAGCTCCAGAACACCAGAAAGACCAGGGTCACCGAGAGCAGGTAATAGATCACGCTGGCCTCGGCCACGGGCAGCTCGCCCCCGAACGAGCGTTGGACCAAGCCCATCAGGAAAGGGAAGGCCAGCACGTACAGCGCGAAAAACACCCACCCCCGCCCCTCCTCCGCGCGGGTAAGCTGGCTGCGCCACTGGCGGCGGTGTTTCGGCATGTCGGTCATCTCCTTCTTTTCACGGCTCTCGCCCCGTTACAGCAGCTGTTTCAGCTCGAACAGAAGATTCATCGCTTCGATGGGCGTCATGGTATCGACCTCCACCCTGCGCAGGCGCTCCGCCGCCTGGCTGGCCCCCAGATCCAGCAGGGAGACCTGCCCGTCCCCGTCCGCGGCGGCTTCGGCGGCGCCACGGACGCAGCCGTCGCGCTCCAGCTCGGAGAGGATCTCCCTGGCCCGCTGGATGACCCGGTCGGGCACTCCGGCCAGCTTGGCCACTTCGATCCCGTAGCTCTGGTCGGCCCCGCCCCGGACGATCTTGCGCAGGAAGAGGATGTCGTCCTTCTTTTTCTTGGCGGCGATGTTGTAATTTTTCACGCCGGGGATCTGCCCTTCCAGACAGGTGAGCTCGTGATAGTGGGTGGCAAACAGGGTCTTGGCCCCCAGGCGCCGCCGGTCGGCGCAGTGTTCCAGCACCGCCCGGGCGATGGACATGCCGTCGTAGGTGCTGGTGCCCCGTCCGATCTCATCCAGGATCAGCAGGCTCTTGCTGGTGGCGTTTTTTAAAAGCTCGGCCACCTCGGTCATCTCCACCATAAAGGTGGACTGCCCGGCGGAGAGGTCGTCGCTGGCCCCGATGCGGGTGAACACCCGGTCCACCACCCCGATGCGGGCCCGTCGGGCCGGTACAAAGCAGCCCATCTGGGCCATGAGCACGATGAGGGCCACCTGGCGCATATAGGTGGACTTGCCCGCCATGTTGGGGCCGGTGAGGATGGCCACCAGGTTCTCCCGGCTGTCCATGCGGGTGTCGTTGGGTACGAACAGGCTGGTCTTGAGCATCCGCTCCACCACTGGGTGGCGTCCTTCCGTGATCTCGACGGTATCGGACAGATCCACCTCCGGCTTGCAGTAGTTCTGCTCGTCGGCCACGGCGGCGAAGGAAGCCAGCACATCCACCTGCCCCACGGCGGCGGCGGAGCGCTGGATGCGCCCCACCTGGGCGGCGGTCTGCTCCCGCACCGCGCAGAACAGCTCATACTCCAGGGCGGTGATCTTGTCCTGAGCGGAGAGGATGGTATGCTCCATGTCCTTGAGTTCCTGGGTGATGTAGCGCTCGCAGCCCGACAGGGTCTGCTTGCGGATGTAGTCCTCCGGCACCTGATCGTAATAGGATTTGGAGACCTCGATATAGTACCCGAAGACCTTATTGTACCCCACCTTCAGGCTCTTGATGCCGGTGCGCTCCTTCTCCCGCGTCTCAATGGCGGCCACCATGCCCTTGCCGTTGACCATGACGTCCCGGAGCCGGTCCACATCGGCGTTGTATCCGGCGCGGATAAAGCCGCCCTCCCGCACGGAGAAGGGGGGCTCGTCCACCACGGCGGCGCCGATGAGCGCGCGCAGCGGCTCCAGGTCGTCCAGCTCCTCCCGCAGGGAAGCCAGCAGGGCGGAGGGATAGGGGGCGAGCAGTTCCCGCAGCCGGGGCAGCCGCCCCAGGCCGGCGGCCAGGGCCACCAGGTCCCGGCAGCCGGCGGCGCCGTATACGATCCGGCCGATGAGCCGCTCCAGATCGCCCACCTCCTTGAGGCAGAGGGCGAGCTCCTCCCGGCCCACAGCGTCCCCCGCCAGGTCCTCCACGGCGGACAGGCGGCGGGTGATGGCGGCGGGGGAGAGCAGGGGGCGCTCCATCCAGGCGCGGATGAGCCGGTGCCCCATGGGCGTTTTCGTCTTGTCCAGCACCCACAAAAGGCTGCCCCGCTTCTCGCCGGAGCGCATGGTGGCGGTCAGCTCCAGGGTCCGCCGGGCGGTCAGATCCAGCTCCATGTACTGCCCCGTGGTCTGGTAGCCCAGCGCGGAGATGTGGGACAAGTCGGTCTTCTGGGTCTCATAGAGATAGGAGAGCAGGCCGCCCGCCGCCTGCAGGGCGTGGCCGTCCCCCTCCGGCAGGGCGCGGGCGCCCTCCGGAAACTGGTCGTTTACCAGCTTGCGCGCGCGCTCCGGCCGGAAGCGCTCCCCGCCGCCGTTTTCACAGCGGCACTCCAGGCGCTGCCGGAGAAACGCCAGCAGCGCCGGGTCGGACCACGCCTCATCGGACAGCACCGCCTCCCGGGGCGAGAAACGGCCCAGCTCGTTGTACAGGTGCTCGCCTCCGTCCCCGGCGAAAGAGGCGGCGGTACACTCGCCGGTGGAGATATCACAGAAGCACACCCCCGTGCCCTGCGCATCCCGGCAGATGGCACAGATGTAGTTGTTGCGCCCCTCCTCCAGCATGTTGGAGTCGATGACCGTGCCGGGGGTGACGATGCGGACGACCTCCCGCTCCACCAGCCCCTTGGCCAGCGCCGGGTCCTCCATCTGTTCGCAGATGGCGACTTTGTAGCCCTTGCTGATGAGCCGGGCCACATAGGCGTCGGCGGAGTGGTAGGGCACCCCGCACATGGGGGTGCGCTCCTCCTCCGGCTTGCCCCGGTCCCGGGTGGTGAGGGTCAGCTCCAGCTCCTTGGACGCCAGCAGGGCGTCCTCGTCAAACATCTCGTAAAAGTCCCCCAGACGGAAAAACAGGATGCAGTCCGGGTGGAGCTCCTTCATTTCTTTGTACTGCCTGCGCATGGGGGTCAGTTCGGCCATGGGGTGTCTCCTTCTTTTTTCTCTGAACGCCTGGATTGGTGGACGGGGGACCTTGGGATGGGGGAGCGGTCGTTTCGCCGGGCAGGGCGCTTTCCCGCAGGGGGCCGTTTGGTCGTTCAAGGGGATCTCGCCCGGGCGGCCGCCGCGGGGGCAGGCGCTCAGTCCGGCTGCGCTTCCCCGGTCAGAGACCACTTGTTGGCCCCGGTGACCTTCACCTGGACGAAGCGCCCGATCAGGGCTCTGTCCCCGCTCAGGCGCACCAGGCGGTTGCCCGGGGTGCGGGCGGTAAGGCCCTTCTCGTCCGCCCCGTCCACGAGACAGCGCACCGTTTTGCCCACGTAGGCGGCGTGGCGCTCCTCGCTGATCTTGTCCTGCTCCTCCACCAGGCGCTGGAAGTTGGCGGCCTTCTGCTCCTTGGGCATGGGGTCGGGCAGCGCGGCGGCGGGGGTGCCCTCCCTGGGGGAGAAGAGGAAGGTGAACAGCGCGTCGAAGCGCACCTGCTGAATGAGGCTCAACGTCTGCTCAAATTCCTCCTGGCTCTCGCCGGGGAAGCCCACGATCACGTCCGAGGTGAGCACGATATCGGGGATCAGGGCCCGCAGGGCGTGGACCTGCTCCAGATACCCCTCCCTGGAATAGCGGCGGTTCATGGCCTGCAGCACCCGCGTGCTGCCCGACTGGAAGGGGAGGTGGAAGTGGGGGGCCACCTTTTCGCACCGGGCCATGGTCTCAAAGAGCTTCTGGGAGGCGTCCTTGGGGTGGCTGGTCATAAAGCGCAGCAAAAAGTCCCCCGGGATATCGTTGGCGGCGGCGAGCAGGTCGGCAAAGTCCATGCCCCCCTCCAGGTCCTTCCCGTAGGAATTCACGTTCTGGCCCAGCAGGGTAATGTCCCGATAGCCTTCCGCCGCCAGCGCCCGGATCTCGTCCAGAACGGCCCCCGCTTCCCGGCTGCGCTCCCGCCCCCGGACGTAGGGCACGATGCAGTAAGAGCAGAAGTTGTTGCATCCGTACATGATGGACACCCAGGCCTTTACCCCGTCCTGGCGCACCAGGGGAATGCCCTCGGCAATGGAGCCGGGCTCGTCCGCGATATCGAAGATGCGCCCCCGGCGGGTGACCAGGCGGTACAGCAGCTCCGGAAAGCGCCAGAGCGCATGGGGGCCGAAGACCAGGTCCACCTGCCGGTAGGACGCTTTGATCTTCCGGGCCACATGGGGCTCCTGGGCCATGCAGCCGCACACGCAGATCAGCTGGCCGGGCTTTGCCCGCTTGGTGTGCACCAGCGCGCCCACGTTGCCCAGAGCCCGCATCTCCGCATGCTCCCGGATGGCGCAGGTGTTGATGAGGATCAGGTCGGCCTGCGCCTCCTGATCGGTGAACTGATACCCCATCTCGGACAGGTAGCCCCGCAGCCGCTCGGAGTCGGCCTCGTTCTGCTGACAGCCGTAGGTGTCCACAAAGGCCAGGGGCGGCGTGGGGCGGGCGGCGCTGCGCTCGTGCAGCAGGGCGCAGAACTCCCGCTGGCGGGCGATGTCTTCCGGCGCGATTCTTGTCGTCTCTCGGTTCAAAACGGTTCCTCCAAAACGGTATTCAATCTCTGAAATTGTATCATCTTTCCCGGAAAAACACAAGCGGCAACCCCTTTTCGTTGACGGTCTATTTACAGAAGTGATATAATGCTTTCAAACACGCGAAGGACCCCCTGCCGCATTTGCCCTGCCGCGCGCGGCGGCAGGGGCGCGGCGGCGGCGCGCAGTCTGAACGGAAAGGCGGCCATGCCATGAAAAAGCTGGTCATCGAGCGGGAAGCGGTCAAAAATAACATCACCGTGGTCAAGGACCGGGCCGGATCGGCGTGTATCTACGCCGTGCTCACCGGGGACGGCTTCGGCGCTGGCATCACGGAGCTGGCCCAGCTGCTGCGGGAGGAGGGCGTGGGCCGCTTCGCCGTGTCCGAGCCCGCCGAGGCCGCCGCCCTGCGCAAGGCCGGGCTGGTGGAAGAGGAGCTCCTGATGCTCCGCCCCACCACCGACCGGGAGGAGCTGGAACAGCTCATCGACCTGAACGTGGTGTGCACCATCGGCTCGGCCGATACGGGCATGGCCCTCAACGGCGTGGCGGAGGCCCGCTCCACCGTGGCGGAGGCCCATATCCAGATCGACACGGGCATGGGCTTCGGGGGCTTTCTGGCCGCCGAGCCGGACAAGATTCTCTCCGCCTACCGCAACCTGCCCAACGTGGCGATCTCGGGTGTCTATACGCAGATCCACGCCACAAAACGGGACGGCCGGGACGCCGCGCCCCAGCTGGAGGAATTCCAGCAGGTGGTGGAGGCCATCCGCGCCGCCGGCTTCGAGACCGGGGTCGTCCACGCCGCCGGTTCCTACGCCCTGATGCACTATGAATTTGCCCGGCTGGACGCGGTGCGGGCGGGCTCCGCCCTGATGGGCCGCTGCCGCCGCAGCCGGGGCGACGGTCTTTTGAAGGTGGGCTACGGCGAGGTGGGCATCGAGGAGACCCGGTGGCTTCCCCGCGGCCACACGGTGGGCAACGAGCAGCTGGTGACCCTGCGCCACCCCACCCGGGTGGCGGTGCTGCCGGTGGGCTACCAGAACGGCTTCGGCGTGGGCCGCGCGCGGGACGCCGGACTCTGGGCCACCCTGCGGCGGTGGCGCAGCGCCAAAAAGCAGACCGTGCGCATCAACGGCCAAAAGGCCCGCATCATCGGGCGCATCGGCGCCATCGAGACCATCGTGGACGTGACGGAGCTGAAATGCGCCGCCGGGGACGCGGCCGTCTTTGACATCGACCCGCTCTACGCCCGCGGCTTTACACGAGAATACCGATAAGGAGAACAAGTCTATGCGCGCTGTCGTTACCCGCGTAAAAAACGCGAAGGTCACCATTGAAGGCAAAGTGAACGGCGAGATCGGCCAGGGCTTCCTGGTGCTGCTGGGCGTGGGTCCCGCGGACACCGAAGCCCAGGCGGTCCGTCTGGCGGACAAGATCTGCGGCCTTCGCATCTTTGAGGATGAGGCCGGGAAGATGAACCGGAATCTGGAGGCCGTGGGGGGAAGCCTGCTGGTGGTGAGCCAGTTTACCCTCTACGCCGACACCAAGTCCCGCCGCCCCGGCTTTACCGGGGCCGCCAAGCCCGCGCTCGCCGTCCCCCTGTACGAGAAATTCATGGCCGAGTGCGCCGCCCGCGGCTTTCCGGTGGAGCACGGGGAATTCGGCGCCGACATGCAGGTCTATTCGCAGAACGACGGGCCGGTCACCATTCTGTTGGACACCGACCAGATGTGACGGGCGTCCCAGGCGCCCGGTCTCACCCCCGGTACCGAAGGACACAGCCGTCCGGCGGCAAGAAAGGAAGAAACAAGCCATGCAAATCAAAGCCCTGCCGGTTGGCGCCATGGGCACCAACTGCTATCTGCTGGAAGACGAGAGCACCAACGCCGCCGCCGTCGTGGACCCGGGCGGCGACGCCGGGCGTATCCTGGCCCAGCTGCGCGCCGACGGGATGACGGTGCGCGCCATTCTGCTCACCCATGCCCATTTTGACCACACCGGGGCGGTATCGGAGCTGCGGCAGGCCTTGCCCGGCGTGCCGGTCTACCTGCACCCGGCGGACGCCGCCCTGTTGGGAAGCGACATCTTTCCCCCCATCGGCGCCACCGTGCCCTATGACGAGGGGGACGCCCTCACCGTGGGCTCCCTGACGGTGCGCGTGCTGCACACCCCGGGCCACACCCCCGGCGGGGTGACCCTTTTGGCGGGGGACGCGCTGTTCACCGGCGACACCCTCTTCCAGGGCTCCATGGGCCGCACCGATTTCGCCGGCGGCTCCTACGAGGCCATTCTGGCCTCCCTCCGGCGCCTGGGGCAGCTGAGCGGCGACTATCAGGTGCTGCCCGGCCACATGGACGCCTCCACCCTGGAACGGGAGCGCAGGAGCAACTACTACCTGATGGAAGCCCTGGAGGGCTGATATGAGGCGCTATGGGAGAAGCCGCCCGTCCCGGTCTGCCGCCGGGCAAGCGCGGCCAACGGACCGGAGGCGGCCATGAAGCTCTATTTCAAGGGCCACGACTACAAATATGCCGCCGAGCAAATGCTGCTGACCCTGTTTCCCGGCCAGCGGCCGGAGTATCCCGCGTCCCCGCCCGCAGCGGGGGAGGACGCGCTGGAATTGTCCCTGTTCCGGGGGCCGGTCTGGGCCACGGCCACGGCGCGCCTCTCCTATCGGGGGAAGCGCTGCGCCGCCGTCCGGCGCTGTTCGTCTGCCGAGCTCACCGGCGGCCTGGCCGACAGCCGGGCCCTCCAGCGGATCTTAAAGCTGGCCTTTTACGACGCGGGGGTGCGCGCGCTGGGACGCGAGCCCCCCTGGGGGGCGCTGACCGGGGTGCGCCCCGTGAAGATCCCCGCCCGGGCCATGGCGCAGGGGGCCTCCCCCGCCCAGGCGGAGGCCCTGCTGCGGGACACCTACCGGGTGTCCGCCCCCCGGCGCGCGCTGGCCATGGACTGCGCCCGGGCCAGCCTGGCCGCCCAAAACAGCCTGAGACGCGACGAGGTCTCCCTCTATGTGGGCATTCCCTTCTGTCCGACCCGCTGCGCCTATTGCTCCTTCGTCTCCGCCGACGTCGGGCGCGCCCTCAGGCTGATCGACCCCTTTCTGGCGGCCCTGCACCGGGAGATCTCCGCCGCAGGGGCCATGCTGGAGCGGGCCGGCCTGCGGGTGCGCACCGTCTACTTCGGCGGCGGGACCCCCACCACCCTGTCCGCCCCTCAGCTGGACGCCCTGCTGGGCCACCTGGCGGAGCACGTGGATCTCTCCCGCTGCACCGAATACACGGTGGAGGCCGGGCGGCCGGACACCATCACGGCGGAAAAGCTCTCCGTGCTGGCGCGGCGCGGGGTGGGGCGCATCTCCGTCAACCCGCAGAGCATGGACGACCGGGTCCTCGCCGCCATGGGCCGCGCCCACCGCTGCCAGGACACCCACCGCGCTTACGCCCTGGCGCGGGAGCACGGGATCCCCTGCGTGAATATGGACCTGATCGCCGGATTGCCCGCCGACACGCCTGAAGGCTTCCGGGCCTCTCTGGAGCAGGTGCTCGCCCTGGGCCCGGAAAATGTCACCGTGCATACTCTGGCCCTGAAAAAGGGCTCCCGGCTGATGGAGGAGGGGGGCGCGCTGCCCTCGGGAGCGGATGTGGGGTCCATGCTGGACTACGCCTGGAGCGCGCTGCGCGCTGCGCGCCAGACGCCCTATTACCTCTACCGGCAGAAATATATGTCCGGCTCCTTTGAGAACGTGGGCTGGGCTAGGCCGGGCTTTGAGAGCCTGTACAACATCTGCATGATGGAGGAGCTGCATACCATCGTCTCACTGGGCGGCGGCGGCGTGACCAAGCTGGTGGACCCCCATACCGGACGCATTGAGCGCATCGCCAACGCCAAGTACCCCCAGGAGTATCTGCGCGGCCTGGATCAAATGATCCGGGAAAAGTCCCGCGTGGCGGATTTTTTTGCGGCATGGAATCAAAATAAGGAGGGGTAGTATGCCCTATCAGCTCAACGAGATCAACGACAAGCTCCGCAAAGACCCCGTGGCCTTTCTGGCCGAGTGCGACGCCCATTACCAGCAGCGCATCAATACCGCCGTGGACGCCATCCTGGCGCGGATGAAGGACAGCCCCATCGTCCTGCTCTCCGGCCCCTCCGGCTCGGGAAAGACCACTACCGCCCTCAAGCTGGAGCAGGAGCTGGAGCGGCGCGGGGTGAACACCCACACCATCTCCATGGACAATTACTTCAAGACCCTGAACCGGAAGACCGCCCCCCGCACGCCCGAGGGCGATATCGACTATGAGTCCCCCCGCCTGCTGGATATGGACCTGCTGGACGAGACCTTTACCAAGCTCTCCAGGGGCGAGTGGGTGGTGGTGCCCAAGTTTGAATTCGCCCGCCAGATGCGCAACGACAGCCGGGGCTCCCTGCTCAAGCTGGACCAGAACGAAATCGCCATCTTCGAGGGCATCCACGCCCTCAACGACGACATCGCCGGCCGCCACCCGGAGGCCACCACGCTGTATATTTCCGCCCGCTCCAATATTCTGGAGGGGGAGACGCTGCGCTTTAAGGGCACCTGGATGCGCCTGGCCCGCCGGGCGGTGCGGGACTTCAACTTCCGCGGCACCGACCTGGGGGAGACCCTGTCCATGTGGTACAACGTGCGCCGGGGGGAAAAGGCGTATATCTCCCCCTTCAAGGGCCGGGCCAAGATCGTCATCGACTCCTCCCTGCGCTACGAGGTGAGCGTCTTTGCCAACTACGCCGCGCCCCTGCGTCAGGCGGTGGACCTGGTCCTCCCCGAAAACGCGCGCTATCGGGAGCTTCACGATCTGGTGAGCGCCTTTGCGTACTTTGAACCGGTGGACCCCGCGCTGGTCGCCTCCGATTCCCTGATCCGGGAATTTATCGGCGGGGGCAGCTACCGCTACTGATGCGACCCCCGGCGGGAAGCGTGGCCCTTTGGGGCCCGTCACCGCCGCACCGCCCGCCGCGGCGGGCTCAAACAAGATAGGAAAGAAGGAATCTCCCATGTCCGAATGCACCCATGACTGCTCCTCCTGCGGCGAAAGCTGCACAGAGCGCGCCGAGCCCCAGAGCCTCCAGGCGCCCGCCAACGCCCTGTCCAAGATCGGCAAGGTCATCGCCGTGGTCAGCGGCAAGGGCGGCGTAGGCAAAAGCCTGGTCACGTCCTCTCTGGCCGTGGCCATGAAGCAGCTGGGCAAAACGGTCGGCGTACTGGACGCCGACATCACCGGCCCCTCCATCCCCACCGCCTTCGGCGTACACGCCCGGGCGGAGGGCAGCGAGCTGGGCATCTATCCCGCCGTCACCAGGACCGGCGTGGAGATCATGAGCCTCAACCTGCTCACCGCCAATGAGACCGACCCCGTCATCTGGCGCGGGCCCGTCATCGCCGGCGCCGTGAAGCAGTTCTGGACCGACGTGATCTGGGGCGAGCTGGACTACCTGTTCGTGGACATGCCCCCCGGAACGGGGGACGTGCCCCTGACCGTCTTCCAGTCCCTGCCCGTGGACGGCATCATCGTGGTCACCTCCCCCCAGGACCTGGTCAGCATGATCGTCACCAAGGCCGTGAAGATGGCCGAGATGATGAAGATCCCCGTACTGGGTCTGGTGGAGAACTACAGCTACTTCAAGTGCCCCGACTGCGGGAAGGAGCACAGCATCTTCGGCCAGAGCCGCATCGACAAGGTGGCGGGGGAGCTGGGGCTGAGGGTCCTGGCCCGCCTGCCCATCGACCCCGGCGTGGCCGCCGCCTGCGACGCGGGCAGGATCGAGGATTATACGCCCAATTATCTCTCCGCCGTAGCCAGGGACCTGGCCGAATAACCAACCGGGGCGGGCCCGCCATCACGGCGGACCCGCCCCTCTGTTTTCGCCTCCCGGCGTCCGCCGCCAGGCTTCTTCCACTACACGAACACGGCCTGCACCAGCACCATGTAGAGTATGGTGCCGCCGAAAATGGACAAAAGGTTATTGTGCTTCCACACGTGCAGCGCCGCCACCGCCGCTGCCGAGATCAGCTGGGGGGCCCACCCGGCGGGGGACGCGAAGGAGACGCCCTTCAGGCAGTAGACCACCAGCATGGCAATGATGGCGGGGGGGAGCACCCGTCCCAGGTAGAGGACGATCTTGGGCGGCGCCTCGCCCCGGTCAAAGAGCAGAAAGGGCAGAAACCGGGTGAGAAAGGTCACTGCCGCCATGACCGCGATGGCGGCCACGGCGTGTCCGGTACTCAGCATGACGTCTCCTCCGTTTCCTCCAGCCGGTCCCGCAGCACCATCAGCGCCAGCACGATCACGCCCAGGGAGACCAGCAGCATCTGCTGCTGGCCGAACCGGCGGCCCAGCACGATCAGGAACAGCACGGTGGCCCCGGCCCCAAGCAGGGCGGGGAGATGGTTTTTGTACGCCTTCCACTGGTCCACGGCGATGACCACAAACAGGGCGGTCATGGCAAAGTCGATGCCGGTGGTATCCAAGGGGATCAGGGCCCCGGCCACCGCGCCGATCACCGAACCCAGGATCCAATAGCTGTGATCCAGCAGGGCGATGGCGAAGTAGAAGCGCTTCGGCTCCACCCCCACCGGGGCACGGGCGGAGGCGAGCAGGGCATAGGTCTCGTCGGTGAGGGAAAAGATCATATAGAGCTTGCGCCAACCCATGCCCCGGAACTTTTCCAGCATGGACAGGCCGTAGACCAGGTGGCGGAAGTTGATGAGCAGCGTCATCAGCGCCACGGTGCCCAGCGCGGCCCCGGTCCCCAGCAGGGTGACCCCCAGATACTGCCCCGACCCGGCATAGATGGTCAGGCTCATGAAAAAGGCCCAGATGAAGTTGTATCCGATCTCCTGCAGCATCAGCCCGAAGGCGATCCCAATGGCCAGATATCCCATCAGGACCGGGACGGTGACGGGAAAAGCGGCGGAGAGGGCTTTTCGATCCATAGCAAACACTCCCTTGTGCGGCGTCGAATTCTTATTTTATCCGCTTTAGCAGGGAAAAGCAAGGGCGGAGGCAGAATTTCCCGTCCGTTCACAAAAGAGAGGTTGTTTTTTGGTACAATATCTGTATAATACCACCCTAGAGAGAACAGGCGACACGGAGGCCACCATGAAAAAGCTGCTCTTTATTTACAACGTCCACGCCGGGAAGGGACTGCTGAAAAGCAGGCTGGCGGCGGTGCTGGACTGCTTCGTCCGGGCCGGGTGGGACGTGAGCGTCCACCCCACCCAGGGCGCCGGGGACGCCACGGCCGTGGCCGCGGAGCGCGCCGGTGCGTTCGACCGCATCGTCTGTTCCGGCGGGGACGGCACGCTCCACGAGGTGGTGACCGGGCTCATGACCCAGGAAACGCGGCCCGCGGTCGGCTATATCCCGGCGGGCACCACCAACGATTTTGCCAAAAACCTGAGCCTGCCCCGGGGCATGGAGGCCATGGCCCGCGCGGCGGCGGCCGGCTGTCCCAGGCCGGTGGATATCGGACGGTTCAACGACCGCTTCTTTATCTACGTGGCCGCCTTTGGGGCCTTTACCGACGTGGCCTACAACACCCCCCAGCCGTTTAAAAACCTCTTCGGCCACCTGGCCTACGTGCTGGAGGGCGCCACGCGGCTGAGCTCCATTCAGGCCTACCCCATGACCGTGGAGCACGACGCGGGCATGGAGGTGGGCAGCTACTGCTACGGCATGGTTTCCAACACGGTCTCGGTAGGCGGTTTTAAGGGCATGCCCACCGAGCCGGTGCGTCTGGACGACGGCATCTTCGAGGTGGTCCTGGTGCGTCAGCCCCAGAACCCCCTGCAGCTGCAGGCGATCATCAAGGCGCTGCTCACCATGTCGCCCGACGAGCAGGGGCTGGTCACCAGCTACCGCACCAGCCGGCTGCGCATCACCTGCCGGCAGGAGCTTCCCTGGACGCTGGACGGGGAATACGGCGGCGCGCCCAAAACGGCGGAGATCGAAAACTGCAGCAGGGCGGTCTCGATCGTATACGGGAAATAAGCCCGTCCGCGACCGGCGCAGCAAAGTGAGGTACGCCATTGATGCATGACTATGAAGCGGGAACTTATGATATCGCAGTGATCGGAGCCGGGCACGGGGACCCCGCACAGCGGGGGCGCGCCCACCGGCGCGCACAAGCGTTTTCGCCCACAGCGAAAACCTTGCCGCAAGGCGGATTTATTCCGCCTGAGGAAGAAAAAGGCATTTGGGGCCCCCGCGCGACCGGCGCAGCAAAGTGAGGTACGCCATTAATGCATGACTATGAAGCGGGAACTTATGATATTGCAGTGATCGGAGCCGGGCACGCGGGCATCGAGGCCGCCCTGGCCGCGGCCCGGCTGGGCCTGAGGACGCTGTGCTTTACCGTCAATCTGGACGCGGTGGGCAATATGCCCTGCAATCCCGCCATCGGCGGCACCGGCAAGGGCCACCTGGTGCGGGAGCTGGACGCCCTGGGCGGCGAGATGGCCCGGGCCGCCGACGCGGCCTGCATCCAATACCGCACGCTCAACCTGGGCAAGGGCCCGGCGGTGTGGTCCCTGCGGGCCCAGGCCGACCGCCGGCGGTATCAGGAGATCATGAAGCACACCCTGGAGCGGCAGGAAAACCTGTGCCTCAAGCAGGCGGAGGTCACCGACATCTACGCCGAGCACGGCGCGGTGAGCGCCGTGCGCACCTGCCACGGGGCGGTATACCGGGTGCGCGCCGTGGTGGTGGCCTCGGGCACCTATCTGGGCGGGCGCACCATCGTGGGGGACGTGACGCGCTCCTCCGGCCCGGACGGCCTCGCGCCCGCGCTGGCCCTGACGGACAGCCTGCGGGCGCTGGGGGTGGGCCTGCGCCGCTTTAAAACCGGCACGCCGCCCCGAGTCAACGCCCGGAGCGTGGATTATTCCAAAATGGAGCTCCAGCCGGGGGACGCGCAGACCGTGCCCTTCTCCTTCGAGACGGCCGCGCCGCCGGAAAACAAGGCGGTGTGCTATCTGACCTACACCAATGCGGCCACCCACGCCGTCATCCGCGCCAACCTGCACCGCTCGCCGCTTTTTTCCGGCGTGATCGAAGGGGTGGGGCCCCGGTACTGCCCCTCCATCGAGGACAAGGTGGTCCGCTTCGCCGACAAGCCGCGCCATCAGCTCTTCATCGAGCCCATGGGGCTGAACACCGAGGAGGTGTACATCCAGGGCTTCTCTTCCTCGCTCCCGGAGGACGTGCAGGCGGAGATGCTCCACACCGTCGCCGGCCTGGAACGGGCCGAGATGACCCGCTGCGCCTACGCCATCGAGTACGACTGCGCCGACCCCACCGAGCTTTTGCCCACCCTGGAGCACAAGCGGGTGCGCGGCCTGTACGGGGCCGGGCAGTTCAACGGCTCCTCCGGGTACGAGGAGGCCGCCGCCCAGGGCCTTGTGGCCGGGGCGAACGCCGCCTTGAAGCTGCTGGGCCGGGAGCCGCTGGTGCTGCGGCGGGACCAGGGCTACATCGGCGTGCTCATCGACGATCTGGTGACCAAGGGCACCAACGAGCCCTACCGCATGATGACGTCCCGCACCGAATACCGGCTGCTCTGCCGCCAGGACAACGCCGACCAGCGCCTGTGCCCCGTGGGGTACGCCATCGGACTGGTCAGCGGCGAACGGTACGCCCGCGTACAGGAAAAATACGCCGCCGCGGCCCGGGAGATCAAACGGCTGGAGCACGCCGGAACGGCCCAGGGCCGCCTGTGCGACCTGCTGCGCCGCCCGGAAAACACCTATGCGTCGCTCGCGCCCGCAGACCCGGGGCGGCCCGCTCTGCCCCCGGCGGTGCAGGAGGCGGTGGAGATCGCCGTCAAATACCAGGGCTATATCGACCGGCAGCTCCGACAGGTGGAGGAGTGGCGGAAGATGGAGGACCGTCCCCTGCCCGGGGGGCTGGATTATACGGCGATGCAGGGCCTGCGCATCGAGGCCCGGCAGAAGCTGGACCAGATCCGCCCCCTGAATTTGGGGCAGGCCAGCCGTATTTCCGGCGTCAGCCCCGCAGATATCGCGGCGCTGATGGTCTATCTGGAACGGGGCTGAGCGCACGCGTGCCCCGCAGTCAAACGGATCGAGGTGCTTATGAAGGAAAAAGTCGTTCTGGGCCTCTCCGGCGGAGTGGACTCCGCCGTGGCGGCCCGGCTTTTGCTGCAGGACTACGAGGTATACTGCCTCTATCTGGACATCGGGCTGGGCGGCTCCGGCGCGGCTGACGCGGCGGCCGTGGCCGCCTCCCTGAATCTGCCCTTTGCCACGGCGGACATCCGGCAGGCCCTGGAGGAGCATGTCTGCGCGCCCTTTACCGCCGACTATCTGGCGGGGCGCACACCCCTGCCCTGCGCCCGGTGCAACCCCGCCGTAAAGTTTCCCGCCCTGCTGGCGCTGGCCGACCGCGTGGGGGCCCGCCTTGTGGCCACGGGGCACTACGCCCGGGCGGAGGGAGGGGTGCTGCGGAAGGGGCGGCCCGCCAACGACCAGTCCTACATGCTGGCCCGGCTGCCCAGAAGCATATTACAGCGCGTTATGTTTCCCCTGGGTGATTACGAAAAGGTCCAGGTACGCTCCCTAGCCCGGGAATTTGGCATCCCGGTGGCGGACAAGCCGGACTCCATGGAGATCTGCTTTATTCCCGACGGGGATTACGCCGCCTGGCTGGACCGGCGGGGAAACACCCCGCCGCCCGGCGACTTTGTCTCCCCCGACGGGACCGTGCTGGGCCGGCACAAGGGCATCCATCACTACACCCTGGGGCAGGGCAGGGGGCTTGGGGTGTCCGGCCCCCACCGCTATTTCGTCTCCGCCATCCGGCCGGAACGCAATCAGGTGGTGCTCTCCGACGGCGGCGACCTGGGCCGCAGGGAGCTGCTGTGCACCGCGCCCAACTGGATCGCCGTGGAGGCCCTTACGGCTCCCATGGCGGTCACGGTGCGCCTGCGGCACTCCCGCACCGAGCAGCGCGCCGTGATCCTTCCGGAGGGCGGCTGTGTGCGCGTGCGCATGGATCAGCCCGCCCGCGCCCCCACGCCGGGACAGATGGCCGTGTTTTACGACGCAGACGCCGTCGTGGGCAGCGGCTGGATCGCATAAAGCGGGGCGCCTGCTCCGGGCCCCGTTATCCGAGCATCTCCCACACGCCCAGCAGGATGAGCAGAAGCCCGGAGAGCGGAAGGGCGTATTTGCCCAGCAGCCGCCCCGCCGGCCCCGCGCCCAGGCGGTAGCCCAGGGCCAGGGCGGCCAGCGTGGCCAGGAAGTTTCCCAGGGCCGCCCAGTGGGGGTTCAGGCCGGATACCCCGGCGGCCGCGCCCACCCCGGCGTTGTTGACCGCCAAGGCGGCGGCCAGGCACACGCACTCCCAAAGGGTGGCCGCCCCGCCGCCGGGCTCCCCGCCGCCTCCGGCGCGGCGCAGCCAGTCCAGCACGAACCACAGGCCGATGCCCACCAGCACCACCCCGCCCAGCCGGGCGCCCGCCCGGGCCGTGAGCACCAGCGCGGCGATATCCCCCAGAACCAGGGACAGCCACGTGACCAGGGTCGTTACCGCCGAGAGCACCAGCCGCCGTCCGGCGGAAAGGCGGATCCCCTTGACCCCGTAGCCCATCGCCAGGATCAGTGTGTCCAGATTACAGGCCGCCACGAAAAGCAGTACGGCCAGCCCCGTTCCCAAATGCGCCATCGTCTCACTCCATTCCGCCCATCTTATGCCCGCCCGGCCCGCGCGGTGCGGGGGTGGCCTTTTCCGGCGGGCTGTGGTAGAATAGGGCGCAATGAGTTGCATACGAGGGAGGCCCTTATGAGCGCGAAGGAAACATTCATCCAGATCTACCGGGAGAACATCCGCCGGGACGGAGCGGAGGCCCTGCTGGATTATCTGGAGCACAAAAGCGATTTTTTCACTGCCCCCGCCTCGGCCCGGTTCCACGGCGCCTACGCCGGGGGGCTGTGCGAGCACAGTCTGAACGTCTACCACTGCCTGTGCGCCTATCTGGAACGGGAGCGGGTGCAGGAGCTGTACGCGCTGGAGTACCCGGCGGAATCCGTGGCCGTGGCCGCCCTGCTCCACGACCTGTGCAAGATCGGCTGCTACAAGGCCGGCTCCCGCAACGTGAAGGGGAGCGACGGCAAGTGGCAGAGCGTGCCCACCTTTTTTTACGAGGACACGCTCCCCTACGGCCATGGGGAGAAGAGCGTCTACATCATCTCCGGCTTTTTGAAGCTCACCCGGGAGGAGGCCATGGCCATCCGCTGGCACATGGGCTTTTCCGGGGATGAGGACAAGCGCCTGGTGGGACAGGCCCTGCAGCAGTATCCCCTGGCCTTCGCCCTGTCCCTGGCGGACATGGAGGCTACTTATTTTTTGGAGAAAGACGAGGCGTGACCCCAATGGCAAAGCCAACCAACGACCTGGGCCGGGACCGCGTGGGTACGCTTTTGGTGCGTCTGGCCCTGCCCGCCATCGCCGCGCAGCTCATCAACGCCCTGTACAATATCGTGGACCGGATGTACATCGGCCACATCGAAGGGGTCGGGGATTTGGCGCTCACGGGCCTGGGCGTGTGCTTCCCGGTGCTCATGTTTATCTCCGCCCTATCCGCTCTGGTGGGCATGGGGGGCGGCTCCCGGGCCGCCATCCGCATGGGGGAGGGCAGGGAGGACCTGGCCAATGAGATCCTGGGCAGCTGCGCCGCCCTGCTGGCGGTCATCTCGGCGGCCGTCACCGTGGTGTTCCAGCTGCTCAAGGAGCCCATGCTCCTCCTCTTCGGCGCCAGCGGCAACACCATCGGCTACGCCGCGGACTACCTGGGCGTCTATCTGTGGGGCACCCTGTTCGTGCAGGTCTCCCTGGGGCTGAACAACTTTATCACCACCCAGGGCTTTTCCACCTACTCCATGGCCACGGTGGTCATCGGCGCCGTCACCAACATCGTGCTGGATCCCATTTTCATTTTCGGGTTCGGCATGGGGGTGAAGGGCGCGGCCCTGGCCACCATTCTGGCCCAGGGCGTTTCCGCCCTGTGGGTCCTTTCCTTTCTGCGGGGCAGGCGCACCAGGCTCCGGCTCCAGGCACGCTGCCTGCGCCTGCGCTGGAGCATCCTGGCCCCGGTGGTGGCCATCGGGGTTTCTCCTTTTATCATGCAGTCCACGGAGAGTCTGGTCAACATCGCCCTCAATTCCTCCCTGAAGCATTACGGCGGAGACCTCTATGTGGGGGCCATGACCATCGCAAGCAGCATCATGCAGGTGCTTTGGATGCCCTTTCAGGGGCTGGCCCAGGGGGCGCAGCCCATCATCGGCTACAACTACGGCGCAGGCAGCCTGGACCGGGTGAAACGGTGCTTCTCGCTGATGCTCCGCTTTTCCCTGCTTCTGTCCGTGGCGGGCTGGGCGGCAGTGGAGCTGTTTCCCGGCGTGTTCGTGGCCCTGTTCAATAACAAGCCGGAGCTGGTGGCCCTTACCGTGCGGGTGCTGCGCATCTATATGGCCGGCTTCTTTATGATGGGCCTTCAGAGCGCCTGCCAGCAGACCTTCGTCGCGCTGGGGCAGGCCAGGGTCTCCCTGTTCCTGGCCCTGCTGCGCAAGGTCATCCTGCTCATCCCGCTGATCTATCTGCTGCCCCTCCTGCTGACGGGGAACCAGGTCTTTGCCGTCTACCTGGCCGAGCCGGCGGCCGACCTTCTGGCCGCCACCGCCACCGGCCTGGTCTTCCTGCGGCGCTTTCCCCGCATTCTGGAGGCACGCCGCAAACAGCTTGGGGCTTAGGCCCTGTTTCTTCCCCCGCAAACGCCGGCGGAGCGGTCCTTTTGCGCCGGGCGAAACGGCAGGGCGCGGATGGTTCAACCGGCTCCGGAAGCGGTCCGTCGTCCGCCATGCAAACGGGACCTGAGGAGGGGTGCGGCCATGCCATGCATCATCTGCCGGGACTGCGGCAGACGCTACGATTACGACAAAGACGATTTCTGCCCCAAATGCGGCAGCTTCAACCCCCCGCCGGACAGCGACGCCACCCGGCTGGAGCAGGAGATGCTCGCCCGGTTTCAGACCGGTCAGCAGAATCAGCAGCGCGCCGCACAAAACCGCCCGGGCCGCGGCCATCCTACCCGCGGCAGCATGCCGGAGGCGGGACGCGGGCGGCATGCCGGGCGCATCCGGGACTGCGCCGCCTGTGAGGAGCCGGCCGGGCCGCGCCGGAAGCGCGCCGCCGCTCGGGCCGTTCTGGCGCTGGTTGCCGCGGCGGCGCTGCTGGGGGCATGCCTGGCCCTCTGGCGGACCGCGGGGAGCGGACCGCTTTCCGTCCGTCCGCAGGCGCGGGCCCACGCCCTGTGGGAGACCTTCTCCATCAGCGGCATGGAGGTCACCGTAGAAGACGCCTGGGCGGTGGAAGGCGTGCAGGCGCTCAGCGAGCAGTTTGGCTTCCCACCCCGGTGCGTAGCGGTAGACCTTTGGGTGGAGGGCGGACAGGTCCTGAGGGGCAAGCGCTTTCCCGCCCCTTACCTGATCCTCTCCGACGGGACCACGGTCTGCGCCGTGGACGGGGACCCCGTCCTCTCCCGCAAGCTGAGTGAATACGGGGTGTACGACGTTACCCTGTCCGACGCCCAGTGGGACGACCCCCTGTACGGGCAGCTGGTCTTTTTCCTCCCCGCCGGTGCGGAGGGTCCCGCCGAGCTGGTGCTGGGCGAAGCCACGGCGGACGCCTCCGGGGGCGCCTGCCATACCGTCGCCCTGGAACTGCCCTGACATTTCATCCCCGGAAGGAGCATTCCCTTGAAGGACAACATCACCCTGATCGGCATGCCGGGCTCGGGCAAGAGCACCGTCGGCGTGCTGCTGGCCAAGGCCCTGGGCCTTCCGTTTATCGACACCGACCTGCTCATCCAGCAGCGGGAGGGCCTGCTGCTCCAGGAACTTCTGGACCAGCGGGGCCTGGACGCCTTTCTGGACGCGGAGGAGGCGGCCATCCGTTCCCTGGACTGCCGCGCAAGCGTCATCGCCCCCGGCGGCAGCGCCGTGTGCCGGGAGCGGGCCATGGAACACCTGCGGGCGCTGGGCCGGGTCCTGTACCTGCGGGTGCCCCTGCCGGAGCTGGAACGCCGGATCGACAACATCACCACCCGGGGCATCGCCATGGCTCCCGGCCAGACCCTGGCGGACCTCTACGCCTACCGCGCCCCCTTGTACGAGCGCTTTGCCGGCGCCGCGGTGGATGTGGCCGGAGATACCCTGGAGCAGACGGTGGCCGCGGTGCTGCGGGCGCTGGGCGGGCGTTTTCCGCCGCGCTTGTAATTCTGGAAAAATGTGATATACTACAGAATGTAGGAATATCGCGTGCGAAACGCCCGCCGGGGCCCCGGCGGGCTTGTTCGTCGTGTGATATGCCGCGTCTGCGCCGCGGCTTCCCGGCAATCCGCCCCCCTGCGCAGGGAGGGCAAATTTAAATGGTAAAGGATTCTGCAACATGACATTCCAGGAACTCGGCCTGAACAAGCCCATCCTGAGGGCGCTGGCCGATCAGGGCTATGAACGCCCTTCCCCCATTCAGGAAAAAGCCATCCCCCCCGCCCTGTCCGGGCGGGACGTACTGGGCTGCGCCCAGACCGGCACCGGAAAAACCTGCGCCTTCGCCGCCCCCATCCTGCAGCGTCTGGCCGCAGGGAAGGCCAGCGGACGGCCCATCCGGGCCCTCATTCTCACCCCGACCCGGGAGCTGGCCCTCCAGATCCAGGAGAGCTTCGAGGCCTACGGCAAGAACCTGCCGCTGCGCTGCGCCGTTATTTTCGGCGGGGTGGGGCAGGCGCCCCAGGTGGAGCGCCTGAAAAAAGGCGTCGATATCCTGGTCGCCACCCCCGGCCGGCTGGGCGACCTGTACGGGCAGAAGCTGATCGACCTCTCCCGGCTGGAGATCTTCGTGCTGGACGAGGCCGACCGGATGCTGGACATGGGCTTCATCCACGACGTGCGCCGCATCCTGAGCTGGCTGCCCGCCCGAAAGCAGACCCTCTTTTTCTCCGCCACCATGCCCGCCGAGGTGCAGGGTCTGGTGGACTCCCTGCTGAAGGACCCGGTCAAGGTGGCGGTGGACCCCATCTCCTCTCCCGTGGAGGTCATCGACCAAAAGCTCTACTATGTGGACCGCGGCAATAAGACCAAGCTTCTTTCCGCGCTCGTCCGGGAGGACGGGGTCAAAAACGCCCTGGTGTTCACCCGCACCAAGCACGGAGCCAACAAAGTGGCGGGCGACCTGGTGAAGGCGGGCATCTCCGCCGCCGCCATTCACGGCAACAAGAGCCAGACCGCCCGGCAGCAGGCCCTGGCGGACTTCAAGTCCGGCGCGGTGCAGGTCCTGGTGGCCACGGATATCGCCGCCCGGGGACTGGACATCGAGGAGCTCTCCCACGTGTTCAACTACAACCTGCCCGACGTACCGGAGACCTACGTGCACCGGATCGGCCGCACCGGCCGGGCGGGCCACGGCGGCACCGCCGTCTCCTTCTGCGACAGCAACGAGCAGGAGGAGCGCAAGGCCATTGAGAAGCTGATCGCCCGTAAGATCCCGGTGGTGGAGGGGCACCCCTGGCCCATGGAGATCCTGGAGCCCCTGCCCCGCGACAAGAAGGGCCGTGTAGTCAATCCCGAGGACGCCGAAGCCCGCGCCGCCGCCAAAGCCCGCCGCCAGGAGCGGGACGCGGCCAACCGGGCGGCCGCCGCAGACCGGAAGGCAAACGCCGCGCCGGCCCGCCCGGCGGACGCGGCCCAGCCCTCCAGGGCCAAGGCGGCACGGCCCGCCAAGGCGGCCGGGCCCCTGGAGCAGACGCCTTCCGCCCAGCGCACCCCCGGTGAGAAAAAGCGCGCCCGGGGCTACCGGGCCAGCGCCACGCTGGAAGAGGCCCTGACCGCCACCGCACCAAGCCGCCCCGCCGCCGCGGAGGAGTACAGCGACTTTTATAAGCCGGACCCCCTGGCCAGCGATGTGATCCTGGACGCCACCGCGCGGCTTCTGGCCCCGAAAAGCAGCCCGGCCCAGCCCCCCCGCGCAAAGCAGGACAAACAGCGGACCGGGGCCGCGTCCGGCGGTCCAAAACGCCGGGGCGGCAAAACGAAGTCCGGAGGCACGCAGCAGGCCCAGCCGGCGCGGCCGGCCGCCGAGCCCCTGGCCGTGCCCAAGGCGAAGAAAAAGCGTTCCGGCGCCCGGGGGCGCGGCGGCCGGCCGCCGGAGGTCACCCTGCGCACCGGCAGCCAAAAGGATTCCACCGAACAGCCCAGCCTGATGAAGCCCTATTACCTCAGCCGGGACGACTGATCCCCCTGCAAACGTCACGTGGGCCTCCGGCAAAGCCGGAGGCCCACGTCGGTCTGTCAAAGGCCTCCCGCAGGAGGGCCTTGCGGCGTTTCGCCGTCCGAAGACGGCGGTGTAAAATCGAAATCCGCCTTTTCCGGGGCCACAGCCGCACCGGCCTGCGCGAAACAGGCGCCGCCGGCGCAGGTCCTCACGCTGCGGCCTCAGAACGTGGCGTTCCCCGCAAAGGATCGGCCGGTAATTCGGCCGGAAACCGAGGCGAAACTTTCGTGCAGCCTCCCCCCAAACGCGGCCAAGCCCCTTTTTCAACCGGCCGGCGTGCGCCGGTCAGCCCGCCCCGCCGGCGAGGCACCAGAGCAGCAGGGCCGCCTGAAGCAGCAGGATGGCAGGCAGGCCAAACCGAAACTGCCAGTGCCGGGTCTTGTGCCGGAAGGCCCACATCCCCAGAAGCGCGCCGGGAGCGCCCCCCAGCAGTGCCGCCAGGAAAAGGGTGCGCTCCGGCACGCGCCAGTCCCCCCGGCGGGCGCGGCGCTTGTCCGCCCCCATCAGGAGAAAGGCGGCGAGGCTGACGCACAGCACATATCCCGCCGCCCCGATCCAGTGGGCGGCGAGCCACGCCCTCACGGCCGCACCCCCAGGGCGGACACCAGGCCGCCCCGCTTGCGGGTGGTCTCCAGCCAGAGGGCCAGGTCGATCTCCAGCTCCCTGCCGCTGTCCAGGATGACGGCCCGCTCCCCTTCCAGGGCGACGATGGTGACCCAGTGCCACCAGTCCAGGTCCTTCACCTTGCCGTTGTGCAGGTTCAGGAAGGCCACCGGGCACTCCCGCTCCAGGCTGTCCCGCACGAAACGGGCCACCGCGGCATACTCCGGGCGCTTGGTGCGGGCGGCGGGGATCTCCAGCCGGGCAGGGGAGAGCGCGATCCCCCGCGCCCCGGCATAGGCCTCCATGCCCCGCTGCATCAGCTCCGGCTTGTTCAGCCCGTGATGCCGGGGCGTCACATAGTCCCACACCCGGCACATCAGCGCCGTAAACTCCCTCCGGCCGCTCACGTCCCCGGGGCACAGAGGCGCCAGGGCGGCATGGGCGCGGGCCAGGTAGGCAAAGACCACCGCTGCCGCCGTGGGGCCGCAGCCCGCCATGCGCTGCCACCCCTCGGGGAACCACTCCTGATCCGCCCCACGGGTGACCGCGCCGCCGGGGCCGGTGATCTCCAGATATTCGGGATGCTGCAGGGATATGCGCTCGCTCAAAACGGCATCTGCCTTTCTTTGGGAATTCCCCTTTTGCTTATCAGTATAGCAGACCTGTCAAGGCCGAAGCACGACCGCGTTTTGCACGAAATCAGGGATCGTTGACGGCGGCGCTTAGCGTCGGCGGGGCAGTCCTTGTCCAGAGCCGCACCGCTGTGTGCGATCGTTTATTCCGTCCCGTTCCGCGGCTGCAGCCAATGCCCCCAGCGGTAGTAGATCAGCACGGCTGCGGAAGTGACCGCCCAGGTGATGGGATAGCTCAGCTCCACGGCCTCGATGGTGTGATGGGCCGGCACCACGGTAAACAGCCACACCAGCCGCAGCACGCACACGCCGAACACCGAGATGAGCATGGGCACCATGGATCTGCCCGCTCCCCGGATCGCGCCGGGGAGCAGCTCCACCAGGATATACGTGATATAGCAGGGCGCCAGAAAGCGCACCATGGCCACGCCGATCTCCAGCACGTCCGGGTCGGGGGAGAATATGCTCAGGATCGGCCGGGCAAACACGGTCATGGCGGTGCTGAGGAGCACGGTAAAGCCCGCGCTCATGCCTACCGACACCCGCACGCCCTTCTTCAGCCGGTCGTATTGGCCCGCGCCGTAGTTCTGCCCGGCAAAGGTCGTGATGGCCAGGGCCATGGCGTTGATGGACATCCAGAAGATCACGTCCATTTTGCCGTAGGCGGTCCAGGCGGCTACGGCGTCGGTGCCGAAGGAGTTGATCGCAGCCTGGATGACGATGTTGGAGGCGGAGTACATCACCGACTGAAGGGCGGCGGGCACGCCCACCCGCATGGCATCCTTCAGCGGAGCGCCGTACAGCCGCAGCTGCCGGGGGAAAAGCTGATAGGCCTGCCCCTGCGAGCGCATCAGGGAGAGCACCACCAGCACGGCGGAGAGCAGCTGGGAGAGCACCGTGGCCAGGGCCACCCCCAGCACCGCCAGCCCGAAGCCCACCACCAGCACCAGGTCCAGCACGATGTTGCACAGCGAGGCGGCAATCAGGAAATAGAGCGGCCGCCGGGCATCCCCCACCGCCCGGAGCACACCGGTGCCCATATTGTAGACCACATTGGGGATCATGCCCAGAAAGTAGATCCGCTGATAGAGGATGGCGCCGGGCAGCGCTTCCTCAGTGGTCCCCATGGCCCGGAGGGACCAGGGCGTCAGCAGGAAGCCCGCCGCCATAAAAAAGGCGCCCAGCAGCAGGGAGAGGAGCATGGCGGTATGGACGCTCCGAAAGACCTCCGGGCCCCGGCGGGCGCCGTAGTGCTGGGCGATGATGACCACCGCGCCGCTGGCAAGCCCGGTAAAGACGCCCACCGTCAGGTTGACTACCACCCCGGTGGAGCCCACAGCGGCCAAAGCGGTCTTGCCCACAAAACGGCCCACCACGACCGTGTCCACGGTGTTATAGAGCTGCTGAAAAAACGTACCGAACCACAGGGGGAAAAAGAAGGCCAGCAGCTGTTTCCAGATGACCCCCTGGGTGATGTCGCCGCTGTTCTGCCGCAGGATACCCATACGACCTCCTATCCATCGTCATCCGCATCATCAAGCATCGCTCCGCCGCCGCGCGGCGCAGCCAGATGATTCTACACGCTTTGCCCGGGAAATACAAGGGGACGGTCTCATTTTGGCGCCCTCTTGTATTTTTCGCGGGATTCCTATATAATATTGGGGCGAATTTACCCTCAGCGAACAAGGCGCACCGCGTGTTCCGGCTGCGTTTTCAGGCGCGGAACCACCCGACGGCACAGGCCGCGAATCCGGATGGGAGCTCCGCGCGGAACAACGGCGCCGCCCTTTGTCCGCTGAAGGCTGCGAAAGAGGGGCTATACGCCATGAAATTAGGCATTGTGGGCCTGCCCAATGTGGGCAAATCGACCCTGTTCAACGCCATCACCAACGCCGGCGCGGAGAGCGCCAACTACCCCTTCTGCACCATCGACCCCAACGTGGGCGTGGTAGCGGTCCCGGATGCGCGGCTGGACAAGCTCAGCGCAATGTACCACCCGAAAAAGACCACCCCGGCCGTCATCGAGTTTGTGGACATTGCCGGTCTGGTGAAGGGGGCCTCCAAGGGGGAGGGCCTGGGCAACAAGTTTTTGGCCAACATCCGGGAGTGCAGCGCCATCATCCACGTGGTACGCTGTTTTGACGATGAAAACGTCATCCACGTGGAGGGCTCCACCGATCCCCTGCGGGACATCGGCATCATCGACATCGAGCTCATCCTGGCCGACGTGGAGATGGTAGAGCGGCGCATCGACAAGGCCCAGAAAGCCGCAAAGGGCGACAAGCGGTACCTGCACGAGGTGGAGGTGTTCTCCGCATTGAGGGACTGGCTCAACGACGGCAACTCGGCCCGCTCATTTGCCTGCGGCGAGGAGGACGCCGAACTGATCGCCACCTCGGAGCTTCTGTCCCTCAAGCCCATCATCTACGCCGCCAACCTGGATGAGGACGGCTTTGCCGACCACCAGAACAACCCCTACTATCAGCTGGTGGCCGATCTGGCCGCCCGGGAGGGGGCCCAGGTCATTCCCGTGTGCGCCAAGCTGGAGGCGGAGATCGCCGAGCTGGAGCCGGAGGAGAAAAAGGAGTTCCTGGAGGAGCTGGGCATTCCGGAGTCCGGTCTGGACCGGCTCATTCGCGCCAGCTACGCCCTGCTGGGGCTGATCTCCTTCCTCACCTCCGGCGAGGACGAGTGCCGTGCCTGGACCATTACCCGGGGCACCAAGGCCCCGCAGGCCGCGGGCAAGATCCACACCGACTTCGAGCGCGGCTTCATCCGGGCGGAGGTCATCGCTTTTGACGATCTGACGGCCTGCGGCACCATGTCCGCGGCCAAGGAAAAGGGGCTCGTGCGCTCCGAGGGCAAGGAGTACGTCATGAAGGACGGCGATATCGTCCTCTTCCGCTTCAACGTCTGACCGCCCTTTTCCGGCGGCTCCCGCGCATGATCCCGCCATACGGAATCCCGGGACGAAACGCGCCCACGGGATTCCACGCCTGCCGGGCGGCTTCGCCCGGGCGTCCGCTCTTTCTTTGCCCTTGGAGCCGTTTGGCTCGTTTGGATTGACAAGAGGGGCGAACTATGGTAAAAAATATATGGTGAATTTCAATAATTGAATTTATATGCCAGGTTGAGCCGAATTTGTCCGCGCTCCGGCAGCACTTGTGTAATGGAGGATCCGAATGGCTGAAAAGGTGACGCGGACCAATCAATCCGCAGATAAGATATTTGACGTGGTGGAGACCATGGTGCGCAACGGCGCGCCCATGCGCCTCAACGATATCGCAAAGCTGAGCGGGATCCCGCAGAGCACCGCTTTCCGCATGATCAATGCCCTGCGGGAGCGTGGATATGTGATCCAGGATGAAAATTCGGCCAAATACACCCTTTCCCTGAAATTTTCCCTGATCGGGGACATGGTGCGGGCCAAATTCGATCTGCGCGACCTGGTACACCCCTATATGCTGAACATCGCCGCCAGCTGCGACGGGATCTGCTACCTGGCCATCCCGCAGCAGCAGGAACTGGTCTACATCGACATGGTGAGCCCTCCCGGCTCGGTGCTGACGCGGATGCCCTTTATCGGCAAGCATGTGCCCCTGCACTGCGGCGGAAACGGGATCATCATCCTGTCCGGCTATTCCGATGCCCAGCTGGAGGAATACCTCCGCCAGGCCAGTTACGACAAACCCTCCCCCAAGACGGTGACCGATCCGGAGAGCATCCGGGCAAAGGTGAAGGAGGTCCAGCAGCTGGGGTACAGCTTCTGTACCGAGCAACTGGAGAGCGGGAACGGCAGTATTGCCGTCGGACTGCGCAACCATCTGGGCCAGATCATCGCCGGGCTGAGTGTAGGCGGCCCCATCGAGCGCCTGACGGACGAATATGTCCGTCACGCCCTGCCTCATCTCCGGCATGCCGCGGAAGAGATCTCCGCGCAGTTGGCATACAAAGCCCTCTGATACGAGGTCATATTATCCCAGCCAAGCGGCCGGCGCAGTACTGCGCCGGCCGCTTTCGTCATCTTTGGGCGCTGTATCTCCAAATTAGATCCCATGTTTTTGAGAATCCCATCCGTTTTACTTAATGCACAAATTTTAACTCGACATTTTATACAAAAACTCGATTTTATTTTTTATTTAAAAAACTATATTGACCAAATCTAAAATTAGTGCTAAATATATGGCATAGATATTCAATAATTGAAATTGAATATCAACCAATATTCTTGAGGAGGAGTACCAATGAAAAAGACGATTGCTCTATTGCTGGCGCTTGTCATGTCCCTGTCCCTCGCGGCCTGCGGCGGCGGAAGCGGAAGTGGAAGCGCAGCTCCGTCGCCCTCGCCCGCATCAGAACCCGAGTCCTCCGATACGCTGACCAACGTGGGTGACATCGAGTCCGGCGCACAGGGCGAAGCGGCCCTGGACTTTGGCGATTACACGCCCGAGAACCCCCTGACCATCAAGCTGGCCACCCCCCAGAGCAACGAAAAGAGCCATCTGAACGTGCTGGCCAACGCCTTTAAGGAGCGGGTGGAGACCTGGACCGACGGCGCCGTCATCGTGGACCTCTACATGGGCTCCATGGGCTCCGACCGTGAGATCGTGGATCAGGTCATCGCCGGTACCCTGGAGATGGGCGTGAACAATACCGCTATCATGGCCAACTACAACCGTCTCTTCGACGTGCTGGACCTGGCCTACCTCATCAAGGATTACGACGACGTTTACGATGTGATGGCCTCCGACGTATGGGCGGACATGCTGGGCGAGTTCTCCAGCACCGGCGCCAGCCTGCTGGCCCTGCAGTGCATCGGCTTCCGCACCATCTGCACCACGGAGAATGCCGGCCCCGTCCATAACATGTCCGAGCTGGCCGGAAAGACCATCCGCATCACCGAAGGCCCCGTCTTCCTGGACGACTACAATGCCTGGGGCGCCGCGCCCGTGTCTATGAGCGCCAGCGAGATCATGCCCGCCCTCCAGAACGGCACCATCGACGGTGTGGACCACGTGCCCGTGACCCTGTACACCGGCAACGGCCAGGGCGAATACATCAAGTATGTGGCCGTGACCAACCAGGCCGCCCACTTCAATGGCCTGGACATCAACAACAAGTTTTATGAGGGCCTGCCCGCGGACCTCCAGGCCCTCATCCAGAAGGCCGCCTCCGAGGCCGCCGAGTTCCGCACCCAGGCCCTGCAGGCGGACAACGAGACCTATGTCCAGAAGCTTACCGATGAATACGGCATCACCTTCTACTACCCCACCGAGGAGGAGATTGCACAGCTGCAGGAGGCGGTACAGCCCGTCTACGAAAACTTCGTCTCCACCCACGAGTTCGGCAGCTACGCCGCCGCCATCGCCGAGATCTGCGCCGCCAACTGAGCGCGCGGCCCGGTACTCACCCATTGGACAAAACGTAACATGCGGGATAGCAGCCTGGACAGTGCGGGTGTGCTGTTCGGGCTGCCATCCCCCTTTATGGGGCGGTAAGCGTATTTTTCAACAGAGGGGTATCTGCTATGAAAGCTATGAAAACAATCACCGGTGTGCTGCTGAAGGTTTTGGATGTGCTCTCCATCGTCCTGATGGTGGGAATGGTGGTCTTTCTGCTGATCCAGCTTGTGGCGCGGGCCGTGTTTACCCACGGTTTTTCCTGGACGGAAGAGTCCGCCAAGATCTGTCTGATCATGCTGGCCTATGTGGGTGCGTCTATGACCTCCGTTAACGGCGTGCATGTGAACATCACCATTCTGAACGACGCCCTGCACAGCGCCAGGGGCCGCAAGGTCCTGTTCGTGCTCCAGCAGCTGCTGGCGATGGTGTTCCTGGTGCTGGTGTTCGTATTCAGCTTCCCGGCGCTGGAGATCGCCAGCAAATCCGTCACCACCAACACGCACATCAATAACGCCATCATTTACTCCATCATCCCCATCTCCTGCGTCATCATGTTTTTCGGCCATCTGGCCAAGATTGTCCGCCAGTTTGCCTCCGCTGAGTATGTGGCCATCGTGGACGAGGACCGCCAGGAGGGGAAACCGGAACGCAAAGAGGAGGACGGCGACAAATGAATTCGATTCTCGTATTTCTGGTGGTATTGGTCGTTCTGCTGCTCATCGGCGCGCCCGTGGCCACCTCCTTCGGCCTGAGCTCGATCGTCTATATCCTGATGCAGAGCGTCCCCCTCTCCATTGTGGCCCAGCGCATGATCTCATCGGTGGATTCCCTGACCATCATGTGCGTGCCTCTGTTCATCCTGGCCGGCGAGCTTATGGGCGCCGGCGGCATTGCCAAGCGCCTGGTGCGGGTCATTAATCTGATCTTCGGCAACGTTACGGGCGGCCTGGCCCTGGTCACCGTGGTGGTGTGCGCCTTCTTCGCCGCGCTGACCGGATCCGCCATGGCCTGCTCGGTCGCCATCGGCTCCATCATGCTGCCCTATATGCTGGACGCGGGCTATGACCGCAGGTTCTCCGCCGCCATCATCGCCTCCGCCGCCTGTCTGGGCCCCATCATCCCGCCCAGCACCTCCCTGATCGTCTACGGCGCCACCGCTCAGGTGTCCATCGCCAAGCTCTATCAGGCCGGCCTGCCCTCCGGCCTGATCATCGGCGCCGCTCTGGTGCTGGTGGCCCTGTGGGGCTGCCGCAGGCACGGCTACAAGGGCCTGCCCAAGACCTACGGCCTCAACGAGCTGAAGGGCTTCGAGCACATCCAGCCCGGGGACAGGCTGACCGGCAGGCAGATCCTGCGGATCGTCGTGGACGCCATTCCCGCCATCATCGCCCCCGTCATTATCCTGGGCTCCATGTTCTGCGGCATCGCCACCCCCACCGAGTCCGCCGTGGTGGCCGTGGTCTACTCCTTCATCGTGGGCGTGTTCGTCTACCGGGAGTATGAGATCCGCGACGTGATCAAAGTTCTGCGCAAGACCTGCAAGGGAACCTCCACCGTGCTCTGGATCATGTGCTGCGCGGGGCTGTTCTCCTGGGTGCTCACCTATTCCAAGATCCCCGACAAGGTGGTCGCCAGCCTGGCGCCGGTGGCCGAAACGATGGGCTCCTGGGTGGTCATGCTGCTGGTCATCGTCATCGTACTGATCATGGGGTGTTTTATGGGTACCTCCCCGATCATCCTCATCGTGGTGCCCCTGTTCCAGAGCCTGTTCGTGAAACTGGGCTACGACATGGTGCACTGGGGCACCGTCATTTCCATCGCCTGCTGTATCGGTATGATCACGCCGCCCTTCGGCAACGTCCTGTTTACCACCATGGCGGTCACGGACACCAAGCTGCATGAGCTGGCGGGCGCCGCGGCGCGCTATATCGTCGCCATGGTCGTGGGACTGCTGCTGATCGCATACATCCCCGCGCTGATCATGTGGGCGGTCTGACGCCGCGGCACAAAACAGGAGAGAGAAGGGAAGCAGAATGGACGTCATCGTTATGCACGCCAACAGCGAAAAAATGCCCCTGAAGATCCGGGCGTGCCATCTGGAGCAGATGCGCCGGCATGCGGATCATGTATACTACTTTAAAAACGAGGAAGAGCTGCTCGCCAGCGGCGCTGATGCGGAGGTGCTCTTCGCCTGGGGCGGGACCGGCAAGCAGCCCGAGACCTTCTGCCGGCAGTCCCGCCGCCTGAAATGGTTCAACTCCTTTTCCGCCGGGGTCAACCCGCTGATGGAATGCGGCATCAAAGACCTGGACATCATCATTACCAATGCCGCCGGCATCCATGGCAAGCCCATGGGCGTCACCACCATGGGCTATGTGATCTCCTACCTGCGCAAATTTCCGCTGATGCTGGAGAATCAGAAAAAGCACATCCGGCAGAAGCCGGATGCGCTGCCCGAAGAGCCGGAGGGGAAGACGCTGGGCATCGTGGGCGCGGGAGCCATCGGCTCCGAGGTGGCCAAGTACGCCAAGACCCTGGGCTTCCGGGTCATCGGCGTCAAGCGCAGGGCGGTGCCGTTGGAGCACTATGACCGGGTCTACTCCAACCAAGACCTGGACCTGGCACTGGGCCAGATGGACTTCGTGGTGATCCTGACCCCCCTGACGCAGGAGACCCGCGGCCTGTTCGACGCCGGCCGTCTCGCCGCCTGCAAGCCGGGCGCGTACCTCATCAATATCGCCCGGGGTCCGGTGGTGGAGACCGCCGCCCTGATCCAGGCGCTCCGGAGCGGGCATCTGGGCGGCTGCGCCCTGGACGCCATCGACGAGGCCGACCTCCCCGCGGACAGCCCGCTCTGGGACATGCCCAACGTATTCCTCACGCCCCAGTATTCCGCCACCAGCCCCCTGTATGTGGACCGGGCGGTGGAACAGTTCCTGGAAAACCTGGACAACTTCCGGGCCGGCCGGCCGCTGTTCAACGTGATCGACGTGGCCTCCCTGCGCTGAACGGCCGGGCGCAGATCGGCCCAATGGAAAGGAGCGCCAACGACATGCCGGAATGGAACCTGGCGGGCCCGCGCTATAAGTATCCCGTCTCCAGCGCGGAGCTGGAGCGCCGCCTGTCGGCGGTACAGGCCGCCATGCGGGACAAGGGCCTGGACTGCTGCATTGCCCAGACCCAGAGCACCATTTTTGACAGCATCACCCGTTATCTGACGGATTCCGCCGCCAATCCCTACAGCACTACCCTGCTCATTCCCGCCCAGGGCGGGCTGGTCCTGATCAACCACGGGGTGGAAATGGACCCCGCGCCGATCCCTCCCACCCTGCGCAACGTGGAAAAACTCATCCGCAAGCCCTACTGCCAGCCCTTCGGCTGCACCGACGGGATGATCGGCGCCGTGCTCTCCCGTGAGATCCGCTCCCGCGGTTTTCGGCGCATCGGCGTGATCCTCCGGCAGCTGATGAGCGCGGATACGCTGGAGGGGGTCCGGGAAGGCGTACCCGGCTGCGAGCTGGTGGATTTCACGGCGGAATTCAGCCGCATCAAAGCGGTCAAAAGTCCGGAAGAGTGGGCGCTGATCGACCGCTGTCTGCGCGCCCATGAGCAGCTCATGGCCATGGTCCCGGCGCTGCTGCGGCCGGGGCGCATGGAGTATGAGGTGCTGGCCGATCTGGAGCACGCCTCCCGCTATCTGTGCTGCGACTGGCTGGGCAACGTGGCTGTGGGCTCCGCCCCCGGCGGCGGCGGCGTCCCCTTCCACCAGAACCCGGCCGCCAACCGCCGCATCGAGCGGGGAGACGGCGTCACCGTGATGATCGAGGTGTCCGGCCCCGGCGGGATCTATGGGGAGCTGGCCCGCACCTTCTGTCTGGGCGAGCCCGCCCCCGCCCTGCTGGAGCTGTATGAGACCGCCAGGGACGTGCAGCATGCCGTGGCGGCGGCGGCCCGGCCCGGAGTCACGGGCCGGGAGCTGAACGAGGTGTTCGACGACTTTGTCACCGCCCGGGGGATCGCAAAAAACGGCCGCTTTGCAGGCCACGGCCAGGGCTACGATATGATGGAAGCCCCCGTCATCTGCCCCCAGGAGGAGATGGCGCTGGAGGAGGGCATGTTCCTGGCCATCCACCCGGAACTGATGCGGGACGGACAGTTCTCCATCTGCTGTGACAACTTCCGCGTCGCCGCCGGCGGCGCCGAACGGCTCACCCGCACGGAACAGAGGATATTTGCCCTGGAATTTTAACGACACCAAATTGAGGGGATAACATGACGAACCGAATTGATTTTGAAGCACACTATTACTTTCCGGAGCTGATGGATTATTTCTCCACCCGGACCGATTATCCCATGTATGACCGCGCGACCAGGACCTTCCGCCGCAGCGACGATTTTACCCTCCGCCATCCCTACCGTCTCACCCACCTGGAGGAGTCCCTGGACGAGCGGATCCGGATCATGGACGCCCACGGCGTCCGCATGCAGGTGCTCAGCGTCTCCTCCGGCATCGACTTTCTGTCTCCGGAGGAGAGCGTGGAATGGTGCCGGAAGGCCAACGATTACCTCTACGAGGGGATGCGGAAGTATCCCGGCCGCTTCCAGGGCTTTGCCGCCCTGCCGGTGGCGGATCTCGACGCCTCCCTTCAGGAGCTGGAGCGGTGCATGAAGGAGCTGGGCTTTCTGGGCTGGCTGGTCGATTCCAACTTCGGCGCCTCCCATATTGACGACGACTGCTACTTCCCGCTGCTGAAGAAGCTGGCGGACTATCACGGCGCACTGTACATCCACCCCACCCAGCCCATCGACGAGCGGATGAAGGGCCTGGGCCCCCAACTGGCCGCCGCCCCCTTCGGCTTCGGCATCGACGTGTCGGTAGACCTGATGCGCATGATCTGCAAGGGCATCTTTGACCGTCTGCCCACACTGAAGGTCCTCATCGGCCATATGGGGGAAATTTTCCCCTATACCATGCGGCGCATGAATGAAAAGATCCGCGGCTACCACAGCATCGCGCCCGCCGTCAACCGGCAGCTGCCGGAACATTACTTCCGTCACAACATCTGGGTCACCACCAGCGGCGATTTCTGCCCCAGCGCCCTGCGCTGTGCCGTGGACGTGCTGGGGCTCGACCGGATCCTGTTTGGGACCGACTACCCCTATGAGTATCCCGAGGCGGTGGACGAGTTCTTTGACGCAGTGCCGATGAGCAAAAACGACCTGGATCAGATCTTTTTCGGCAACGCTCAGGCCATTTTCCCCCAAATCTGAACACATCGCCCGGTAAAAGAGGCCGCCGGGCGGGTGGCCCCCTTCCCGTCCGATCCTTTTTTGCATAAAAACGCCCCGCGCCTTCCGAGAAGGCGCGGGGCGTTTCTTCAGTCAAACAGGTCTTTGGCCTTGGTGTAATTGAATACCGGTCCCTCCAGGCACACATAGGTCTCGTTGATCTTGCAGTGCCCGCATTTGCCCACGGCGCAGGACATCTTGCGTTCAAAGGAGACCCAGATCTTTTCTTCCGGCACGCCGGCGCTGCGGCATGCCAGCGCGGCAAAGTGCATCATCACCGGCGGGCCCACGATGACCACGTTATAATCCGCAAAGCGCGCAAAGGGGATGGCGGGGATATGAGCGGTGACCATGCCCGTTTGAAAGCCGGGCGCCTGCATGGTATCCAGCGTGGCCACCGTATGGAACCGGCCCTTGAACTTCTCCAGCTCCTCGGTAAACAGGACGCAGTCCAGGTCCTTGAATCCGGCGATCAGATGGACGGAGCGGCACACCTCCGGGTGGTCGTAAAAGTGATTGAGCAGGGTCTTCACTGGAGCCATGCCGGTGCCGCCGCAGATCACCACCAGATCTTTTCCCTCAAACTCCTCCACCGGGAAGGAATTTCCATAAGGCCCCCGCATGAAAAGCAGGTCTCCCGCGCCCAGACCGAAGATCCCCTCTGTGAGACGGCCCACCTTTCGGATGGTGAATTCCACCCAGCCTTCCCCCTTGCCGCTGACGGAAATGGGAGCCTCGCCCACCTTGGGGATGGAGAGCTGAAAAAACTGGCCGTGGCGGGTCTCGCCCTCGTAGGCCACCCGGAAGGTATATTCCGCGCGGGTCTCCTTGACGACCTTCAGGATCTTATGGGGCGCGGGCAGCATGATGTTGTTCATTTGTGTTCCGCCTCCTGTTCCAGGGCCTGTGTAAAGCCGCAGACCGCGTCGTAGAACGAGATGTCCTTGGGACAGCGCCGGTCGCACCGGCCGCAGCCCACGCACATGTGCTCTTCGCCGCCGAAGCGGGCCTTGTAATCGTAGACCTTGTGGAGCACTTTGAAGCGCATATTGGCTCCCGGCGTACTCCGGGCCCGGTGCCCCCCGGCCGTGGCGGTAAAGTCACGGAGCATGCAGGAGGACCACACCCGCCGCCGCTCGCCGTCCCGGCTGGTCTCGTTGTAGATCACATCCACCGTGTCGAAGCAGGAGCAGGTGGGGCAAACGGTGTTGCACCCGCCGCAGCCGATGCACCGCTCGTCATACTGCTTCCAGAAATCCAGGCCACTGGCCGTCTTCAGCGTCTCCCGGTCGGGGATGACGGGCAGGCGGGCGGCACGCCGGTTCTCCTCCACAAAGCCCGGGGTATACGCGCAGGCGTCGGCCCCCTCAAAATAGGGTGCGAAGGCCGGGTCCTTCACCTGTACCAGCGCGCCGCCCTCCTCCAGGCGCAGGGCCAGACTGTAGTCCTCGGTCCGGTTGCTGCCCATGCTGACGCAGAAGCAGGTATCCCAGCCGCCGCCGCACTCCAGCAGGAGGAAGCGTACCTTTTCCCGCAGGCGCCGGTAATAGACGTCCTGCTCCCCGCCGTTTCCCAAAAAGATCTGGTCCAGCCGCCGGACGGCGTTGATGTCGCAGGGCCGGGCAAAGATCAGGATCTCACGCTGGTCGGAGAGCACGCTCTCCCGGCACGCATCGTCCTGAAAGTACAGCATGGTCTGGTTGACGGGGTAGAAGATCTCCTTGGCGGAAAAATCGGAGGGCGCGTCGGTGACGATCTCAGCCGCCGAGCGGATGGGGGCGTAGCGCACCAAATCGCTCCCCGCCCTGGCGCCCCGGCCGGGAAAGCGTTTGGGGGCGTAGATGCGGTACTCTTTCCCCAGCGCCTCCAGGATCCGGTCCAGCGCCGGGGTGCTGACGCGGCAGCTGAACGGGGACGGAGCGTTCTCCTCCGCCTGCAGAAGGCCCTCCTCCAGCTTCAGCCAGCCCAGGGTCAGCTGGGCCACGCAGCGGTAGAACCCGGTCCCGGCGCAGCGCTGCAGATCCGCGCAGAAGTCCGGGACCCAGGTCAGCAGGTGCTCCTCCAGGAAGGCGC
The DNA here is from genome assembly GCF_014287895.1 of Lawsonibacter hominis. Classification (GTDB taxonomy): domain Bacteria; phylum Bacillota; class Clostridia; order Oscillospirales; family Oscillospiraceae; genus Lawsonibacter_A; species Lawsonibacter_A hominis. The sequence goes on along the minus strand of NZ_JACOPP010000020.1, from coordinate 4,573 downwards.
GCTGCTCCGCGCGTTCGGCCCCCTCCCGGCACAAAAGGGCCATATAGGCCAGCTCATAGGCGATGTGGTCCTCCATCAGCTCGGAGGAATCTGTGTCGATGCGTACTCCGTGGGCGGCATAGAGGGACTTTACCCGCTCCCACGCGTCCTGCATCACCAGCCGCTTGGGGCTGGTGTACACCGATTCGTAGGGAAAGGCCGCGCAGCCCTCGGCGCTGCCGGCCCCAAGGAATACCCGGGCAAAATCCACGGCCAGCGCGTCCAGAGCGTCCTCTGTGCCGGCGCTCAGCCAGCGCTCCAGGGCGCGGTAGCCCGCCTCCAGCTCCGGCTGGGGGCAGGTTTGGGGAAAGGTCATGCCGCGCAGCCGCTCCAGCAGGGGGGCGTCCACCTCCTGCCGGTACAGGCGGGAGAGCAGGCGGTACAGCCCTTCCCGGGCGGCGTTCAGCTCAGGATGTGTCATCCGTTGCGCCCTCCTTTCGCAGTTTCCAGCTCCTGGGGCAGCGCGTCCACCCACTTGTCCCGGCGCAGGATGTAGCGGATGGACGGTCCGTTGCCAAAGTCCCGCAGGGAATGGACCTTCTCCGCCGGGACGGAAGCGAGCAGGCGTGAGACCTCGCTTTCGGGGTCGTCCAGGTCCCCGAAGCGCAGGGCCCCGCCGGCGCAGTTGCGCACGCAGGCCGGCAGCTCCCCCTGCGCCCGGGCGGCGATGCAGGTGTCGCACTTGTCCATGACCCGCAGCTCCTGATTAAACGTATTGGCCTGGTAGGGGCAGGCCTCCCCGCAGCTGCGGCAGCCAATGCACTGCTCCCGGTCGATGAGCACCACGCCCTCCTCCCGGTTCTGCCAGCAGGCCCCGGTGGGACAGACCTGTACGCAGGGCGGGTCGGCACACTGCTGGCACGGGGTGGGCAGGAAATACATCTGCACGTCGGGATAGCTCCCCATGGGGCCTACCGTGCGCACCAGCGTGCGGTTGGCCCCCAGCGCCACGCCGTTCTCCTGCTTGCAGGCCACCTGGCACCCCTTGCAGCCAATGCAGCGGTCCAGGTCGATCACAAAACCATGTTTCATACGCGCACCTCCGGAGTCGGTTCGGTGGGCTGCGGCAGCCAGGGCTTGAAGTCCTCCGGCTTGAGCCACACGCCCTCCGGCGGGCCCTCCGCCTTGGTGACCTTTACCAGAAAGCCCCGCAGGGTATAGGTGCCCACCACGTCGTTGAAGGGGGCGTCGGCCTTGGTGAGCATGTTCACGTTCATCTCCCGCCAGCCGTGGGTGGGGGTGTTCAGCTTCTCCGGGTTCCAGAAGCGCTCCATGCACACCGTGCCCGGGTTGATGCCCTCGGTGACCCGGGCGATGGCCTGGGTCCTGCCCCGCTGGGACGCCACCCAGACCCAGTCTCCGTCGGCCACGCCGCACTGCCCTGCCGCCGTGGGGTGGATCCACAGCTCGGGGGCCGGATAGATCTCCCGCAGCCATGGGATGTTGCGCAGCGTACCGTGGTGGTAAAAGGGCACCCGCCCGCTGGTGAGCACCAGGGGGTACTCCTTGGCCAGCTCCGTGCTGGCGATGGGGCTTTCATAGGGCTCAAAGTAATAGGGGAGGGGATCGTAGTCCCTGGACGCGGGGGGCAGCTCATACAGGCTGAAGGGCTTGCCCGTGCGGCTGAGCGTGATCATGCTCTCCAGATACAGCTCCAGCTTTTTGGAGGGCGTGGCGAAGCCCCCGGGCTTGCCGGTCTTGGGATCGGTCTGCCGGTAGACGTAGTAGGAGCGCCACTGGTCCCGGGGCAGGTACTCAAAGGGCGCCTTTTCCTTGAACTGCTTCCAGGTCAGGCCGATGCGGGAGGTAAAGTGGGTAAAAAATTCGTCCATGCTGTCCCAGTAGGCCAGATCCTTCCCCATAAACTCCGGATCGAAGGCCAGCCGGCAGCGCTCATGGCCCAGCTCGGCGCACTTTTTCGCCAGCCGGGACCAGAACAGCGTCTCGTCCATGGTCTCCCACAGGTGGGTCGCCGCCTGACGGGCGAAAAGTTTGTTGCAGGTCTCCACCATCATGTCGGTCTCCAGCCACTCCTCGGCGGGCAGGAGCACGTCGGCATAGGCGGAGAAGGAGGTGGGCGTGGTGTACATGTGGACGATCAGGTCCATGTTCTCAATGGCGGGCAGCCAGCTCTGGCTGTCGGCCACCGCGCCCAGCTTATTGCCGGAACGGTCGATCCACGCCTTGACCGGGTAGGGCTTGCCGGTGATCATGGCGTCCCGGATGCTGGAGGGATGCCCCGCAAACCAGATGTGCAGGCCCTTGTGCTCGTTGGCGCCCAGGCGCTTTTTCAGCTGTTCCTCGGGCAGCATCCGGGCGGCGATGGGCACCGGGTAGTTGGGCATATCGAACAGCCCGCTGGTGCGGAAGCGCTGGAGCAGCGCGCCGGGACGTTCCACATTGCCCATGAGCAGGTCGATGGTGGCCGCCGCCATGGCCGCCTGGACGGAGTTGGCGCCCTGGTCGGTGGCCACTCCGATGGCCAGGCCGCTGGGGCTGTTGTCGGTGAAGAGCCGGATGGCCCGTTCGATCCGCTCCGCGTCCAGCCAGCACAGCTCGGCCGCCTTCTCCAGGGTATACGCCTGCACCCGCTCCCACAAAAGCTGGAAGCCGGTCTTGCAGCGCCGTCCGTCTACGGTGAACGTCCCCTCCAGCGCGGGGTCCAGGGCGTCGTCCCAGGGATAGGGCAGGGGGCGGGGACCGGCCGTCTTCTGATCCCAGACCACAAACGTGTCGGGCTCATCCGGGTCCTGGCTCTTCTCCGCCCGGAGGAGCATCTTGCTCTCCACGTCCACCAGATAGGGCAGGTTGGTCCACTTGCGCACAAAGTCCCGGTCAAAGAGCTTATGCTCCAGGATGTACCGGATCCAGGCGAGCATCAGGGCCACGTCGCTGCCCGGCCGGATGGGCAGCCACACGTCGGACTTGGCGGCGTCCGGGGTCATGCGGGGGTCTACGACCACGGTCTTGACCCCCTTGGCCCGCAGGTCGCTGACCATGCCGCCGCCGCTGGCGGGGCAGGAGTAGGAGGGGGCCGTCCCCCAGAGCACCAGGGTCTTGATGGGGGTCTCGTCGGGGAAGTAGAGCTCCAGCGCGTTGGAATCGGCAATGCTGGGGTCCACCCCGCCGTACATCATGGTGTAGGCCAGCACCCGGGGCAGATAGCACTGGGCGCAACCCGGCTCGAACCAGTTGGGCGTGCCGAAGATGTTGCAGAAGCGGGCGATGCTCCAGATCTCCGGGTTGCCGCCGCCGCCGGTGGAGCAGGCCACCGCCTCCGCTCCGTACTGCTCCCGCACCTTCATCAGGCCCTTTGCGATGTACTCCAGCGCCTCGTCCCAGGAGGCGCGGCGCCACTTGTTTTCCCCCCGCTCGCCCGCGCGGATGAGCGGATACTTGTTGCGGTTGGGGTGATAGAGGGCCTGGATGCCCGACAGGCCCTTGGCGCACATGCGCCCCTTGCTCATAGGATCCTCCGGGTTGCCCTGGAGCTTGACCACCCGGCCGTTGCGCACCGTGGCCAGCACGCCGCAGTTGGCGATGCAGGCCCGGCAGCAGGTCTTGACGATCCTGGTCTCGTCCGCCCCGGCCCGGCCCTCTCCCTCCAGCGCCGCAAACGCCGGCGTGTCGTCCTGTGCCGGGCACAGGCCCCCGATCCCGGCGGCAGCCAGAAATTCCGCCTGGCTGAATGTGTTTGCCTGCATAGTCCCCTCCTGTTTCCTTCGGCCGGCGGCTGCGCCGCCAACCGGAATTCCTTTGGTATACCAAAAGTATGCCATAGGGACGTACAAAAAGCAAGCCCTGTTTTTTGTTTTGATCCCCTTGTACGCTGCAGTCAAAACCTCCGGCAAAGCCGGAGGCTTGAGTAAGCCCTAGAAGGGCATGATACGGACGAAGCCCCTTAAGGGGCCCCGAAAGGTTTGCCGACCGCATTTCTTTCACGGGCTGCCCCTTAAGGGGTTTTCGCTGCGCCTATTTGTTCTGGCGACCCGTAAACGGGTCCACGAACTCCTTAAGTCCCAGTTGATCCGCCAGCTGGTCCGATTCTAATTGGTTTCGGATATATTCCGCTATTTGCTTTTTGTTCCTTCCTACTGTGTCTACATAATAGCCTCTAGCCCAGAAATGGCGATTTCCATACTTGTACTTTAAATTTGCGTGCCGATCGAATATCATCAGACTGCTCTTTCCTTTCAGATACCCCATAATCTGAGATACACCATACTTCGGCGGGATACTTACAAGCATATGAATATGGTCCGGACAAGCTTTTGCTTCTATGATTTCTACTCCTTTTTGCTGGCATAACTTTCGCAAAATTATCCCTATATCCGGTTTGATCTGCCCATATATCTCCATCCTCCGATATTTCGGTGCAAACACAATATGATATTGACATCTCCAACTCGTATGCTGATAAGGTAAAATAAGTTGCGCAAATATAAAAGAGGATAAAAAGAGACATGGTTTGCAGAACTCTGGTAGAATGAAGTTGCGACACACCATTCTGAAAGGAGTCTGTAAACCATGTCCG
>NZ_JACOPP010000019.1 GCF_014287895.1 Lawsonibacter hominis | reverse complement strand
CCTTGGCCCGTCCTCGCGCCCTGCGGCGCTCATTTCGGGTTTGGCTCATGATGCGGCCTCCTTCCGCCTGACCTCCAGGCCAGCCATCTCCAGCAGCTTCCAAAACGACTGGATCGGGATGCGCTTGTCTTTGCCTTGTATGATGTGCATGACCGTGGTTTTGCTCATGCCAAGCCCAGACCCGATCTGCTCAAGCGTCAGCTTGTTGATCGCCTTGTAACAGGCCAAGCCATCCCCGAGCATCTTGTTCTGCCGGTCGAGCTTCGCTTCCTGCCGTTGGGCCTCCGTCAGATATACTTTTGGCATGGTGGTTGTCCTCCTTTTTGCTTGTCCCCCATCCGCCAATGTGGTATGATTTTGGCAGAGAAGGGAGGTGATTTTATGGATAGATGCGCCCAAAAGTCCAAACTCCAAAAATGTGGATTCGTGTTTCCGGATAGCGTCTTTAACGCGGCGGTGGTTCATGCCTGTCATTTCAGCAATCACCTTCGACGTGGTGAACGGAACCGCGTCCAGTCTGTTCGGGTCTAAAAAGACCAAATCGTTCATCGTTACCTCCCCGCACTCTGTTCTTGTCCTGGGTTATCCCGCAAAAGTTCGTCCACTGTACAGCAATAAAGTCCAGCTAACTTGACCAGCAAACCGGCGCGGGGACGGGTCTTGCCGGTCTCCCACAGGCAAACGGTAGATTGGTCAACGCCAATTTTCTCCGCTACCTTCATTTGCGAGATGCCAGCGCATTTTCTAGCACTAGCAAAACTCATATAATTGACACCTCCTTTTTGTGCTCTCTCACAAATATGAGATTAACTCATTGACAAAAAGGGCAAACCCGCTTAATATAAGTGTGCCATCACATTTAAGAAGCGGTTACCCAAACTAGAGGTTGCCCATTTGTCTAACGCTACAATGATAATACCTCATTATTATGAGATTTTCAATTGTGACTCTTCATAATTATGAGATATTATTATTGTGCACATTGTCAGGAGGAGCCAAATGTCCATCTTTTTTGACCGTTATAGCGCGCTATGTAAGGAACGCGGAGAGTCGCCAAACTCAGTCGCTAAAAAACTAGGGGTTTCATCTGGAAGCATAACCGCTTGGAAAAGGGGGACTATGCCAAGGAGCGAAACTGTAAATATGTTAGCGTCTTTCTTCAGCGTCAGCGCAGACTACTTGCTTGGTAACGTAAGTGATCCATTTTTCTATTTGGACAATGACCGCATAAAGGCAGAAATCAACAGCTACGAAGACACACCTCAAATAGAAAAAGAACCCACCCCCGTTTCCGAGAGTGGGCCTTTGAGTCCAGATGACGCGCGTATTATGGACATGATTCGCCAACTATCACCTGAGAACAAGAGGAAGTTCGCTGAGAAGCTAGAAGTTCTGATAGAATTTCAAGCGCCAGCCGCTGAACCTCAGGATTGAGATTTTGCACTTTCTCCAATAACTCACGGTCGCTTGGCATAAATGTACTCCCTTCCACGGGAGCGCTTCCGTATTTTTGAGCTCTGGTTAATTTTACCTCAATACCAGTAATGTTGTCACTGGAAATATTTTCTCCCATCGCATCCGCCTTCCTCCGCGCCACGGCTCCCTTGTCAGTGACATCAGTATAGAACGCACGTTCTAATATATCAAGTTGGAAATTTAGCCAAAAAACGTACCACTTTTTCTAAATACAATCACTTTTGTAGGGTTTAATAGGGCGGATTATAGGACAGGTCGCTTGTTATCGTACCAATGCCGCCGGATGGCGGTAAAAATAAGAAGATGGGATGTACAAATGAAAAGGCAATGGAAAGGCTTCGTGTCGGGCATTATGGTTACGCTGCTGCTGGTTGGCCTTATCGGGACAGCTGTGGCAGCCGGGTATCAAAAGCAAGCCACTCTGGACTACACCGGCATTAAAATTACGCTCGACGGGAAAGAAATCACTCCAACAGACGCCAACGGTGCCGCGGTAGAACCGTTTGCAATCAGCGGCACTACGTACTTGCCGGTCCGCGCCGTGGCGAACGCTTTTGGCTTGGAAGTCGGATGGGATCAGGACACATCAACGGTTACGCTTGATACCCCACAGATTAAAAAGCCAACCTACATCACCAGAACCGGGTCGAAATACCACAACGATCCGACCTGTAACGGAGGCACTTATTGGGAGGTCCCATATTCTACCGCAGTTGGGATGGGCCTTGAGCCATGCGATAAGTGCGTACATTAATGGAGGGTTCTGTAATGAGTTTTGGCGGTTTTAGCTGGAAGCGCGCCTTCGGCGTTACAAAGGCAAAACGCAAGATCGCAAAGGCAACGGGAATCCCGACAACAAAAGCAGGTCGGAAGCGGAAGGCGCAAAGCCTATTGTGGAAATCCTTGTTTGGGAAATAAAATCCGCCCCCGGTGTGCGGATACCGGAGGCGGCTAGGGGAAAGACAGTAAGTTTGAGCGCCTACTGCTCCTCTAGTTTACCAAAGATTGGGGGAATGTGCAAGATGAAAAAGAAACTTCCGACGCCGCAATTGCTTCCATCCGGGCAATACAGATGCCAGGTGATGGTGGAAGGGAAGCGGGTCAGCGTAGTGGACGGCGACCCGGACGTGGCCCAGGCAAAAGCTGTGGCGCTAAAAAACGGATTGCTCCATGAGGCCAAGCGGCCCGAGTCGCTTACAGTTGGGGAGGCAATCGACAGGTATATCGAAAGCAAGGATTCTGTCCTGTCTCCCTCTACGATATACGGGTACAAAAAGCTCCGGAAGAACACCATGCAGGGTATCATGAAAACGACGCTTTCCGCCTTGACGCAGGAGAAGGTACAGCGCGAGATGAATAGCATGTCCAGGACGCTGTCTCCTAAGACCGTCCGGAACGCTCACGGCCTGCTTAGCGCGGCGCTGGCCGAATATCATCCCGCGATGACACTGCGTACCACCTTGCCTCAAAAGCGGAAATACGAGGCGGGGATACCGACGGCAGAGGATATCGCCAGGATCATTGAGGCCGCGAAGGGTACTCCGGTAGAGTTGCCAATCCTGCTGGCCGTGTGGCTCGGCTTAAGGGCGTCAGAAATCAGAGGCTTAACATGGGACTGCATCGCAGACGACATGCTGCACATCCGGCAGGCCATTGTTAACGGAGAGGACGGTCCGAAGCTTAAGGGCACAAAGACCTACAGCGGGGATCGAAGGATAAGAATCCCAACCTATATCAAATCCTTAATCGAGGATCAACCGCACACAGATGACTATATAATACATCTAAGCGGGCAAGCCATGTATAAGCGGTTTTCCAGGCTTTGCGAAGGAGCCGGGCTGCCACATTACCGGTTTCACGATCTGCGTCACCCGTATGTCAAGCACACGACAAAAATTTTTAGCTTGCGCTTGATGGGTTTTCAAGCACAGGCTTATCCTGATGCTCGGCGAAAAACTCGCGGAGCTTGTCAGCTTCATCGGGGAGGACAAAGCCGAAGCCCTGTCCGTCCACTCTGCAATAGAAAGCGATTTTCATGTCTGCCACCTCAAGCGAAAATGTCTTGGATTTTATATGCAATCTCAATGCGCTTATCAGGGTACACCAGCACCCGGTCGATTAGCAGCTCGGCCAGCTCGGTGGTCAGCGTGTCCGCATCGAAAATCGCCTTGGACGCTTTCTTGCGGCTGTCCTGCCGTGCCTGTTCGTCTTGCTTCTGCTTCGCCTGTGCCAATACTGCGGCATAGGCATTTTTCGTTTTCAAAAGCAGCTCGTCACACGCGCCCTTTTCTGCTTTGTAGGTATTCAGGTCGATCTCGTCCATGAGATAGCGTTCGTAAAGTGTGCGCTTGCCGTCTTGCAGCGCCTCGATCTGCTGCTCATATTCGGCGCGTTCCGGTACGGAAGCATCTACCCGGAGCGTACCGCCAGGGGCAAGCGGTGCGGCGGCTTCCATCTGCTTTTTCAGAGTCAGGAATACCGTCTGTTCCAGCTCTGCGGCGTTCAGACGCATCTTGTGGCAGCGGCTTTCTACGTCCGCCTCGGAATGGCGGCAGTGATAGTATGAGGTTTTCTGCATGGTGCGGGACAGCGCATGACCGCAGCAGCCACAGAAGGCTTTGCCTTTCAGCGGGTAGTCCCGCTTTTTCTTGTTTGGCTGGGAAAATCGGAGCTGGCTGGCCTGCACGGTATCAAACACAGCTTTCTCAACGATGGCCGGGTGATGGTCGGGGATGATGTACCACGATTCTCTGTCCTTCAGGCGGCTTCTGGTGCCGCCTACTTCGAGAACCGCCCGCTTGCCGATTACATACACGCCGGTGTAGCGTTCGTCCTCCAAAATGCGGAGAATAGTGGATGTACTCCAAATCCCGTGACAGCGGGAAATATCGTGGGTGTGATTGCCGTGCGCCGCTTTGTACTGGCCGGGGGTAGGGATGTTCCTGCGGAACAGCTCCCGCGTGATGGCGGTGGCGTTGATGCCCTCGGCGGCAAGCTGGAAGATGAGCTGCACAACGGCAGCGGCCTCCTGGTCAGGCTCCATTCTGCCATCGGCGCTTTTGCGGTAGCCGTAGGGACAGATTTTACTCTGATACTCGCCGCGCTGCATCTTGGCGTACTTGGCACTCTTGGTCTTGATGGACATATCGCGGCTGTAATATTCGCTGATGAGATACTTGAATGCTACGTCCATGCCGCCGGTGTCGCCCTTGAATTTGCTGCTGTCAAAATCGTCGCTGATGGAAATGAAGCGGGTATGGAACAGCGGGAACACACGCTCGATGAAATAGCCGGTTTCAATGCTGTTTCGCCCGAAGCGGGAAAAATCCTTGACGATGATGCAGTCGATCTGATTGGCCCGCACCAGCTCAATGAGCTTCTGTACCTGCGGACGCTCAAAATTTGTGCCGCTGTACCCGTTGTCGATGAACTCCATAATCTCCGCGTTCAGAGCTTCCGGCATGGAAGCCGCGTACTCGTGGAGGACGAGACTCTGGTTTTCAATGCTCAGGCTGTCGTACTTGTAATCCTCGATGGAGAGGCGGATGTAGAGGGCGATCACATATTTCTGCATTGTTCCAGCACCTCCGCATAGGTTTCAAACTCGCTCTGGAAGCGATAGCGCACCGTGATCTGCTTATCGTGGGATACCTCGATGCGGTCGATCAGTCGCTCGATAAGAGCGCCGGTCAGCGCACGGTCGGTCTTGATCTGCGCGGCGTCCTGCTCCAGCGCCCGGTGCTGCTCAATCTGTGTATCCATCGTCCGCAGGCCGTCCTCCAACTGCTCCATTTCCACGGCGAGATCGGCAATGCGGCTTTCGTACTTCTCCTTGTAGTCGAAGTATTCATCCTTGGTAAGAACACCTTGGACGAGGGTTTCATATAAACTCCGCACGATACCGCGAAGCCGCTGGATTTCCTGCTTGCGGCTGGTGATCTTCTCCCGCAGCTCAGCGCGGTCAGCGGCCTGCCGGGGCAGCTCCGCAAGCGACAGGCGGTAGTCGCCCAAAGCGGTGTTGAGCGCTTCCTGAAGCATATCCGCCAGCATATCCAGCAGCGCATCCTCGCGGATGGTCACGCCGGGGCAGGCATCCTTGCTGATTCGGCTCTGGCTCAGACAATGGTAGAAGTACACATCGTCGGACTTCTTGCGGATATTCCGCTGCCGGTGCAGGCTGCCGCCGCAATGGGCGCAGAACACCTTGCCTTTGAGCAAATTCGGCGTGTAGGCTTTGACCTCCCGTGCCTTGGCGCGGCTGGCGGTCTGATTGAGAATTTCCTGCACCGCCGCGAACTGTTCCCGGCTGATGATGGCCTCATGGGTGTCCCGCACCACCGTCCATTCCTCGGCATCGGCCTTGACCTGCCGGTGATCCACGGTTTTGGTTTGCCCCTGCACCAAATCGCCGGTGTAGACCTCGGAGCGGAGAATGACGCCGACTGTTCGGGTCTGCCATCTGCCGCTGCCGAGCAAATTTTCGTGGGTGATTTTGCTCTGCATCTTCTTGTAGTGGCTGGGGGTGAGGATGCCAGCCTCGTTCAGCCGCACGGCGATGGTATTGAGGCCAGCGCCCTCGGAAGCCCATCGGAACATTCGCTGTACCACAATGGCGGCAACGGGGTCGATGATAAGCTGGTGGCAATCATCCTCCGCTTTCAGATAACCGTAGGGAGTACGCGCACCGATGAACTTTCCGTCCTTCATGGCCTGCCGCTGCTGCGCCCTGATCTTGCGCCCAATGTCCAAAGCGTAGGCTTCGTTTATCATGTTCCGCAGCGGGATGATGATACCAGAATGGGCATCTTCCGGGTTGGCGGTGTCGAAGTTTTCATTGACCGCAATGAAGCGGATGCTGCGGATGCGGAAATACTGCTCGATGTAGTAGCCGGTGTCGATGGTGTTCCTCCCCAAACGGGAGAGGTCTTTCACAATGACGCAGTTGACATGACCGGCTTCAATATCCGAGAGCATCTGCTGAAAGCCCGGACGGTGGAAGTTTGTCCCGGTCGCGCCGTTGTCGATATAGGTATCGTATACGCTGATCTCCGGGTACTGCTCCAGATAGCGGGCAATAATCATCTGCTGGGTTTCAATGGATACGCTGTGCGTGTGGGTATCCTCCACAGAAAGGCGGACGTAGATCGCGGCGCGGCAAGCGGCGTCGGCCTCCTGCACGACTACCGCAGCCGTTTCTTTTCTGCTTTTTCTCGCCATGCTCACCCCACCTTTCTCTGTTCGTAATCTTTCTGCTGCGCTGCCAGCGCCAAAAGCTGCAACGCCTTTTTGTATTCGTCCTCATGGGTAAAGGTAATATCCAGCTCCTTTTTGCCTCGGACGCGGATGCTCTGTACCATGTGAATGAGCGCCCTGCGGTCTAAGGTTTCCAGCGTGGAGAACTGCGTAAACTGCGAAATCCAGCGGTTGCGCTCACTCCGGTTTTCCAAAACCTCCGTGAGTTTTTCCTTGAGAACGCGGATGCTCTCGCGAATGTCCTCGGCCTGCTTGGTGTACTTTGCCTTATAGGAAGCGTATTCTTCCTTGGTAAGCATACCTCCCACAAGGCTCTCATAAAGCCGTGCCTTGAACTCCAGCACCTGCTCCAACCGGCGCTCGTTGTCGGTGATGTGGTCGCTGTATTCCTTGGCAAGCGCCTGATTGATGCTGGTCTGGTCAATGCCGGTCAGCAGTGCCTCCAGAGAAGCAATATTGCCGATATAGGATTTCAGGCTGTCCCGCACACAGTCGATCAGGCTGCTTTCTTTCAGCATGACCGGATGGCTGCAACCCTTTTTCTTGCCGGTGGGACAATAATAGTAGTGGTACTCCTTGCTGTTTGCACGGTTGGTCTTGCGGGTCATGCGGCTTCCGCAGCACCCGCAGATCAGAATACCGGAGAACAGGTACACCGTGTCCTCGTTGGGAGAAGTGCGGGTGTCCAGTCCCTTAATGCGCTGCACCAGCTCAAAATCCTGACGGGCGATCAATGCTTCGTGGGCATCCGGGACACGCACCCACTCGGAGGCGGGACGCTGCTCCATCTGCTTGATCTTGTAGTGTGGCGTACCCTGTTTGCCCTGTACCAGCGTTCCGGTATAGGTTTCGTCCTGCAAGATGCGGATGATGGTGGTTGCCGACCACTTGCAGTCGGCCTTGTCCGCATACCCCTTTTTCGCGTAGGGCAGGCCGTTGTTCTTCTTGTACGCCAGCGGGGAAAGGATACCCAGCCGGTTCAGCTCTGATGCGATCTTGGAGGCGCTTGCGCCCTCCAGCCGCATACGGAAGATGTCGCAGACAACGCGGGCGGCGTAGGGGTCAGGGACGAGCAAATTCTTGTTGTCCTCGGCTTTCATGTAGCCGTACACCGGGAACGCGCCGACGAAATCGCCGTTGCGCCGCTTCACGTCCAGAGAAGAACGGGTCTTGATGGAAATGTCCCGGCAATAGGCTTCGTTCATAATGTTCTTGACCGATACGGTCAGATCATCGCCGCTGTCGTGGGCGGTGTCGATGCTGTCGGTGATGGCAATGAAGCGCACCCCATAGGCCGGAAATACCCGGCGCAGATAGCGGCCGGTTTCAATGTACTCGCGCCCCAGCCGGGAGAGGTCTTTTACAATGACGCAGTTGATGTTGCCATCGGTGACATCCTGCATCATTTCCTTGAATGCGGGACGGTCAAAGATGATGCCGCTATAACCATCGTCGATCTTTTCGGAAACGACCTCAATATCCGGGTTGCGCTCCACAAAGTTCTCAATGAGCTTGCGCTGATTGGAAACGCTGTCGCTTTCGCTGGAATGATCGTCGGTGTAGGACAGGCGGATGTAAGCGGTAGCTTTGTATTTAGGCATGAAAAAGCACTCCTTTCTCCCGGACTGCTCCCGCATGAAAAGAGTGGTTATCTGGCTATTTGGTTTTCATCCTTTTCCACACCGATCATAGCACTCTCTGCGGAAAAAAGCGAGGATGTCGCTCAGCGCAAAATGCCTTGCAGACATTCCTCCAACGTAACGCCGTTCCCGGCGAAGCAGGCGTTTACCACGAAATCGCCGCAGCGGAAGCGGTAAGGATTTTTGATCTGGCGGATAAAGGCGGCAATGCGTTCTTCCTTGGGAAGATTTTTGTCTACGGATACTTCCCGGATGTCCACCAGTTCATCCGTGTGGGTTCGGGTTTCGTTTGGCGTTGGCTGCATCATGGCGATCTCCTTTCTCGGTTTGGTGGGTTTCCTCAAGGTCACATGAATGCGCTGACGGGCTTTCCCGTCAGCGCATGGTATCTGACTTTGAGAGGCGGCTGCGCGGGTAGAATTTGAGCCACATAACATAATGGCGAATACCGGCGCAGCCGCTCTGCTTGTCCATTTGAGAAGATCCATCCTATTTGCCACGCGCCCCGGATAGTGGGCATGATGCAGGCCGCCCTTGGCAGGGCTGTCATAACTCCACGATACCGCTGCACCAAAGGGCTGGCGCATACCGCAGGGTTCCCCCTCAAGTCTGTGGGAGGGCGTGAGCAAGTTTCATTATCCGCCGCGCTGTCATCGCGCCCGATTTGCCGAATCGGGTCTAAGGCTGCGTAGATCGCTCGGATGGCTTTTCCGGAATCACCTCCTTGAAGCCATCGTCGTGGCGGCGCACCTTATGCCGCTATCACGCGGGTTTTGTGCCTGCATCATGGTCTATTCAGTTTTCAACGTTCAACGAAAGGCTTCGTGGAGAATGTCCCTTCACCTATCATCTTTTTTAGGGCATTTTTGCACCCTGTTTTTGAGCTTACGGGAAAAATTTTTTGATTTTCTTCATTGCGGAGCCAATGCTTTTGGAAATGTTCTGGTGTCTGATGCCCTCAATCCGCCCAATTTCATCAACGGTCATTCCGCCAACGTAGTACATCCAAAGTCTGCGGAACTGTGTTTCCGTCAGCTTGTCCCTGATCTGAGAAACCATCGTGGAAGCCATTCTGCACCGCTCAGATTTTTCGTGCTGGCGCTCCATAACCACATCAATGGCAGGAATGGAAAGTGCGGCTTCGGACAGGTCATCAATGGACGTATTGTGTTTCCCCTCTACCACATCCTGATTGTCCTCAGTGTGGTAGTTTCCATCCGACCAAGATTTCCATTTCAGAAACTCTTCCTCGCTGGCAAAGTCCTCGCGGGTCAGGCGGATGATGACTTCATTGGCATCCATATAAACGATGGCATCGGAGTCTTTCTTATTCAGCGCATAGATGCTTTTTCTATTAAACATTTTGTTCCTCCGTTTCGGTGTTGGGTGGTTGGTGAGCCAAGCCAACACCGGCGGAGAACGACAGCCGACAGAAAAACGAAAAAAGGCGCTCGCACGGACATCATTGCCCGCACGAGCGCCTTGATTGTGCGCGAAAGCGCAAGGGAATACTGCTGCCCCCGGAGGAGCTAAATCACGGATGAACCATACTGCATAAAAAGAGAGCTGCAACTCACTTCTGTGAGTGCAGCTCGTCTGCGGGATCGCCGCGCGCTTTTTTGCGTGGGTGGCTACTCTGTACTTATGCTTTTTTACATGGCCGCGAGCGGTCTTAGCGCCATCTCCTGTTCATCCGTGTTCTCATAAAATAATCTTCAGTTCTTTGAATGTGATTTATAGCTCATCCAATATGAGTTACATGTAGATTTAAGTGAAGCGAAGCTCACTCTACAATATAGTAGAGGTGATTTCCAATGAACTTTCTTGACCTTTTTGCCCTCAAACTTCGGGAGAAGCGAATCCAGCAGAAGATAACACAGCGTGGACTGGCTGAAAAACTGAACATGTGTACGCGCACGATTATTGAGATTGAAAACTGCAAAAGCAATCCGAAGTTTGAAACCGTGGCTCTCATTTCCAAGGAGATGAGAATCAGCCTTGACGCCGTGGTGTTTCACGACGAAAACCCGCGTGAAATTCCAAAAGTTGTGGCAGATTTCTTTGCCGGAAAGAGTGATGCAGAAGCGGAGCGGTATATTGCATTGTGCCAAAGCGCAGAGAATTTGAGAGACGATAAATAAACACTGCCCCGCGTAGTCGGAATTCTCTGGATACAGTAAAAGCGGTCATCCTGCACGGATGGCCGCTCTTACTCTCGAATGACCGGCAGGTATGGGGATATAAACTTTACCGCCGACTACCTTTTGGCTACTAGTGTGAAGCGACGGTAGAATTTAAGTTTTACCTCTCCTGTTCGTGTGCACGCCGGATTTTTTCAAAGCTGTCCTGACTGATAGTGTGTTCAATCCGGCAGGCGTCGGCCTCCGCAGTTTTGGGATCAACGCCTGCGGCGATAAGCTGCTCGGTAAAGAAACGGTGGCGTTCATAGATTCTTTCAGCCACCTCGCGGCCCACATCGGTCAAATGGAGAAAGTGATCTTCGTCCATCATAAGAAAGCCGCCGTCCCGCAAGGTAGCCACTGCATGGCACACGCTGGGCTTTGACACCTCCATGTGCCGGGCCACATCTACGGAGCGCACCATACCGCGTTTCTTTTGGAGAACAAGGATGGTTTCCAGGTAGTCCTCCCCGGACGCATGAAGTTTCATCTGAACCTCCTTTACTGAGCCAGCTTCCAGCCGATGGCCTCCTGTCTGGCCGATACAAAATCGGCATACAGGCCCTTTTGCTGGATTAGCTCCGCATGAGTGCCGCGCTGGACGATATGAGCGTTGTCCAGTACAAGGATCTGATCGGCGTTGCGGACGGTTTTCAGACGGTGGGCAATCATGATGATAGTCTTGTCATGGGTCAATGCCTCGATAGCCCGCTGCAATTCATCCTCATTCTCCGGGTCAACGCTGCTTGTTGCCTCGTCCAAAATGATGATAGGTGCGTCCTTCAGCATGGCGCGGGCGATGGAAATCCGCTGTTTCTCGCCGCCGGACAAAGTACCGCCTCCCTCGCCAATCACGGTGTCATAGCCATCCGGCAGGGCAGAAATAAAGTTATGGCAGCAAGCCTTTTTCGCCGCTTCAACCACTTGTTCATGGGTAGCATCCGGGCAGCCAAACTTGATATTGTTCTCAATCGTATCTGCAAATAGGTACACGCTCTGGAACACCATCGAGATATTCTTCATCAGGCTGTCCAGCTTGAAATCTCGTACATCCGTACCGCCTATGGTAATCTTCCCGGCATTCACATCCCAAAAACGGGCAATCAGGTTGCACATCGTTGTCTTTCCTGCCCCGGAAGGGCCGACAATGGCCGTAGTCGTTTTTTCGGGAATGGTAAAGCTGACCTGATCTAATATCTTACGGTCTGCGTAGGAAAAATCCACCTTGTTAAACACGATCTCGCTGGACTTCGGCGTAATATCAGCGCCTTTCTCGTCCATTACCGGCGTGTCATCAATGGAGTTTGCCGTATCCATCGAGGCCGCCAGCATTTGCAGCAAAGAGGCCATATTCCCGGCGTTCTCCAAATCGTTGAACACCATGAAAGAAGCAATTACCAAAATCAGGCCATAGGCCAGCGGCAGGGAGCCGTCCAGCCAGAACCAGACCGAGGCCAAAAGCAACAGGACGCTGAACACTCGGACAACAGCCTGTTTGATAGCGTCATAGGGAACGCTGGCCTTTGTCAATTTCAGGTTATCCCGGCAGCTCGCCTTAATTGCACTGCCGATAGACTGCGTGCTGTCCCGTTCCAATCCAAATGCTTTGACAATCCCCATCCCCTGAATGTACTCCAACACAGACTCCACAAGGGACTCCTGTGTGTGCTGGCGTACCCCGCTGAGCGCGGCAGATTTGCGAAGCGCCAGTTCCGCCGCCGCAAGGTAAATCAGGACACCGGCAGCGGCCACAAGACCGATCCGCCAGTCAAATACCAACAGGACAATGACGAGGGCAACCGAGTTGAAAAAACCGCCCAGCACTGACACCAGGACACGGGCTGCTGAGTTCTCTACATCACCCAAAGTTGTTGTGACAATGGCGGTAATATTCCCGATACTATTCTTGTTGAAGTAGCCCATCGGGATGTAGCGCAGCCGATCTCCGATGTGGATACGCTTTTCCGCCACCATGCAATAGCCGGTTTCTGTCTGCTCCATCGTGGAGAAATAGGTCATGATGATACGCCCAATGAGGGAAACGGCCATAATTCCCAGCGAAATGCA
This sequence comes from Lawsonibacter hominis, assembly GCF_014287895.1. Classification (GTDB taxonomy): domain Bacteria; phylum Bacillota; class Clostridia; order Oscillospirales; family Oscillospiraceae; genus Lawsonibacter_A; species Lawsonibacter_A hominis. The sequence continues at coordinate 46,082 of NZ_JACOPP010000019.1, read as the reverse complement.
GATAAACTTTCCGTCCCGGTTGTCAGATACTAACGCGCCGATCACTACAAAGAGGGCGGCAAACTGCATGGCTGAAAACAGCCCGGACAGGAATGAGAATAACAGGGATTTTTTTAGAAGCCCCTTTTTGCTGCCTGCAAAAGCAAAGATTTTTTTCAATGTTCCATACATCTGACAACACCCCCTTACATCTGGTCTTTCGCGCCGATGTGCGCCTGCCACATATCCCGGTAGAGGGGGCAGGTTTCCAGCAGCTTCTCATGCGTGCCCTGTGCGTGGATGGTTCCATCCTTCACCACAACGATGTTATCTGCGCCAACAATGGTAGACAGCCGGTGTGCGATCACAATCAGGGTCTTGCCGACAGTTAAAGTGGAAATGGCTTTCTGCACCAGCGCCTCATTCTCTGGGTCGATATAGGCAGTTGCCTCGTCCAAAATGACAACCGGTGCATTTTTCAGCATGGCGCGGGCGATGGCAATCCGCTGGCGTTCACCGCCGGAAAGATGGGAACCGGCGCTGCCGACAACCGTATCATAGCCATTATCCAGCTTGCGGATAAAGGCGTCGCAGCCGCTTTGTTTGGCTGCCTGCTCCACCTCTGCGTCCGTGGCACTGGGTCTTCCCATGCGGATATTCTCCCGGATACTGCGGTTAAACAGGTAGTTGTCCTGAGATACATAGGAAATCTGGTCTGCAATTTCAGACAGCGGCATATCCTTCAGCTCATGGCCGCCGAGGGTAGTGCTGCCGGATGTAACATCCCAATACCCGGCAATCAGCTTCGCCACCGTAGACTTGCCGGAGCCGGACGGCCCTACAAGGGCGGTCATGGTTCCGGGGTGGATGGCGAGATTCACATCATGCAAAACCTCTGTTGTCCCGTCATAGGAAAACGACACAGACCTAAGAGAAATGCCGGTATCTTCCAGCTTGATCGGCGTTTCTTTATGGTTCAGTTCTTCGGCGTTCAGAAGCTGGCTGATTTCTTCCACATTTGTCCCCAGTACAGCCAAATCGTCCGTAAAGGTAAAGGCCGCAATAATCGGCCCAACAAGGCCCAGAGAGAAAATCACAATGGACAGGAAGGTGGAAAGTTCCAGGCTTCCGGAGAGCCAGAACGAAAAGCCGCAGGGCAGTACGCAGATCAGCACCGAGGGCAGGATGGCGTTATAGGCGCTCATGGTTTTCTGATTTTCCCGCATCCAGTCCACATAGTAGTTGGCGTTGTAATTCACCGCGTCAGAATATTTTTTGTAGGAACCGGCGGATTGGCTGAACGCTTTCACCACCTCAATGCCTCCGATATATTCCACGATGGCGTCTGTCATCTGCTTGCCTGCCTTGACAGCACCCTCCCACTTGACGGGATAGTTTTTCATACCGGCGGACATAACCACAAGGCCCACCACGAGAGTGACAAGGGACAAAAGCGCCATACGCCAGTCCAGAATAAGCAGGTACACGACAATCACAATGGGAACCAGCACATTTGCGGTCATTTCCGGGATCAGGTGTGCAAAGGTCGGCTCCATTCCCTCCACCCGGTCAACAATCGTTGTTTTGTACTGGCCGGACGGAGTATCTAAAATCGTCCCCATCGGGACGCGGGCCAGCTTTGCGGTGATATTCTCTCGCAGATCGCGCAGCGTGTAATAGGTCGCCGTGTGGGAAATGACTGTTGAAAGATTGACGAAAACAACCTTTCCCAAATAACCGCACAATGCAACGATACAGGCCGTCATATAACTGGAAAAATCCTGCTCTCCCGACAGCATCAGTGTGACAATATGCGCCACGCAGAAATAGGGCACCATCTGGCAGGCCACGCCTAATACCGCAAGGATAATACTGCCGATGAATTTCCCGTGATAGGGCTTGCCCCATCCCCATAAGACGCCTATGGGCGACTCTTTCTTTTCTTCCTTCATTTTGTAGGCACCCCCTTTATAAAATAGTTTCGGATTTTTTCAAGACCGGCCTCATCCATTTGAAATTTGTCGATGATGGAACCGTCCTCAAAATGGACAATATCCGTACAACAATCTAAAAGCAGCTCAAGATCATGGGTAATGACATACAAGGTAATGCCTGCATCCCTGACTTGTTTCAAGACATTGGCAACCTCTTTCATGTGTTTGTAATCAAGACCGCTGGTCGGTTCGTCAAAAAATAAGATAGAACGCTGGGATGCGATTGCCGAGGCAATTGCTACCCGCTGCTTTTGGCCGCCGGAAAGGGACATAGGGTGTCTGTCTTTGAAGCCGATTAAATCTAACTCGGCAAGGATTTCCTCAGCCCACTCCTGATTTTCCTCCTCCATACTGATCAGGACTTCATCCAGCACAGTTTCCGTGAAAAGCTGGTGATTGACTTCCTGCATCACCATGTAGCAGGTATTTAGTCTGTCTTTAGGCCGATAAGTTCTGCCGTTCCAGATCACCTCACCGCAACGCTTTTCAAGGCCGCAGAAACACCGGGAGAAGGTGGACTTTCCAGCTCCATTATTCCCGATGATCCCGACAATACGATTTGCGGGGATTTTACTTTCCCGGATGTGCAGCGTTTCCGGTTCGTTTTTGTAGGCAAAGCAGAAATTGCGAAGTTCCATTTGCTGACCGGCCTTGGGCAATGCTTTCGGCGGCAACAAATCTTCAAGAATAAAGGTACGCAGCCCCAACTTGGCTCTCTGTTGCTCCGTCAGGCTCTCAAACTCCGCTGCGGAGTAATCTTTTTCCACCTTTCCGCCGGTAATATAGATAAAACGATCCGCAAGACCGCGCAGATAGTAGAGCCGATGCTCTGACACTATAATTGTTTTCCCCTGCGACTTCCAAAACGCAAGTATTGCTCTCAGATCCAGGATAGAGGAAGCATCCAGGTTGGATGACGGCTCATCCATAACCAGCACATCCGGCTCCATGATGGATACCCCGGCACAGGCAATTTTTTGCTTTTCCCCGCCGGAGAGATGAAAGATATTGCGTCCCATCAATTTCTCCAGACGTAAATCCCGGATGGTCTTATCTAATCGTTCCCGAATACTTTGCTCCGGCTGGCCGAGATTTTCACACCCGAATGTGATTTCGCTGGTTGTGTCCACATTGAAAAATTGTGAGCGGGGGTTTTGAAACACGCTGCCAACCGTTTTCGCGGTATCATAAAGAGGCTGTTCCGAAACCTTTGCCCCATTTACCCACACTTCTCCATTCATTTTTCCTTCATAGTAATGGGGAATCAGACCGTTGATCAGCCTGGTAATTGTCGTTTTTCCACTGCCGCTTTCGCCGCAAAGTACGACGCATTGACCGTCCTCTACGGTCAGATTTATATCATGGACTCCACCAGCGTTCTCGTTTTCTTCTCCATAAGAGAAAGTCACATGGTCAATCCGTATCATAGGTTCACCCCCTCCCGTCAAAAAGAAATCTGCTGCTGAAACAAAAACAAGGCAAAACAGATAACGCAAAACAGAATCGCAATCAAATCTTGAACATGGAAACCGATCTGGCACACGTTTGTACGTTTAACGGGGGCTCCAAGCCCCCGTGTCAACGCAGCAGCAGAAAGTTCATCACCAATCTTCACAACGGACACCATCAAAGGAACAAGGCGATATTCCAACATCAGGAAAGGATTTTTCCCGCCGAATCGTATGCCCCGCATTTTCATTGCATCCCGGATGGCCTGATATTCTTCGCTGATGGTTGGGAAAAAGCGAAAAATGACAGACATTGGAATCACGATTTTTTCCGTGATGTGCATACGCTCCATTGCGCCGATAAACTCACTGATCGAAGTGGATGAGATCAGATAGGCACCTGTCATAATGCCGGGCGCAAACCGCGTCATGATAGATGTCACTGCCAGCACGATGAACGAGAGTAATCCACTCAAACTCGTAAGGGCAATCCGTTCCAGTATAAAGCAAACCGCATATAGCACCAGATATTTTCCTGCTGTTTTGAAACGGCGTTCCGACAAAATCAGAGCAAAGGGGACAAGGCTTAGACACGGCTTGACGATGTTCATAATTCCTTCGTTACTGGTACTGAACATCAGTGTTGTAATCGTCAGCAGCAGAATGAGCTTTGTCCGGGGATCAAGCAGGATTCCTTTTCTTTTTTCGGTTGTTGCTGAAAATGATAGCCCGTTCATCACACAATGCCCGCTTTAGCAAAATGCTTTTTCAGAAGCGCCTTACCTAAAAGTCCGCCCAGGATCGCAAAAATGAAGATTCCGGCGATTACCAGAATAATGCTCCACATAGGCATAACAGCCATTACCCTGTCAGCGTATTCCTTACCAAAGCTGGCCGCAAAACTGGCCCAGGAATCCTCAACCATGAAATACATGGGGATATATGTACCAACCATCCAAAGGCTGAACACCGCATACCCAATCAGGATCTTCTTGGCGCTTTTATAACCGCCGGATTTCAAGATCAAATCTCCCAGCAGACCAAAAATCGCGCCCATCGGTACGCCCCAAAATCCCATGCCAGTCAGCCCCATCAGCAGGCCGCTTAAAATTCCCATAATTGTAACCATGCCGAATTTTTTAACTCTGGTCAGGAACAGCATGAACGGGATGCCGGTAATCAAAGACCACAATGCTCCGAGGATCGGCAAAAAGATAGGTACAAAGCCGATGGGAATGGCGACACAGCAGCCAATCACAAAGTAGAGAACGGTGAACAGGCCGAGGTTAATCAGGTCTTTTGCTTGTAACTTGTTACTCATAACGAATACCTCCATTCATTTGCTGGTTAGCGTCTTCTAACCCCTCTATAAGATACCATAGTTAGCAGTAGCTCTCTACAACCAATCATCTTTTTAGCTCCAAACAGCAACGAGTTTTTTTATTGACTGACTTCGCTTACAATTCTATAATATGATTAAAATCAAGGGCAATGAGCCAGACAAATCGACAGGAGTTAAAAATGAAGATTGATGATATTTTTAGAAAATGTATTGAAATTCCCGGCGTTTCAATAAAACGTAGCGAGTTCAACGCAGAACTACTTATGAAAACTAAGGAGGGAAAAGGGTCTATGACGTTTTTTCAACTTTTCCCCGGACTTACTATTGCGTATATTTTTATAAATTCTCCGACATGGGCAGCTCCAAATTTGGGTGAAGATAGTTTCATTAAAAAAGGGCCTTTGCTCCTAAACTATTGCGTGACTGGTCGTTGCGAGATTATCTTGAATAACGGAAACTTTGTATATGTGAAAGATGGAGATATTTCTCTCACGGAGTGTTTTGCCCAAAAGCAATATGTCTATCCTCGCCGTATCTATGAGGGAATGGAGCTTTTTGTTGATACTAATACACTGGCAACAGAGAGTACATGGATGCAAAAAGAGTTTGGCATAGACATCCCTAAAATCATTGAACTTTTTTGCCCAAACGATAACACTTATATCTCAGCAGTTACTCCTGAAGTTGAAGAAATATTGATTAAGCTCTGGGAGCTTTTTGATATTGCGCCTCCGTTTTCGATTTCTCAAATGAAGATCTATGTTCTGGCTCTATTTTCATTACTGCAAAATCTTAACAATATCCCCCCATCGCAAGCCTGCACATTTTTTACTGAAACACAGGTAGATATAGCAAAACGTGTTGAAAAAATTATCACTTCCGATTTGCGGCAACATCATCCTGCATGGGAATTGGCAGCTCAGTTTTCTGTCAGCGAAACCAGCTTAAAAAACTATTTTCGTGGCGTTTTTGGTCAAAATATTTCCATCTATCTACGGGAAGTCCGAATGAAAAAAGCTGCAGAGTTACTGACTTCTACAAGATTGTCCGTTGCAGAAATAGCCGAGTTGGTCGGCTATATGAATCAAAGCAAATTTGCATCAGTTTTCAAAAAACAATTCGGCCTATCGCCATTGGAATACCGGCGGTCAAAAAAACTGGAAAATATATAAGATAAAGCCGGGATTGCTTGCTGGCTTGCAAAATCCCGGCTTCATCTATGCCCAAAATCTGATATAAACTAATTCCTGCAACAGCACTTCCTCCACCTGCGCTTTCAGCGTGTTCATCAGCCCCGCCCAGCGCATGGGGTTGCGGGCTTTCAGTTCCTCGGTGACGCCTGCCGCCCCCATCATGCGGAATAGCGAGAAAGGTGGTTATTCCAAAATTATCTTGAATTCGGGGATAATACTGGCAAGCAATGCAAAGCGGTACCCACTTTGCGAAAACAGGCGGATTCCGTTTACACGGAACCCGCCTGTTTCATGCTTGTTGGGGCGTTGCCCCAATCCCCTCAGAACACAAAAACTGTGTTCTGGAACGATGGATAAATCCATCGGCTGCGCGATTTTGCAAATCGCTTATGGGCGGGCAGCTCAGCGCTGCTCTGCCTCTTTTTCCCGTCGTTCATTCGCTTCCTCCTGCTCCTTATCCAACTCCAGAATACGGTCGATATTGGCCTTGGCCGTCAGCAGCTCTTTCATTTCCTCACGGGCTTTTCGGTAGTCGGCGTAGGCCGCTTTCTTCTCCGCCAGCAGCTCGGCGTACTCGGTATTCAGCGCCTTGATGGTGGGCAGCTTCTTGAAGCCCAGTCCATCAAAATAGTTCTTTGCGGCCTTGTGGATCGTGATCTCGCTTTCATGCTCTGCAAGAAATTTCTTAGAGTACCCGGCCTTGCGATAGGCAACGTAGGTATCGTGGGTCTTGGCGTAATTGACAATATGCTCCCGCAGCACCGCAATCTCGGCCATGCGTGTTTCCGCAGATTTGATCCTTGCGGAAAGCTCGTTGAAGTGAGCGGACGCTGCCGCCGCTTTCTCTGAGAGAACGGCGTAATCTAAAAGCTCATGGTCTTGCAGATAGGCCACCGTCTGTGCCATCTGCTTCAAATTGAACAACGTCGCCCAACGCGTATAACCGGCACCCTTGCCAGCGCGTAATTTTGCCTGAATGTCCACCAGCAGATTCCCGCTGCGCTTTTCCGGTTTGACCGGCGCGGCGGCGTTCTTTCGCGGCGTATGCGCCTTTTCACCTGCAATCACCGCGCGGAGATCTGCGGGAGTATAACCGTCACCGAGGGTATCCATGCGAATGGACTTTTTCTGTTCGCCGCCCAACAGGGACGGGACTTTCTTGCCCTTGACCTCATACCCGGCCTGCCGCAGCAGCTCCAGCAGCGCTTCAAAGCTGTCGGGCTTTTGCGCCAGTGCATCGTCAATGGCTGCGCAGATTCGCTCCCGGTGGGAGGGCTTCTTTTTGTCACCCAGCCACTTGTTGTAGCTCTTGCCGTGGCACTTTGGATTCTCCACGATGGAGCAGCCGTTCTCGATGCAGATGGTATCGTTGAGCCGCCGCACGGCGCGGCTGCTGCCCCAAAAGTTTCGGAATTTTCGGGTCTGGCTGAGCGCGGTGGAGTTCCAAATCACATGATTGTGAATATGGGCTTTGTCAATATGGGTGCAGACGATGTAGGCGTGATTGCCCTTGGTGAAGCGCTTGGCCAGCTCACAGCCCAAACGGTTCGCGTCCTCCGGTGTGATCTCTCCGGGAACAAAGGATTGCCGCAGATGGTAGGCGATCACATCATCCTCGCCGCGCACTCTGCCGGTCTTTTGGGTGTATTGATTTTTGGCGAAAAGGAACTCGGCATCGGCGATCCTGCTGTCGCACTGCCAGCTTGTTATCAGCCTGCCGCCGTCTGTCTTTTGCGGATTTTCGGTGTAGTCGATGATAGCGCTGATGGCCTGTCCCACTGTGCGGCCTTTGCCGGTGTGCAGAGGCATCAGGCGCGTGGTTGCCATGATGGACACCTCCTTGAAAAGTAAAACGGCCTGCCGTAGCAGACCGTTTGAAGTGTATGATGTGCAACATGAAAGGTGAGATGAAATTTTTAATACTGCTTATTTTATCAGTTCATGAATGGCCTTCACAATCGTAAGTCCATAGTCAACAAGGAAGGTCTTTTGCTCTTCGGAATATGTCTTCCTTTCTGCTATTGCTTCGTCTGTGCAATGTCTGAAACACTGCATTTGCTTTCTGTAGTTTTTTACTATCGTATCGTCAATGAACCCACAACACACTTTTTCATATTCTGGCGTAATAAATTTTCCATCTTGCTTCAACATATTTTCAATAAGATTTGCAATCTCAGCAATTTTCTCGTCTGTATGCATACAGTTGAAAGACGCCTGTCTGGTAGAGATTTCGATGAATTTTTGGTTTATAGAATCGCTCACCTCAATGTTGCAAGACTTTTGCATAAATGTCAGCTCCGCAACAAAGGCTCTTCTGGTTGCATAGCGGACGGTTCCATTATCGTCTCCACCCAGCGCGATAATTCGGTTCCTAATTTCTCCGTATGTGAAGTCAGCCGGTTCAGCAGGTGGTCTTGCTAATATTCTGGGAAATTCTTTTATCTCATAGCCAAGTGTATTCAGATAATATGTTATTAGATAAAACCAACATTTGTTTTCCGGTGAAAAATTAACATCAGGCTGGCACAGCTCTTTGAATTTGGTGATTGCTTCTTCGACATCATAAATCTCGAATTGGTAATCCTGAGTTTCTTCTTCACCTGTGAAGAGGTTGTATGTATAGTTCACTTTTTTTACGGAATTCAGAAAGCGATGATGATATTCAGATTCCTTTATATTTTGAAAATAGAACTCTTTTAAGTCCATCAAAGCATCCCCTTATCTTCAAAGATTTCAATTTGCTGAATGTTTGCTACTGCGCCAGCCGATAAAGGCTGCGGATGGATTCCATGACCGTATGCCACGACAGGTCGGCAGCATAGGAAAACTTCTTCTGATAAGCCCGCCACAGCTTTTCCATGTTTGGGTCGGCCTCAACTTCATCAAAGGCCGCAGGCGCATCGGCAAGATACTTCTCTGTACCGCGTTTCCTGGCCGTCGCAATGAGCGCCGCACGGAGATCGGCTGGGACGATGCTCTGGCCGTGGAGCTGGCTCAGAATGTGCAGATCATAGAAATCTCTCATGCGGGTGTTGGTGGTGGCGCGGGACACGACGGTTTCCAGCTTCTCGGCCAGAACGGTTTCAAGATTGTATGCCCAAATTTCGATGGAGCGATCCTCTAGCATCAGCTTGAAGCTGTAACGCACCTCGCGGGGCGTGATGGCGTCGCCGGTGGAAATGTCGATCTTGAGCGGCGTTATTACGCCGTCAAACTCCGTTTCCATGCTGACGCGGATGCCCGGATACTCGGCCTCGTCCATGATCTCGGAAACGCACTTCACCCGGAACGTCACGCCATCGTCCACCAGCACGGAGGTGATGGAGGCAATCATATTCTCCACTTCCTCGATGCCGACCGTCGCACCCTTTACGGTCGCGTCAATGTCCATCGTGGAGCGGGCGTCAAGGCCGACCATTGCAGCCACCAGCATCCCACCTTTGAGGATGAACTTGTCCCGATATTCCGAAAGAGAAATGCGCTCCAGAAAGCGCTCCATCATGTAATTGCGCATCAGGATTTGCGCATCTGCGGATTTGTCCTTGGAGAGATTGCGTATCAGGTCTTTGAGCTGCCGTGCAGTCTTTATCATAAGAGTACCTCCAAATACTGCCGAAGGAGTTTTTCAACACGGAACATCTGTGCATAGCGCATCAGCTTCCGTAAGTCCTTGTCTTTTCGTTTTGCGTATTGCTTGAGTGCATCCTGAAAGGTCTGCATCTCGATCCCACTGCGGCTGCGGATCAGATCGCAGATGGTGCGATCCATATCATAGACGGGAACGGGATTCCCGAACGGCGTGTTCATCGTGACGATCCCCACATCATGCAATTCCTTCTTGATGGTGTAGACCTTGATGCCATCCGCTTGCAGGCTGGCAGGATTGTAGCCGGTCTTGACGGTGATGGAATACGGACTCGGCTCCCGGTCGGTCAGGTCATGGAAAAACAATGCGCTTTCATGGGAGAATACGGCCTGCGCACAGCGAAGGTGCAGCAGGTACATGGCGTCCGTCCATGCGTCGGGCGAAACATAAACGCCGTGCGCTACCTGCTCCACGCCGCGCTGCTTGGCATAAGCGTAAAACGTGGACTTGGCAATACCGATTTCCAAAACCTGCGCGGTTTTGACGATCCCATTGTTTTGCTGAAAAAGCAGGTCAAGCCGTTCATAGGCGGTCATGTTATCACTTCCTTCTTGCTAATATTATATTCGATATTAGCAAGAAAGTAAACAACGATTTTAGAAAAGCAAGCCGAGGCGTTCGCCCCGGCTTGCGCTTTTAACTATGGATGAAATTTTTCATGGCGGTGTTCACGTCTTGCAGCTTGCCAAGTCCCTGCACAGCCAGCAGCGGAAGTCCCATCGGGCTGATCAGAAACGCCAGCACAAGGAGGATGATGCCGTTCTTTGCGGAGTAGGTAATCAGCACGGCGAAAGCCAGCAAGGAGAGCAGTCCGCTTGCCAGCTTGAACACGAAGCCGGAACAGGACAGCAGCCCCGCGCACAGCCAAACGAACAGGGACAGGATAAGGGACAACGGCGCAAAGAGAATTTTCAGGATGAACATTTTGCGGCCTCCTTTTCACAAAGTGCGGTCAGCGCGTCACGCTCTTTGGCGAGCTTTGCTTCTTCCTTTTCGGTCAGATCACGATCTCCACCCGTAATCTCCATCATGCGGAAATTCTCATAGGCATCCAGCAGAGAATCCAACAAATCTTCGGGCATAGGGCAAAAGTCCACGGTGTTCCAGTCCTGCCGGTAGCAGTCAAAGCCCATGACCGTGTAGCCTCTGCTGGTTAGGACAACTTCAAAATCCGTATCGCGGTTGAGGTAGTCGGAAAATACCTTCAGCACAATTTCGTTTGTCAGCATACGTTCCGCAGCTCCTTTCCAAGCGGTCAAATCTTTTTCTGATATTAGAATACTTTGCTCATTGGTGTTTTGCAAGGATGCGGCAAAGTCATACGAATAGTTTTCGCCTTTTGCCCGACATCTAACCATATCACAGAATCTCGCTTTAGTACAGCTACCTGAACTAATTTTCTCCAGATGGGAAATATAATGTTGGTACAGTTACAGGGACGGGAGGTGTGGTACTTGCAGTTGAATGAAGCCGTCAGCAGGCGTTTGGTTGAGCTGATGCAGGAGCGGGGCATGACGCAGTATCAGCTTTATATGAAAAGCGGCGTGCCGAAGTCCACCATCGGTAATCTTGTGAACTGCGCATACCCGTCTATGAAGCTGCGGATCATCCACGAGCTTTGTCAGGGATTGGAGATCGACCTGAGCAGCTTTTTTGCCTCGCCGTTATTCGATGAAAATAATCTGGAACCGTAGAAGCTCCGATGCTGTTTTGCGTCGGAGCTTTTGCTTTTGTATAGACAGGGGCGGCGGTTATTCCGCCGCCCCTGCGACTTATTTCAGCGCCGCCAGCGAGGAAACGATTTTCTCCGCCGCCGTCCATATCCGTTCCTGACTTTGCTGAATGTCCTCCAGATCGGTTTCGTAGATACGGCCTGTTTCGTGGGCGCGGCGGGTGAGCTGGTTGAGGTTGTTGCTGGAATACCGAAGCAGGGACACCAGCTCCCGCAGCTCCGGAAGGTCGAGCTTCACCACATATCCGTCAATCGCCATCTTGCGGAGATACGCCGCCATGTTGGTGGTGCCGAACTGCGCCATCTTTGTTTCGATCATTTCCCGTTCCTGCGGCGTGACGCGGAATTTAAGCTGAATATCCCGCTTGCGTTTTGCCATCGCTCAGCGCTCCGGGGCTTTGGACTTCGCCGAAATTTTCGGCGAAGTTGTTTCAGGCGGCTTTTTCAGCTTATCCCGGACAGAGGTTTTCTGCCGCTCCTGCGCGTAGGCTTTGCGGGTCTGGCTGAGAAACAGATCGACCAGACCGGGATGGCTGTTGACGGCCAGATAGCAGTTGCGGTCAGTACCCCATGTGTCGGGATTGGCGGGGATGGACATGGCGTTTGCCCATGCCCGGTTGTCGGGTGAATACCGTCTGTCCCAATCCGCTTGACAGACGGTGATGGCAAGGACATGGAACGTGCGGTCATAGCCGAACTGCTGCACCACCTGATCGACCGCCGCTGCATCCAGCCGGTTATCCCGGTAGTGGTCACGGATGGCGGCTTCAATCGCTTCCTTGCAGGCCGTGTTCGCTTGATTGGAAGCGCGGTAGGCCGCAAGCTCGTCATGCTCTCTGGCGTAGGCTGCCGGGTGCTTGTAAACGGGGAGATTTTTCATTATCGTGCCTCCATTTCTTTTTTGTGGGGCTTTTCCGGTGCGCCATGAACAGGCGACGCTTTCAGCCTATCCAGAACGGAAGGCCGCGCAGATTTTGCAATCGCCTGCTCAGGCTGCGGCTGTCCCTTGCCGTCCAGATTCAGCTCCATATCCAACTCAATGAGCCGCGCAGTTTTTGCGGCCAGCTCCTGCTCCTGCGGGAACGGCTTACCGACCTCGGCCTTTGCCGCTGCCTGCTGGTTATAGAGGTTTTCAAGCTGCTCCTGAACGCTGCGCAAACGCTCCGGCATTTTATCCAGCGCGTTCTCAATGCGGACAAGGTTGCCTCTGGCATCCGAACCGAGTTCAACGCGATGGGTCATCTGGCCTTTCAGCGTCAGAGTGTACGTTTTCCACATGGAATCAAAAGCAACGGACATGGTAAAGCCGCGATAGCTGCCGATCTGTACCGGGTCTTTGCCCTTGACCTCCTTGCAGGTATCCAGCAACGCGGCACCGGCGTTTTCCTTATCAGTGAGCCGGTCGCCGCGAATCTCCATGCCGACAAAGCCCTCTGCCGGGAGCGGATGCGCCGCGAGGGTCTGCATATCCGCCTCCAGCCCACGAACAAAGCCCTTGTGTTCCTCTATCTTTTCCGGGAAGTATTTCAGCAGACTGTCCTCCAAGCGGAATTGCTTGCTGTTGTGGTCTGCTTTCATAATTTTGAGCTTGGACACCTCAATGTCCAAATCCATGCGCTCTTTGATGCGGGGATCACCGGCGCATAGCGCTTTGATCTCCGCAAAGGACAGCGCCGTAGCGTCCACGTCCTCACAGGAGCGAACCGGAGATTTTGAGGTCATGATCTGAGAGATGAATTTCTGTTTATTCTCCACCGTTTGCCAGAGGTAGGCGTCAAACGTCCCCTCGGTCACATAGCGGCAGACATGAACGAGCTTGTTCTGATTGCCCTGACGCTCGATGCGGCCTTTTCGCTGTGTGAGATCACGGGGACGCCACGGGCAATCCAAATCGTGAAGTGCGACCAAACGATCCTGCACGTTGGTGCCCGCGCCCATCTTGGCCGTGCTGCCAATCAGGACGCGCACCTGACCGCTGCGTACCTTTGCGAACAGTTCCCGCTTTTTGACCTCCGTATTGGCATCGTGGATGAACGCGATCTGTTCCGGGGGCATACCGGCGTCAATGAGCTTTTGGCGCACATCCTCATAGACCGTGAACGGCGTTTCCGCGCTTTCCTCCAATGAAATCGCGCTCTCCAGCGCATGGATTTCCGGGCTGTCCAGCGTACCGGGGGAAGCCTTTGCCGCCCGCTGCGAGGGCGTGGCCTTTGGCGTAGAAATGTCGCAGAACACAAGCTGTGTCAGTTTTTCCTCCTCGCCGTCGCGCCAGTATTGGAGAATGTTCGCCACGCACTGATTGACCTTGGTGGTTTCCTCGTCGGGGAGCATAGGATTGATGATGCGCTGGTCAAGCCCCAGCTTGCGTCCGTCCGAGGTGATTTTGAGCATATTGTCCACATCCGGGCTGACCGCACCGCTATGTACCTTGGACGCTCGTTCCGAGAGGGCTTTCACCATGTCCTGCTGGATCTGCGTGGGTTTGGTGGCGATGGTGTGGTACGCGACCTCCGGCGTGGGTAAGTGGAGCTGATCCGCCGTTTTGATGTCGGCGACCTCTTTGAACAGGTTCATCAATTCGGGCAAGTTGAAAAACTTTGCAAAGCGTGTCCTTGCCCGGTAGCCGGTTCCCTCCGGGGCAAGCTCCAGCGCGGTGGTGGTTTCACCAAAGCGGCTTGCCCAGCAATCGAAGTGGCCCATACCCATCTCTCGCAGCCGGTCATGCTGCAAATAGCGCTGGATGGTGTAAAGCTCCGTCATGGAGTTGGAAACCGGGGTGCCGGTGGCAAATACCACGCCGCGCCCGCCGGTCAGCTCATCCATGTAGCGGCACTTGGAGAACATATCCGAGGATTTCTGCGCATCGGTGGTGGAAAGCCCTGCCACATTGCGCATCTTCGTATAGAGGAAAAGATTTTTATAATTGTCCGACTCGTCCACAAACATCCGGTCTACGCCAAGTTGTTCAAAGTAAATCACATCATCCTTGCGGTCGCTGGCTTGCAGCTTTTTCAGCCGTGCCTCCAGTCCCTTTTTCGTGCGCTCCAAACTCTTGATGGTGAAGCTGTTGCCGCCTGCGAGCTTGGTATCCTGAATACCATCGGTGATTTCCTCAATCTGCTGGTGAAGGAGCCGTTCCTGCCGCTCCGGACTGATGGGGATACGCTCAAACTGGCTGTGGCCGATGATAACGGCGTCATAGTCGCCGGTGGCGATACGGGCGCAGAATTTCTTGCGGTTGTGGGTTTCAAAGTCCTTCTTGGTAGTGACAAGGATGTTGGCCGAAGGGTAGAGCCGCAGAAACTCGGATGCCCACTGTTCCGTCAGATGGTTCGGCACGACAAAAATGGATTTCTGGCACAGTCCCAACCTCTTAGATTCCATCGCAGAGGCTACCATTTCAAAGGATAGCGATAGGTAGTCCTTTGGGCGGGATATGCAGCCGCAGGCTGCATATCCGTTCCTCCAGATTTTCCCCCGCTCCAAACCGTGCGTGACAGTTTCCCATCACACGGCTTTCCATCGTCAGCACTTTTTATGACAATCTATACATCAAACAGATTTGCCCTTTAGAAAACGAGTTCCAGCATTTCTGCCATCACACGAAGTTTATTGAGCTTTGCCAACTGCTTTTTATCCAGGTTTAGCACTTTCAGATATTTTCGGATGGTGCGCTCATTACTGGAATGAATGAGAATGTGAACCACAGCGGAGACAATAATCAGGTTTTGGTAGCTATCATTGCCCCCAAGCACCAATGGCTTTTTGTGGTGACAGTCCACTTGCTTTGCTTCCAGTTCCACACCGGAGACGGCACATTTTCCTTTCTGTGCAACATAGAGCGCAATGCGGTTATCGTTGTATTCCACACTTTGCTTACCGCATGGATTGTTCATCAGATGATAGAGTACTGCCATATTGATACCGGCAAGATTCTTATGAATCTCAACCCGTCCTTCTGGCGTGTACTTGTTTACCCGACTTTTCTTATCCATAGGTACTCTATGCTGAACATAGGCAATCGGGACGATGGCATGACCATTCAGATAACGCACCTCCCGACTTGTGCCGTATTTCTCCTTGATATACCTGTTTGTGATTTGACCTTTCTTTTGCAGTCTGTGCTTCAATCTGTTGTAAAGGCTCTTTTTGACATCGAAAGCGATTTTGTGAAAGTCAATATTCACATGGGTTGCAATGCTGTAATAGTTATGAACGCCCATGACATAGGAGTTGTATTTCTGTATCAGACGATATTCCATTCCTGGGTCATAGGTCTGCCGTATCTGCCCAATGATTTCCTTGCTTTTCTCCCGGATTTTCAGCAATGCTTTATCCTTGATATGCACTTCTACTACATACCTTGGCTGTCCATCTGGCTTCTTTCCCTTTGTTCGAACTTTCAGCTTAAAGCCAAGAAATTCAGAGTAATGGCGTTTCAGATTTACGATTTTCGATTTCTCCGGGCTGGTTTCCAGTCCCAGACGTTCCAAAAGCCATTGTTTCGTTGCCTCGAACAGCTTGACTGCATCTGACCGCTTTTTACAGAAGATTTTGAAATCATCTGCATAGCGGAC
Source organism: Lawsonibacter hominis (assembly GCF_014287895.1). GTDB lineage: Bacteria > Bacillota > Clostridia > Oscillospirales > Oscillospiraceae > Lawsonibacter_A > Lawsonibacter_A hominis. The sequence goes on along the minus strand of NZ_JACOPP010000019.1, from coordinate 30,171 downwards.
AACATAGCACTCTTTCAGATTCGTGTAGTTGCGCAGGGTTCGGATGGTACTGCTTTTATCAGGGGTTCCATTCGCATAGATTCTGTGTACATAGTTCCTTTGGGTAGGCATTTCTTCCCACTGGCTGACAATCCACCAATCCAGTTCATTCAGGACGATGTTTGACAACAGTGGGGAAATGATACCGCCCTGTGGCGTACCCTTTTCGGGAAAACCGATTCCAGCCACTTCTGCCTTTAGCATGGCAGAAATGATAGACAGCAGCTTTTTATCCCTAATTCCGAGTGTCCACATCTGCTTCAGCAGTTTTCCGTGGTTCACATTGTCAAAGAAAGACTTGATATCTATATCAATGACATAGTGGCAACCTACGTTCTGTATCATTCTCTCCGCTTGGGCAATGGCATTTTCTGCACTGTGGTTTGGTCTGAAACCATCGCTTCGCTTGAAGAATTTTGCTTCACAGATAGGTTCTAATACTTGCAGAATACATTGCTGAATGAGCCTGTCCATAATCGTAGGGATTCCAAGGGGGCGGGTTTTACCGTTGTCCTTTGGTATCTCAACTCTGCGGACAGCATTAGGAACATACCAGTCCAGCTTACGCTGAACATGGGCGACCAGAGCATTTTCGTTCCATTTGTTCAAATCGCTTATTGTCTTATTATCCACACCCGCCGTTCGACTGCCGCTGTTCTTTCGGATATTTCTGTAGGCCAGCTTGATGTTTTCGGGGCGTTTTATTAGTTCCACCAGATTGCAGAACCGTTGCCCCTTGACACTTGCGGCATACAATTCGTCAAGAGCGAGCTGCATATCGTAGTATTCGGAATTGCGGATTTTTTGTTTCTTCAAGGGTTTCTTCTTGTTTGCCAAAGTCAGGTACTTTCCTCCTTGTATGGGGGATTTCGCTTTTCTTAGTCATACTCGAACCTTTGTGTCTGTATAGTTTTCAATTTATTGATTGCTGACGACTAATGGCCATCCCTCCACCGTATTTCTACGGCTTCAACGGTACTGTGCCATCTCTCTCAGCTGGATAAAGGATTGTTATACGCAATGCGCTTTCCAATCCAACACCTCATAGCCTGTAACTGGCTCCGTGTTCCAGCCTTTCCACGTTCCAATATTCCTATCTGTACATATCTGCCCTTAGGTGTCCCTCTGAGCCTGTATGCTGGGCGGTGCCTGTAACACCGCAAGGACTTTCATAGTAAAAATTCTTACTCATCCTCACATACTTCCGTAATCGGAAAGGAACATTTCTGCTCCTGCGCCTTTTAGACCCGTACATTCGGGATTTCGTCAGTCATCGTGACATTCTGACCATAGGCAGTTTTTAGACCTCCGGCGTATCATGCACACATCCCACCGCTGAGATGCTTTCCACGGCATAACCTGTTTGGGTACATTTCCGCCGACTTTAGCGAGCGTTATACCGCAATCCTTGTTACAGAGGACTGCCGCATATCGCAGTTTATAAGGTAGGCGTTTCAGGGCGTTACCCCATCATTCCACCTATCGGAATATTAGTTCTCCAAGTCTTTTCAGGGACTCCTTTCCAGTTCCCGATTCTATTGTTAGCTGACTTGTGCGTAACCTTTTCAGTTACGAACGTGTCGCACTTTTTCCCGCGCCAACTTCGTGTGCCAGCAGCGTATTCCCGCCGTACAGCACATGGGCGATGGCGTTTTTCTGATGCTCTCGGAGGGTGATTTCCGGGTTCATCCCAGAGAAAACGATGTGGCTGCCGTCATACTCGCGGGGACGAGTGCTGTTCATTTCCTCGTTGTATTGCCGTACCAGCGTTTCGCGCCGCTCCGGGTCTTTCCAAATCCAGTCCTTGAACGCATCCCGGATAAGCTGCTGCTTCTGCGCGGCAAGGGTGGTTTCCTTGGCGTTGAGGACACGGCGCTCCCGTCCGTCTGCATCCTCAATGGTATCGTAGATGCGAATGTCGCGGAGGTTCAGTGCATCCTCCAGCAGCCGATAGGCGCTGGCGCGGTCTGTGCCGTAGGTGGTGAATGCCGCCACGTCGTTGTAGCGCACCATGCTCTTGCGGGAAACCTGCCATTCTGCGGTGTACGGGACATAGCTGATCTCGATCTGTCCGCGCAGATAGCGGGGCGTTTCAAAGGTTTCGTACATGAATTGCTCGATGTACTTCTTATCAAACCATGTCGCACCCAGCCGCACCTCAATCTCACTGGCTTCAAGGTCTTTCGGCTGGGCAGCAATCAGGGCGTCCACATTCCCAGCGAAGAATGGGTCGCGCGCTGCCACGCGCTGCGCGGTACGGAGCTTCTGCCGGACGTTGCCGGAGAGATATTCGTCCGCCGTCTGCCAGCCCTTTGCCCAATGCTCGCCGCCGTCCTGCAAGTCAAACGGACCACTGTTGGGTTCCTTGTAAATGACGCCCTTCAAATCCTCAACAATCTGCGGGATTTTCTCGCTGCCGCCCATGAGGGAGGCCATGAAGTCGAGATCGACGCAGGCTCTTTCTCCGATGCAGACAGCAAGGGCTTCGCTGGCGGTATCCACAGAATCTACGCTGCGCTGCTGCTTGATGGTGCGCTTGTGGAACATATCCGCCTTGCGCTCCAGCTTTCCGTCGTCGTCCAGCACTTCCAGTGAACACAGGAGGTAGTAAGAGGAATCGTCAGAGAACGCAAGACGGTTCGCACGGTCATTGATTAGGCCATGTTTTGCGGAGAACGCATCATAGAGGCGGTTTAGCTCGGTCTGCGCTTCCTGAATCCGGCTTTCTGCGCTGTACTCGTCCATTTGCAGGGCAATCAGCTCATTCACGCAATCCCGCAGCGCGACCATGCCCTTGACACGCTCGGCGGCGGTGGCGTTCAGCTCCGGTTTGACCATGCGGCTGTTTTCCCGGTAGTACACCTCGCCGTCCACCACGGTGTAGGAGTAGTTTTTCACATTGGGGTCTGCGGGGATGGACGTGTCGATCTGTTCGCCCTCGCCCAGCTCTGGCAGTTCCGCCTCCTGATAGGTGCCGCGAATGTTTTTCACGGCATCATGGAGCTGATCTGCAAGCTCCAGCCCCTCAATGGGGACAACGGTGAAATCCTGCTTGCCGTATTGGGTGCTTTCGGAGGTCTGCCTGCCTAAAATCATCTCCGGGTGGTCAACAAAATAGCGGTTGATAGCAAAGCCATCCTCGTTCTGGCCGAGGTGTACCCAATCCGGTTCGATCTCAATGGGACGGTCACGCTTTTGGAGAAAGAGAATGTCCGAAACCACATCCGTACCGGCATTGGCGCGGAACGCATTGTTGGGCAGACGAATGGCACCCAGCAGCTCCGCCCGCTGCGCGATGTACCTGCGGACTTCGGGCGATTGCTTGTCCATCGTGTAGCGGGAGGTCACAAACGCAATCACGCCGCCCGGACGCACTTGGTCGAGGGTTTTGGCAAAGAAGTAGTCGTGAATGGAAAAACCGAGCTTGTTATAAGCCCGGTCATCTACCTGATATTGTCCGAACGGGACGTTGCCCACGGCGAGGTCGTAAAAGTCTTTTCTGTCCGTTGTTTCAAAGCCCGCGATGGTAATGTCCGCCTTGGGATAAAGCTGCTTGGCAATACGTCCGGTGATGCTGTCCAGCTCCACGCCGTAGAGCTTGCTGCCCTGCATCTGCTCCGGCAGCAGGCCAAAAAAGTTGCCAACGCCCATAGACGGCTCCAGAATGTTACCGGTCTGGAAGCCCATATTGCCGACCGCTTCATAGATCGCCTTGATGACGGTAGGGCTGGTGTAGTGGGCGTTCAGCGTGGACGCACGGGCGGCAGCGTATTCCTCCGGGGAAAGTGTGGCGTACAGCTCTGCAAACTCGTCCGACCAGTTTGGTTTATTTTCATCGAACGCATCAGCCAAACCGCCCCAGCCCACATAGCGGGAGAGGATTTCCTGCTGCTCCGGGCTGGCCTGTAAGCCCTCAAACTCCAGCTCTTGCAGGAGGTGGATCGCCGCCATATTTGCCCGAAACTTTGCTTTTGCGCCGCCGACGCCGAGGGCATCATCGGTGATGTGGAAATTCTGCGCGTCGCGGTGGCTCGCCGCCTTGAAGTCAGCGTAAGCGGCCTGCTCCGCAGCGGCAACGCTGGGAAAGCCCTGCCACTCGCCGTCAACGGGGATAGATACCGCAGGGCGGTGTGCGGGAGGCTCGTCGATCTCGGCCTGTGAGATGGCATCATCAGAATCAGGCACAAACTCGCCCATTTCCGAAAGCGCCGCGCGTCCTTCCTGCTCCAGAATCAGAGCTTCTTCCTCGCTCATGGCAGGCGGTTCAGGCTTGGCGGGTTCCGCAGAGGGCGGGTCATGCTCCGGTTCCGGGATGTGCAGCGTTTTGATTTCTATGTCGTAGGGCAAGTGTGTTTTCTCGGCGGGATAGAACGCGACGGGTTTGGCGATGGGCTGCGGCTGCTCCTGTTCCTGTTCTTCAACAAACGAGCGTACAAACGCAATGTGTTCAGCGCGGAGGATGGGAAAGCCCTGCCTGTTTTGAAAAGTCACATCGCGCAGAGATACTTCATCTGCGCCGAAATTCACGCTGTCAATGACAAACTTCCGTCCGTCAATCTCCAGCTCCATGCCAATGGGGATATACTCCTTGGCATCGGCCTCGTTGATAACATCATAGCCGTCGGTTTCATTTGGCTGTGCAAACACGAAGCTGTGTCCATGCTCCAGCAGCCGCTTTGCGCCGCTTGCCCATTGTCCAAAATCATAGCCGGTCACAGCGGTTTCGCCCATACCGGGAATATCGCGTTGCAGCAGGCGGCGATTCAAAGCGCTGGCGGCTCGTTCTGCATCCGCGCCATAAAAAAGCAGCCGTTCTCCGACGCGGACACCGATGAGCTTTTCGGGATGCTCTGCACGAAGCGCCTGATATGCCGAAATATTCGGCGCAAGCTCACGACCCTGATCTGCAATTCGTGTGAGGACAGCAGAAACCGGTTCGGTTCTGTGTTCCGGATCGTGATTGCTCTCGCTGGAGGATGAAACGACGCTGAGATGCGCGACAGTTTCATCTGCGGAATCAACATTATAGAGCTTACCATCAATTTCCACGCGCTGCCCCATAAGGTTTTGAACCGCTTGCGGCGTCTCCGGGGTTGGCTGTTCTGTGTGCTGCGCCGCAATGACGCGCTGCGGCTCCGGTTCAGAAACCTCGAAATATCTGGTGTCGAGGTAGCGTTCAAAGGAATTGCGGTCGATGCTGACAGGTTCCTGTCCGGGTACGTTCGGTAACGTGTGCCAGACGTGATCTTCATCTACACGCGCGATAACGCCGACTGCTGCTATGTGGTCTAACTCTATGGATGAAATGCGATCTCCAATATGATAGGTATAGCCAAGCGGTGTTGTAAACGCCGGAGGGGATAGCTCAATTCCCATATCCCGTTTGATGCCATCCAAGTAAGCAATGGCGTTATTCTGTTCTGCAAAGCGGAGAGTTTGTTCCCCATCTCCGCAGAACCGTTCCAACACCTCATCCCAAATGCCGGTAATTCCGCCCTCGCCGGGATGCAGACGAATGGAGTATCGGTCAGGTGAAAATAACCGCAGTCGCTCATTCTCATCGTAAAATTTATTCTCGCGGATGAGCTGTGCCAACCGCCGCTGTACCTGCGCCTATGTGAGCGTCACCGGCTCGGCGTTTCCTACACGGATATACATGGGAGTTTTGCTATCTTCCCAGCCATATTTTGCAGCCAGCCATGCGGCGGTGCTGCGTTCTCGCCCATGCGCCTGCATATATAGTGCGACTTCCTGCTTGCCCTTTAGGTTGTTGAGCCAATCCAGAAGCGCGTTGTCAATGTCCTCCTGTGTGATCTGATAGGGAGAGGGTGCGACCGTCGCTGCCAGCGTGGGATACAGTTCCTCCAAAAGCTCCTGATGCAGCCGGTTATGGAACGCGGGCATATCAAAGTACAGGCGGACAAGCTGGAGATCATCAGATGCCGTGACAATACGACGGATAGCGTCCGCACCCTCCAGATAAGCGTTCTGGCGGTCTGAATTGCGGCAGGCATTGACAAAAGCCGTATCTTTGGAAAGCGCGTTGCCAACGGTCAGCTTGTACCCGTCAAACAGCTCCCGTACCGTGGGCTGCGGCGCGTCGGCGGCAGGATCGCGGAACACCCTCGTGCCGTCCGCGCCGAACTCTGCTTCATAAGCATTGATGGCCTGTTCTGCCTCGTGGTCGATGGACGGAAGCGTATATGCCGTGTGTTCATGGCCGGAATCGCCAATGCGCGAAATTGTTACATCATGCTTTTCCCGCAGCTTTTCAACGTATTTCTCCAAATCCTTTGCAGGGAAGCCGCACATGGTAACACGGCCTACTCCCTCCAAATTGCGGCGCGTCAGCTCAAGACTGAGATCATCTGCAACTGCCCGCGCATCCTCGCCATACAGCTCGAAGAAGTCCCCAACCTGATACAGCACAATTTCATCGGGGTGCGCCGCCTTTACGTCGTTATAGTCGTTATAAACCGCGTTCCGCATGGCGTCCTGCGCCATTTCCTTGTCATAGGCTGCCTGCTCATCCGGCGTAAGGTAGCGATTCAACCGAACCAGCTCCGAGATGCGCGAAGCGACCTTGTTCCAATTCATCTGAATGTCTGCACAGCCGTTCTTTTTCAGCACAATGCCTTTGCTGCCGTGATCTTCATAGCTGCCGCTTTCTCTGGATACGGCATGGGTATGCCCGCCGATGCCGTACTCCTTTTTCAGAAAATCGGCATTCTCCTTGGGAGTGTGCGAAGTCTGGAAAAACGCATAGATGCGGGTCTTTCCACCCTCAAAGCTGCTCCCGTTTGCAAGAGAAGCCGCAATTTCATCTTCGGTGATAAACCTGCCGGTTTCTGGAATAGCCTCCATATCGGAGCGGAATTCCTTTCGCGGAAGGGACAAATCTTCCAAACGTGTGAGAAGTGCCTGCGACTTGTGGTAATGGAAGCGCAGCAGCGCACGGTTTTCGCGGTAAGCGTCCATGAATACCTTGTATTCCGACAGGAGCCTATCCCGGAACGCCGGATTCAGCAGATCGTCCGTCAGACGCTCCGTTTCCTCTGGAAAGCTGGTGCTATGGATATTACCCAAGCAGGACAGATACCCCAGCGACTTTGCTTCATCCGAGAAATCGTGATAAAGGTTCCAGACATCCACAGCAATACCCAGCCGCTCATAGCGCGGGGCTTCCGTGACCTCAAGATTGGTGGCAAATGCGCCGCCGTCCAGAAGCTCCTCAATACGCTCCGCCGCATCTGCCCAGCCTATCACTTGGGCAGAACGAAGATAGCGAGAGGTATCTCCGGTTGCAATATGGATACCATCGTCCCCGTACCATGCGGAAAGCCTGCCGTTATCCGTAATCAGGCCGTTGCCGCCGTAGTAAAGAGCTTTCAGAAATGCCGCGCAATCCTCTAAAGGTTTTTGCTTGGAGAATTCCGCAGCAATTTTCATCCGCGCTGCATCCGCATTACCGCCCGCGCGCAGGATGTGGTCAATATCATCCTGAGAAATGAACATAGAAAAAGCGGAGTGTGTTACACTCTCCGCTTCTGCGATGGATTGAATTTGTTCTGCCTCTGAGGGGAAGAAGGACATCTGCGCCCCAGCAGGGGCATCGAACATATTTAGCTGAACACCAGTTCCGTGAGGATCGTTTCCTCGGCCTGCGCTTTCAGCGTGTTCATCAGCCCTACCCACTTCATCGGGTCGCTGGCTTTCAGCGATTCCGTCACGCCCGCCGACTTCATCAGCTCCGGCATCATCTGTTCCAGCCGGTTGTTCGCCGCCTCGTCGATCTCCCGCAGATGGGGGTACAGCTTCCCGGACAGCAGCAGGCTGTTCCACAGCACCGGACGATGCTCCTTCAGGTAATCCTTCCGCATCCTGCCGTACTTGCCCAGCGGGGCTTGCGGCTGCTCTGTCAGGCTCAGGTCGGGAATCAGATAATCCCCGCTGCGGGTGTAGGTCAGTTCGCTCATGGCTTTCGCTCCTTTCCGCGATTTTCTCGCGCTCATAATTCTTGATGGTGACTTCGATCTGCCGCAGCACCAGCTCGCTGGACTGGCTGATGGCCGTTCCAAGAGCGGCGACGGTCTGCGGGGTATTGAAATCAAAGACATTCAGAAAATCCTCATGCTCGAAGTAATCTCCCGGCTGCATCCCGCAGCGGGACAGCAGCGCATAGGTGGTGCTGACAACGGCGGCGTTCCGAAAAGCGGCTCCGATGTTGAACTCATCATAGTCCTCCAAAAAGGAACCGTCAACGATGCCGACAATATCGCGCCAGTTGTCGTGCCAGTATTCATCTACAAGCTGCGCCGCCACACGCTCCATCTGATCGGCAAGTCCGTTTTCACCGGAAACGTCGAAGCGCTGTTCCAGCGCCGCAGATACCACCTCACGATGCTCCTGCCGGTATTCCCAAAGATAAGGGCGGCGAGAGTTCTCGCCGCCGCTGGTATCGGAAACATCGAATACATATCGGAGTTTGGGTTGGTCGCTGCTGGTATCCACAAGGGCGATGCCCTTGCTGCCTCGCCGCACATAGCGGCGCATCTGCTTATTCCAAAGATCGTATTCCGCGCAGGCCGTGGCTTCCGGGCGCTGGGCGAAAATCATGAGCTGTTCATTGTAGGGGTACTTATACAGCCTTGCGGCGGTGGTCAGAAATGCCGTCCACTTCTGGTAGCTTCCCGTGATCTGCTCCGCCGTGCGGTCTGCCATCTGCGCATAGAGCTGTACTTTACTCGGCATCCATATCCTCCTTTTCAAAATCGGGGAACAGGTCGAGCGCGTCATATTCTGCGTCGCTCATCCTGCGCAGCTTTGCGATGGCGCTGTCCGTCAGCTCCCGCAGCTCCGTTTCATCCGCAGCGAGGTAGCCGCGCATTTCCTCCAGCGCCGCGATCAAGCCCGTGCGGGTACCGGTGTTGTAGAGGCTCATAAGCTGGCGTTCTTCAAAGGTGATGTTCATATCAAAGCTCCTTTTCCGCGCTCTTTTTGGGCGCTGTTTTGTGTGGACGTTCTTGGGCCGGTTGGTTTTTGAGCTGCTCCAGCACAGATTTCTTCTTTTCCCGGTGTGCCGCCTCTGCCAAATCCATCAGGGAGATGGACATACCGGCCTTGACCTGTGCCTCAAGGTCGGCGACGGTGGGCTGTTTGGGGCCATTGTTGATAATGCCGTCGATCATGCCGTAATCATCTTCCATCGACATCTCGGCGGCTTTCAGATAATTCTCCGGTTTCTGAAAGGCGGGCAGCTCCTGAAATCCCATGCTGTCACAGTAGTGATAGGATACCTTGCCGTCTTGTTTCAGCGCAACGATGTCACTGACGGAGAGGCTATGTCCCGCAAAATCGCCGGGGCGCTCATCGTTGAAAATGTAGTAGAAGTTTTCAAGGATTCTGCCGGTATCATCGTCCGGGTACACCTCACGGGTATAGACAGCTTCATAGTTGGCAGGGTCAGGCGGCGCGGCCAGACTGCCGAGATTGGCAAAACGCAGCTCGACCGGCGCATCCCGGCACAGTTGGTAGATCGCCATAGCATCGGTGGGACTGTTCAAAAAGCGCTGCTCCACATCGCGGGGCGGGATATGGCCTTTGACCGCATCCCAATCCGGTCTTGTGATCCCGAACATTCCGTCGTGCTTGATGATGTCCTCGGCCTCAAAGACCATTTCCTCGGTGTTGCCGGGATGGAGCATATAAACCGTGATGTCATGCTCCAGCAGCTCCAGCGCCCGGTCTTTGGAAAGCGGGAGCATATCGCCGTCCAGATACCCATAGCTGCGCATATCGTCCACCGTCAGCTTGGGGTCGGGCATCGGGGTGGCCTGTTCCAGCTCTGGCGAAGTTGGAAGTGTGCCTGCGGCACGAGAACCGGCCTCCTCGTGAACAACCTGATTGTCGTCCGATGACAATTCGAGTGAGTACAAAATCCCTGCAAACTTGTTTGACAAAACTTCAAACGGCACGGTCTTATCATAGCCATGTGTTTCGCAGATACGAATCGCAGCCGCCAAAAGAAAGTTTACATCATCGTCATGTACTGTTCCGCTTTCCAGAAGGTGTAGAGTGTCCTTGTCGTAAAGTTCATAGGCATATTTTGCACCATCTTCTGTTATGCGAAGATGCTTGCTCCCACCATCAACCGCATACCAACGCTCATTAGCGTCGAGTTCCTTTAAGGAAGTGTGACTTTTCTGAAATGCCTCAACTTCCAACAGCAGCTCATTCGCTCTGTGCGCGTATTCATCGCTCTGCTCAAGTGTTTCGGACAGGAAGCCTTTTATCTCATCTGCTCCTGTCAACAGATCTTCGTAGAAATGCTGGAGGCAATCTTCCTGACTTGCAAATTCGCTGAGAAAGGCAAGGCCATTCGCATCGAGATACAGCTCTGAAATGCTTTTTGCCAAGTCAGCCGCAGACATATTGCTGTTCTCTTTTAATTGGCTTTCCGCTTGCTCGGATTTCTCCACAGAAATGCCGCGCTCCTTGCAAATCTCCGCAAAGTGCCGGTCAATGTCCGTAATCAGCTCGGAGGCAGTCTTGTTGATGGTTTCCAGACTGGCGCGAAGTTCTTTCAGCTCCTTGCCCTTTGACCATGTGGCGATATAGCCGAAGCTGTTTTCTCCCGTTTCAATGCCGTAATACTGGCAGACCGCATAGGAGATGCTTTCGGCCTCGACCTCCTCGGTGTTGCGGCTCTTTTCGCCGGGGACAAGGATCGTCTCACCATCGTCCGCAAGCTCCGTCATGTGTTCGTAGTCGTGGAGCTTGGCGTGTGCAATCTCATGGACGGCGGCACATACCGTCTGCACCTCGCTCATACCGGCGCGGATGGTGATGCTCTGCGCCTTAATGCTGAAAAAGCCGTCCGTATCCCGCGCAACGGGCTTTATCTCCATCGGAACGGGAGAAGCACGGCGCAGCGCCTCCATGAAAACCTCATACTGCTGCACATTGCCGCTCAGATCGGCGGCAAGCTGGGGCAAGGGCTTTCCCGCAGTCTGTGACACATCAAAGACGGACACCACCTTGAACATAGGAATACGGATTTCCTTTTCCTCAATGATGGCCTTGCCGTCTGCATCCAGTATCGGCGCGTTGGTTTCGGGGTCGGTCTTGATTTCCTCGACCTTTTTCTTATAGGGAGTAGGAGCGATGATGCGAATGCCTTTTTCGCCTTTCAGGACGTTCCTGCCGAACTGATCGCGCCACTTGTTGAAGCCCGCCACATGGGTGGCGTCGGGGCGCTGCATATAGATGAGCATGGTGTTGTTGACCGAGTAGCGGTGAAAGCGGCTCATGGTGGAGAGATACTGCTGGTACTTATCGCTCTCGAACAGCTCCTTGATGCCGTTTTCGATGCTGTCAACGATCTCCCGCATCCTGTCTTTGTTGGTTTGTTTTTCAGCCATGATGATCTCCTTTCAGAAAAAATAGCGCCCCTGCGCAGAAGAAAACACATCCTGCACAGGGGCAATTCTCCGCAGATAGACGTTGTTTTTGAGCTTGCGGATAGAATGACGCAGCCCCTTGTGATTCCGCATGGAAAAAGCCTTGCGGCACGGGGCTTTTACGCCCTCTATTTGCGGAGGTTCCAGTATTGTTCACGCTTTCGTTTGGCGTCCTGCTTTCGGCGCTCCTGCTTGGCGCAGGCGGGGCAATATTTGGCGCGATTGGAGGAAGAATAGACCGGCTTACCGCAGACGGCGCAGCGCTTCCCCGGCCTTTCCCGCATCACGTCGGCCAGCAGCTCATGGTCGGCGGGAAGTACCGCGTTTCGGAACCAGTTGCACAGCAGCGAGTAGGAAATACCCTGTACGCAGACGCAAGGCTCTCCATCATCCAGCGCGAGGCAGTTGCCGTGATCGTAATTACAGCAGAGCTTCCGAATGAGCTTCTTGGCGCGGCGGAGCTGCTTGTGATCCATACGCGGCGCATCAGCCATTGTCGAACACCAGCTTATAGCCCGTGCGTTGCCCATCGTCCTCCAGAAGAACGCTGGCATCATAGGTTTTCCCGGTCTTTTCGGAGTAGCAGCCTTTCAGCGGGACGCGGCCATTTTTCAAAAGCGCAGCGGCAAGGGATTTTGTCAGCACCTTTTTCTTGGCTGTGAAAAAGCGGCTGTTTTTCCAGAGAACAAAGGAACAGGCACGGTTCTCACAGAAAAAGCCTTTCGGTGATTCCGTCACCTCGGCTCCGCAGCGGGGACACCTGCCGACTACCTCACGCCCGGAGGGGAACAGGACTTCCGTACCGGGGATGGGTTTGTAGGTCTGCACCAGCTCATGTAGCATGGCGGCGATCCCATCCATGAAGCTGTCCGTGGCGATTTCACCGCGCTCGATCTCTTTCAGGCGGTGTTCCCATTCGGCGGTGAGCTGCGGTGACTGGAGCTGTTCGGGAAGAACCGTAATAAGCGCCGTGCCGGTAGAGGTGGGCAGCAGATTTGTGATCTTCTTGGACTTCCTGCGCTCCACAAAACCGGAGGACACCAGCTTTTCAATGATACCGGAACGGGTCGCCGGGGTTCCGATGCCCTTGCGCTCGGCATCATCTGGCATATCCTCCTTGCCCGCGTTCTCCATCGCAGCCAGCAGCGTATCCTCGGTGAAGTGCTTGGGCGGCGTGGTTTTTCCGATCTTGACCGATGCGGCAGATACGGAAAGCGTCTGATTCTCCGTTACCACCGGCAGCGCGGGCGCTGCCTCTGCCTGCTCCTGCTCATAGCGCTTCCAGCCGGGAGCAAGGACGGTTTTGCCCTTGGCGGTGAAGCTCTGACCGGCACAGTCCACCGTAATGACCGTTTCTGCGTAGCGATGTGGTTCATCCACCGCACGAAGCAAGCCCCTTGCCGCCAGCTTCAGCACCTCGCGTTCGCCCAGCGGCAGAGAGGCCATATCTACCTTTTCCGCGCTGATGGTGGGAACAATGGCGTGGTGATCGGTGACTTTTTTACTGCTGCATACCTGCTTGGCGCAGATGGTCAGCGGCTTCTCCATGCCGCAGACAGCGGCAGCGGCGGCGACAAGGCCGGGGACGCTGCCCTCCATATCGTCGGTCAGGAAGCGGCTGTCGGTGCGCGGGTAGGTACAGAGCTTCTTTTCATAGAGCGCTTGGAGATAGTCGAGGGTCTGCTGAGAGGTGTAGCCGAGAACGCGGTTGGCGTCGCGCTGGAGGGAGGTCAGGTCATAGAGTGCGGGCGCTTTCTCAGATTTTTCCTTGCGCTCCACGCTTTTGACGGTTACTGCCTTGCCCTTGCAGGTGTTGGCGATAGCGTCGGCGTCCTTTCTGTCCTTCATTCGGCCTGTCGTGGCGGGAAAGCCGCAATCGAGCTGGGCGGTGTAGAACGGTTCTGCCACAAATGCGGAGATCTCCGCCTCGCGCTGTACCAGCAGCGCCAGCGTGGGCGACATGACGCGCCCGATGTTCAATGTGCGGCCATACGTCAGGGAGAAATACCGCGTGGCGTTGATACCAACCAGCCAATCAGCCTTGGCGCGGCACAGGGCAGATTGATGCAGGCCGTCATAGTCGCGCCCAGACTTAAGCTGCTGGAAGCCGCTGCGGATGGCATCATCCTCCATTGAAGAAATCCAAAGCCGCAGAATCGGCTTGGAGCATCCCGCAAGGCAGTAAACCGTGCGGAAGATCAGCTCACCCTCGCGCCCAGCGTCGCAGGCGTTGACCACTTCGGTCACATCCTCCCGGCGCATCAGCTCCCGCAGAATGTCAAACTGCTTCTGCTTTTCAGAGCGGACGATGAAGCGGAACGAGGTAGGAATGATGGGCAGCGCCGCCAGCGTCCATTTGGCATCATCGGCATTGTAAACGGCGGCGTCGGCCAGCTCTGCCAGATGCCCGAAACACCACGACACGATGTACCCGCCGCCCTCCAGATACCCGTCATGCCGTGATTTAGCACCCAGCACGGCGGCGATGCTCTGCGCCACGGAGGGTTTTTCGGCGATCACAAGGCGCATGGTGCAGCCTCCATTCTCTTTACATCACGGTAGCAGGGGCGAACGCAGCTCTGTCCGAAGCGCTTGCAGCCGTAGCAGAAGTGTTCCTTGGCAGCGTCGGGAGGGCTGTCCTCCCGCGCTGCTTTCGGCTTCTGCATCATCAGGCGTTCCAGCGGATTGTTGGTGAAATATTTCATGCGTCCGTATCCTCCGTAGTATCCTGTTCCGGTTCGTCCTCATACGGCTCAAACTCATATTCGTCCTCGTCCTCGCCGTAGTCATAATCGTCCAGATCGGCGCTGCCTTTGGTCTGCGGCTTGGCCTTTTTCTGCTTGAAAATGTAGAACGCGGCACCGCCGCCCAGCGCGACGATCAGCAGAACGACAAGGATGCCGCCCACGCCGCTCTTTTTCTCCGGTTCCTCGGCGGCGGGTTCTGTCGGCTCGGTGGGGGCTTCGGGCTTTGCCTCCTTGCCCACGCACTCGGTCATGTTGACCGCGCAGACGGGGCAGGATGTATTGACCGTACCGGCCACGCATTTTGTGGTGCAGGAGCAAGTGGCGGGCGTTTCTTCCTCGCCAGTCAGCGCCATCAGGTCGGCCTCATCCACCTGATTCAAGAAGTGGACGGTTTCTTCGCCCTCATCGTCACGGTCAATAATCAGGTAAAATGTATTGCCGTTCTTGCTTTCCAACGTAATGAACTGTTTTCCTGCCTTGGTGCTGGAGCCAATATCGTCGATCAGCGTCAGATTGCCGTCCGGTGTCAGCGCGTCGCTGCCGCCCGTCATGCTGCCAACAAGGAGCTGCCAGAGGTCGGTCAGCTCTTTTTCATCAAGCGGAAGCGTAATGCCGCCGATGCTCACGGTACTGTCGGCGGCGTCGGTGACGGTCAGATAGCTGCCGTACACATAGCCCACACGGGCAGGCAGCAGGATTTTTACCCAATCGCCGTCCCTGCCAATCACATCGACCACCGTGCCGTTGGGGAGCTGCGTAAACGCGGTGTTGTCCCGTCCCGCGCCGGTGCGGACATTCAAGTTGCCGCCGTTGGTCGTGACCGTGCCGATCTGTTTTGTTTCCTGCGTGTCTGCGGCGCTGCTTTCGGCGGCAGGCAGCGTATCATCGGGATAGTCGCCGCCGCTGGCAAAGGCGGAAACGGGGAGAATCCCGATACACAGGAGCATCAGCAGCAGGCTGATAAAAATGCGCGGTGTGTTCTTAGTCATGGTTCAACGCCTCCTTTTCCAAAGTGGCCGGTGCAGGCGCGGCCTGCATACGGCGGAACAGCTCGGCAAACTGCTCCATCGTCATGCCGTTCTCACGCACCATGCCGATGATGTCGGTGTCCTCCAGCTCACGAATCTGCTTTTCCAGCTCGCGGTTGCGGCCTTGCAGATCAGAGATTTTGCCTTTGTTCTTCTCCAGCTCCCCACGGAGCTTCATGATTTTCGGGTTCATATCGTTCACTCTCCTTTACGGCAAGCGCCCATAGCGGTAGAAATGGGACTGCCAATAGCTTGAATTTAAGTTCGCATAAGAGATCGGATCTCCGCAGTGGATCATCATATTGTTGCCAACATAGATACCCACATGGCTGACACCGGGGGTATCATACGTTCCGGTGAAAAACACCAGATCGCCCGGCTTGACGTTAGCAGAGGATACAGGCATACAGATGTTGCAAAGTCCCTGCGCGCCCAGTCTGCCCACATCCCAACCGGAATGATTGATGACCCAACTGACGAAGCCCGAACAGTCAAACGAGGTGGAGGGACTGCTGCCGCCCCAAACGTAGGGGTAGCCGAGATACTTTTCCGCTTCCTTGATGATGGCGGCAAATACCTCATCGTCCAGCGCCTCCGGGGGAATGTCGTAGTCGGTATAGCTGCCCTCCACATACTTGCCGATGTAGCCTGAACCGGGGAACAGGTCGGGACGGTTGCCGAGGGTGGCCATATAGGTGGCGTACATTCCGAGCTGTTCTTCGCTCATAATGTAAACGGGAACATGAGAGAGATTGAAGTTTTCCAGCGTGACCGTGCAGATGTAGTAGTCATACGGCACCTGATAGGTGTCCGTATGGGTGTTGCCGTCCGCGTCCGTCCATGTGTCGGTTTCTGTGCGGTAGCGGGTTTCCACCACCACATCCTCGGTCAAAATGTACTGGCGGTCAAAGAGCATTTGGAGCGTACCCTGCACCTCATCCAGCGTCCATTCCCCTTGATGCAGCGCCGTAATCATGGAAATGAGTACATAGGGGTCATGCTCGATGGTGTCCAGATCAAAGTGGTACTCATCGTAGTCGTGGGTGCTTTCGTAGGTGTCGAGGTAGCGCTGAAGCTCTGCTTCCATCGCGCAATACTGCGCTTCCGCGCCCAGCATATCGGCGTCCTGCGACGGATAGGTACTGGCCGCGATCCCGGAGCCGACGCCATCCATTATCACCGAGCAGGAGGACAGGCCGTTGAGCAGAAATGCCAGCATCAGCAGAATCGCGGCGGCAATGGCAAAGCCGCGCCGGTGTTCCCACACATATTTGCCCGCTTTCTCAGCCTTTTCAGCGGCTTTTTTCGCGGCCTTGGCGGTATTTTCTGCCGCCTTTGCCGTAGTCTGCGCCGCCTGATTGTGCTTGGCAGCGGCATACTGCTTCTTAATTGCCTGCTTCTGCTGCCATTTGGAAACGGGATTGCTGGTGGGGCTGTCGATCTCTGCTTTCTTCTGGAGCGCGTCAAGATTGGCCTGTTCCAGCTTTTTCTCTGCACGGATGGCAGCGCGATAGGGTTTGAGCTGATGGGCGCGGTGGGCAGACTGCACCAGCCGCCCGCCGCTCTCCACGGCTTGCTCTACCTTGTGCGCGGCCTCTACGCCTACATTGTCATCCTCGCTCTGCCGCACCTCCCGGTGAACCTGAGAGAGAACAAAGCTGGCGGGGGCATCCTGCACGGCATGGGTCAGCTTTGAGGGCGGCTTTTTCTTGTCCACCTCCTCAAACCGGAGCTGCGTTTTGACCTTGCCGGTGGCAGGATCAAAGCCGCGTTCCTTTTTGACCACGGTTTTCTTGGGGATTTTCGCCTGCGCCTTATCCGCCTTGGCCTCCGCTTTTTTCACCCGCTTGATGGGCTTTTCCAGCTTCGGCTCGGCAAGATCGGCGTCGGAAAACTGCAAACGCGGTTCTCTTTTCATGCCGACGCCACCTCTTGCGGTTTGGTGGTCATGACGCGGTACAGCTCGGTGTCCTTTGGGAAGTGGTCAATGAAGGGCAGGATCGTGTTGCCGTAGAACAGCAGCCCCTCGCCCTCGCCGGAGTGGGTCACATAAGAAAGCTGATGCGGCGAAATGTTGAGCTGCTTTGCGAGAATCTGCCGGTCGCCAGCGGCCTGATTGAGCATATAGATGAAATCGCTGTTCTCAAAAATGTTCTCAACCTCGCGGCTGGATAACAGGTCTTTGACATTTTGCGTGATCCCGGTGGGGATGCCGCCCCATTTGCGATAGCGTTTCCAGATTTCGACACTGTACGAAGCCGTCTGTTCCTCCTTCAAAAGAAGATGGAACTCGTCAAGATAGTAGCGGGTCGTTTTATGGGCGGCGCGGTTGATGGTCACACGGTTCCAGACCTGATCCTGCACCACCAGCATCCCGATTTTTTTGAGCTGCTTGCCCAGTTCCTTGATGTCGTAGCAGACGATGCGGCTATTCACATCCACGTTCGTGTGATGGTTGAACACATTCAGAGAGCCGGTGACGTAGATTTCCAAAGCGGTGGCGATGTACTGCGCTTCCTTTTCATCCTGCGCACGGAGGGCGTTATACAAGTCCTCCAGCAGCGGCATATTCTCCGGTTTCGGGTCATTGAGGTAGTCCCGGTAGACGATGCGAACGCAGCGGTCGATGATGGTCTTTTCCACAGGGGCAAGCCCATCCTTGCCGCCGACGATCAGCTCGCACAGCGACAGAATGAAGTCGGATTTCAGGCTCAGCGGGTTATCATCGTCGCTGTAATCCAGATTCAAGTCCATCGGATTGATATAGCAGGGCGAACCGTCGTAGCCCTTGCCGGTGGGCGACAGCTTAATGACCTGACCGTGCAAACGCTCCACCAGCGGTGTATATTCGCCCTCCGGGTCACAGATGATGATGTCATCCTTGGGGCAGATAAGAAACGCATTGGTGATCTCGCGTTTTGCCGAAAATGACTTGCCGCTGCCGGGAGTGCCTAAAATCAGGCCGTTGGGATTTTTCAGCAGCTTCCGGTCTACCATGATGAGGTTGTTGGAAAGGGCGTTGATGCCGTAGTACAGCGCCTCCGAACCGTTCTGAAACAGCTCCTGCGTGGTGAAAGGCACAAAAATCGCCACGCTGGAGGTGGTCAAGCCCCGCTGAATCTCGATCTGATTCAACCCCAGCGGGAGACTGCTCATCAGTCCTTCCTCCTGCTGAAAGTCCAGCCGGGTCAGCGCACAGTTATACTTTTGCGCGATGCTGGAGGTCTGGAAGATGTTGTTGTCGAGCTGCCGGGGCGTGTCCGCTGTGTTGAGAATGAGGAAGGTCAGCAGGAACATTCGCTCATTGCGGGACTGCAAATCCTGCAACAGCTTTTTGGCCTCTGCACCGTAGGTGGCAAGGTCGCTTGGAATGATGTCCATGTCGTACCCTGCACGGACGGCTTTCTTCTGTTCCTCAATTTTGGATTTGTCGAGATCGGTGATTTTGCGCTTGACGGTCTTGATGGCGTTGACCTGATCCACAGACTGCACATGGAGATTGACGAGGACGCTGCTCTCCATATCCAGAAAGTCCGCCAGCATCCGGTCATTCAGCTCCGGTGCCAGAATCTGCACGAAGCTGACCGCGCCCAGCTTTTTGCCCATACGAAACTGCCTGCCGGTCTTGAACTCAAAGGAGCTGGGCGCGATAAAGTCCTTGGTGGACAGTCCGGAGGGAGCCAGCCAGTCCCACGAAAAGCGGAACGGTTCCTGCTCGTCCATCCGCAGAATGTCGTGCATGACGTGCAGGCGCTCAAAGCCGTTCAGCGGCGCAGCCACAACGCCCAGCCGCTTGAAGTTGTTCAGAAGGTCGGTTTCGATGCGCTCCAAACGGGGCTTGGCAGCGCGGAGGTTGTCGGCCTCAACGCCGAACGTGAGATACTTGGTCTTAATGAGGCCGTTGTTGCCGCGGGCAAGCTGATTTTGCAGCATACCGGCGTACTCGGCGCGGATGCCGTCAAACTCGTCCCCGCAGGGCGGAATGGAAATGCTCCGTGCAAAGGTTTCCTGCGAAGCCGAGAGGTTCACAAAGGAAAGCTGGAATTGCACGGAGCTGTCAAAGTAGTTCAGAAAATCGCACCACGCTTCAAAGATGGCGGTCTTGTCCTCATTCTGCGAGAGCTGGTAGTTGATGTCCTGATACTGGATCGTTTTGGTGTAGCGCGTGTCGGTCACACGGCAAATACCGTCCGGCCACATACGTTGATACGGGATGCTGTCCTGCGCCGATTTTTCTTTCTTATCCGTTCGGTTCGCTCTTGCGATGGCGATTTCGATCTGTTTTCGTTCGGCGCGGGTCAGCTTTTTCTTTTCGGACAATTTGATACACCTCCCGGTCTAACTGGTTTTGCCGCTCCAGAACGGCATAAAAATTGTTGGTCTTATACGGGCGCTGCTTTGACCTCTGGAAGCACACGCGGTAGATGTTGCGGATGACGACCTCCAACGGCTGACCGTTCTTTTCATACATGGCGAACAGCATGGCCGGGATCATCACCACCATCATCACCATGGCGGCAGGGCTGGTGCCGATGCTGCCCTTGAGCAAGAAGAAAAGCGGTACGCCGATGAGCGCGCCGCTTCCGAAGCAAATGAGCTGTCGTTTCGTGAGGTTGAACAGCACCTTGGTTTTTACTTTGGTTAAGTCCTTTGGGACGTTGACATAGGCCATAGAAATTCCCCTTTATAAGAGCTTTTCATATCGAAGTTTCATCTGCGCCGGGTACAAAGCGGAGGCGGGCTTACGGCTGCCTGTCCAGCATTTGCCGCCTGCCAAGCCTGCGCAGTTCCAACCAGCGGCGCGGAGACTGCTGCCGCTCTCGCTATCCAGCGTATAGGTGATGATCTTGCGGTATCCCATTGCCTTTGCCGCCCGCGCGGATGCGGCATAAAGGATGCTGCAAGCGTTCTTCTCACCGGTGGTGCAAAGGCGATTGACCTCCAATGTCCAGCCATCATCCAGATACCGGCTTACAGGACGGCCTACGATTGCAACACCGACAAGCTCTCCATCCTTGGCACAGCCGATGGAAAACTTATGCCCAGCAGTTGCCTTGTGGTGCCGGTGATGCGCATTAACAAAAGCGTTCGCTGTTGCAAGCGCGACGGGCGTGAGTGTCAGCATAGTATCACCCCCGTTAATGTGCATTGAACACGGACTTGGCAAGGCTGCTCGTTTTGAACAGGCAGAAGCACAGCAGCACCGTGTAGCCCATGCAAGTCCAGATGGCGTAGATGATGTCATCCACAAGCGCGATGTTCTGCACCAGAACGGCGTAGATGGCAACGCAGACGATAATCAAGAACGCTTGGAAGCCCAGCGCCAGCAGGGAACGGATGTAGTTCTGTCCCATGCCGCCCCATTCCTTGCCCATCATGGTCGCCATCGGAATGGGGGCAACAGAGGTGACGAGATATATTTCAATCATTCTTCCGAATGTGATAATGAAAATACAGATGGTCAGCGCCCACATGGTAATGCCCACGAACAGAGACTGGAACCATAGGCCGAAGAGCGGCCCCAGCTCCATCTCCATCAACCGATCCTCAATGCCCACCATGACGCTTGAAATGTTGATGCTGGTGTCGCCGATAATCAGCCCGGAGGCGCTGGCAACGACGCTTTGGGCGGCATCGAACACGCCCATCACAATCGTCCATGTGTTTGTTACAATCAGGACAGCGGCAGCGGACTTGAACGCCCACTTGAAGAATATCCATGTGTCCATGTCGTTGAGGTTATTCTTGTCGGTAATGAGCTGGATCAGCTCCAGCGTCATCACAAAGGCGAGAATTGCGCCTGCGATGGGGACGATCACGGTTTCCGACAGGTTTTGTATCATGCTGAAAATGCTGCCGTTCCATGCCTGCGGCGATAAGCCCACCTGACCGGAGATCTCGGCAACCTTTTGATTGGTTGCATCGAACATCCCGGACAGATTGCTCACGATACCGCCGATGAGCATTTCTTTCAGCCATTCCGTGATCTTATCCCATAAGAAATCCATAGGGTTGCCCTCCTTTCGGGAGGATGCCGCCAGAAAGCGGCACCCTCCGTGGATTTATGGGAAGCAAACGAGCTGCCTGATTAGCCGAACAGCCCGGACAGCAGCGGCACGAGGGTAATGCCAATCAAGGCCACCCCGCCCCCGGCCATCAGCTGCTTCATGCCCTGAGATTTAGCACCAGATAGCCATAGGTAAGCATTTGATATGATCTCCAGCTTTTCCCCGGCTCCACACCGTGCGTGCAGCTTTCACCGCACACGGCGTTCCATCGAATTTGGTCATACAGGGCTTGCGACACTTTGTGCGTGCTTCTTTTGCCAAATTCGACTTGTGGCCTTTCCTCCACCGTTTACTTTTTCACGGCTTCATAGGTACTACGCCACTACTTTCACTGAAACAAAGAATGGTTATTGCCTTCTCACGAAGGTATTCCCATCCACCATCTCGCAGCCTTGCAACAGGCTAAATGTTTTCAGCTTCCTGCGTTCCGATATTTCTATCATGGGCCGCATTTAGGTTCTTCCTCTAAGCCTGTATTCAATTCTTTACGAATCGTGCCGCCTGTAACGGCACATGGACTTTCATAACAACCATTTTTACTTGTCCACGAATACCTCCGTATAAGGAGTACCACCGTTTCGATGGTATCAACGTTTAGACTTGTACATTCAGAAGTTCGTCAGTATTTCCATACATACTAACCATGTGCGGCTGACACCCGGCATATAGGATGCGCTATCCACCTCTGGACAGCTTTCGATTTCAGCCTTGCAGCCAAAACTACGGCATCTCTCTGCCGACTTCACCGAGCTTCTGACAATCGGCGGTTGCGCACCTATGCCAGTCGGAGTATTAGTGTGGACGCTTCGGGGCGTTACCCCCTCATTTCATCCATCGAAATATCAGTTCTCCAAGGTTTTGGACTTCATTCGTCCTTCGACCTGTGCCTGACCTTTTCAGTCAGGAACGCATCGCACGGTTGTCGTTGCCGTAGCCCTCCAGCAGATTGATCGCACCCCAAATGCCGAGGCCAGCGCCCAGCGCCACAACGAGGGTCTGAAGAACACCAACAGCAGAATTAAAGAAAGCCATAAATAGTACCTCCGAAAAATATGTTTTTAGATTTTGGAGGGTACATTTCTTCCACGAAGTTTCATCGAGTCGTTGTCAAAACAGGCTGCCGCCGTCAGGCGACAGGTTCACCGGAAAGGTCTGCCTGATACACCTCAACTGCATCATCCGGCTTGAGCTTGAGGCGATGGGACAGAAAACGCTCTATGTCAAAGGCGTATTTCTTGTCATAATCCGCTGTGTAGCGGTAGAGGGGATGCTTGGTGAGATCATATTTGTTGGACAGAAACGGGCGGACGCCGCGAAGCTGCAAGATGCACTTGCCGCCATCCAGCACGGCAAGCTCATCCACGCTCATCAGCTCCTTGCCCAATTTCTGATAGTTCAGCGAATGGGAAACCTCGCGGCCACGGCTCTCGCCGGTGTTATAGCTGTCGATGGTTTCCTTACCCAGCGCCGCCGCCAGCTCTTTCAGCGTACCGGGTTCCTTACCGCCCAAAAAGATGGAGCAGTCCATGTTGCCGATGATCGTATCCGCGCTGTCTTTATACAGGGCTTTGAGCTGGCTCTGCGCCTGCAAGACAAGGCAGCAGGAGATTTCTCTGGAACGGATCGTCGCTACCAGCTTCTCAAGCCTCGGTATCTGGCCGATATTCGCGGCCTCGTCGATCAGGCAGCGGACATGAACCGGCAAGCGTCCGCCGTACACATCATCCGCCTTTTCACACAACAGGTTGAAAAGCTGGGTATAGCACATGGAAATGAGAAAGTTAAAGGTATCATCCGTATCGGACATGATGATGAACAGGGCGGTTTTCCGGTCGCCCAGCGTGTCCAGTTGCAGCTCGTCATAGGCCGTCAGCTCCCGAAGCTCCTGAATGTCAAAGGGCGCAAGCCGTGCGCCGCAGGAAATAAGTATGCTTTTCGCGGTCTTGCCGGCACTTAGCTTGAATTTGGCATATTGGCGGACGGCGAAGTGGTCTGGCTTGCGCTTTTTCAGCTCGTCGAACATCAAGTCCACCGGATTTTTGAAGTCCTCATCGTCCCCGCGCACCTCCATCGCATTGATAAACTCAATGAGCGTAGAGAAATTCTGTTCCTCCACCGGCGCTTCATAGTGGATGTACCCGATAAGGGCGGTGTAGAGCAGCGTTTCCGCTTTCACCCAGAAATCGTCACCGGCTTTGCCCTCGCCCTTGGTGTTGGCGATCAGCGTCGTGACCAGCTTCAAAATGTCCTTTTCCGAGTGGATGTAGGCGAACGGGTTGTAGTGCATGGACTTCTTGAAGTTCAGGGAATTGAGAATCTTGATCTGATACCCGTTCTTTTGCAGCGCATGGCCGCAGGAAACCAAGATGTCCCCTTTGGGATCGGTGACGACGAAGCTGGTGGGATAGGTTTTTGATGTGCATTGGAGCAGATTGGGCTTCAACCAAAAGCGGGTCTTGCCCGAACCGCTGCCGCCGACGATCAGGACATTTTTGTTCCGCGCCGTTTTCGGGTCTTTGGGGCGGCTATTCATCGTCAGCCGCTCCGTCTGCGTGAGAATGATGTTGTTCTCAAACGCAGGATCGACGTAGGGCTTGATGTCCTCGGCGGTTCCCCAACGGGCGCTGCCGTACTCCAGATTTTTGCGGAATTTCTTGGCATTTTTGCCCTTGATATAGACCGCCAGTCGAATGGCGATGGCGGCGGCAACGCCCACGCACAGGTCAATGGGATGAAAGCTGGGGACAAGGGAGTGGAACGCCGTGTTCAGGCCGGTCATAATGTTCAGCAGCTTCGTGGAAGCGTCCGAACCGGGAGCCAGCCGCACCGCCTCGCTGACCTTGGTGGCCAGCAGCGCGATGAACACATACGGGATGTTGGGAAGAATGAGCTTTTTGACGTTGACTTGCTTCATCGTTCCAGCTCCTTCCGCTTTGTCCTGTCCACCACAGCCGCCTGAATGAGCGACTTGAAGTGTTGCAGCTTTTCCAGCACCGAGGGGCGTTCCGCCTTCCTGACCTGTTTGGCAGTGTATTCCTTGAACGCGGCGGTCATGGCGTCGGCGTCCGGCGCTTTGAAGAACACCATGTATCGCTTTTCGCCCTTGACCTTGAATGGAGCGAAGTCAATGCCATACTTCCGGGCAATCCGGTTGAATGAGCCGATATTCTGATCGGTGACTTCAATGCTCTGCAATCCCTTATCCTTGGCGGCAAGCTGCTTGACGGTCATTTTTCCGTGGGGATTGGCCTTGCCGTGCTGATATTTCTGATAATCGTTTTTTAGCTGCTCCAGCAGCTTGGCAACGGCCTTGCGAAATTCCTGTTCACCCAGCTTTCCGCAGGAGATCATCAGGGATACGATTCTCTGTTCAACTTCTTCCTGCATGACTTATCACGCTCCTTTCCTCCGATTTGCAGGGAGAATGCCGGGACACTAAGGCGGTACCACCAGCCGGTGCAGAAGATGCTCATTCATTTCTGCGCCCCTGCCCCTTGACGGTTAGGATGCCGTCCAGCGTGGTGGCGGTGATCCGCAGGCGCTCGGCCACGGCGATGTCATTTTTCACGCTTTCATCTACGGTGCTGCCGCAAACCACCAGCACACGAGCGCGGCGTAGATACTCCCGCGCCATGTCGATGCAGTCCTTGTGCTCCTGCGGAATCTCATCGTGTAGGAACAGTGGCAGAAACAGCGTGGGGCAGATGGGCGAAAAGCCCGCGTCATAGACCGCCCTGCAATACTTGGCGGCATTTTCGGTGTTCTCAAACTCGTTCTCGCTCCACGGAGCGGTGATGTAGGCAAGGGGGCGTTTCATCGGTATCAAATCCTTTCTCCCGGAATCGGGCATGAAAAATGACGGCCTTTAGGGGCCGCCGTGAAAATCGTGATTGACCAGCATGGCGTAGTGGTTGTCGATGGTGGAAACGGAATTGAACAGCGCCGCCATGAGATAGGCTTTCGTGTTCCAAACGCGGGTGGTGTTCTCGCGGATACCGTCCATGACCTTTTCGATGTGCATGGAGGTGATCTTTTCAAAGCGCTGTTGGACGAAGCCGGTGGGATACTCCGCATCCCGCCCGATCTTGACCGTGGGGCTGCGGTTCATAGCAACCTCCAGCATAATCTCCACCAGCTCATCAAGCTGCATCCGGTCATACTGCTGACAGAGAATGTCGTATTCGATTTGCTCTCTGATCTCCGCTTTTTTCTCAAATCCGTCCGTCATTCCGTCCGCCGCAGGCAGAAAGAATGAATGAGTGCTTGATAGATCAGTATTTGATTTTTGAGTATTAGATTTCTTAGTATTTAATTGCGCGGGATTATCCGTATCCGGTGCCTCCGTATCCGGGTTATCCAGATACGGGTTTTCCGTATCTGGTAAAGTCGTATCCGGTGGAGAGGGCTTTCGGGGCTTCTCGAAGATGGTGTACTCCGTGTCGGAAATGCGCCCGTCCTTGCCGCGAAGCTGACGGCGGATGATGTAGCCCGCCAGCTCCAGCTCCTTGAGCGTTTTCCCGATGGCGTCCACGCCCTCCTTGCAGATCGCAGCCAGCCCCCGCGTGGTGTAATTCCACTCGTCGGGGAGGGAGAGCATCATGGAGAGCAGCCCCTTGGCTTTCAGGGAAAGATTGCTGTCTTTCAGGTGATGGTTGCACATCACCGTGTAATCCCGCGTCCGTTCAACGCGAAATACAGCCATATTGCTTCAATCCTTTCCGCAGGGCAGTCAACCTGTTTGGCCGTCCTCCTCGGCAAACCGCGTATCCAGCCGCTCTACGCTCCAGTTCTGCTTGAACTGTCCCAGCGGGCCGGTGCCGAACTGCGCCAGCGCACGGCGATCCAGCTCCATCAGCTTTTCCCACAGCTCCGGGTGATGCTTTCGCAGCTTCCGCAGCTCGTCGATACGCTGGAACGGGCAGCACCAGCAGGACGCACGGTGGTAAATCTCATACAGTCCGCCGAAGTCAAAGCCACGGTCGTAACAGGCTTGGAGCGCCTGCGCCTCCGTGATGCCCCATTCCACGAGGGGATACCGCTCATCCTTGCAGCGCCACGCTTCATCGGCGGCGATACCGACATAGTGGATCGCGCCCAGCTCGCCTTTGAGCCGGTTGACCTCCTTGGTGATGAGGTGCGTTTTGAGCTGCCCGGTACACCAGCGGACGCGGATTCCCGGCCAGCCGTTGCCGTAGGGCGGGATGCCCAGCTTTGCACGGTTTTCCAGACTGCGGGGCTTCTGCTTGGGTTCGTCGAACATCAGGTATTCAAAGCCCTTGGGATGCCGCAGCGTGGTAATATGGATGCCGCGCTCCCGGAAAAGATGCTCGTCCAGTTTGGCAAGGTGTTCGTACATTTCCGGGAACTCCATGCCGGTGTCCGCTGACAGCACCATGTCGATGGGCATATCCCGTTCGATCATCAAAAGCAGCATGGCGGTACTGTCCTTGCCACCGGACAGGCTGACGGCGTGAAACTGCTTGCCGTTTGCGTTCTGAATGGTTTCCCGCATGGGGAAGCCGCTTCGTTTCCACTCCTTTCCCACATCACAGCTCATAGATGGGCTGCTCGTGTTCGTAGTAGGGATCGCACAGGGCGGCAAGCTCGGCCACCAAGTCCTCCAAATCCAGAGAAATCTCGCTGTCTGCCCAATCGCTGCCCTTGTAGACGCGATACTCGGTGACGTATTCGCCTTCTCCGGCGTTCACGCTGAATTTGGCAACGACGGCAAAGCCCATATCCTCCAGCAGCCACAACTCCATCGACCGGGCGGCAAACACCGCGCCGATATAGCTGTCGCCCACGTCCTCATAGAGAAGCGTCGCTCGCTGCTTGAACAGCTCTGAGCTGCGATAGTCCAGACTCAGCGCATTTTTGCCGTCTGCGCGGTAGGCATAGACCGTTTCAGCCTTGTTCCAAACGGCTTGCAGCAGGGCGTGATAGTCGATGTTTTCCAGAAACTCGTCAATCTCCGTTTCCGTGTAGCCGACCTCTGTACCCTTACGAAACAGCGTGGTCAGCGCTTTTTCCAGCTCTGTAACTCTGCTCATGGTAATTCCTCCAATCATTTTAGTGACGCCGCTTTTTCCGGTCAGGGAGGATATGCCCCTCAATGACGTCGGCGTGTTTGCGAATTTTGATTTCTCCGCGCCTCTCGGATGCCTGCGCCTTGGCATATCCCACGTCGGAGAGGAACAACCTCAGCCGTTCGCCCTTTTCACCCACAGGGGATTTCCACGACAGGACATCAAAAATAATCATGTGGCTGGTTTCGTCCATAAAGCGCTCCAGCGCAAGGATGCTGTGCCCGCCGACAAAATCATCAGCGTTCATATTCGGCACCTCGCGCTCTGATCTGAAAGGCGGCAAGCCCATAGCGGGCGATCAGAGTGGCGTTGACGACCAGGCGCAGCGCCTCCGGGTCAATGACCTCCGGTTCCGCCAAGTCCGCCATCGTGACGGCCTCCGTCTTGTCGCAGAGGTCGCGCGCTGCCATGAACAGTGCGTAGTTGTGCGGCGAGGTGTTTTTCAACACCGCATAGCCGAACTCAATCCCGTCCTTGCAGAAGCAGTTTGCCGTGCGGCGGTAAATGTCGTCGTTGGAGGTCAGCAGGTACATGGCCGCATAATAGGCGTTGGTATCCCTGCGGCGGCGGTAGCCCTGCACGGCGCACTGATACTGCATTCGGCGCTCATGCTGCTCGTTGCTCCAGAGGCTTCCGGGATAATGCTTGATCAGCAGGTTCAGGCGCGAGGACAGGCGGCGGTCGCGGGGGAATGTTTCCATGACGGCCTCGCGGTAGCCGACCACACCGGCCTCAATGCGCTCGGCCAGCCACGGGCAGCGCAGGGCGGTACAGCCCAGCTTTTTCACATACTCGGTACAGAGCTGGCAGCTCACATCTTTGGGCGTGTATTTGAACGTGTTGATATACATGGCGTCCTCCTTTTGGCATGAAAATAGCGGACAAACAAACTGCTTGTCCGCTCAACGGCTCTGGTCGCGCTGGCGCTTTTTCTGCCATGCGTCCAGTAATTTGAAGATGGTGTTCTCGATCTGGAACGGGGTATAGGAACGCGGGAAGTATTTGCGGAGCTTTTCACCGGAAAGGGTGATGTCGTTTTTCTCCGGTTTCTTCTGCTCCATCATAATGGAGAGCATGGTGTCCTCGTTCAGCTCGCCGCTCTGACTGAGCTTTTTCATCCGCTGCGCCTGCGAGAGCGAGGGGGTGGTCTGTTCGCTGTCGATGGTTTCCAGAAGCAGCCCCTGCTCCTTGGGTGTCAGCGCCGCAAGCTGATAGGCGGGACTGAGGGCGATTTTCTTCTCGTCCACCATCTGCTGAAGCTCCGGGACTAACTGCGTCAAGGCGATGTAGTTGCGGATGGTATCTCCGCTCACACCGGCATCCTGACCAACTTCATCATCGCTGCGGAACTTCGCCGAAATTTTCGGCGAAGTCAGATCCGTTCGTGCGCCCTGCCGCTTGATGGCCTCCATCTTCATCTTGTAGGCTTTGGCGCGTTCGGAGGGGAGAATGTTCTCCCGCTGAAGGTTGCTGTCCACCATGATAATGGTGGCAGCGTCCCGGTCAATGTCGCGGACAATGACGGGCATGGTGGCCAGCCCAGCCAGCTCGCAGGCGTGTTTGCGGCGGTGGCCTGCAATCAGCTCATAATCGCCGTCCTCCCGTGGCCGCGCCAGCGCGGGGACGAGGACGCCGTATTCCTTAACGCTTTCGGCGGTTTCCTGCATGGACGCATCCTCCCGCACCTGAAAGGGGTGATCCGGGAACGGATGCAGCTCAGAGAGCGAAATCTGAACAACTACTTCCTGCTGCGGTTTCGGCTTTTTGGATGGCGCGGGCTTTTTGCCCGGTTCTTTCTGCGCTGTTTTTTCAGTCATCGTGTTCCTCCTGTCGGCATCTGATTTTGGGTACAAAAAAAGGACATTTCTTCTTTTCAGAGGAAATGTCCTGATTTGTTGGACGGGCTGACAGCCCGCCCAAACAATATTTAGTTTTTGTCGTTACTATAACACCCCCTACGATATAACTACTTCGCGGCTCGATTTTTCGGTTTGGAAAAGGATGAAAAACCTTGCCAGATAACCGAAAACCCTTGATATACGGGGCTTTTCCGGTTTGTCGTAATTATACCGTAAGGGCATGCTAATGCTTCCGTCATGCTGGCCTTGAATGTGCCAGACAAATATGCGATGGAGCGAATGGGGCATGCCACAAACAATATGCTCAAGAACGTCTACCAGCACACCATGAAGGACAAGCAGGAAGAGGTGGCCGATCTGGTAGACACTTATTTCGAAGAAAAATTGCACACGATTTTGCACACAAAATAATCTTTGTAATTGCGGCACAATCGGTTTGAAGATTTTATAGGCGGGTTCGACTCCCCCCGCCTCCACCAAAATGCACCAAGGCGAACCCTGTAAGGGGTTCGCCTTTGGTGTATCATACATCAGAATGGCTGTCCTGTACGTGATACAGGACAGCCAGGTAGTGTCAAGGATTTTGCGCAAATTGGTTTGCAGGCTCTGGAATGAATGAAGTCAGCCAGCAATGGAGGCGTCCTCAACGGCAGCCTCCAGGTGCTTCATGTTCATGTACTTTTTGTTGCCCCACTGGGTGCCGGCCACATGGCGCAGGCGGGCACAGACCAGCATGAGGGCGGAGTTACCATCCGGGAAACTACCCACCACACGGGTGCGGCGGCGGATCTCCCGGTTGAGCCTCTCAATGACATTGTTGGTGCGGATGCGAGTCCAGTGTTCGCTGGGAAAATCGCAGTAGGTAAGAGTCTCCTCAATGCCATC
>NZ_JACOPP010000018.1 GCF_014287895.1 Lawsonibacter hominis | reverse complement strand
AGTTGGTATAATCTTGCCACGAAGACTCGTCTCCTTTCGAGAGTACATGTGTTTTGTGGTGAAACCATTGTACCAGAAGGGCTGACGGGTCTTCAACTTTCATTTAACTTTACAGTCCGGAAAACGGTTCAAGGAGGTATGCACTATGACAGAAAAGACGAAGAAAATTATCCTCATCTCCATCGGCTGCCTGCTCTGTGTGGCTGTTGCGGTTGGAATCGCCACCCGGTTCAGCGGAAACGCCGAAGTTCCTTCCGGCGTGGTATCCGATGAGCCGGCACAAAGCGGCGACCCGGATGTGAATATCAACAGCGATGACCAGACCGATATGGACATCCAGGTAGATGTGCCGGACGAATCCAAAACAGATCCCGCCCAGGGTGCTGACTCCAGCGGCCTGGAGCAGACGATCCAGGCCGACCCGGTCAAACCGGAGCAGCCTGAAAAGCCGGAAGCCCCCGCCGGAACCTCGACTCTGCCGGAGGATCACGATGCAGAAGATGTACCGGAGGAGGAACGCAAAACCGAGGATGAGGAGCCGCCCACCTATGAGGAGCCGCCCACAGTCACCCCCACCGAAACGGAGCCTGCTGCCGGAAGCACCAACAGCTCCGGTCAGGTCTATGTACCCGGCTTCGGCTATGTGGAGAACAGCGGTGCCAACGAGGGTGGTACTCTGGACGATATGTATGAAAACGGAAATAAGATTGGGATCATGGGTGGAGAATAACATCTCCACTCGCCCACGGCGCAGTCGGAAACGGCTGCGCTATTTTTTTGCAGAAAGGAGTCCTGCATGAGAAAAATTCTTGCACTCTTTTTGTCTCTTGCCATTCTGGTGGGAACGACCATGCCTGCATTTGCCGCCACCGGCGAGGGAAATATCGACGGCGGTGGCGGCAATATGGGCAATGGTAATTCTTCAAGCTATTGGAATCCCGGCATGGATGGCGTGAGAGTTACTGTGATAAACGCAGAAAGCCATGCCATTGTGACAACGCCTGTCGATCTTACCAACAAATCCCCCTCGACTGGCATCATCCATTTTGGGAAGGTCTGTAAACTGACCTATAACAGTGGGAGAACGCTTTCGCCGGTTGTGGGTGGTTATTCGTATCGAAATCCCTCTCAAAGTTTGCCCCGCATCATTTCCTCCGGCAGCTATCCGGCCAGCATTGATGCTATCCGCAGCTACTTCACAGATGAGCAGGTCATTCGTTCTTTGGCGGGTTATGTCGGCATGAACTTCGACACTCTGATCAATGGCGACTACAAAATCGTCATTGAGCCGATTGCATACCTGAATTACGACGGACAGCAGTTTGCAATGACTGCCACCGAAGCCGCTCTCTATGACCAAGTGGTTAGTGGTGATCTCCGATACTGGATGGGCTCATTGACCCACCAGAACCTGCCGCTGGCCATCTTTCTGGAGGAAGCCGACCTTGGGTATCCCGCCTGGTCGGGCAGTACCACCAGCAAGGCAAGCAATGAGCAGATCATTTCCTCGCTGGGCATTGGCATCGTTCGCTTCAACGATGAGCTGGAACCACCGGATGTCAATGAGTTTGACTACGAATACCGGGTAGATACCGATGTGATCACTTCCGTGGAGGTATCCGGTGGGCAGTCTGACCCGGACAACCCGGTCACCGTGCAGTTTGTGATCGAAGGCAGCACCTATACCGTCAGCAATGTCTACTATCCGGACGGCGACAGCCAGCTGGTCTGGGTGAAGTGGCATACCCCCGATGAACCCTGTGTCTGCACCATTCAGGTCAGGGTGCTGGGCGGAGGCACGGCGCAAAGCACCATCACCGCCAACATCGTGGATCTGGACGGCAACGACCCGCCCAATCCCGTGGCCGATGACCGAAACGACACCTTCACCCTCGCGGATATCCCAGAGAAAGAAGAAGTGTCCTCTGCCTCCTGGGGCATCTGGTCTCCCTGGTGGCAGGAAAATTGGGTGTGGGTTGAAAACTGGGAGAAGTGCTGGCACACGGATCGGTGGACGGACAGCGAGGGCAAATCCCACACGGACCGCTGGTACCACTGGGTGGACAACGGCTGGTGGGAGGATCAGGGCTGGTGGGAATTTGACTATAACGCCTACACAGCCAGCCTGACGGCAACTATGGTCATCACGCCGGACAACTTGTCGCCCACGGCATCTTCCTCTGCGCTCAAGAGCGGATACGGCATCCAGCAGAGCGTTACAGCCAGCGTCAGCACCACGCAGAGTTCTGCCGTGACTGCGGCTCAGAATGCGGTGACCTATTTCCCGGAGTTCAACTACGAAGGCTTTTGGAGGCTCCTGGATCGAAGCATCAGCGGCAAACGCTCCACCTTTGCTTTCAAGGACAACCCCTACAGCACCTATAACCGGCCGACCCATTTCACACCGATATGGTATCCCGATGGAAGCTATACGCCATATACCTGGCTCCTGGATTGCTGGACGCCGGCAGGAATGCTGTCGCTGAACCTCACGGACGCCCTCCGGATTTCCGGCGATCTCTGGGAGGACTGGCATATCGCCCCCGCAACTTAATAACACAATGGAGGAAATCTATGCGTAAATTCAACTATAAGCGCCTGATCGTTATGCTGGTCGTGGTCTTGGCAATGGCCTGCCTGATGGCGACCACAGCTTTCGCCGCAGGTACCGGGGATGTGGCTGGCGCCGTCGAAAGCACCTGGTCCACTGCATCTACCCAGATCAAGTCGGTGGTCGACAATGTGGTGTTTCCCGCCATCGACCTGATCCTTGCCGTATTCTTCTTCGCCAAGCTGGGCACCGCTTATTTCGAGTATCGGAAGTCCGGTCAGTTTGAGTGGGCGGCTCCGGCCATTCTGTTTGCCTGCCTGGTGTTTACTCTGACGGCTCCCATGTATCTCTGGGACATTGTGGGCATCTAAGGAGGGCATATGAACTTTTTTGAGCAAGAGCTTCACAAGATCGTTGCCCCGAAGTATCCGGATGCCACTTATGTAGGCCGGGCCTGCTATGTGCGCCTGGATGAGTTGAATCGGGCAAAGATTCAGTTCGTCACAGGAATTGTGGCAAATCAATACCATGGTCTTCGCATCTCCATTCTGAATCGGAACGAAGGCCAGGTGGATGCGCTGCTCCTGAATCTTTCCGACATCCTCGGCAAAAAGCATACCAGCAACCCGAACTTCAAAAGCGGGATCACCCCCTACATCTGGGATGACTATGGGAAAGCGGATTGGTATGTCTACCATCCCAACAGCCAGGACTACCAGCAGCTCACGGAGGCGGTGTCGGACTATCTGGAGGTGTTTCAGGAGCAGACCCAGACGGATGCCCCCCAGTGGCAGCAAACCATGTAAGTAAGTGACCCAGGGGCCGTACCAACTGTACGGCCCCTGGCCCTTTATCCCAAGCAGTTGGTACGGCCTCGCCCCGAAAAGAGGTGAGCGAACCATTGTTTATTTGGGATTTTGTTGCCGATACCGTCCTCGGTCAAATCGTTGACTGGATCTATGGCCAGGTCATGGGCTTCCTCGGAAACTTCTTTGCCGAGATGGGGAACATGGGCGTCGAGCTGTTCGAGATGAGCTGGGTGCAGAGCGTTGTATTGTTTTTCTCCTATCTGGCCTGGGCGCTCTACGGCACCGGCCTGGTGGTGGCCTGTTTTGAATGTGGCATCGAATACTCCTCCGGCAGAGGAAATGTCAAGGAGATTGCCCTCAACGCCATCAAGGGCTTTATGGCGGTAAGCCTGTTTACCGTAGTACCGGTTCGGCTCTATGAGCTCTCTGTCACGCTGCAGGCCAGCCTCACCGCCGGAATTACCGGATACGGGACCTCCATTGGCGAGGTGGCAACTGAGATTGTCGATACGCTCAGCGGAGTAGATTCTCTGACAGGCATGACATCCGGCTCATACTTTGGGTTTGCATCCATCACCAGCCCGATCATGCTGCTGTTCTGTATTATCTTGATGGCCTATGCGGTGATCAAGGTATTCTTTGCAAACCTGAAGCGCGGCGGTATTCTTCTGATTCAAATTGCGGTAGGCAGTCTCTATATGTTCAGCGTGCCCCGTGGCTATACCGACGGCTTCATCCAGTGGTGCAAGCAGATCATCGGCCTGTGCCTGACCGCTTTCCATCAATCCACCATATTGATAGCCGGATTGATGGTGTTTAAAGATAATGCGCTTCTGGGCCTTGGCCTGATGCTGTCCGCAGGTGAGATCCCCCGCATCGCCGGCACCTTCGGTCTGGACACGACTACCCGTGCCAGCATCATGTCCGCAGTCTATACTGCCCAGGCTGCAGTCTCCACCACAAGAACTATCGTACAGGCGGTAGCCAAATGAAAACGCTGACCATGGGCAGCCTGTTTGACGGGATCGGGGGATTCCCGCTGGCCGCTATTCACAACGGCATTGTTCCTGTATGGGCCAGCGAAATCGAAGCGTTCCCTATTGAAGTGACCCGGCTTCGATTCCCCGATATGGTCCATGTAGGCGATATCACAAAGCTTGACGGTGCAAAGCTGCCGCCGGTGGATATCATCTGCGGCGGCTCTCCCTGTCAGGACTTGTCTGTTGCCGGAAACCGTGCCGGTCTCTCCGGTGCGCGCTCCGGCTTGTTCATGGAACAGGTCAGACTTGTAAAGGAGATGAGAAATGCAGAACGATTACGAAACAGGACAGCTCTCGATATACGACCTCGATTCATGGTGTGGGAGAATGTTCCCGGAGCTTTCTCCAGCGGAACCCCCAAAGGTGAGGACTTCCGGATCGTCCTCGAGGAGATCGTCCGAATTAAAGTCGGTGGTGTTTCAGTCCCTCGACCTGACACCGGGCGCTGGGAATCTGCTGGGCGAATCATATTGGGAACTGATTTCTCCCTGGCGTGGCGATGCATTGACGCTCAATACTGGGGTGTCCCCCAGAGAAGAAAAAGAATCTTCCTTGTCGCAGATTTTGCAGGACGATCCGCCGGACAAATACTATTTGACCAGGAAAGCCTGCCTGGGTATCCTGCGCCGAGCCCTTGAACGTGGGAAAGAGCTCCCAAAGAAGCTCAAACGGGCGCTGGAAATCCAATCCGGAGTCGCTCCACCGGACGGCGATGCGACCAAGCTGGAAGCGTACCATATCAACCAGAGGGATGAGGGTATCAACCTGCACGGAGTGTCCGGCGCCCTGATGGCCACTAACAATATGCAAATGCAGACCTTTGTCACACAGCCAGACAAGGATGATGTGGAAGGCTTTGATGGGTACAATGGCGATTTGACCGGCGATGTTGCGGCAACGCTTGGCGTAAATTGCGGGATGTCCACAGGCCGAAATGGTCTGCTCCAGCCGATTGCATTTGCGGCAAATCAGAGAGATGAAGTCCGGGATCTGCACGATGTGGCCGGAGCCTTGGGAGCCCAACCGGGAATGAAACAGCAGACCTTCATTGCGGAGGGAGTGGTGGCGAAGGGCAACGGCGATTGTTTCCTGACGCCGGAGCGCCATACATCCCTGAGTGCAGGGGGCGGTCAGGCCGGACAAGGCTACCCTTGCGTCCTGACTGCCGGTTTCTCTGCCGGGGCCGGAGCATCCGCCGGAGGTATCGGCTATGGCGAAGAACTTGCCCCCACGCTGAAGGGCAGCGCTGGAGGAAACTGTATGCCGTCGGTTTTGTGTCTCAACGACCAGGGCGGCAGCGTCATGGAATGCAGTGTAAATGTGACAGGGACTCTCCGAGCCCAGGAACACGGACACCAGCCGCTGGTCTATGAAAACCACGGCATCGACTCCCGCTACACCGGCCCGCATCGGGTCGCTCCCACCATGTCCGCACGGTACGGTACCGGCGGCAACAATGTGCCGTTGGTGGAGCAGGAGCCGGTGTTCTGCATCACCGGCAATGCCATCGACCGGCAGCCCCAAAACGGTGGGAACGGCATTGGCTATCAGCAGGACATCGCCTATACCTTGACCGCTACCGACCACCATGCGGTATTCAGCAGGCAGAGGGTGGATGTGTTCAAGGACGGCGAGGTAGTCAGCACTCAGAGCGCCCGTCAGCACAAGGACGCTACAGATCTTGTGCTGCAAGGGACAGGCCGACCAAAACTGATTCGCAGGCTGACCCCACTGGAATGTGAGCGCCTCCAGGGCTTCCCGGACAATTGGACAGCCATCCCCAACGCCTCGGACTCATCTCGCTACAAAGCACTGGGCAACAGTGTTGCCATTCCATGCGTGGACTATGTTCTCCATGGCATTTCACTGGTGCTTCTGGCAAGCTGAACTTGGCTTGTTGCTTCTGCTTCGTTTACGCTTGCTTCTTTGTTGGGTTCTGTGAATAGCTATTTGCCCTTGGGTGCAGTATGCTTTGCTTGCAAAATACAGAAAGGAGAACGCTCCATGGATGCGAAAAAGAATCTCTGTGCAATGATTCCCGCAGACCTCCACGCCAAGGTCATTGCGGAGAAAGAGCAGCTGGCGCTGAGCACCTTGGGAGAATACGTGGAACTGGTACTCAAAGAACACTTCGAAGGAGGAAAAACGATTATGGCAGCAACCAAAACCCTGGCATTCCAAATCTCTGAGGAACTGGATCAGCGGCTGAAGAACTTCATCGCCGCCGAAAAAAAGCGTGGCCGGAAGATCAGCCAGAAGGAGTTCGTCATCGGACTCATCGAACAGGCGCTGGCCGAATACGAGGCGCAGAACCAGACCGAGGAAACAACCGAAGAATGAGATACCGCATGGCCGCTGGGGAACATACCCCGGCGGCTTTTTTCTTGGAGGTGAACTACCCTGTACATCTATCCCGATAACCTGACTGCCAAAGCGATGCTGTGGCTTTGGGAACTCAAGGATGTGGGCGTCATCGGCGTAGGGCTTTTGCTCTCTGTCCTGGCGCTCTCCCAGACCGGAATTTTTATTCCGCTGGTGCTGACGGCAGTCTATGCCTTCCTCAGCATTCGGTTTGACGGAACCAGCATTCTGGATTTTATCCGGTATGCGGTGGCCTTCCTGATCACCAAACAGCAATTTTATGAATGGAGAATGTGATATGAGCTATGACGAAACCATGTTCAGCACTGCGCCTCCTTTCCCGTTCAGGGAAGCCGGGGAATACGAAGAAAAAGATCTGTCTGCTTCGTTGACCCTTCGGTGGAGCCGGAAACGCAGACGCTGGGAGTGTGACAATGCATATTTCTGGCACGAGTCCCAAAACAAATGGTGCTGCCGCAGTGAGGACGGCAGATATTATCACGGCTTCCGCAGTCTGCGGGCCCTGCTGAAAAGCTATGTGGGCGGACGCTTGTGTGAAAGCTCCTGCTGCTATAGCGCAAGAAACGTCCGAGCAAAATACTGGTTCAGTCAGCACCCCAAGACGGTGACCTGCCGCGTCACCATCCACTGCACCGGTCTGTTTCCGGCGCTCTTTTCCGAAGGAGGAATCACATTATGAGCAGAAAGAAAAAAGATAAGTCGGCCCAGTCTACCCGGCAGCTCATGGGGATCGACAGCGTCAAAGACTACTGTATCGCCACCCGCATGGGCGACCTGGTATTCTTCATCATCAAGCCCACCAACATCAGCGTCCTGCCGGACTCCAGCATCAGTGCCAGAATCTACGCTCTGCTGAATGTGGTCAAGGGACAGGCTGAGATTGAGATGCTGGCACTCAACTCCAAGGAGTCCTTTGAACGGAACAAGACCTTCTATCAGGAGCGGCAGACCTGCGAGGAGCTTCCCGCCATACGCAAGCTTCTGGAGCAGGACAGCACACACCTGGACCGCATTCAGGTGCTGATGGCCTCCAGCCGGGAGTTTTATATCATCATCCGGCTGCGGAAGGAAAAGGAGACGGATGTGTTTCCGTACCTCAGCCGCATCGAGCAGAGCATCAATGACAACGGATTTACCACCCGCCGGGCCACAGAACAGGATCTCAAACGGATGCTGGGTGTCTACTTCGAACAGAATGTGACCACCGAGCAGTACGAGGATTATGACGGTGACCGCTGGGTCATTGTGGGCGAATAAGAAGGAGGGATTCCATGGCAAAGAAACGAGCAACCCCAGTGTCTCAGAGCTCCGAGGAAGCAAACATCAAGTCCTTCCTGGA
Source organism: Lawsonibacter hominis (assembly GCF_014287895.1). Lineage (GTDB taxonomy): Bacteria > Bacillota > Clostridia > Oscillospirales > Oscillospiraceae > Lawsonibacter_A > Lawsonibacter_A hominis. Next base: position 51,853 of record NZ_JACOPP010000018.1, on the reverse strand, counting down.
CATGATCGCTCCCTCTGTGGTCAGCTTCATGCCGGATCATTTTATCTGCGGCAACACCTATCGCTGCGTCTGGGCGCTTCGTGAATACCCCACCAGCACGGACGAGCAGGCCATCCTCCGCCACCTGGGAGAAAAAGGCGGCATCACCCTGCGGATCTACACCCGGCAGGTCACACCCGCAGAGGAAAAGCGCATCATCCAGAACGCAGCCAATAAAAACCGCATGAACAGCTCCAACACCAATGACCTGCAGCAGACAGTCACTGCCGAGAGCAACCTGCAGGATGTGGCCACGCTGGTGGCCGCCATGCACCGCAACCGTGAGCCGCTGCTCCACTGTGCGGTCTATATCGAGCTGACCGCCTCGGACTACAACACCCTCAAGCTGCTTCAGACCGATGTGCTGACGGAGCTGGTACGAAGCAAATTGAATGTTGACAAGCTCCTGCTTCGCCAGCAACAGGGATTCCGCTGTGTCAATCCCAGCGGTCACAATGCCTTCGGCGTCCAGTTTGAACGAGTGCTACCCGCCTCCAGCGTGGCAAACCTCTATCCCTTCAACTACTCCGGCAAGCTGGACCCCAAAGGGTTTTACATTGGAAAAGACAAATACGGCAGCAACATCCTGGTGGACTTCGACCAGCGGGACGAGGACAAGACCTCTGCCAACATCCTGATCCTGGGCAACTCCGGTCAGGGCAAATCCTACCTCATGAAGCTGCTCATCCTGAACCTGTTGGAGTCCGGCAAGTCCATCATCTCTCTGGATGCCGAACACGAACAGCAGGAGATGTGCGAGGCGGTGGGCGGCTGCTTTGCCGACCTCATGGCCGGACAGTACATCATCAATGTACTGGAACCCAAGTGCTGGGATGATGGCGGCGACCCCAATGCCACTGATGCGCCGGAGGCCTTTCGCAAAAGCACCCTGCTGGCCCAGCACATCTCCTTCCTGAAGGACTTCTTCCGGGCCTATAAGGATTTCAGCGACGCGCATATCGATACCATTGAGATCATGCTGTCCAAGCTGTATCAGAAGTTCGGCATCACCGAGCGCACCAACTTCAGTCGGATGCGTCCGGAGGACTATCCCATTCTCTCCGACCTTTACGACCTCATCGAGCAGGAATTCAAAAACTACGATGCCGGTCAGCACCAGCTCTATACCGAAAAACTCCTACAAGAGGTGCTTCTGGGCCTGCACTCCATGTGCAAGGGAGCCGACGCTCAGTTCTTCAATGGACACACCAACATCACCTCCAGCCGCTTTCTGGTGTTCGGAGTGAAAGGGATGCTCAGTGCGGCAAAAATGTACGCAACGCCATGCTCTTCAACGTGCTGTCCTTCATGTCCGACAAACTTCTGACCGTGGGCAATACCGTGGCAGCTCTGGACGAGCTGTATATCTGGCTGTCCAATCCCACCGCCATCGAGTACATCCGCAACTGCCTGAAACGTGTGAGAAAGAAGGAATCCGCCATGCTTCTGGCCAGTCAGAATCTGGAGGACTTCGACCAGGAGGGCGTCCGTGAGATGACAAAACCCCTGTTCAGCATCCCTCCTCACCAGTTCCTGTTCAACGCCGGTTCCATCGACAAGCGTTCCTACATGGATATGCTTCAGCTGGAGGAGTCGGAGTACAACCTCATCAAGTTTCCCCAGCGGGGTGTCTGTCTGTATAAGTGCGGCAATGAACGATACCTGCTGGAGGTTCACGCTCCGGCCTACAAAGCGAAGCTCTTCGGATCGGCAGGTGGTCGCTGATGGCTCTTTCTGCTGCCGCTGTGGCGAAAGCTGCCGCTATGCTCCTCACCAATGAAAAGACCCGAAAAGGTGTGGGCTGGATTCTGGTGGCAATCTTTTCGCCGGTCATTCTATTGATCGCTCTTCTCTGCGCCATTGGCTCCGGCGGCGCAGAACACAACAACTATTCGGTGGAGGCGTGCTTCTACGGGGGTGAGTTTTCCAGCGATGTTCCTGCGGAATTTCAGTATCACATTGAGGAGATGCGCTCGGCTTTTTCTCTTCTGGATTCGGCGGTGTCCTCTGTCAACGAACAGATGGACAGCAGCAACGGCCTTGACCCTATCCGTGTCAAGGCCGTTTTTTATGCCCTCTGCTTTGGGGCGGACGCTCCATCCGCGAGTGCTGCAGACAGCTTTGTGGAGTGCTTCTACACCACAGAAACCCGGACACGAACTGTGGAAGTAACTCTGGAGGATGGAACCACAAGTACAGAGGAAGAAGCATATACCGTCGCTGTACCAGTCTCGCTGTACCAGGCATACGCCAATCTGGAGGCGCACTTAGGCAGAACGATCACAAAGGATGATAAAAGCAACATCGACCACATCTATACCATGATCGCAGGGAGCGCTGGAGGCGGCAGTTACGGTGGCGAGTATCTCCGAGGTGGCGGAGCCAGCATCGACCTGGACATCTCCACCTTCACCGATCCCTCCACTAAGAATGCAGCAGACCTTGCGATCTATGCCACCCACGCTTGGGAGTCCGGCTGGGGTTATGTCTGGGGGACATACGGCAATGTCCTCACTGACTCGCTCTTCGCTTACAAGCTGGAGCAGTATCCGGACGGCGTGGGTACCTACGCAGATTTCATCCGGGCTAACTGGCTGGGCGGCCGGACAACAGACTGTGTAGGACTGATCAAAGGCTATGGCTGGCTCGACCCTGAAACATTGACCATCGGATATGCTACCAATGGTATGCCTGACCTGGGCGCCAACCAGATGTACTACTCTGCATCGGTGTCCGGTCCCATTGAAACCATGCCGGACACCCCCGGTCTGACTGTCTGGCATGACGGACACATTGGTGTTTATATCGGTGACGGTTATGTGATCGAGGCCATGAACACGAAAAAAGGAGTGGTGAAAACGAAGCTGGAGGGCCGGGGCTGGACGCACTGGCTGGAGATCGAATACATCAACTACGACTGAGAAAGGATGTGCCTATGAAACAAGTGAATCTGACCATCACCTTCGATGAGGAGAAGCTCTCGGCGCTCAAACGCTACATGAGCAAGAAGGAACTCGACCTGGACCGTGAAATGACGGACGCACTGGTGAAACTCTATGAGAAATATGTTCCCGCTCCGGTGCGTGAATACATCGACGAGAGCGATGTAGCTGCGTCTGCGCCCGCCAGATCCCGCCGCAGTTCGAAGCCGGTTACGCCCAAACCCGCAGAAGAAATGGAGGTGGCACAGTGAGCCGCAAAGAGGGTGCCGTGGAGTATATGACGGAACAGAATCACCATGACCGTCCGTCCACAGTTCGGAGTTTTCTCACTGACCATGCCGGGGAAGCCTTCTCTATGATGACACCCTGCGGCTTTGTAGAGCTGACAGCCGCACAAGCGGAAGCCCTTCTGGACGGGCAGAGTGCTGTCGCACATCCCGGCGTTGCGGGGATCACGATGGAGCTTTCCGCCGATGAGCTGCTGGAGCAGACCATTCATTCTGCCAATCTGAAAGATGGGGTGTGGTATCTCATGACACAGTTCCCTGAGATGGAATACAGCGGCCCGGAGATGGGGGTGATGCAGTGAACAGCAAAGACATCACTCTCTGGATTGACGAGCGTTGGTACGATGCGCTGAACAGGCATCTGAAAGACGAAACACTGGAAGAACATCTGGAGAAGACCATCGATGAGATGTGCCGCCAGCTTCCTGGGCAGGAGTATGAGCGTATCAGCGCAGAGATCCGGCAAGAGCAGCAGGACGATCAGAAAGCACGAGAAGCTGCCCGACGCTTTGCGGTGTTCCATGTCACGGAGGGCGGCAGCTCCGACTACTTCCTGGCAGAGGAGAATCTTGAGTTCCTCCAGACTGCTCGACGCCTTCGCAGCTATATCCGCAAGGCAGACAGTGATGCTCCCGCACACTTCACTGAAATGTTTCCTCGTGGAGAGAAGCTGTCCCGTGAGCAGTTCGAAAAATATGTGTCGGAGCGGCTGGACAACACCGGCAAAGTGGTCGGTGCATTCGACATCGATCTGGACAATGGACACCTCGATGCGCTCAACATCATGGACGGCTGGAAGCGATTTCGCATCCAGGATGTCAGCAGCGCTGTCTACTTCGCCATGAAGAAAAGCACCGCTTCGCCGAAAGAACGGTGGCGTATCTTCCTGGATCGTCTGCACGGAAAAGAGGTCACATACGAAACGGAGCCGCAGTATCTCACCGGCAGTCGGACGCTCCGTGCAGAGGACATCTCCTTTGCGGAGGATATTATTCAGAACGACAACCTGCTGGAGTTCTACATGGAAGTATCGTTCCATGCGGACGAAGTGTTTGGTACCAATGTCTACACCACCGAGAACGATGACTGGCTGAACATCTACGCCAACTACGATCTGGAGCGTGGCTGCGTCTGCGACACACTGGAAGTGTTCCTGCAGTGTAGCAATGGCGATGAGCTGGACTTCAAATATCGGCTCAGTCCAGAGGAACAAGCTCTGTTCATTCCCAAGATGAACACCTACTGTCAGGAGCATTGGGGGCAGAGTTTGGAGGAGTGCTGTGCGGATTATCTGACAGAGCAGAGTCCGGCATCCCCGGAGATGCAGATGTAGCGCCGTGTTGCCCCGTGTGAGCCGCTGTGTGCGGCTTTCAGCGGCTGGCCGACCGTGTACCCCACCCTGGGGAAATATGCGGGATTTGGGCCGCTTTCCAAGGGAGGGGGGAAGCTGACGAAAGCGAAGCAGGAGAAAGAGCCGGGGACAATGCCGCCCCCGGCTCTCCCACTTCTGCCCGCAGTGCGGGCAGTTTCCGGCTTTTCGCAGCGGGGACAATCCGGCGGGTGGAAAGAGCTGTTGGACCCTATGATGCGGAAAAGCTCCGCTGTGGCAAGGGTTCTCAGCGGGGACTTGACGAAAAAAGGAGTGGTTTTACTGAAGTCCGAAAGCAGAAAAACGAAGAAGGGGTTCTGGATCTCTGAGGATCTGGACGAGAAGGTAGACATCTACCTGCGCCTCGACAACTGCGCCAGCCGGAGCGAATTCGTGGAGAATGCCCTCCGGTTTTACATCGGCTATCTGAACACGAAGAACGCCGGCGGCTTCCTGCCCGAAGCACTCTCCGCCATGCTCACCGGCACCCTGGACAATTTTGCCGGACGCATGGGCTCGCTCCTGTTCAAGCAGGGTGTGGATCTCAATGTGCTGGGGCAGATCATCGCCTACGACACCGATATCGACGAAGGCGAGTACCAGCGTCTGCGGGGACGCGCCATTCGGGATATGAAGCGCACCAACGGGCGCATCTCGTTCAAGGATGCGCTGGACTTCCAGAAGTCGGTGTAACTCATGGCAAAGCTCGTACAGAAAAGCGGCTACATCAAATCCGAAAAGGCCGGCGGGTACATGAAATACATTGCCACCCGCGAAGGTGTGGAGAAGCTGACCGGCAACGGTCCCGTCACCAAAGGACAGCGGGAACTGATCCAAAAGCTCCTGCATGATTTCCCTGATGCCGTGGAGCTGTTCGAGTATGAGGATTACCGTAAGACGCCTACCCTTGGTACCGCATCAGCCTTCATCACCATGGCGCTGGATGCAAACCTCCACGAAATAAATTCTGAGAGCGGATACCTGTCCTACATTGCCACCCGCCCCCGTGTGGAGCGCCGCGGGGCCCATGGCCTGTTCAGCTCCGCCGCCGCAGTAGACCTCGACGCAGCCATGTCCGAGCTGGAAGCCCATGACGGAAATGTGTGGACCATCATCTACTCCCTGCGCCGTGAGGATGCTGCCCGGCTGGGGTACGACAATGCGGACGCATGGCGCGGCCTGCTCATGATGCACGCACAGGATCTGGCCAAGGCCATGAAGATACCGGCTGATCACTTCCGCTGGTATGCGGCCTTCCACAATGAGGGGCATCACCCCCACATCCACATGATGGTCTGGTCAGACGATCCGAAGGAGGGCTTCCTGACCAGGGAAGGCATTGCGACCATGCGCTCCAAGCTGACCAACACCATCTTCCGGGATGAGATGATCCAGATCTACGAGCGGAAGGATGTTGCCTATAAAGAGCTGATCGAAGTGGCGCAGGATACCATGCGGGAGCTGATTCAGAAGATGGAGCATCAGCTCTGCGACAACCCTGTCATCGAGAAGCAGATGCGCCAGCTGGTGCAGGCGCTGGAAACCACCACCAGGAAAAAGCAGTATGGCTATCTGAAGAAACCGCTCAAAGCATTGGTGGACACCATCGTGGACGAGCTGGCCCGGCAGCCGGAAGTAGCAAAGTGCTATGAAACCTGGAATCAGATCCGGGATGAGCTGAACGAGTGCTATGGCAGCCGTACACCGCGGGAGCATCTCCCGCTCTCTCAGCAGAAAGAGTTCCGCCGGATTAAAAACGATATCATCCGGGAGGCCGAGAACATCCGCCTCGGCCTCCCGACTTTTGAAGATGAGAAAATGCAAGATGAGCCGGAGCCGGAGGCGGCACATGAGGAGCAGCGATCCAGCAGCGTATATGAACAGGCTCGACGCTATCGTGCCGCCAAAACGGTTCTGCAGGATGTCTATGCGCTGGATGAGGAACACGCCGAAGCCGTCCGGGCGCTGGAACAGCTCTGGGCGGAAGGATACACGGTGGCGGCGCATCAACTGGGAAAGTTCTACCGGGATGATCTCTCCACCATGCGGGATCATGAAAAAGCGGAGCGTTGGTTTCGCTTATCCGCAGAGGCCGGAAATGACTTTTCGGCATACGCACTCGGGAAGCTCCTGCTCTCTCAAAAGCGCACCGATGAGGCGGTGCGCTGGCTGGACAGGCCGCCGGGCATGGGAATCCGTTTGCCCAATACCGCCTTGGGAAGCTCTGTCTCACCGGTGAGTCCGTAAAGAAGGATGTGAGAAAAGCTCTGGAGTACCTGACTGCCGCCGCCAGACAAGGAAACCCGTTTGCTCAGTACACACTGGGCAAGCTGTATCTCCTGGGCCGGGATGTGGAACAGGATCGGGAGCAGGCCAGGGATTGGTTCACCCGCTCCGCTGCCCAGGGCAATGCGTATGCTCAATTCTTCCTTGACCGCTTTGACCAGTTCCGAGATCCGTCCGTCATGCTGGCGGCAACCAAGCTGCTCCATCACATGAGCCGGATCTTCCGGGACAATTCCATGCCGCCTCGCAATCCGGCAGGGATTCGCATTGATTCCAAACGGCGCAAGCGGCTGACGGAAAAGCGGATGGCCATGGGCCACAAGGCGGATGATCATGAGGAGCAGGTATCCTATCAGCAGACCATGTAACAGGAGGAGCCTATGTCGACTTACATTCATTTCACGGAAGAACAGAAGCAGCGAGCCGCCTCCGTTGATCTGGAGGAGTTCCTCCGCTGCCGGGGCGAAAAGCTCCTTGCCTCCGGCAGAGAGAAACGGCTGGCCCGTGACCATAGTGTCACCATCCGCGGCAACGAGTGGTACGATCATGCCGAGGAGCGGGGCGGCCACGCCGTCAGCTTCGTGCAGCGGTTTTATCACCTTAGCTATCCGGAGGCGGTGACCATGCTTCTGGGAGGCGAGCTGGGAACGGTTTATCCCTCTGCCGAAGAACGGGTAGAGGAGCCGCCGAAGCCCTTTGTCCTTCCGCCGGCCAATTCCAATATGCGCCGGGTCTATGCCTATCTGGTCAAGCACCGGAATATCGACCGGAGCGTTGTGGCGCACTTTGCCAGAGTGAAGCTCCTGTATGAGGATGCCGAGTACCACAACGCAGTCTTCGTGGGTACGGATGAAGATGGTATTCCCCGCCATGCTCACAAGCGCAGTGCCAACAGCTACGGCAAAGCCTTCCGGCTCAATGTGGAGGGCTGCGACCCGCGCCACAGCTTTCACCATATCGGCAGAGACGAAAGCCTCTATGTGTTTGAGGCTCCCATCGATATGCTTTCCTACATCACGCTCCATCCGGAGGACTGGCAGAGCCACAGCTATGTGGCCTGCTGCGGCACCTCCATTCAGCCGGTTCTGAAGCTGCTGGAGCGGCAGCCGGAGATCAATACCGTCCTGCTCTGCCTCGACAATGACGAGGCTGGCCACCTGGCCAGTCGGCGCATGGAGGAACAGCTGGCAGAGAGGTACACGGTGGAAAGGCTCATTCCCACACACAAGGATTGGAATGATGATCTGACCGCTGAGGAACCGTCCTACGCACAAGTCATGCAGTAAATAACAACAACGCACACCACTTCCTGTTCGCCCGAAGTAGGCCGTAACAAGAGTGATGTGTGCATTCAGAAATATGATGCCGAGCAGGAAGTGGTGTGCCCTGAAAGGGGTTAACCATGCCACACCAAGTCCTGATTTTGTTGGCCGCCGGCGGGCTGATGTTTTTGGTCATCGGCTGTCTGGCGGGCCTGTCCCACTACTACACCCTGAGCGGGATCAAATCCAAAACGGTCGGCGACGGCCAGCACGGCACCGCAAGATGGGCCACAACCAAAGAGATCCGGCAGACCTATGCCCATGTCCCTTTTGAGGTCGAGAAATGGCGCAACGGCCAGAACCTGCCCACGGAGCAGGGGCTGGTACTGGGATGCAAGGGCAAGAAGGGCGAGCTCACCGCTCTGGTGGACAGCGACGATATCCACTGCCTCATGATCGGCGCTTCCGGTATCGGCAAGACCGCCTATTTTCTCTATCCGAATTTGGAGTACGCCTGCGCCAGCGGCATGAGCTGGCTGGCGTTGGACAGCAAGGGCGACCTGGCCCGCAACTACGGCTCCATCGCCAAGAACTGCTATGGGTATCAAAATGTCGCCGTGATCGACCTGCGAAATCCCACCCGCTCCGATGGCAATAATCTGCTGACGCTGGTCAACCGGTATATGGACATTGCCCGGAATGACCCGAACAATCTTGCGGCTCGTGCCAAGGCCGAGAAATACGCCAAAATTCTGTCCAAGACCATTGTCAACCCGGACGGCGATGACAGCAACCGCGGCCAGAACGCGTTCTTCTACGATGCGGCGGAAGGTCTGCTCACCTCCGTCATTCTGATGCTGGCCGAGTTCCTGCCGCCCGATAAAGACCACCCCCAGGAGCGCCGCCATATCGTATCCGTATTCAAGCTGGTACAGGATCTTCTGGAGCCCAGCCGGGTCAAGGGCAAGAGCCACTTCCAACTCCTGATGGCAAAACTGCCGCCGGATCACAAGGCGCGGTGGTTTGCCGGCGCCGCCCTCAACAGCGCCGAGCAGGCAATGGCCTCCGTCATGTCCACCGTGCTGTCCCGCTTGAATGCGTTTCTGGACAGCGAGCTGGAACAGATCCTGTGCTTTGACAGCGCCATTGACGCTGAGAAGTTTGCTTCTGAGAAGTCTGTCATCTTCCTGATCCTGCCGGAAGAAGACACGACCAAGAACTTTATGGCCGGTCTCATGATTCAGAACCTGAGCCGGGAGCTGTTCGCCGTGGCCGATGAGAACGGCGGCAAGCTGAAGAACCGGGTGGTGCTGTTCTGTGATGAGTTCGGTACCATGCCGCCCTTTGATATACTGCCCCTTTTCTCAGCTGGACGCTCTCGCAAGCTGACGCTGGTGCCCATCATCCAGTCACTGGCGCAGCTCGAAAAAAACTACGGCAAAGAGGGCTGCGAGATTATTCAGGACAACTGCCAGGACACCATCTTCGGCGGCTTTGCACCCAACAGCCAAACTGCCGAAGTACTGTCCAAAGCCCTGGGCAGCCGCACCGTCCTCTCCGGCTCGGTGAGCCGGGGCAGGAACGATCCCAGCCAGAGCCTCCAGATGATGGAGCGTGCCCTGCTGACGCCCGACGAGCTGAAATCCATTCCCAAGGGCAGCTTCATTGTCATGAAAACCGGCACACATCCTATGCGGACCCGGCTCCAGCTTTTCCTGAACTGGGGCATTACCTTCGGAGAGCCGTATGTCGTGCCGGAGAGAGCCAACCGAGCAGTGGCCTATGCAAACCGGGTGGATTTGGAGCGGAATCTCCCGCAGCTCAGTGAGCCGGAGGAGATGAACGAAAGCCGCGGCTATGCGGTATCCAGCCGGGGCGGCATCGCCCATGCTCCGGCTCAGGAGAGGGCTGTAAAAAGAGGAAAGCAAATGAAGACATTCGGAGAGGAGGAACGATGAGTTACTTCGGAACGATTTACGCCGACACTGAGCTTCCCTCCAGAGCGAAGGCGGTCTATATGTACCTGCGGGATCGCTCCGATGCCGAGGGAAAGTGCTGGCCTGGCATCAAGACCATTGCCTCGGACATGAAGCTGTCCCGCTCCACGGTCAAACGGGCGCTGCACGATCTGGAGCAGCACGGCTATCTGAAAAAGGCTTCCCGGCACAGGCCGAATGGGAGCAGCACCTCCAATCTCTATACCGTGAAATAAAAGAGAGAGTGGTTTGTACCAAAATGTAGTACAAACCACTCTCTGAATCAATGGCAATTTCAAAATCTTCCGCCAAGGGAGAACTGCGCCCATTCGCTGGACCCAGGAGCGGTTCATTGTGAACCACCCAGAAGGACTCACTCTATCAGAGATTTAGGTCAGAGAAAAGACTTATCATCATCTTAATGAAAAATCTTACTTCTCAAGTCGAAATTTCAGCAGCAGATACGGCTCCACTTCAAGGACGGTGGCTATCCTAAACAGCAGATCCAGAGACAGGCCATGACTCATGCCGGGCGCTTCAACGGACGCGAGATGCTGGCGGCTAATATCAAGGATCTCTGCCAACTGTTCCTGGGAATATCCCTTTTTCTTGCGATAGTATCCGATAGCATAAGACAGGTTTTCCATGCGCTCGGAAAAGTCAAAATCCCATTCCAGAGTTATCACCACCTTACGGAATTAGTTTATCCGAAGGCAGCGCATACTAAAATTAACCCTAAAGCATTATTGACGCTTATAAAGCGTCAATATATAATTAAAACACTATTTTGTTCGATGTTATGTGAGGTGTCAATATGACAAGGGGACTTGCCTGTGCCATCATCGGCCATAGACCGACACGCTTTCGCTTCAAATATGATGAAAACAACAACGGCTGCAAGCGGATCAAGAAACGCATCCGGGATCAGTTGATCCAGCTCTATGAGCAAGGCTTTCGCCAGTTTTGGGTAGGCGGCGCTCTGGGTGTGGATATGTGGGCCGGGGAGATATTGCTGCGGCTCAAAGAACAGCCGGAATATAGCGAGATCCAACTGAAGATCGCTCTGCCCTTTGAGGGCCACGACACAGACTGGGAAGATCGCAGCCGCAGCCGTATGTCTTTTCTGATCCGGCACAGTGCGGAAACGGTTATCGTGGGTAATAAAGAAGCGCCCCCGGCGGTCAATTACCGGAGACGCAACGAGTATATGGTGGACCGTGCAGGCTGCTTACTGGCGGTCTATGACAACGACCGTTCTATCCGCAGCGGAACGGGCATGACCGTCAACTACGCCAGAAAAAAGGGACTGCCCATCACTCTGATCCACCCGGATAAGGCAACGATATCAAAAGAAAAACCTGAACGATGAAAACTACCCGCTGCGGATAGGGCAGGTTTATGGAATCCATGTTATACTGAACTGAAATGGATACTCCACGAAATGAATTCAATAAAGTATCCTGTTTCAACTGGCTTTTTTTACCCTCAGCAGATATAATGAAAACGAGGTGATGCGATGTGAAGGTACGAAGAATTGCGGCGTTTTTGCTGGCAGGTATCTTGCTGGCCTACTGCTGCGCGGGCTGTTCCGACACGGCCAAAAAAGAAGAGCCGCCGACCACCATTACGGTCTGGCATGTCTATGGCGGTCAGACAGATTCCCCACTCAACGACCTCATCGATGCGTTCAACCAGACGGTGGGAAAGGAGCAGCGGATCAACGTGCAGGTCACCTCCGTGTCCAACACCAACACCATCCACGAGCTGGTGCTGGCCGCCGCCAACGGAGAGCCGGGAGCTCCGGAGCTGCCCGACCTTTTCGTATCCTATCCCAAGACGGTGATGGCGCTGCCCGACGACAGCATTCTGGTGGACTATCAGGACTACTTCAGCGAGGAAGAACTGTCCACTTTCCTGCCGGCTTTCGTGGAAGAGGGGATCGTCAATGACCGGCTGGTGGTCCTTCCCGTGGCGAAATCCACAGAGATCATGTATATCAACCAGACGATCTTCGACCGCTTCTCCCAGGCGACCGGCGTGACGCTGGCGGACCTGGACACCTGGGAGGGGCTTTTCAAGGCAGCAGAGGTCTATGCGGACTGGACCGACGCTCAGACGCCGGATATTCCGGGCGACGCCAAGTCCATGTTCGTTCACGACTACTATTTCAACTATTTCCAGGTGGGGGCGGAATCCCTGGGCGAGGATTTCTTCCAGGGTGACAAGCTGGCCTTTGGCCCCGCATTCCAGGCGGCGTGGGAGCCGCTGGCCCGGGCCGCGCTTCGTGGGGGCGTCTGGCTCAAGGGCGGTTACGCCACGGAATCGATTCGCACCGGTGACAGCATTGTGAGCGTGGCATCCTCGGCCAGCATCCTCTATTACAGCGATGTGGTAACCTATCCGGACAATACGTCCGAGGAGATCACCATCGTCTCCCGCCCCTGCCCGGTCTTTGAAAACGGGGAAAAACTGGTCATGCAGCGCGGAGCCGGTTTCTGCACCGTACGCTCCACCCCAGAGAGGGAGCAGGCCGCCGTGACCCTCCTCAAGTGGCTGACCGAGCCGGACCACAATGTGGAGTTCGTGACCCGAACGGGCTACATGCCGGTGACTCGGGCCGCCTTTGAAAACGAACTGCCGAAGGCCATCGAGGGACTGGAGAGCGCCAAATACGCCTCCCTCTATCAGGCGTACCTGGATACCCAGGCAAACTATGAGTTTTATGTGCCGCCCCAGCTGGAGAGCTATCTGAGTCTGGAAACGACCCTGGAAGATCAGGTGCGCTCACAGCTTGCGCTGGGCCGTCAGGATTATCTGGGGGCCGGAGAAACCGGATTGGAGCAGATCAGCGCAGAGCGGCTCCAGGCCTTCCGGGAGATCATGGAGCGATAAACAAAAGAGAGGAGGAAACACCGTGCTGAACAAATTCCGGGAGTTGCGGGCGCTGAACGCCTTTGCCAAAAAGCAGAGCGTGGGCATGCAGAGAAAACTGATGCTCTACTGGGTGTCCATGATCCTGGTGGTCTTTGCGGCGGTGATCCTCCTTCTGTCCATCGCCGGGGCCTTTTCCCAAAACGACGAGCAGCTCCATGAGGTGATGGAGCTCCAACTGAAAAATACACAGGATAGCCTGGCCAGTCGCCTGGATCGGCTGACCGCCCAGAGCTTGAATCTCTCCAAAGAACTCAGCCGCGAGATCGAAGGGGAGCTGGTACGGGAGGGCATTTCACTGCAAGAGGTCAACGATGACCCGGAGCGGCTGCTGAAGCTGCAGCAGATCATGTACCCGCTGGTCAATACCACCCTCCAGACCGCCAACTGCAACGGAGCCTATGTAATTTTAAATGCCACGGCCAATACCACCCTGGAGGTGGCAGACCACTCCAGAAGCGGGATCCACCTGCGTTACACCAACCTCAGCGCCAGCAATCCGGTTGCCCCTACCGTGGTCTACTTCCGCGGTATCCCGGATATCGCCCGGCAAAAGGATCTGGAGCTGCACAACCGGTGGAATCTGGAATTTGATACCGATCTGATCCCGGGCTGCCGGGAACTGATGGACTCTCCTCTGGACCGGCCTGCGCAGCGTTATTTCTGGTCCCGCCGCATTGACCTGAAGGGTACCTGGGAATCCGCCATGCTGCTGTGCGTCCCCATCGTGGGCAGCGATGGGAGCGTATACGGCGTCTGCGGCGTGGAGCTCAGCGCGCTGTACTTCCAGCTGTCCTATCCCGCGGCGGAGGGGCAGTTCGGCTCCGCCGTTACCGTTCTGGCTCCCATTCAGGACAGCCGTCTTCTGCTGTCGGATGGATTGGTGGGCAGCGTCAACGGTACCTATCTGGACGGTCAGGAGACGCTCGCCATCCATCAGGGACGATACTATAACGAATATGACACAGGCGCCGAGCGGTATATCGGCCTGCATCAGACCATCTCCATCTCCAAGGGAGAGACGGAGGACACCGCCTGGGCCGCTGCGATCCTGATCCCCCAGGACAGTTATGCGGCATACACCGCTGAAATACAAAAAACATGGATCATTGCGGCCCTGGGACTGCTGGTGGTGCTGCTGGCCCTCTCCTTCTTCCTGGCGCGGAGATTTGTCCGGCCTATTACCGACAGCCTGAAGCGGTTCCAGCAGGAAGAACTGCCGGAACAGGTGCTGTCCTCCGGGATCTCGGAGGTGGATGAACTGGCGGAGTTTCTCAACGCCCGGGCCCGGAACCAGCGTCTGGAGCAGGGCGAGCTTCCCCCCAATATTGCCGAGCTCTTCGACCAGTTTGTGGCGCGGAAGGATCTGCTGACAGAGGCGGAACGGAATATCCTCCGTTACTACATCGATGGACATGAGATCGCGGACATCCCGGATCTGGCGTTTATCAGCATGAGCACGGTCCGAAAGCACAACCGGAGCATCTACGAGAAGCTGGGGGTGGCCTCCCGGGATGAACTGATGCTCTATATCGATCTGCTTCGCCGGTGCGGACGGCTCCAGGAGCTGTTCTAAGACAAGTTTCTCCATCACAGCAAAGCGCACAAAACCAGAGGACTGGTTTTGTGCGCTTTCTCTATTATCCAATGGATACCTTTGCGAAAAAGTGGGAAAAAGTATCCGACGGACCATATACTCCCGCCCCTTACTCCTGTTATAACAGGAGTAGAAACGAGGAGGTGCGGAATATGACAAATCTCTTGTCCAGCCACTTAGAGGACCGGTCCACGCCCCAGTATTTCTGCTTTTCCATCCGCTGCGAGGTGTGCGGAGAATTTTGGTACAGCAGCAGCATCCCCTTTTCCAAAGCGCTGCAGGCGGCGGAACACCGGGAGAAGAAGGAACTCTATGACGCCATCTATCAGCGGGAGAAGCAGCGGGCCATGCAGGCGGCCGGTCAGGAGGCCAGGGAGCGGTTCAGCCAATGCCCCATCTGCCGGCGGCTGGTCTGCGACGCCTGTTTCCTCATCTGCGATGAGATGGATCTGTGCCGGGAGTGTGCCGGCCGGATGGAGGAGTCCGGGGAGCCGGTGGCGCCATGAAAGGGCGTTGGCTGCCGCTCCTCCTGCTGTGCCTGATCCTGGCCGGGTGCGGCACGGTGGACACAGGGGGCCGTCTGATCTCCGCGGCGGAGGGCGCCGAGGCGTATAGCGCGGCTCTCGCCCCCTTCCTCCCCGGGTATTCCCTTCAGACGGCAGAGGATACCCTCTACGCGGAGGTGAGCCGAGGCAGCGCCGTGGCCTGCTTTGATGTACAGGCCATCCCGGCGCTGGAGCGGGGCATTGGCCGGTATTGGTATCCCCATGTCACGGCCACCGTGATTCTGGCGGTGGACCGCAGCCGGACGGACGCCGCCGTCACCGGCTGGAATAGCCTTCGGGAGAGTCCGGTCCCCGTGGGTATCAGCAGCAGTTCCGTGATCCGCAATATGCTGGCTCTGGGCGCCCTGTCCTACGGTCTGGACCGGGAGGCGCCCTCCAAGCGTGACGCTCTGGAGCTGCTGGAGCACCTCGGTCAGAACGGAAACTTCCGGCTGGAGGCGCCGGACGCCCCCATTCTGATCTGTCTGGACTGGGAGGCCGCCGCGTGGAACCGGAACGGAGGAAATTATGAGATCATCGTGCCGGCGGAGGGCACGCTGTCCTGCCGTATGGGGCTGCTCTCCGATGTCCCTCTGACGCTGGAGCCGGGGCTGGATGAAACCCTTCTGTCAGCAGGGCTGCCCCTGGCGGACGGGGAGCGGCCGACTGACTTCCCCGGCGATTACCGGTCGGCCCGTACCCTGAGCGAGGAGGACTACGGCTGGTTTCTGGAACTGACCGGGGACAGCAGCCGGGACCTGCGCCGGCAGGTGCTCCACATCCGGCGCTATACTACAGCAGATCTCCGGGAGCATATTTTATCCGCCCTGTTCCTTGCCGCCGCCATCCTGCTGTGGAAGGGGACGGTATCCCATCGGATGATCCGTCGGGATGTCCGCAGAGTAGTCGGGGTCATGGGCTGGCTGATGGTGGGATGGCTGCTGCTGCGCCTGTTCAAATATCAGCTGACAGCAGATGGGCTTCTGTGCCGGATGTGCTGGTACGGCTATTACATCTTTCAGCTCGCCCTTCCGGTAACGCTGCTGTATCTGGCCGTAATCCTGGACCATCCGGAGGGTGAGAAAAAGCCGCTGCGCCCTCTGTGGCCGCCTCTGGCCTGCTATGCCCTCTCTGTGCTATTGGTACTCACAAACGATCTCCACCAGCTGGTGTTTCGTTTTGACCCGGCCGGGGACTGGGCCTCAGACTACCGGTACGGTCCGGGATACTGGGGCGTAATGGCTTTATCCCTCCTGTTCCTGGCCTGCGCAGTCTGGAAGCTGCTCCACAGGGGGCGGTATAGCCCCTACTGGGCCGGCAGGGTGGTTCCGCTGCTGTTCTGCGTGGGATTGCTGGCCTACATCACTGCTTACATCAGGCGGGTGCCTCTGGCGTGGGAGAGCGATCTTACCGTGAACATCTGCGTGCTGTCCGCCCTGTTTTTTGAGTCGGCCCTCCACGCGGGGTTTATCCCGGTCAATCTTCAGTATCAGCGCCTGTTCACCGCCACTCCCATTGGGCTGACGCTGCTGGATGAGCAGGGCCGCACCGTCCTGTCCTCCCGGGGCGCGCCTCCCGTCTCCCGCTCCATCTGGCGGAGGATCTCCATGGATATGGCCCATCCGCTGCTGCGGGACAGCGACACCCAGCTTCACGCGGTTCCTATTCACGGCGGTATGGCGGTATGGCAGGAGGACCTCTCCCAGCTCAACCGGCTGCGCAGAGAGATCCAGGCTGTGCAGGCCCGTCTGGAGGCGGCCAACGCCCTGCTGCGTGAGGAGGGCGATGTGAAAAAGCGCCTGCTGGCTGCGGAGACAAACCGCACCATGTTTGAACAGCTGGACCGGGACATGGAGCGCCGCATCCAGACATTGGGACGGCTGATCGAGGCTCTGCCGGAGACCCCCCATCCCCGGGACCTGACCGCCTATATCACTCTTTGCCTGTGCCATATCAAACGCAGATGCAATCTGTTTTTCCTGGCACGTCAGGGAGATGGACTGCCCGGAGAGGAATTGAGCATTTATCTGGATGAGCTGGCAGAACTGGCCCGCTATGCAGGACTGCAGCTGCTCATTCGTTGCGGGCAGCGTGGAGTGCTGGAGATCCGCAGGGCGGCACTGTGCTACGACTTTGCCTTTGAAGCCATATCCTGGGCCCTGGGGGAGAACGCCTCTCCTCTGCTGGGGTATCTGGAGCCGGAGGGCGCCCATCTGGTTTTCCGCTTTATTCCGGGCGGTGATCCCGGACAATGGCGCTTTTCGGAGGAACTGACGACGGCGGCTGCCGCGCTGGGCGGTCAGATCGCCTGCAAGGATCTGGACGATGCCGTTGGGATCTGCATGACGCTGCCCTTGGGAGGTGAGTCCTGTGGCTGAATTTTACCGGTTTCCCCATTGGGCGCTGACCACATTGGTGATGGCGGCCGCCCTGTGCATCGTGTTTCAAACAAGGGCCATCTCTTACAGCATCCGACGTCTGCCCACCGGCTGGGTGCGCCGGGTGGAAAATGGGATGGAGTGCGCCATCCTCGGGATGCTGTTCCTCTTCGCCGCCCTTCTTGCACAGGTGCAGTATGGGCTGTTCTGCGGCTTTTTGGCGCCCAGCGCCTACGGCCTTGTCCGGCAGGCGGTGTTTTTGCTGACTGCGGTGCTGGGAACCACCGCCGCGGTGGGGATGGAACTGATCTGGCCGTTTTTTGCCGTGGGCGGGGCGGCTGTCCTGCTCCCCCTGACAGAGACGGTCACAGGGCCCGCCTATCCCGTCTTTTTTCTGATGAGTATGGCGTTCTTCCTGCTGCGCAGCGTACATATCTGCGTGCTGCGCCGGCGGGAGCTCTACACCCAGCTCTCCTCCGTATCCGTCAAGGAAGCCATTGATACCCTGCATACCGGTCTGCTGTTCTTTCGGCGGTCGGGGGAACTCCTGCTATGCAACCGCAGCATGGAGGAGCTGGCACGGCAGATGACGGGGCAGCCGGTACAGGACGGAAGGCTGTTTCAGCGGCTGCTGGAGTGCGGCCCGCTGTGCGGCGGCTGCGCACGGGAAGTTCTGGGTGGACAGCAGGTGTTTCGCCTCCCCGATTCCTCCGTATGGAGCTTTTCCGCCCATGAGCTCCCCATGGGGCGCCAGACCATGCTTCTGCTGACTGCCGATGATGTCACGGAGCATTGGGACGCGGTGACCTTTCTTGCCCGGCAAAACCAGGCGCTGGAGCAGCGCGGACAGGAGCTTCGCAGCACCATTGCGCATTTACAGGCCATCTGTGAAGCGGAGGAGATCGCCCGAAGCAAGGCGAGGGTACATGACCTTTTGGGACAGCGGATCAGCCTGCTGCTCCGGGCGCTGCGGGATGACCGGCAGATGGATGAGTCGCTGCTGCTGGACTTTGCCCGCAGCCTTCCCACGGCCCTCCGGGAGGACCGCACACCCAGCCCTGCCCATCGTCTGGAGATGCTGCGGGAGACCTTCCAGGGCATGGAGGTGTCGGTGGAGTTCCAGGGCGCGCTGCCGGAGGATGGGGCGGTGGCGGACAGTTTTGCCGAGATCGCCGTGGAATGTGTCACCAACGCCGTGCGCCACGGGTATGCCACCCGCATCCAGTTCCACTTTTTCCAGAATGACTGCTGGCGCATGACGGTCACCGACAACGGCATCCCGCCCGCCGGACCCATCCGGGAGGGTGGCGGCATCGGCGGGATGCGCCGCAGGGTCCGTCAGCTTGGCGGCAGAATGGAGCTCTATACTGTCCCCCGATTCCGAATCGAACTGTCTGTTCCAAAGGAGGCTGTGGAGAAATGACAAACGTTCTGATTGTGGAGGATCACGTTTCCATGCGGGAATCGCTGACCACGGCGCTGACGGCGGCGGGAGATTTTTCTGTGGTGGGCGAAGTGCCCAACGCAGACTATGCCCTGGATTTCTGTAAGCATCTGCATCCGGAACTGGTGCTGATGGATGTCTGCACCGAGGGCGGCGCCTCTGGGCTGAAGGCGGTGGAGGCCATCCGCAAAACAGATCCGGAGGTCAAGATCATCGTCATGACCGCCTTTGACGAGATCACCTATATCCCCCGGGCCAGGGCCGCCGGGGCCAACGGCTTTGTCTACAAAAGCCGGAGCCTGCACGATTTTCTGGAGGTGGCCCGGACGGTGATGGCGGGGGGCAGCAGTTTCCCGGAGCCCAGGACCATTCCCATGCCCCAGGGAGAGGCTCCCCTCACCGACCGGGAGATGGAGGTACTCCGGCTGATGTGCAGACACATGACCAACAAAGAGATCGCCCAGGAGCTGTTTATCAGTGAAAACACCGTCAAGTATCACAAGATGAACATGCTGGGCAAGACCGGCTTTTCCAAGGCGGTGGATCTGGCCTTCTACATGATCTCCAACGGCTGGATCAATCCCCTGTATTAAAGAATTGCACTTCCTATCCACCGGCTTTGTGCCGGTGGATTTTTTGTTTTAGGGAAAAGACTACCCGCAGCGGGTAGGGTGCAAATTCGAAATAAGCTCTACAATAAATCTGTAATACAGAAGGTATGGGAGGTGGGGAGGCTGAAAACTGTGCTCCTGATCATGCGGCGGGCATCGCTGGCTCAGGGCCTGATGGCGAAAGTGTGGGACGCCCCGGGAATACAGCTGTGCTATGAGCCGGACTATGCCAACGCGGATGTGGCCATCCGCAGCCATCTGGCCTCCGGGGCACTGCTGGAGGTCTCCGAGGACGGCGATCACGGCATCGACTTCTGTCTGGCCCTGTGCGCATGGCTGCGGGAAGTCACGCCCCACTGCCGGCTCATGCTGATGTGCCCCGAAGGACAGCCGGAGGCTGTGAGCCGCGCCATCGAGGCTAAGCGTAGGGGCGAGATCGACGACTTTGTGTTTTATGATGTATCTCTGGACTATTTGGCCGCCAGTCTGCAATCCCTTTGAGAGAGGCAAAGATCATTTTGAAATGGGGGGTACCCCCCATTTCAACGCCTACCGTGGTAGGCGTTGATCCGGCTCTGGTCGATTCGGTTTTATACACAAAGACGGCCTGGCGGCGAACACCAAGAGACAACGGAAAAAGTGCTGCGGTTTTAGGAGGCAGAAGGGAGGAAAAAAGAGGCCGCACGCCGAGAAACAATGCGCGGACAATGGGTATCCAATCAAAATAGGAGGAAGATAGAACATGAGAAAACGAATTACCAGTCTGCTGCTGACGCTGGTCATGCTGCTCTCCCTCGTGCCCGCCATGGGCGTGACGGCGAGCGCGGCGGATGATACTTACGGATACGGCAACATCAAGAACTGGGACTGGTTTAAAAGCTATCTCGAGTCGCCCACTTCAAGAGATCTCACGCTGGAAAATGACATCGATTATACGACGGGATATGATGATGGTGCGATCCTTATAAAGAAAAGCCAAAAACTGGACCTGAACGGCCATAAGATCAGGATCGACGCAAGCAAGCGGGCGGAGTTTTACAACCTGATCACAATTCGCTCCGGCGAATTCACGCTGTACGACAGCAAGGGCGGCGGCGCGATCGAGGTTGAATTTGCGAGGGACTCCAAGGGGCACTGCATCATCATGATAAGCCCCGACAGTGCTGGCGCGCCTGCCAAATTCACAATGAACGGCGGCACGCTGACAAGGCTGAATCCGATAGATTCGAATGTCTATGGAAACAACGGCTGCATCAGCGACAACTATTTTGTTCCGTTCGAGGGCGGTGAGCGCCCGCAGATCACGATCAACGGCGGCACGATCAACTGCCCGTACAGCTGGGACAGGAGCAATGCCAGTATGAGGCAGGTTGAGTATATGCCGACGGCGCTGCTGCTGCGCTATTCCAATCTCACGGTCAAGGGCGGCACCTTCAACGGCATAGTCTGGACAGATAAGCTGTCGTGGAAAGAGGGAGATGCGGAGCCGCGCGTTCTTCTCAACGGCGGCGAGTTCAACTTCCCGTTTGCGGTGACCAGCCTGCTGGAAAATAAGACGCAGATGGTCATCGACGGGGCGCGCTTCAACGATGGCCTTTATGTTACCGAAAGCATAAAAGAAAGCAATTATAAGGGGAACGAGCCGGCGATGCTGATCAAAAGCGGCGTATTTGACGCGTCCGGCCAGTATCTCAAGCTCGATATTTACGGTGTCACCAGAGAGCGTGGGTACGATTTGCGGGTCAAACAGCAGGTGATAGAGCGCGTTATGAAGTTCTTCCCGAACAGCGCGATAAAGGTGAACGGGAAGATCTATACCTCCGAGAACATCGGCTCGCGCGTGATATTTGACGACAGTCCTTACGGTGGGTCTTTCTATCTGAATTTAAACTTGAAGGGCCCCATCGAGGTCATCCCCAACGCATGGGGCATGAAGTCCGTCACGCTGGACGGCGACCCCATCGACTACTTCAAGGACTGGAAGGGCACCGTTGAGCGGATGGACAACAGCACGGCGCATACCCTCAAATTCGAGTGGTATCCTCTGGCGAGTGAATTGGTAAATGCGGGCTATACCTATCGAACCACGTGCGAGCATTATATCTCCGGTTCTACTGCAGTACAGCAGACAGATACCATCGCTGCCGATAAAACCTCGCATACGATCACCATTCCTGCGGGCGCAGACCCCAAGGTCTATTCCTATGATTTGCAGCTGAATCTGGATAAGAACGGCAGCTCCGTCGGCATCATAGGCAACCAGCATATCGTTAAGCTGGTGGTGAGCGAAGCGGCGGATACCTTCATTTCTACCGTTTCGTTCAACGTGGACAAGGCTGACGTCGGTGAGCCGGGTGAATTGAGCTTCGAGGCCAAGGATAAAAACGGAAATACCGTGGCGATACATCCTAATGTAACGTGGGAACATGACAACATTCAGGAGGGCATCAACCATGTCTCCTTTACGATTCCCGCCCCGGATGGCTATACCTTTAGCGGCGAGAACGGCAAGGTCACGACCCTGAAGTTCGGCGGCGTGGATGTCATCGGCTACGTCGATGGCGACGGTGCGCTCAATTACAGCTTCCCCCTGGATGTAGTTCACCGGCATAAGGCAGATCACGTGAGCTATAACGCCAAGTATCACTGGGAGGCCTGCTCCTGCGGCCAGAAGATCATGAACACCAGCGAACAGCACACCATGAGCGATTGGGTCGCGGGCGATACGCTTCCGAGCGGCGGCGTGGTATATAACCGCTCCTGCATCAGTGGCTGCGGCTATACCGAGACCACCATTGACTACAAAAATGTGAAGCACGTTACCAGCCTTGTGCTGAACATGGAAAACTACCCCATGGACGGCATGAGACCGCATAACTTTGTGCATCAGGAAGGCGACGAGACCGTTGCGGATACCGAAATTCCCGGACAATCTTTTTATAAGCTGACACACCGCGATTCGACGATCAAATACCCGTCCTTCTCTATCGCGACCGGCAATGAAAAGGTCAAGTTGTCCGCAACAAACCCGGAAGCCTATGACGATCCTGCGGAAAATCCCGACTTTGCAAAGTGGACTACGAAAGACGGAACTCTTTGGCTCAGACCGGATACGGAATACTCTGATTATGAGAAGGAGTTCAAGACCGGCGCTAAGTACAAGGCCCATTTGACGCTTGACGCCAAGAACGGCTATGCATTCTACGAAGATTTCAAAACCAACCAGGATAACTTCAAGCTCTACACCGACATGGAAGGCATCACCATCGAACAATACGGTGTCCGGCGGTGGTATTATTTCAGCAACAAGCCTTCGTATGATGATGCGAATGTCCCCGAAGGTTGGGGCTGGTATACTCAGGCGCCTGCTGACAATAGCGCCGGCGCCAGCAGAGTGCAGATCGTATTTATGATCACCGCAAGGAACGAGGGCGACCTGAACATCACCCTGCCGGAGCTGAAGGCCGGCGACGACCTCAAGGAAAAGTGGGCCGTTTTTGAAGGAACCCCCAACTTCGATTTCGTAAAGGACTGTTACCGTAGCGAGACAATGGCGTGGAGGAGCGGCCCCAGCTGTGTGATTCACAATAATACTGTCACCGGCGAGAGCGTGACCGCACAGGCCGGACAGACCTACAGGCTGGAGATCCCCGCTGTGAATGAAAACGTTCTGGCGCACATCACCATTAAGAATCCGACGGCCGCAACCAAGATTGTCGAGATGCCGTCCGGCGCGATCACCGTGACCTACACGCTGCCCGCCGCTGCCGACGATAAGATCGTGAACGGCGCAGCCGTCAGCATCACGCCTCCGGCCTCCGGCGCTACGCCCAACACCACGGCGGCGGTTACCGGTACTGCTCACTGCACGGCTTCCACTGTGACATGGACTCCCGACGAGGCAGCATTTGGCGAGAAGGCTTATACCGCAACCGTTACACTGACTGCGGAGACAGACTATACTTTCGCAAATGATGCGGTATTTACCATCAACGGCCACAAGGTCACTCCCGAAGCGGGCAGCACGACTACCAGCGTGACCCTCAGCTACGCCTTCCCGGCACTGGCTGGGCCCCATACACATACCTACGGCAGCTGGATCTTTGCAACTCCCGATACGCATATCCGTTACTGCACGACGAACGACGGTTCTTACGAGGAAGCCCCGCACAGCATCACCAGCTGGACGGACAAGGGCGACGGCAAGACCCACACCGGCACCTGCACCGATTGCGGCTATGAAAAGACCGAGAACCACAGCTGGGAAGTCGATCACGAGGTCCCGCCCACTGTGACCGCCGAGGGGACTCGTTATTACAAGTGCTCTGCCTGCGCAGCTGACAAGACCGAGAGTATCCCCAAACTCATCGAGTACAGCGTTACGGTCAAGGACGATGGCAACGGTACGGCTTCCGCCTCTCCCGCAAAGGCTGTCGCCGGTACTGAGATCACCCTGAGCGCCAAGGCCAAGAGCGGCTACCACTTCAAGGAGTGGAAGGTCGTCACGGGCAGCGTGATTATCACGGACAACAAGTTCACCATGCCTGACGAGGCTGTCGAGATCAAGGCAATCTTCGAGAAGAACACCTCCACCGGCGGCAGTACCGGCGGTGGTGGAGGCGGTGTCACCACCTACGCGATCACCGTGAAGGATTCCAAGAACGGTGACGTGATTGCCAGCCACAAGTCCGCTGCCAAGGGCACCACCGTCATCCTGACGGTCGATCCCGACAAGGGCTATGTACTGGATACCCTCACTGTGCTGGACGGCAACAACAAGGATCTCAAGCTGACCGAAAAGAACGGCAAGTATACCTTCACCATGCCCGCCAGCAAGGTCACTGTGGCGGCCACGTTCAAGGCTTCTGCCCCCACCGGCAAGAACCCCTTCATCGACGTGCCCGCAGGCTCCTACTACGAGGACGCTGTTGTCTGGGCGGTTGAGAAGGGCATCACCAGCGGCACCAGCGCTGTGACCTTCGACCCCAACGGCATCTGTACCCGCGCCCAGGCGGTCACCTTCCTGTGGAGGGCTGCCGGATCTCCCGCCCCCAAGAGCATGAACAGCTTTGCCGATGTCCCCGCGGATGCCTACTATGCCAAAGCGGTGGCCTGGGCCGTTGAGAACGGCATCACCAGCGGCACGGGCGGCGGTAAGTTCAGCCCCGACGCTACCTGTACCCGCGCTCAGATCGTCACCTTCCTGTACCGTGCGGCGGGCAGCCCTGCGGTCAGCGGAGGAAGTGTATTCAGCGATGTAAAGGCCGGCGCTTACTATGCCGACGCGGTCACATGGGCGGCGAACAAGGGCATCACTGGCGGGATCGGCAATGGCCTGTTCGGTTCGGATAACAACTGCACCCGCGCCCAGGTCGTCACCTTCCTCTATCGGTATGTGGAATAATAACAGGATATTCTTACCAAGTGGGGCGGCAAATGCCGCTCCGCTTTTTTGCGTTTTGTCCGAAAAACTACCTGCTGCGGGTAGGGCGCAAAACAGCGGCACCCGGTAAAATGAAACCATAGTAGAGCGCAGAGGAACAAAAACAGAAAGAAAAGAGGTGTCGTCATGCAAGTAACTGCAAACAGGAAAATGATGATGTCAAGGTGTGCAGTGAGATGAAACGAGTATGGATGTCTATGCTGGCCTTGCTGTTGGCGCTCTGCCTGACGGCCTGCGGCGGCACCCCCGGCGGCGGAGAAGAAGGGCCGTCCGAGTCTCCTGATGACACAGCGACCTCCGCCCCTCCGTCCGACCATAACTCCGACAGTTCATTGGGCGGTACCTATTGGACGGCTGTACAGCACGAGTCCTACAACGATCTCTTTGATCGCACAGAGGTGAGCCAGATGCCCACGGAGCGGTGGTGGGCCGATCTCTTTCTCAACGAGGACGGAACGGCGCAATTCCGTGAGGTCCTGGGCGACAGCTTTAACAGCTATCTGGGCAGCGGGACCTGGTGGCTCGGCGCGGATCACACCCTGCGGCTGACAAGTTCGGACGGCGATGAAGATGGTGAGATGAATGGCCGCATTGAAGATGGCCGCATCATTTTGGAATCCTTCTATGGGGATCGATTCTATTTTGAAAAAGCGGAGCGGCCGGGCCCGGGCGGCGAACTGTGCATCGCAAACCTGCATGGGACATGGCGCATGACCACAGGCGAGGTGGAGGGCTGGAGCTATAACGCCCGGGAAGAAGGTCTGGCCTCCACGCTGGTTTTTGAAAGCAGGTGGAGCGACGCCATCGAGGGATATGTGCTGAGCGCGGATTATTACTTCGCGGACTTTCTGGATACGGATGAGCCGGAATACCGGCAGGAAGCCGAGCTTCGGACGGAACTGCTGGAGGAACCGCTGTTCCACGGCCTCTCCAACGAGCTTTGGAGCGTCCGGCTCTTTCACGATGATACCGGCGCGGAGTTCTTTCTCACCCTGACCGATCCGGATACGCTGTATCTCCAGGAGCATTACGAGACGGACGGCGCTCCGGCGCTCCGCACGGCGGTCTATCAGAGAGTAGACGCATTCCTGCCGGAAACGCTGCAGACGGCTTTGTATGAGGAGCCCTCTGACTGCCTGACCTTCTACTGGCCCAACCCACCGGACGATGTATCCGCATGGCTGGAGGTACTGCCGGTCACAAAGCTGGAGCCGGATGGACTGGACAGGCTGCTGGTGGTGGGGCGCTGGTATGAAACACAGATCCGGTTCTGTACGGGCGAGCCCCTGTGGGATGACAGCGGACGGCTTCTGGATTGGGTCACGGACGAGATCCTGTACGACGAAACGCTCAACATTGATGAGCCTCGGTGGTTTTCCCTGACGATCCCGGAAGGCGTACCGAACCTGTGCCTGCACATCAAGCGCTCCTGGGAGGATTTTTGGTACCTCTGGCCCATCACCGACACAAACGGGTATCTGGTGGATGGGTGGACATTCCTGACACCATAACAAAATAAAACAAGAGAGGAGATCGCATTATGGGACTGATCAAAGCTGCATTGGGCGCAGCCGGCGGCGTGATGGCCGACCAGTGGAAGGAATTCTTCTACTGCGAAGCGATTCCCGCGGATGTGCTGGCGGTAAAGGGAAAGAAGAAGGCCACAGGCCGCTCCAGCAACACCAAGGGGGATGACAACATCATCACCAACGGCTCTGTCATCGCCGTGGCCAACGGCCAGTGTATGCTCATCGTGGAGCAGGGCAAGATCGTGGATCTGTGCGCCGAGCCCGGTGAGTACACCTACGATATGTCCACCGAGCCCAGCCTTTTCTCCGGCGATCTGGGCGAATCCATCAAGGGCGTGTTCCAGAACATCGGCAAGCGCTTCACCTTCGGCGGAGAGGCCCCCAAGGACCAGCGCATCTACTATTTCAATACCAAGGAGCTCACCGGCAACAAGTACGGAACCCCAAGCCCCGTCCCCTTCCGGGTGGTGGACCAGCGGGCGGGTATCGACATCGATATCGCCATCCGCTGCTTCGGCGAGTACAGCATCCGCCTGAAAAACCCCATGCTGTTCTATACCAATGTCTGCGGCAACGTCAGCGAGGACTTTAAGACCGAGCAGATCGCGGGGCAGATGAAGACGGAGTTGCTCACCGCCCTGCAGCCCGCATTCGCAAAGATCTCGGAAATGGGTATCCGTTACTCCGCTCTCCCTGGTCACACCCTGGAGCTGGCAGAAGCCCTCAACGAGCAGCTCTCCTCCCGGTGGCGGGACCTGCGGGGCATGGAGATCGTTTCCTTTGGCGTCTCCAGTGTCAAGGCCAACGAGGAAGACGAGCAGATGATCAAGGAGCTGCAGCGCAACGCGGCCTTTATGGACCCCACCCGGGCGGCGGCCCATCTGGTAGGCGCACAGGCCAGCGCCATGCAGTCCGCGGCCAGCAACCCCAATGCCGGTCCCGCTATGGCTTTTATGGGCATGGGGATGGCTGGACAGATGGGCGGCATGAACGCCCAGAACCTCTATCAGATGGGCGCACAGCAGCAGGCTCAGCCCACCCCCGCCCCTGTACCCACGCCCCCGCCTGCCGCCCCTGGCTGGACCTGCGCCTGCGGACAAAGCGGCATCACCAGCAGCTTCTGCCCTAACTGCGGCAGCAAAAAGCCGGAGCCCAAGCCGGCAGCAGAGAGCTGGCAGTGTACCTGCGGTGCAGCCGTCACCGGAAAATTCTGCCCAGAGTGCGGCAAGCCCCGGCCCGCAGCGGACGGCTGGACCTGTTCCTGCGGCGCGGTGAACAAAGGGAAATTCTGCGCGGAGTGCGGGGCGAAAAAGCCCGCTGGCGTACCCCAGTACAAATGCGACAAATGTGGCTGGGAGCCGGATGATCCCGCCCATCCGCCCAAGTTCTGCCCGGAGTGCGGCGATCCCTTTGACGATGGCGATGTGCAGGGATGACCCGTGGAAGAAAAACCGCCGTATTTTCTGTTGTAGGTCTGTTCCTGCTTCTGGCGGCTGCGGGATATTGTTTCAGAGGTCATCAGGGAGGTGATTCATCCATACAGAAGAAATCTGCCGTGCCGCCCGGTACCTTGACCGGCGTCACATACAGCCACACCAGCGGCATGGTTGCCAGAGCGGATTTTGCCATCACGCTTTCGCCGGAGGCCATTCTGGAAACAAGCTATTATCCGGCCCTTGCTCCGGATACGGCGGAGGACGAGGACTGGTATCATCCGTCCACCAAAGAGAATGTCCCCATCACCGCGGCTCAGTGGTCGGATGTGGAGCAGATCATTCTGGAGCTCTACCCGCTGATGGAGCCCATCCCGGAAAACCGGCGTGAGGTGAAGCTGCCACCGGGGATCGAAGTCATGGATGGCGGGGACTCCACCAGCCTGATCCTGACCTGGAGCACAGAAGACGGAACACGGAGCATCCGTTATGATCCGCCAAACGACCGCCGTATCCATACGCTGATCGCTCTGCTGGAGGAGCTGGCCGACCCCATTGGACGGGAGATCCCCCGCTATGCCACGCCGGAGCTGAGCGGCTTCTATATGGGTCAGTCCGGGGCTCTCTTCTCCAAGGACTATTCCTTCCAATTCGACCGGGGTCCGTCTGTTGTGTACGGAGAGGACGCCCCCTATATCCTCCGGGCCAGATTTACCCCGTCCGGTCGGAAGCAGGAGATCTGGAGTGACTGGGCCGTGTCAGATGAGGAGTGGGATGCCTTCACCGCGTTTGCGGAGGAGATCCGTCTGGAGCAGCAGCCGGACGGCAGCTCGGAAAAGCCGGCCTGCACCCTCTATTACTCTGACGGCAAACAGCAGCAGAAGAAATTGGATCAGGAAACAGCGAAGCAGCTCCGGGCGTATTTTACAGAGCTGGCCCTGTGCCTGCTGGATGAACAGCCATAGTACGCAAAGCGATCCATAAAAACAGAACATAGGAGGTACTACAAATGAAAGGTCAGAAGATTTTGAAAGTCACATCCATTCTCATGATCATCGGCGGCATCATCGCCGCCATCGCCGGCGTCATCGCCATTCTCGGCGTCAGCGCCCTGGCAGCCCTGTCGGGGAGCGCGGAGGGTACCGGCCTGCTCTATGCCAGCTCCATTCTTGTGACTGTGGCCTCTGTGATCCAGTTTATCGCGGGCATTAAGGGCATCGGGGCCTGCAGCGCACCCCAGAAGGCCGCTTCCTGCGTCAAATGGGGCATTATCATTGCGATCTTAGCGATCATCTCCATCATCATCGGCTTTGTAGGCGGAGGCCAGTTCAGCATCACCAGTCTGGTGCTCAACCTTCTGCTGCCGGGATTGTATGTCTACGGCGCCATGCAGATGAAGGGCACCGCGTAAGCGGCTTCAGAAAGGGGTGCAGATGATGGGGCTCTTTGGAAAACTATTTGATAAAAAGGAATGCTCGGTCTGCGGCGGCGAGATCGGGCTGCTGGGCAACCGCAAGCTGGAGGACGGCAATCTGTGCAAGGAATGTGCCGCCAAGCTCTCCCCCTGGTTCAGCGACCGCCGCCAGAGCACGGTGGCGGAGATTCAGGAGCAGCTGGCCTACCGGGAGACCAATCAAGCCAAGGTATCCTCTTTTCGCACCACCCGTACTCTGGGTGAGCGTACCAAGGTGCTGCTGGACGAGGATGCGGGTCTGTTTATGGTCACCTCCGCCAGAAATTGGGAGGAGGCCAATCCGGATGTGCTGTCCTTCTCCGATGTGACTGGCTGCAAGTTGGACATCGACGAGCGCAGGACGGAGATCGAATACAGGGATAAGGATGGAGAGCGGCAGAGCTTCAATCCCAAACGGTATGCCTATTCCTACGATTTCTACATCGTGATCAACGTCAACAATCCCTATTTCAGCGAGATCCGCTTCCAGCTCAACAGCAGCTCAGTGGATAACGATGAGGAAACACTGCTGGATGGACCCGACGCCATGCGCAGACCCCGCGGGGGTCTCCGGGCTAAAGCCGGCGGAATGGGCGGCGGCTCCCTGACCTCCAACGCGGAGGAGGTGCGCTCCAGCGTGGAATACCGGCAATATGAGGAAATGGGCTGTGAGATCCGGGATGCGCTGCTGCAGGTCCGGCAGCAGGCGCGGGAGGAAGCGGCCGCGGCCGCAGCACCCAAGGCGGCGGTGACCTGTCCGTACTGCGGGGCGACCACCACACCGGATGCCAGCGGCTGCTGCGAGTTTTGCGGCGGTGCAATCAACGGATAAGAATACCTTGGAGCAATAGAAAACAACGAAAATGAAAGGAGCTTCACCATGAAGAAGTATGAAATTTTAGGAGAAAATCTGCCGGTCGTCGTATGTGAATTGTCCCCAGGCGAATCCATGATCACGGAGAGCGGCAGCATGAGCTGGATGAGCCCAAATATGAAAATGGAGACCACCACCGGAGGCGGTATGAAGAAGATGCTGGGGCGGCTGGTGTCCGGCGATTCCGCATTTCAGAACAAGTTCACTGCGGAGGGCGGGGACGGGATCATCGCCTTCGCTTCCAGCTTTCCCGGGGCCATCAAGGCTCTGAACATCAGTGCCGGCCGGTCCATGATCGTGCAGAAAAGCGCGTTTCTTGCCTCTGAGGAGGGTGTGGAACTATCCATGCACTTCCAGAAAAAACTGGGCTCCGGCATCTTTGGCGGCGAGGGCTTCATCATGCAGAAGCTGAGCGGAAACGGGATCGCCTTTATTGAGATCGACGGTCACGCGGCAGAATATGACCTGGGCGCCGGACAGGAGCTTCTGGTCAGCACGGGGTACCTGGCGGCTATGGAGGAGAGCTGCACCATGGATGTGGTTCCGGTCAAGGGCGCAAAGAACATGCTCCTGGGCGGAGAGGGTATTTTCAATACCGTTGTCCGGGGACCCGGCAAGGTGATCCTGCAGACCATGCCCATCAGCAAGGTGGCCGAACTGTTGACGCCGTTTTTCAGCAACAAAAAATAAGAAAGGACAGAGAGGAGAATGGCCATGAAAACCAAGTTCAAGCTGTCGTGCCTGTTCCTTGCGGCGCTGATGCTGTTCAGCCTCACTGCCTGCGGCAAGGACAACCCGGAGCCCAGCTCGACATCGGAAGGAACCGAGCAGACAAAGCCTCCTGTGGAAGCGGGAAGCGGAACAACGATCCATACAAATCTGTGGGATCTTACTTACGATGAGGCGGACGGCTGGGTCTATGAGGAGGACGACCTTCATGACGATGAAACATCCTCCAAGATCATCCTGACGCTTCCCAAGGAAGGCGAGGATGGAAGCATCGTCGATGCGGAGATCCGCGTTTCTGTGGAAGATCCGTATACCTTCCGGGACTATCTCACCAGCTACGGCTTTGACGAGTACGAATATGCAGTCGATCAGGCCTATGATCTTACTCCCGTCGGCGGCATCGGTTGCCTCAAAGCAGAAGGAAACTATTGGGGCTCCCCCTGCCTGCGGTATATGAACCGGGTGGAGGGCGCGGGAGCCACCGTATTTATGGAGATCATCGGCGAGTACGAGGATGAGCGTGTAGACAAGCTGCTCTCCGGCCTGACGATCCATCTGGAGGATACCGGAAACGAGGATGGCCCCTGGTACTGGGAGGGTGAGCCCTTTTCCGCCCAGCCCCGCAGCGTCATGGTGGGGACGCACACGCTCAGCAGCCAGTGGCTGCCTATTACAGACTGCATCATCACAAAGGAGACCTTCAATCACGCAGCTGCTGTCACAGGAGATCAGGCTTACCTTCTGGTGGACGGAGAATTGAAGCGCTTCGATTACGACGGCGCATCTCTGAACTTTGCGGAGGATATTGTGCTGGACGCGGAATATGAGGATATTTCCGCCGACACCACAGGGACCCTCTGGCTGGCGAATTTTATGGAGCCGCTGATCAGCTGGAAGGACGGCGCACAGACGGCGTCCTATGAGGGCCCGGATCACGTCACCATGCACCCATCCGGGACCTGGGGCGTCAGCTGGTTCTCCGGCCCGGAATGTGAAAAGATCACGCTCTCCGGCGGAGCCCTCAAGACGGAGCCCATGGTATTCCAGGAAGTGGACATCCTCAGTCACCTGCTGATCGACGACAGCCACATCTATGTCTGCGGGTCTGCCGTGGATGGCAGCGGTCACAAGGTGTTTGTCTATGACAGCAATGGCGCGCTGCAAATGACTTTGGCAGATTCCGACGGAAGCGGCCTGGGAAGCATTACCTTTATTACGCAGACCGCAAATGGCTATCTGGCCCTGGACGGAAATATGCGTGAGGTGGTGCTCTGGACCAAGGACGGCACCTATCTCGGCGAGGCGGATGACGGCGACCTGTTCGGCACGGACTATCCCTGGTTCTGCGGCGGCGCGAAGCTGGCTGACGGCAGCATCCTTGCCATTATGACCGAAGACAGAGCGGACGAGTCCGCAATGGAACTGGTGGCATTCAAACTCAGCGGCTTTTAAGGAGGATCTGACATGAAACGCACGAGGTTATTCTGCGTCCTGCTTGCGGCGGCGATGCTGCTCAGTCTGGCCGCCTGCGGCAAGGACGACCCGAAAGAGTCCAATTCGCTCCAGATCGGGGACTATGCGCTGCTCTACAAGGGGGCCAGCATCATGGAGGACTCAGATGGAAACGACGCGCTGGTCCTGACGCTGGATTTTACCAACAACAGCAAGGACAGCGGCTCCTATGTCTGGTCCATCTCTGAAACAGCGATGCAGAACGGCGCAGAGCTGGCCGTCGCCACCGTCTTTACGGACAGCGACTCCTACGACACGGTGATCGACAGTCAATTTACGGATGTCGCGCCGGGTGAAACCCTTGAACTCCGCACCGCCTTTGTGCTGGCGGATACCACCAGCAAGGTCGAGGTGACCTTTGAGGAGGCATTCGGCGACAAAACCGGTAAGATCACCGTCGATCCGTCCACACTCAGCCGGGAAACGGCGGGAAGCGGTACAGGTCAGGATACTGGGACCGGAGATATACTGCTGGACTGGTGGAACGGCGACTGGTACGGCTGGTGGATCATGACCGGCTGCTCGGGCGATTACGAGGATCTGGAGGGCGCCTGGTGGGACATCTGCGGCGCCATTGACATCGGCGGGGACGGCACGGGCACTGTCACCCTCTGGGATGAGGACTACACGAAGTCGGAACCGATGGTTTCCGCATCGGTCAGCCTCAGTGATGATGGGACCAGCATATATGGCACCATGACATCCGAGGGCGGTGCCTTCACGGATATTGCGCTGGAGCACGGGGACTGGATCGTTGACCCGGGACTGGTGGACTATGGGGACATGATCCACATTGACGGTGATTACGAAAACGGCGGAGATGCATTCCACTATGATATCTACCTGCGCCCGTGGGGGACCTATTGGGTGGATGTGGATGAGGAGGATCTGCCCAATCTCTATGACAGCTGGTATCTGCCTCTGATCGATGCGGAGGAGCCTATGCCGGACAGCATTGGATGACACCAGAATGGGGATCGTTCCCGCCCCATTTGGGGCGGGAACGATCCCCATTTGCGCAATGGTATGGAGCAGTGACATTTGAAAGGAGCAGTTATGAAAAGGACATCAAAACGAGTGATCGCATTTTTTCTAATACTGGTTCTGATGCTGTCTCTCTGTGCCTGCGCGCAAAAACAGCAAGCGGGAACAGACGAACCAAATCGAAGCGCCGATGGTGAGACGCTGTCTGGTATGCCCAATCAGAAACTGCCGGAAAAGCTGCGCCCGGGGGCCGGGGGATCGGATATGCAGCCGACACCGACCGGATTCTCCGCGGAAGCGGAACAATCTCTTGTTTGGCTGCGGGAGAGAATGGCTTTTCCGCAGACCATGTTCGGCGCGGCCTTCCTGGGCTATACCGGAGAAGCGTCTGATGGAGATTGGCTGTCAGAAACAGACCAAGCGACGCTGCAGAAATACCCTTTTATTTCCGAAATCGATACGGGGCATACCATCGGGGACGATGATTATCTGTATTGTCTCGTGCCGCTTGATGAAAATGCCACGGTTTCCGTCAATCTCATGCGGTGGGATTCGAAATCAGATACTGAAGAGGTCATCGAGGTTCTCTATCGGTCTGAAGTTGGAGATCCGCTGCTGATCTTTGCAGCCGGCGGGGACGATGCATACGCATACCTGTCCTACATACAGGTTCAGATCGTAGACAACGCAGGCAACAGCTGCGTGTGGGAGCCGCAGTTCTATACATCAACGGGGCACATCGTGCCATGTTTCTCGGAAAACGGAGACTACCTCTCCTTCGACTTTACGGAATACGGCTGGCAGGGCGTTCCTTCCGAGCTTGCACCGTGGCTGGCAGACGGCTGGAGCGGCGTCTATGCCTCCGGGCTTGGCGGCAGCTGGACAACGCAGGCAGCGGCATGGGATACGGACCGTATCGCAAATTACTACCTGTGGTTCTTTCCCGAGGATGAGATGGGAGGAACGGTCGAACTGTATTGGGAATACGAGGGTGCCGATCCTTCTAAAACGACGTGGGAAGAGGTGTGGAGCGGTTTCTGGACGACCACATCCGTCATGGATGGGCCCAGTTATGTGACCGTCAGCCTGTCCCTTGTTGGCGGTGATAACTATGGCGTCACAGACGGCCCGTATTATATCTCGGAGACTTATCCGATTTTGATGAGTCCCAGCGGCGAGGAGATGGTGATCGGCGCTGGGGAGAACGAAGTCAGCCTGCCGTTTATGCCGAAGTACGACGCGCAGCTGTGCGTCCTGACGCTGGACAGCTTGCTCACCGACCCGCTCGGCTGATCTTCTGCGGATTACGGCCTGTTTCGGTATAGACCGTTACAGCGCCGGCATGGGAAGGAGGAATTTCAGATGCCAACACAGGTAACAAATTATCAATGCCCCAGCTGCACGGGACCGCTGCATTTCTCCGGTGCGTCCGGCCGGTTGGAGTGCGAATACTGCGGCGCCAGTTATGATGTGGCGGAGATCGAGGCGCTCTACGCAGAGAAAGAAAAAAAGGCGGCAGAAGCCCAGCAGGCGACGGAGGAAGGCGGCGCCGGGCAGGGCGCGCCAGCCGCGGATGGAGGCGCATGGGACACCTCTGACTTTTGCGAGGATTGGGGGGCTGAGGGCGACGGTATGCGGGCCTACGGCTGCCCCAGCTGCGGCGCGGAGCTCATCTGCGAGGAGAGCACGGCGGCGACCTCCTGCCCCTATTGCGGGAACCCCACCGTGGTGCCGGGCCAGTTCTCCGGGGCACTGCGGCCGGATTTCATCGTTCCGTTCAAGCTGAGCAAGGAGGATGCGGTAAAGGCCCTCAAGTCCCACTACAAAGGGAAGTTTTTCCTGCCGAAAAGCTTTACCGGTGAAAATCATGTGCAGGAGATCCGGGGGATCTATGTTCCCTTCTGGATGTTCGACGGCGAGGCGGAGGGCGACGCCCATTATGAGGCTGCCCGCTCCCGTACATACCGCTCCGGCGACTACGAGATCACGGAGACGAAACACTACGATGTCTACCGGGCCGGAGCCGTCACCTTTGAGAAGGTGCCGGTGGACGCCTCCAGCAAGATGCCGGACGGCCACATGGACTCCATTGAACCCTATGACTACAAAGAGCTGAAGCCCTTTTCCACCGCGTATCTCCCCGGCTTCCTGGCCGATAAGTTCGATGTGACGGTGGAACAGAGCCGGCAGCGGGCGGATCAGCGCTGTGAGGGGACCCTTGCCTCCGCGCTGCGCGGCACAGTGAAGCGTTATGACCTCTGCGTTCTCAGAGACAGCAGCGTTCATCTGCGCAGGGGCAAGGTGCATTACGCCCTGATGCCCGTCTGGATGCTGAATACCAAGTGGCATGGGAAGGACTTCCTCTTTGCCATGAATGGACAGACCGGAAAGCTGGTGGGCGACCTGCCGGTCAGCTGGGGGAAGTTCTGGGGGCTGTTTGCCGCCATCGCCGTCCCCCTGTCTGTGATCAGTTCGGCGCTGGTCCTATTGCCGTGAGAAAGGAGGCGGACCGGATATGAAGAAAGCATATACTGCTCTCGCGCTGGCGTTCCTGTTGGCGCTGTCCCTCTGCACTCCCGCAATGGCGGCAATGGAGTACGGCGTGATCTATGACGAAACGGAATCCTTGGGATCGCAGGAACTGACCATGCAGGGAGAACAGACCCTCCCCCAGCTCTCCCAGGCGCTGGGCCTTGATCTGCGGGTGGATGTATTGACCCAAAACAGCTATGACGGACTTGGCGACGCCGCCGCGGGGATCTATGAGGAATATGATTACGGCTATGGCGAGCACAAGGAGGGCGTTACGCTGACCATTCTGCTGGAAGCGCAGGATGGGGATACCTACAGGATGGTTGACGAAAATGACTGGTGCGTCTACGCCAGACTGAGCGATGAGCGGGGCAACGGCCAGGAATTGTCCGGCGCCGTCTACGATGCGGTACAGCCCTATATGGCGGCGCGGGCGTGGAACGGCGAGGACATGACCATGAGCGCCGTGGCGCTGACCCAGGCAGTGGACGCCATGGCAGAAACGGCGGAGGATTACATCCTCACAAATTGCCCGCCGGCCGGCTCCGGCGAGGATGCCGGTGTGGAAAAACCGGTGCAGGGCAGCGTCACGATGCAGTATGTATTTGATGCTGCAGACCTTCTTCCCTATGAGAAGTGGGAAAAGCTGGAGGCTCGGGCCGAAGCTATTTCCCAAAAGCAGGATTGCGGCGTTTATTTTGCTCTTGTAGATGATTACACGGAATTCGGAAACGGCAGTATCTATGAGGTCACCTATCAGCTCTATCACGGCAGTGAGCTCGGTATGGGCAGCGGGCGGGACGGCATCATCGTGCTCCTGAGCATGGCCGAGCGGAACTATGCCATGTTCGTCTACGGCGAATACGCCGAGTATGCCTTTGATGAATATGGGAAGGAGAAGCTGGAGGAGCAATTCCTGGGTGATTTTGGGGAAGACGACTGGTATGGCGGCATTTCCAATTACTTAGACGCCTGTGAGGAATATCTGACGAAAGCCGACGCCGGCAAGCCGGTGCGCCGTCCTTACTGGATCTGGTTCGTCATTTCAGCAGGATGCTCCTGTCTGGCCGCGGGGACGGTTTGCCTGTGGCTGCTGCGTAAGATGAAGTCCGTCCATCAAAAGGCGGAAGCCGATGCGTACCTCACCGCTGGCGGCTTACACCTGACAAAGCAGTACGACCGGTACACCCATACCACCGAAACACGCACCAAGATCCAGAAAGAGAGCTCGGGCGGCAGCGGCGGCAGCACCTACAGCGAAAGCGGGGGCGGCGGCAGCGGCCGCAGCGGGAAATTCTGAGAAGGAGGCCGGATAATGAAGAATTTGCTCCGGCGCCGCTTTCTCCCGGCGATTTTGTGCATGGCGCTGGCCCTTGGCCTGTCTGCCTGCGGAGGAAAAGACACACCGCCCGTTGAAACGGAAACGGACGGTGCGATGGGCACACTTTCCGGCAGCAAGGGAGAAAAAGATTCCGGGGTGGGTGTGTTCTCCGGCAGCGGGGAAGAAACAGTGGAGGCGGAATTGGCGGAGGAGTCCCTGAACCTGTTGTATGACGCCATGGCATACGATGACCAGTACGCCGGCGCGGTCGCCTATCTGGGATACAGGAAGCAGGGGGACTCCACCCCACTGTCGGACTGGCTGGTGGAGAATTGTGCCGGATTGGTCGAGGCGATGCCGTTTCTACTGCATATACCGGCCGAACGTATCCTCGGCGCAGGTTGGGGGGATTTATTCTGCATCGTTCCCCGGGATGAGAATACCAGCCTTGCCGTGAACCATGTCACCTGGGAATCTCTCGGTAACGGCGTTTGGCCTGTACCGGGTGAGGTGCTCTACCGGGAGGAGTGTGCCCAGCCTGTACTGATATTCGTAAATTATGAGCAATGGCGGGATGAACCGGACACGGAGATCGTCCTTGTGACAAACGATGGCGTGGAGATGAAGTGGCTCCCGCTGACCGATGAATACGGCATTCCCATCGTGCCCACCGGGGAGAACTACCTTCCCACGCTGATGGATTTCGGCATCTGGGGCTATGTGACCGGGTTGGACTACCCCGAGGACTGGGAGCCGTCCGGGGACGACTGGTGGCTGCCGCCCACAGACTGGGGGCTGGCTTACACAAATTGGACCTGCGAGCACTGGTACATAGAGTTCGGCTGGGGCGACAGCGACCCGGACTATTCCGGACGCATCGATCTCTACCATCAGCCGGAGGATGGGCAGGAGTATGCGTACTCGTATTCCGGCATCTGGCGTATGGAGGGCGACTGCCTGCATCTGGACCTCTCGGACGGCGCGGGCACCCGCATGAGCGGCAGCTTCCCGGTGCTGATCGACCCCTCCGGCGAATCTCTCCATATCCAGCAGGATCGTGAAACCGGTGTGTGTCCGCCCTTTTTTGGCGAGGGCATGACCTGTATGGATCTGATACGCGCCTATGGCTGAGAGAACATCAGGCGCACGAGTGTGGGACAGGCGTGAAAGGAGTATTTGCATGAGTATTTTTGACAGGCTAAAGCAGTCCGCCGTGGATGCCGCGGCGACAGCAGCCACAGCCATTGGAAACAAGCGGGAAACCTTTACCTTCGCGGCCCTCCCCGAAAGCCTTGCCCAGATGCAGGCTCTCCCGGAGGCGGCCCTTGACACACCCTTTCAGACGGCGGCGCTGACCGTGCTGGCCCTGTGCGCCTATGCCGCTGACCGGCAGATCGGCACGGATATGCTGAATTGGCTGCGGGGGCCCCGTCCTTTGAGCGGACAGGAGATCTCCTTCTTAAACGACCGCTTCCGTGACGGAAAGACCTACCTTCCCTTCACCTACTTTGCCGGCTCTACCCCCGACAACAATTACACACCCAACCAGCCCTATACCATCCGGGTGGAAAGCAACCATGTTTCCGGTGAGGAGCAGGGCTATATGAAACTGTTTATCCCCTGCGGCGGCGCGGACAGCCCTCGCCCCATCAAACTCCGACAGCGGGGTAGCGATGGGAAGTGGTTCCTCTGGGAGCAATACCTGCTCACCGGTGTCCGTACCCCCAAGTCCGCCGACCCCTGGGCGTGAGTCAGGCGGCGCGGCTGTGGAGGCTCGGCTCATGGAAGCCGGAGCAGGCGGGAGCGATCAGAAAACCATCTGTATTTATCGGATTGGATAGAGGGTGCCGATCATGAAAACAGTGCTGTTTATATCATCCAATAAGGTGCTGGGACAGGGGTTGTCAGCGGCCATCCATGCAAAGCCGGAGCTTGACTTCCTGTGGGCGGCCCAGCTCCATTATCCGCAGGCTGTGGTCGGCGTTGATATCTTTCATGCGGATGTGGTGATATTGGATATTGTGGATCAGGCGGATATGGATCAGGCGGTCGGGATCTGCCAACCTCTTCGGCAGGTTGAACAGGACCTCAAGATCCTGCTTCTGGTCAGGCCGGAACAGTCTGCCGTATGCAGCCGTGTCATAGATGCAAAAAATGCCGGACTGATCGATGATTTCGTCTTCTATGATAGTTCTCTGGCATATCTGCTGGCGAAATTGGCGGCGTTTTCATAGAATGATTGGGTATCAATGAAGAAAAACCAACTGCAATTATCTAACTTGTAACTACGAATAAATGGGTGATTGCTATGCGGCATGAGTCAAAATGGATCTGCTGTCCTCAGTGCGGCAGCGAAACGAAAGTCAAAGTATATGAAGAAACGGTTTTAGTAAAATTCCCGCTATACTGTCCAAAATGTAAAAAGGAATTCATGGTCAATGTGGTAAAACTGAAGATGGTATTAAGCGACGAGCCGGATGCTTAAAGCACAGAGCCTGCTGATCCCCCTGTCGGGGAAAAGCAGGCTCTGTTTTTTTATGTAGTCATCCAATCTCAATGGCGTCCTTTGTCCGGAGTGCGGCAATGACCGATTCCACCACCGGGATCAACGCTTCGGCCTCCTGCTCACTGCATTCCTCAATCATAAGCCGAAGCTGTTGTAGAGCGGGAGTTTCGCGCTGCAACTCAGGGTTAAAAATGGTTCTGGCATCAATACGGAGGGCACGGATCAAAGGGTAGAGCACCTCCATCTTGGGATTTGCCTTGTAGTTCTCAATATTCATCACGGTTCGCACATCGATATCCGCCATGTCTGCTACCTGAAGCTGGGTCAGACCGCGCTGATAACGTGTGCTCTTCACCGCATTTCCCAATGGATAGGAGAAGTCATACATCGCAGTTCACCTCAAAGATATTCTACAATACATCTTTTTGCGGGTGAATGCGACACAATTCGCTTGTTAGATGTATCGCGATGCACGAACCAACAAGCCT
Source organism: Lawsonibacter hominis (assembly GCF_014287895.1). Taxonomy (GTDB): domain Bacteria; phylum Bacillota; class Clostridia; order Oscillospirales; family Oscillospiraceae; genus Lawsonibacter_A; species Lawsonibacter_A hominis. The sequence goes on along the minus strand of NZ_JACOPP010000018.1, from coordinate 11,382 downwards.
GAGATACATAAAACTGAATTACATTATCGGCAAGACAGTCGCATTTGCCGAAGAACAAAAATTTTAAGGGGGTGATGCTGGCTGTCTGTGTGCCGGCCGCGTAAGTGGACAAGGAGAAATGCAACATGGCAGATAACAGCTGCCGCATTAAGTTGTTCCATCTGGTTAAGCCGAGTCACACTGCTTTCAGGACAGCACGAGGAAGACTGTCAAGAAAAAAACGGGGTACGCAAGCTGGGCATATGAGAAAGAAAGAAAAACCTCCGCCTGCTGCCCCTGTATCCCGCCCTGGACTTCTTAATGCAGATCAAGCACAGGTTGCCGATTCTCCATTTTTGCACGGGATCGGCAATTTATTTTTTAATGATAATCTTTCTGTTGGGTGCCGTGATCCTCCGAACTGAAATTCGGTCTCATCCAAATTTCAGAAAACGGAGGAAAGTGTTATGGGCTTCAACAGAGATAGCTATGCCGCTCGAATCAAGAATTTACGGAAAAGCCGAGGACTTACGCAGGAGCAGCTGGCAGAGAAAATGAACATCACCAGTACATACATCCTGAAAATTGAAAACGGAAAGCAGACCGGCTCAGTTGAACTGGCTGTGGAGCTTGCAGCATTCTTCGATGTCTCCCTGGATTATCTTTTGTCGGGGAGAGAATTTAAAGCTATGGATCAGAAGCAGAACCTGCGAATGACCATTGCATTTTTGTCTGAATTGGAGGCAAAACTCTAAAACCTTCCATTTTGGGTAGGTAACCTTCCATTCTGTTTATGTGATTCTGAAACACACAGAGTTACAATCTTAGTGAGATCAGTAAATCTCACAGTACCTTGAAAAATACTGCTCCAGGCAGTCATATCCGGTAGCATAGATACATCAGCTGACGGAGCCAGCGTCAGGCCGAGTGCGCGAAGACCACCTGTGCGGATCATTTCCGCATCTAAGGACGGCCAATTAAGGTGCAGAGCGATACCCACTCAGGCCAGAGCAGGATTGGCACCCTGCTTCGCCAAGATCCCGTCAGCCCACAATGGTACTCCTGTACGCAGCTTCGGGCGTTCCCCGGAGGGGTGAGATTCCCGTGATGTGCGCCAGCACAGTTTATGTTGCCGCCCTGCCTGGGGAAGTAGTGTCGAATACAGGCAAAAATTCTTGATATTAGAAGCAATGGAGGTCGCCTGCAATGTAGTAGAGCAAGCCAAGGCTTCCCCAACCAAATTGGGCGGCCTCTATTTTTGTGGTATCAAGGTTCAGTAAAACCGTAAATGAAGGGAGGATTACTATGACAGTACAGAATGTAAACATCGATTACTGTGGCATTATCACGCTGCTTAAAAACCTTGTCCAGATTGGGAAATGCACCGAAAAAGAGGCTCAAAAAATTGCAAGCTACCTCTCTGTGCAGGATGGTGTGGAGATCATTCTGTTTCCCTGATTTTCGTTGCATTTGGTGATAGCTATTGGGGCAAAAGTGTGGTAGTGTTTGTTGCTGTAAGGAGGTGAACTGACATGGAGAAAAAGCAGCTGACCGATGGAAGTATGGCCCTGCAGGAAAAGCAGTGCAGAGTTATTACGATAGAGGCTACTGAAAAGCAGCAGGACATCAAGCTGCGGGTAGCTGCTTACGCCCGTGTCAGCTCTGCTTCCGATGACCAGCTCAACTCCTTCGCCGCTCAGAATCGGTACTACGCAGACCTGATCTCCGGAAAAGAAAACTGGAGCATGGTGGACATTTATGCAGATGAGGGTATCACAGGCACTTCTGCTGAAAAGCGGGAGGACTTCCAACGACTTCTGGCAGATTGCCACAGAGGGCTGATTGACCGGATATTGGTGAAATCCATCTCCCGATTTGCCCGAAACACCACAGAATGTCTGGAGACGATCCGAGAACTGAAAGCGCTGGGAATCAGCATCTACTTCGAAAAAGAAAATATCGACACATCCACCATGTCCGGTGAGATGATGACGGCCATATTCGCTGCCTTCGCTCAGGCGGAGAGCGAATCAATCTCAGGTAATATGCGGTGGAGCTATCAGAAACGAATGCAAAGCGGTAAGTTCATTACCTGTAAGGCGCCGTTTGGATACCGGTTGTGCGATGGGAGGCTTGAAATCGTAGAATCCGAAGCACAAATCGTGCGGTTGATCTTCGACAGGTTCCTGGCTGGGTACAGCACCACAGAAATCGCATCGGAAATCACAAGCTTAGGAATTCCCACAAGAGATAAAATCCCATACTGGCAGCACACAACGGTCTGCTATGTCTTGCAAAACGAAAAATATGTCGGTGACTCCCTGCTGCAGAAACGATATTCGACTGATACCCTTCCGGTCAAAAAGAAGATAAACCATGGAAATAAGGATCAGTACTACATTGCAGGCAGTCACCCACCTATTGTGGACAGGCTCATATTTGAAAGGGCGCAGGCGCTGTATCAGGCGAAAAGCTCTAAAATTACCCATTCACCTCGGGAGCAATATCCCTTCACCATGACGATCCTGTGCGGAAACTGTGGGACATACTTCAAAAGGAAAATGTCAAAGGACATAACATACTGGGTGTGCCGCAAACACGACAGACAAAAAGATGCCTGTGTCATGGAACAGATACCAGAGTCCCAAATCGAGGAAGCCGTCCTGCGTCTGTACTATAACCTCAAGCACCATGGAGAGCCGATCCTCTCCCAGATGATCACCAGTCTCCTGACGATCCGCAACCGCAGAATGCTCTGGAGTCTGGATGTCATTGAGCTGAACAAGCAAATATCTGAACTTTCCAGTCAGAATCAAATGTTGACCACGCTGAAACAGCAGGGCCTCATTGATCCTGACATTTTTATATCCCAGAGCAATGAGCTGACCGAACAGCTCCGCGCTGCAAAGCTGAAAAAGGAACGCCTGTTAGCCTCCGATGGCGACAACACCATCGCTCAAACGCAGGAGCTGATGGATATCTTAGAAGCAGGGCCGGATTTCCTTGATGCCTTCGATGCAGAGCTGTTCGGTGAACTGATTGACAAGATTATTGTGGATAGTAAAGAACAGCTTCGATTCCGCCTGAAAAACGGATTGGAGCTTACAGAAACCATTGAAAGGACGGTGCGCTGATGGGAAATCGGAAACTGCCCTTCGGCTATCACATGGAACTGGGTAAAATCGTACCTCATCCACCGGAGGCAGTGCTGGTAAAGCATGTCTTCCAGGCGTATATCGCCGGAGAATCCTACAACAGCCTGGTTGAGTGGCTTCGGGAGCAGAAGATTCCATACGATGTTGGAAGGGTCTGGAACAAAAATATGGTAGCACGGATTCTGGAGAATCGCCGTTATATCGGTGACAAGGGCTATCCTGCTATCCTGCAGGAAGAAACTATGACAAGTGCGATAAAAAAACGCAACGCCAAGCAAGTGACCACCCATATTACAGAGGCACAGAAGATCCTTCGCCGTCTCAGTGGGTGGACAGAAACGAAGCAGATAGAACAGCAGGTGTTAGGTCTGCTCAATATGCTGCTCAACAATCCGGAACGGATTCAAGTGGTGTCGCCCCATCCTAAAAGCGAGAATGTGGAACTGCAAAGGCAATTGGATGCAGTGCTATCCTGCCAGCCAATCGACGAAGATGCAGCTCAAGAGCTTATCCGCTCCATTGCCTCTGTACAATATAGTGCTATCGATGCAGATGAATATGAGAGTATCCGGCTCCGGCGAATATTTGCCCAGCATCCGGTCATGCGTGAATTGGACGCAAAACTGCTGAAAACCACGGTATCCGCAATCCGTGTATACAGTGATAAATCCATAGCCATACGACTGAAAAATAATCAAATCATAGGAAGGAGTGAACCACAATGAGAGACAATCCACCCAGAGTCATTACGATCCCCGCGAAAGTGGAGAGCACAGCACAGCAGGCTGTCCAGCGGCAGCTGCGAGTCGCCGCTTACTGCCGGGTATCTACAGATGACGAGGAACAGCTCACCAGCTACGAAGCCCAGCAGACCTACTATACCGACAAAATCATGGGCAATAAGGACTGGACGATGGCAGGCATTTTTGCCGATGAGGGCATCACAGGAACTTCTGCCCGAAAGCGCCCTGAATTTCTGAAGATGATCCGCCAGTGCAAGCGTAAGAAAATCGATATCATCCTGACCAAGTCCATCTCCCGCTTTGCCAGAAATACGGTAGACTGCCTGAACTATATCCGGGCTCTCCGGGAATTGGGTATCGCAGTCATCTTCGAAAAAGAAAACATCAACACCATGGAGTCGGACAGCGAGATCCTCATCACCATGCTGGGCGCCTTCGCCCAGGCGGAAAGTGAGAGCATCAGCGCCAATGTCCGCTGGGGCAAGCGGCAGGCCATGCGGGAAGGTAAAGCCATCATACAGTACAAACGCCTGTATGCATACGAGAAGGGCGAGGATGGTATGCCCCAGATCATTCCGGAACAGGCAGATGTCGTCCGGTCGATTTATGACCGGTACCTGACTGGCGCCAGTCTGCGGATGCTCAAAGACTGGCTGGAATCGGAGCAGATCCCCAATGTGGCAGGAGGTGCAGAGTGGACCATATCATCGATCCGCAGCATCCTGACCAATGAAAAATATTGCGGTGATGTCCTGCTCCAAAAGACCTACATCAGTGACTGTATCAGCCGGAAGGTAATCCGCAATACAGGTCAGCTCCCAATGTACCTGGTGGAAAACCATCATGATGGGATCGTGGACCGAAAGACATTCGATGCGGTACAGGCAGAAATGGCAAGGCGCAACGCAGGAAAAAGTCCTTCAAAAAAGAATGCTCCCACGGGAATGACCTCCTATGCCAGCAAATATGCGCTCTCAGAGCGGCTTGTATGTGGAGAATGTGGAACACTGTACCGCCGATGCACATGGTCCAAACGGGGCAAAAAACGGGTTGTATGGCGCTGCGTCAGCCGACTGGACTATGGAACAAAATATTGCCACAACTCGCCATCAGTCGATGAAGATCAGCTTCAGCGGTCGATTCTCGCAGCAATCAACTCTGCAATGAGCCGGAAAAGCACACTCATCCGGAAAATCACCGGAGCTATGGAACAGGTGCTGGCACCGATTCCAGGCGAGAGCATGAGCCTGTCAGATATAGAAAGTCGGCTGGATGAGCTGAATGACCTGACAAGGACTCTGGTGGCAAAAGCCGCTCATGCAGAAAATCCATCCATCTATACAGTCCAGCTCAAGGAAATTATGGACGAGGCCGCTGTTCTGAAGGAAAAACGGCAAGCCATAGAAGAACAGCGAAAAAGTAATACGCAGGCAATTCGACGGATCGAAGAAGCTGCCGCGGTCATGGAGGGCGTATCTGCAGAGATCCAGGAATGGGATGAAACCCTCATCCGACAGCTGGTGGATACGGTGAAGGTCGTCTCTGCGGAACATATCACGGTGATCCTGCGTGGGGGCATTCAAGTGGAGCAGGATATGATATAATGAGAAAAAGAAGGTGAACGATATGATTTGTGCGACCGGCGATACCCATGGCAATTTCGAGCGGTTTCAGCCCGAATACTTCCCGGAGCAAGCTGAAATGACCAAAGAGGATTACATGATCATCTGCGGCGACTTTGGTGGTCTGTGGGACGGGCGAAAAAAAGATAATCGGAACCTGGACTGGCTGGAATCCTTACCCTTCACCGTGCTGTTTGTCAGCGGCAATCACGAGAACTTTGATCTGCTGGAGAAATACCCTGTCGAGGAATGGAACGGTGGGAAAGTCCAGCGCATCCGCCCGCATGTGATCCACTTGATGCGGGGACAGGTATTTGAACTGCAGGGATACACATTCTTTACTATGGGTGGAGCAAGGAGCCACGATATGGAATACGGTGTACTGAATCCCTACGCTCCAGATTTTGAAGAACAGTACTGTACACTCCGCAGGATGGGGGTCAGTTTCCGTGTAAACCATCGTTCCTGGTGGAAACAGGAGCTTCCGAGTGCTGCGGAATATGAAGAAGCCCGAAACAATCTGGAGCGTGTCCGGCATGAAGTGGACTATATCATCACCCACTGTGCTCCCAGCAGTATTGTAGACCAACTGGGCGCAGGAGGATATGCCCATGATCCCCTGACAGATTATCTGGAAGAAGTCAAAGAAAGAACCCGGTTTCATTACTGGCTGTTCGGACACTATCATGACAACAAAATCCTGGATGACCGATTCGTTCTTCTCTGGGAACAGATGATCCGGGTGGTGTAAACAGGCCAAAGAGAAGTGCAGGAATATCCTGCGTTTCTCTTTGGCCTGTTTTCGGTTAAGCATAATTTATCAGAAAGGAGAAACTATGAACACTCGCAAAAACATCGACTATTCTGCTATGTTTGCGGATTTGGATGCAGCAGTAACTGCTGACTTTTCTCAAGTGCAACTATACTGCGAATTAGGCCGAATTGTATGTGGTCGTTCTGAAAAGGGTGCTGCGGTTGCTGCTGCCAAATACCTGTCTGAACAGTATCCGAATGTCCCTGGCTTCTCCCCGCGCAATCTGCGGAGGATGCGTGATTTTTACCGGATGTATGGTGAAAACGAAGAACTTTTGAAACTCGCCGCAGAGATCTCCTGGACACAAAATGTTGTGATTCTGGAGGCGGACCTGAACATGGCGGAGCGACGCTGGTATCTGCTGGCCGCAAAACAGTACGGATGGTCAAAATCCGCACTTCAGAACGCTATCCAGGAATGTGCTCATCAGGAACTCACGCTCGACGAATTTGAGGTTCCATGTTATACTGATCATGAAGAAAATCAATTGGAGAGTTCCGAAAATGATCAAGATACTTTTTCTCTGTCATGGGAATATTTGCAGAAGCCCGATGGCCGAGTTTGTGATGAAAGATATGTTGAAGAAAGCTGGTCTGGCACAGGAGTTCCAGATCGAATCAGCTGCTACCAGCACCGAGGAAATCGGAAATCCTGTTTACCCGCCTGCCCGCCGGAAATTGGCCGAGTATGGAATCGACTGTTCCGGCAAAACAGCACGGCAGCTCCAGAACAGCGACTACGACAAGTACGACCTGCTGATCGGTATGGATCACGCCAATATCCGGAGTATGTACCAGATCTGTGGTGGCGACTTTGCCGACAAAATGCACCTTTTGATGGATTTTACAAGCCGACCCGGAGAGGTAGCCGACCCGTGGTACACCGGCGACTTCGATGCGACCTGGCGGGATGTTATGGAAGGCTGTCAGAGACTGCTTGATGATTTGCTGAAGAAAAGAGGTGTGATATGAATGGGGCAAGAGGATAAGATTCAGCTTTTTGAAGATAAGCGCATCCGCACCGCCTGGGACGAGGAGAAAGAGGAATGGTACTTTTCTGTTGTTGATGTCGTTGCAGTTTTGACCGATCAGCCGGATCAGCGTGGCGCAAGCAACTACTGGGCAAAGTTGAAACAACGCCTTAAAGAAGAAGGTGCAGATCAGTTGCTGACAAATTGTCAGCAACTGAAATTGAGGTCCCCAAAGGATGGAAAACGGTATAATACTGATGTGGCAGATACGGAACAGCTTCTGCGTATCATCCAGTCCATACCATCTCCCAAAGCTGAGCCGTTTAAGCTATGGTTGGCACAGGTTGGTCGGGAGCGAATCGAAGAAACGATAGATCCGGAACTGACCATTGAACGGGCGCTGGAAACCTATCTGAAGAAAGGCTATACCCGTGAATGGATCAATCAGCGACTGCAGGCGATCCAGGTCCGCAAAGAGCTGACCGATGAATGGGATGCCCGTGGTGTTCAAAAGGGCATTGAGTATGCCATTCTTACAGATGAGATATCCCGAGCATGGTCCGGGATGTCCACCAGACAGTATAAGAATCTCAAGGGGCTGAAAAAGGAAAACCTGCGGGACAATATGACTACACTGGAATTGGTTCTGAATATGCTGGCCGAGGCTACGACCACAGAAATTTCCAAGCAGAAAGCACCGGAATCTTTTTCTGATAATATCGAAGTGGCTCGTGCAGGCGGTAAAGTCGCTGGAGATGCCCGAAAGGCTATTGAGTTGCAAACAGGTGTCCCTGTTATTACGGAAAAGAATGCTGCCCAACTCAATCAAGTGATAACCGATTTGATTGAAGGGGGTATCTCCGAATCGGAAGTTGACTCATCAAAACAAGAATAAATAATTTGAGTTTTGCGGAGATAACATGACATCTACAGCGTTTTGATGTTACAAAAAAGACATACCTTCTATTATGGAGAAGGCATGTCTTTTTTTTCCTGAAATCATGATAGAATAACAGTAAATTATGGATGGAATCGGGGGCGGATGAAATGAAATTTTGCTTGCCGCTGTTAGCCGTGCAAGACGTCGAAGCATCAAAAGCATTTTACACGCAGCTCTTTGGACAAGAGGTCGTTCTGGACTTAGGCAAGAACGTGACCTTTAGCGGCGGATTTGCAATACAGCAAGATTTTGCATGGCTTACGGACATTGACCCTGCTTCTGTTGTCAGACATTCAAACAACATGGAATTGTACTTTGAGGTGGAAAATTTTGATGACTTCCTGCTTCTTTTGGAAAAGCATAAGGAAGTCAAGCTTGTCCATCCCCCTAAAAAGCACGAATGGCAGCAACGAGTGGTCCGAATCTACGACCCCGATTTTCATATGATCGAAATTGGTGAATCAATGGAAGTGATCGCAAGGCGCTATTTGTCTCAGGGCCTTTCTGTTGAGGAAGTTTCGGAGATCATTCAGCACCCCGTCGAATTTGTGAGAAAGTGCATTTGAAACAGACGGGCATATCCTCGTTTTGTGTGACCCTTCATCCCTTCGTTAAAATGGAACTGGCATGATGTTCTGTCCGCTCACCCAAAAGGGAGGGCAGCCTCCTCGAAGGCCGCCCTCCCCTTTGGCATCTTGCGCCGCGTTCGGACTCGTTTTTGCTTGTTCGGCATGCCGCTTATACGGCGTACCCACGCGGCTTGTTGTGCAGACGCCCGGCCCGGAATCCCGGCTTCTATCTTTGGTATAGCACAAAGGTCTCCCGCTTTTCCCTTTTTCTTTGAAACGTCTACTTGAAAGGTCCGGTACATCGTGGGATAATAGGCCCAGAATAGGAAAGGTGGGGATTCTATGCAGCCGACAAAGCCTTACCGCTCGGAAGACCTCCATTATCTCAAGATGCTGGCCCGGCAGTACCCCAATGTACAGGCGGCCAGCACCGAGATCGTCAATCTGCAGGCCATCCGCAATCTTCCAAAGGGCACCGAGCATTTTATTTCCGACGTGCACGGGGAATATGAAGCCTTCCTTCACATTCTGAATTCCGCCTCCGGCGTGGTGCGGGAAAAGGTGGACGATCTGTTTTCCACCACCGTCTCCAAGGCCGAGCGGGATCAGCTGGCCACCCTGATCTACTACCCCCGAGAAAAGCTGGAGGCGATCGAAGCAGAGACCCAGGATATGCGGGAGTGGTACCGCATCACCTTCCACCGGCTGATCGAGGTCTGCCGTCTGGTCAGTTCCAAGTATACCCGCTCCAAGGTACGCAAGGCCATGCCGCCCGAGTACGCCTACATCATCGACGAGATGCTCCACACCCACTACGAGGACAGTGACAAACGGGACTACTATGAGAATATCATCTCCACGATTATTGACATCGACCGGGCCTCCAGCTTTCTCATCCAGCTGTGCGAACTGATCAAACGCCTGGCGGTCGATCATCTCCACCTGGTGGGCGATATCTTTGACCGCGGTCCCCGCGCCGACATCATCCTGGATTCCCTGATGGACTACCACAGCGTGGACATCCAGTGGGGCAACCACGATATCCTTTGGATGGGGGCCGCTTCCGGCTCCCGCACCCTGGTGGCCACCGTGCTGGCCAATTCCCTGCGCTACAACAACCTGGAAGTCATCGAGACCGGCTACGGCATCTCCCTGCGCCCTCTGTCGGTCTTTGCCAACGAGGTATACCGGGACTGCGACGTACACTGCTTCGAAGTCAAGCTGACCGGCGAGGACGCCTCCCACTACACTGAAAAAGACAAACTGCTGGCTGCCCGGATGCACAAGGCCATCACGATCATTCTCTTCAAGCTGGAAGGGCAAAAGCTGCTGCGCAACCCCAGCTTCGGCATGGCCGACCGGCTGCTGCTGGATAAGATCGACTACGAGGGGAAATGCATTACCCTTCAGGGCGTCACCTATCCCCTGGAGGATACCGATTTCCCCACCGTGGACCGGGCCGATCCCTATGCTCTTACGGGGGAGGAGGCCGCTCTGATCGATCAGCTCACCGCCTCCTTCCGTCACAGTGAGAAGCTTCAGCGGCATATCCGCTTCCTCTACTCCAAGGGCAGCCTGTACAAGGTCTTCAATGGGAACCTGCTCCTGCACGGCTGCATCCCCATGACGGAGCAGGGGGCACAGATGGAGTTCTCCATCGGCTGCGAGGCGCTCTCCGGAAAAGCCTTCCTGGACTATGCCGATCTGACCGCCCGCCGCGCCTATTACAGCAAACAGGGCACGGCGGAGCGGGAATTTGGGATGGATTTCCTCTGGTTTTTATGGGCGGGCCGCAACAGCCCCATTTTTGGCCGGGAGCGGATGACCACGTTTGAACGCCGCCTGATCCTGGACGAGTCCACTTGGACCGAGCCCAAAAATCCCTATTATCGGTTCTACAATGATCCGTCGGTGTGCGATGCACTGCTGAAGGAATTCGGCCTGGAAGGCGAGCACTGCCACATCATCAACGGCCATATCCCCGTTAAGTCCAAGAAAGGGGAGAGCCCGATCAAGGGCGGGGGCAAGCTGCTGGTCATTGACGGCGGATTCTGTAAGGCCTATCAAAAGACTACGGGGATCGCAGGGTATACCCTGATCTATAACTCCGCCTGCTTCCGGCTGGTCTCGCATGAGCCCTTCTCCGGGCGTGCCAACGCCATTCGGGAAAACCAGGACATCGCCTCCAGCTCCGCCGTATTCGAACGGCTGGAGTCGCGTATGAAGATCGCCGGTACCGATATTGGCCGCCAGCTCCAGGAACAGATCGACGATCTGATGGCCCTTCTGTGGGCCTATCGCAGCGGCGCCATCGTAGAAGACCACAAGGAATAGCACCCGCATCCGCCGCGGCGGGCAAGAAGCCTCCGCCCCTGAAAACGGGGCGGAGGCTTAAAGGTTGTTGAAAAAGCAAGCTTTGCCGGCGTTTAAACTCTCCGGCTAAAGCGAGCCGAACGAAAAGCCGCCGCACAGGTAGTGTCAAGGATTTTGCGCAAATTGGTTTGCAGGCTCTGGAATGAATGAAGTCAGCCAGCAATGGAGGCGTCCTCAACGGCAGCCTCCAGGTGCTTCATATTCATGTACTTTTTGT
>NZ_JACOPP010000017.1 GCF_014287895.1 Lawsonibacter hominis | reverse complement strand
TATGACCTTGTATTTTACGCTGATCTTCACTCCTTCCCAGTGAGCAAGAGAAAATCCCGCAACAGCTCTACTTCCATTTTCAAGCGCTTGTTTTCGTATTTGTACTCTGCCAGGGCCTTCGCGGGTTTCCGACCACGCTGCTTCGGTATGCCATGCAGCTCCTTTTTCCTTTCGCGTGTAAGAAGATGATGGATTGCTCTCTCTCCTGTCACCCCAAGTCTCTCCGCAACCTCTCGCTGTGTCATTCCGCCTTCAAGCATTTCTTTGATTTTAGGCAGTAATTCCTGGGTGTGCTGATACTTCCTTGCCATAATAATACCCCCTAATGTAGTACTTTCATTTTCCTACATTAGGGGGCGTTTTGTCTATTGTCCGTTTTTACTGGTTCGGTTCAATACATAGCATGGCCTTTTGAAATAGTAAAAGGCTGTCCTATCATTCCAAGCACAGTGGTTTTTTGCGTAGCGTTACGGCCGGAAATTGCTGTAATGCGTTTTCCCAAAGTGAATGAAACCTGTTGAAAGGCTCGGAATTTTTCTATCTCTATACTTCTGATAATCATTTTGTTCTCCTTGCCTACTCTCTAAAATTGATATTGATTTTTTGTGCAATCATTTGCTCTGGAGTAGGACAAAACTCAATATCTGAAAAGATCATCAATTCTGAAGCAGTCCCTTTGTTAGCTGCACTATATGTAAGATCAAACTTTCGCATAGTGTAATCTTGATACAATTCAGAAATAGCATCTACATCGTCATAAGTAATGATCCAGGGAACTTGGATTTCTTGTGCAATCACATCATGTATCCGTTTGTGATCAGTAGGTGTAAAGAAATTCTTATATAACTTTTGTCCTTTTTTATAGTAAGGAGGATCAAAGTAGATAAATAACTGGTTCCCAAAATGGGGGATATAGTTTCTAAGCAGACTTATAATATCTTTGTTATAGACAAAAATATTTTTGCGGCGTTCTGCCATCTTCTCTACTTTAGAAATCAGCGCATCACGATCAAAGCGGACATCCAATTTCCAATCTCCTGCTTGATCATAACCACCAATAGGGCCAGCTGTTAATATTCCAGACCTATTTGTTCTATTTAAGAATAGGGTGGAAAATGCCAAATCTATTGAATAAGAAGTTGAATTTACATATATCTCTTTTTGGCGGTGCCACTCTTCGATAGTTATAGGCGTGGATTGGATTTTTTCAATTAGGGCGGTTGGTTCCTGCTTTAGCGCACGCCAAAAGGAATATATTGCCTTATCATAGTCATTGATAACTATATTTTCAACAACGCCATCCAACAATAAAGAGAGCGCGACACCAGCTCCGCCAGCAAATGGTTCAATATATGTGCAATTATGAATTTGTAAGTTGCAGATTGCTTGTCCAATGAATTTTGACAATCTACTTTTTCCACCCGGATAACGGAGTGGTGAATACATCTGCATACGCTCCCCCCTTTCAAATATAATTTCTCATATTAATTATAATACAGCAACTTCTAAAAGACAATTCTTAATCGTTTGCTGCACCACTTAATTGGACAAGAAGTGGTGTTTCTATATTTCAATATCAGAAAGGAGTGATACTTTCCCACAAGCCAGCCATTAGGCTGGTTTTTTTATGCCATCACGAAGGAGGTTAGTACATGGCAGATGACAAACTAAACACGAACCCACAGGAAAATACTCCCCCGGATATTGCCGCTCTCCTGGGGTCGGACACTCCGCCGGAGCATGAGCATGCGGTGATTTCCGGCATGGGCGAGGAGGCTCCTGCTCCTGCCGGTAAGGTGATTGATCTGTCTGACATCAAGGCCGCTGCTGATCGCAACGACAAGGAGACTGCCGCTCCCGATGTGGCCGACAAGCCACCGGAGGCCGCACCCGACCAAAAGCGCCGGGGCCGTCCCCCGAAAGAGCAGGCTGCGGTGTCTGCGGAAAAAAAGGAGAAAGCGGCGGAGCCCCGCACAGGCCGCCCGTCTAAGGTTGACAAGGCGGCCCGTGAGGAGGCCCCGCCCGCTGTTCGGGACAAAGTGTCCAGAGGTAAGAAAGCTGACAAGGGCAAGGAAACGGGCTCCGGCGGTGCGCCTGTGTCTAAAACCGCTAAGGCGGTAAAGCCGGGCAAGGCCGCTCCCGTCAAGGAGGCGGCAGTCCCGCCGCCGGAGATCAATCTGCCGCCCACGCCTGACGTGCCACCCCGCCCGGTGGAAGAGGGAAAAATCGTCTACCTGAAAATGGCGGAGCTTCATCCGTTCCATACGTTCCGGGAGCACCCCTACAAGGTGCAGGACGATAAGGCGATGGACGATCTGGTGGGGACGATCAAGGAACATGGCATTATGACCCCCGCCACCGTCCGCCCGGAAAAAGACGGCAAGGGCTATGAGATTATCGCGGGTCACCGCCGCCATCATGGCGGTACACGGGCCGGGCTGGAGGAAATGCCCTGTATCGTCCGTGAGATGACCGATCTTGAAGCTGTCCGGGAAATGCGGAACAGCAACAAGCAGCGGGGCGATCCTCTCCCCAGCGAACTGGCAAAGCTGCTGGATTTGGAGGTGGAGGCTATCAAACGCCAGGGGGCCCGCCCGAAAAATGAGAAAGAGGCGGAGGCCCTGGGTAAGCTCTCGGTGGAGATTGTGGGTAAGGAACACGACATGAACTATAAAAAGGTCATGCGGTATATCCGGCTCAACTCCCTGGTGCCGGAGCTTCTGGACAAGGTGGACACAAAGCAGATGGGCTTTATGCCTGCGGTGGAGATCTCGTATATCAGGCCGGAAAACCAGCGGCTGATTGCCGTTTCCATTGACGGGGAGCAGTCCTCCCCCTCGGTGGCCCAGGCGAAGCGGCTCCACGAGCTGGACAAGGAGGGCAAGCTCAACGGCGATGTGATCGACGGCATTTTGAGTGAAGAAAAAAAGGAGGATCGCGGTGTGATTATTTCGACTGCTGAACTGTCTAAGTATTTCGGCAAGGAGGTCACTCCTGCCAAAATGAAAGAGCAGATCATGGCGCTGCTGGACGAGTGGAAAGAGAAACAGCCGCCCGAACTGGCGCAACCGGACAAGAAAAAGGACTTGGAGAAGTAACCGGGCCCCGCTTCTGGACACTTTGTCCAGAGGTGAACGCCCCGCGCCGGGGATGGGCTCTGTGGTGATATATCCCCCGTCGCCGGGTATTTTGCAGCACAGCCGGGAACGGGCAGTCAAGGGGCGGAACGCCCGCCGCTTGCGGCGGCTTGCCCTTGACGGCCTGGCCCGGCTGTGCTATTTCCGGCAAGGCGGCGGGGGTATATCCTCCAGAGCCGCCCCCTTTCCCATGAATGGGAAAGGGCGGGGGGATAGGGTTGAACTACCTATTAAATATTGGAGGTGTTGACAATGAAACGATCCCTTGCTTATATCTCCGCTGCGTGGCGCGGTGATCCTGCGGTGGATATGGAGCAGGCGGCGCATTACTGCCGTGTGGTCTATGATGCGGGCTATTCCCCCATCTGCCCCATGCTCTATCTGCCGCTGTTCCTCAATGACGCGGTGCCGGAGGAGCACAAGAACGGCATCGACATGGGCCGCGATCTGCTCCGGCGCTCCCGTGTGCTGGTGGTATGCGGCCATTCCGTGACCGAGGCCATGAAAAATGATATTGCCGTGGCCCAGCGCCTGGGGATCACCGCGACTACCCTTGAGGGCATCCTGACCGTCAAGGGCCAGGGGCGGTGCTGATGGCGTCCCTGTTTGAAGCCTACATCACCAACCTGGGAAAGTACAACGAGGGTGAGCTGGTTGGCGAAACGCTGAAATTCCCCACAACTACCGAAGAAGTACAGGCCCTTTTGAAGCGGATTGGTGTGGACGGGGTACGTTATGAGGAATTTTTCATAACCAGTTTTGACGGTGATGTGCTGGGGCTCTACGACTATCTCACAGAATATGAAAACCTGGACGAGCTCAATCATCTGGCCTGCCTGCTCTCCGAGCTGGATCAGGGCGAACTGGAGAAATTTGAGGCCGTGATTGATAGCGGTGAACATACGTCCAGCGTGGCCGATCTCATCAATCTGGCGCAAAACCTGGATTGCTACGAGTTTTATCCCGGTGTCGAGGACGATGAAACCCTGGGCCGCATCTATGTGGAGGACATGGAGGCCATTGACGTGCCGGAGCACCTGCTGAATTATTTTGACTATGAGGCATACGGGCGGGATATTCGGCTTGAAGAGGACGGCCACTTTGCCCCTGGCGGCTATGTGCTGAACAATGGCGGCCAATTTATCGAGCACTATCACGGGATCGAGGACATTCCCGACGAGCACAAAGTTTTTGCCTTTCCGCAGCTCACGGTGCGGGAACAAATGGCAGCCTACAAAGAAATTATTGACGGTTCCTCCCTGGAGGGCTATCGGAAGATTGCCGCAAAGGAACACGAGGAACGATAACGGCACTTCTGGACGTTTTGTCCAGAGGTGCTTTTTTCATGGAAAGGAGGGATACGGCTGATTGACGAGGACGTTTCCAGACGTACCATAGCAGTTTCGATCAAGGCGACAAAGCTCACGGGCCGGGTGCTGGCCCAGGCGTGTCTGGCGGTGGGCCGGAAGATCAAGAAAACGTACCGGGCCCGCCAGACACCCCACGGAAAACAGACGGTGCGCCAGCTCATGGGCCACGGGGCCGCCACGAACAGCATCGAGGTGGAGTCCCCAAAGAACTTTGACCGGGTGGCCCGGCGCTGGAATGTGGACTATGCCTTTTATAAGACCGGGCCGGACAAATACCTGTTGTTTTTCAAGAGCGGGCAGGCCGACGCCATCACCGCTTGCTTTTCGGAATATTCCCGGCGTGTGTTGAAGCGTTCCAAGTCCCAGCGTGTTCCCATCCGGGAACAGCTCAAACGAGCTGCCGCTGAACTGGCCCGCCAGCCGTCCCATAAGAAAGAACGTGCAAGGGAGGCGGTGCATGAGGACAGATAGCGTCAAAAAGTATGTGATACCCAATATCCCGTACCTGTTTATTCTGTGGGCTTGCCTAAAGCTGGGGACAGCCTACCGCCTGGCTCCTGGAGCAGACTTTGCCCACAAGCTCATGGGCCTGGGGCAGAGCATCGGCCCGGCCTTTGCCGACTTTGCGCCAGGGCTTGCCCCCTTTGACTGGCTCATCGGCATTGTGGGCGCGGTGGGCTTTCGCCTGCTGATCTACTTCAAAAGCAAGAACGCAAAGAAATTTCGGCGGGATGAGGAATACGGGTCGGCCCGCTGGGGCACCGAAAAAGACATCAAGCCCTTTGTCGATCCGAAGTTCGAGAACAACGTCATTTTAACAAAGACGGAGTTTCTCACTATGAACACCCGGCCCAAAAATCCCGCCAACACCCGCAACCTCAACGCCTGCATCATCGGCTCGTCCGGCTCCGGCAAAACCCGTTTCTGGCTCACGCCCCAACTGCTCCAGGCTCATTCCTCGTATGTCTGTGTCGATCCGAAAGGCGGGGTGCTCTCCCAGGTGGGGGCTTTTCTGCAACGCCGAGGGTATCAGGTCAAAGTGTTTAACAGCATAGATTTTTCAAAATCCATGCACTACAATCCGCTGTCCTATATCCACAACGAGGCGGACATTCTCAAATTTGTGGACACTCTGATTGCCAACACCAAAGGCGAGGGCAAGGAGGGCGATCCGTTTTGGACGAAGGCGGAAACGCTTTTGTACTGTGCCCTGATTGCCTATATCATTTTCGAGGCCCCCGCCGAGGATCGGAACATCAATACCCTGGTGGATATGATTTCCGGCATGGACGTGAAAGAGGATGACGAGTCCTATATGAACGCGGTGGACTATATGTTCAAGGGCCTGGAAAAGCGCAAGCCGGATTGCTTTGCCGTGAAGCAGTACAAGAAATATAAGCTGGCAAGCGGTGTTGTATGCTCTAAAAGACTTCTTAATCAAGCGGTTGGGAAGTCTCTTAGAACACACAACCTAAAACCGAAGAAAGGAGCGCAAGTTATGAGAAAAAATGAGAAAATCACAGCTCTGTACGAACGACTGAGCCGTGATGACTTTGGCAAAGATGATGACCAACAGCGTGAGAGCAATTCCATTTCCAATCAAAAGGCTATGTTGGAGGAGTTCGCCGCACGGCAGGGCTTTACAAACATTGTCCATTTCACGGACGATGGCATTAGCGGTACTTGCTTTGACCGTCCCGGATTTCTGGCAATGATGAAAGAGGTTGAAGCCGGGAATGTGGAGTACCTGTGTATCAAGGACATGAGCCGCATGGGTCGTGACTATCTGAAAGTCGGTCAGATTATGGAAATCCTGCGTCAGCGTGGCGTTCGCCTTATCGCCATCAATGACGGCGTGGACAGTGCCAGAGGGGACGATGATTTTACCCCTTTCCGCAACATTATGAACGAGTATTACGCCAGAGACACCAGCCGTAAAATCCGTTCCACTTTCCAGTCCAAAGGCAAGTCCGGCAAGCACCTTACAGGCACGGTCATTTACGGCTATCTCTGGAATGAAGCCAGAGACCAATGGTTGGTTGACCCCGAAGCCGCCGAAGTGGTAAAGCGTATCTTTTCCATGACGATTGACGGCTACGGTCCGTATCAGATCGCCAGCAAACTGAAATCGGAAAAGGTGCTTATTCCGTCCGCTTACCTTGCCCAGCACGGCGAGGGTGTGAACAAGAATAAGACTTTCAAAGATGTGTACGACTGGGGTTCTTCCACCATCTGCAACATTCTTGAAAAGCGTGAATATCTGGGACACACCATCAATTTCAAGACCCGAAAGCACTTCAAGGACAAGAAAAGCCATTATGTCCCGGAGGACGAATGGACAATTTTCGAGAATACCCATGAGCCTATCATTGACCAGCAGACCTTTGACCTTGTGCAGAAAATCCGTGGGAATGTCAGACGCTACCCGGACGGCTGGGGCGAAGCAGCTCCCCTCACGGGCTTGCTCTATTGTGCCGATTGCGGCGGCAAGATGTATGTCCACCGTACCAACAACGGCAAGCGTATTTCTCAATATACCTGTTCCCAATACAGCAAAGTCCCAGTTGGAAAGCTCTGCACGACACAGCACCGTATCAATGAAGATGTGGTACTGTCCCTTGTCTCTGAAATGCTCAAAGCTATTGCCGAGTATGCCAAGCATGACCGAGCCGAGTTTGTCCGTGTGGTGCAGGAAGCGCAGTCCAGCCAGCAGACGGCAGAGGTCAAGAAACAGCGGACACGCCTTGCCACCGCAAAGCAGAGAGTCTCCGAGCTGGAAGTCCTGCTCTGTAAAATCTATGAGGACAACATTTTAGGAAAGCTGTCCGACAGCAGATACGCCACTCTGGACGCTCAATACGAAAAGGAACAGTCCGAACTTACCGCTGAAATCTCTGTTCTGGAAAAGGCTGTCAAGAGCTATGAGAAGCACGAAAAGGACGCTGACCGTTTTATCGCTCTGATTGACAAGTATGAGAACTTCGACAAGCTGACCATTGCCATGCTCAACGAGTTTATCGAGAAAATCCTTGTGCATGAGCGTGACCGTAAAGGCAGTATACAGACCACACAGGAGGTCGAGATTTACTTCAATTTTGTTGGGCGATTCGTTCCCCCGGCGTTTGGAGAAGCGGAGCTTACCCCGGAGGAATTAGAGGAAATCCGCAAGCGTGAGGAACGCAAGGACAGGCTTCATCAGAACTACTTGAAGCGGAAAGCCAGCGGAGCGCAGAAGCGATACGAGGACAAAATCAAGAAGCGGAAAAAGGCAGAAATTGAAGCTAAGAAAGCCGCCATTCGTGCGGAGGACATTGCAAAGGGCGTGTTCGTCCCTGTCAGCAGTTTACCGCAGAGAGAGCCGATGAAAGGAGTACAAACAGCATGAATATCGCTTACACACAGAACGGAGATTATCTTATCCCGAACATCGTTATCCGCAAGACCAAGCCCCTCGGACACTACGGCAGACTTCGCAAGGCGTATCTGAAAATGCACCGTCCGATACTGTTCAATGAGCTGGTACTATCCGACAAGCTCTTTGAGCATTGCGCCGAGATTGACGAAGCGGCACGAAACCGCATGGAGCTGATCGTGCGGTCACTGGCAGAGCAAAACGGCGTGACCGAGCAACTGAAAGCTGAAAACCAAATGGAATGGGTGCGGCAGATGAACGCTTGCAAGGCGCAGGCAGAGGAAGTTGTGAAAGCAGAGTTGATTTATAATTGAGCGAGGAAGTCCGGGCAGAAAACTGTTCGGACTTTTCTCATATAGTCCAAAGTTGCGGTAGAATTGTTCACAAGTTTTATGGTATAATTTGAATACGAAATTGAGCAACAAATCGGAAGTTCAATGTGAGGAAAATTAGATGAAGAAAAAGTCTTATTGGTTAAGTATTAGTGTGTTCGTATTGATACTGATATGGACGGTTTATTATTATGCAATGCAGTACACAGGAGGATTTGCAGACTTAAAGGACTCTATTGTTTGTGGGATTGCAGGTTTGATATGTATCGTATTTATCGTGAAAAGAACTATTGACTTTTTGAAAAACAAAAAATCGTAAAATTTCAGTTTGTCGCACTGATAAAACCCCTTTAGGAACTAAAGGGCGCACTTCTATACTCTCTGTCGAGAGTAGTGCGTCCTGCGGAGCTTCATTCTCCATCAGCAGAAGAAAACTGCATGACCGAGAATGTTGCGTCACTTCGTTCCGTCAAGGTGGCTACACCCCCTTGCGCCGCTAAAGCGGCTATCCCCTGTGGACTTGCCGTCCGCAAACGGTTTTGACAAACCGTTCGCCGCCAGCAAGTTTGAAAATCAAGAATCTTAATTTGATAAAGGAGTGTGATTCTATGAAAAAGAAATTACCCATAATCCTCTTGGGTGTTATTTTGGCTTGTGTGTTGGTTTTCGGTTTCCTTTATGCAAACAATGACATTGGTAAAACCGCAAACAGTTTAGAAGCAGACATTCGCCAATCTCAAAAAATTTTGGATGATTGGATTGTTGATGGAAGCATTTCCGACACAATGGCTGCATTTATTTCTTACCCACAGGACAAGACAGACCACACTTTTTCTGTCTATGTAAATCGCCCTGGCTTGTCTTTTGGATATTTCTTCCGTGGTGGTGGAGATATAGTTGAGGTTGATGATTACATTGCAGAGTTTGTTGTTGAGGGAAATAACGAAAGGGCATTTATCTCAATGAATACCCAAAATATTGTTCGACTTGAAGTAGATGATGGCAACGGCATTCAGGTGATTGATATTGATAGTGGCAAGCCTTTCGCCATTGTCCTGCCCCTCAATGTAGGAAACATCTGTTTCTATGATACGAATGGAAATGTTGTGGAATATCTTCGCCAACAACTTTGACCAACTTCAATTTACCGAACTGAACACAACAACTGAATACCGAAAAACTGACCGTTGACTGGTCGCAATCTGCGAAAAGTTGACGGTCTTTTTTTATCCCCATTTTCAAAAAAGGAGGTCACGAAAAATGGCAAAACCGAAAAACCTTGAACAGCTCCGAGCCGAAAAGGAACAGGTCGAGACACAGCTTGCACAGGAACAGCACAAGCTGGAGCGTCTGGAGAACAGAAAGAAGTATCTGGAGAAAGGCGAGAGACAAAAGCGCACCCACCGTCTTTGCAATCTGGGCGGCACGATTGAGAGCCTTGCCCCGGAGTTCAAAGATCTCACACGCACCGAAATGACGGAGCTGATGGAGTACATCTTTTCTCTGCCCGAAGTCCAGCGAGCCGTCCGTCACATGGCGATTACCCACATCAACCAAGCGAGCAGAGGAAAGGAGCAGAAAGCCGATGGCACTATTTCATCTGAGCGTCACGCAGACTAAGCGAAGCGCAGGACAGTCCGCTATTGCTTCTGCCGCCTACCGTGCCGGGGAGCGATTGTATAGCGAGTATTATGGCGAATACAGCGACTACACCCGCAAGGGCGGCGTGATATGCTCCGACATTCTCCTGCCGTCCCATGCACCGAAAGAATACGCAGACCGTCAGACCCTATGGAACGCCGTGGAAAAAGCCGAGCGTGGAAAGACGGCACAGCTTGCATACAGTTTTGAGATTTCCTTGCAGAATGAGTTTTCCCTTGAAGAAAACATCGCTCTGGCAAGGAAATTTTTGTTGGAGCAGTTTGTGAGCCGTGGCATGACCGTTGATGTTTCCTTTCACGAAAAGGAGCATGAGGACGGCGGCACACCCAACCCCCATTTTCATTTCCTCTGTCCTATCCGTCCCATCGAGCAGGACGGCACATGGGGACTAAAGCAACGCCGAGTGTATGCGCTGGACGAGGACGGCAACCGCATCCGAGACCAGAACGGAGAGTTTGTTTTCAATGCCGTTCCCACTACCGACTGGGGCAGTCCCGAAACGCTGGAACACTGGCGGCAGACATGGGCTGAAATGTGCAACGCCAAGTTTGCGGAGAAAGGTCTTACTGTCCGTATCGACCACCGAAGCTATGAACGGCAGGGCGTGGATTTACTTCCCACCATCCATGAGGGCGCAACCGTCCGGGCAATGGAGAAGAAAGGCATACGCACCGAAAAGGGAGAGTTCAACCGCTGGATCAAAGCCACCAATGCCGTTATCCGGGACATCAAGAAGAAAATCACTCTCCTGTTCGATTGGATTGCCGAAGCAAAAGCAGAGCTTGCCAAGCCGCAGACCCCCGACCTTGTTTCTCTGCTGAACGCCTACTACACCCAGCGCAAAGCCGGGGCTTATTCCCAGAAAGGCAAAATCAGCAACCTAAAGGAGATGAACGAGACTTTCAATTATCTCCGGGCAAACGGCATTTACACCCTTGAAGATTTGGAAAGCCATGTCAATGAACACAGCTCCACCACAGAGAGCTTGAAGAAAACGCTGGACGGGCAGACCGCACGAATGAAAGAAATCAAGCGGCTTTATGACTACTCCGCTACCTTCCAGAGCTTGAAGCCTGTCTGTGACGGCTTGCAGAAAATCAAGTTTGAGAAGTCCAGAGCCAAGTACAAGGCAGAACACGCCGACGAGCTGAAAATGTTCTACACCGCCAGACGCAAGCTGACCGAGGAGTTCCCGGACGGCAAGGTGGATATGAAAAAGCTGTCCGACGAGTATGACGAGCTGGAACAGGCGCACAACACCACCTATGGCGAGTTTAAGACCGTCAGAGACGATTTACACCGCCTTTGGAAGGTCAAGTCATGTGTAGATACTGCCGCCCGATTTAACGAGCGCACAGAGGAACAAAAACTCCAAAATCGACCCCAAACACGACAGAAAAAGGAGGAACTATCCCGATGAATTACACCCAAGCACAGATTGACCGGGCAAACGCCGTCAGACTGGAAGATTTTCTCCGCACACAGGGAGAGACACTTATCAAAAGCGGACGAGAATACCGCTGGAAAGAACATGACAGCCTGACCGTCCGGGGAAACAAGTGGTTTCGACACAGCCAGAGCAAGGGCGGCTATCCCATTGATTTTGTCATGGAGTTTTACGGAAAGTCCTTTCCCGAAGCCGTCCAGCTCCTGACCGGCGAAAGCGGCGAGGGGCAGACCGAAGCCACCACAGCACCGCCCACAGCGTTCCACTTGCCCTTGCACAACCGAACAGCCGACAGAGCAATTCAATATCTCACAGAAAGCCGAGGTCTCAACAAAACGCTTGTTGAGGCTTTTCTTCTTTCCGGGGATATTTACGAGGACGCAAAGCGGCACAATGTTGTGTTTGTCGGCAGAGACCGAAGCGGTACGCCGAGATACGCCCATGTGCGAGGAACGGCAGACCCATTCAGACAGGATATTACCGGGTCTGACAAGTCCTATCCGTTCCGCTATGAGGGAAACGGCAACCAGCTTTTTGTTTTTGAAGCGCCGATTGACCTTTTGTCCTTTATCTGCCTTTATCCGCAGGATTGGCAGACAAGAAATTATCTTGCCCTGGGCGGCGTTTCGGGCAAAGCCCTTGACCGTTTTCTTTCTGAACGCAAGGACACCCGAAAAGTATTCCTCTGCCTTGACAGCGACACCGCAGGAGGTGAAGCCTGCTTCCGACTGGCGCAGGACATTCCCAGCGAGATCGCCGTCATTCGCCTTGTCCCGGCAAGGAAAGACTGGAACGATGTTCTCCGTCAGCAAGGGGACATTCCCAGCCGCAAATTCATAGCCGAGACAATCACGCTGCGAGAGCTGCCCACCGCCCAGCCTGTCCCCATGCTCCGCATGGCAGATGTGGAGCTGACGAGCGTGGATTGGCTATGGTTTCCGTATATCCCCTTTGGAAAGCTGACAATTATCCAGGGCAATCCCGGCGAGGGCAAGACCTACTTTGCTATGCGCCTTGCGGCGGCTTGCACCAATCGAAAGCCTTTACCCGGTATGGAGACACTTGAGCCTTTCAATATCATCTATCAGACCGCCGAGGACGGTCTGGGCGATACCGTTAAGCCCCGGCTGATGGAAGCGGACGCAGACCTTGAAAGAGTACTTGTCATTGACGATAGAGACACGCCGCTGACCCTTGCCGATGAGCGCATAGCAAGGGCAATCCGTGAGAACAACGCAAGGCTGGTTATCATTGACCCGGTGCAGGCGTTTCTGGGCGCAGATGTGGACATGAACCGGGCAAATGAAGTGCGCCCGATATTCCGCAGTCTGGGAGACATTGCACAGGCTACCGGGTGCGCTATCGTGCTGATCGGACACCTCAACAAAGCCGCAGGAACGCAAAGCACCTACCGGGGATTAGGGTCTATCGACATTACGGCGGCAGTCCGCAGTCTGCTCTTTATTGGCAAGCTGAGGGACAGCCCCACAACAAGGGTACTTATCCATGAGAAAAGCTCCCTTGCGCCGCCCGGACAGTCCCTTGCCTTTTCTCTGGGAGACGAGAAAGGCTTTGAGTGGATAGGGGCTTATGACATTACCGCTGACGAGCTTCTTGCCGGGACAGACACCGCAAAGACCGAGAGCAAGACCGCACAGGCGCAAATGCTCATTCTGGAATTGCTTGCAAACGGAAAGCGTATGCCGAGTGCAGAGCTGGAAAAGGCAGTCAATGAGCGTGGGATTTCCTCACGCACCATGAGAACGGCAAAGAGCCGTATCGGAGACAGGCTTGTGACCGAGAAAGACAGCACAGCATGGGTCTGCTATCTCCGAGACTGACAACAGGAACACGGCAAGCGTGGCAAAGACGGCAAGGTTTTTATAGATACCTTAATGTTGCCGCCTTGCCTTGTTCCCTCATACCGACACCGCCCGATGATGAATAGTTACCGGGCACTTTTTCATTTACAGGAGGATTTTGAATGAACAATACCGCAACCAACACCACCACTTGCCCGACTGTCAGAAAGCAGATTGGCAAGACCACCTATATCGTCCGTGTCCATTTCAGCGAGACCGCCAAGGAGACGATGGAGGACAAAATCAAGCGTATGCTCCGTGAAGAAGTCCGCAAAATGTGACTTCTTTTTGAATTTGATGAAAAAGTCCTTGACTTTTCGTCTCTGGCAAGACCGCAAAAAGCATTTTGATTTCCTGCGGCTCCCGGCTGGCCCCCTTTGACATCCCCCAGCTCCGGGAGATCATGAGCTATGACGAGCTGGAGCTTGACCGCATCGGGGATCGGAAAACGGCGGTTTTCTTCACGATTTCCGACACAACCCCCACTTATAACTTCATTGTTGCCCTGGCCTTTTCGCAGATGTTCAATCTGCTGTGTGAACGGGCGGACAATGTTCACGGTGGCCGCCTGCCCCATCATGTGCGGGTGCTGTGGGACGAGGCGGCCAACACAGGCCAGGTGCCCTCGCTGGAGAAGCTGGTGGCCGTGATCCGTTCCCGCGAGGTGAGCCTGTGTCTGTTCTACCAGCAGTACGCTCAATGCAAGGCCATATACAAGGACAATGCCGAAACAATCCTGGGAAACATGGACAGCGTGGTTTTCCTGGGCGGGCGGGAAAGCTCCACCATCAAGGAAATATCCGAAAACTGGCTTGGCAAGGCCACGATCTCCATGCAGACCGAGGGCCGCTCCCGTGGGCAGTCGGAAAGCTACAACCAGAACACCCAGCGGCTGGGCCGGGAGCTGATGACACCCAGCGAGCTGGCTACCATGCCGGGCGATAAGTGCATTTTGCAGCTGCGGGGCTTGCCTCCGTTCTTTTCGCCCAAATACGATTTGAAGCAGCACCCGAACTACAAATATACATCGGAGGCTGACAAACAAAAAAACGCCTTTGACCTTGATAAGTTCATTAACCGCCGCAGGCGGCCTGGGCTGAACGAGGCTTGTGAGGTGTACGAGGTAGACGTATCGGACACGGGGCCCGTAAGCGAGGACGAGGACATCCTCAACTACGACGATGTGGACGATCCGGATGCCTATGTATAAAGCACTTCTGGACAAAGTGTCCAGAGGTCGTAACCTGCCGCCTGTATGGGCGGCTTTTTTCATGGCCGGGGAAACCCCCGGAGAAATGGAGGCTATATGCAGTTCTTTTCTTCCGCTATTGATACTTTGCAGACCCTTGTTGTGGCTCTGGGCGCTGGCCTGGGCGTGTGGGGCGTTGTCAATCTCCTGGAGGGGTACGGCAGCGATAATCCTGGCTCCAATGCTCATGTACGGTAAGGAAGCAAGCAACCGAAAACAAGAGATAGACCGCCAGCACTACACTATTCCGAACCAAAGACCAAAAGATAAGCATTGTGGGAAAATCTAAACTTTTGGATTTTCCTACAATGCCAACTACGGCGGAATCCCTCCCACTCCTTATATCTTTCTGTATACATTGAATTTGTATTTAGTAAAATGCAGACAACACCACGGATCGGCTTTTGGTTGGACAATTCCAACCAAACACCACAGCAGACAGCAGAAAACATTCTGAACGCTAGGAAGCCGGTATGATTGTTACATATAAGGGGAAGAAAAATTTCTTTTAGGTACTTGCTTTCCTAAAACTGATGTGATACAATGATTTAATCCAGAAAAGGAGTAAAAAATATGCGGCAAGGTATTCTTAAATAAAACTATAATCAAATAGTGGGAACAAAGGATTATGATAGCTCCTTTTGTAGGGGCTTAGTTTTTTGTACCCAATTTAAGAATACTTTTGCCTTATCAATTTTGACATATCCCCAAAAACAGCAATCACAAACAGGTGTATGCTGTATATGTGTATGTCCGCAACTTATAATCCCCAGTGGTAAAAGTATTTTACTGCTGGGGATTTTTATGCCCTTTGGGGCTGTAAAGGGAGGACAATCACATGAAAATAATCAATATTGGAATTCTTGCCCATGTAGACGCTGGAAAGACGACCTTGACGGAGAGCCTGCTATATGCCAGCGGAGCCATTTCAGAACCGGGGAGCGTCGAAAAAGGGACAACGAGGACGGACACCATGTTTTTGGAGCGGCAGCGTGGGATTACCATTCAAGCGGCAGTCACTTCCTTCCAGTGGCACAGATGTAAAGTTAACATTGTGGATACGCCCGGCCACATGGATTTTTTGGCGGAGGTGTACCGCTCTTTGGCTGTTTTAGATGGGGCCATCTTGGTGATCTCCGCTAAAGATGGCGTGCAGGCCCAGACCCGTATTCTGTTCCATGCCCTGCGGAAAATGAACATTCCCACCGTTATCTTTATCAACAAGATCGACCAGGCTGGCGTTGATTTGCAGAGCGTGGTTCAGTCTGTTCGGGATAAGCTCTCCGCCGATATTATCATCAAGCAGACGGTGTCGCTGTCCCCGGAAATAGTCCTGGAGGAAAATACCGACATAGAAGCATGGGATGCGGTCATCGAAAATAACGATGAATTATTGGAAAAGTATATCGCAGGAGAACCAATCAGCCGGGAAAAACTTGCGCGGGAGGAACAGCAGCGGGTTCAAGACGCCTCCCTGTTCCCAGTCTATCATGGCAGCGCCAAAAATGGCCTTGGCATTCAACCGTTGATGGATGCGGTGACAGGGCTGTTCCAACCGATTGGGGAACAGGGGGGCGCCGCCCTATGCGGCAGCGTTTTCAAGGTTGAGTACACCGATTGCGGCCAGCGGCGTGTCTATCTACGGTTATACAGCGGAACGCTGCGCCTGCGGGATACGGTGGCCCTGGCCGGGAGAGAAAAGCTGAAAATCACAGAGATGCGTATTCCATCCAAAGGGGAAATTGTTCGGACAGACACCGCTTATCAGGGTGAAATTGTTATCCTTCCCAGCGACAGCGTGAGGTTAAACGATGTATTAGGGGACCAAACCCGGCTCCCTCGTAAAAGGTGGCGCGAGGACCCCCTCCCCATGCTGCGGACGACGATTGCGCCGAAAACGGCAGCGCAAAGAGAACGGCTGCTGGACGCTCTTACGCAACTTGCGGATACTGACCCGCTTTTGCGTTGCGAAGTGGATTCCATCACCCATGAGATCATTCTTTCTTTTTTGGGCCGGGTGCAGTTGGAGGTTGTTTCCGCTTTGCTGTCGGAAAAATACAAGCTTGAAACAGTGGTAAAGGAACCCTCCGTCATTTATATGGAGCGGCCGCTCAAAGCAGCCAGCCACACCATCCATATCGAGGTGCCGCCCAACCCGTTTTGGGCATCCATAGGACTGTCTGTTACACCACTCTCGCTTGGCTCCGGTGTACAATACGAGAGCCGGGTTTCGCTGGGATACTTGAACCAGAGTTTTCAAAACGCTGTCAGGGATGGTATCCGTTACGGGCTGGAGCAGGGCTTGTTCGGCTGGAACGTAACGGACTGTAAGATTTGCTTTGAATACGGGCTTTATTACAGTCCGGTCAGCACGCCGGCGGACTTCCGCTCATTGGCCCCGATTGTATTGGAACAGGCATTGAAGGAATCGGGGACGCAGCTGCTGGAACCTTATCTCTCCTTCATCCTCTATGCGCCCCAGGAATACCTTTCCAGGGCTTATCATGATGCACCGAAATACTGTGCCACCATCGAAACGGCCCAGGTAAAAAAGGATGAAGTTGTCTTTACTGGCGAGATTCCCGCCCGCTGTATACAGGCATACCGTACTGATCTGGCCTTTTACACCAACGGGCGGAGCGTATGCCTTACAGAGCTGAAAGGATATCAGGCCGCTGTCGGTCAGCCGGTCATCCAGCCCCGCCGTCCAAACAGCCGCCTGGACAAGGTGCGCCATATGTTTCAGAAGGTAATGTAAAGATACATAATCGTCAAGACGGCAACAATCAGAAGTTATGGAGGGTAACAATGGAATATAGTAAGGAAGATTTAATGGAAGCAAAAAAGCAAATTTGGGGAGTGGGAGAGAACATGGGAACAGAGGAAAGTAAAAAAATCTGGGAGGAGAACGCACAATTTTGGGATAATGCAATGGGTGACGAATCTAATGAATTTCACAGAGAGGTAGTGCGTCCCAAAGTAACGGAACTTCTATCTCCTAATCCTGCGGATTACATTTTGGATATTGCGTGTGGCAATGGAAATTATTCTTCGTATCTTGCACAAAGAGGCGCTTCGGTTGTCGCTTTTGATTACAGCAAAAAAATGATAGAATTGGCTAAAAGACGGCAATCACAATATGCAAAACAAATTGAATTTTGTGTGGCGGATGCGACCGATAGAAAAAGTATATTAGAATTAAAAAGAAATCGAGCCTTTACGAAAGCAGTTTCTAATATGGCAATTATGGATATTACGGATATTGAACCACTTCTTATGGCTGTTTATGAACTGTTGCAGGAAAGCGGAATTTTTGTCTTTGCAACGCAACACCCTTGTTTTGTCACGTTGACTGAAAAATATATGACACCGCACAGTTACTATGATATAGCGATTGAAGGGCAACCGAAAGAGCAGATTTATTATCATCGTTCCATACAAGATATTTTTAACCTTTGTTTTAGAGCTGGATTTGTCATTGATGGATTTTATGAAGAATGTTTTAAAACCAACAAAGAAATTCCTATGGTAATGATAGTAAGGCTTAAGAAGGTAAAACGTGATAGCTTAAAATAAATTCAAGTTTGTCGGGTAAATAGCAAACCCAGCCGAGCCAGTCAACGGTCAAGATGAACGGCGCATATGCGCAGCCGTTGACAGCCCCGCCCGCCTTTGCTGGTAGGCAATCAAGGGGCGACAGCAAGAAGTGCCACCGCCCCGCACTATTATTCAGAAAGGGGAATTTCCATGACCGACCAGATAGCCTATCAAGAATATATCCAGCGCAGGTACAACGCCTTTTGCAAGACTGTTATCCGCTGTGCCGCCTTGGACAAGATTTTGAAGCTTAAACGGCAATGGGAACGGCAAGTTTCCCTTGACTATCTGATGAACGAGAAGTTTGTCCAGTTTGCCGCGTCGGAGCCGGACGAGGAATACCCATTTACCGTCTGCGGTCAGACCGTCCTGCTCTGCAACGCCGCCCTTGCCGACGCGATCTCTGTTTTGCCGGAGCAGACGCGGGAAGAAATCCTGCGCTATTACTTTCTGCGCCAGCCGCAGCGCGTGATCGGCGCGTGTATTGGCCGGTCACGCAGCACAGCGGGGCGGCATATCCAGCTTGCCTTGCAGCGGCTACGCGAAGAAATGGGGGTGAGCCGGTATGAGTAGACTTCTCCCCTATGAAACAATCCTCAAAGCCCGTGAGGGCGACCCAGAAGCCGTGAACGCTGTCCTGCTCCACTACGCCGGATATATCCGCTATTTCTCAAAAGTGAACGGGCAGGTCAACGCCGAGGTGGAGGACTATGTAAAGCAGCGGTTAATTGACTGTCAATTCAAGTTCCGGCTTGACGAACCACCGGACAAGTCATAAAAACTGAATACCAGCCGCCACCGACGCGGCCAGCGAAAGCAGTAAGTCTTGAAAAAGATTTACTGCTTTTTTTGTTGTCCGGCTCCGCTCCCGGCCATTTTGCCCCCTGCCGGTTGTAGTAGTAAGCGAGGAGGGAATTTTTCTGCCCTGGTGTTTGGCATTTGGAGCATTTACCCGTAGTAGAGGGCAAAGAGAAAGGATTTCTCCAACACCGGGTAGAAACCACTGCGTCCGGTGTCATTTTAGCGAAAGCGGGCAGGAATGCCCTTTACAGGATTAGTAGTAGCAGAAAAAGAGAAACAAACTTTTGTGGTTGCAGTTTTCCAAAAAAGTGGCGGACGGAAGTGAGAGAAAGTTTGCAGTCACGGAGAGCAAGATTCTACCGCAGTACCAAAATTCGCTTTTCGCTCATTTTGCCCCTGCGGGAATCTTGTTGGGGAGTGCCTTCCCCAAACCCTGCTTATGCGGCTTGCGCCGCTTAAAAATCCTTCAAAATATTTTTTCGGATTTTTCAAAAACAGTTCCGCTTCACACCCCGTTTTTCTCCTATTAGTGAGAGGACACCACGCACAGAAAGGAGGTTTTACCATGCGAAAACGATACAACACACCGCACCGCAGCCGGGTAGTCAAAACACGCATGACCGAGGAAGAATACGCCGAGTTTGCCCAACGGCTTTCTGCTTACAACATGAGCCAAGCCGAGTTTATCCGGCAAGCCATAACCGGGGCAGCCATACGCCCCATCATAACCGTTTCTCCTGTCAATGACGAGCTGCTTGCCGCTGTCGGGAAACTGACCGCCGAATACGGCAGGATCGGCGGCAACTTAAACCAGATAGCCCGGACGCTGAACGAGTGGCACAGCCCCTACCCGCAGCTTGCAGGGGAGGTACGGGCGGCGGTTTCCGACCTTGCTGCCCTAAAGTTTGAAGTTTTGCAGAAAGTGGGTGACGCTGTTGGCAACATTCAAACATATCAGCTCTAAAAATGCCGACTATGGCGCAGCGGAAGCCTATCTCACATTTGAGCATGACGAGTTTACCATGAAGCCCACTCTTGATGAAAACGGGCGGCTGATACCGAGGGAGGATTACCGCATTTCTTCCATCAACTGCGGGGACGAAGATTTCGCCGTTGCCTGTATGCGAGCCAATCTTCGCTATGAGAAAAACCAAAAACGGGAAGATGTGAAAAGCCACCACTATATCATCAGCTTTGACCCACGGGACGGGACAGACAACGGCTTGACCGTAGACCGGGCGCAGGAGCTGGGCGAGAAGTTCTGTAAAGAGCATTTCCCCGGACACCAAGCCCTTGTATGCACCCACCCGGACGGGCATAACCACAGCGGCAATATCCATGTGCATATCGTCCTCAACTCCCTGCGGATTTATGAAGTCCCGCTTCTGCCCTACATGGACAGACCAGCCGACACACGGGAGGGCTACAAGCACCGCTGCACCAATGCCGCTATGGAATATTTCAAGAGTGAAGTCATGGAGATGTGCCACCGGGAGGGGCTTTACCAAA
This sequence comes from Lawsonibacter hominis, assembly GCF_014287895.1. GTDB lineage: Bacteria > Bacillota > Clostridia > Oscillospirales > Oscillospiraceae > Lawsonibacter_A > Lawsonibacter_A hominis. Next base: position 46,991 of record NZ_JACOPP010000017.1, on the reverse strand, counting down.
TCGATCTTTTGAACGGCAGCAAGGAACGGATAACGGAACGGGAATACTGGGCGGCAAAGAAAGGGCAGCTTGCCCTTGATAAAGAGAACGCTGCCAGAGAAGCCGCAGGACAGCCGACCAAGCCCACCAAGTTTGAAACGGACAAGGCGAAGCTGCGCCGGACGATACGGCAGGCACTTTCCCAAGCTACCAGCTTTGACGAGTTTTCTTCCCTTTTGCTGCGGGAGGGCGTGACCGTCAAGGAGAGCCGGGGGCGGCTTTCCTACCTCACGCCGGACAGGACAAAGCCTATCACAGCCCGGAAGCTGGGGGACGATTTTGACAAGGCTGCTGTCCTTGCCCTGCTCACGCAGAACGCCCACAGAGCCGCCGAACAGACCACAGACATACCCGAATACCCACACACCCAAAAGGAACGCTTGCGGGAGGAAAAAGCCGCAAAAACCACCCCGGCAGACAACACCTTGCAGCGCATGGTTGACCGGGAAGCCAAGCGAGCCGAGGGCAAGGGCGTGGGCTATGACCGCTGGGCGGCAAAGCACAACCTAAAGCAAATGGCAGCTACCGTTACCGCCTATCAGCAGTATGGCTTTTCTTCCCCGGAGGAACTGGACGAAGCCTGTTCTGCCGCTTATGCCGCCATGCAGGAAAGCCTTACAGAGCTGAAGCAGGTGGAAAAGACGCTGAACGGGAAAAAGGAGCTGCAACGGCAGGTGCTTGCCTATTCCAAGACCCGCCCTGTCCGGGACGGGCTGAAACAGCAGAAAAACGCCAAAGCAAAAGCAGCCTACCGTCAGAAGCACGAAAGCGACTTTATCATAGCAGACGCAGCCGCCCGTTATTTCAGGGAGAACGGCATTTCCAAGCTGCCGAGCTATAAAGCCCTGCAAGCAGAGATTGAAAGCCTTATCAAAGAGAAAAACAGCGGCTACAACGATTACCGGGCAAAACGGGAGGAATACCGCCGCTTACAGACTGTCAAGGGCAATATCGACCAGATTTTACGCCGGGAACGCAAGCCTGTGAAAAGGCAGGAACAGGAGCGATAAAAACCGCCCCAAAATGTACCCGAACCCATACAGAACAAGGGGGCTGCCCCGCACCCTATCCGCAATACCAAAGGATTTTTTAACGGGCTTACAGGGCAGAAAAACCCCGAAAATGATACCGAGATGATACAGAATTACCGCCGATACCGCCACACCAGCGGAAACGGCAGAAAGGAGCGCACCCATGCCAAGAATGAGCAAGAAACGGCGGCTGGAATGGTCTTTTTTCCTGCGGCAAGTAAAAGTCGGAAATACCACCTGCGACCGTATCACATACAACGACCTCTGCCGGGGCTGTACCCATAGCTACAAGCAGAGCTTTCGGGCGGTTATCATACTCTGCCCCCGCTACTACTCCAAACGCCGGAAAAAGGAGGACAGGGACAATGGCAGATAACCGCAAGTATTACTACCTCAAGCTGAAAGAGAACTTTTTTGACAGCGACTCCATTGTGCTGCTGGAAGATATGAAAGACGGAATTTTATATTCCAATATCCTCTTGAAGCTGTACTTAAAATCGCTGAAAAACGGCGGGAAGTTGCAGCTTGACGAGCATATCCCCTACACAGCACAGATGATAGCGACACTGACCCGCCACCAGATAGGGACGGTTGAGAGGGCTTTAGAGATTTTCCGGCAGTTGGGGCTTGTGGAGCAGCTTGACAGCGGGGCTTTCTATATGACCGACATTGAACTGATGATAGGACAGTCCTCTACCGAAGCCGAAAGGAAACGGGCTGCAAGGCTGGAAAACAAGGCACTTTTACCGTCCCGGACAAAAGGCGGACATTTGTCCGACATTCGTCCACCAGAGATAGAGATAGAGTTAGAGAAAGAGATAAAGATAGAAAAAGAGAGAGAGGGAGAAACGGGACACCCCGCCCCCGCCGCTTATGGCAGATACAACAATGTGATACTGACCGATACAGAGCTTTCCGGGCTGAAAACAGAGCTGCCCGACAAGTGGGAGTATTATATTGACCGGCTTTCCTGCCATATCGCTTCCACCGGGAAGCAGTACCACAGCCATGCAGCCACCATTTACAAGTGGGCGCAGGAGGACGCTGCCAAAGGCAAGGCTGCCCCGAAACAGGGCATACCCGATTATTCATGCAAGGAGGGCGAGAGCTTATGAAAAACGAGATTGAAGCTATGATTACGGACATTACAACCACTACCGCCGAAGCGGAGGACTACACAGGCGAGGACGGGCTTTTATACTGCGGCAAGTGCCATACGCCCAAAGAAGCCTACTTTTCAAAAGAAACCGCCCAATGGTTAGGGCATGACCGACACCCGGCAGAGTGCGACTGCCAACGGGCAGCCCGTGAAAAACGGGAAGCCGCTGAAAGCCGACAGAAGCACCTTGAAACAGTGGAGGACTTGAAACGCCGGGGATTTACCGACCCTGCTATGCGGAACTGGACATTCGAGCATGACAACGGCAGAAACCCGCAGACCGAAACCGCCCGCTTTTATGTGGAGAGCTGGGAAACCATGCAGGCTGAAAATATCGGCTACCTGTTTTGGGGCGGTGTGGGGACAGGAAAAAGCTACCTTGCTGCCTGTATCGCCAACGCCCTTATGGAAAAAGAGGTTGCCGTCTGCATGACAAACTTTGCAACGATACTCAATGACCTTGCCGCCAGCTTTGAGGGCAGGAACGAGTATATTTCCCGCCTTTGCAGCTACCCCCTGCTGATACTTGATGATTTCGGTATGGAGCGAGGGACAGAATACGGGCTGGAACAGGTTTACAGCGTGATTGACAGCCGTTACCGAAGCGGCAAGCCGCTGATCGCCACGACCAACCTCACGCTGGAGGAATTGCAGCACCCGCAGGACACGCCCCACGCCCGTATCTATGACAGGCTGACTTCCATGTGCGCCCCCGTCCGCTTCACGGGCAGCAACTTCCGAAAGGAAACCGCACAGGAAAAGCTGGAACGATTAAAGCAACTGATGAAGCAGCGAAAGGAGAGCCTATGACAGAAACCAAACAGACAAGCACCACCAAAACAGACCGCCGCCCGGACTGTGTAACGGAAATCCGCATGGGCAACTCCGTCCTTACCGTTTCCGGCTTCTTCAAGCAGGGCGCAACCGACACCGCAGCCGACAAGATGATGAAAGTGCTGGAAGCGGAAGCTGCTACACAAAAAACGGCGATTTGACCGACCATAAAGAAGCAGATTTGACGCTTTTGCCGCTATACAGACAGCCGCCCCATGTGGTACAATCAAGGTACGGAATAGTGGGGCTGGCTGTCGGAAACGGAGGATTTTATGTTAAGACAGACCAACCAACAACCAATTACCGCCCTTTACCCAAGACTTTCCCATGAGGACGAGCTGCAAGGCGAGAGCAATTCCATTTCCAATCAGAAGCGTATCCTTGAAACCTATGCAAAGCAGAACGGCTTTTCCAATCTGCGCTGGTACACGGACGACGGTTATTCTGGTGCGAACTTTCAAAGACCCGGTTTTCAAGCCATGCTTGCGGACATTGAAGCCGGAAAAGTCGGGACAGTTATCGTAAAGGATATGTCGAGGTTAGGGCGAAACTACCTGCAAGTGGGAATGTACACGGAAATGATTTTCCCACAGAAAGGTGTCCGCTTCATCGCTATCAATGATGGAGTGGACAGCGCACAGGGCGACAATGACTTTGCCCCGCTGCGGAATATCTTTAACGAATGGCTGGTGAGAGATACGAGCAAGAAAATCAAAGCAGTAAAACGCTCAAAAGGCATGAATGGCAAGCCCATCACAAGCAAGCCTGTGTATGGCTACCTCATGGACGAGGATGAAAATTTCATTATTGACGAGGAAGCTGCACCCGTAGTCAAGCAGATATACAACCTCTGTCTTGCCGGGAATGGTCCGACCAAGATAGCCCGTATGCTCACAGAGCAGCAAATCCCCACGCCGGGAACGCTGGAATACCGCAGGACGGGCAGCACCCGCCGCTACCACCCCGGCTATGAGTGCAAGTGGGCGACCAATACCGTAGTGCATATCCTTGAAAACCGGGAATACACAGGCTGTCTGGTAAACTTCAAGACGGAAAAACTCTCTTACAAAGTCAAGCACAGCGTAGAAAACCCGGAGGAAAAGCAAGCGATATTCGAGAACCACCACGAGCCTATCATAGACACCCAAACATGGGAACGGGTGCAGGAGCTTCGCAAGCAGCGCAAACGCCCCAACCGCTATGATGAAGTGGGCTTGTTCTCCGGCATACTGTTCTGTGCAGACTGCGGCAGTGTCATGTATCAGCAGCGTTACCAGACCGATAAGCGGAAACAGGACTGCTATATCTGTGGGAATTACAAGAAGCGTACCCATGACTGCACCGCGCATTTTATCCGCACTGACCTTTTGACTGCGGGCGTTCTCTCCAATCTGCGGAAAGTGACCAGCTATGCGGCAAAGCACGAAGCCCGGTTTATAAAGCTCTTGATTGAGCAGAACGAGGACGGGGGCAAGCGCAGGAACGCCGCCAAGAAAAAGGAACTGGAAGCCGCCGAGAAACGCATAGCCGAGTTATCCGCTATCTTCAAGCGGCTGTATGAGGACAGCGTGACCGGGCGCATATCAGACGAGCGTTTCACAGAGCTGTCGGCAGACTATGAAGCAGAGCAACGGGAACTGAAAGAAAAAGCCGCCGCTATCCAAGCGGAGCTTTCCAAAGCACAGGAAGCCACCGTGAACGCAGAAAAGTTTATGAATGTTGTTCGGCGGCATACCAGCTTTGAAGAACTTACCCCTACTCTGCTGCGGGAGTTTGTAGAGAAAATCGTTGTACATGAGTGCAGCTATGACGAGAACAAGACCCGCAGACAGGACATTGAGATTTATTATTCTTTTGTTGGCAAGGTGGACTTGCCCGAATAACCGCCCGACCTATCCGACACAAGAGCTAAGTGCCGGATAGGAACGGCAAAATTTTTTACACTTCTATTACTTCTTTATCGCACATCAGTAAAAAGCCAGGGCATGAAGCAGCTTATGGCTAAGTAGATGTAATCAAGAAAAGAAAGGAAAAGCACAATCCAGACGGAACCGGCGGTTGTGTCAAGAAATATTTGTGGAATAGCAAGAACTTTGATATAATGGGAACAGAAACCCCGGAACCGGGAGAAAGGCAGGAGGATAAATGCACATAAGCTATAAACCCCTCTGGCACACGCTGGTTGAGCGCAATATGAGGAAAGAGGACTTGCGGATTGCCGCCGGTCTTACCACAAATATGATTGCCAACATGGGTAAAGGCAAAAACATCAGCATGGAAACGCTGGTTCGTATCTGCGAAGCCCTGAATTGTGGCATTTTGGATGTAATTGAATTAGAGCAGGACAAAGACGCTGAAAAATTAAATTGACAAGGAAGGCGCTGCGAAATGGACAATAGAGAAAAAATTATCAGACTTTGGTTTGATATGTGGCTTGCAAAAAAAGATTTGGGTATATTTAATGTATTTTCTGATAATGCCGTATATATTGAAAGTTGGGGGCCAGAGTACCACGGCTCCAAGAAAATAAAACTTTGGTTTGAGGAATGGAATACCCGTGGAACTGTCTTGCAATGGGACATCAAGCAATTTTTCCATAAAGGCAATCAAACCATTGTTGAATGGTATTTCAAAAATAAGATGGACGCCGGTAACGTAGAAGCGTTTGATGGAATGTCACTGATAGAATGGACGCCAGATGGCAAGATTGCTCTCTTAAAAGAATTTGGTTGTAACGAAAATCGGTATGACCCTTATAAAGATGGCAATATACCACATTTCAGAGATGAAAATGCAAAGTGGTTTTAACTGGAAATTCAGTTGCTGGAGGTAATTATGCGGAATGGATAATTGGTTTACCATTGAGCAAATAGACCGTGATACATTCTCTATTAGCGAATACAAGCACTGGGAAGAAACACATTGTTATCTATTATGTGGGGAAAAATATGCTATTCTCATTGATACAGGTTTAGGCGTTTCCAACATCAGAAAAATTGTGGACTCTCTGACAAAGCTGCCTGTTATGACAGTTACAACTCATGTTCATTGGGATCACATTGGCGGGCATAAGTATTTTGATAATATCGCCGTACATGAAGCGGAAAAGGACTGGCTATCGGTCAGGTTTCCGATACCATTGCAAGTTGTGAAGAATAATTTGACAAGGCTTCCTTGTGATTTTCCAAGAGATTTTGATATTAACGCTTATCAGATTTTTCAAGGTATCCCACAAAGAATTTTACACGATGGCGATTTTCTAAATTTAGGCGGGCGGGAAATTCAAGTTGTTCACACGCCGGGACATTCTCCCGGACATTGTTGCTTTTACGAACCAGAACGAAACTATTTGTATTCCGGGGATTTGATATACAAGGGAAGCCTGGACGCATTTTACCCAACTACCGACCCGAAGCTATTCTATCAATCTATAAGGCGAATACGGAAATACAATATAAAAAAAGTTCTGCCCGGACACCATCAGTTGGATATTCCCGTTTCTTTGATAGCCGATATTGAAGCCGGATTTGCACAATTAGAGAGAGCCGGAAAACTCAAACAGGGAAATGGATTGTTTAAGTTTCAGGATTTCCAAATTCATATATAATCAAAGCTGCCGTTGCAGGAACAACCATTCCCACAACGGCAGTTTTCATTTCCACGGCCTGCGCCGGAAGTTCATACCGGACTGTTTTATCAGCGGGGATTTCTTGAACAGCTTCTTCAAAAGGCTTCGTTCCTCTTGTGAGAGCCGCTTATATTTAAGCTGAAACGCCTTGCAGAATATCTCCGTGAATTGCTGAACCCTGTCCCCCGGCGATTGCATGGCCTTTTGTACTTCCCGTATCAGTTCATCGGCGGGCGTGGTATCCGGCGCACTTTCACTGTCATTTTCGTGCGCCTTGCGTATGTCGTGGAGAATGGCATCCCATGTTTTGTGCGTCACATGGCAGAAGAAATCTTCTTCCTCTACCTGACAGGCTTCCAATACTTTGATTGCCCGGTCTGCCGTAGCTTCGGGATGTTCTTCCAGTATCATAGCCCGTAAAGCAGCCAGTGAGCTGTTTGTGTCATGAAAGTGCATGGTTGCTATCCCGTCCACATAGATTTCTGCGTCTGCCAACAGTTCCCTGAATTTTTCATGGGAGATAATCTCACACAGCAGCCGGTTGTTGAAGCGTTCACTTTTCAGCAGTTCCACGACTTCATCACTCAAATGTAATTCTTCTATCGGCGTGTTTTCATATTTCCGATTGTTGGTAAGGCCGAGCAGATAGTCAACGGACACCTGATAAAAGTCTGCCAGCTTCAACAGGCTGCCGTGATTGATTTCCTTGTATTCATCGTTGTCGTTTTCATAGCTGCCGAGGGCTGATTTTGAAATGCCGGTTTCCTGCGCCAGTTCTTCCAGATTTAAGCCCCGTTCCACCCGTAAATCTTTCAGGCGTTCCTGTACGGAAATGCGGGTTTTCATAGATACATCGCTCCTTCCTGCGGCTGGCTGCCGCCGTCCATCCCATTATACCATACCCGTTCCGCAATCGTGGAAATTTTCGTTTTTGGGACGGTTTTCCTACTTTGTGGATATACGGGAGAAGGCTCAAAAATGTGCCATAATGGGCTTAGTTCATCGATGGATTATTCCAATCGAATGACCGGCCTGTATGGGATATGCTCCTCGGCGATGTAGCGCAACGACTTGCGGCAGGGAAATGGAGGAACCATGACCGCAACGAGCGTACCAAAGGGAGCGAAACGCCGTTGTGAGAGCCAGGGGCAGGAACGACATCAGGGAGAACCGGCGAAAATGAACACCGAATTGATACCGAAACACAACAATCCGATAGGGCATAGTCTACCCTATCCGTAATACTACGGGGGATTTCCGGGCGGCTCTATGGCCGCTTTTCCCTTGAAAATCGCCCCGAAACACAACACTAAAATCTGTTATCCGTCTATTGCGGCTGTTACGGCTGAAATGGGCGGATTTTTGTTTAAGGAGGCACCATGCCGAGAATGCCGAAAAAGAGGAAGCTGGAACTGTCTTTCTTCCTCAATGAACGGGGGCGGGTAACGTACAACGACCTTTGCCGGAAATGCCAGCGTACTTGCAAGCAGAGTTTCCGGGCGGTCATTGTGGACTGCCCCCATTATCTTTCCAAACGCTCAAAACGAAAAGTAAAGGAGGACACCGATTGAATGGAAGTTGAATTTATGACCGCAGACACCCCCTTGCCGCCCTGTATGCCGCTGCCGAGAGCCATGCTGCGGCTCCCGATCAGCAGCACCGCCAAGGTCATGTACGCCCGGATGTTGGATATTGTTTTTGTATCCGGCATAGAGGACACCAATGGGATTTTATTTATCCATTTCCCCATCGTGGAACTGGCGGCGGCACTTGCCCGCAGCACCATGACCGTGAAGCGTTCCCTGAATGAATTGGAGGACGCCGGACTGATACTGCGAGTGCGTCAGGGCTTCGGGGAACCCAACAAGATATATGTACTCATTCCGAAAAAGGAGGACAGCCGCCTATGAATGAAAAGCTGGAAGCACTCAATCAGGAGATAGAGAAAACGGAAAAGAAGCTGCAGAGGGCGCAGCATGAAGAAAAGATGTTGGAACACCAGATAAAGACGCTGACACGGAAGGAACGGACGCACCGGCTTTGCACCAGAGCCGCCATGCTGGAAAGCTACCTTCCCCACCCGGAAGCCATCACGGATGAACAGGTCAGTTTGTTCTTGAAGCTGCTGTTCCACAAAGACAGCACTCGTCAGCTCATGGAAAAAGTATTTGCCGGTAACGGTAATTTTCAGGGAGAGGACGCAGGCCGGAAACGGCCATGATTGCTTTCAGAGCCGCAGCCCGTGGACTGCCCCTCTGAAAGAGGGCGCAACTATACACCACCTGAAGGTAGTGTGTTGCGCCCTGCCGGGGCTTCCTGCGGAAAGCGGATGATTGCCCGCAGCGTTCCGGCTCCAGCCAATCATCACAGGGGAAGCTACACTTCCCCTGCGCTGGCTGCCGCCAGCTACCCCTTTGTGGACTTGCCGCCCGGAAACACCTTGCGCTGCAAGCTGTTCCCGTTCAGCAAGTTTATTCAAATCCAATCACAATTACATTTTTCAAGATTATTTTCAAACCGTCTCATTGCATGGAGTAGTCTACTCCACTATAATTAAGGCAGGAGGTGTTGAGAAATGGCGAATGAAGATAAAAAAGATTTTAATGCCATGCTACACGATAGCAAGGATATGCCTAAATTTCAGACCATTACCGACCAGAAAAGCATTGAGAAATATGGCGGAAGCAGAATGTATTTTGCCCCGCCAATCGATTATGACAAGGTAATGAAACTAATTCCTTATGGCAAAGTAATTACTGTCGGAAAAATCCGTGAATATTTTGCTGAACTGAATGGAGCGGATTTCACAGAGCCTATTACAGCAGGAATTTTTGTATCTATTGCAGCATGGGCGAGTTACCAGCGTTCCGAAGATGAAACCCCGTATTGGCGAACCTTAAAGGCAAACGGGGAATTGAACGCAAAATATCCCGGCGGTATAGAAGCACAAAAGGAAAAACTGGAAGCAGAAGGCCACACAATTATTCAGAAAGGACGCACAAATATAAAGTATTTCGTAAAGGACTATGAAAGCGTTCTTTTTGATTTGAGATAGGAATTTTGAGTTGTAAAATATCCCATCATCGGGCCAACCTGACCCGAACTTTCAAAACTGAATACCAGCCGCCCACCGGCGGCACCACCGAGCAGGAAATCTTGAAACAGGTTCCCTGCTCTTTTTTTGCCCGGACGCCGGGAGAAAGGAGGACACGACTTGCCATGCCCGCACTTTGATGTGAAAATCATCCAGCGCAGCAAGCGCCAGTCAGCCGTTGCGTCTGCCGCCTACCAGAGCGGGGAACGGCTGTTTTCCGAATACGACCAGAAACAGAAATACTATTCCCATAAAAGCGAAATCGTCCACACCGAAATCATGCTGCCGCCCCATGCCCCGCCGGAGTACGCAGACCGGAATACCTTGTGGAACGCCGCCGAAGCCATCGAAAAACAATGGAACTCCCAGCTTGCCCGGAGGTTCGTGCTTGCCATACCGAGGGAACTTCCCCGGTCACAGTACGCCGACCTTATCCGGGACTACTGCCGGGAGTTTTTCGTTTCCAAGGGCATGATTGCCGATTTTGCCATCCATGACAAGGGGGACGGAAATCCCCACGCCCACATCCTTCTTACCATGCGGGCGATGGACGAACAGGGCAAGTGGCTTCCCAAGAGCCGGAAGGTCTACGACCTTGACGAGAACGGCGAGCGTATCCGGCTTGCGTCCGGCAGATGGAAAAGCCACAAGGAGGATACCGTGGACTGGAACGACCAGAAGTACGCTGAGATATGGCGGCAGGGCTGGGCTGACACAGCGAACCGCTATCTGGAAGCCATCGGCAGCCCGGAGCGCCTTGACCTTCGCTCCTATGTCCGACAGGGGATTGATAAAATCCCCACTGTCCACATGGGGCCAGCGGTCAGCCAGTTGGAGAAAAAAGGCATACAGACCAACATCGGCAACCTGAACCGGGACATCAAAGCCGCCAATTCCCTCATGCAGTCTATCCGGCAGATGGTACGCAGCTTAAAGGGCTGGCTGTCCGGCCTGAAAGAGAAAAAGGCGGCGCTGCTGGAAGCGCTGGAACAGGCAAAGGAGCCGACCATCCCCGAACTGCTTTCCCGGTATCTGGATAAACGGAGCGAGGAACGTACCGGCTGGACTTCCAAGGGGAAGTTAAAAGGAACCGTTGGCGATTTCAACAAGGTTATGGAAGCCCTTGACTTCCTGCGGCAGAAAGAGATTTCCACCGTAGAGAGCCTTGACGCCTATCTGGATGAAGCCAGCGCACAGGCCGTTTCCATCCGTGAGGAAATCAGGCCGATGGAGAAACGTGTGAAAGAGATTGACCGGCTGCTTTTCCATATCGGGAACTTTGAAGCAAACAAGCCGGTTCATGCGAAATATGCCGCTATCCGCTGGAAGAAACCCAAGGAGAAATTTGCCGCCGACCATAAGGAGGAACTGGACGCCTACAACGCTGCCCTGCGGTATTTCAAGGTTCACCTTGATGGGGCGAAGTACAGCACAAAGAAGCTGGCCGGGGAACAGGCACAGCTTTCAGAGAATATCGCTTCCAAGACGGAAGCGCTGACTGCCGTACAGGAGGATGTAAAGATTTTGCGGGATGTGCGCCACTGGCTCAATCAGGTTTTACCATCCGAGCAGTACCGCCAGACCGCAGAGCCGGGAAAGAAACCGTCCATCCAGCAGGCGGTCAAAGGCCGGGAGCAGCGTATCCGGGAGGAACAGGCAGAGAAACACCAGCAGCCCCGCCGCCAGCAAAAACAGGATATGGAACTTTAACCAATCAGGCGCTTGCCATTTTCCCCGTGAGAATGACAGGCGCTTTTTCTATTTTCAGGAGGATTTGCCTATTGAATGTATTTGAAGCCGTGAAACAGTCTGTTACCACCCGGCAGGCTGCCGAGCATTACGGTATCCTGGTAGGGAGAAACGGGATGTGCGTCTGCCCCTTCCATGACGATAAAAACCCCAGCATGAAGGTTGACCGGCGCTTCCATTGCTTCGGCTGTCAGGCAGACGGGGATGTGATTGACTTTGTTTCCCGTCTGGAAAACGTCAGCCCCAGGGAAGCCGCCCTCATGCTGGCGCAGGACTTCTCCATCCCCTATGAGGATAAGGAGCCACCAAGCAGGAGCCGCCCGAAGCGAAATCCCCGGAAGGAAAGCCCGGAACAGCAATTTAAGCGCATGGAGCGATATTGCTTCCGGGTACTGTCCGACTATCACAATCTGCTGCGCCGCTGGAAGCGGGACTATGCCCCCAAGACGCCGGAGGAAGAATGGCACCCGCTTTTCGTGGAAGCCTTGCAGAAACAATCCCATGTGGAATATCTGCTGGATGTGCTGCTGTTCTCCGACATAGGGGAACGGGCTGCCCTGATTACCAGCTACGGAAAGGAAGTGAGGAACCTTGAGCGGAGAATGGCAGACCTTGCCGCCCGAACTGCGGCAGGCCGTGACGGACACCATCGAAGCCGCACCCCCGCCCCGGAGCGTTGAGGAAGTCAAGGCCATGCTGGAGGGCACCGAGAAAGGCGGCGTGCGGAACAGTATCCACAACTGCCTGACCGTGTTCCAGTATGACCCCATTCTTTCCGGGGCGGTTGCAAAAAATCTCCTGACCGAGCGTATTGACCTTCTAAAGCCCATCGGCAGGAAACGCAGAACCGGCAGCAAGGCCATGACCGACACGGACATGAAATATATCCGGCTGTATCTGGAAGATACCTACGGCCTGACAAGCGAGAAAAAGATAGCAGACGCCGCTGATCTGGCCGCAGACGCCAACAGCTACCATCCCATCCGGGACTACCTGAACGGCCTTGTCTGGGACGGGAAAGAGCGTATCCGCTACTGCCTGCGTCACTTTCTGGGAGCCGACACAGACAACTTCACTTACCATTCCCTGCGGCTGTTCCTGCTGGGAGCCATCCACCGGGCTTTCTGCCCCGGCTGTAAGTTTGAGGTCATGCTCTGTCTGGTTGGCGGTCAGGGAGCCGGGAAATCCACCTTCTTCCGGCTGCTGGCCGTAAAAGACGAGTGGTTTTCCGATGATTTGCGGAAGTTGGACGATGATAACGTGTACCGCAAGCTACAAGGCCACTGGATAATTGAAATGTCGGAGATGATTGCCACCGCAAACGCCAAGAGCATAGAGGAAATCAAGTCATTTTTAAGCCGCCAGAAGGAGGTCTATAAAATCCCCTACGAAACCCACCCGGAGGACAGGCTGCGGCAATGCGTGTTCGGCGGGACTTCCAATGCGCTGGACTTCCTGCCCCTTGACCGTTCCGGGAACCGGCGCTTCCTGCCGGTCATGGTCTACCCCGGACAGGCCGAGATACACATTTTGGACGATGAAGCCGCTTCCAGAGCCTATATTGAACAGGTATGGGCGGAAGCCATGACAACCTACAAAAGTGGCGATTTTAAGCTGTCTTTTACGCCCGAAATGATACAGTACCTCAAAGAACACCAGCGGGATTTCATGCCGGAGGACACCAAGGCCGGGATGATACAGGCATACCTTGACCGCTACACTGGCAGCGCCGTATGCTCCAAGCAGCTTTTCAAAGAAGCCCTGAACCACCCCTTTGACGAGCCGAAGCAATGGGAAATCCGGGAGGTCAATGACATCATGAACCACTGTATCACGGGATGGAAGTATTTCTCCAATCCCCGGATATTTGAAGGATACGGCAGGCAGAAGGGCTGGGAACAGGAAGCCCCGGCAACGGGCGCTGACAACGGACGTGAAAAAACGCCGGACGGATTTGTGGAAGTCACGGAGCAGATGGAACTTCCCTTCTGAAATATCCGGGAAAATCACAGCCGGTTGCCGACCCCGTTGCTATCCCGTTGCCGAGCCGGTTGCCGGGAAAAAGCCCGTAACTGCGGGCTTTTCTCCCCTCTGACAACCAAAGCAACAGAAAAATAAAAGAAAAAGTAAATAAACAATAACCCGCCAGACAGAGATTGTTTTCGAGGTTTTTTGAAGCCCGTTGCCGGACTTCGTTGCCGACCCTCTCCTGTCTGGCTTATTTCATTTATGGAGGTAACTGCCTATGGCAAAAAACAAAACTGAAATCCATGTCACAACGGTATTTGACGGCGAACTGGACGCTACGGACGTTTTCGTGAGCCTGATTGCACAGAAATACAGCCAGAGAAATGATAAAGAATATCTTGCGAAAAAGCAAGATTTAGAGTATAATAAAGACAAGGTTCAGCATGACCGTGTTCCGTCTGGATTGTGCGGGTAAACGGTTATGATGAACGGAATGGAATATACAGGCATGGACGCAATACTGGCGGGCAGCTTCCGGGCGGCTATTTATTGCAGGCTTTCCAAGGACGATGACCTTGACGGGGAGAGCGCCAGCATTGCAAACCAGCGGGATATGCTGGAAAACTACTGCGAGAAGCAGGGATGGGAGGTTGTTGCAGTCTATCAGGACGATGGCTACACGGGGCTGAACATGGAGCGCCCCGACCTGAAACGGATGTTGAAAGCCATCGAGCGCAGGCAGGCCAACCTTGTGATAACGAAAGATTTATCGAGGTTAGGCAGGAATTATTTGCAGACCGGCTTCCTGATTGAAGATTTCTTCCCCCGCCACGGCGTGCGCTATATCGCCATGAATGACGGTATCGACACCATGCGGGACAACAACGACATTGCGCCGTTCAAGAACATCCTCAACGAGATGTACAGCAAGGACATTTCCAAGAAGGTTCATTCCTCTTATCTGCTGAAAGCGCAGAAAGGCCAGTTTACCGGCTGCCTTGCCCCCTTCGGCTACCAGAAAGACCCGGAGGACAAAAACCACCTGCTGATTGACGAGGAAACGGCACCCATTGTCCGGCGTCTGTTTGCGTGGGCGCTGGAAGGACACGGCCCCAACTACATCCGGCGCAGGCTGGAAGAAGAAAAAATCCCCTGTCCGACCTACTGGAACCGGGTACGGGGGCTGCGGAACGTGTCAACCAAGTGGGAAAAGAAAGACCCGGTAAATGGGCGGTATATCTGGGACTTTACCGTGATTAAGGACATCCTGATGAATCCCGTCTATACCGGCGCTATCGCTTCCCAGAAGAAGGAATACCGCTTCAAAATCGGCACCATCGGGGAGAAGAAGCCGGAGGAATGGATTGTCGTGGAGAACCAGCATGAGCCGCTTGTTGACCGCAAGACCTTTGACATCGTGCAGCGCAAGCTGAAATCCCGGCAGCGCCCCCGCCAGACCGGGGAAATCAGCCTGTTTGCGGGGCTTATCAAATGCGGCGAGTGCGGGAAGTCGCTGACTATCCGCTACACCAACGAGAAGCACCCGAAGCAGATTTATTCCTGTAAGACCTACAATGCCTACGGGAAACAGCACTGTTCCCAGCACCGGGTTGAGTACGACACCCTGTACCGGCTTGTACTGAACAAAATCCGGGAGTGTGCCAGAGCCGCCCTGATGGACGGGGAAGCCGTTGCCGGGAAGCTGTCCGACACCTGCGAAGCCGAGCAGAAAGGCCAGCGGGAAGCGTTGGAACGCTCCCTTGCCAAAGACGAGGAACGGATTGACGTTCTGGAAAAGATGGTTCTGCGGCTGTATGAGGATATGGTTGCCGGACGTATCAGCGAAGCAAACTTCAATCTGCTGATGGAAAAGACGCAGAAGGAACAGGCCGAGTTGAAGGCGAGGGTTGAGGAAGGCCGGAAGAAGCTGGCCGATGAAATCCGGCTTGCGTATGACGCCCGCCAGTGGGTAGAAGCCATTCAGGAATACGCCGACATCACGGAACTGGACGCAGCTACCCTTAATCGCCTGATTAAAGAAATCGTTGTCCATGAGAGCATAGACAGCGATAAAACAAGACACATTTCTATCGAAATTCATTTTAATCTCAAACCCCTCCCGGAAGTGGAGCAGGTCACAGCCTGACCTGCCCCGCCGGGGCGGTTCTAAAAAAACTCCATAGATATTTCTTGACACGCCGCCGCCCGCCATCGAGCCGGTTTCCTACACCTATTTGGGTATGAAACAGCTCATGGCGGGCGGCGGCATCATCCTGCTGGGCACCACCCTGATCCCTCTGCTGTCCGGCCTGTTTTAAGGTAGCGGCCTATGGATTTTCTCACCGACTGGCTCACGGACTGGCTCAAAGAGCTGCTGATTGGCGGGATCATGGGGAACCTGGAGGGGCTCTTTGATTACGTCAATACCCAAGTCGGAGAGATTGCGGTACAGGTGGGGACTACCCCGGCGGCGTGGAACGCCGGGGTATTTTCCCTCATCCGCCAGCTTTCCGAAACGGTGATCTTGCCGATTGCCGGGCTGGTGCTGACCTTTGTTGCCACCTATGAGCTGATACAGATGCTATTGGAAAAAAACAATATGCACGATTTTGACGTGGCGAATATCTACAAATGGATATTCAAAACGGCTTGTGCCATCTTCATTCTCTCAAACACCTTTAATATTGTGATGGCCGTCTTTGACGTGTCGCAGACGGTGATCGCCCAGGCGGGCGGTCTGATCCAGGGCTCCACGGACATCACGCCGGATATGATGGCGGAGCTGGAAACCACCCTGGAGGGGATGGATTTAGGGCCGCTTTTGGGCCTGTGGCTCCAATCCTCTATTATTGGCGTTACTATGTGGGCGCTGGGCATCGTCATTTTTGTGTTGGTGTATGGCAGAATGTTGGAAATCTATTTGCTCACCAGTTTGGCCCCCATCCCTATGGCAACAATCTCCCATCGGGAGGTGGGACAGATCGGGCAGAACTATCTGCGCTCCCTGTTTGCCGTAGGCTTCCAGGGTCTGCTCATTCTGGTGTGTGTTGCGATTTATGCGGTGCTGATCCAGAGAATTGCCACGGGCGGAGATCCCATCGGGGCAATATGGGGCACCGTAGGCTATACGGTTTTGCTCTGCTTCATGCTGTTCAAAACCGGGACGATTGCGCGAAGTATCTTTAGCGCACATTGAGAAAGGGGTGTTATATGCCGAGAAGATATGGGCCCGACGGGTCGCGCCTGTGGAACGGGAAAGCGCCGGAGGACTTCAACCAGGCCGATGTTTACCGCTTTATGGCGGAAACAGAGTCCGTTTTGCAAAAGCGGGAATTGCTGGGCGGCAGGGATGACGCGAAGAAAATTGCCCAGCAGTTAGCCGAAGGGCGGGCGCAGGCCGCCCGTGAAAACGCCGCCCGCCCCGCCCCGGCAAAGGGCAAGGAGGCCAGGGATGACCGATAAGGGCACCTCTGGACAAAGTGTCCAGAAGTCCCCGGCGCTCCCGGAGGGTCTGTTCCTCATGGATGGCATTGAGGGCCTGCGCTCCCTGCCCCGTCATTCTGTGGATATGCTCTTGACCGATCCGCCCTACGGCACTACCCGGAACTTTTGGGATGTGCCCCTGCCGCTCCCGGAGCTGTGGGAGGCGGTCAAGTGGGCAGTCAAGCCGGACGGCGCTGTACTGTTCTTTGCACAATGCCCCTATGACAAGGTGCTGGGGGCATCCAACCTGTCCATGCTCCGCTATGAGTGGGTATGGTACAAAAGCCGCTGCACAGGCTTTCTCAACGCCCGCCGCGCTCCGCTGAAAAAGACGGAGAATATTCTGGTATTCTATCAGAAGCTCCCGCTTTACAATCCGCAGTTTGAGCAGGGCAAGCCCTACAAGAAAATTGCGGGCAACCGTGGGAACAGCACCAACTACGGGAAATTTACCCGTTCCGGCAGCGGATCGGAGGACGGCCTGCGCTTTCCCGGAAACGTGCTGACCTTTCCAGCCGTCCAACGCACCGCCCACCCCACGCAGAAGCCGGTGGCCCTGTGCGAGTATTTCATCAAAACCTACACCCGGCCCGGCGAGGTGGTGGCAGACATCTGCGCGGGCTCTGCCACAACAGCGGTGGCCGCCCTCAATACGGGCCGCCGCTTCATCTGTTTTGAAACCGTCCCCGCCTACTACGCCGCCGCCACAGAGCGCATCCGTCTGGCGCGGTCAGCATTGGAGGCCGGGGAGAAAGGAGTGTAACTATCGGACAGTATTCTGTGATCTATGCCGATCCCCCCTGGCGCTACACGCAAAAGGGCTTGCAGGGTGCGGCGGAGAAGCATTACCCCACAATGGGGATTGACGAGATATGCGCGCTCCCGGTGGCTGATCTGGCGGCCCCGGACAGCGTGCTTTTTTTGTGGGCCACGTTCCCCCAGCTCCCAGAGGCCCTGCGGCTGATCAAGGCGTGGGGCTTTCAATATAAGTCCGTGGCTTTCGTCTGGCTGAAGAAAAACCGAAAGTCCGAGAGCTGGTTTTACGGCCTGGGCTTTTGGACAAGGGGCAACGCGGAGATCTGCCTGCTGGCGACACGGGGACACCCGAAACGGCAGGCGGCAAATGTCCATCAATTCATTATTGCCCCGATCCAGGAGCACAGCCGAAAGCCGGACGAGGCCCGTGATAAGATCGTGGCCCTCATGGGCGATGTGCCCAGGGTGGAGCTGTTTGCCCGGCAGTCCCCGCCCGGCTGGGATGTGTGGGGCAACGAGGTGGAAAGCACCGTCCCGGACTTCTGGACAAAGTGTCCAGAGGTGGGCGCGAAAGGAGGTTGATCCATGCCCTATGTGAATGTTCCCAACGACTTATCCAAAATCAAGACCAAACTGGCCTTTAACCTGACGAAACGCCAGCTTGTGTGTTTCGGGATCGCGGCAGCGGTGGGCATCCCGTCCTATCTGCTGGCCCGGAGCTCCATCGGCAACACGGGAGCCATGTTCCTGATGATGGCGGTGGCGCTCCCGGCGTTCCTGCTGGCGATGTACGAAAAAGACGGGCTCCCCTTTGAAAAGGTGGTGCGGAACGTCCTGCGGGCTCGTTTCCTGCGGCCTGGGGTGAGGCCCTATCAGACGCAGAATATTTACGCCCCGTTTACCCAGCGGGGCACTGTGAGAAAGGAGGATGCGATTGCAAAAAGCAAAAAGCCCAAAGCGCGGCCCCGGAAAGGCCGCTAACCGGAAAGCTGCTTTGTCTGCCCAGCAGACGATCCCCTATCTGGTGATGCACCCGGACGGGGTGTGCCAGCTCCCCGGTGGGCTCTACACGAAAACCGTGGAATATGAGGACATCAATTATTCCGTGGCTTCTACCGAGGATCAGACGGCGATTTTCAGCGGGTGGAGCTCGTTCCTCAATTACTTTGACAGCTCCCTACCGTTTCAGCTCTCCTTTATCAACCGCCGCTCCCGTTCCCGGAGCAAGTACAAGGTCAATATTCCCCCGGCACAGGATGACTTTGACCGCATCCGGGCCGAGTTCACAAGTATGCTGAAAAATCAGATTGCCAAAAGCAACAACGGCATCGAGCGGTCTAAATACATCACGTTTGGGCTGCCTGCCGAGGGGATCGCGGAGGCCCGGCCCCGCCTGGAACGGGTGGAGGCCGATGTGACAGGCAATCTGAAACGGCTGGGCGTTCCCTCTGCTCCGATGGACGGGCAGGAACGGCTGGCGCTGCTTCACAGTCAGATGCACCCCGGCAGCCGGGAGCCGTTCCGCTTCTCCTGGCAGGACATTCCCCGGACGGGCATGGGGACAAAGGACTTTATTGCCCCGGACAGCTTCGACTTCCGGCAATCCCGGACATTCCGCATCGGTCAGTATTGGGGCGCTGCATCCTACTTGCAGATTTTGGCGTCCGAGCTCTCTGACAAGCTCCTGGCGGAAATCCTGGAGCTGGATGCGGAAATGACCGTTACCATGCACATCCAGACGGTGGATCAGCTCAAAGCCATTAAGACCATCAAGGGAAAGCTCTCCGACATCGGCAAAATGAAAGTGGAGGAACAGCGCAAGGCGGTGCGGGCCGGGTACGATCCCGACATTCTGCCTCCTGACCTGATCACGTTTAGCAAGGACGCGGCGGAGCTCCTGGCTGATCTCCAGTCCCGCAACGAGCGAATGTTCCTGCTCACGTTCACGGTCATCAATATCGCCCCCACCCGGCAGCGGTTGGAAAACGATGTGTTTACCGTGGGCGGCATCGCGCAGAAATATAACTGTGCCTTGAAGCGGCTGGACTGGCAGCAGGAGCAGGCGTTTGTGTCCTCTCTGGCCCTGGGCTATAACGAGGTGGAAATCCAGCGGGGCATGACCACCAGCTCTACGGCGATTTTCATTCCCTTTATGACCAGGGAGCTCCGCATGGCCGGGCCGTCCCTCTACTACGGCATGAACGCCCTTTCCCATAACGTCATCATGGCTGACCGCAAAAAACTGAAATCGGCCAACGGGCTCTATCTCGGCTCCACGGGCTCCGGCAAATCCTTTGCCGCAAAGCGTGAGATCATCAATGTGTTTCTCACTATCCCAAAGGATCGCATTATCATTGTTGATCCGATGGGCGAATATGCCCCGCTGGTGCGTCGGCTGGGCGGCCAGGTGGTGGAGATCGCTCCCGGCTCTCCCAGCCACATTAACCCTATGGACATTCAGCTTGACCTGGACGATGACGAAAGCCCGCTTTCCATGAAAGCGGATTTTTTGTTGTCCCTGTGTGAGCTGGTGGTGGGCGGCAAGGACGGCTTGCAGCCCATCGAAAAAACCGTGATTGACCGCTGTGTGCGGCTGATCTACCGGGACATGGCCCTGGGGATCGGGGACGGCAAGCCGCCCTTGCTCCAGGACTTGTACGAGGAGCTTTTGAAGCAGCCGGAGCCGGAGGCCCGCCGTGTGGCAACCGCCCTGGAGCTCTACTGCACCGGCTCCCTTAACCTGTTCAACCACCAGACCAACGTAAAGCTCACGTCCCATATCGTGTGCATCGTTCTCAAAGGGCTGGGAGAAAACCTCCGCAAGATCGCCATGCACGTTACCAACGACTTTGTAACTTCGGCGGTCAATGTGAATTTTCACAGCGGCGTTTCTACCTGGTGCTATTTTGACGAGTTCCATATCCTGCTCCGGGACGCGCTCACCGCCAGCTACTTTGTGGCCGTGTGGAAAATGCTCCGCAAAAAGGGCTGTGTACCCTCGGCCCTGACGCAGAACGTCAAAGACCTTTTGGCCAGCCGGGAGATTGAGGCCATTCTGGACAACACGGATTTTATGATCCTGCTGTCCCAGGCCCAAAGTGACCGGGCAATTCTGGCAAAGCAGCTCGGCATTTCGGAGCACCAGCTCTCCTACATCACCCATAGCAATTCCGGCGAGGGCCTGCTGTTCTATGGGGATGTGACGATCCCCTTTGTGGATCGGTTCCCCCGTGGAGAAATCTATAACCTGCTGACTACCCGCCCGGAGGATTTGAAGAATGAAGCGAAAACCGAATAAGCCCAAACAGGAGCCCAGGGAGCGCCCCGGCTCCTGGGAGAGCGCCGCCGATCCTGGCAGGGCCGGGGCTGCGGACAGCGGCACTTCTGGACAAAGTGTCCAGAACATGGGGTACCCCGCAAAGTCAAAAGACTTTGTGGGGAGAGGAGGAGCAACGGAGCGGGCGGATTTTGGCGGCAGCGCCGCCGAAGGAGCCAAAGCGAAGTTTGCGACGACGAAGTTCCGTCAGAAAAGCAAACAGGAGCAGGCCGCCGCGTCCAAGCTCCGCATGGAGGAGCGCGGGGAAAAGCTGGAACGGGCAAAGGATAAGCTGGCAAAACAGAAGCCGCCCAAAAAGCCCGGCCCGGTGCGGCGGATAGGCCGGGCCGCTGGCGGGGCCGCCCACGGTTTTGTGCATGGCAAGATTTATGAGAATGAACAGGAAAACGTGGGGATCGAGGGGGCCCACCGCTCTGAGCTGGTGGGCGAGTCCGTCCTGCGGCATGGCAAGCGGTTTGTGCAAAAGAAAATCAGGCAGCACCCGGCAAAGGCTGTCCAGCGGGCCGAGTCCAAATATGTCAAGGCCACGGCGGACTATCATTTCCGCATGGCTGCCCAGGAGCACCCGGAAATGTCCGGCACCCCCGTTTCCCGGATGTGGCGCAAGCACCGCTTGAAAAAGCAGTATCAAAAGCGGGCGCGGGAGGCGGCAAAGACGGGAGCGGCAAGCGCGGCCCAAAAGACCGCCGCCGCCACAGAAAAGGCCGGGGCGAAGATCGCGGGCTTTGTGAAGCGGCATCCCGTGGGGGTGCTGTTGGCCCTGACCTGTGTGCTCCTGCTCTTTATGATGCAGTCCTGTTCTTCCTCCCTGGTAATGCTGGGAAATTCCGGCGCGGGGGCCGTGGGCGCTACCACCTACCCATCGGAGGACGGGGAGATCCTGGCGGCGGAGGCGGCCTATTCCGGCATGGAGGCCGAGCTGCAAAGCTACCTGGACACCTATACCGCCACCCACAGCTATGACGAATACCATTTTGACCTGGACGAGATCGAGCACGATCCCTATGTGCTGATCTCTATCCTCTGTGTGCTCCATGAGGGGGAATGGACGGCGGACGAGGTGCAGGGCACCCTGGAAAACCTCTTTGACCGCCAGTATATCCTGACGGAGCGCGTGGTGCGGGAAACCCGGTATGACAGCGACGGCGATCCCTACTCCTGGTACATCTGTTATGTCACGCTGGAAAACAAAAACCTTTCCCATCTGCCCCTGGAAATGATGGGCGAGGAACAAATGGCCCGTTACTCCCTCTATATGTCCACCCTGGGGAACAGGCCCGATCTGTTCCCGGAGTCAGCCTATGTGGGGAAATACATCACAAACCCGCCCGCTGACTATGACGTGCCGGTGGAATATCTGGACGATGAAACCTTTGAGGCCATTTTGGGCGAGGCGGAGAAATACCTGGGCTATCCCTATGTGTGGGGTGGCAGCTCTCCGGCCACGTCCTTTGACTGCTCCGGTTTTGTGTCCTGGGTGATCAATCACTCCGGCTGGAATGTGGGCCGCTTGGGAGCCCAGGGGCTCTATAACATCTGCACCCCCACCAGCGCACCCCGCCCCGGCGATCTGGTGTTCTTTGTCGGCACCTATGACACGGCGGGCGTGTCCCATTGTGGCATCTATGTGGGGGACGGGATGATGATCCATTGTGGCGATCCCATCCAATATGCAAACCTGAATACAAGCTACTGGCAATCTCATTTCTACGCCTACGGGCGTTTATCCTGACAAGGAGGTTATCTATGGCGGCAAGCAAAAGCCAAAAAATCCAGGCCGAGATTGATAAGGTCAAGGCCAAAATCAGCGAACAGCAGGCCCGGCTGAAAGAGCTGGAGCAAAAGCACCGGGAGGCGGAAAACGAGGAGATCGTGGACATTGTGCGGGGCATGAGCGTTTCCCTGGAGGAGCTGCCCCTGGTGCTCCAGCGGCTCCGGGACGGCGGTACCTCTGGACAAAGTGTCCAGAAGTCCGAGGACGGCGGAAAGGAGGAAAATTGAAGATGAAACGCTTTCGGGTGATGGCGGCGGCGCTTTGCGCCGTCGTTCTTTTATGCGGTTTTAGCGTCCCGGCGTATGCTTACGCGGACGGCGGCGAGGGCGCGGACTACGGCGATCCCACCATGACGGAGGAAACTCCCGCCCCGGAGCCCACCATTAAGCCCGGCGAGGGCTTTTCCGAAGAGGGCAACCTTGTGACCCGCGATCTGCTCTATGACGAGCACACCAACAAGCAGTTTATTACCGTCCAGACCAGCGGCGGCAACACGTTCTATATCGTCATTGACTATGACAAGCCCGTGGACGAAGAGGGCGAACAGTACGAAACCTACTTTTTCAGCGTTGTGGACGAGGCCGATCTGCTGGCTGCGGCGGAGGCCGCTGGCGTGGAACAGGCGGTGTGCTCCTGCTCTGAAAAATGCGAGGCAGGGGCCGTCAATACGGATTGTGCCGTCTGCTCTGTCAATATGAACAAGTGCGTGGGTGTTGAGCCGGAGCCGGAGCCGGAGCCCACGGAAACCGAGGAGCCCGCCCCGGAGGAGGGCGAGCCGGAAACGAGCGGCAACACGGGGATGCTCCTGGCGGTGCTGGCTGTGGCCCTGGTGGGCGGCGGAGCGGCGTTCTATTTCAAGGTGCTGCGCCCCAAACAGCAGAAAGCCGCCGCGCCCCAGGAGGACTACGGCGACGAGCTCACGGACTATGACGAGCCGGATGGCTACGGGGACGATGACGATGACGGCCCGCCCTGGGACGAGGAGGACGAGGACGGAGAGGAGGCGGACAAATGAGGTTTACCAACAGCCCCTATGAAAAGATGATGCAGCAGAAGCCCCGCCCCCAGGCTCCGACCCCGGCAAAGCCGCCTAGGGGCTCCCGGTGTTCCGGGTGTCCCTACTGGCGCGGGATTGGCTGCGTGTCCTGCTACCGGGAGCTTATGTGGGCCCCGGCTGGCGGGAGGTGACGGCTTGGCCCGTGAACTGACGCGCGAGGAAAAACGGGCGATCCGAGCCCTGGTAACAAAATGGTGTGCCAACTATGATCGGGAGTGCGGCTGCCTGCCCCTGGACTGCGAGTGCTATATGCTGGGGAAATGCTGGACGGGGGCGCTGTGCCGCTACTTTCGGGAGGCGGTGCTGCCCCTCGATCCGGCGCTGGAGGCCGCCCTCTTGACCGAGGGGCCCAGGCCGGATTTTAAGATTTGCCCTATCTGCGGCGGGCCCGTTGCCCCGGATCGGCGGCAGGCTTACTGCTCGGCGGCCTGTGCAAAGAAAGCCCACCGCCGCCAACAGCGGGAATATATGCGGAAAAAGCGGGGCTGGGGCGTTGACAATTAGGCCCTCGAAACCCGCTGATTACAAGGCTTTTCGGGGCCGCTTTTGGGGTGGGCCGTGTGTTTCTACGGCCTGCCCCTGTTTGGCCCGGATGCTGTCAACATCAAGGAGGTGTTATTCTGGAAGAAAATCAAGGCTATGTGATCCGCTGCACGATCCTGTTTGATAACAAATGCGGCTTTGTGCTGGGCGAAAACCCCAAGGCCCCTAACCCCTATGTGACATGGCAATTCAATGAGCAGGACGGACACCGCGACTTCTTTTGGGGCCACTACCACAACGAGCCCGATATGGCGGAACGGGATTTGCACAATCGGGCAGAGGACTATCAGCGGCGCTATCATGTGTTTGAGATAGAGCAGGCCCCGGATAAGGAAACCTACAAATACTACTCCACCCAGCGGCCCATCGACATCGGCACTTACCCGAACAGCTACTTTAACCGCCCTGTCCACATGGATTTGTACTTTACCCGACAGCAAGTGCCCGGTGAGTCGTTCCAGGCGTGGGGAGCCATCATCTATGCCCATCCCCTGACAGATCGGGAAATGCAGGACTATGAGCTTCGGCCCGCCCGTGAAAATTTGGACATTCGGAGGCAGATGGATGCCCAGGCCCAGGTGGTGGGGAAATGGGAGGATGCTCACCGTGTCCCGGATCAGAAACGGCTGACATGGTTTTACCCTGACTTCGGCAGTTATGTGGTGAAAGAATACATCACCCCGGAGCAACTGGCCGTTCGTGTCCACAGCATTGAACGCCAGGAGGTGGCGCGGGCTCACAAGGAGGCCAAACACCAGCCCCCGATTGCCGAACAACTGAAAGCGGCCCAACGGGAGGCCCAGGAGCAGCGGGCCCCGGACGGCCCTAAAAAGAAAGCCCCTGACCGGGGTGACAGATAGGAGAACTGTTATGGAAAAGAAGCGTGAACAGGATTTTGCCAACCAGGAGGCCCTGCGGCTCTCCGGGGTATTCAATACGCCGATCCCTGCCCAGCCCCCGAAACGGGAAAAGGCGCTGGACAAGGTAAAGGAGCCGCCCCGCGTCTGCCGGAGCCTGGAACGGGAGGAGCGGTGACAAAGAAACGCCGCCGCCCCATCCATCTCCATGTAATGGTGTCTGAGGAAGAGCAGGCGCTGATCCGGGAACGCATGGCCGAGGCGGGCATCCGCAACATGGGAGCCTATATGCGGAAAATGGCCCTCAATGGGTATGTGCTCCACGTTGACCTGTCACCCGTCCAGGAGCTGGTGTCGCTCCAGCGGCGGTGCTCCAACAATCTAAACCAGGTGGCAATCCAGGCGAATACCTACGGCGGCATTTACCCGGAGGAGATCAAAGCTCTGCAACGGGACTATGAAAAGCTGTGGCGGCCCCTTTCCGATCTACTGGAAAAGCTCTCCGCCGTTATCAATATGTAAGAGGGGGGATTTCTCCCCCCTCTTACACCCGTTTATTAGTTTTTATGGCGTGGGTGCATCATCGCTAAGTACATAATTGTTAGCACTGCTGTAAAACCGCAACACAGTGTATCAAATATTACGCTCCATAAATTGCTTGCTGTCCTAAATTCCATCCAAAGTTTTCCTATATTGATAATTATAATCAAAAGAGGGATAATCCATGTATAAAACATGGAAATTAGGTCCAAAACAATGGGATACTTTTCTAAATAGTTATCACTTTCACGTTTAAAGCAGGGTTCTTTCAACATGGTTGATATTTTATCTTCTAACACAGCAATATATTTATATTGACGTTCAATATAGATATTTGTCTGGTAATAGCGGATCATAATATATGATAGGGCAATCCAAATCGCAGATTGTAAAATTGCTATGCTAAAATCAACTGAGATATTATATTGTGAAAGGATATATTGTGATATACTTGCTGTTATTTTTTCGGGGAACAGTAGCATGGAAAAGTTGAGTAGTTCAAAAATGCAAAATACAACAAAAAGCGTACCTCTCTTTTTCTGCATATTGAGGCTTAGTTGCATTGTTTCTTTATAATGATCGTAGAGTAAATCAATCTTCTCCAATACTTAATAACCTCTTATAGCCTTGATAATAGCATCTTGAGTAAAACTATACACCCGTACAGCGTTTACGCCTTTCAATTCTTCCGGATATTCGTAGTGCGAGTTAATCTGAACAGCAATAATCCTTTTCCCAAGTTGTTTGGCTTTTGCAATTTCATAATTCTGCCAATTACGATAGCCAATTTCTCTCCAGTCCTTATGTAACTTATTTGCATCTTCGCCGACAATGACTATTACATAAGTTGCTTCGTTTATTTTTCTAGATAAAACATTTTTAACAACAGCTACACTATCCGTTTGAATTTCACTTGGAGATCTATCGTCACAAGTAAACTCAAATTCAGGATTTTTATCCCACATATTTAAAGCGTATTTGTAATGCCTATCTTTTTCAAAATCAAAAGAAACAAAGATCTTTTTCTTTGCCATGAACAATCACCCCTTATAAACTATATTAAGATAATTTTACCATTTTTCTGGGTTCACGTCAAATATTCTCTTTGCTTTATAAGGGCTTGGAGGCATCCTTGTTGGCCCTCTCCTGCGGAGTTATAATATACATATAGAGGCAAATAACGAACTTTTGTAGGAGGTATGAACGATGCGGACAATCATAAAAATTATCGCAGCCCCCTTTGTTCTGGCGCTGATGCTCACTGTGGCGGTGCTCTCGTTCCTCTCCTGCATAGCGGGGGCGGTGTGCTGGCTGGCGTGTACGGTTTTCGTCCTGCTGGCGGCCTGCGCCTTTTTTGCAGGGCTGCATACCGGGTGTATCGCCATGCTGGTGCTGGCGTTCCTGGTTTCCCCCTTTGGGCTCCCGGCCCTGGGCGGCTGGCTGGTGGAGCGCCTGTATGGTGTAAAGTATGCGGCGATGGACTTTATGGCAAGCTGATACTTCTGGACGCTTTGTCCAGAAGTTCCGGGCGGCGGGTGGAACAGACCGCCGCCCGTTTTTTCTGCTGGGAAAGGAGGTGCGGCTATCGCTACAACCTACATCCGGCCCTATAAGGTAGCCGCTGGGAAAACGGCCATCCAGACGATGGAGGAGCGGTTTGCCTATGGGCTCAATCCGAAAAAGCTGGGGGCCGTGTCTGCCTATCTCTGTGATCCGGCATCCGCCCCCGCTGAGTTCCTGCTGCTGAAAAGCCAGTACCAGGCGGAAACGGGCCGGGCCGTGGAGCGCGGGGCCCTGTTCTTTCAGATCCGGCAGGCGTTCCCGCCCGGTGAGGTCACGCCGGAGGAGGCAAACAAAATCGGCTATGAAACAGCCATGCGCTGGACAAAGGGCAAGTATCAGTTCTTTGTCTGTACCCACATTGACAAGGGCCACATTCACAACCACATCTATTACAACTCCACCGCCCAGGACTGTTCCCGGAAATTCCATAACTTCATTGGCTCCAGCTTTGCGGTGCGGCGGCTTTCTGACCGGGTGTGCATTGAGCACGAGCTGTCTGTCATTCAAAATCCGAAGCAGCACAGCAAGGGCCGCTTTCTCCACTATGGACAATGGATCGGAGAAAAGCCGCCCTCGGCCCAGCAGCGGGTGCGGCTGGGGATCGTGGCGGCTCTGGAGCAAAAGCCCGCCGACTTCCCGGCGTTTCTGCGACTCATGGAGGAGTCCGGCTTTCAAGTGAAGCAGGGGCGGGGCGGTGCAATCTCGTTCCTTGTGCCGGGGCAGGATAAGTACACCCGCCTGCGGGCATCCACCCTGGGCCCAGGTTTCGATCCCGATGACATCCGGGCGGCAATTGCCGGGGAGCGGCCCATCCCAGAGCTCCCCCAGGATAGCCCAGCCCCAGCCCGGCGCGTCAATCTGATCATCGACATTCAAGAACGCATGGCCCAGGGCAAGGGCCCGGCCTATGAGCGGTGGGCCAAAGTCTATAACATAAAGCAGATGGCCGCCGCACTCCTGTATCTCCGGGAGCATGGGCTTGCCGATTACGAGGCTCTTGTGGCAAGCACCGAGGCGGCGGTGGATCGGGCTCACAAGCTGGCCGAGGAGCTGCGGGACACGGAGGCCACCCTTTCCAAAACCTCCGAGCTCATGGGCGCGGTGGTGCAGTACGCAAAGACGCGGCCCGTGTTTGACGGCTACAAAGCGGCCCGGTATAGCAGAAAATATCTGGCCCAGCACGAGGCGGAGCTGGCAGACTACCGGATGGCAAAGGTGGCCATGAGTGAGCTTTTGGGCGGGGCAAAGCTCCCTAAAATGGACACGCTGAAAAAGGAGCACCGGGAACTCTCCGAAAAGAAAAAGGCCCTTTATGCGGAATACCGCAAGGCCCAGGCGGATATGCGGCAGGCCGTAGCAGTCAAGGCGAATATCGATCACCTGCTCGGCCACGCGGACGAGCAAAAAAATAAGGCCCAGGAGCGTTAGCGCCGGGCCACCGACAACAGGCGCTTGCGCCGGGACTTCTGGACAAAGTGTCCAGAAGTTCAGCGGGTTTGGGGAGCTCCCCAACAAGCATTTTCACGGGCCTGCGGCCTGTGAAAATTTCGGAGTGTGGCCACACCCGAATTGCTTGCCAAAATTGCAATGCCACACGCGCTATATATTCCATATATTTCCTCTTTAATTTTTGAAACTACGCACAGTTTTTATGTGATATTAGTGATGCGAGGCGATATAAAACAAATTCTGTCCTTATTGCAACAATCAACTTTATAAAGAATTTTCTTAAGCAACCATGGTAGATGGAGGGATACTGAATGGAAGTAGAAAAAGATCTGTGCGAATCATGGCGCGTATGGATTGACGAGGAAAATCACATTGTATCATTTCATACTACGGAAAACGGACTACCGTTAGAAATTACGAGCCGTGAACAATATCTCAAATTCATCGATGAATATTCCCAAAACTGCTACCGATTTCAGTAGCCGTCAAAAGCAAAAATTTTTGAAACCTAGCATCAAAATGGTGTGATATTATAAGCGAAAGCAGCTTTCAAAGACAGTTAGGAGCCTTTCTTATGAGAGAAGATGCCATATTGCATAAAATGCAAACCGGTGATCCGTCTGGGCTAGAATCACTTATGGATATTTACATACCTTATGTTTCTACTGTGGTATGGAATATTCTTCGCGGTGCTATGTCCCAGGAGGACGGAGAGGAGGTCGTATCAGATGTATTTCTGGCTGCATGGCAGCAATCATCCGAATTGAAACCGGGTTTTGTAAAAGGGTGGCTTGCTGCCGTTGCGAGAAATAAAGCAAAAAACAAGTTACGGAAGATGGGAAAAACTCTTCCACTAGAAGATGATTTTCTTGATATTCCCGGCCCCAATGATCCGCTGAATGATGTTGAGCAGGCCGAGGAGCAACAGCTCGTTCGTAAAGCAATCCAATCGTTGCCAGAACAAGATCAAGAGATTTTTTTACGATATTATTACTACGCTCAAACGATTCAAGAGATCTCCCTTAGCATGGCAATCAATGAATCAACCATCAAAACCAGGCTTAGAAGAGGTCGCGCAAAACTAAAAGAAATACTGACGAGGAAGGGATTTGTTAATGAAGCGTAATATTTCCGATTTGCTGGATTCATACCCGGTAGAGGGTTTGGATTTGGGCATTACTACTCCTTACTCCTCGTCACGGATTAAGGAGTTAACTATGAATAAAGTATCAATGAATAAACCGCGGAAACACGTCCGTCCACTTCGTTTTTTGGCGGTTGCAGCAATCATTTCTACACTTACTGTTTCTGCGTTGGCAGTTGGTCATGTACTCGGTGCGGGAGCGCTGCTTCAGAATTTCTTTGCTGAAAAGAATGGCTCTCTTTCGGATGGCCAGATTCAGGTCATTGACCAGATGGGAAAGACTTTTGAGAATGGTGTAACCAGCAACGGCACAACCATTACACCTATTGCAGCTCTGGCCGACGAAAACGTTTACTATCTCCGTCTCCAGATCAAGGCACCGGAAGATATGATTCTACCCGATTATGATAGCAAGACAGATGGATGCTACCAGCTTTTTGGGCCTGGTGAAGCATTGGAGCTTACCTTTGAGGATGGTGCCTATTCCGATAGTGGTTACATCCTCAAATGTGATTGGCTCCCTGATGAAAATCCCCAGGATAATTTGAAAGAAGTTGTTATCTGGATTGGAGCTCAAACCGGAACCGATGTCCGTTTCAATGACGAGGTGTCCAAGCAGCTTACCCTTCATGGGCTATGGCTTCAGACTCCCGAAAAGGAATATACTCAAATTCTGAGTGGAGAGTTTTCCTTCGACATTACCCTTTATAATGATACCGAGATACTCTCGCTGGATACGGCTGGCCTGACCTGGACGGATGAAGAATACGGATATACCAGTACGCTGGAGAACCTAACTCTTTCGCCTTTGAGCCTTACTTTCAGTTACTCCGCTACAGAACCTAACAACAACCGCATTGTTCCGTATGTCGGTCCCTTGGAAGTTGTCTTAAAGGACGGCTCCACAGTAGCTATTAGTGAGACTGCGGGTATGGAAGGCATGGAGTATTATGTGTTCGCCGCTCCGTTGGATCTGTCTCAGGTAGACTATGTGAAATACGGAAATCATCAAATCTCGCTTGAAGCCAACTGACCTTTTGAGGGTATGTATATTTCGTCTGATAGATCCCGCCGATTAACGCAGAGACACGACGGAATAGAACCAGTAAAAAACGATCAACAAGGCTCACTGTGGGTTTGCTGCCCAATTTGTGGTGGAAAGA
Organism: Lawsonibacter hominis; assembly: GCF_014287895.1. GTDB lineage: Bacteria > Bacillota > Clostridia > Oscillospirales > Oscillospiraceae > Lawsonibacter_A > Lawsonibacter_A hominis. Next base: position 15,823 of record NZ_JACOPP010000017.1, on the reverse strand, counting down.
CACGAACAAAAATATTTGCAGATACTGTCCTTGTGAAATTCCCCCTTTACTGCCCTAAATGTAAAAAGGAAATCAGGGTAGATGTCGTACAACTGAAAATGGTAGTAAGCAAAGAGCCTGACACTTAGGCATGAAGAGCCTGCTTCCCCAATATAAGGGACGCAGGCTCTCTTTTTTATGATTAGCCAACCGTAGCAGCTGTTTTTGATCTCAATACAGACAGAATAGACTCTATCGCAGGTGCTAAAGCCTCTGCTTCTTCTTCGCTACATTCTTCTATCAAGAAGCGCAACCGGCGAATTGCTGGACTTTCACGACGCATTTCTGGATAGAAAATCTCTCTAGAGTCCATTTTCAACACACGTACAAGAGGGAAGAGCACTTCCATTTTAGGATTGCCTTTATAGTTCTCTATGTTCAGTACTGTACGCACATCAATATCTGCCGCTTCTGCAACTTGATTCTGGGTGAAACCAAGTTCAGCTCGCGCACGCTTTACTGCGTCGCCTAAAGGCCTAGAATAAGATTGCATTGTAATTCACCTCAAAAATATTTTACAATACACTCTTTTCTGACTAAATTCATCACAGTGCGCCTTTTTTAGGTATTACAATTCATTTGTTTGGTGAAGGGAGGTTTCGATGAATCCCAGGCCACTTTGGTTTTCTGAGTTGTCGAATGTGAATTTCAATGTTGCATAGAAGTTCGGTACGGAAAACAAAGTGTACTGCGATTCATATCAAGAAAAAAGAAACGAGTTGAGTTTCGATGCCGCTCTCCACCTTCCCCCGTTCAGATTGCCATTCACCCCCTAACCATCTGAACGGAGGAATTACAAATGACGACCATCAATCTGAAAGACTTTTACCCGTGGTACACCCACGATGAATACACAGAGGTTTCTGACGAAGTGGCCGAGGAGCTCATGGCCAGCAGGCGGCGCGAAGCCGCCCATACGGAACGGGCGCGCTACAACAAGGCTTATTATTCCCTGGATTGTGACGATGGGATCGAATATTCCGCCTGCCTGCACGAGCCCAGCCCCCAGGAACTCATGGATCGCAAGGAGTTGTTCTTTCGTCTGTGGAACGCCCTCAATTCTCTGCCGGAGATCCAGGGGCGCCGCGTGGACGCCTATTTGATTCTGGGCAAAAGCTACCGTCAGATCGCCCGCGAAGAGGGCGTAGACAAAAGCGCCGTCCGGCACTCGGTGGAGAGCGGTATCAAGCAGATGAAAAAATATTTGCAGGAAAATTTCTAATTGCCATCTCCATTTGGCCCCTTTTTTCTGGGGGTATATGAGAGGAGGTTCCTCTCCGCAAATGGACACCGGGGCCCCGATATAGCGTGGGGAGCTTAGCGGCGGGTGTCTGACACCAGCGCCGCAAGTGGGACAGGCCATCCCACGGCCACGATCCGCCGGGTCAGGCTGGCCGCCTGACCGTCCGGGCCGCCGCCCCTTTGCGCGGGGCCGTTGCGCCGAGTATTGCTGTCTAACGACAGGCCAAGGAAATGAGCGCGGCGGCCCCATCTTTAGACCTATGGACACTTTGTCCAGAAGTGAGGCAAGGAACAGGGCCAGCATCGGAAACGGTGCTGGCCCTGTTCCTTGCCCCACGGGACAACGGGGAGTTTGTTTATGTCAGTCCGTCCATGAGAGAGGAGGCCGTATATGCCAAAAGCAAATGCCGTTTTTGCCATTGATGGGTTTGAAATATCCGCCACCTTTGCAGAGTCACAAAACACAACGGCCATCGGGCAGGTCAAGCAGATTTTGCTTTCGTCCTTTGTGGCGCAGACCTCATCCCCCCGGCCCGGAGTCATCCTTGTCAAGCCCTCGGAACAGAGGGATAATAATGGTGGGGGTAGTCCCTATGCACCTTGACAAGTTCAAAAATCCTGCGTACAAAAAGCCTCTTTTCACCTGCCTAAATGACATTTGAAAGGATGGCTTATACATGGAAAATCAAATGATAACTGGCACTCGCGTTGATTGTTTATACCGGGTGTCTACCGATAAGCAGGTGGATCACAACGATAAAAACCAGGCCGACATTCCCATGCAGCGGAAAGCCTGCCACGCCTTTTGTGAGAAAATGGGCTGGACAATTGTTCACGAGGAACAGGAGGACGGCGTTTCCGGTCACAAGGTACGGGCGGAAAACCGGGACAAGCTGCAAATCATCAAGGAACGGGCTCGGCAGGGCAAGTTTGATATTCTGCTGGTGTTCATGTTTGACCGCATCGGGCGGATCGCGGATGAAACGCCCTTTGTGGTGGAATGGTTCGTCAAGAACGGCGTCCGGGTCTGGAGCACCCAGGAGGGCGAGCAGCGGTTTGACAACCACACCGACAAACTCACCAACTACATCCGGTTCTGGCAAGCGGACGGTGAAAGCGAAAAAACCTCCATACGTACCAAAACTGCCCTGGGGCAGCTTGTGGAGGATGGAGGCTTTAAGGGCGGCGTCGCCCCCTATGGCTATGACCTTGTGAAAAGCGGGCGCGTGAATAAGCGCAAGCATGAGGTCTACGAGCTGGCTCTCAATGAAACCGAGGCCGCCGTTGTCCGCATTGTCTTTGACAAGTATGTGCATGAGGGCTATGGGGCCCAGCGAATCGCCACCCACCTGAATAACCAGGGCTACCGGGCCCGGAGCGGCAAGATGTGGTACCACGCCACCATCCGGGGCATCCTCTGTAACCTGACCTATACCGGCGTACTCCGCAGCGGGGAAAGCCGCTCCCCGGTGCTGCCCCACCTGCAAATCATAGAGCCGGAACTGTTTGAGGAGGCCCAGCGGATTCGTACTAACCGGGCCAATGAAACGGAGCGTACCGTTCCCCGCAACATCGCGGGCCAGTCGCTCTTGTCCGGGAATGTGTACTGCGGCCATTGTGGTGCCCGGCTCAACCTCACCACCAGCGGCAAGGCCTATCCCTGTAAAGAAGATCCCCACCGGGTAATCAAGCGGGTGCGGTACATCTGCTATGGCAAAACCCGCAAGCAGACTGACTGCGACGGGCAGACGGGCTACACGGCACATATCCTGGACAGGATCATCGACAAGCTGGTGCGGCAAATCTTTGAGCGCATGAAGGCAATCCCGAAAAGCGAGATTGTCAACGCTCGCTATCGGGAAAAGATGGAAGAACGAAAAAATCTGCTCCGCTCCATTCGGGTCGACTACACCAAGGCAGCCGATGAACTGGATATGCTCAAAGCGGAAGTCATCAAGGCTCTGCGAGGGGAAAGCACCTTTTCCAAAGACCTGCTAGGCTCTATGGTGTCCGAGGCTGAGGCCAAATGCACCGAACTACAAAAGCAGTTTGAGGACGCACAAGCCGCCTATGAGGAAGGGCAGACCGTTTTGCACTCCCTGGAGGAGCAGTACGACAATGTAATCTCCTGGGCAGATCTTTACGACACGGCCAGCCTGGAGGCAAAGAAAATGATCGTCAACTGCCTGATCCGCCGGGTGGAGGTCTATCGGGGCTATAAGCTGCACATTGATTTCAACATTGATTTTACGCAGTTCAGCCTGGGACTGGACATCGTAGAAATCGCCGCATGAAAACAAAACCTCGCTTCCTTTCGGAAGCGAGGAAAAGTTCTTTCCCTTGATATGGTGGAGATAAGCGGGATCGAACCGCTGACCTCTTGAATGCCATTCAAGCGCTCTCCCAGCTGAGCTATACCCCCAGATGTGGGAAAGAACGTTTATTTAGTTTTGTTGAGGGGTGCTGTTACACGCTTGTACCGCGCTCCCAGCTGAGCTATACCCCCAAATAAAAGGGTGTGCTGAGTATTTCTTATTCAATTTTTCTGAGGGGTGTGTAACCGCTTCAACCGGGCTCCCAGCTGAGCTATACCCCCAGATACGATATTCAGTTGTAATTGGTGGAGATAAGCGGGATCGAACCGCTGACCTCTTGAATGCCATTCAAGCGCTCTCCCAGCTGAGCTATACCCCCACATGACGTTCGGCGCACACCGTTTTCTCGACCGAACGCATATTATTTTAGCAAATCCCCGTAGGTTTGTCAACACAATTTCACGATTTCTTCCCGCAATTTTTAAAAATGGGGAGCGCGACCCTGCCGCACTCCCCATTGGGAACGTCTTCACCACTGAAGCCAGCCGCCGTTGTCCCGATTATCCATCAGTTCCAGCGCGGCACACAGCATTTGTGCAGCCTCGCCGCGGGTCAGGACTTCCGACAGGGCCTGTGCGCTGCTTCCATTCACCGGAAGCACGCCGCAGGTGGCCAAATTTGCCGCCGACTGGCTGGCCCAGGTCGGAACGGCATCCGTATCCATCGTAGGCGCGCTCACATCGGTGACCTGGAGAGCCCGATCCAGCAGGACCGCGGCCTCGGCACGGGTGATGCCGTCTCCGGCGTTGAAGACCACCCGTCCCTGCGCATCCCGGCTCCCCTGAACCAGCCCGGATTTTAAAGCGGAGGATACATAGCCCTTGGCCCAGGTCGGGATGGCGTCATCGTCATAAAAGCCGGTACGCTCCACCCCCTCCAGTACTTTCGCTCCGGCGCACTCCATGGCCATAGCCACGAACTGGCTCCGGGTGACCGGCGTGTCCGGCTGGAAGAAATACTGCGCGCCCATACGCTCGCCCACAAAAATCCCCTCCTCCGCCAGGCGGATAGCGGCTTTGTGCGCGGGATGGCCCGAGAGATCCGCGTAGGTGACCTTCGTATCGGCCTTCGCGATCCGGATCTTGACCGTGGCGGGATCGGAGGAGTTGCCCACGGTATCCACCGCCACATACGTGAAGCTGTCCTTTCCCGTCTTGTTTTCGTAGGGCGTGTAGACAAACTCGCCGCTCCCATCCTCCGATAGGGTCACGGCGCCTCGGGCAGGTTTGCCGACGATGTGGAACGTCAGCAGATCCCCTTCCGGGTCTACGGCGGCAAACTGTGCGGTAATCGCTACATTTTTATAGGTGCTCAATTCCAGATTTTCTGCAATCGGCGCGCTGTTTTCCGCTGCAAGCAGATAGAGACCCACACTCACGCCGCTCCCCTGCCGGCCGTCGGAAAAGATCGGGACAAAAGAGAATGCGGCGGAGGAGACTGTGGCCGCGGCCAGGGGCGTAAAGCGCAGTCCGTCCACAGCGTTCATCGTCACCACGTCGCCTATGCCCACCGCCTGTCCGCCCAGTGTGAGGGCGCCGGCCGCCGGGTCGGGCAGCGAGCTGATGACGATGGAGTCCAGCGTGGTCTTACCGTCCTCCACACGAAAATCCGCTTGTGTGAAGGAGATGGCGCCGGTAACAGGGCCGTTTTTGGAGAAAGCGGCTACGGTAGGAGCCGCCTCCTCATTGCGAAAGAGAAGCGCGGACGCGGGAAGCGACGCGGAGAGCAGGACGGCCGCCAGTGCCGCCGCGGGGAGCGCACGGCGCAGAAGAACACGGTGTTTCAAGGGAATGACCTCCTTATTTGGTAGAGACTGTAGTCATAGTCTTTGCCAAAGAAAGGAGAATATGCAGCCGGGGCGCACGGAGGATCTCCGTGCGCCCCGGTCGTGTCAAATCCTGCTGCGGTCCCGCAGCCAGCTGGGCAGGCTGCGCATCTTGATGCTGGAAACCACGCCCATGGCGGCGTACATGGTAACGATGGAGGAGCCTCCATAGCTGATGAACGGCAAGGTCAGCCCTACGACCGGGAACACATACAGGCACATGCCCACATTGACGCCGACCTGTACCATCAGCATGCCCGCATAGCCCATGGCGATCAGTGCCGATTGGGGGGAACAGGCCCTCCGGGCCACCCAGATGCAGCGCAGGATGATGGCCGCCAGGATCAAAAGCAGCAGCAGGCAGCCGGCCAGGCCAAACTCCTCGCCGCAGACCGCGAAGATCTCATCGGTCTCACGGGCGGGCAGGGAGCTCTCGTAGACGCTCTGGGTCTGGATCCCCTGGAGATAACCCAGGCCGGTAAGCCCTCCGCTGCCGATGGCCAGAATGCTGCGATACTGCTGCCAGCCCGCGCCCTGGGTCTGCTCCCAGAGAGTCTCCGTATTGCCCCGCAGGCGGTCTACCACCACCAGGATGCGCTTGGCAAAATATTTGTCGCTGATGTGGGGCCAGATCACCGCCACCGCGATCACACCCAGGATCACAGCCAGCAGAAACCAGCGCTTTTTCACCCCGCCCGCCCAGGCCATGATAACGAAAATCAACAGATACGTCAGGCCCATGCCAAAATCCCCGGAGGTAACGGCAATGAGGGCGAACATGAACAGGGTGTGTCCCGCCAGCTGGAACACAGACCAGGGGCGGCTGATTCCCCGTTCGCCCAGGCGGGTCATCTGCCAGGCCAGCAGAAGAACAAAGGTGAGCTTGGCAAGCTCCGCAGGCTGGAGATTCACCGGAAAGCCGGGGATGTGGACCCAGCTGCGGTTGCCGCCCACCTCCACCCCCAGCGGCGTGCGGACCAGCACGTTGATGGCGGCGTTGAACAGGAGCATCAGCTTCCAGGATTTTTCCGTAAAAAGCTCAATATCCACCGACGACATGACCACGTAGACCAGGATACCCAGGAGGATGGCCGCAGTCTGGACGATCATGTTGCGGTTGCGGTTGAACTCCAGGTAGCGGGTGGCGCTGTAAATCAGGACCAGGCCGTATCCGCTGGCGAGGATACACAGGCAGAGCAGCAGCAGGTCTCCTTTGCGGAAAAATGCACGGATGGAATCAGAAAACCAGGACAACCGCTCTCACCTCCCTTTTCTCTGGACTGCGGACTGCGCGTTGGGGCTGTACCGGGATCAGCGCTTCCGGCTTTGGATCGGAAAGCGGATTTAGTTTATCATCTTTTTTGCATTTGGTAAACGGGTGTGGTACAATATTTAAGTTAAATTTCACATTTGAGGTGTTCCATGGAATATCGATCCAATTCCCCCGGGGAAACCGAGGCGCTCGGCGCGGCTTTGGCCAAACTGCTTTGGCCGGGCGCAGTGGTGGCCTTTACCGGGGACCTGGGGGCGGGCAAGACCGCCTTTGTACGCGGGATGGCCCAGGGCCTTGGTGTGGCCGGGCGGGTGACCAGCCCCACCTTTACCATCGTCAACGAGTATGAGGGCGGCCGCCTGCCTCTCTTCCACTTCGATCTGTACCGTCTCGCCTCCTCCGACGAGCTGTTTGAGATCGGCTGGGAGGACTATCTCCGCCGGGGGGGCGTGTGTGCGGTGGAGTGGAGCGAAAACGCCGCCGGCGCGCTGGAGAGAGACACCGTCCGGGTAGACCTGCGCCGGGGCGCGGAAGACGGACAGCGTGTGATCACGATCCAGGGGGTGGATGGAATATGAAGATACTGGCTCTGGAGTCCTCTGCCGCGGCCTGCTCCGCGGCCTTGTGCGAGGACGAATTTTTGCTGGCGCAATCCTTCCAAAACAGCGGCCTGACCCACTCCCGCACCCTGATGCCCATGGTACAGTCCATGCTGGAGCACTGCGGCCATACCCTGGCGGAGGTGGACGTAGTGGCGGTAGCGGCCGGCCCCGGCTCCTTTACGGGGCTTCGGATCGGCGTATCCGCAGCAAAGGGTCTGGCCTGGCCCGACGAAAAGCCCTGTGCGGCCTGCTCCACACTGGAATCCATGGCCTGGTGCCTGGCTCACACCGGCATGGAGCTCTGCGCCGTGATGGACGCCCGGCGCAATCAGGTCTATAACGCCCGCTTTCGCTCCACCGGCGACGGCCTCCTCCGCCTGTGTCCCGACCGTGCCGTCGCCCTGGCCGAACTGGCCGAAGAATTAAAAACCAGCGGAAAACCGCAAATTTTGGTTGGAGACGGCGCGGTTTTATGCTATACTACCCTCAAGGAATCGGGGCTGGACGTCCGCCTGGCGCCGCCGCATCTGCGTTTCCAGAGCGCCTGGGGCGTTGCCCGCTGTGCGCTGGAGCAGGTCAGGACGGGGCGGCTCACCGACGCGGCGAGCCTCTCACCGGACTATCACCGGCTCTCCCAGGCCGAACGGGAGCGGCTGGCAAAAGAACAAAACAAAGGGGAATAGCGCCATGAACATGGAAAAGGTACACATTCTGGATCACCCGCTGCTCCAGCACAAGCTCTCCATCCTGCGAGATGAGAACACCGGCGTCAAGGACTTCCGCGAGGTCGTCTCCGAGATCGCCACCCTGATGTGCTATGAGGCCACCCGCGACCTGCCGCTGGAGGACGTGGAGATCAAGACGCCCATCACCACCGCTACCTTCAAGAGCATCGCCGGCAAAAAGCTGGCCATCGTTCCGGTGCTGCGGGCCGGTCTGGGCATGGTGGACGGCATCCTCACCCTCATCCCCTCCGCCAAGGTGGGCCACATCGGCCTTTACCGGGACCCGGAGACCCTGGAACCGGTGGAATACTACTGCAAGATGCCCACCGATATCGCCGAGCGCGACGTGATCATCCTGGACCCCATGCTGGCCACCGGCGGCTCCGCCTCCGCGGCCATCCAGTTCATCAAAAACTACGAGGTCAAGCACATCAAGCTGATGAACATCATCGCCGCCCCCGAGGGCATCGAGCGGGTGCGCCACGATCATCCCGACGTGGAGATTTACTGCGCCGCTCTGGATGAAAAGCTCAACGACCACGGCTACATCGTGCCCGGCCTGGGCGACGCGGGCGACCGCATTTTCGGTACAAAATAACACACGCCAATCCCAAAAACGGCCGGACAGCAAATGCTGTCCGGCCGTTCCGCTTGTCGAAAACGCCTCCTGCAGGAGCGCCTCGCGGAGCTTCGCCGTCACCTCCGCGCCGGGAGGCGCCCTGCGGCGGCTGCGCTGCGAAACGCGCCTGCGGGTGCAGGCAGGCGGCGCAACAACCTCAGGCCCCCTTTTTCCGGTACGCCGGGCTCCCGGGCCGGCGCAGGTCCTCACGCTGCGGCCCGAGACATCACGTCTTACATCCGCCGCTTCCGGAACAGGAAGGTCACGGCGAAGAAGGCCGCCAGATACAAGGTGATGGAGGCCCCGGCGGAGGCGCCGATATAATAGGAGGTCATCAGTCCCGCGATTCCCGCCGCAACGGCTCCTAGGAGGGAAAACAGGTGGTACTGCCGCATATTCTTCGCCAGATTGCGCCCCGCCGCCGCTGGGAGCACCAGCAGAGCGTTAATGACCAGCAGTCCCACCCAGGTCATGGCCACCGTGACCACCACGGCGATGGCGGCGGAAAAGACCGCCTCCTGCCAGAAGACCTTGATCCCGCGGCTGTCCGCCAGGGCGGGGTGCACCGAGGCGAGCATCAGCTGGTTGAAGGAGCATACCCACAGCACCACGACCACGGCCAGGATGACGGCCAGAAGGGCGATCTTCCCCGCCTCCACGCTGAGGATATCGCCGATGAGAATGCTGTTGAATCTCGTAAAGCTGCCTCCATTGAGCGTCGCGATAAAGATGCCCAAAGCCACGGCTGTGGAAGAAAAGACGCCGATGACCGTATCGCTGGCCATATTGGACTTGCGCCGGACATAGGTGAACAGCACGGCAAAGACCAGCGCCAGCAGGACCGCGCACCACATGGGGTCGCTCAGGCCGCACAGCACGCCCACGGCGATGCCGGTAAAGGCCGAATGCCCCAGCGCATCGGAAAAGAAGGACATGCGGCTTTCCACCACCATGGTGGAGAGCAGGCCGAACAGGGGCGAGATGACCAGCACCGCCAGCAGGGCCGAGCGCATAAAGCCGTGGTCGGCCCACTCAAAGGGCAGCAGGTCCATCAAAACGTTCCAGACGCCCATCAGCGCGTCCCCCCCTTCCCCAGGTCCAGGTGGAACACGGCGCGGAATTCCGGCGAGGAGAGGACCTGCTCCGGCGGCCCCACCCGCAGCACGGAATTTTTCAGCAGGATCACCTGGTCGGCATACTGATCCAGCGTGGCAAAGTCGTGGGTGGACAGCAGGATGGACAGGTCGTACTGGCTGCGGATCTCGTCCAGCATATCCAGCAGTTGGCGCTCCCCATCGATGTCCACCCCAGAGAGCGGCTCGTCCAAAATGAGGATATGGGGCAGGGGCTCCAGCGCCAGGGCCAGCAGCACCCGCTGCAGCTCGCCGCCGGAGAGCGCGCCCAGGCGTTTGTCGATCAGGCTGTCCCCATGTACCCGCGCAAGGCACTCCAGCACCCGTGCGCGCAGGCGTCTGGGCGTGGGCAGAAAGACCGGCCAGTCCGAAATGGCGGCGGAGAAAAAGTCCAGGACGCTCACCGGGTCCCCCCGGTCGAAGCTGGGGGACTGGGGCACATACCCGATCAGGGGCCGCGCCCTGCCGCCCCCCGCGCGCTGGAACACGATGCTCCCGCTGTGGGGCACCTGTCCCAGAATGGTGCGGAACAGGGAACTCTTCCCCGCCCCGTTGGGGCCGATCAGGGCCACGATCTCCCCGCAGTGAAGGTGAAAGGACACGTTTTGGAGCACTTCTTCCCCGCCGAAGTGCACACCCAGCCCCTCCACCTTCAGGCAGCAGGCGCCCGCGCAGCCGCTTCCCGCGTTTTCGTGCTTGCGTACGCTCATCCCAATGCCTCCACGATGGTGTCAAGGTTCTTCTGCATGGCGTCGAGATAGGGCTGCATGCCCGTGCCGTCGCCGCTCATGATCATGTCCAGCGCATACACCTCACAGCCGGTCTCCCGGGCGATGGCCTGAGCGGTGGCGTCGGAGCCGTTGACCTCCGTAAAGATCGCGGGGATATCGTACTCCTCCACGAGGGAGACGATCTCCTTGATCTCAGCGGCGGAGGCCTCGCTGCCCTCCTCCTCCTCGATGGCCTTGAGCAGATCCAGGCCGAAGGCCTGGGCAAAGTACCGGAAACCGTCGTGGAAGGTGATCAGGCCATTTCCCTGCAGGGGCTCCATCTGCTCCTGCCAGCGCTGTCTGGCCTGCTCCAACATGTCCTTTGCCGCCAACTGTCCGGTATGGAATTCTCCGTGAGAGGCCCAGTCGTCGCCGTAGACCAGCTCCCCCAGCCCCATAGAGATGGCGCTGAGCATCCCCTGGACATAGCTGGGATCCATCCAGATGTGGGGATCGTACTCGGTATCGTGGTCATGGCCTTCGTGACCCTGGGCGGGCAGCAGCTCGACGCCCGCCGAGCAGTCGATCACGGGCGCGTCCGAGGCGGCCAGGGCGTCATCCATGAAGTCCTCCAGCCCCGCGCCGTTCCTGACGATCACGTCGGCCCTCTCGATGGCCTTCATGTCGCCGACGGTAAGGGTATAGTCGTGCAGGCAAGAGGTCTGCTGGTTGACCAGCAGACTCACCTCCACCCCCTCCACCCCCTCGGTCACCGCCGTGGTGAAGAGGTAGACCGGGTAGGTGGTGGCCAGCACATGGAGGGTATCGTCCTGCTCCGGCGCGGCGGGCGCGCCGCAGGCGGAGATGAGCAGCGTCAGGGCCAGGAGCGGCCCAAGGATCTTTTTCATAGAGTTCTCCTATTCCAAAAAGACGGTATGCCGGGCCGCATGGCCCGGCATACCCTATTATACCGCGTTTTCCGCGTCCTGTAAAATGATTCTTGGCCTACCGGGCCAAAAAGGACACGGCCAAGTGGAGAGGCAGGTAACCCACAGCATAGCTGGCCGCATTGGCGCACACGGCATATCCCACCCGCCGGCCCGTGCTGTGCTCCTGGAGGAGGATGCGGTAGGCCACGATCTCCACCACGAGGACGATCGCCTCCAAGGGGAGTATCATCAGATAGTAGAAGTAGTGTCCCCCCGTGGCCATCATGGTGGAGCCCAGCGCCGCATGGAGCCCCAGCTGGGTGGCTAGGTTGACCAGAGCGAACACCAGCCAGTCCTGCCGGCTGCGGAAGCCGAACAGCCACAGCAGCGCCCCCTCCACCAGCAGGGTGGGAATGAGGGTGGAGAGGAACTGGGTCAGGTAGAAGCCCACCGTGGAGGTGGCCTTCGTGATGGTGTTGGTGGCCCAGTTGTAGGTCAGGTGGGTATAGAACACCGTACGGGTGAAGGAGCTCTCCGTGGCCTGGGCCCCCTGGGCGGATGAGACGGCGATGCGGAAGGTCCTGGGCAGGCCGTGGTAGGTGAAGCGGTGGGTGCCGTCCTCCCCCGGCGTCAGGTCACCGAAGAGAGGTACATCCGTGCCCTCCAGCAGGGCGGGCCACCACCCCTCCCCCTCCCAGCTCCGCAGACCGTCCAGCAGGGTGGGGTCGTAGTCCTCGGGGTCGATGTTGGGATAGTCCCCCGGGTCTTGGATCAGCAGATCCAGGTAGTAGTCCCCCGCCGGGGCGTTGACCACGGTGATGGTCACCGCAGGCTTGGGGCCCGTGTCGGCGGAGGCGCTGACCGGCAACACCGCCAGGCAGAGCAGGACGCAGAGGAGGAGACGCTGGATACGCTTCATAGGGGCCTCCTTTCCGAACGGAAGGCTTTACTTGGCGTAGTAGTTGATCAGGCAGCCGGCCAAAACGATATCCCGCTCCTCGCGGGTCATGCCGGGGAGCTTGAGGGTGACGTGCTTTTCCGCTCCGTGCTGGATCAGGGTAGCGTCGATCTCCTCCGCCCCGCCGTCCACGGCGGCCCGGACACTGGGGATATACAGCTTGTCGCCGGGCTGGATATCCCAGTCCTTCACACCTTCGGCGATGAAGGGCAGCATGCCCCAGTTGACCACGTTGGAGCGGTAACGCTTGGTGGCATACTCGGCGGCCAGGTTGGCCGCGCCGCCCAGCACCCGCTGGCAGGAGGCGGCCTGCTCCCGGGCGGAGCCGTCGCCGGGCTTGAGGGCCATGACCAGGGAGCCCAGTCCAGTGGCGGCGGGGTCGTGGCCCATCAGGGCCTGCCGGACCTCAGGGGCGGCGGGGTCGGCGCGGCGCAGGCGCTCCACCGCCAGCACCTGTTTGGCCCGGGGCACATACTGGGGATCCTTGCGGCTCAGGGCAAACTCGGAGAGCTTGATGGGGTTGGAGCGGTAAGAAGAGGTCTCCCCGGAGGGGATGAGCTCATCGGTGGTGGTGACCGGATCGTAGATGGCCGAGCACACGGTCAGCAGCAGGTTTTCCGGCAGGGCCACCTGCTCCGGCCAGTCGGCGATGTTGGGGCCGAACACCAGCTCCTGCGCCGGATCGGGTTTGCCCACGCCGAAATAGACCCGTGCCTTGTAGGGCGTGTCGTCATAGGCGAAGGGCTCCACCGCCGGGTCCGCCGGGATCTCGGGCAGCTCGTCCGCGCCGGTGAGCACGCCGCCGTTCCGTGCGGTGGCGGCAATGCTTCGCGCGTCCATCAGCGCCACATAGGACACCTGTCCATCGGAGGGCTTGCTCCCCTCCCGGTTGGGGAAATTCCGGGTGGAGTGCCGGATGGAGAAGGCCCCGTTGGCGGGCACGTCCCCCGCGCCGAAGCAGGGGCCGCAGAAACAGGACCGGATGGACGCGCCGGCGGCCATAAGGGAGGCGATATACCCCTTGCGGGTCAGCTCCAGGTTCACCGGCTGGCTGGTGGGGTAGACGGACAGCCAGAACTCATCCGAGCCGATGGCGTGGCCGTCCAGGATCTGGGCCGCCCGGACGATATTCTGGTACGTGCCGCCGGAGCAGCCGGCGATGACGCCCTGATCCACCCGGAATTTGCCGTCCACGATCTTCTCCCGCAGAGAGGCCGGCCTGTGCTTGAGGCCCAGCTGCCGCACGGCATCCTCGTCCACCTGATGGAGCAGCTCGTCCAGATTGGCTTTGAACTCCCGGATGGTATATGCGTTGGAGGGGTGGAACGGCAGAGCGATCATGGGCTCGATCCGGTCCAGCGCCACCTCGATGACTCCGTCATAGTACGCGCCCTCGGCCGGCGCCTGACGCTGGTACGCGTCCCCGCGGCCCAGTACGGTCAGATGGTCCCTGAGGGTGTCGTCGGTCTCCCACACGGAGGACAGGCAGGTGGTCTCGGTGGTCATCACGTCGATCCCGGAGCGGTAATCCATGGACAGGCTCTTTACGCCCGGTCCAAAGAACTCCATGACGGCGTTCTTCACCACGCCCTGCTGGAAGGTGGCCTTCACCAGCGCCAGCGCCACGTCCTGCGGGCCCACGCCGGGCCGGGGCGCCCCGGTGAGGTAGATGGCGATCACCTTCGGATAGGCGATGTTATAGGTTTTTTTCAGCAGCTGCCGGGCCAGCTCGGGCCCGCCCTCGCCGATGGCCATCGTCCCGTAAGCGCCGTAACGGGTGTGGGAATCGGATCCCAGGATCATTTTGCCGGGGGCGGCGTAGCGTTCCCGCATATAGGAGTGGATCACGCTCTGGTGGGCGGGGACGAACTCGCCGCCGTACTTCTTGGCGGCGGACAGGCCGAAGACGTGATCGTCCTCGTTGATGGTACCGCCCACGGCGCACAGAGAATTGTGACAGTTGGTCAGCACATAGGGCACCGGGAATTCCGTCATGCCGGAGGCACGGGCCGTCTGGATGATGCCCACATAGGTAATGTCGTGGGAGGCCATGGCGTCAAATCGGATCGCCAGCTCTTCCATGCCCCGCGCCGTGTTGTGCTTGGACAGGATGGCATAGGCCATGGTCCCCTTTTTGGCTTCCTCCGGTGCGGGCAGCCCGGCGGCGGGGCCTTCCCGGGCCGGGAGAAAGGCGCCGTTTTTGTAATAGACGCCCTCGCGCTTACTGTTCAGCATATCGGTTCCCTCCAGGTGTGATTGCAAGATACTTTATCATAGCAAATTTTTGCCCAAAACGCAAGGGACGCCGCTTCTCTTTTCTCCAGCTTAAAATCTCCGGCGATTTGACCAGCTATTGAAAATAGTTTGCCTGCATGATAAAATACATGTAGGTGTCAAAAAGTTACAAATCAGAAGTTGACGGAGATATTTTAATGGTTAGAGAAGTGTTAAGTAAGGCAGGTAAACAAGCATGGATACATTGCAGATAATTACAGAAAAAATCGTGAAGCACAGTAAAGATATTTTAGGAGATAATCTGGTAGGAATATATCTTCATGGTTCGGCAGTGATGGGCTGCTTCAATGCGAAGACAAGTGATATTGATTTGCTTGTTGTGATTAATAGTGATATGTCTGATGAAGAGAAATGTCGATACATGAATATGGTTGTGGAACTAAATACTTTCGCGCCAACCAAGGGTATCGAATTAAGTATTATCAAGAAGTCTGTCTGTAAGCCTTTTGTATATCCCACACCCTTTGAATTACATTTTTCTGTTGCTCATTTAGAGTGGTATAAAAATAATCCTCGTGATTATATCCTGAAAATGAACGGAATAGACAAAGATTTGGCGGCTCATGTAATGATTATCTATCATAGAGGTCTGTGCCTTTATGGCCAAGAAATAAGTACTATTTTTGAAGATGTTGGTCGAGAGGTATATTTTGACAGTATTTGGAATGATATTGAACAGGCAGAAGTAGAAATTATTGAAAACCCTGTTTATATAACACTTAATCTGTGTAGAGTTTTGGCATATAAACAAGATAATCTGATTTTGTCAAAGCAAGAAGGGGGAAAATGGGGATTGGTGCATGTTTCCGAAAAATATAGCAAATTAATACAACAGGCGCTTGATGAATATGCATCCGTTAGCATTATGGAATTTGACGAAAAAGAAGCTATAGAATATGCAAAATATATGGTTGGGCATATTACAGCTTGACAAATCCCAGTTTGTAGGGGCAGCTTCGGCTATGAAGCTGCCCCTGTTGATAAGGTAAAATAAGTTGCGCAAATATAAAAGAGGATAAAAAGAGACATGGTTTGCAGAACTCTGGTAGAATGAAGTTGCGACACACCATTCTGAAAGGAGTCTGTAAACCATGTCCG
>NZ_JACOPP010000016.1 GCF_014287895.1 Lawsonibacter hominis | reverse complement strand
CCCGGGGTATAGGCCAGGCTCAGGTCGTTCTTGTCCTGCACGCGCACGGTGGAGATCACTTCGATCTTGCCACGCTTGGCGTAATGCAGCTTCAGGCTTTCTTCCGCGATCGGTGTCATTGGCGTCACGCTCCTTATCTTTCTTTGATTGATCCAAACCTGCGCGTTTTCAGCAGATGATCAGGCCGTTGGGCGTGGTGGTCACCCGCTCGCAGCCGTCCTTGGTGATGAGGAAGTTGCTGCAGGCCAGTCCCACCACCTTGCCGTCCACCGCGCCGGGGTGGCAGGCCACGTACATGTTCTCCGCCAGGGCCATGGTCTCGGCAGGAACAAAGGCGGGCCGCTCCACCATGTCGTATCCCTGGCCATGGCCGAAGAGCCGCCCTTCGGGCAGATAGCCGTGGGCCACCAGGTACTCGTTGTTGGCCCGGAACAGGTCGGGGCACTTGGCGCCCGGCTTCATCATGGAGGCGATCAGATCCAGGCACTTGGCCGCGGTATCCGCAGCCTGCACATACTCCTTGGGCGGCTCGCCCAGCACCAGGGTGCGCAGCGCCTCGCTGTAGTAGCCCCCGGGGCCGTTGAGCTCGATGAGGCAGAACATCTTGTCCCCCATTTTGGTGCGGCGGTACTGCCAGGGCACCACGCCCTTCACCGGGGTGTTGGGATCGGTGCCGATGGACACGTTGATGATGCACTCAGCGCCCAGTTCCCCGCCCAGAGCCCGGATATCGTTGGTGATCTCATATTCATAGCGGTCAGGCCGGAAAATGGCGGGCATGGCCGCGTATACCTTGTCATGCACGGCGGCAGACCAGCGGATCCGCTCAATCTCCTCCGGGCTCTTGATGGCCTTGATGTAGTCCACCAGCTCGGTGGCGTCCACAAACTCCACCCCGCCGAGTTCTTCGGTCAGGTATTTATACATGCTGGCCGGGATGGTAGCCAGCGCCACGAAGCCCACTTTCCGGTAATTGCGGCGTTTGATGCTCTCGATCATCAGGTCGGGCACGTAGCGGTCGGTGTAGCACAGGGTCGGCATCATGGGGGTGGCGGGGGCTTCCCCCACGCCCCGGGCCAGCTCGGCCGCGATGCTGCGGGTCCCTACGCCGCCGTGGCCGATAAAGGTCATCTCGTCCTCCCGGTGGAACAGGACGGACAGCGGGTAATCCGCCAGCGGGATATCGGTAAACCAGCGCAGATAGCCGCCCAGCATATTGTCGTAGCCGTTGATCACCAGGCAGTCGATGTCCTGCTCCGTCATTTTGGCCCGCACCGCGCTCCAGCGCCGCTCCAGTTCCTCGTTGGAGATGTGGTAGCGGTAACGCTCCGGCATGTCGTGAACCATAAGTTGGAATCCCCCTTATTTCATTTTATGAAATCTTATTTCAATCTTTACCTATCATACCACCGCTCCCCGGATTTTGTCAACGCCTTCCTGCGAGAATCTTTGCCTTTCAGGGGGAGGCAGAGCCGGACGCCGCGCGCGGTGATCCGGTCAAATCCAAGATTTTTCGTGCAAAAAATCTGCCGAAAAGCGTTGGATGCGCAATCTTCGGCAACGCTTTCTCTTGAATCACTCTATAAAATCCAATTTTAAAATAGTACCTGCTGAGGAAACTGCCTTGCGGTTTCTTCGCACGGCAGCCGCCGTGTCACCGCTGCAGCGGGGCATAAACCGTCCCGCCGGGAGGTGCGCGGGCCGTCCCGCCCGCACTCCTAGTCCCCGAACAAAGCCAAAGGGCCCTGAAAGTCTTGGCTTTCAAGGCCCTTTGGCTTTGTTCGGCACCCATTGCACCCCGCCTGGAGAGGTTCAGCCCGGGTAAGACGCCTTCGCCGGCGCGCTGAGGCGCTCATAGAGCGCCGTCTCCCGGCGGAGCTTTGCGGCCAGTTCCGCGCTGTCGAAGCCCGGCGCGGCCCGCCACCGCCAGTTGCCGCCCACGGTGGAGGGGGTATTCATCCGCCCCTCGCTGCCCAGCCCCAGCAGATCCTGCATCTGCACCACGGCGGTATCCGCCGTGCTGGCCCAGGCCGCGCGCATCATACCCCAGTTGGCCCCGTCCGGGTCGTTCAGGCGCAGATAAGCGCGGGCGTAGGCCGCATCCTCCGGGGTAATGGAGGCCAGCCAGCCCAGGGCGGTGTCGTTGTCGTGGGTCCCCACGTACACGACGCTGTTTCGGGGGTAATGATGGGGCAGATAGACCGAGCCGCTGCCGTCCCGGCTGTCGAAGCCGAACTCCAGCACCTTCATGCCGGGAAACCCGCAGTCGTCCCGCAGCCGGTGTACCGATTCCGTCAGGTAGCCCAGGTCCTCCGCAATGATGGGCTTGGGCCCCACCGCCTCCTCCACGGCCTGGAACAGCGCCCGGCCCGGTCCCTGCCGCCAGCGGCCGTTCCGGGCGGTCGCCTCCCCGTAGGGCACCGCGTAATAGGAATCGAATCCCCGGAAATGATCGATGCGCAGCACATCGTAGATTTCGTACTGATAGGCCATGCGCCGTTTCCACCAGGCATAGCCGTCCCGGCTCATGGCGTCCCAGTCGAACAGCGGATTGCCCCAGAGCTGCCCGTCGGCGGAAAAGCCGTCGGGCGGCACGCCCGCCACCTCATGGGGCAGACGGTCCCCGTCCAGCTGAAACTGCTCCGGGTGGGCCCATACGTCCACGCTGTCGCCGGAGACATAGATGGGCAGGTCCCCGATGATCCGCACGCCCCGTCTGCCGGCGCAGTCCTTCAGCGCCCGCCACTGGCGAAAGAAAAGGAACTGCACCCCTTTCCAGAAGGAAATATCCTCCCCCAGGGCCCGCCGCGCCCGTTCCAGCGCCAGCGGCTCCCGATTGCGCAGGGGCGCCTCCCAGTCCTGCCAGGCCGCGCCGCCGTGGGCGCCCTTCAGCGCCATAAACAGAGCGTAATCCTCCAGCCAGAAGGAGTTGTTCTTACAAAAAACAGCAAACTCCGCCGGCGGCGCGGCCAGCAGCCGGGCACAGGCCTTGCGCAGCACCGGGTAGCGCCGTTGGTACAGAAGGCCGTAGTCCACCGCCAGCGCCTGCGCGCCCCAATCCAGCGGCACATACTCCTCCGCCCGCAGCAGGCCGTCCGCGGCCAGATCGTCCAGATCGATCAGATAGGGGTTTCCCGCAAAGGTGGAAAAGCTCTGGTAGGGGGAATCGCCAAAGCTGGTGGGACAGATGGGCAGCAGCTGCCAGTAGGTCTGTCCCGCCGCCTCTAAAAACTCCAGAAAGCGCCGTGCCGCCGCCCCCATGGTCCCAACCCCGAAGGGCGACGGGAGGCTGGTCAGGTGCATCAGGATACCGCTTGCTCTCACATGGATCAGGCCCTTTCCTCTCTCAATTCCCGCGTGCTCTCCCCCGGCAGGAAGCGGTAGGGGATCAGCTCGTGGACCGCCCCCTCCCCCTCGCACACCTGCCGGAGCAGGATCTCCACGCTCCGCCGGGCCATGGTCTCGGCATCCTGGCGGACGGTGGCGAGCTTCGGCACCAAATAGCCGCCCAGCTCGATCCCGTCAAAGCCGACCACGGAGATATCCTCCGGCACGCCCAGCCCCCGGTCATGGAGGGCCCGGATGGCCCCCACCGCCTGCACGTCGGACATGGCGAACACGGCGGTGAGCTCCGGCATCCGGTCCAGCAGATGCCCCATGGCCTCATAGCCGCTGGACATGGCAAAGCGGCTGATCTCATACTGGCGCTCCGCGTCAAAGGCAAGGCCGTGCTCCGCAAACGCCTGCTGCACGCCGAGAAAGCGGGTATACGCAGTGTTGGACGCCTCCATGCACCCGCCGATGATGCCGATCTTCCGATGTCCCAGCGCCATCAGCCGCTCCACCGCCTCCCGGGCCGCTCTGGCGTCGTCGGTGCTGACGCTGGACAGGTTGGCAAAGCCCAGGCCGGCAGCCGAGTTGGTCACCAGCACGCAGGGCACGCGGACGGGCTGGAAGGCAGCGCGGAACAGCTCCAGATTGGACCCCAGAAACAAGATGCCCTGGGGCCGGCGCTCGCGGCAGACCTGGCGGGCCTGCTCCACCTCGTCGTGGTCCTCGTCCAGATAATAGACGGTACTCGGGTACCCGCTGTCCCGCAGCAGAGCCTGGATATGCTCCACGATGTCGGCAAAGAGCATATTCCGGGAACCCTTGATAATGATGGCCACGCCGCTGCTGGACTGCTGCTTGAGGTGCTTGGCATTGCTGTTGCGTTTGAAGTGGTGCTCCTCCACCACCGCCAGCACCCGCTGCCGCGCCGCGTCGGACACATTGGGGCGGTCGTTGAGCACCCGCGATACGGTCCCCACGGCGTAGCCGGACAGCTGAGCGATATCTTTGATGGTCATCCCCTTCACCTCCATACTGCTTCCGGGCACGCTCAGCCCTTGACCGCTCCGGCCACCACGCCCTTGATGATGTGCTTTTGTCCCAGCAGATAGACTACCACGATGGGGAAGATGGTCAGCATGATGCAGGCCATCATGGGCCCCATCTCCACCCGGCCGTAGCTGCCCCGGAAGTACTGGATCAGCATGGAGATGGTGCGGTACTTCTTAATGTCCAGCACCAGCGTGGGCAGCAGATAGTCGTTCCACACCCACATGGCCTCCAGAATGCCCACGGATACCATGGTGGGGCGCAGGATGGGGAAAACCACCTTGAAATAGGTCTGGATGGGATTGCAGCCGTCGATCATGGCGGCCTCTTCGATCTCAACGGGGATGGTCTTCATAAACCCGGTGAACATAAACACCGCCAGCCCCGCGCCGAAGCCCAGATAGATGATGCAGATGTTCCAGGGCGTGTTGAGCCTGAGCTTATCCGCCAGGGAGGAGAGGGTGAACATGACCATCTGAAAGGGGACCACCATAGAGAACACGCACAGATAGTACATGACCTTGGAGGCCGCGGAGTTGACCCGCGTGATGTACCAGGCGCACATGGAGCAGCAGATCAGAATGAGCACCACCGAGGACACGGTGATAAAGGCGGTGTACCCGAAGGAGACCAGAAAGCCCTTGGCGCCGATGGCGTTTGCATAGTTGCTCAGGCCCGCGAAGGTGTCCGCGGTGGGCAGGGTAAAGGCCCCCGAGGTGGTGATGGCGGTCTCCACCTTCAGCGAATTCATAAAGACCATAAAGATGGGGTACAGATAGATCACGCACACGACGGTCATCAGCGCCGTCCAGAATGGGCTGTTGGCAAAAGAGCGGCGTTTGCTTTTCATCACTGCTGCACCTCCCGGGAGCGGGTAGCCCGCAGCTGGATGAGGCCGATGGCCACCACCAGCACGAAGAAGATAACCGCTTTGGCCTGTCCGATGCCCTTCCACTGGGGCCCGGAGCGGGCGTAAAAGGTGTTGTAGATATTGTAGGCCAGCATCTCGGTGGTGTGGCTGGGCTCGCCCTTGGTAAGGGCCAGGTTCTGGTCAAAGAGCTTAAAGGAATTGGTCAGGGTCAAAAACACGCAGATGGTGATGGAGGACATGACCATGGGGATCTTGATCTTCCATAGCGTCTGCCAGGAGGTGGCCCCGTCGATCTGGGCGGCCTCCAGCAGGTCGCCGGGCACGGACTGGAGGCCCGCGATATAGATGATCATCATATAGCCGATCTGCTGCCAGGCCATAAGGATGATCAGCCCCCAGTACCCGGCTGCGGTATTCAGGGCCAGCAGGGGCTTGCCCGCCAGGGAGAGCACGCAGTTGATCAGGATCTGCCAGATGTAGCCCAGCACAATGCCGCCGATGAGGTTGGGCATGAAAAAGATGGTGCGAAACACATTGGTGCCCTTGATGGCCCGGGTCAGCAGCAGGGCCACCAGAAAGGCCAGCACGTTGATCACCACGGTGCTCACCGCGGCAAAGAGGACGGTGAACCAGAAGGAGTAGGTGAAGGTGCTGTCCGCAAAGGCCTTCAAATAATTGCCGATGCCCACCACCTGCGCATTGCCCACCGTGGTGAACCTGCAGAAGGACAGATAGAGCCCCTGGACAAAGGGGATGAGAAAGCCGATGATAAAGGCCGCCAGGGTAGGCAGGACGAAGATGGGGAAATACCGTTTGAGCGCTTTTTCCATGGTGGGTGTTCCCTCCTTTTCTCGGGTCGGGCCCGGTATGCCGTACGCCGGCAAAGCCGGGTCCGCAGCTCCGGTAGCCTTGGATAAAGGCGCGTTCGGCCGCGCCCTCATCGAAAGCCGCCGGGTTTGGAAAAGGGGGAGCCAACGCTCCCCCTTTTCCGGCGGTAACAGCCTCAGCCCTGGCTGAGCTGATATTCAGTGGCCCAGCCGTCCACAAAGGCGGAGACCACGCCGTCCCAATTGGCGTCGGTCTGGTCGGCGGCGTAAGCGGTAAGGGCGGAGCCCACGCCGTTCTTCCACTCCTCAGAGGGCATGGTGGGGAAGCACCAGTCCACGGACTTCTTGCCGGCGGCGATGTACTGGTCCGCGATCCCGACCAGGTAATTGGTGGAGGGCTTGGCGGACCGGAAGGGGCAGACAAAGCCCATGTCGTCGGCCAGGGAAGTGGTGCCGGTCTCAGAGGTGACGACCCAGTACAGGAAGTCCAGGGTCGCCTGGATGTCGGCGGGGTCGGCCTGGCTGTTGACGCACCAGTAGTTCTCAGAGCCGGTGCACAGGCCCTGGTTCTCCTCGCCGTCCACGCCGATGTAGATGGGCAGCATATCCAGGTTCTCGTCGCCCAGGGAGGATACGTCGCCGTAAGCCCAGGTGCCGTTCTGATAGAACACGGCCTGGCCGTTCACGAACTCCGCGACCGCGTCGTCGCCGGTCTTGGCGGAGAGCTCGGCGGGAGCGCAGGTGGCGTTGTTGATGTACAGGTCCCAGATGGCGCGGTAGTTGTCCAGATAGGTGCCGTTGATGGCGTCGGCGTGCACGCCCTCGGCCTCGTACTCATAGTAGATGGGCAGGTTGGCCAGATGGGTCTTGAAGCGCCAGTCGGAGGAGCCGTCCATACCGGCGGAGGTGAACGCGGAGAAGCCCAGCTCGTCCTTGCGGGCGGTGATATCTTCCGCCACGGCCTTCAGCGCGGCGAAGTCGGTGATCTCGTCCATGGAGTGGCCGGCCTGCTCCAGCAGCGCCTTGTTGACGATGATGCCGTAGGTCTCGATGACATAGGCGATGCCGTAGACCGCGTCTGCGTCCTTCAGGGCGAAGTCGTCGCTGGTCAGCTCGCCGTACAGGGCGGAGCCGGACAGGTCATAGCAGTAATCCTTCCAGTTGGCCAGCCCCACGGGGCCGTTGACCTGGAAGAGCGTGGGAGCCTCGCTCTTGCCCATCTCAGCCATCAGTTGGGTCTCGTATTGACCGGACGCCGCGGTGACCACGGTGACGGGCACGCCGGTCTCGGCGGTGTAGGCTTCGGCCAGGGCCTGCCACTGCTCATCCTGCTCGGGCTTGAAGTTCAGGTAATAGACGGAGCCGTCCGCAGCGGGGGCTGTGGTCTCGGGAGCGCCGGTCTCCGGCGCGGCGGTGCCGGGCGCAGGGGTGCCGGAGGTCCCCCCTCCGCCGCATCCGGCCAGCAGGCCAATGAGCATTGCGCCGGAAAGTGCAAGAGCAAACAGTCGCTTTTTCATTCTGATATTCCTCCTGTTCAGTATGGTTGCGGATGGTTGGAAACGTTTCATGGAAACGTTTCCAACCTCTGCGTTTCTATGCTACTCCCCTTTCTTCAAAAATGCAAGCGGATTTTGCGCACTTTCCATAATTTTAGCATTTCACCAAATTTTCATTCGTCTAAGTTGTACAAAACGCCGTCTCTTTTTTTCGCTTCGCCCCGGGCCCATCCTCCCCCATTGCCCTGCGGCCCAAAACACGCTATAATAATGGCCATGGAACCCATGGTTTTGCGGCCGATGCGCGCGGCGCCAGCCGCATCCAGCGGAAGGAGGCGCCTGATATGGCAAAACGGAACGCCCGCAACACCCGGGGCAGGATCGTAGGGGCGGCATGGCAGTTGTTTTATGAGCAGGGCTACGAGCATACTACGGTAGAAGAGATCATCGAGCTCTCCCACACCTCCAAGGGCTCCTTTTACCACTACTTTGACGGCAAGGACGCCCTTCTGAGCACGCTGAGCGACCTGTTTGACGAGAAGTACGAGACCCTGCGGGCGGCCATGGACCCCTCCATGCCCGCTCTGGAGCAGCTGCTCTTCCTGAATGCGGAGCTGTTTTCCATGATCGAAAACAGCGTGTCCATGGAACTTCTGGCCCGTCTGCTGTCCACTCAGCTGGTCACCAGCGGGGAAAAGCATCTGCTGGACCATAAGCGCACCTATTACCGCCTGCTGCGGCGCATCATCGCCGACGGCCAGGCCAGGGGAGAGCTCTCCACACGCCGCAGCGTCAACGAAATGGTAAAGCTCTACGCCCTGTGTGAGCGCGCCCTGATGTACGACTGGTGCCTGTGCGGCGGGGAATACTCCCTGCGGGACTATGCCGCCTCCGTACTTCCGAATTTTTTGAGCGGCTTTCTGCCCGAAGTCTAGTCTCTTTTTCGTCTGTCTGCTTTTCCTTGATCTTTCAATAAAAACCGTATTTTTATTATGTAGGGTATAGACTGTAGTCTATACCCTATTCTGTATTGTAGTCTATTTTTTGCCGTGGTATGATAACCCCATTCTTGTTTCGCCCGGCTCTGCGCGGTGTGTGCCGCAGGCGGGCGGAAACGGTACTTTTGGGAGGGAAAGCAATGACCACGGAACAATTCTGCATCATCGCAGCCATCGTCATCTACCTTTTGGGGATGGTCTATGTGGGCTTTTACTTCAGCCGTAAGGGCGGCGGCTCGTCTTCCGACGAGTTCTACCTGGGCGGGCGGAAGCTGGGGCCCATCGTCACCGCCATGAGCGCGGAGGCTTCGGACATGAGCAGCTGGCTGCTCATGGGCCTGCCCGGCGTGGCCTACCTGTGCGGCATTGCCGACGCAGGCTGGACTGCCATCGGCCTGGCCGTGGGCACCTATCTGAACTGGCTCATCGTGGCAAAGCGGCTGCGCCGCTATTCCACCCAGCTGGGCGCCATCACCATCCCCAGCTTCTTTTCCCTGCGTTACCGGGACGAGCGCCACGTGCTCACCTGCATCGCCGCCATTCTCATCCTTATTTTCTTCATTCCCTACACCGCCTCCGGCTTCAAGGCGGTGGGCACCCTGTTCAACAGCCTGTTCGGCGTGGATTATCACACCGCTATGATCGTGGGCGCCATCGTCATCATCGGTTATACCGTGCTGGGCGGTTTTCTGGCGGTGTCCACCACCGATCTCATCCAGAGCATCGTCATGTCCATCGCCCTGGTGGTCATCGTCTTCTTCGGCATCCAACAGGCAGGCGGGTGGGAGGCCGTACTGGATCACGCCGCCGGTCTCAGCGGCTACCTGAGCATGACGCAGAGCCACGACGCAGCCTCCGGCGCCGCCGTCCCCTATGGCGGCCTGTCCATCCTCTCCACCCTGGCCTGGGGCCTGGGTTACTTCGGCATGCCCCATATCCTGCTGCGCTTTATGGCCATTCAGGATGAGGGCAAGCTGCGTCTGTCCCGCCGCATTGCCTCGATCTGGGTGGTCATCTCCATGTTCGTGGCCATCCTCATCGGCATCATCGGCTACGGCGTCTCCAGGGCGGGCAAGATCCCCCAGTTCGCCTCCAGCGCCGAGTCGGAGACGGTGGTCATCCGCCTGGCCGACCTGCTCAGCCGGAACGGCGTGCTCTTTGCCCTGCTGGCCGGCGTGGTGCTGGCGGGCATCCTGGCCTGCACCATGTCTACCGCCGACTCTCAGCTGCTCACCGCCGCCTCCAGCGTATCCCAGAATCTGCTGCAGGACGTCCTGCACATCCGGCTGAGCGCCAAGGCCGCCATGCTGGCCGCCCGCGTCACGGTCATTGCCATTGCCGTGGTCAGCGTGGCGCTGGCCTGGGACCCCAACAGCTCGGTATTTACCATCGTCTCCTTCGCATGGGCGGGCTTCGGGGCCGCCTTCGGCCCGGTGGTGCTCTTTGCCCTGTTCTGGAAGCGCAGCAACCAGTGGGGCGCGCTGGCCGGCATGGTGGCGGGCGGAGGGATGGTGTTTCTCTGGAAGTACCTGATCCGTCCCCTCGGCGGCGCGTGGGACCTCTATGAACTGCTGCCCGCCTTTCTGGTGGCCTGCGTGGCCATCGTGGCCGTGTCCCTGCTCACCCCGCCCCCTTCTGCGGAGATCTGCGGGACCTTCGAGCAGGTCAGGCACACGAAGTGACAACCGCCCCGCCGGCTGCCGCAGCGGCCGGCGGGGCGGTTCGATCTCCCGGTTGCACATTTTCCCATTTGCAATTATAATACTGTCTGCCGGGACGGCCGCCGCTTAGCCTTACAAAGACGTCCGCTTCCTCCGCGCCCGCCGTGCCTGCGGGCGCGGGTCCAGCTTCCTAATGCCTTTATTTCAATTTACGGAGGAGTGTGCTCCATGACCAAACCTGTTCTGGTCGTTATGGCCGCCGGTATGGGCAGCCGGTACGGCGGCCTCAAGCAGATCGACCCCGTGGGAAACCACGGCCAGCTGATCATCGACTATTCCATCTACGACGCCCTGCGCGCCGGTTTCAAGCGGGTAGTCTTCGTCATCAAGCGCGAACTCGAGGATCACTTCCGATCCGCCATCGGAGCGCGTCTGTCCCGGGTCATCGACGTACAATACGCGTATCAGGAGCTGAGCGACCTGCCGGAGGGCTACGCCGTTCCCGCCGGCCGTGTAAAACCCTGGGGCACCTGCCATGCCGTGCTGGCCGCCCGGGGCCTGGTGGACGGCCCCTTTGCCGTCATCAATTCCGACGATTACTACGGCCCGGAGGCCTTTCGTACCATATACGATTATCTCTCCCGCCACACGGACCGGCCCGGCTGCTATGAATACGCCATGGTGGGCTACCTTCTGGGCAATACCGTGACCGAGCACGGCCATGTGGCCCGCGGCGTCTGCCGCGAGGATGCCGGGCACTATCTGGAACAGGTGGTGGAACACACCCACATCGAGCCGGAGGGCGCGGACGCCCGCTTTACGGAAGACGGCGGACAGACCTGGACCCGTCTGAGCGGCGGCACCATCGTCTCGATGAACCTGTGGGGCTTCACCAACAGCTTTCTTTCCGAAGCACAGCGGCGCTTCCCCGCTTTTCTGGACCGGGCCCTGGCGGAAGACCCGCTCAAAAGCGAGTATTTTCTTCCCAGCGTCGTCAGCCAGCTCATCGACGCCGGCAAGGCCCGGGTCAAGGTACTGCGCAGCGCCGAGAAATGGTACGGCGTCACGTATCGGGAGGACAAACCGGCGGTGGTGGCCGCCATCGCGGAAAAAACCGCTGCCGGGCTCTATCCCGACGACTTGTGGGCAACCGTCTGAGCCTCCGATTGACGGTAAGCAGGCGCCCCGTTCCCTGCCGCGGCAGGGAACGGGGCGCCTGCTTTTCCGCTTTGGCCCGGGCCGCCCGGCCATTTCCTTTCCCGGCGCTGCAGGTATCGCTACTGATCCGGCCCCAGCACCACCGGCTGGAGCTGACGGCCCTGGAGGGCCGCCTCGATGGCGGCGTTCACCCGGGAGAAATCCGCCGCCAGAGAGGTTGGTTTCCCCACCGGATCATCCTGCCGGAAGGGGACGAAATAGACGTTCTTTTTGTCCATCAGCGCGCCGATATGTTTGGCGCTGGCCGCCAGGGCGTCGTTGGTGGAAATGGCCAGCACCAGCGGCGCGCCGTTGCGCAGATGGGCCTTTGCCGCCATGGTCACCGTGGTGTCGGTGATCCCGCAGGCCAGCTTGGCCAGGGTGTTGCCCGTGCAGGGACACACCAGCAGCACATCCAGCAGATGCTTGGGCCCGATGGGCTCCGCCTTCGGGATCGAGTCGATCACCCGCCGGTCGCAGATGCGCTCCATCTCCCGCATATGATCGTGGGCCGCGCCGAAGCGGGTGTCCAGGGCCGCGCTGGCCTCGGAGACGATGGGCGTCACGTCTCCGAAGCGGGCCTTGACCTGCTCCAGCGCGCTCATGGCCTGGCCGTAAGTACAAAAGGAGCCGCAGAAAGCGAACCCCACGCGTATTTGTTCCATGTTCACACTCCCAACTCGTGAAGGATGTTGTAGATCGTGATCTTGATGCTCTTGCCCGCCGTCACGGGGGCCACCTTTCCGGGCAGCGAGAGCGCCCATATCACCTTCACTCCCAGGCGCGCCGCCGCCTCCAGGTCCACGCCGCCGGGCTTGGAGGCCAGGTCGATGACCAGGCAGCCCGGGCGCAGGTCCTCCAGGTCTTCCTCGCTCAGGATGCGGGCGGGCACGGTGTTGACCACCAAGTCGTAGCAGCACAGCCAGCCTTCCAGCTGTCCGGTGTGCTCGATGCCGTAGCCGCAGCTCTCCGCCCAGGCCAGGTCGGCAAACTTGCGCGCCGCCACGCTGACCTTGGCCCCCAGCCCCGCCAGCCGCTGGGAGAGCGCCCGCCCCAGCCGTCCATAGCCGATGACCAGCGCCCGTGCGCCGTGGATGGTGATGGGCAGCTCCTCCATGGCGATCTGGATGGCCCCCTCTGCGGTGGGCACCGCATTGCCGGCCGGACACAAAACAGGCCGTCCGGCCCGGCATCCCCTCGGGACCTCAGCCGCCTGCAAAAGCTGGCACAGTTTTTGCACCTATTTTCAGCAGTCCCCGGCGCTTCCGTCCGTACCTTGTTCCAGGGGCGGCCGTGTTCCGCCGGATGGCATACCAGAACACAAACAGAAAGGATGGACCCACCATGCAGTATGATTTCGACCAAATCGTAGACCGCTCCCAAAACCACGCCGCCAAGTACGATGAACGGGCCAAAAAATTTGGCACCGCCGATGTGATCCCCCTGTGGATTGCGGACATGGACTTCAAGACCGCTCAACCCATCATCGACGCCCTGTCCGCCCGGGCCCAGGAGGGCATCTGGGGCTACACTGCCCGCCCGGACAGCTATTTTGAGGCCATCCGCAGCTGGCAGAAGCGCCGCCACGGCTGGGACATCGACCCGGACCTCATGAGCTTCAGCCCGGGCGTGGTGCAGTCCATCAGCGCCATGGTAAAGCTCTTCACCCCCGAGGGCGGCAGCGTATTGATCCAGACCCCGGTTTACTCCGAGTTCTATGACATGACCGAGGCCTGGGGCCGCCGGGTGGTGGAGAGCCCCTTTGCCGAGCGGGCCGGGCGCTGGTGTGTGGATTGGGCGGACTTTGAGGCCAAGCTGGAGCAGTCCGACCTGTTTCTCCTGTGCAGCCCCCACAACCCGCTGGGCATCGTCTGGACCCCCGAGGAGCTGGAGCGCATGGCCCGGCTGTGCATGAAGCACCATGTGGTGCTGTTCTCCGACGAAATTCACTCCGACCTGGTCTTCCACGGCAAACGGCACACCCCCGTGGCCGCCCTGTCCCCGGAGATCGCCCGGTTCGCGGTCACCGGCATTTCGGGCACCAAGACCTTCAATCTGGCCGGACTTCAGGCCAGCACCGTGGTCTTCCCCAACGCCCACATGAAGCAGGTGTTTGACCGCTACTGGCAGAACATGGACATCCACCGCAACAACGCCTTCTCCCTCACCGCCATGGAAGCCGCCTTCACCGGCGGCGAGGAGTGGCTGGAGCAGCTGCTCCCCTATCTGAGCGCCAACCTGGACTTTGTAGCCGGCTTTTGCGCCCGGCGCATTCCGAAAATCAAAACCTGGGCTCCCGACGCCACCTACCTCATGTGGCTGGACTGCCGGGCGCTGGGCCTGAGCAATGGGGAGCTGCATGACTTTATGATCCATAAGGCCGGCCTGGGGCTCAACGACGGCAGCAGCTTCGGCCGGAGCCTGAACGGCTTCATGCGGCTCAACGCCGCCTGTCCCAGAAGCGTGCTGAAACAGGCCATGACCCAGCTGGAGGCGGCCGTGAACGCTTTGTAAGGAGCGCGCACGCGCCTGCCGCGGGCGGAAACACGGTTCCGGTTTTTCCGCTGCGGCGGCGAACCTCTGAGGGGCTTTTCGACAAACTGACGCGCCCGCCGGATCTCCGGCGGGCGCGTTTTACGGGTTTCGGGCGGAATGCTATCGATCGTTTCGACACAGGTCTTCCAGGGACTCCCGGCGTACCGCCACATAGTGCTCGCCGCCGCCCCGGAGCATGACAATGGGCGGACGGGGCAGGCGGTTATAGTTGGAGGCCATGGAGTAGTTGTAGGCGCCGGTGGTACACACGGCCACGATATCTCCCCGGCCCACGCTGGCGGGCAGCATCACGTGCTCCTGGATGATATCGCCGCTCTCGCAGCAGCGGCCCACCACCGAGCATTCAAAGCCGGCCGGCTCGTTCATCTTGTTGGCCAGCAGGCAGGTGTAGCTGGCTCCGTACAGGGCGAAGCGGGGGTTGTCGGGCATGCCGCCGTCGACCGACACGTAGTTCTTGTACCCAGGGATCTTTTTGACGGTTCCCGCGGTGTACAGGGTCATGCCCGCCGCGCCCACGATGCTGCGGCCGGGCTCCATATGGATCTCCGGCAGGTCGATCTCCAGCCGGGCGCAGGCCTGCCGGATGGCGGCGGCCACCTCGCCCACCTTGGTGTCCACATCCAGATCGGGGTCGGATTCCACATAGCGTACGCCGTAGCCGCCGCCCAGATCCAGCTGCTGGGCCATGTAGCCGTACTTGTTCTTCATGGCGGCCACGAATTCCAGCATGATGACGGCGGCGCGCTCAAACACGTCCTCGGCAAACACCTGGGAGCCCACATGGCAGTGGAAGCCCACCAGCTCCACATGGGGCTGCTGCAGCGTAAAGGCGGTGATCTCTTCCGCCTGGCCGGTCTCGATGGCGCTGCCGAATTTGGAGTCCACCTTGCCGGTGGCGATGGCCTCGTAGGTGTGGGGATCAATCCCCGGAGTCAGACGCAGCAGCACCTTTTGCCGAACGCCCCGGCGGGCCGCCTCGGCTTCGATGGCGCGGATCTCCTCCACATTGTCGGCCACGAAATAACCGATGCCGTTTTCCATGCTGTAGCGGATGTCCTCATCGGTCTTGTTGTTGCTGTGAAAGTAGGCGCGGCTGAGGTCGTAGCCCGCCTGAAGGGCGGTGTAGATCTCGCCGGAGGACACCACGTCGATGCCCATCTGTTCTTCCTTCATGATCTCGTAGATGCGCTTGAAGGAATTTGCCTTGCTGGCGTACAGGGGACGGGCGCGGTCGCCGAAATGCTTTTGGAACGCGGCGGCGTAGACCCGGCAGTTCTCACGGATCTTGTCCTCGTCCATCAGGTACAGGGGGGTGCCGTACTGCCGGGCCAGCTCCACCGTGTCCTGCCCGGCAAAAAGCAGGCGTCCATTTTCGGAAACGGTAATATTATCACAGATCATATGGTTCTTCCTTTTCTTTCGGTTCCATTCCATAGTGTGGGGTGAGGGGAGCCGGGGCGCGGCGCGCTGCGGCCCCGCGCCCCGCTCTCACTGGGGAGAGGGAGGAAGCAAGAATATCAGCGTTACTTGCCAGCAGAGGTCTTCTTAGCGATGGCCCTGTCCAGCCAGTCCTTTCCATCATTAAAGCGGGAGACGATGTAGCAGACGACATAGTCGCCAGCGGAGTTGATCATCGTGGCGGGAGGATCGACCAGATTGCCGATGGCCACCAGGATGGGGAAGGCCACATCGATCTGAGCGGGGAAGAAAATAGAGGCGATGATGTATTCGCCAATGTAGCCGCCGCCGGGCACGCCGGACATGCCCACGGAGGACAAGACCGCAACGCCCACGACCAAGGGCAGCATGCTCCAGTGAAAGGGCTGACCCAGCGCCCCCAGCACGAAGGCGATCTTCAGCACACAGGAGAAGCAGGAGCCGTCCATGTGCATGGTAGCGCCCAGGGGGCAGACCATGTTGGCGACATCCTCGTCGATACCGGTATCGCGGGCTTCCTCCACGTTGGTGGGGATGGTAGCCACGGAGGAGCAGGTGCCCAGGGAGACGATGGCGGGCCGGGCGATGTGCTGGAACATGGTCTTGATGCCGTGCCTGCCGCCGCCGAACCAGGCGAACAGGGGGAAGGCCGTGAAGATGTAGATGAAGCACAGCGGATAGTATACCGCCATGGCGCGTCCATAAGCGGTGGTAACGGAGGAGCCATAGGTAGCGACCAGATCGGCGAAAATGGCAAAGAAGGCGATGGGGGCGTACTTGGTGATGATGTTGATGAATTTCATCATAACATCGGACAGGGACGACAGCCACTGGCCTACCAGGCTGTCGGGGCCGCCAGCCATGTTCGTGGCGAAGCCGAACAGGATGGAGAATACAATCAGGGGCAGCATGGCCTTGCGGCTCAGCAGACCTACGAAGTCGGAAGCCGTGAAGAAGTTCACGAGCATGTCGGAAATAGAGGCGTACTCGCCAATTTGCTCAGAGGTCATGTTCTGCCAAGGCTCCAGGACCGGGGGAAATATCTTCATCAGCACAAACATGATGACGGCGGCGATCGCGCCGGTAACGATAAAGGTGGCCACGGTGGTGCCCATGATCTTCCCCGCGCGGCCACGGCTCCTCATGTTAGCGATAGATCCGGCGATCGAGGCAAACACCAGGGGTACCACCACGCAGAACATCATGTTGATGAACACAGTACCCAAGGGCTTAATCGTATGGCCGAAGTCGGGAGCAAACCAGCCCACGATACAGCCCAAGACCATGCCGCCCAACATCAGCGCCAGAAAAGCATAGTTCTTTCTGACGGAGTTTTTGTCGAGTGTTACTTTGTTACTCATTACATTCTCTACCTCTCAAAAGAATATTTTGGGTAATAAGTGGGCCTTACATGATGATGATAAGCGTATCATCCTTGAGCGTCTGAAGAATCTTCACCATCACGTCGCGGGGCACGGACACGCAGCCCGCCGTCCCGTTTCCGGTGCTGCAGTGGAAGAAGATCGCGGAGCCGCTGCCGGGCGTGCAGGAGTTGTTGTAATCGATGGCGACGGCGTACTCGTAAGCCACCGTCTCGCCGATCAGGTGCTCGGCGCTGTCCCAGACCACGCCGCCGGTCTCGCTGGCCCGGACCAGCTGGTTGTAATACTCGCTCTCGGGGTCGTCCACCCAGTACTCATCCTCGGTCAGTTTCAGGTAATCGCGGGTGCTGCCGGGGTCGTCCGCCACGCCGAAGGCCTGGCCCAGCGTATAGATGCCCCGGGGCGTGCAGCCGTCGCCCTCGTGCTTGTCGCTCGTGGTGCCGTTGCGGCCCACGAAGGCCTCGTCGGTGGTCAGGACCTGCTTCCAGAAATTCCCGTCGTTTTCATACAGAGTGACCGTCGCCTCGGGCGCCCCGTCCGCGTGGGGTTTGACCAGGATGCAGGACGAAATGGCGGGAGTGGTCATGCCTTCGGTACCCGTGGACAGTTTGACCTGCTGATTTTTCTGGTCCCATTCAACGTCAAGGCCGGCGGCATCGCTCACCGCGCGCACGGGGAGGTACGTCGTGCCGTCGATGGCAAAGGGCTCGACGGCCATTCCGTTTGCATCCTTGAGATCCACCATCTTTCCGTCCAAAGAGACCTTGATGTTGTTGAAGTAAAGGTCCTTGCTCACGGTGCCGGATACGGCCAATGCGGTGGCCATCATTCCAAGTGCCATACATGCGATGATAGCTGCTGATCCAACTTTTTTTAGAAAACGCTTCATGATAGAACTCCTCCATTTCTTTTTTACCACACAGCTGAACGAAAACCGGGGGGCACTCTCCCGGTACCCAGACAACCCTGCGGCGCGTTCTTTTTATGTAACGTCCTTACGGACCTACATACACTTTAATCGCACAGCTCCTCGTCGGTGACCTCGCCCTTGGCCACAATATTGGTGGGCCCGGTCAGCAGCAGGTTTTCGATCTCGTTCCCCCGGCGGTCGATATCCACGATGAGCTCGCCCCCGGGCATCGTTACGCGGACCCCCGTCCCGCTGACCTTGCCCTGGAGCGTCAGCACCGTGACCACCGAACCGGTGCCGGTACCGCAGGCGTAGGTAAAATCCTCCACGCCCCGCTCGTAGGTGCGCTCATAGACCTGGTCGGGTCCGGTGACCTCATAAAAGTTTACGTTCGCGCCCTTGGGAAACGCGGGGTGATACCGCATCCGCCGGCCCAGGTCGAACAGCGCCCGGTCCGGATACGCCCTGAGTCCGGAAATCGGGACTGCCGCATGGGGAAGGCCCGGGTTCCCCAGCTCCACATAGGCGCAGTCATAGACCGTCCCGTCCACCTCGATGGGCGCATTCAGCCTGACGGTCGTGGGATCGTTGAGGCGGATCTGATACCGCCGCCGGTCGATCCTGCGGCCGGTGACCAGGCCTGCGGTGGTCTCGACCCGCTGCACCTCGCCGGCCAGGCGGTTTTCATAGCCGTAGCGGCAGATACAGCGGGCGCCGTTGCCGCACATCTCGCCCAGGCTGCCGTCCGAGTTGTAAAACAGCATCCGGTAGTCGGCGTCCCCCCGGGCCGGCTCCACCACCATCAGTCCGTCGGCGCCAATCGACAGATGCCGCTCGCACAGAAGCCTGGCCAGGTCCCCGAACCGCTCCACGGGGATCTGCTCCCGGATATTGTCGATGATGATAAAATCATTGCCCGCCCCGTTCATTTTCCAAAACTGCATGGAATGACACGCTCCTTTCGTTCCGACCCCGTCGGCTTCTGCCCATTCTATGTGCAAATTCTCTGCCAAGCTCCGCATGCCGCTTATTTTTGTCTGAAAGAGCAAATGGCCTGCCCTGCCTTTTGTCTATATCGCCCATCTCCAGGCCGCTTCCTGTCGTCTCGCCCCCGGATAACGCCGGCACGTCCCTTTCGCCCCACAAAAAAGGTTCTGATTTCGGGACTCCTTTTCCCGAAATCAGAACCTCTTTCTCTTTGACAGCGTCTCGGCTCATTCGATCTGGTATTCCTTCAATTTTCCATAGAACACCGTTTTGGACAGCCCCAGCTGCTCCATGGCCCGGCTCCGGCTGCCGCCGCACTGGGCCAGCGTCTGCCGGATGATCTTTTCTTCTTCGATCTTCAGCCGCTCCTTCAGCCCCATTCGCACCGGCTCGCTCTCCAGGCGGATCTGCTCGGCGTAGATGATGTCCGACTCGGACAGGGCTACGGCGCTCTCCAGCACGTTTTCCAGCTCGCGGATGTTGCCGGGCCAATCATAGGCGATCAGCTTGCTGAAGGCCTCGCCGGACAAATTCTTTCTGGTCACACCGTATTTCTGCTGGATCTTTTCCATCAGGTTGTCGATGATAAAGCAGATGTCCTCCGGACAGCTGCGCAGGGGCGGCAGCTCCAGAGAAAAGGCGCTGAGCCGGTAGTACAGGTCCTGGCGGAAGCGCCCGGCGGCCACATCCTCCTTCAGATTGCGGTTGGTGGCGGCCAGGATGCGCACGTCCACCGGCACCATCTTGGTGGAGCCCACCCGGCAGACCACCTTGTTCTGGATCACGTTGAGCAGCTTGGCCTGGATATTCAGCGGGATCTCGCCGATCTCGTCCAGAAAAATGGTGCCCCCGTCGGCCTCCTCAAAGAATCCGGCCTTTCCCTTGGGACTGGCGCCGGTAAACGCGCCGCCCACATAACCGAACATCTCGCTTTCAAACAGGGTCGGCGCAATGGTGGAGCAGTCCACGGTGACGAAGGGCCCCTTGCGGGGCTGCGCCTGGTGGATCGCCCGGGCCAGGAAGGATTTCCCCGTACCGCTCTCGCCGGTGATGAGCACGTTGCAGTCCAGCTGGGAGAGCTTATAGGCATGGTGCCGGGCCGAGGCCGTGGCGGTGCCGATGCCGAACAGCGCGGCAAAGGCGTTTTCATCCGGCCGCACGCTGCGCTCCGTCTCCCGGTATTTCCGCTCTGCGGACTTGATGGCGTTGTTTCGCTCCATGATCGTGACCCGGATATCCTCAATGTTCCGGAACTTCACGATCACGCTCTCCGGCAGCGCGCCGCCGGGCACCGGCAGGATGGAGGCGATCAGCTCAAAGCCGTTGATCTCGTACTCCATATCCTCGTACTGCGGCACCTGGCCGCTCATCACCTGTGCCAGATGGCGTTCAAAGCGTTCGCCCTCAAAAAATTCCCGAAAATGATAGCCCTCGACCTTGATCTCGAAGTCGGGGCTCTTTGCGATGTACGCCCCGCCCCGCAGCAGGTTGCCCACGCCCTCCCTTCGGGCGGAGTAGCCGTTTTCCTGCCAAAATTTCACCTGCCCCGTCTTGCCGTCGATCACCACAATCTGTCCGATGGAGCGAAAATAGCGGATGACGTATTCGGTCTCTCCCACCGCCGCCAAAGCGATCCGGTTGCCGATGGACGCCCGGACCGCGGTCCCTTGATGGACCGACTCCAGGCGCAGGACGTCCGCATCCCTGCCGGGCAGGAATTTATAGGCCGGCTTGCTCCCAGGCAGGTCAAAAGCGCCGATGGCCACAAACATATCGCCGGAGCGGATCTTCCTATCCTGAATGCCCAGGCGTTCCAGATCGGCGGGACGCAGATTCCCATCGTCGGCGCCGATGGCGCTGTCCGCCACGATCACCAGGTCCCCCGGCTCCAGCCGCCCGGCCGCATGGGAATACTGGCTGTGATTGAACAGTCCAAACCGGTTTTTTGCCTGCCGGTTGATGTGTGTGATGATCCCCTCCCGGTCCAGCGTAAACATTGCGTGGGAGGAGGAATTCATAACACTTTGCAGCAGATCCATCCGGCACGCTCCTTTCCCATATCCGCGTTTTGTGTTCTTTATCTTACAATGTCTGATTATTATTTGCAAGCAGTATCCTGCGGCGGGCCGTCCCCCGCCGGAACGCCCCCTCCGGTACAGACCCGAAAGACGACGGGCAGCTCCGCCACCTCAACGAGAAGCTGCTCCGGATAAACCGTGATGCGCCGGATCGCCTCGTCCAGGACCGCGTCCGAGCCCGCCAGCTCCCGCTCCGCCAGCTCCGCCACCCGGGCCCGGCGCTCCGCCCCGGTCTCTTCAGCGTCCGCCCCCTGTTGCTCCAGCCGCTCCAGCTGCTCCTGCAGCTGTTTCATCTCCTCCTCGTACCGCTCCACCATGCGGCGCATATCGCCGCCGGCAAGGTCGCCGTCCAGGAATGCCTCCAGGGCCCGTTCCTTTCGCTCCGTCCTGCGCTGCAAGGCCCTGCGGATCGGCTCCGCCCCGCCGGCGGCGTCCGGCTGCGGCCGCTCCAGCGCCCGCACCAGCTCCTCCGTGACGGCCCGGCCGTCCAGGCCAATTGCCCGCAGCACCCCGCGGGCACAGGCAAGAAGGTCCTGCGCGGGCACCGCCCGCATCCGGCAGGCATGCCCGCCCTCCAATCGCCCCCGGCAGACAAAACGCTGGTATTCCGTCCCGTCCGCCCGGCGCGTCCGCTTCAGGGTAAAGCTTTTTCCGCAGGCCCCGCAGCGGATCTTCCCGGAATACCAGTAGCGGGCGGAAAACCTGCCCTTGTCCGCCGCCAGGCCCGCCCGCCGGGCCAGCTCCGCCTGCACGGCCTCGAACTGCGTCCGGCTGACGATGGCCTCGTGGTGGTCCCGCAGGCAGAACTGCGCTTCCGTCCCGTCGTTGGGGACCTTGCGGTGGGTCAGATAGTCGGTGGTCCGGTACTTTTTCTGCAGCAGGTCGCCGCAGTATTTTTCGTTGCGCAGCATGCGCAGCACCATCGTGGCGGACCACGCTCCGCCGGCCCGGAGCGGGGGGCGGACCCCGGCCTCCGTCAGCGCCCGCGCGATGGCGTGGGCCCCCTTGCCCTCCTCCAGGAAGCTGCGGTAGACGGTCCGGACCACCTCCGCCTGCTCCGGCCGGATGGTAAGCCGTCCCGCCCGGAGCGTATAGCCGTACAGCGAGTCGTTGCCGAAGGCCACGCCCCGCTTCATGGCCTGGAGCTGTCCCCACCGGGTCCGCTCCGACACCTTTCGGCTCTCCTCCTGGGCCACGCTGGCCATGATGGTCAGCCGGAATTCCCCGTCGTTTTCCCGTGTGTCGATGTTGTCGTTGAGAAAAAGCACGCCCACCCCCTTCTCCTTGAGCTGCCGGGTGACCTGGAGCGCGTCCACCGTATTGCGGGCAAAGCGCGAGACCTCTTTGGTCAGGATCAGGTCGATTTCCCCGTCCATCGCCCGCCGGATCATCTCCGCAAACCGGAGCCGGCGCCGGACCGAGGTCCCGGACAGTCCCTCATCCGCGAACACGTCCACAAGCGACCACTGCGGATGCTCCGTAATGTAACGCTGAAAAAATTGCCGCTGGGCAGACAGAGAATTGAGCTGATCCTCCTTCTCTGTGGAGACCCGGCAGTAGGCCGCCACCCGCAGGGCGCCGCCGTCCCTGTGTTTTCCCTGTTCCGCCGGACCCATGGGCCCTCCCCCCCTTTCTTCTTTTCCGCCGCCTGACCGGCACCAAGAGGATATGCGCCCCGCCCGTGTCCTATCACTGCTGCGGTGGGCACCGCGTTGGCTACCGCCAGTTCCTCCCGCCGGAAATAGTCGTGGAGGGTCAGCCCCCGGTCCGCAGCCATAGAGGCCGTCTGGGGCGAGACCATTCCGGCGCAGATCACCTGCCCCGGCCGCAGCGCGTCCAGTACCAGGGCCAGGGGGTGGCGTCCTGCGGCAAGCGGCGCATTCAGCAGGGTGCCCTCCCCTGCCACCGGCAGGGGCAGCACCACGCAGTCGGCCAGCGCCACGCCCTCCAGGCTCTCCTCCGGCAGCACGCCGGGAAGTTTGCCCAGCTGTTCCAGCGCAAAGGCGTGTACCGTGTGACCGTCGTCGGCCAGCAGCTCGGCCAGTTTGGCCTGGCGCATGTCGCCTCCGATCACCCATAGATTCAATTCGTTTCTCATGGCACTCCCCTCCGATATCCGTGACTGTTTCATCCTATTCCCGGGCCCGAAAAGGGTGCAGAAAAGGCGGGCCCTTGCGGGTCCGCCTGAGCTTGTCGAAAAAGGCCTTTTTCGACAGGGGGATGCATGACGGCCAGGGCCCCGCGCGAGCTCCGACCCCCGTTCAGAGCAGCGCCACCCGGTAGGACAGGGTCCGCGCCGCTCCCGGCGCCAGTCGGATGCAGTACGCCTTATCGGTGAATTCCGTCCCCTCCCCCTCCATGTGGGGGCAGCCGTGCCAGGGCTCGATGCACAGGTATGGGGCGTGTTTGTCCGGCATGGTCCACAGGGCCAGCACCGGAAAGCCGGAAAAGTCCACGCGCACGCCCCGCCCCGCCGTCCGGTGCCGCAGGGTGACCGACCGGGAGCGCAGCCCCTCGAACACCAGGGTATCCAGCGCATCGAACGTCTCGTACCGCAGGGGCAGGACCCGGGCATTCTCCAGACCGGGCGCGGTGCGGCCCCGATCCAGCCCCCCTCCCTTCGGGATCAGGGCGGGGCAGGTCTCGGGCTGTGCAAAAACCAGCTCATAGTCTTCAAACCGTTCTCCCGGCAGCAGGGGGCAGCAAAAGCCGGTATGCGCCCCCAGGCAGAAGGGCAGCTCCGCCGGTCCGGGGTTCTCCACCGTGACCGCAGTGGTGAAGCCGCCCTCGCCCAGCGTCTGCCGCACCCGCAGGCGGAAGGGGTAGGGATAGGCCGCCCGGGTCTCGGGGCTGTCCCGCAGCTCCAGCTCCGCCCAGTTTTCCCCGTGCCCGGTCACCGCAAACTCCTGCCGCCGGGCAAACCCATGGCGCTGCATACGGTATGCCCTGCCCGCGAAGCAGACCGTTGCGTCCGCCAGAGCGCCCACGATCGGGAACAGCAGCGGGTTACGGCCCGGCCAGACGGCGGCGTCCCCCTGCCAGATGTATTCCAGTCCCTGTCCGTCCCGGCAGGATATGAGCTCTCCTCCCATCGTATCCACCTGGGCGCGATATGCGCCGTGCTGCAGCGTGAGATGCACAGGCTCTCCTCCTTTCGTTCTTATTTGGATGATAGCACACCGCACAAATCGGCGCAACCGGTTTGACAGACGGGGCTTTCGGGGATACAATAAAGAAGAAACCCACACAGGAAGGAGCGGTATGGAACATGCTGTTCGCCGAATACGACCGCTGTCAATATGCCCGGTCCCCGCTGGTGGAGGTCATCTGCCAGCTGCGCTTCCCCACGATTCTGAACATCGGTGCCAAGGACCCCGCCGAGTTTCAGGAGGCGGTGCGTCACGACTTCCCCCGCTATATGGCCCGTCAGGAGCAGCTGCCCCCCAAGGTAAAGCCGGGCCCCACGCCTGCGCTGGAGCCCCAGGCGCCCATTACCAACTACAACTTCGTCTCCGCCGATGGAAAATGGAAGCTGAATCTGACCAGCAGCTTCATCGCGCTGTCCACCCTGCGCTACCAGCGCTGGGAGGACTTTGCCGCCCGGCTGGACAAGCCCCTGGCCCAGTTTATCCAGATCTACCAGCCCGCCTTTTTCGAGCGCATCGGCCTGCGGTATGTCAACGCATTTTCCCGCCGGGCCCTGGGGCTGGAGGAGCTGCTTTGGGACGATCTGATCCGGGAGCCCTATCTGGGCATTCTGGGGGAGCCCGACGTGGAGGAGACCGATGTGAGCAAATGTGCCGTGGACGTGGAGAGCGCTCTGGCCGGCGGCTACCGCATGAAGCTCCACGCAGGCCCCGGCCTGCTGGGGGGCGGCAAGACCGACAAGGAGGTCAAATTTATCCTGGATGAGGACCTCTCCGCCAACGGCAGCCTGAGCGCCGACTCGGTGCCCGGCAAGCTGGAGGATCTGCACCGCTACGCGGTGCGCCTGTTCCGGGGCGCCATCACGCCGGAGCTGCACAACGCCCTGGGGCCCACGCCCCCGGCGGAATGACCGCCCGCCGCAGCCGGTACAAAGGAGCAAATCTATGATCGAGATACGGCCCGCCCGGGCCGAAGAGCTGGACGTGGTCTGGCTTCTGGTGCGCCGGGCGGTGGCACATATGAACGAGCTGGGCAACCCCCAGTGGGGGGAGGACTACCCCACCCGGGACTTCTACGCAGACGATCTGGCGCGGGGCGAGCTGTACGCCGCCCGGTCGGGCGGCGTACTGGCGGGCGCGGCGTGTATCAACACCGCCGAAGCGCCGGAGTATGCCCCGCTGCCCTGGGCCACCGCGCCCCCGGCGGTGGTGATTCACCGCATGGCCGTGGATCCGGCCTTCCAGCGGCAGGGCGTGGGCCGGGCCTTTTTCGCCTTTGCGGAGGAGCTGGCCCGGCAGCGGGGCCTTTCCGCCCTGCGCATCGACACGTACCGTCTCAACCTCCGCATGCAGGCGCTCATTCTCAGCCGGGGGTTTACCAAAGTGGGCGAGATCCGTCTCCACGGCAGGCCGCTGCCTTACCCCTGCTTTGAAAAAGCCCTGAACTGAACCCGCGCCGCAGGCCCCGGCGCTGCATTTGGGAAAGACGGCGCCCTATGAAAAAGCTGCTGCTGGTCGTGGAGTACCAGAAGGACTTTGTGGACGGTGCGCTGGGCTTTCCCGGCGCGGCGGAGCCGGATGCGCCCATCGCCCGAAAGATCGCCCGCTGCCGCTGCCCGGGCGAGGACGTGGCCTTTACGCTGGACACGCACGGCAGGGATTATCTGGATACCCGGGAGGGCCGGAAGCTGCCGGTCCCCCACTGCCTCAGCGCTTCGGAAGGCTGGAAGCTCTATGGCGCGGCAGGCTGCTCCCGGAGGCGGAGATCGTGGTGGTCGCCGCCTGCACCGCCGGACCGGACCCCGCCATAAGCAGGCCCTGCGCCTGATGGAAGCCCTGCAGATCACGGCGCGCAACCGCTGAGGCGGCCCGCTCCTCTGCGGCTTCTGCGTGCTGTTCCCCCGGTGGAGGTCCCCTTCACCGGACACCCCCAGTTTGATTTGATTTTGCGGGCGCGGAAATGAACTTCCGCCGCCCTCCGCCGCTTATCGCGGGGCCCAGGCTCGGGCCCCGCGGCGAGCCGGCAGGCCAGGAGGTTAACAAGCCATGAAGGATCACATGAACTATACGCTCCTCTGCGATTTCTACGAGCTCACCATGGGCAACGGCTATTTTCAAACGGGACACGCCGGTCAGATCTGTTATTTCGATGTATTTTTCCGCAACGTGCCCGACGGCGGCGGCTTTGCCATTGCGGCCGGTCTGGAGCAGGTGGCCGATTATATCGAGCGCCTCCGCTTTGACGAGGAGGACATCTCCTATCTCCGGGGCAAGGGCTGCTTTTGCGCGGAATTTTTAGAGTATTTGAAGACCTTCCGCTTCACCGGCGATATCTGGGCGGTGCCGGAGGGCACCCCCATTTTCCCCGGCGAGCCCTTCCTCACCGTCCGGGCGCCGGCCATCGAGGCCCAGTTCATCGAGACCTTTCTCCTGCTCACGCTGAATCATCAGTCCCTCATCGCCACGAAGACCAACCGCATCGTCCGCGCCGCCGGCGGGCGCCCGGTCAGCGAATTCGGCTCCCGGCGGGCGCAGGGGCCCGACGCCGCGATTCTGGGCGCGCGGGCCTCCTACATTGCCGGGTGCGCCGGTACTGCCTGCACCCTGGCCGACGAGATCTATGGTGCGCCTGCCGGCGGTACTATGGCCCACTCCTGGGTACAGATGTTCCCGGACGAGTATACCGCATTCAAGACCTACTGCCAGCTGTATCCCCACTCCGCCACCCTGCTGGTGGACACCTACAACGTGCTCAAATCCGGCGTTCCCAACGCCATCCGCGCCTTTCAGGAGGTGCTGCTGCCCCAGGGCATCACCAGCTGCGCCATCCGGCTGGACTCCGGCGACCTGACCTACCTGTCCCGGAAGGCCCGAAAGATGCTGGACGCGGCGGGACTGACCGAATGCAAGATCGTGGCTTCCAACTCGTTGGATGAGTATATCATCCGCGACCTGCTGCTCCAGGGCGCCAGGATCGACTCCTTCGGCGTGGGCGAGCGGCTCATTACCTCCAAGAGCGAGCCGGTGTTCGGCGGGGTCTACAAGCTGGCCGCTGTAGAGGACGGCGCGGGCAACATCATTCCCAAGATCAAGATCAGCGAGAATGCGGCCAAGATTACCAATCCCCATTTCAAAAAGGTTTACCGTCTGTTTGAAAACGATACCGGCAAGGCCTTCGCGGATCTGATCACGCTGCACGACGAGGTCGTGGAGGAAAGCCAGCCCTTGGAGCTCTTCGATCCGGACGCCACCTGGAAGCGAAAGACCTTTACCGACTTTACCGCCAAGGAACTTCTGGTACCTGTCTTCCAGCGCGGCAGGCGCGTGTACCGCTCTCCCTCCATCCTGGAAATGCGCACCTACTGCGCGGCGCAGATCGACCTTTTGTGGGACGAGGTCAAGCGCTTTGAAAACCCCCATAATTATTATGTGGATCTTTCCCAAAAGCTATGGGACATCAAGCAGCAGCTGCTCAAGGGCCGGCGGTGAGGAGGCCGCGCCGCCGCCGGCGTCTGCTGGCGGCGGCGCGGCTGGTCTGCGTGGGCGCGGCAGCCGTGGACAGCCGGCTGGCCGTACGTACCTATACCATTCCCGCGCCGCAGCTCTCCGCGCCCCTCCGTCTGGCCCTGATCACCGATTTCCACAGCTGCGACTACGGCGCGGGACAGGCGCAGCTGCTCTCCGCCCTGGAGGCGGCCCAGCCCGACCTGGTGCTGCTGGGCGGCGATATCTTTGACGACGATGCACCCGGCGCCAACACTCTGGAGCTGATCCCCCTTCTGCTGCAGCGCTGGAGCTGCTGTTACGTCACCGGCAACCACGAGTGGCGCACCGGGCGGGCGGAGGCGCTCAAGGCGTGGTTTTCCGCCCAGGGCGTCACGGTGCTGGCAGGGGATTGTACGCTTTTTTCCAAAGACGGGGCGGCTATCGCCCTGTGCGGGGTGGACGACCCCGCTGTGGGCGAGCAGGCCTGGGCGGCCCAGCTGGAGCGGGCTTCGGCCCAGCGGCCGGAGGGCGTGGTTTCCCTTCTGCTCTCTCACCGGCCGGAACGCATCGAGACCTATTTGTCCTATGGCTTCGATGTGATCCTCGCCGGACATGCCCATGGGGGGCAATGGCGGCTGCCCGGCCTCATTAACGGCCTTGCGGCCCCCAATCAGGGTCTTTTCCCCCGGTACGCCGGAGGGCGCTATGATCTGGAGGGCACCGTCCTCGTCGTCAGCCGGGGGCTTGCCCGGGAGACCACCCGGCTGCCCCGCATCTTCAACCGGCCTGAACTGGTGCTGCTGGACCTGGTCCCCGACGCATAAAAACAGGGCGGCTCCCGACGGGAGCCGCCCTGTTTTTATGCTCAATATTTCAGAATCAGCCGGGCCAGTTCGTGCAGCAGCTTTTTCTGCCGCCCATCCATGCGGGCGGTCAGCTGGGCCAGTTCCCGGTCCAGATAGTGCTCCTGCGTCACCGCCACGCCGGTAGCCAGTTCACTCAGATCACAGGCCAGACAGGCCGCCACGGCCGCCAGCGTCTCCAGGCTGATCTTCGTCACGCCCCGCTCGAT
Organism: Lawsonibacter hominis; assembly: GCF_014287895.1. Taxonomy (GTDB): domain Bacteria; phylum Bacillota; class Clostridia; order Oscillospirales; family Oscillospiraceae; genus Lawsonibacter_A; species Lawsonibacter_A hominis. Next base: position 39,136 of record NZ_JACOPP010000016.1, on the reverse strand, counting down.
CTGGCTGATGTATCCCACCGATACCGACAATGCCTCTGCAAGGCGCTCCTGCGTCATGCCCCGGTCTCTTCGGACCTGTTTGATCCGCTGGCCGATGGCAAAATAGTCCACATTCATCCGATCACCCATTTCTAGTGTATCGGGAATCGATCGGAATATACAGATATTGGATACTCAATTTTGAGTTATCCTTGCGGCTTTCTATCGAATTGTAGAGCGGTAATTCTTTCCTGTTTTGACTGGGGACGACCCTCGCACCGGGCGCCGCCGCTGCCTCAATTAAACTTATAGATACGCCGGGCCAGCCGGTAGAGATGCACGGAGAGCTTGCGCCCCTGGTAGCCCGGCACATTGCCCACCATGGATACGGAGCGGTACTTGAGCTTGTGGTACAGATCGGAGTCCACCGTACGCAGGTATTCCCACAGCTCCGTCTTTTTTCCCAACGCGGCCGGAGAGCCGTCGATGATGAGGAAGATGGAAGAGATGGTCATCATCATGGACAGATAGCTGACCATATAACGGGCCAGCTTACGCTGCTCCTGGTAGAGCTTATTCACGTTGTGGGCGTCGATCATCAGCTTGGTGACCCGCACCTGCTGATCCACCCGGGTGACCATGACCTTTTCATTGACGCTCTGGTCGGAGCGTCCGATGAAGTAGCGGTACAGGTCCAGATCCAGGTAATACAGGCTCTTGACCCAGGGCAGGGGCTGATAGACGAAGAGGTTGTCTACGTAAAACGTATGCTTGGGCAGCTCCAGGCCGCAGTCGCGCAGCAGCTGGGTGCGGTAGATCACCGAATGCATCAGCAGGTATTGGGAGGGCCGGAACCGGCCGATCTCGCTCCAGGTGAAGATCCGTCCCTCGGGAAAGACATTGGTATAGCGCATGACCTTCTGGGTCTGATCCTCCACGTGCTCATACACATAATTGGCAATAAACAGGTCCACCGGCCGCTCCATTTGTGCAAATTCCCGCAGCTGATCCAGCGCCTTGCTTAGGGCGGTCTCGTCCAGCCAGTCGTCGGAGTCCACGACCTTGTAATAAAGCCCGCGGGCGTGGCGCAGCCCCTGGTTGACGCCCTCGCCGTGGCCGCCGTTCTCCTGGTGGATGACCCGGATGCGATCCGGATACTCCGCCGCGTACCGGTCACAGATCGCCGGGGTCTCGTCCTTGGTGGAACCGTCGTCCACCAAAATAATCTCCACATCCGCCCCGCCGGAGAGCAGGGTCTGCACACAATGATCCATGTAGGCGGCGGAGTTGTAACAGGGCACCGCAAAGGTGATGATCTTTGACATGGGGATTCCTCACTTCAGCAAATCGTCACACAGCGCCAGGGCCCGCTTGGCAATGGCGTCCATGTTGTAATATTTGTATTCCGCCAGGCGGCCCAGCAGGCGCAGGTTGGGGTAGCGTTCCGCTGCGGAGCGGTATCTGGCGTAAAGGGCGTTGTTCGCGTCGTTGATGATGGCATAGTAGGGGATCTCCCCCGGTCTGCCGGTATACGCGCGGGCATATTCCTTCATAATGGTCGTGGTCTTGGGCAGCACCTGGCCGGTCAGGTGTTTGAATTCGGTGATGCGGGTAAACGCCTCATCCATGGTATAGTTCACCGTGCCATGGGTCTGATACGCATCCACCGGATGGGTCTCGCATTGGAACTCCAGCGTCCGGTACGGCAGGCGCCCGAACCGGCAGCCAAACAGCTCGTCCGCCGCGCCGGTGTAGATCACCGTTCCTGCAAAGGCAGCGCCGTCCAGCCGCGTGATCCCGTCTTCTCCCAGCGTCAGCCGCCGGCCGGCGTCGGTGTCCAGCGCCACAGTCACGTCCGGGTGGTCCAGCAGCTTTTCAAACATGGGCGTGTAGCCCTCCAGGGGCAGGCCCTGGTATTCGTCCTGAAAATACCGGCAGTCGCGCGAGAGGAACACCGGCACCCGCGCGGTGGTGTTGGGGTCGATTTCCTCCGGCGTCTGGCCCCACTGCTTCATGGTATAGCGGACAAAGACGTGGTCATAGACATAATCGGCCAGGGCGGAGAGCTCCGGATCCGGGCTCTGCCGCAGCTCCAGGATGGTCACCTTGTTCTCCGCGCCGTAGGCGGCGATGAGCTTTTCCTCCAGCGCCCGCGCCCGCCTGCGGCCGAAGGCCACCTCCAGCGACACCAGGTTAAAGGGGACCGGCAGCAGCGTGCGGCCCTCCCCCTTGGGGATATTGGCCACCACTTTATGCTGGTAATTGCGCCAGGCGGTAAAACGGGAGAGGTAGTCGAACACGCGCTTGTCATTGGTGTGGAAGATGTGGGGACCGTACTGGTGAATCAGCACGCCCGCCTCATCGAAGCGGTCGTAGGCATTGCCGCCCACATGGCTCCGGCGCTCCAGCACCAGCACCCGCCTGCCGCCCCGTTCCGCCAGTTCCCGGGCGGCCACGGCGCCCGCCAGGCCCGCCCCCACCACCAGGCAGTCGTATCGTTGTTCCATGGTCGATCGTTCCTTTCCGGTCGGCTTCCTGTATTCAAGGTTTGTGCCTGCGTTTTCTTCATATTACCATAGGCATACCGCCTTTGGAACCGAGAAAGCATTAATTATTCCTTAAATTTTACCCCTTGCTTACCGATCCGAGCGGCTGCAGTCTCCCCTTGGAGCCACCCCGCCCAAAAAGCATTCGGCATAGTGATCCATCGCCCCCTGGATGACCCGGATGGCAGCCTGACGGTCGTTCACGTCTCCGGCCACGGCCTGCTTGCCCTCCAGCGCTTTGTAGACCGTAAAGAAGTGGGCCATCTCGTCAAAAATATGACCGGGCAGATCCATCAGGTCGCGGAAGGTATTATAGGTGGGGTCGGCAAAGGGGATGGCGATGATCTTCTCGTCGTTCTTGCCCCCGTCCAGCATGGAAATATACCCGATGGGGTAGCAGCGCACCAGGGTGAGCGGGTCCATCTCCTCCGAGCAGAGCACCAGCACGTCCAGCGGGTCCCCGTCGTCGCCGTAGGTACGGGGGATAAAGCCGTAATTGGCCGGGTAGTGGGTGGACGTATGGAGCACCCGGTCCAAAATGATGAGGCCGGTCTCCTTATCCAGCTCATACTTCTTCTTGCTGCCCTTGGGGATCTCGATGACCGCCACAAAATCCTCCGGCTGGATGCGGGCGGGGCTGATATCGTGCCATATATTCGACATGATCCTGTCTCCTTTTCCGATTGCGTAGTTCCATTATATCCGCCCACGGCAAAAAATACAACATTTCCCTGACGGCTTGTCTCGGATTCCCCGCCGCCCTCTGGGCCGGGCAGGATGCCATACGCGTCTCCTTGGGCCGCAAAAAAGGAGGTCCTGTGCAGGGCCTCCTTGCGGATGCGCTATGCGGCTGCTATACCCCGTCCAGGTGGGGCGTGTCGTGGCATTTGATGCCCAGCCTGCCCAGCCAGTCCACCAGCCGCTCCCGGGGGAGCAGCCAGTTGATGAGCAGCGACATGACAACGCCCACCCCGGTGTCAAACATGCGGTTGAGCGCGTAGCTCACGTAGTCGTCCACTGGGGTATTGAACAATACGATACACAGCACCACGCTGCCCGGCTGTACCGCGCCCACCCAAAAAATCTGGGCCAAAACGATGAGCACCACCACGCCTACAAACAGAAGCGGCACCAGCAGCAGGCGGCTTTCCCCGTCCGGATAGAAGATCAGGTAAAAGCGAAAAAGCCCCATCCCCAGAAAGCCGCCGATGACCGTGCCGAACAGGCGGTTGCCGCCGTGGAGCTTGGAATGCTCCATATTGGCCCCCATGCCGAAGACCGCGCCGATACACGCAAAGGTGGGGTTGCGGTCGATCAAGAAATAGAGCAGGGCGCACAGGGAGGCGGAAAGAGCGGTCTTGATGTTGCGAAGACCGATGGACGGAAACGAAAAGCGGCGTTTTTTTTCCTGCATCGCAGACTCACCTGACTTGATTATGATAACAAGGGCCCCAGGCCTGCCGAAACCATGCCGAAGCGCCCGCCCGGCGGGGCCTTGCACCGGTTTCCGGCGGGACCTGTCGTTTTGTCGTTTTTTATCATAACACAGGGATCGGACCAGGCGCAACCTCTATAAACTGAAAAGTACAAAATTTGATCAAAAAACAGAAAAACCGGCCGCCCATACGGGCGGCCGGTCAGCGAATGAGTGGGTTGGCCCGCTCAGCGCCCTCAGGGCATGCGGGAATCCATCAGGTTCATCAGGTAGTCCGCACAGGGGGTGGGCGCGACCAGGGCGGCGCCGGCCGGGACGGGGGCAAAGACCGGGGCGGCGCAGGTGAGCACGCCTCCGGTCACCTCGCCCAGCCGGGCGTTCCGGTAGACGGGCAGGGCCGCGTCCAGGGCGGCGGAGAGGTCCGCCTCATCCCCGTAGGGCAGCGCGACCTCGTACACCTGGGCGATGGCGCCCGCCACCTGCCAGTTGAGCAGAGGCACGTCGGAGTCGATGGCCGCGTGAACGGGCTGAAGGCGGCGCTCGGTGCTGGTAAAGGTGCCCTCGGCGCAGGCAAAGCCGGTGCCGGGGAAGACCACGTCGGCCCGGCGTGCGGTGTCGGTCAGGTGCACGTCGCACACAGCCAGGAACTCCAGATCCTTCACAGACGCGGCCTGGGGATCCTCGCCGAAGGTCAGCAGGGCCTTGACGCCCTCCATCGCCTCCCCTCCGGCGGTAATGCCCAGGTCGATGAGACCCTGGCTGTTGTTCTTGCTCCGGAGCTGGAGGATCCCGTCCCGGGGAGCGTTCAGGTGGCCGGACAGGGCTGCGATCTCGGCCAGCAGGGCGGCGGCGTCCGCCGTCAGCGGGTTCTGCTGGCAGAGGATCATCGCCTTCTTGGCCCCGGCGTACAGCGCGGCTACCTCCCTGGCCTGCTCGCCGGGCGTCACGCCGGAGAGGCTCTCGGCAAAGGCGTCGAAGCCTTGGGCGGAGCTGGTCTTGCCCAGGTCCAGCAGCGCGCGGGCCAGCTCCTTAAGGAAGGACAGGTCGTTTTTCACGTACACGGCCTTATGGAGGAAGGCCAGCTCCTGCTCCGCGCCCTCGGGGTTGATGAGGACGATCTTGGCGCCGTTCTTAGCGGCCTGCATCAGCTTCACCCGCATCACCGACTTGGCGGCGGTAAAGCCCACGGCCAGGATCACATCGGTGGAAAGCAGCTCGTCGATGGTGTTGGGGGAGGCGTCAAAGCCCAGCACCCGCTTGAGGCCGTTCTCCCGGTGGTCGAAGCACAGCGTCCGCGCGCCTATGGCGTCGGCCAGCTGCTTCATGGCGAAGGCCTCCTCGTTGGTCATCCGGGCGGAGATGGAGACGGCCACAGCGTCCTTGCCATGCCGGGCGGCCACGGCCTGAAGGCCCTTGGCGGTGCGGACGGCAGCCTCGTGGTAATCGGTCTGCTCCAGCACATTCCCGTGTTTCACCAGCGGGGCGTTCAGCCGCTCTTCCAGCTCGGCGCAGTCAAAGCCAAAGCGGCCCCGGGCACACAGCAGGCCCTTGTTGACGGAACCCTCCCGGTCGGGCACGGCCTTGATGAGCATGCCGCCGCCGGTCTCCAGGTGCATGGAGCAGCCCAGAGAGCAGAAGGAACAGGTGGTGTCGGTGCACTCGGTCTCCAGGGGCACGCTCTTCTGGAGCGAGAGCCGCTCTCCCAGCGCCCCGGTGGGGCAGACGCTGACGCACTGGCCGCAGGAGATGCATCCGGTGGTGCTCAGGGGCTGCTCCAGCGCGGGCTTGACCACCGTGTCGAAGCCGCGGTGCACCAGCCCCAGCGCACCCACGCCCATGACCTCGTCGCACACCCGCACGCACAGTCCGCACAGGATGCACTTGTTGGGGTCGCGCAGAAGGAAGGGGTGCTCGTCCTCATACTCCACCCGGTTCACGTCGCCGGAGAGCCGCTCGGGCGCGACCCGATACTCGTTTGCGTAGTGGATGAGCTTGCACTCGAAGTAGTCGTGGCAGCCGCACTCCAGACAGCGCTGGGCTTCCTCCATGGCCTGCTCGGGCCCGTACCCCGCCACGACCTCGGAGAAATTATCCCGGCGCGCTTCGGGGGAGAGCTGCTCCATCTTGGGCCGGCACTGGCGTTCCCGGTCTTCGAAGGTCTTTTCGGTGATATCGCGGCGCTCCACGGTATAGGGGCGCTTGTAGGCCGCCGCCTCGCCCCGCAGGTAGGCGTCGATGACGGCGCTGCTCTTTTTCGCGTCGGCAATGGACTCCACGGCGATGGAGATCTTATCGTTGCCGCAGTCGCCGCCGCAGAACACGCCGGGCAGGCTGGTGCGGAAGGTCTTCTTGTCGTATACCACGCCGCCCTTGCGGGTCAGCTCCAGGCCGGGCAGGCCGGCGGTGTCCACCTTCTGGCCGATCGCCAGGATGACCGTGTCCACCGCCAGGGTCTCGGTTTTGCCCTCCACGGGCTTGGGGGCACGGCGGCCGGAGGCGTCGGGCTCGCCCAGCTGCATCACCTGGAGGACGATCTCGCTCACCCGCCCGTCGGGGCCGGCCTTGATCTCCAGCGGATTGGTCAGGTTCTTGAAGATGACGCCCTCCTCCTCGGCCTCCTCGATCTCCAGACGGTCGGCGGGCATCTCGTCCTTGGTGCGGCGGTAGACGTTGTAGACCGCCTCCGCCCCCAGGCGCACGGCGGTGCGGCAGGCGTCCATGGCGGTGTTGCCGCCGCCCACGATGGCCACCCGCTTCCCCAGGGCGATGGGCTCGTTGCGGACCACGTGGCGGAGGAAATCGATGCCGCCGACGACGCCGGGGAGCTCCTCGCCGGGGCAGCCGGTGCCGGTGGACACCCAGGCGCCCACGCCCACCAGAACGGCGTCATAGGTCTCCCGCAGCGTCTCAAAGGAAATATCCTTCCCCACCCGGGTATTGGGGCGCAGCGTGACGCCCATGCGCGCGATGGTGGCGACCTCTTCGTCCACCACCGACTTGGGCAGGCGGTATTCGGGGATGCCGTAGCGCAGCATGCCGCCCAGCTTGGGCATGGCCTCGAAAATCGTCACGGCATGCCCCATCTGGCGCAGGAAATAGGCGGCCGACAGGCCGTAAGGGCCGCCGCCGATGATGGCCACGGATCTTCCGGTCTCCGGGGCGATCTCGGGCAGGAAGGGATCCTCCCCGGACTGATCCCAGTCGGCGGCAAAGCGCTTGAGCCAGGCAATGGCCACCGGCTGGTCCACCAGGGCCCGGCGGCAGTTGTCCTCGCAGGGATGGGGGCACACCCGGCCGATGGAGCCGGGCAGCGGGATGCGCTCCCGGATCAGCGCGATGGCCTCCTCAAAGCGGCCGTTGGCGATCAGGCCCACATAGCCCTGGCAGTCGGTGCCCGCCGGGCAGTTGAGCACGCAGGGGGGGCGGCAGTCGCCCACGTGGTTGGAGAGCAGCAGCTCCAGGTTGGTCTTGCGGGACTCCAGGACCCGCTTGGTTTTGGTGCGCACCACCATATTGGGTGCGATCTCGGTGGCGCAGGCCTTCACCAGCTTGGGATTGCCCTCCACCTCCACCACGCAGAGGCCGCAGGCCCCGTAAATGGTGGTGCGCTCGTCATAGCAGAGGGTGGGGATGGAGATATCGTTCTCCCGGGCCACCTCCAGGATGGTCTGACCGGGGACGCCCAGCACCTCTTTGCCGTCGATATTCAGTCTGTACTGTTTCATGTCGCTTCCCCTCCCCTCAGTCCTTGACGATCGCGCCGAATTTGCAGGAATCCATGCACTTGCCGCACTTGATGCACGTATCCTGGTCAATGACGTGGCGCTGCTTCACGCTGCCGGTGATGGCGCCGACCGGGCAGTTGCGGGCACACAGCGTACACCCCTTGCACGCGTCGGTGATCTCATAGTGGATCAAGGCCTTGCAGGAGTGGGCCGTACACTTCTTTTTGTAGATGTGGTCCTCATACTCGTTGCGGAAGTAGCGGATGGTGGTGAGCACCGGGTTGGGCGCCGTCTGGCCCAGGCCGCACATGGAGCCGTCCTTGATCTTTTCGGCCAGCTCCTCCAGCAGTTCGATGTCGCCGTCCCTGCCCTCGCCCCGGGTGATGCGCTCCAGGATCTCCAGCATCCGCTTGGTGCCCACGCGGCAGTAGTTGCACTTGCCGCAGGACTCCTTGCGGGTAAAGTCCAGGAAGAAGCGGGCCATATCCACCATGCAGGTATCCTCGTCCATGACGATCATGCCGCCGGAGCCTACGATGGCGCCGGTCTTGGGGATGGACTCGTAGTCCACGGTGGTGCCGGCCAGTTCCGCGGGGATACAGCCGCCGGAGGGGCCGCCCATCTGCACGGCCTTAAAGGCTTTGTCGTTTTTGATGCCGCCGCCGATGCCGAAAATGATGTCGCGGATGGGCAGGCCCATGGGCACCTCCACCAGGCCGCCCTTCTTGATCTTGCCCGCCAGGGCAAAGACCTTGGTGCCGGCGCTTTTTTCCGTGCCGATGGCCGCCAGGGCCGCGCCGCCGTGGAGCAGGACCCAGGGCACGTTGGCGAAGGTCTCCACGTTGTTGATGTTGGTGGGCTTCTGCCAGTAGCCCCGCTGGGCGGGGAAGGGGGGCTTGAGCCGGGGCATGCCCCGCTCGCCCTCCAGAGAAGCGATGAGCGCGGTCTCCTCGCCGCAGACGAACGCGCCTGCGCCCGCCTTGATGCGGATGTCAAAGCTGAAGCCGGTGCCGAAGAGGTTCTGCCCCAAAAAGCCCCGCTCCCGGGCCTGCGCCATGGCGATCTCCAGGCGCTTGATGGCCAACGGGTACTCGGCCCGGACGTAGATCACGCCCTGGCTGGCCCCGATGGCGTAGCCGCCGATGAGCATGCCCTCCAGCACGGAGTGGGGGTCGCCCTCCAGCACGGAGCGGTCCATAAACGCGCCGGGGTCGCCCTCGTCGGCGTTGCAGACCATATACTTCTGGTCGGCCTGATTCTGCCGTGCGGCGTTCCATTTGAACCAGGTGGGGAAGCCCGCGCCGCCGCGGCCCCGCAGCCCGGAGATGCGCACCTCTTCAATGACCTGCTGGGGCGTCATGGAGGTGACCGCCTTCTTTGCGGCCTCGTAGCCGCCGGCGGCTATGTACTCTTCGATGTGCTCGGGATTGATAACGCCGCAGTTGCGCAGCACGATGCGCTTTTGCTGGGAAAGGAAGGCCTCGTCCTGCCGGGAGATGGCCAGATCCTCCACGATCCTGCCGCCCATCAGGTGCTCTTCCACGATGGCGGCGGCCTTATCGGGCTGGACCTTCACATAACGGGCCTGAAGGGCGCCGTCGTCCCCGTACACGTCCACGATGGGTTCCAGGTAGCAGGTGCCCACGCAGCCGGTCAGATCCACGGCCACATTCGTCAGGCCCTTTTCCGCGATGAGCCGCTCCAGCTCATCGGAGGTCTTGCGGGCGCCGGTCGCTACGCCGCAGCTGCCCTGTCCAACGACTACTTTCATTTCGACGCCGCCTCCTTTGCACGGATGTCCTGCAGGATGGCCCTGACCTTCGCCTTGGTCAGGTTTCCGTAGGTCTCATCCCCATCCGCCGTGCGGATCATCATCACCGGCGCCAGGCTGCAGCAGCCCAGGCACGCCACATTGTTGAGCGTAAACAGGCCGTCCTCGGTGGTCTGCCCGTCGGTGATGCCCAGTTCCTCGGTGACCGCCTCCTCGATGCTGTCCGCGCCGTTGACGTGGCAGGCGGTCCCCTTGCACAGCATAATGAGATGCTTGCCGATGGGACTCAGGCGGAACTGGGTGTAGAAGGTAGCCACGCCATAGATCTTGGCGGGCTTGATGCCGGTGTATTCCGCAATGTATTGGATGGCGTCGGTGGAAAGATAGCCGTAAAGATCCTGCGCATGCTGCAGGATGGTGATCAAGCTGCCCGGCGTCTTCCCGTACTGTTCCAGTACGGGAGCCAACGCGGAAAAGGCGGCCTCTTTGCTGCCGCAGCCGCAGCAGCACGTCCCATTGCTCGTCATTTGCCGTTCCCTCCCAGAAAATAGACGGCCGAACCCGGCCGCAGGCCTCCATGGGGGCCCTGTCCCAAACAGTATAGCAAAGAAGCGGGATCGGTTCAAGAGGTAACTCAAAGGAAAGGGATCTGTCGATTCCTGCCGCCTGCCCGGGCGCCGGACCTTCTTTTCCCGGTGCGCGCACCCGCGGCCCGACCTCGTTTGAACCCTTCCCATCCGAAAACAGATCCGGCCGCGCAGCTTTTGCGCTCCGGCAAGGCGGCGGCGGCCGGAACGCCGCCGCCGAAATACGTGCAGGACCCGATCCGGCCCGTTTCTGATTTTAAAAAGAGGGCGAAATGTCCTGAACGCGCAAAAATTGGAGCACATATAAAATCTGCCCGGGGCAAAGATATGTTCGGATTCCCAATCCAACAAAACAAACAGACAAGGAGATGCAACATCATGTCTAGTTCCAACAATTCTAATCAGCCTGTCGTCCCCAGCGCCCGCGAGGCTCTGAACAAGTTCAAGATGGAGGCCGCTCAGGACCTGCGTGTACCTGTACCATCTTAAAGATTACAGGAAAAATGTTATTAAAATCTACTTAAATCGACGAATTGAACCACAACAAAGTAAAAAGCGCGGCCTTACGAGGGTATCACCTGGATCGGTTCTGAGCAGGGCCGGAGATCCTCCCTCTCTGCGCAAAATCGGCAGAGTGCCTATGTAGAGGCACTCTGCCGGTTTTTGTCCGGATATTCTATGGGTTCCGCCTTCTGGGGCTCAGCCGAACACACCCGCAGCGGCGGCTATGGTGGCCAATATGGTGATGATGCCCGTGGCTACAATCGTGGTGGTGAAGATGGTGGGATAGGCTTTTTTCATGGGGCAGTCACACAGCTCGGTTTGAATGACGATGGCGGCGTTGGTGGGCAGGGAGTCAAACACCGTGCAGGCCCAGGTGGCAATGATGACGCAGGCATACATGGACATGCTCTGTCCGATATAGCCGCTGACTGCCACCGTGCAGATGGTGGGGATGGCACCCGCCCCGGAAAAGGAGACCAGGATGACCGCCAGCACCGCAAAGCTCACATAGGGGTTGATTCCGCTTTCTGCCAGTGCGTCGATGCCCCACTGGAACGCCGGGCTCAGGGACATGACCATGGTGGGCAGCACCATCAGCATGAACTGGAGCGGGATCAGAAGCACGCCGTCGTTGGTATAGTGGATCATGGAAGCGAAGTGACTCTTCCCCTCCTCCTGCGGGAAGTAGCGGTACAGGCAGATCATGGTGGCGATCAGGCCGAAGGTGATGGAGACCCATGCCTCAATGCCCAGGAAGGTGTACGTGATAATGACCACCACAATCGGCAGGAAACAGAGCCACACCGGCGGGAGTTCCCGGTTCGTCTCTGTGAGCATCATGCGGCCCTGTTCGAAGTGGCGGCCCGCAGCCCGGTCCTTTTTCACATAGCGTAACATGATCAAGCACACGAGCACGATGTAGAGCAGCATCAGCATCAGCCGCGGGAGGAAGTAGGCTGTTGGGCTGTACCCCGGCAGATAGAGGGCGAACATAACATTGGTCTGTGTAGGAGCGCCGGGCAGAACCAGCCCGATGGTGCCTGCGATCACCAGCACCGCGTTCAGATGCCGCCGGTCGATGTCCGCCTGGCGGAAGACCACGGCCCCCACGGCGAACATGGTCACCATCACCGCGTCGTTCACAAAGCCCGCCAGACCCAGAATGATGCGGAACACGATGAACAGCAGAATGGACAGAATAATCCGGGCATCCTCATTTTTGACCCGCTGCGTGGGCTTGAGCAGCCATACCGCCAGACTGTCAATTGCGCCCGCCTTGGTGTACAGGACGCCCATGGCGGCGCCGAACAGGGTGACGAACACGGCAGGCATCAGGACAGAGCCCCATGTGGACAGCGCGCTCTGGAAGGTGGCCACATAGTCCATGCCGTTGGTCCAGATCATCAGGGAACAGCCGATGACCACGGACAGAATGGGGCTGAGCCCCTTATAGATCAGAAATGCGATTAAGATCAGGGACAGGATGAGTGCGCAAGCCTGAAACAACATCGGCTCCTCTCCTCTCGCTTTTTAAGTGGCCCCAGCGGGCCGAGGCAGAAAAAGGACGCTGTTATAGGGCCAGCATGGCCTGTACGGCCGGGCGGTCCAGGATATCCGGCCGGACCGTCTTGAAGTGGGAGATATAGGAGTCCATCGTCTGGAAGCCCTCGGGGAGCTCTGTATAGTGCTTGACCGCCTCCTGGCCGCTGAGCACCCGCAGGCCGCCGCGGGCCATGGCCAGCATCTCCCGCTCACCGGGGATCACCAGGACAGGGGCCATGGCCCCCACCCGGTCCTTCACCCAGCCGGTGAAGCGCTTGGAGTTGGCCACGCCGCCGGTGAGGACGATGGCGTCCGCCCGACTGCCCAGCACGGCGAACATCTCGCCGATGGCCTTGCAGATCTGGTAGGCCATGACCTGATAGAGGAACTCCGCCTCCCGGTCGCCGGCGTCGATCTTCTCCTCCAGGGCGATCATGGTGTCCACATGGAAGTAGGACAGCAGGCCGCCGGCGTCGGTGATGCGCTGCATCTCCTGCATGGTCCTCTTTTCCACATAGCACATCTGCATCATCTGCAGGAAGCTGACCCGGCCCGCCCGCTGGGGACCCATGGGGCCCTCGTCGCACATCACCGAGTCGTCGATCACGCCGTGGTTGTGGGCGGAGACGGAGATCCCCCCGCCCAGGTGGGCGATCACCAGCCTGCTCTCCTCATAGGCTTTCCCAAGCTGCGCGGCCGCCTCCCGGCCCACCATGCGGGTGTTCAGGTTATGGCACCCCACGCGGCGGGCCACGCCGGGGATGCCCGACATGTGGGCCAGCGGGCTGGCCTGGTCGGCGGACACCGCATCGTAGAAAATGGCGGGCTTGCCGCCGGCCCGCTGGGCCAGGGAGTAGGCCAGAATGGGGGCCAGGTTGGAGGCGTGGTATGTGGGCGCGTCACTGAAGCAGAGGAGCTGAACCACCGTCTTGTCGATCTCATAGGCCCCGTATTCCACCCGGCCGGGGGCGCCGCCCCGGGAGACAAAGAGGTCGATGTCCGCCAGGGAGATGTGGTTCTCTTCCAAAAAGGCGGTGATGCTCTCCATGCGGGCCTCGTACTCGTCTAGCACGTGAACCCGGCCCTGTCCCTCGGGCTTGGGGAAGGTGAGGCTCTGCTCCAGGATGGGGGTGTCATCCTCGAAATAGGCCAGCTTGGTAGAGGTGGAACCGGGGTTGATAGCCAGAATCTTTTTCATCTCATCCACCTCCTATTCGCCCCTGGAGAGCCAGCCGCCGTCCTGCTGGAACAGCGCGCAGGCGTTCCACTCGTCATAATCCAGATGCACGTCCGACACCTCCATGCCCACCTCCCGGGGCGGGACCTTGGCAATGACCCCGTGAAAGGTGGTGGGCCGTGCCCCCTCAATACGCAGGTCGCAGGGGTCGTTGTTTTTCACGCCGATGCGCTCGGCGTCGTCCGGGGTCAGATGGACATGGCGGCGGGCCACAAACATCCCCCGGGTGAGTTTCACACTGCCGTAGGGGCCGCGCAGGCAGACAGGCATGGTTCCCTCCAGCTTGCCGCTGTCCCCCAGAGGCGGAACCGCACCGATCATCCGGCCCTCGGTATAGCTCACCTCCACCTGGGTCTCCCGGCGCGCGGGCCCCAGCACCGAGCAGGAGAAGCTCTTGCCCTCAGGGCCCACCACCTCCACCTTGAGGTCGCTTAGGAAATCGCCTTTTCCGTCCGCGCCCAGCACCCGTTTGGGCCTGATCTCCGCCTCCGGGCCGAACAGCGTCTTCAAATCCGCCTCACTCAGGTGGACATGGCGGCCGGAGGCATGTACCAGCACCTTCACTTCCTTTTTTTCCATCACAGCTCCCCCTCAGTGTTTGTAATTGCAGTTTTGCAGATGGAGAATCTCCCGGGCCTCGTCAGGCGTGGCGACCTCGTTGCCGAACTCCCGCACCACCCGGGCGGCGCGCTCCACCAGCATCTCGTTGGTGGCCAGCACGCCCTTTTTATAGTACACGTTGTCCTCCAGGCCCACCCGGATGTTTCCGCCGCAGGCCAAGGCGGTGTACAGGACGGGCAGATGCCCCGCGCCCACGCCGAAGGCGGACCAGGTGGAGCCGGGCGGCAGCAGCCGGGACATCTCCGCCACGTTGTAGGCGGTGGCCTTGGCCTGCCCAAGCACGCCCAGGCAGAGCTGGAAGTGGAGCGAACCCTCGGGCAGAACCTTCTCCTTCTCCTGGAAGTACACCGCGGCGTTGATCATGCCGAAATCAAACACCTCGATCTCCGGCTTGATGTTGTTTTCGATGCACACCTTCCCCAGCTTGCGGAGGAAATCGGGGGTATTGTCGAAAATCGGGCCGGGCAGCCAGTTGAAGGACCCCACGTCGTAGGAGCACATCTCCGGCTTGAGCAGCTGGATGTGCTCGAAGCGGACCTCATCGCAGGGGTAGTCCTTTCCGCCGGACGACGTCAGGTTGATCACCAGATCGGTGGTGTCCCGGATGCGGTCCACCGCCTCTTTGAACCGGGCCTTGTCCATGGTGCCGTGGCCTTCCTCGTCCCGCATATGCAGATGGACGATGGCCGCGCCCTTTTTCCACACCCGCACCGCGTCCTCCGCGATCTCCTTGGGGGTGAGGGGGATGTAGGGATTGATCTCCTTGGGGGTGACCGCGCCGGTCAAGGACGCGGTAATGATGGTCTTTGCCATGTTGCTGTCCTCCTTCAGGTTTCCATGGAATCAGATTTTATGGTGGAGCTTCAGGATCTCCACAAACGCCCGGTCCCGGAACTTACTGACGCCCTCCACCGTGTTGCCGAATTCCGCCGGACGGCAGGCGATCTCCTCGTCCACGCCGTCGGCGATGCGCTGAATGACGGCGGTTTTTCCCGAATCCTCCTCCTCGTTGCCGTACTTCTTGCCCATCATGCGGAAGCCGCCCGGCACGCCCAGGGACATGGTGAGCAGTTGCCCGGTCACCGCCATGCGCAGGCCGGGACCGAACATGATGGCCTTGTCGATGTCCTCCACGCTGCACACGCCGTCGGCCACGGCCTGGATGGCTCCGTCCATGACAGCCCAGGAGAGCTTGTTGACTAGGAAGCCGTGGACCTCTTTGCGGCAGAGCACCGGCTCCTTGCCCATGGCCCGGTAGACCTCCATGGCGGTGTCAATACTGTCCTGGCTGGCGCGAGGGCCGCAGACCTCCACCAGGGGCAGAAGGTACGAGGGGTTATAGGGGTGGCCCACCAGGATCCGCTCCGGATAGAGCGCGCCCTCCGCCAGGGCCGAGGGGAACATCCCGGAGGTGGAGCTGGCGATGACCGGCTCCGCCCCCACCAGCTCCTGGATGCTGCGGTAGGTCGCCTGCTTGAGCTCCAGTCGCTCCGGCACGCACTCCTGCACGAGGCGCGCCCCGGTGACGGCCTGGGCCAGATCCTGTGTAAACGACATCCCAGCCAGGGCGGCCGAGGCCGCCGGGGCATCCACGGCGCCCGCCTCCGTCAGGCTGTCCAGAATCCCGCGCACCGTCCCCTGGACGGTCTCGGGCGGGGCCACATCATACAGACTGACCTGGTGCCCCTTGAGGGCGGCGTTGACCGCCAGCCCGGCGCCGATCATCCCGGCGCCCACAAATGCGATTTTCACGGTGTCTCCTCCTTTAACGCTCTAGCAGTTCCAGAATGCCGGCAGCCCCCATGCCGCCGCCCACGCACATGGTGATCAGGGCGTATTTCCCGCCGTTCTGCTGCAGATAGTCCAGTGCCTTGATGGTGAGGAAAATGCCCGTTGCACCCTGGGGGTGCCCCAGGGCCATGGCGCCGCCCCAGGGGTTGACCTTTTCCTCGGGCAGGCCCAGTGTGCGGATGCAGTAGAGGGCCTGAGAGGCAAAGGCCTCGTTGAGCTCGATGACATCCATGTCGCTGATATGCAGGCCGGTCTTTTCCATGACCTTGGGCACGGCGACGGTGGGGCCGACGCCCATCTCGTCCGGGGCGCAGCCGCCCACGGCAAACCCCACGTAACGGGCGATCGGCTTCACGCCCAGCTGGGCGGCCCTGTCTGCGGACATGAGCACCGCGGCAGCGGCGGCATCCGTCATCTGGGAGGAGTTGCCGGCCGTCACGCAGCCCCCCTCCAGAAAGCTGGGCTCCAGGGCAGCCAGGGCCTCCAGGCTGGTGTCCGGGCGGATGCCCTCGTCCTCCGTCTGGACGCTGCCATCCGGAAGGGTGATGGGGATGATACTCCTGGCCAGTGCGCCGGACTGTTGGGCGGCGAAGGCCTTGCGGTGGGACTGCAGGGCCATCAGATCCTGATCGCGGCGGGAGATGTGGTAGCGCCTGGCCACATTTTCCGCCGTGATGCCCATGGGGGTCAGGGAGTCCGGGCGGTTTTCCAGAAGCCACTGGTTCATGTGCGTCATGTCCAGGGGGCCAAAGCTGTTGGTCATATCCTCCGCGCCGCACACCATCACGATGTCCATCTCCCCGGTGCGGATGGCATCCGCCGCCAGGGCGATGGCCTGCAGGCCGGTGGAGCAGTAGCGGTTGATGGTGAAGGCGGGCACGCTGTCGGGGAGCTGGGCCCGGTGGACCACGTTGCGCCCGGCATTCATGGCCAGGGCGTTCATGGTCGCCGCAGTGCCGAAGATGAAGTCGTCCAGCATCTCCGGCTTGACCTGGGGGAGCCTGTCCAGTACCCCCCGCACCACCTGGGCGGTGTAATCAATGGCGTTCATCTTGGTGCGGGCATAGCCGCCCTTCCGGGCCTTGCAGCAGGGGGAGCGGCCGTAGGCCACCAGCACCACGTCTCGCAATTCCATGCGGAGCACTCCTTTCCGTGTCTGGATCTACTGTCCCAGGGGGATCTCGATAATCTGATCCACCGGGTACTGAGTGAGCACCTGGCAGCCCTCCTCGGTGACCAGCACCGTCTCTTTGATGCTGGCGCCGAAGTCCGCGCCCTTGGGCCCGTACCAGGTCTCTAGGGCGAAGGTCATGCCGGACTGGAGGGTGACGGGGTCGTGGCCGTCCAGGGCGCTGAACCAGGGGCCGTCCTCGAAGATCAGGCCGATCCCGTGGCCCCGGGCGCAGCGGCGCACGTCGTCCGCCTCGGAGTACCCCCAGAATACGGGGCTGTCCGGCCAGGCCGCCTGGATATCGGCGGTGGTGCGGCCCGGGCGAATGGCGGCGATGGCGTCCCGCATCAGCTTCAGGGCCTGGGCGTAGGCGTCCTTCTGCTCCTGCGAGGCCCTGCCGATGACAAAGGTACGGCCCAGGCTGGTCTTGTAGCCGTTGAAACACACCGCGTCCATGTGGACTGCTGTCAGCTCGCCGGCCATGATCAGCCGGTCGGTATAGTCGCAGTGCATGGGGTTGGTGCGCCAGCCGGACGCCACGGCGGGGGGCACCACCTCGTCGGTGCCGTGGAAGTACTGCTTGCGCACGCCGATGGCCACCAGGTCGTTTTCCCGGATGGCGGGGTGCATGGCCTTCTGTATCTCGTAGAGAGAGGACTCCGCGATGGCGGCGCTGATTTTCATACAGGCGATCTCGTCCACGCTCTTGATGCTCCGGGTCTCTCTCAGCTCCTCGGTGGGAACCACGACGGGGATGCCCCGCTTGGCAAACAGCTCCGCCACCAGCTGGGGCATGGGGCAGGCGTCCAGGCCGACGGGCAGCTCCTCGACGCCGAACTGCTTCCGCAGTTCCTCGATCTTGTCCATAAAACCGGCCCACATGGGCTCGGTAAAGGCCATTTTGCCGCTGTTGATGTTCTTCACCACATGGTCGGCCGGCATCCAGGGGTAGTAGTCCTTGAGGCGGAAGGGGTCCATTACCGTGGTTGCGTTGAGGATAGGTTCATCCCCCCGGCAGAGGATGCTCAGCATGGTGGCCGCCCAGCGGCAGGGCACCGTGGGGTATCCCGCGTTGATGTAGCGCATATTCCAGGCGTCCCAGGTGACCAGCACGCCGATGCCGCAGCGGTCCATCATCTCCCGCACCCGGGAGAGCCGGTAGTTCCGCATGGCCGCGTAGTCGATCCCGATGTTGCGGTCGGTTGCAATCTGTGAATAGGGCATAGCCGAAACCTCCTTCTGGTTTTCTGATCAGAGCGGGCACTCAATGATCTGGCCCACCGGGTATTTGGTCAGGCGCTCATAGCCGTCCTCCGTGATGGCCACGCACTCCTCCAGGCGGGTGCCGTATGCCTTGCGCTTGTGATCACGGTCGCCGAAATAGGTCTCAATGGCGATGCACATCCCCTTTTCGAAGGTGACGCAGGGCGGCCGGCCGCCTTTGGGGCCCCCGACGCCGAACATGGGGTGCTCGTGGAGGGACAGGCCGATGCCGTGGGCCAACGCATAGCCGCCCAGGTTGCTGGTGTCGTCCACGCCCCAGAAGCCGGGATCACTGGGCCAGGCGTTGAGCACATCGTCGGTGGTGCTGCCCGCCTTCATCTGGGCCATGCCGTCGTACATCATCTTGCGGGCCACCTCGTAGCCCTCCTTCTGCTCCGCCGTGGCCTCGCCGCAGATAAAGGTGCGGTAGTAGCAGGACTTGTAGCCCTGGAACGAGTTGCCGTTGATGTCGATGACCACATAGTCACCGGGCCGCACGATGCGGTCGGTGAAGTCGATGTGCAGCGGATTGACCCGGGGGCCGGAGGCCACCACGAAATCCATGGTCTCGTCCGCGCCCAGGCTGTACAGGGCCTCCATGCCGAGGCCCTGGAGCTCACACTCCCGCACGCCGGGGCGGATGGCCTTCTGAATGGCGGCGAAGGCGGCGTCGGCGGCGTAGCAGGCGTAGCGCACGCAGGCCAGCTCATCCTCATTTTTGATCATGCGGGCCTTGAACATGGTGAGCACCGGGTCGGTGACGGAAAACCCGGCGCGCTGAAGCGCCTCGGCGTAGACGGCGAAGCTGGGGCAGGCATCCAGGCCGATCAGGCCGGAGGTGATGCCGTACTCCGCCAGGATGCCGCACACGCGCTGGAGAAATGTATCGGTCTGTTCCAGCCTGGTGACGAATTTCCCGCCCTCCGGCGCGGCCCAGACCCGGCCGTTGAGCCAGGGCATCTCCTCCTGCAGGGCCTCGGTGGCATAACAGGTATAGGAAAACAGATGGGGCTCGCCGTTGCGGGGGAGCACGACGAACTGCTGCCCTCCCCAGCGTGTGGCCATGGGTACGTAGGCGCTGGCGATGTAGCGGATGTCCCAGGGCTCCCACGTGATGATGGCATCCAGACCGTCCTCCTCCATCATCTGCTTCGTCCGCTCCAACCGGTAGGCCCGCATCCGCTCATAGTTGATGTTTCTCAGGCGGTCGCTGGCGATACTTCCAAAGGGCATAGTCTTCTCCTCCTTTTCATGGGACGCACTGTCAGCATCTCTGTCATGGGGATGTGTGCAAAACGTGTGCCAACTCCCCCTCGGTTGCATGGCGCTCTGTTTTGGGTCCCCAAACCGTCCGGATTCCGGCTGAAAACGCCATCCCGGCCGGAGCGGTTCGCTCCGGCCGGGATGGCGTTTTGTTGCCATATTGCAAATTTATGTTGCAAAAATGCAACGATTTTTCGGGCACAGGGACAGAAAGCACCTGAAAATCGCCGTGCTGCAGGGGAAGCGGAACTTGGCACAGGGCTTGCAGGAGTTCCAGGCAGTGAGGGATATCTGGAATGTGCAGCTTCCCGAAACCAAATCTGAACCATAAAGGAGGAAGAAGATATGCCTTTTTCCATGATGGCGTATGACCGCCTGCAGGGAATCGACTTCCCGCGGATGCGGGCCTACCGGCTGGAGCGCGCCAAGAAAATGATGGAAGAGGACGGCGTGGATCTCCTGGTCACCTGGGAGCCCTGGAACGTCCGTTACCTCACCGGCGGCTACCTGAATATGCAGAGCCGGTGGGCCTGCGAGCAGTTTGCCATCCTGCCCCGCAACGGCGAGCCCCACCTGTACGCCTATACCTGCTATGATCCGGACAAGGCCGAGGAGGAGATGCCCTGGATGAAGGGTCGCATCCACCCCGTGCCCTTCGGCGGCAAGCTGGCGATGACACCGGAACAGATCGAGGGGACCCTGCGGGAGATCGGGCGGATCATGGCGGAATATGGGATCACCTCCGGCACGGTGGGTCTGGACAACTGCCCCAACTATTACATGTATGAGGCCCGCATGAAGACCTTGGGCTTCCGGATGGTGGATCCGGTCTTCACGCTGTTCAAGGCCAGGGCCGTGAAAAACGTGGACGAGGTTGCCTGTGTGCGCATGGCCTGCCACACCGCCGACGCGGCGTTCTCCGCCATCCGGCGGGCGATCCGCCCGGGGATCCGGGAGAGCGAGCTCCAGGGCATCGGGCAGGAGGCGCTCTTTGCCAACGGCACGGACGAGAGCATGGATTTCGTGGTGGCCTCCGGCCCCCGCACCTTCCCGCTCCATATCGACTATACCGACCGCATCATCCGCCCCGGCGACTACATCGACATTGATATCAACGGCAACTCCTATATGGGATACAAATCCTGCTACTACCGCACCTTCATCTGCGGCGAGGCCAACGAGGAGCAGAAGGAGGGCTTTGAGGTGGCCCGCAAGATGATGTACGACGGCATGGCCCAGATCAAGCCGGGCAATACCACCGCCGACTGCCTTGCCGTGTGGCCCAAGGGGCCGGAGTTCTGGGGCTATGAGCCGGACAACCGGCGCATCCTGGGCGGTCTGTGCCTGGCCCACGGCATCGGCCTGTCCCTTCATGAATACCCCATGTTCGGCGTGGGCGGCCCGTCGGAGGCGGCCCGGGCGGTGGAGTTTGAGGAGGGGATGTGCATCGCGGTGGAGACCTACTTTGGGGACCGCAACCACGAGCGCCACGCCTATGGCACGCGGGTGGAGGAGTGTGTGGCCGTGACCAAGGACGGATACGAGCTGCTGACCCGCTTCCCCATCGACAGCATCATCGAGTGTCCGTATTAAGGGAAGGGAGGGAGTATTATGCCTTTTGGAACAAACGGGACCGACCGGTACATGGGAATCGACTACGACCGGATGCGCAAATACCGCCTTGCCAGAGTCCGCGAGGTGATGGACAAGTATCAATACGGCACGCTCATCAGCTGGGACGCCTGGAATATGCGCTACATGACCGGCGGCTTTCCCACAGTGCCCTGCCGCTGGTCGGCCAGCATGATCAGCATGCTCTGCCAGGGCGGGGAGCCCCTGCTCTCCGCCACCACCAGCTTTGACCCGGACGATCTGAAAAAAGTCATGCCCTGGCTCCGGAAGGATCACGTGACCAAGGACATCGGCGGAGGCAAGCTGGCGTTCCGGCCAGAGGAGTGGAAAGGCTTCATGGACTACGTCTGCCGCTTCATCGAGGACAACGGCGCGGTTGGAAAGGTGGTGGCCCTGGATCTGCCCCCGGCTCCAGCCATCCTCAAGGAGCTCTTCCACGAGCGGGGTTATCAGGTGGTGATCCCCACCCAGGCCATGTATGAGATGCGCATGATCAAAAACCCCGACGAGATTGCCTGCATCAAAATCAGCGCCGCCATTGCTGAGGCCGCTATGTCGGACATCGCCCGGGAAATCCACGCCTGTGTGACGGAGAACAAGCTGTCCAGCGTGGGGCTGCGCCGGGAGTACTTCATGGGCTCCGACGAGGTGCTCCCCGTGGCGGTGGCCTCCGGCCCGCGGACCAACCCCATGCACAATGACTTTACAGACCGGATGCTGGTGGCTGGTGATCTGGTGAACGTCAGCGTGGATGCCGCCACCTACTGCGCCTACAAGACCAGCCTGGGCCGCACCTTCTGTGTGGAAAAGGCATCCCAGGCGCAGAAGGACGCCTATTCCGTGGCCTATGAGCTGATGCAGAAGGGCATCTCCGCCATCAAGCCGGGCAATACCACCGCCCACATCTGTGCCCAGTGGCCCAAGGATCCGGCCTTCTGGGGCTACAGCGACATGGCCGCCTGCCAGCACTTTGCCAAGGGACATGGCATCGGTCTGGTGTTCCAGGAGGCGCCCTTTTTCAGCTGCGCATACAACGACGCCACGGAGCTGCGGCCCGGCATGGTGCTGGCCCTGGAGACCTGGTACGGCCCCCGCGGGGCGGACTTCGGCGCCGGCATCAAGGAGACGGTGCTGGTCACCGAGACGGGCTGCGACGTGCTGACCCATTACCGCAGCGATCAGATCATCGAGTGCCAGGCGTAGGCCGGCCCGGCTGTTGGAAGGAGGGAAATCCCTGTGGAAGGAAAAAAGCAGATGACCCGGCAGGAGCAGATCGTGATAGCCGCCGTTCTGGGGATCATGGCGGCCTCCATCGCCGTGTGGCAGTATTTCCACAATGAGGCTCTGGCCATGTTGGGACTGGCTGTGATCTGCGGCATCGCCGCCGCGGACTGCTTTCTGTCCATACGGACGGAGGGCGGGGCTCGGCAGGCGGTGAGACGCAGGTTCTTCATGGGCCTGGGCGCCGTCATCATGCTCGTGATTCTGCTCTATCTCGTCTACACGCAGCTTCTCGGTATTTAAGGATGCCTTCCGCCGGATCCGTACCGGAACAATCAAAACGAAAAAAGGAGAGGAACCGTTATGGCATTTCAGCTTTGTGCCCTGATTATCTCTGTCCTGATCATATCCCTCCTCATTTTGAAGGGGCTGCACCCCATCCTGTCGGTGATCATCGGCTGCTCGCTGATGATCTGGACCAATGGCCTGCCCTATGCCGCCACCTTTACCAGCGGACTGGAATCCTGGGGCGCGGCCATGATGCCCACCATCTTCGTCACGCTGCTGGGCGCCGCATTCGGCGTGCTGTACACCAAGTGCGGAGCGATTGACAGTCTGGCCCGCTTCCTGATGAAGCCCTCCGGCCTGATGAAGAGCGCCAACGGAAAAATCGTCATGTGCATTCTGGGTCTGGTGGCTTTCCGGGTGGTTCTGGGCATCGCCGGCTTCGCCAATGAGGCCATCATCGTCACCATGCTGGCCGTGTCCGGCGTCATCTTCCGCACGGCCGATGTGGACCGCCGCCATCTCCCGGCGCTGACCGCGTTCGCCGCCTCCGTCGGCACCTGCCTGCCTGGCGCGCCCACCATGATCAACGTGTTCCTCCAGCTCAACCTGCCCGGCTACAGCGCCACCGCCTATTTCATCCCCCGTTTGATCCTCTGGATTCTGTTTGTGGTGCTGTTCTGCCTGTTCATGACCATCTGGCTGGCCCGGGACCGCCGGAAGGGCGCCCACTTTGAGCCGGGCAACATGATCCTGCCCGAGCTGGCGGACGGCGCCAAGCTCCCGCCCGTGTGGCTGTGCTTCATCCCGATCCTGGTGGTGATTGTGATCTACAGCGTGGTCGGCCTTGATGCCTGGATCTCCATCGGCATCGGCGTGATCGCCGCCATCCTGTGCCTGTGGAAGTACTACCCCGTGGATGAGAACTCCAAGACCCGTTTCGGCTCTGTGCTGGAGTACTGCGGCCAGGGCGTCATGCTGATTCCCATCCAGCTGATGCTCATGGTGCTGCCCACCATGATCCTGACCCAGTCCCCCGCCTTTACCTGGGGTGTGGAGGCACTGGCGGAGAGCGGCCTGCCCATGGTGGTGTCCCTGGCCATCATCGTGCTGATCATGATGTTCTTTGCCGGCCTGGGCGGCGTGCCCGCGATCTGCCCCACCTTCCTCAACGTGTTCATGCCCTCCGGCATCTCCATGTACACCTTTGCGGCCCTGGTCACCTGGGGCGTGGCGTTCTCCGGCGGCCTGCCCACCAACGCATCCATCACCGTGGAATCCAACCTGGCGGACTGCAGCGTCAAGAAGACCTATCCATCCATCTTCATCGGCAGCATCTGCACCGCTGTGATCCTGTACATCCTGGCCATCCTCACCGGACTGATGGGCGTCTGGGGCTGATACGGCAGCAGGGACTGCCCCAAGGGCAGTCCCTGCGTTCAAGCACCTGATTCCCGGTGGAGGGCGAGGCCGTACTTCCTGGCCTTGCGGCTCAGAGTGGAGGCGTCGATGCCCAGCCGTTTTGCCGCCCGGCGCAGGCTCTTTTCCTCTTCCAGCGCCTCCTGGAGCAGCTGCTTTTCATAGGCGTCCAGCTTGTCCTCCAGTGTGCTGCCCGGCCTGCCGGGCCCGGTCACGGGATGGCGGAAGACGGTTTGCAGCTGCTCGCAGCTCAGACCCTCCGACGTAGGGGAGCAGACCACGTAATATTCCACCACATTTTGCAGCTCCCGCACGTTGCCCGGCCAGTCATAGGACTTGAGCAGCTCTTCAATATCGTCGGGAAATACCAGATTCCTGTTGTACTTCCCGCAGTAGATGGACAGATAGTAGGAGGCCAGCAGGAAGATATCGCTCTTGCGCTCTCGGAGGGGGGGGATCCGCACCGGGATCACCGCCAGCCGGTAATAGAGATCCTCCCGGAACTTCCCCTCCACGATCTTCTGGTTGAGATCTACATTGGTGGCGGCGATGATCCGAACATCGGTATGGCGCACCTTGGTGCTGCCAATGCGGTAGACCTCGCCGTGCTGGAGGGCGCGCAGCAGCTTGGGCTGCAATTCCGGCGGCATGTCGCCGATCTCGTCCAGGAAGAGGGTACCGCCGTTGGCCACCTCCAGAAGCCCCTTTTTTCCCTTGGCGTTGGCCCCGGTAAAGGCCCCGGGCTCATAGCCGAAGAGTTCCGACTCCAGCAGGTGGGCGGGAATGGCGGCGCAGTTGATCTTCACATAAGGCTGCTCCGAGCGGCTGCTCAGGGCCTGGATGCAGTCGGCCGCCACCTCCTTGCCGCAGCCGGACTCTCCAGTAATGAGTACGCTGGCGGAGCTGGGCCCGATTTGCTTGAGAAACTCCCGCAGCCGGACCATGCTCTGGTGGCGGCCCATGAGGGGCCGGAGGATGGCCGCGTGCCGGTCCGCCGCGGACTGGATGTGGACGCTGCGCTCCGTGCTGGCCACAAGGGCCTCGAAGCTGCGGCGCACCTCGTTCAGAGCGGCCTCGTTTTCCATGGTCATCCCCACAAACCGGATGGCGCCGGCCTCATCGAACATGGGAATGGCGGTGATGAATACGAAGCCGTCCATCCGCCGAATCGTGCGGCATATCATGCGCTGGTAGAGAAACACGTCGGGGAGCATGGGATCTCCGGTAAAATAGGTCTCCGGCTGTCCCACCGCCCGGTCGGCGTCCACGCCACACTCCCGGGCAAAAGAACGGTTCATGTAGAGAATTTTCCCGTCGCGGTCAAACAGCGCCAGGGAGATCCGGAATGCGTTTCCCACCGTGCGGATATCGGCGGGAATTGGCTCGTCCCCAACCGGCGGTATCAGTTGTTCCTGCATGCATGTCCCTCCCAGGTGCGGCCCACTGTGCCAAATTTTGACCATTCAACTTGTTTCATTAAATCATATTTTCCAAAAAACATCAAGAATGTAATCGCAGTCAAAGGAGGTCTTGGCATTGTCTGAGAAGAAGTCTATTGTTGCCCTGGCAAAGGAGCCCACGATTCAGGAGAGTGTCACCAAGGTGTTTGAACTCATGGGCGGCGTGTCATCGCTGGTGGAGAAGGGCTCCACCGTGGTTCTGAAGCCCAACGCGGGACACGTGGCGCCCCCGGAGAGCGCCGTGTGTACCAATCCGGACGTGGTGCGCGCCGTGATCCGGGAGGTGAAAAAGGCTGAGCCCAAGCGCATCATCATCGCGGAGGCCGCGGCCATCGGCTGCGACACCATGGAGTGCTTCGAGGCCTGCGGGCTCACCCAGGTGGCCAAAGAGGAGGATGTGGAGCTCATCGACATCAAGCGGGAGAAGGATCTGATCAACATTCCGGTGCGGGGTTACCACTCCAATATCTCCCATGTCAAGCTGCCCCGGTTCCTCCTGGAGGCGGAGCACATCATCAACCTGCCGATTTTGAAAGCCCATGCCAGCATGGTGTTCTCCTGCGCCCTGAAAAACATCAAGGGCGTGGTACAGGACAAGGTCCATCTGGACATGCACCGGGAGAACCTGACCATGGCGATGATGGACGTGTGGTGGGCCGTACGGGCGGACATCAACATTGTGGACGCCATCTATGCCGCCGGAGGCTTCTCCCCCCATACCCCTGTCCCTGAGTATATCGGCTGCATCATGGGCTCCCGGGATCCCGTGGCCGTAGATCGGGTGGCCTGCCATCTCAGTGGAATCAACCCCGACGAGGTCAGCTACTTCAAGGTGGCGGCCGAAGTGGGCCTGGGCGCCGCCACAGATGAAGAGATCGAGGTCATCGGGGAGAAGGTGGCCGACCACGCCATCCACATGTGGGTGCCCTATTTGGGAGACATGAGCACGCGGTGGCCGGAATACCGCATCTTGTGCGAGAACGCCTGCTCCAGTTGTCAGGCCCTGCTGGCCCTGAACATGGAGACCCTGAAAGCCATTGGGGAGTACGACAAAAACACCGACGCGGTGATTGTGGTGGGCCGCAAGGATTCTATTCCAGAGGATATTCCCAAGGAGCGGCTGATTCTCCACGGCAACTGCACCCGGAAGTGGCGCGACCGCGGCCTGTTTATCGAGGGCTGCCCGCCCGCCGAAGGGGGGCTGCACAACACCATCATCGACCGCAGCGAGATGAATGACGACACCGCCACAGCGGAGGACATTGAGCGGATTGTCACCCGGAAGGCCGCGACGGCGCCGGTGTGGAGGGAGTACGTGCTCAAAATGGCGGAGGAATACCACAGACAGAACGGGTAGAACGGAGAGGGGAGCGTGAACGGCGTGGACGGACATGAGCCGTGTGGGCAGTGCGCCGCGTCCGGCTCCGTGCAGGGGTTTGACGTGGTGCCCAGTTCCCCGGAGATGCGTGGCCTTTTGGAGGAGATTTTTACGGACCGCTTTATGGCGAAATATACCAACTTCGAGAATTTTGAGTCCTTCCGCTACTCCAGCGCGGTGGTGGTGAACTGGGAGTCGGATGTGCTGATTTATGCGCGGGAACGCTTGGATGCCATTGTGCGGGAGAGCACCCAATTCTCCTCGTGGGAGGAGATGGTCAGATCTGCGGCGGATCTGCGCTATGGCCCCTCTGGAGATGTGCCGGACAAGGACGAGTAAGCAGCGTTGCCCAAGGTAAAACTACCGGCTGTGTCAGTGGCTCAAATAAGCCCTAGAGGGCTTACTACAGACAAAGCCCCTTGAGGGGCCCGAAACGGTTTGCCGAGTGCATTACTTTTTCGGGATGTCCCTTAAGGGGCTTGTGTAATTGCCTTATTTTTACTTACTACCCATAAACGGGTCAGTGAGTTCCTCTAGGCTCACTTGATCCGCTATCTGGTTTTCTTGCAGTTGGTTAGCTATGTACGCTTAATTGCTTTCTTGTTTCGTCCCACTGTATCTACATAATAAAATATTGGAGAGTTACTCTGCAATTCGGCTTTCGTTTTTCCCTACCCATTCACATGGAACCCTCTTCACCAAAATTCTCAGTTCCGTCACTTGCATTTTAACTTGCTGAATTGCTCATACAGCATGGTATTGCTCTTCTCTTTCAGATACACATAAAGTGTAATACTAACATTTCCGGTGGTATCTCTACAAACAGATGGATGTGGCTGGGGCACGCTTCCGCTTCTATGATCTTGTCTCCTTGGGAGACAAAGAGGCTAAGATAAGTTTTGAACAGCTTTATGCCATTAGCGCCGTCACCGGCACCACGAACACCCCATCCGGTCTCTGATATGCCGCATTTGCCATACCGCACAGGACGCACAGCACGGCGGGGGGCTTGCCCTTGAGGTCCGCCTCGATCTGCTTTTTGATCTCCAGCAAGTTCCCCGCCGCAGCGTCGATCTGGTTGGCCCCCAGCTTGATCTCAAAGGCGCACCACTGGCTGTCGGGCAGTTCGATTACCGCGTCGATCTCTTGATTTTTGTAATCCTGATAGTGATAGAGATGTGCTCCAAAGGACTCGGCATAAATTCGCAGGTCCCGCTCACACAAGGCCTCAAAGAGAAAGCCAAGGGTCTCCAAATCCCCCAGTAGCCCGGCAGGCGTGGCCTTCAGTAGGGCGCAGGCCAGAGAGGGGTCGGCAAAGTGCCGTTTCTCCGCCTGTTTCACCCGTACAGAGGAGCGGATGCCGGAGGAGAAGGGCGGCTGGTTGTCCGTAATAAACAGCCGCTTGAAGATGTCCAGGTAGGCCGCCACGGTGTTGGCGTCGATGTCCTCGTCGTCCACCGCCTTGATGTCCTTCATCAGCGTTTTATTGGTGACAGTGGTGCTCTCGTTCCGGGCCAGGGAGCGCAGCAGCAGACGCATCTTCTGGGTGTCCCGCCTTACTCCGTCGATCCGATACACGTCATCGTCAATGACGGCGTCCAGGTATTGAGCCGGGAGCAGCGCTGCCTGCTCCAGCGGCAGGCCCAGGCTCCCCGGCCATCCGCCCCGGATAATCAGTTCGATCAGTTTCTTCAAGTCCACCTCGCCAGTTATGGCAGGCGTCAATGTCCCATGGCACAACTGCTCCAGCGAGACCTTGCCGCTGGAGTCACCGGACTCCCACAGGGACATGGGGCGCATCCGCAGACGGGCGATGCGCCCCGCGCCGCTGTGGAGGATGCCCTTATGGTTTGGCGTTGCGGAGCCGGTAAGGATAAACTGCCCCTTCTGGGCGCTTTGATCCACCTTGTAGCGCACCGCATCCCAGAGGGGCGGCACCTCCTGCCACTCGTCGATAAGGCGGGGCGTCTCCCCATCCAGTACCAGAGCGGGGGACAGCTCTGCCAATTGGCGGTTCTGGAAGTTGCCGGCGGGGTCGCCGATGTAGATCTCGCTCTTGCTGTGGTAGGAGGAGGTCCAGGTCTTGCCGCACCATTTCGGCCCCTCGATGCAGACGGCGCCAAAGGCGGACAGGTATTCCTCCACCTGCCGGTCAATGATGCGGGGCTTGTAGTTTCGCTTGTCCATGGCATTCACCTCAAGAATTCAGTGAAATTATTATATTCTATTCAGATAAATTTTACAACTCTATTCAGCCAAATTTCAAAAAACTGTTCGGGTTGTTTTAACACAGTGTTAGTGTCGGAGTATTAGACCATATATAGAATTGAAACGCCAAAACACAACATATAGTATTTTTTGCTTGACAAACCCGGTATTTTGTGGTATGTAGAAATTGTGATTGATTTTTGTGCGTACTCCGCTGAAATGCGGGGGCTGGCATTTGCCTGTGAGCAGGGAAAACCTGCATTGCACACGTTGTTAAGTTTGTACGTTTCAGCCGTGGTCGTACTATGCCCATCGGCTGCTTTCATTTTGGCGATACGGCGTTGCGCCGAAGAAAGGATTTGTTTCTTCGGACAGCCACAAGAAAGAATATAGTCACCTGTTTGAGGGTGCGAAAAGTTTACTGCTTGAGTCTATCGGGCATAGAAGGAACTTTTCGTACCCTCTTTTTGCGTCCATGTCCCATTGCCCTGTTGAGGGCCGCCCCAGATCCTGCCAGTCTGAGGTGAGGCGATAAAGGAATTCCAGACGAATCATGACCGATACCCTCCTCCGCGTCGAGGTGTGCGGAGGGATTTGGGATGTAACACCTCGGGGCCTGTGGCAGCAGGCTTACCCCTCCCTGCTCCGGCGTTGCGCCGGTTCGGCAGCACGGAGGACGCACACTCCTGATCCCGGCCGAAGGGATCACACGACACACGCGGGCCATGGTGTTTGCCATCCCCCGCAGCCGAGTTCAGCGGCCGTGTCGGCAGTCGTCGTCGGAGCAATACGCACCGACAACAGGGACCATCCCCATACTGCGTCCGTACTGACCTGGCTCAAAATGGAAGAGAGACAGACGTTTGCCGGCAGATCGCTCTATGCACCAAAGCGCCTCTGTTCCAAGGGATTTCGGCTGCGTCAAGCCGCCGATCCCCTGGAGTTTTCTCTGGAAATCCGGCGGAAACAGACGGACTTGCCAAGGGGTGGACTGCGCCCATCTGAACGACCTATGATAAATATGGTAAAAAGGAGAGCTTTTCATATATGGCAAAATCAATCCAAAACTTAGGCCTCTACCTGACTCTGGTGAGTCAACTGGACAAGCTGGCCCGCCACAACCGCCAGGGCAGTTTCCGCACCAAGGAACGCTACTACGAGGCGTTCAAGCGGTTCTGCGCCTATCTGGCGGACGAGTATCATCTGCAAAAGCTGGAGAACATCAGCGGCAAGCACCTGACCAGCTACGCCCTCTGGATGCAGGAGAGCGGCAAGTCCGCCTCCACCATCAAGACCGACCTGGCCGCCATCCGGTTCTTCCACGACAAAATGAGTCGGCCCAAGTATCAGCTGCCCACCAATGACGAGCTGGCCGTGGAACTGGAGCGGCGCTGTTTCGGCGGCGTGGACCGCACCTGGAGCAACATCGAGTTCAACAAAATGCTGGGCAAGGCGCTGGCCGAGGACCGCTATGACTTCATCCTGGCCCTCTATCTGGGCCGGTACGCCGGTCTGCGCATTCACGAGTGTTTCCGCATCGACACTGCCACGGCGGAGCGGGCCCTCCGAGAAAATGCCATCACCATCAAGGGCAAGGGTGGCAAGGTCCGTATTGTTCCCATCAACGAGCAGATCGCCGTTGCCATGCGGAAACAGCTGGACCGCACTCCCCGGGGCCAGAAACTTCTGGTGCCCGACGATATGCACACGGATCGGGCCATCAACCTGTTGCAGCTCTTCATCATGAAACACCGGGATGAGGTGCGGGACGCGGGCTCCGACCGGCCCTTGACCTTCCACGGGCTGCGACATACCTACGCGGCGGAGAAGTACCGGGAACTGACTGGTAGTGGCAGGAGCGCCCTGGACGCCCACTTCGCCGTGTCCCGGCTGCTGGGCCACGAGCGGGCCGATGTGAGCAATATCTACTTGGCCTCTCTGCCCAAAGGAGAGCGCCATGGGAAATAACGGAATGAATCATAAGCGTCCGGGTCAAACTACGCCCGGAGGCGAATGTATGGAACAGCAAGAGATCACACTGGGACAGGTCACCTATCAGATCAGCCGGGTCTACACCGGAACCCGCCCAGCCTCAGAACTGGTGGCGGAGCGTCTGGCCAAGCGACTGGCGGAAAATCCTCCCTTTGACGAAGGGCACCCCAAGGTCATATAATGGCCTTGTGGGTCGGTTCGTCGTAAGGAGGCGAGGATGAGAACCGACAAATTGACGCTGGGGTTCGCCTATCTGCGGCTGTCCAACGAGGAGGCCCAGGGCGGCGAGTCCTCCAGTATCACCAATCAGCGCATGATTGTGCAGAACTACTGCAAGCAGAACGGCATCACCCTGGTGCGGGAGTTTGTGGACGACGGCTACTCCGGCGGCAACTTTGACCGGCCGGCGTTTCAGGAGATGATGCGTCAGCTCTCCCAAGGCAAGGCCAACACCGTCATCACCAAGGACCTCTCCCGACTGGGCCGCGATATGCGGGAGGCCAGCTACTACGCCGAGCAATTCTTCCCGGAGCACGGCATCCACTATATTGCCATTGGGGACAACTTCGACACTGAGCGGGAGAACATTATGGCCCCCTTCCTGTTCGCCATGAACGAGGTCTACCTGCGGGACGGTTCCCGGAAGGTGAAGGATGTGCTCCGCAGCAAGCGGGAGAGTGGCCAGTACTGTGCCTGCCCGCCCTACGGCTACCGTAAGGACCGGGAGGACAAGTACCGGCTGGCCCCCGATGAGCAGACCGCCCCGGTGGTACAGCGCATCTTTGAGCGGGCGGCCAAGGGGGACTCCTCCCGGAAGATCGCTTTGGACCTGAACGCCGACGGGATCATCCCGCCGCTGAAGTACCGGGTGCTGTATCGGGACGAGTTCAGTCGGGAGGGCGCCGCCCGGGCCAGCGATGTGTGGAACTACACCACGGTGAAGCGGATCCTGAAAAACCCGGTCTATCTGGGCCACACCCTGTTGGGCAAAAGCAAAAAGGTCAGCGTGAAGTCGAAGAAAAAAGTCCCGGTCCCCCGGGACGACTGGGCGGTGACGGAGAACACCCACCCGCCTCTGGTCACGCAGCAGCTCTATGAGCGGGCCCAGCAGAATCTGGGCCGGGGCAGCCGGGATTACCGGGCCTACGACCAGGTGCGAAAGAGCATCTTCTCCGGCATCGCCGTCTGCGCCAAGTGCGGCTATTCCCTTTGCTCCTGCGGCACGGTCTACAAGGGGGAGCGGGAAAAGTACTGGTATCTCTCCTGCACCCACCAGCGGCAGGATATTGCCGAGCCCTGCACCGGGGTTCGGGTGCGGTACGCCGACCTGTTGGAGGTGGTGCGGCAGGATCTGAACCACCTTCTGTCCATGACAGACGACCAGATGGAACGGATGGTAAAAGAGGCCCTCAAGCGCTTTGGCAGTGAGGAAGTCCTCAAGGCGAAGAAACTCCAGCGGGAGCAGGCGGAGGCCCGGCTATTGACCATCGACAAGATGGTGGGCAAGCTCTATTTGGACAACGCCGAGGGCCGCCTGGACGACGACCGGCTCCGGCGGATGATGGCCGACTTGGAGAAGGAGTCCGCCGGGCTGAAGGCGACGTTGGCCGAGCTGAGCGCGGTCAGCCCCGCCCACGAGGTAGAGGAAAACTACCGCCGCTTTTTCGCCCTGGCCAGGGAGTACACCCAGATTTCAGAGCTGAACCGGGACATTCTGCTGACCTTTGTGGAGAAGATCGAAGTTGGGCCCAAGGAATATCCCGACGGCACCGTGAAGGCCACCCATCGCAATCAGCCCTATCGGCAGAGCATCCGCATCTTTTACAAGTTCATCGGAGAGATGCAGACGGACACAATTCGGGCTCTGCCCGTTGATGTCTCCATCTTAAAACAGAGCGAAAATTTGGACAATGAGCCAAATTCGGCGTGATGTTTTTGTCGAACTGAGACAAGAAATTTGGCCTCAAACCCCTTTGAGATGGAGAAGGAACACCAAGGGAAGTGGGCGTCAACCTGAAGCAGGGCTATAACGGCGACCTGACCAGCCGCGAGGCCGGTTCTGTCGGCGGCCAGATGGTCAAGAAGATGATCGAGGCCTACGAGAACGGCATGAAGTAAAAGCTGCCCCAAAAGCAGTGTAAAAATACGGGGGGAGGGTTTTTGCCCTCCCCCCGTATTTCAGGCCTTCCCGCAGCGAGCGGGCGCGCCGCCCGCTCTGCAAACGCAGCCTGGTTGGGCCCCAACGATTCCATCTTGGGAATTGGAAGATATACGATTGCCCTTTTTCAAAAAATCACATATAATAATAGCCTGTGAATCTCCTCAGCGAACACCGGCCATACGGTTTTCCGGGCAGGGTACGGGCGGGAGGCCCCTGTTCCGCTGAGGCAGGCAAAGGAGGCGCGCCATGATCCTGAACGTACTGGCTGTGGGCGACGTAGTGGGCGACGGCGGTCTGGACTATCTGGGCCAACACCTGCGGGCGCTGAAAAAGCTGAAAAACATCCACTTTACGGTCGTCAACGGCGAAAACGCCTCCGGCGTGGGCATCCTGCCCCGGCAGGCCCGGGCCATCTTCGACGCGGGGGCGGACGTGGTCACCCTGGGCAACCACACCTGGAACCGCATCCAGATCGCGGACTTTCTGGAGGACGACCGCTATACCCTGCGTCCGGCCAACTATACCAGCCGGGTCCCCGGCCGCGGCTGGGGCGTGTACGACGGCCCGCAGGGGCTGCGCATCGGGGTGCTCAACCTGATCGGCCGGTGCGAGATGGACAGCAATTTTGAAAATCCCTTCACCACGGCCGACCGGGCCCTGAAGGGCATGGGCGCCGACGTGGTGCTGGTAGACTTTCACGCCGAAGCCACCAGCGAAAAGGGGGCTATGGCCTGGTATCTGGACGGGCGCGCCCAGGCGCTCTGGGGCACCCACACCCACGTGCCCACCGCCGACGCCCAGGTGCTGCCCAAGGGGCTTGGCTTTGTGACCGATCTGGGCATGACGGGTCCGTCCCACAGCGTGCTGGGCATCCGGCCCGAGCAGGCGATCAACCGCTTCCTGGGGGGGCTGCCCCGGCGCTTCGAGCCCGCCGACGGCCCCTGCAAGCTAGAAAGCGCGGTTTTTTCCATCGACACCGACACCCGGACCTGTATCGGCGCGGAGCGCCTGGACCTGCACGGCTGAACCGGCGCCTCCGCCGGACAAACCGGTCCGCCCTGTTCCCACAGGGCGCGGATCGACGAAACCAATTCTGGAAAGGAATCGATATGCTGACCATTCTCCACGCCGCGGACCTGCATCTGGACGCGCCCTTCGCGTCTTTGGCGCCGGAGCAGGCACGCCGGCGCCGTGCCGAACAGCGGGAGCTTCTGGAGCGCCTTGCCGCTCTGGCCCGGACGCAGCAGGCGGACCTGGTACTGCTCTCCGGCGACCTGCTGGACTCCGGCGAAACTTACCACGAGACCGTTCAGGCCCTCTCCTCCGCCCTGGGGCGGATGGAGGCGCAGGTCTTCATCGCCCCCGGCAACCATGACTTTTACTCGCCCCGCTCCATCTACGCCGGGACGCGCTGGCCGGAAAACGTACATATTTTTTCCACCGTGCAGGTGGAATCCGTGGAACTGCCTGCACTGGGCTGCGTGGTCCACGGCGCCGCCTTCACCACGCCCCTGGCCGACCGTTCCCCCCTGATGGGCTTTGCCGCTCCCCGGGACGGGCGGACCCACCTGATGGTCCTGCACGGGGACGTAGACGGCCGGGACCGTTACGGCCCGATCCGTACCGAGGATATCGCCTCCAGCGGGCTGACCTACCTGGCCCTGGGGCATGTCCATGCCTGCTCGGGCCTGCAGCGGGCGGGCGGCACCTGGTGGGCCTATCCCGGCTGCCCGGAGGGCCGCGGCTTTGACGAGCTGGGAGACAAGGGCGCGCTCCTGGTGCGCGTGGACGGCGGGGAGGTCTGCGCGGAATTCGTACCCCTGGCGCTGCGGCGCTACGGCATCCTGACGGTGGACGTGAGCGCAGCGCCGTCCCCCGAGGCGGCGCTGCTGTCCGCTCTGCCGGAGGGAACGCAGCGCGACTGCTACCGCCTGATCCTCACCGGGGAGCGGGAGACGGCCCTGGATCTGGCCGCCCTGGAGGCCCTGGCGGCGCCCCGCTTCTACTCCCTGTCCCTGCGGGACGAGACCCGCCCCCGGCGGGACCTGTGGGCGCGCTCGGACGAGGACAGCCTGACCGGCCTTTTCCTGCGTCAGATGCGCCGGCGTCTGGCGGAGGAGACGGACGCCCGCGCCCGGGCCCGGCTGGAGCAGGCCGCCCGCTTCGGTCTGGCGGCGTTGGAGAACGGGGAGGATGTGCCATGATCATCCATACCATGCGTGCCTGCTTCGGCCGGCTGCAGCAGGAGGAATTGGTCCTGCAGGCGGGGCTGAACGTGATCGAAGCGCCCAACGAGGGCGGAAAATCCACCTGGTCGGCCTTTCTGCGGGCCATGCTCTACGGTATCAATACCAAGCAGCGGGACAAACAGGGCTATATCGCGGAGAAAAACCGGTACCAGCCCTGGTCGGGCGCGCCCATGGAGGGTACGATGGAGCTGACCTGGCAGGGCAGGGACATCACGCTGCGCCGGAGCAGCCGGGCGGGGGCCCCCTTCGGCAAATTGGAAGCCGTATGGACCGGCACGGAGGAGCCGGTGCCCGGCCTGACGGGAGAGAACTGCGGGGAGACCCTGGTGGGCGCGCCCCGGGAGGTCTTTGAGCGCTCCGCCTTTGTGGGCCAGGGCAATACCACCATCGACGGCGCGCCCGCCCTGGAGGGGCGCATCGCCGCCCTGGCCTCCAGCGGGGAGGAGGACGTGTCCTATTCCCAAGTGGAGCGGAGGCTCAAGGACTGGCGCAACCGCCGCCAGCACAACAGGACCGGTCTGATCCCCAGGCTGGAAGAGGAACTGGCCGTGCTGGACGACACGCTGGCCCGGCAGGCCAAAGCCCACCGTCTGGCCGAGGAGGCCCGGCGGGAGCTGGAACGGCTGGAGGCGGAGATCGCCCGGCTGGATCGGGAACTGGCCGTCCACCGGGGCCGGCAGCAGGCCCAACGCCGCCAGCGGTACGAGGCGGCCTGCGCCGCCCGCGCCCAAGCGCAGGCTCTGGTGGACGATCTGGAGGCCCAGCGCAGCCGTCATGGCACGCCCCCGGACGTGGAAACGCTGCGCAAGGCACAGGAGGATCTGAACTATCTCAATACCGTCTCCGCCAACCAAAAGCTGGCCCAGCGCCAGGCGGAGGAGGCCCGGCAGAGGGCGGAGCAGGCGCTCGCCGCCGCCCGTGACCCCCTCTTTCCCGGACAGACCCCCGACGAGGCGTGGCGGCAGGCCAACGCCGACGCCCAGGCGGCGGGACACACGCCCCGGTACGGCGGGCGATATGCCGCAGGCGCAGCCCTTCTGGCCGTGGGTCTGGCGGGCCTTCTGAGCGCGGTGTGCGGTGTTCTGCCCGCCCCGCTGGGCGGAAGCGTAGCGTCGATTCTGGTCTCGGCCGGGGCGGCTGCCGCCCTGGCCGCGTCCGGCATCGCCCTGCTGGTCACCGCCCGCCTGGGGGCGCGGCGCGCCGCCGGGCGCCGGATGGAACGGCTGGACCGCTATGGCGCGCAGACCCCCGAGGACATCCTGAGCCGGGCCAACGCCTACCGGGAGTCCTGCGTAGTGGCGGCACAGACGCAGCAGCAGCGGGAGGCGGTGGAGTCCGCCCTGGCGGAACTGACCGGCCAGCAGGAAACGCTGAAAGCCGCCCTGCTGTCGCTGGTCCACACCTTTGCCCCCGGCGTTCGCGATCTCTTCGGGATTTCGGCGGCCATCTCCCGGGCGCTGAGCCTGGAGGAGCGCCTCTCCCACGCGCGGGTCCAGCTGGAGGGGGCGGCGCAGCTGGCCGACAGTCTTCCCCGCCCCCAGCCGGGCGAGGCGGAAGCGCCGGAAGGGGTGGAGCCCCGCTTTGACCCGGCGGAGACGGCCGCCCGCCGGGCGGCCGCAGAGGGAGAGGCCGCCCGTCTGCGCAACGCCCAGGCCCTGGCCCAGGGGGAGCTGAACACCCTGGGGGATCCGGACCGCTTCCGCCTGCGCCGGGAGGAGATCCTGGA
The DNA here is from genome assembly GCF_014287895.1 of Lawsonibacter hominis. Classification (GTDB taxonomy): domain Bacteria; phylum Bacillota; class Clostridia; order Oscillospirales; family Oscillospiraceae; genus Lawsonibacter_A; species Lawsonibacter_A hominis. The sequence goes on along the minus strand of NZ_JACOPP010000016.1, from coordinate 1,970 downwards.
GGAGCTGGAGCGCCGCCGCGGGGAGCAGGAAGCGCTTACCCTGGCTCTGGACGGCCTGGCCCAGGCCAACGGCGAGCTTCAGGCCCGCTTCTCACCGGAGCTGAACCGGGCGGCGGGGGAGATCCTCTCCCGTCTTACCGGCGGCAAATACGGCCAGGTCTCCCTCACCCGTCAGTTTGAGGCGCTGGCGGCGCAGGCCGGCGGCCTGACGCCCCGCCGGGCGCTGACCCTGTCCCAGGGCACGGCGGATCAGCTCTACCTGGCGGTGCGCCTTGCGGTGTGCCGGCAGGTGCTGCCGGACGACGACCCCGTCCCCCTGGTGCTGGACGACGCGCTGGCCAATTTCGACGATTCCCGCATGGGGCTGGCGCTGGATTACCTGACCCAGCTGGGGCGGGAGCGCCAGATCCTCCTGTTCACCTGCCACGGGCGGGAGCGGGCGTATCTGGCCGGACGGGCGGACGCCGCCTGCATCCGCTTGCATTCCTGAACGGCATGGGATATAATACCTTTCAACTGATTTGAACGCGATGGAGCTGATACCCTTGGCAAAAAAAGACACCCCCCAGCAGCCGGAAGAGGAGCTTTCCAGCGGCGACTCCCTCAAGCTGGACCTGTATTTCTGGCTCCAGGCCCTGGTCATGGCCCTGGTGGCGCTGATCCTGGTGTTCACCCTGGTGGGGCGCATCATCGGCGTGGACGGAAATTCCATGTACCCCACCCTGCACCACAAGGACATGCTGCTGCTGCAAAGCATCGGTTACGAGCCCCGGCAGGGGGACGTGGTGGTGCTCACCAAGGCGTTCGACACGGTGACCGATCCCATCGTCAAGCGGGTCATCGCTGTGGGCGGACAGACGGTGGAGATCGATTACGGCGCAGGTACCGTCGCTGTGGACGGCGAGGTTCTGGATGAGCCTTATATCAACGAGGCCATGATCGAGCCCTATTATGAAAACCTCACCTCGCTCACCGTGCCGGAGGGATCCATTTTCGTCATGGGCGACAACCGCAACCACTCCTCAGACAGCCGTTATGTGGCCCTGGGCGTGGTGGACGAGCGGTATGTGCTGGGCCGCGCCCTGCTCATCCTGCTGCCTTTCGGACACTTTGGTCCCATCCCCGCGGGTGCGCAGACCGTATGAAGGGCTACCGGAGAGCGGACCCCGCCTTTTCCCTGTGCGGCCTTTGCTGCGGCTTGTGTCCCATGCACCGGGGCGGGCACTGTCCCGGCTGCGGCGGAGGAGAGGGGCACCAGAGCTGCGCCTTCATCCGGTGCAGCCGGGAGCGCGGGGCGGCGGAATTTTGCAGCCAGTGCGCCCAATACCCCTGTCCCCGCTTCGCACAGGCCATGGAGTATGACTCGTTCCTCCCTCACCGGAATATGGTGCGGGACCTGGAACGCTTTGCGTCTATGGGCGCGGCGGCCTTTCGGGCGGAGCTGGACGAAAAATCTTCCCTGTCGGAAACCCTGCTGGCCCACTATAATGACGGGCGGCGCAAGCAGCTGTTCACCACGGCGGTCTATCTGCTTCCGCCTCCGGAGCTGCGGCAGACATTGGCCGCCCTGGATGCGGAGTGTGCCGACGTTTCCTGCGTCCGGGACCGTGCCGCCCTGGCGGCACAGTGCCTCGCCGCCGCCCAGGCGGCGGGATTGGAGCTGAAGCTGCGCAAGAGCCCAAATGCTGAAGTTTTGGGACTGGAATCCCCTGTATGCTGCTTAAGGAAAACAGTTTGTTTGTTATGAATGGGAGGCCGCACTTGCAAGTGCGGCCTCCCATTTTTTCACGAAAATCCCGTATCCGCCTTTGGTTGCCGCTTTACGCAATCCATGCACCTGGCCCTACGGTTCGGGTAGTGTCAAGGATTTTGCGCAAATTGGTTTGCAGGCTCTGGAATGAATGAAGTCAGCCAGCAATGGAGGCGTCCTCAACGGCAGCCTCCAGGTGCTTCATATTCATGTACTTTTT
>NZ_JACOPP010000015.1 GCF_014287895.1 Lawsonibacter hominis | reverse complement strand
GCGGGAACTTGTCCTTGATCCTATTCCATTGTTTTTCGCTTATTTCATGTCTCTTCATGCTCCCATTCTATTACATCGTCGTTTTTCACACAATGGCTAGGTTTTAAAACAGACTCTAGAGCAAGGAAAAACTTTCCCAAGAAGTTTCCAAAATACCCATTAATTCCGATTCAGTCAGCGTAGCCAGTTGCGTTGAGACAACATAATCTGTCCAACCAATGGTTGCCTCCATCGCTGTCAGACCGGAGAAAGTCTTGTCTGCTGCCATGCTGTACGCTTCCTCGTCAATGATATTTCCATCAGCGTCCGTATAGGTGGTTACTGCATCCGAATCGGGAGATGCATAGATGCTGTGGCATTGTCCCAACAGAGTGGTGGTAACAACGCCATCTTGCAGAGAAAAGGCAACCCGATTTTGATAGTGCTCCGCCGCACCGTTACGAATATCGTCGCGGAATATATAAAAATAGCAGTCACGCGCCTCGTCAAAATATACCATGTCCGGGTTCGTGATAATGTCCGGCTGGGAATCCCCTTCGGCCATGGAAAACTGGCAGGGAGCTAACGCTGTTTCATCTGTGCCGACCTCCCACAACTTGGTATAGGTATAAAGTCCGGTTCCTTGGCAGGAGGACTGAATGATCTCCAGCCGCCCATTCTGGTCAAGATCGGTAACAGCATAGAAAAACGGTTCAGCAATTAGTTCCGTATCGCCCATCCACACTGCCGTATTATCGGCAATAAGCTGTAACTGGCTGCCATAGGTTATTGTGTTTGAGTCTCTGGATACGGGAGCGCTCTGGTTGGATGAATTACCAGATACTGCATCTGTGTCAGACGTATCCAGCGCGGCCCCACACCCGGCCAAGGCCAGTACTATCAAAAACAGGCACCCGTATATATGCAGTGCACTCCCTGATTCTCGTTTCATAAGTGCCTCCTCAATTCATATTTATCACACTTTTATATTTATATGTATTGTACCATGCAGGCGATCCGTTTTCAATGTATTGTCAAAACGACGGAGATTTTAAGCGCGCACAGATGGCGTAAAAGGGACAAAACCGGCCGAGTAGTGACTTTCAGGAAAAAAGATGGTAAAATACGTTTTATGTATCCAAGGGAGGCACCCTATGAACGATTTTGACGCCCTGCTGGTCCGGGTGCTGGATCAGGCCAGGGCCCTGAAGATCCCGGTTTCCGCCCAGATCCGGCCCCACGTGACGGTGAACCGGCGGGCGGTGACCCGCTTCGGCTGCTGCATCCGGCGGGGAGAGGCATTTGAGATCGAACTGAGCCAGCGCCTGCTGGAGGCTGCGGAAGAGGCGTGCCTGCAGACACTGGCCCACGAGGCGCTCCATACCTGCCCCGGCTGCCGGGACCACGGGCAGCGGTGGAAGGCCTACGCCGCGCGGATGAACGCCGCCTACGGCTATGCCATCGCCCGCACGGGGACCTGCCAGGCCCTCGGCGTGCCCGATGTGCGGCCGGAGCGCTACCGGCTGGTGTGCCAGAGCTGCGGCGCGCAGTTTTGCCGCGCCAGAGCCTCTGCGCTGGTGCGCCATCCGGAGCGCTACCGCTGCAAGTGCGGCGGGGCGCTGAAACGGGTATACTGAAGAGAGACGAAGCGACCAAGGAAGGTGTTCGATACGAAAGCCAACAAGAAGGCCCTGTTCAACCGCATTTTTTCCATTGCCGGACTGACGGTGGGGGGCGCGATCCTGGCGGCTCTGGTGGTGCATGTCTTCCGCACCATGGACGTGCGCGCCCTGCTGAGGCAGACCCGGCCCCTGTGGCTGGTGGGGGCGGCGCTGTGCGTTCCGGTCAGCGAGAGCATCGACGCGCTTATTTTTTACGGCATGGGAAAGGGGGCGGGCTGCCCGATGCGCCTGGCTGGCTGCTTCGATGCGGCCTATATCGGGGAATTTTACTATAAGCTGGGCCCCGCCGGTATGCCGGTGCAGCTCAAGCTGATGTACGACGCGGGCCTGTCCGCTACCTACACCGCATCCATCTACACCTGGAAGCTGGTGGCCAACACCGTGGTCTACACCGTTTACGCCCTGGCCGCGCTGGCCTATAAGCTGGTCTTTCATGGGGAGAGCATCGGTCCCGCGGTCATCGGGGCGGCCTTCCTGATTGTTCTGTACGTGGCGCTGTGCACGCTGGCGGTCTTCACCGCCATTCGCCCCGCGCCCATTCAGCGGCTCATCCGCCGCATCCTGGAGTGGCTCTCCCGGCATACCAAGGTCATGGCCAAGCCCGGCCGGGTAGAGGCGGGCATGGGCAAGGTGGACGAGTTCTGCCGGCAGCTGGCCGACCTGCGGGGCAACAAGCGCCTGCTGGCCGGACTGTTCGCCGCCATGTTCCTGGAGCTGGGGGCCCTGTTCGCCGTGCCGTATTTCCTCTTTCACGGCCTGGGACTCGGCGGGCACTCCTTTGTGGAGCTGCTGCTGGTACAGTGCCTGGTGATGGTCATCTCCCGGATCGTTTTATTGCCCGGCAACGCGGGGGGCGCGGAAGGCAGCTTTTATCTGTTTATGAGTCCCATCTTCGGGGAGCATGTGGCGGTGGGAATGGTGCTCTGGCGCTTTGCCGCGTTTCTGGAGGTCATGCTGCTGGGCGGCGTGTGGTCGGTGGTGCGCTTTGCCAAGCGCAGCGCCAGGGGATAAGGAGGCTTGCGTGAGGCGGAAATATACCCGGTTAAAACTGAAAATGCTCCTGTTCGTAGTGGCGGGCACCCTCATCGCCGGGCTGGCGGGCCTGTTCCTGCTGGAGGTGGTGGTGGACGGCGTGCTTCAGGACCCCTTTGCCCGCTTTTTTGTCTGGGCGGCCCGCACGCTGTTCGGCCAGAGCGAGTATGAGGCCCTGGAGCTCTACCGGCAGGCCATTCGCGGCAACAAGCAGGCGTTTTTGACGGCGGGCATGCTGGTGCTGATGCTGGCGGCGTTCTACCTGGCCATGGGGCGCTTTACCCGCTGGCTGGAGGAGATCCGCCTGGCGCTGCGCCGGGTGGTGGAAGAGCAGGACGCGCCGGTGCGCCTGCCACGGGAACTCTCTCCGCTCCAGGAAGATCTGGACGCGCTCCAGCGTCAGATGAAGCAGCGGGAGGACGCCGCCCGGGAGAGCGAGCAGCGCAAGCAGGATCTGGTGGCCTTTCTGGCCCACGATCTGAAGACTCCGCTCACCTCGGTGGTGGGCTATCTGACGCTGCTGCGGGACGAGCCGGGGCTGGATGCGGCCCAGCGGGCCAAGTTCACCGGGATCGCCCTGGATAAGGCCGAGCGGCTGGAGGAGCTGTTGGGCGAATTTTTCGATATCACCCGCATGGACCTGGACAGCGGCGCGGGGGAACGGCATCCCATCCAGCTCTCCATGCTGCTGGAGCAGCTCTCCGACGAGTTTTACCCCCTGTTTGCGGAAAAGGAGCTGGAGTGTACCGTGGAGATCCAGCACCACCTGGTGGTGCTCGGCGACCCGGACAAACTTGCCCGGGTCTTCGATAACGTGCTGCGCAACGCGGTCAGCTACAGTACGCCCGGCGGCCGGGTGGAGGTCCGGGCCCGGAAGGTGGAACGGCAGGCCGAGATCGTCGTCCGGAACGAGGGGCTGGAGATCCCCGAAGGAGAGCTGGCCAATATTTTCCACAAATTTTACCGGCTGGACGCCGCCCGCTCCACCCGGACCGGCGGGGCGGGACTGGGCCTTGCCATTGCGAAGGAGATCGTGGAGCTGCACGGGGGCGCGATCCGGGCGGAGAGCAACGGGCGCTTTACCAGCTTCGTGATCACTTTGCCCCTATTCGAGGAGGATTAAATGGAGCAACTGGAACAGGCCCTGGCGTATCTGGGGCGCGATCCGCTGTTTTATATGGATATGCTGGAGCCCCTGCGCCGGGGGACGGCGGAGCTGCTGTACGCGGAGGAAGATGGGGTGCTGCTCTGCGAGAGCGGCGGGATACACATGATGAGCGCCGCCGGCCCGGCGGCGGCGGAGCGCTGCTTTGCCCTGCTGAGCCGGTGCGCGATGCTGGTGGGCCATGAGCTGTGGTACAAGGCCGAGGCGGTGCGGCGCTTTGGCCTGCACGAGGAGCAGATCTGTTATCAGGCCGCCTGGCTGGCGCCGGAACCCCCCGCCGCCGCGCCCTTCGGCGGGGAGCTGCGGCTGCTGGGGGAGGAAATGGCCCAGTGGGTCTATGATCACTACAGCCACCCCTTCGGCGGGGTAGCCTACATGCAGGGGGCGCTCCGGCGGGGGATGCTGGGGGCCTTTGTGGACGGCGCCTGTGCGGGGTTTGCCGGATTCCATGAGGAGGGGAGCATCGGCATGCTGGAGGTGCTGCCCGCCTACCGCCGCCGCGGCGTGGGGGAGGCCCTGCTCCGCGGCGCGGTGCGCCTGGCCCTGGAGCGGGGGCAGTATGCCTTCGGCCAGGTCTTTACAGACAACCAGGCGTCCCTGGCCCTCCAGCGCAAGGTGGGGATGAGCGTATCCCGGGAGCGGCTGTTCTGGCTGTTTTGAGCCGTGCGGCGCAGAGGCCCCGCAGCGTTCACCCGCAAGGAGCGTTCCGCGGCCGCCGCCATTCCCGCAGCGAGAGCGGCCCTGCGGGCGGTTGCGCTCCGAGTTCTCCGGAGGGCCCTCTGGGGATGCGCGTCGGGAATGACACCTCTCAGGACGGACTGGGCGACTTTTCTGCAGGGATCGAGCCCTGTCCGTCATGCATCCCTCGGTCGAAAAAGGCCTTTTTTAACAAGCTAAGGCGCGGCCCCGACTCAGGTCGGGGCCGCGCCGCTTTTACGCGCTTTTTACCGCTGATCCAGGGGGATAAACGTGCGCATGGGGGCCACGGCCTTGTAGGCCGGGCGGATAATCCGGTTGCCGGGCTGATAGACTTCCTCGATCCGGTGGGCGCACCAGCCTACCATGCGGGCCACGGCAAAGAGGGGGGTGTACAGCTCCTGCGGGATGCCCATCATCTTGTAGACCATGCCGGAGAACAGGTCCACGTTGGCGCAGACCACCTTGTCCTCGCCCTTGACGGAGAGGAGCACCTCCGGGGTGAGCCGCTCCACGCTCTCGTAAAGCTCGAACTCGTCCAGCATCCCCTTGGTGGCGGCAAGCTTCTTGGCAAACCGCTTAAGGATGACGGCCCGGGGGTCGGAGAGGGTGTAGATGGCGTGTCCCATCCCGTAGATGAGCCCAGAGCGGTCTCCCGCCTCCTTCCGCAGCAGGGCGCCCAGGTAGGCGCGCACCTCGTCGTCGTCCTTCCAGTCGTGCACGTTCTCCTGGATGTGGGAGAACATCTCCATGACCTTTTTGTTGGCGCCGCCGTGGCGGGGGCCCTTGAGGGAGCCTACGGCGGCGGCAATGGCGGAATAGGTGTCGGTACCCGAGGAGGAGAGCACCCGGCAGGCGAAGGCGGAGTTGTTGCCGCCGCCGTGCTCGGCGTGCAGCACCAGGCACAGGTCCAGCAGCTTGGCCTCCTGGTCGGTGTACCGGTTGTCGTGCCGGACCGAGTAGAGGAAGTTCTCCGCCACGCTCAGGCCCTCCTGAGGCCGGTGGAGGTAAAGCGATTCATTGTCGTAGTAGTGCCGCTTCACCGCGAAGGCGTGGGCCACGATGACGGGCACCCGGGCGATGAGCTGCACGGCCTGGCGCAGCTGATTGGGCAGAGACATGTCGTCCGGGTCGTCGTCATAGGAATACAGAGCCAGCACCGAGCGGGCCAGTTTGTTCATCACGTCGGGGCTGGGGGCCTTGAGGATCATATCCTCGGTAAACATCCGGGGCAACGAGCGGTGGTCGGACAAAAGCTGCTGAAAGGCGGACAGCTGCCCGCGGGTGGGCAGGGAGCCCATCAGCAGCAGATAGGCGGTCTCTTCAAAGCCGAACCGGCCCTCGCTCATAAAACCGTCGATCAGCTCCTCCACGTCGATCCCCCGGTAGACCAGCTTGCCGGGCATGGGGACCCGCTCGCCGTCCTGGACATAGTAGCCCAGCACGTTGCCGATCTGGGTCACACCGGCCATGACGCCGGTCCCGTCGGCGTTGCGCAGGCCGCGTTTTACGTTATAGGTCTCATAAAAGGCCGGGTCGATGTAGTTATGTCTGCGGTATTCTCCGCATAGACTTTCGATAAAGCCCTTCGCAATCTCCTTGTCCTCATTCTGCATGCTGTGACGCTCCTTTGCCCATCTTTGTTGCGGTCTATTGTATCCTTTTTTTGCCGCGCCGTCAATGGGGAGGGAAGACAAATCCCAAGCTTCCGGTGGAGCGCCTTTTGGTTTAGACGAATAAAGCGAAAAAGCAAAAGTGAAATAAGAAGGCTGGAAACTTGCAAAGGACGGACGGAGGGAATGGATATGAAACAGGTCGTGGCCACGGCTCTGGCGCTGCTGCTGCTGTTGTTCCTGCTGCCGCTGCTGCTGGTGCGGCAGGACGGGCCGGGGACGGCGCAGGAGGGCGCCGTCCCCACCGGCGAGCTGCCCATCGACCGCACGGTGGTCACGCCCGCGCGCTCCGAGGACGCAGCGGTCACGGTCCGGGTCTCGATAGGGGACGGCGAGGTGCTCACGCTCCCGCTGGACAAATACCTGTGGCGGGTGGTGGCCGCTGAAATGCCGGCTTCCTTCGAACCCGAGGCTCTCAAGGCGCAGACGGTGGCCGCCCGCACCTACACCCTGGCCAAGATGGGGCGCACGGTACAAAACCATCCCGACGCCGACGTGTGTACCGACATCAACTGCTGCCAGGCCTATATCGAACCGGACCAGGCGGCGGAGAACTGGGGAGAAAACGCCCAGGTCTATACCGCCAAGATCAGCGCCGCCGTGGCGGATACCGACGGCGTGGCGGCCCTGTACGACGGCGCGCCCATCCAGGCGGTCTTCTTTTCCTCTGCCGCCGGGCGCACGGTGGACGCGGTGGAGGTCTGGGGCAACGCCGTGCCCTACCTGTCCGGGGTGGACAGCCCGGAGGGGGAGGAGGTGCCCAACTACCACAGCACGGCGTCGGTGCCGGTGGAGGAGTTCAAACGCACGCTGCTGGCGAAGGTTCCGCAGGCCGACCTGTCCGGTCCGCCCTCCGGGTGGTTTGGGGAGACCGTCCGCAATTCCGCCGGGGGCGTGTCCAGCGTGACGGTAGGCGGCGCAGCCGTGACGGGGAGCGCCCTGCGGGAGCTGTTTTCTCTGCGCTCGGCCAACTTCACTGTCACCGCGGACGAAAGCGCGGTCACCTTCTCCGTCACCGGCTACGGCCACGGGGTGGGGATGAGCCAATATGGGGCCAACGCCCTGGCACGGCAGGGAAAGACCTATGAAGAGATCCTGAAATGGTACTATACCGGCATTGAGCTGGGGCGCTATTCCCCCGCTGGGTGACGGCGGGTTCTCCGGCGGCAGAAACAGCAGCGGGCGGCAGCGCGGGCGTCTGCGCCGGGAGGGCCGCGTCCGCCGCTCCGCACGGGACGATTTTCGCCCCGCGCGCAGGGCGGGCAGCGGGAGCAGGCGGGGGCGCAGATGGAGCGGTTGACAGCTGTGGTATAATAAATAGGGCATCTTTGGGCCCTATTTTATGGTAAAGTGAGAGATCGCACATGAGTACACGCTATGACGTCGCCATCATCGGCTGCGGTGAGGCCGGGATCTTCGCGGGCTATGAGCTGATGCGCCTGTGCCCCTCCCTGAAAGTGGTCACCCTGGATCAGGGCTCCGATATCTATACCCGCAGCTGCCCCATCGTGGCAGGCAAGGTGAAGGAGTGCATCCACTGCAAGATCTGCGATACCATGTGCGGCTTCGGCGGGGCGGGGGCTTTCTCCGACGGGAAATATAATTTCACCACCGCGTTCGGCGGCTGGCTCACCGATTTTATGGACGCCAAAGAGGTCATGGATCTGATCGACTATGTGGATTCCATCAACGTGCGCCACGGCGCGACCGACCAGGTTTTTTCCACCGATACCCCCGCCGCCCGCGCCCTGGAGAAAAAAGCGCTGGAGTTTGACCTGCACCTGCTCCAGGCCCGGTGCAAGCACCTGGGCACGGAGAACAACCTGAAGATCCTCCAGAGCATCTACGAGACCGTGCGGGAGCACGTGGAGTACCGCTTCCGCACCAGCGTGGCCTCTATCGAGGTCCTGGGGACGGAGGGCTACCGTCTGGGCACCGATCGGGGGGAGCCGGTGGACTGCCGCTGGCTCATCGCCGCGCCCGGACGCTCCGGGGCGGAGTGGTTCTCCAACCAGTGCAAGGGCCTGGGTCTGGAGCTGATCAACAACCAGGTGGACATCGGCGTGCGGGTGGAGCTGCCCGCAAAGGTCTTCGAGCACATCACCGACGTGGTGTATGAGTCCAAGCTGGTCTACCGCACCAAGCAGTACGGCGACCAGGTGCGCACCTTCTGCATGAACCCCTACGGCCATGTGGTGGCCGAGAACGTGGAGGGCATCAACACCGTCAACGGCCACTCCTACTCCGACCCTGCCCTGCAGAGCGAAAACACCAATTTTGCTCTGCTGGTATCCAACCGCTTTACCCAGCCCTTCAACGAGCCCTACCGCTACGGCAAGCATATCGCCTCTTTGTCCAACATGCTGGCCGGCGGCGTGCTGGTGCAGCGCTTCGGGGACCTGGTCAGCGGTATCCGCACCAACGAGCACCGCATGAGCAAGTCGTTTGTACGTCCCACCCTTACCGCCGCAGTGCCGGGGGATTTGTCCCTGGCCCTGCCCAAGCGGCAGCTGGACGATATCATCGAGATGATCTATCAGCTGGACAAGCTGGCCCCCGGCACGGCCAATTACGATACGCTGCTCTACGGCGCGGAGGTCAAATTCTACTCTGCCCGCCTGGCCCTGTCCGGGGAGCTGGAGACCGCTCTGCCCGGCTTCTTTGCCGCAGGGGACGGAGCGGGGGTCACCCGCGGGCTGGCCCAGGCCGGCGCCTCCGGCGTCAAGGTAGCCCGGGTCATTGCCCGGAGGTTGTCCGAGCAGGGATAACAGACAAGGCCCGCGGCACTGCCGCGGGCCTTTGGCTTTGTCAGGGGTAGACTTTTTTTACGTTCTCTGAAATTTCAGACAGGGCCTTGCTGGCCTCCATGTCGCAGCGGTGGCTGCGGGCCAGGTCCCCCAGGGAGACCATGCCCACCACTCTGCCGTCCTCCAGCACCGGCAGCCGGCGCACCTGTCGGGCGGCCATGAGCCGGGTGGCCTCCCTTGCGTCGTCGTCGGGGGAGACCACTGCGCAGTTGCGGCTCATGATGTCCTTGACGGGGGTCTGGGCCGGGTCCTCCTCCGCCGCCACGCAGCGCAGGACGATATCCCGGTCGGTGACGATGCCGCGCAGGCCGCCGTCCTCCCCGCAGACGGGCAGGGAGCCCAGATTATGCCGGGACAGCAGCCGCGCGGCCAGGGAAGCCGACTCGCCGGGTGTGATGGAGACCACGCTGGGGTTCATCAGATCGCGTACTTGCATGGAAAAACCGCCTTTCTGTCCAAACGATACCGATAGTTTGGGCCTGAAACGGCGGTTTTATTCCTGCTGCAGCTCCAGGTTGCGCCGCAGCGGGCCCGGGCCCCGCCAGGCGAAGGCCCGCGTGCCGTATTTGGACTGGAAGCTCCGGTTGCTCAGGCCGTCCAGATCAGCGGGGGTGAGACGGTCGATCAGATCCTCCCGGAACTCCGGCAGGGGCGATCGGGCGGCGTGGTGATTGTATGGACAGGCGCGCTGGCACAAATCGCAGCCCCAGACATAGGGGTGCGCGGCCACCAGGGCCGCCTCCTCGTCCGTCAGGCGCTTCTGCTGGGTCAGCTGAGAGAGACAGCGCTCCCGGTCTGCGCCGCCGGGTCCCAGCGCGCCCACCGGGCAGGCGGCGGCGCAGCGGCCGCAGTCCTCGCAGGCGGGCGCGGCCTCCCGCTCCGGCAGCGCCAGCGCAGCGCCGGTGAGGATGGTCCCCAAAAACAGGAAGGAGCCGTAAGGGGGCAGGATAAGCAGCCCGTGGCGGCCCACCTTGCCCAGCCCGGCCAGCCGGGCGGCCTCCCGCTCCGGCAGGGGGGAGTTGTCGGCGGCGGGCAGAAAGGATTCCATCGGGTATTGGCGAGATAAAAAATCACAAACCGTATTCAGCCTGCGGGCGAGGGCGCGGTGATAATCCTCCCCCCGGGCATACAGAGACAGATTACCGGGCCGGTCTCCGGCGTAATAGGGGAACGCGGCCACCAGCACCGTCCTGGGCTGGGGACATTGGGCGCGGACCTTTTCCTGATCCTCCCGGGTCATTTCCGGAGTAAGGCGGTCATAGGCCACGCCGCCCCAGGCGGCGGCTCCGGCGGCGCGAAAGGCCTGGTCCAGAGCGGTCATCGCCCGTCGTACCGCTCCAGCGTCCGCCGGGCCAGCTCCCCGTCCGGGATGCAGGGCTCGGGGCCGCTTTTGCGCTTTTGCTGGGTCTCGCAGCCCTTGCCCGCCAGCAGAACCACGGCGGGCCGCCGGGCGCCCAGGATAGCCTGCTCCACCGCCTGCTCCCGGTTGGGCACCACGGTGTACGCCTTCCCATGACGCTGTAAAAACACCCCGATATCGGCGCAGATCGCCTCCACCGCCTCGGGGCCGGGGTCGTCCTCGGTGAGGATGACCCGGTCGGCCAGTTCTCCGGCGGCGTTGCCCATCCCCTCCCGGCGGTCGATGCCCTTGCCGCCGGTGCAGCCGAAGAGCACCGTCAGCTCCCGGCCGGGGTATTCCTGGCGCACGGAGGAGAGGGCGTTGCGCAGGCTCATGCCGTTGTGGGAGTAGTCTACGATGACGGAGATGGCCCCGTCGGCGCTCTGGTAATGCTCCATGCGCCCGGGCACGAAGGCGCGCAGCAGTCCCCCGGCCACCGCGTCCTCCGGGACGCCGTAGACCTGGCACGCCGCCACGGCGGCCAGGGCGTTGTCCACGTTGAACAGCCCCGGCGTGGAGATGGCCAGCTCCCGCTCATAAGAGGGGGTGCGCACGCGGAAGACGATGCGCCCGCCCTGCTTGCGGATCTGGTCGGCGTACACGTCGGCGGAGGGAAACTTCCGCGAGAAGGTGATCACGCTGGGGCAGGCCCGGGCGGCCGCCCAGATGCGGTCGGCCTTGTCGCTGTCCAGATTCACGCAGGCGGCGGCGGCCTGCCGGAAAATGAGCAGCTTGGAATTCAGATAATCCTCCAGATCAGGGTGCTCCACCGGGGAGATGTGGTCCTCCCCGATATTGAGGAAGACCGCGCAGGCCAGCTCCACACCGATGACCCGGCCGTATTTCAGCGCCTGGCTGGACACCTCCATGGTCAAATAGTCCGCCTCCGCCGAGGCGGCGTTCCACAGGTGGCGCTGCAGGTCCAGCGGTTCCGGCGTGGTGAGCTTGGCGGGACGGCGCTCTACGCCGTCGTCGGTGACGATGGTGGACAGCAGGGCGCTGGCCCGGCGGCCCTGGCCCTCCAGCCAAATATCCAAAATGGACTTGAGGTAATAGGCCGTGGTGGTTTTGCCCTTGGTACCGGTAATGCCGGTGATGCGCAGCTGTCCGGAGGGATGGCCGTAGGCGGCGTCGGCCAGCAGCCCCATGGCCTGCCGGATGTCCGTGACCTGGATGCAGGGCAGGGGAACGTCCGGATAGGGGGTTTGGCTGACGTAGGCGAACGCCCCCTGCTCCAGCGCGGAGCGGAGGTATTCCGCTTTGAATCGCGCGCCCTTGCAGAGAAAGAGCGTGCCGGGGATGACCCGCTTGGAGTCGCAGGACACCAGAGCCACGGGGCGGGTCAGGTCGGCGGCCAGGGGGGAATCGCCGCAGAGCAGGCCGCGGCGCTGGAGCAGCTGATAATAGCCGCCGAGCGGCAGACGGGGCCGGTCCATCATGTACGTCACCACCAGTTGAAAGAATGATCGCATGGGCGGGGAGGGCGCCGCAGCGCCTATACCATGCGCAATTTATAGCCGCAGGCGGTGATGCACCGCTCGGCCAGCACGTCCATGGCGTCCAGATAATAATCGGGCAGGCTGTGATAGGTGCGGTAGACGGACAGCTCCGTGCAGGCGAGGATGGCACTGTCGCACCCGGCGCCGCGCAGCCAGCGGTCGATGACGGCAAATTTCTCCCGGCTGCCCTTCTCGCCCCGCTTGATCTCATCGTAGATGATGCCCATGACCAGCTTCTGCACCTCGGGCGGGGGAGCGACGGCGAGGATGCCCTGCGCGGCGCATTCCTTCTGATAGACCCCGGTCTGCACGGTGCCGTCGGTGGCCAGGACGCCCACCTTCCGCTTCCCCGACCGGGCCAGTACGGCCACGGTCTCCCGGGGCATGTGGATCAGGGGCGCCTCCAGCTCCTTCTGGAGCCGGTCGGCAAAAAAATGGGAGGTGTTGCAGGGGATGGCCAGCACGGTGCAGCCGCTGCGCTCCAGCAGACGGGCGTCGGCCAAAAGCCGCTGATAGCAGCCCTCCGCATCCCCGCCCAGGATGGCGGTGGTGCGATCGGGCATACCGGTGTCGCTGAGGATCAGGGTGGGCAGGTGTTCCTGGTCGCAGGCGGCGTCGGTGCGGTCCAGGATGCGCTGGTAAAAATCCTGGGTGGCCTGGGGTCCCATGCCGCCTAAAATGCCAAGGCGCTGTTCGCTCATTTCGCCTTCTCCATACTGGAGGCGTACCAGCCCACATAGCGGCGCTGCCCCTTGAGGATGCGCAGCTTATGGAAGAAGCCCCGGTCGGCAGGATAGAACAGCGGATTGACGGAGGCGCCCGCCTGATCCAGGCTGCGCATCTCCCCGTGGTAAGCCGGGTTCACGTAGTCGTAGGCCACCGCCTTGGGAATGACCCACCAGAGATGGCGGTTTTCCACTACCGTCAGGGGCGCGCTGGTGTGCTCAATGCGGTCCTCCACCAGGTACCTGGCCAGGTTGTACCCCGCGCCGGTGACGTAATAGTTGCTGCGGCCCTGGCGGCAGTTGATCTCAAAGGCCTTGAATTTTCCGTCCCGCTGGTCGTACTTGATATCGAAGTTGGAGAAGCCGGTAAAGCGGATCGCCTCCAGGAACGCCCGCAGCTTTTCACACAGCTCCGGCGAGCGCTCGGTGATGATGACGGCGTGGTTGCCGATGGCATGGTCGGTATGCTCCTCCAGCAGCACATGGCCCACGCACATCAGGCGGACCTTGCCGTCCGCGCCGGAGTAGTTGGTGACCACCCGCATAAAGCTGTCGTCTCCGGGGATAAAGTCCTGGAGGATCAGGGAATCCTCATACCCCGCCCCGTAGATGTCGTCGATGACCTGATCCACCTCCGCGCGGGTCTGGAGCACGTAGGCCTTCTTCTGGGTGGGGAAGGGATGCTTCCAGTAGGTGTCCGACTCGGCGGGCTTGACTACAAAGGGGCCGTCGAAGGGCAGGGTGAAGTCGTGACCCATGCCCTTGTGATAGACCACGGTGTCGGGATAATCGATGCCGTACTGCTCGCAGAGCTGATAAAAGCGCTCCTTGTGGATGAGCGTCTCCAGCAGGTCCAGCGGCACATAGGGCGCCACGACGTTGCCCGGAAAGCGGGGCAGGTTGGCGGAGATGGCGTTGAGGTAGTTATCCCCGCAGCCCAGCACCAGAATGGTTTTGTCCGGGTGCGCCCCGGCCACCTCGGTGACGTTCTCCAGCACCGTGTCCGCCCGGTCGTTGTGCGCGCGCACCCGGTAGTCGATGATGGTGCTGCCGGCGCAGACGCTGGCCGGGTACATGCCGTATACCACGCTTTGGATGCCGTAGGCCTCGTGGAAGGCGCGGGCCATGCTGTAGGCGTTGATATCGGAGCCGAGCAGCACGGGGATGAATTCAGTTGCCATGTTGGAATGCCCCCTGAAAGGTGATTTCATACCAGCTGCCGCCCATGGGGCGCACCCGGCTGGCGGGGTAGGCCTGCTCCAGCGCCTGGGCCTCCCCTTCCTGGAGCCGCAGCTCCCGGCGGCAGATCTCGCCGCCGGAAAAGCAGTCGGAGATCAGGCGCTCCAGGCGCTGCCCCTCCGGCTTTCTCTCTATTGTAGTCATGTTCCGATCTCCTTAGTAGGAATTTCGCTCTGAAATCGTCTCCCGCGCCGCTGGAAAACCGTACGGCGCCCAGGGGGAGGCGGCGGGCGTTCTGCCGCGCGGCGGGCGCAGCGTGCGCTTCCGGTCGGTCATCCCGCGGCCCGCTTCACCTGGTAGACCCCCTGGATCTGCCCCAGCTTGTTGATGACGGCGGAGAGCTCCTCCTGGTTCTTGACCTCCAGGACGATATTGACGCTGGCGTAGCCGTCTGGCATGGAGCGGGCGGAGAGGCTGGTGGTCTTCACCTTGGCGGCGGAGAGCGCCATGGCCACGTCCAGGGTGAGCCCGTCCCGGTCCTTGGCCGAGATCTCCAGGGAGGTCTGATAGCTGGCCAGCTCCCCCGCCGCCCAGGACACCCGGATCCAGCGCCCCGCCTCCTCGGGCTTGCGGCGCTCGGCGGCGGCGTTGGGGCAGTCCTGCCGGTGGACGGACACGCCGAAGCCGCGGGTGATAAAGCCCACCACGGGGTCCCCGGGCACGGGCGTGCAGCACTTGGCGAACTTCACCAGACAGTTGTCCAGGCCCTCCACGATGATACCCGATTCGCTCTTCCGGCCCGCTCTGGGGGGCGGGGCGGAGGCGGCGCCGGTGGCGGGATGGATCGCCTCCTGGGCGGCGCGCTCGGCGGCCTGCTGCTCCGCCTGGACGCGGCCCAGACGGGCGATCTCGTCCTTGATGCGCACCACCGCCTTCTGGGCGGACATGCCGCCGTAGCCGATGGCGGCGTACAGCTCGTCCAGAGTGCCGAAGCGCGCCTTTTTCAGCACGAAGGGCAGCACGTCCTCGGCGGTGATGGCCGCCAGGGAGAGGCCGGCGTGCTTCAGTTCCGATTCGAAGCAGGCGCGGCCGGTGGCGATGTTCTCCTCCCGGCGTTCCTTTTTGAACCACTGGCGGATCTTGTTGCGGGCCTCGTTGGATTTGCAGATTTTCATCCAGTCCCGGCTGGGGCCGTGGGCGGACTTGGAGGTGATGACCTCTACGATATCGCCGTTTTTCAGGGCGGTGTCAAAGGGCACCATGCGGCCGTTGACCTTGGCGCCCGTCATGTGGTTGCCCACCGCGGAATGGATGTTGTAGGCAAAGTCGATGGGGGTGGCCCCGGCGGGCAGGTTGATCACGTCGCCCCGGGGGGTGAACACGAACACCTCGTCGGCGAACAGGTCCACCCGCATGGTGCGCACGAATTCCTCCGCGTCGATGTCCTGCTGGCTTTCCAAAAGCTTGCGCACCCACTCGAAGGCCTCCTCGGTGCCCAGCTTCTCGTTGGCCATGCCCTGCTTGTACTTCCAGTGGGCGGCGATGCCGTATTCCGCCGTGTGGTGCATTTCCCAGGTGCGGATCTGTACCTCGAAGGGCAGCCCCTCCCGGCCGATGACGGTGGTGTGCAGGCTCTGGTAGCCGTTGGGCTTGGGGGTGCCGATATAGTCCTTGAAGCGGCCCAGCACCGGCTTGTAGAGATCGTGGATGACGCCCAGCACATTGTAGCAGTCGGGGATATCATCCACGATGACCCGGAACGCGTACAGGTCGAAGATCTCGTCCATGGTCTTGTTCTGGGCGTACATCTTGCGGTAGATGGAGTAGATGTGCTTGACCCGGCCGTAAATGGTGCAGCGGATGCCCTCCTCGTCCAGCCGCTCCTGGATGCGCTTTTGGATGCCGGAGAGGAATTCCTCATGGGCGGAGGAGCGGGCGGCCAGTTCGTCGGCGATCTCCTGGTAGCCGATGGGGTCCAGATATTTCAGGGAGGTGTCCTCCAGCTCCCATTTGATGCGCTGCATGCCCAGACGGTGCGCGATGGGGGCGTAGATCTCCATGGTCTCCAGGGCCTTCTCCTTCTGCTTGCGGGGGGTCTGGTAGGCCATGGTGCGCATGTTGTGCAGCCGGTCGCAGATCTTGATGAGGATCACCCGGATGTCCTTGGCCATGGCCATGAGCATCTTGCGCAGGTTCTCCATCTGCTCCTCTTCCTTGGAGGTGTACTGCACCCGCGTCAGCTTGGTGACCCCCTCCACCAGATCGGCCACGGTGATGCCGAAGAGCTTGGCGATCCCTTCGTGCGTGACGCCGGTGTCCTCGATGCAGTCGTGGAGCAGGGCGGCAATGATGGAGTCGGTGTCCAGCTCCAGCTCGGCCACAATCTCCGCTACCGCCAGGGGGTGGGTGATATAGGCAGAGCCGTCCTTGCGCAGCTGTCCGGCGTGGGCGTTATCGGCGTAATTGAACGCGTTGAACAGGCGCTGGGTGTCCAGCGCCGGGTTATAGGTCTTGATCTTGTCTTCCAGGGCGTGATAGCGCTCCAGGATGGGGTCCATAACAGGCCACCTCCGGCGAACGCGTTGCGCAGACGCGCGGGACGCGTTAAGGTTCCAGAATGCTGCGCAGCTTGCGCATGATGACGGACTGCTCCAGGTCCACCTTGCCGTCCACAGCCGTCAGGCCGATCTGCAGGTGGTCGGTGGTGCGCTCCAGACGGATCAGGCCCCGCTCGTCGAAGACCTCCAGGCACACCAGGGTGCGCATCACCGTCTCCCGCTGTCCGCAGGCACGGGCAATGTTCCGGGCCAGCCGGGGTGCGGTCTCCTCCAGCGGGCCGTGAGCGGTGTGCCCCTTCAGGTAGCGCCACAGGGAGACGAAGTCCTCCCGGCTGGGCAGCAGGGCGGCGGCCTCCGAGCGGGAGAGCGGCTCCCCCCGGCGAAATTTCTCATAGAGGGCCCGCTCGGCCTGGGCCCGGGTCAGAGCGGGGCGCAGGTCGCACAGCTGCAGCTGCACGGTGCGCCAGCCCCGGTACTCGTTGACCTGGGGGGTAAAGGCCACGTCCACCCGGTCCCCGC
The DNA here is from genome assembly GCF_014287895.1 of Lawsonibacter hominis. Classification (GTDB taxonomy): domain Bacteria; phylum Bacillota; class Clostridia; order Oscillospirales; family Oscillospiraceae; genus Lawsonibacter_A; species Lawsonibacter_A hominis. The sequence goes on along the minus strand of NZ_JACOPP010000015.1, from coordinate 50,868 downwards.
AGGACAGACCCGCCTGGGCCAGAGTGGCGGAAAAAAAGATGGCGTCGAAGCTCCTGCCGCCGCAGGCGAGCTTGAGCTTCAGGTGCCGTCCGCCGCCCACCTCGCTGGCGGCGGAGACGGTGCAGCCCGACAGGGAAAACACCGGCTTGGGGTTGCCCGCGCCGTAGGGCTCCAGCAGATCCAGACCCTCCACCCCATCCAGGGTGAGCGCGCCCGCGTCCTCGATCTCCGCGTCGATCTCCAGCGTGGAGACCATCTCCGCTCCGCCGGTCCGCAGGCGTACATACTCCGCCATGCACGCGGCAAAGGCGGGGATCTGTTCCTCCCGGATGGTAAAGCCCGCCGCCAGGGCGTGGCCGCCGAAGCCCTCCAGCAGGCCGGCGCAGTGCTCCAGCGCGGCAAACAGGTTGAAGCCCCCGAAGGAGCGGCAGGAGCCCTTGCCCCGGCCGTCCTGCAGGCAGATCATAAAGGTGGGACAGGAGTATTTTTCCGCCAGACGGGAGGCCACAATGCCCACGACCCCCTGGTGCCACGCCTCGCCGGAGAGCACCAGCGCGTACCGCTCCTCGCCGGGCAGGGCCTCCACCCGGGCGACGCATTCGGCATAGATGGCGGCCTCGATGGCCTGGCGCTCCCGATTGAGCTGGCACAGCTGCGCAGCCAGAAGAGCGGCCCGACCCGGGTCTTCGGTGAGCAGCAGCTCGCCCGCCAGGCTCGCGCAGCCCATCCGCCCGGAGGCGTTGATGCGGGGGGCGAGCACGTAGCCCACGGACATGGAGCTGATGGACTTTTCCTCCAGTCCGGCCTCGTGGAGCAGGGAGCGCAGGCCGGGACGCCTGGTGTGCTGCAGGGCCTCCAGGCCCAGGCGCACCAGGCAGCGGTTTTCTCCGGTGACGTTCATCACGTCGGCCACGGTGCCGATGGCGGCCAGATCCGCATACTCCGCCAGCAGCGCCGCCCGCCGGGCTGGGCCGCCCAGGGCCAGCACCAGCTTGAGCGCCACCCCAACGCCGGCCAGGTACTTGAAGGGATAGGGACAGCCGGGACGGTGGGGGTCCACCACCGCCGTGCAGCGGGGCAGCGTGTCCTTGCACTCGTGGTGGTCGGTGACCACCACGTCCACCCCCAGGCGTTGGGCGTACTCCGCCTCGTCCACGGCGGTGATGCCGCAGTCCACCGTGACGATAAGGGAAACGCCCTGCCGGTGCAGGGTATTCACTGCGTCCCGGTTCAGGCCGTAGCCCTCCTCCATCCGGTCGGGGATGTAGGAAATCACCGCCGCGCCCTCGCTGCGGAGAAAATCGGTGAGCAGGCAGGTGGCGGTGATCCCGTCCACGTCATAGTCCCCGTAGACGGCGATGCGCTCGTCCCGCTCCAGCGCCAGACGCAGGCGCCCGGCGGCCTTGTCCATGTCCAGCATCAGCAGAGGGTCGTGGAGCAGTTCCTGCCCGCAGGCCAGAAAGGCTCGGGCCTTTTCCGGAGTGTCCTGACCCCTGGCGCACAGAGCCAGGGCCGCCAAAGGGGGGATGCCCGCCCGCTCCAGGGCGGCGCGCGCCTCGCTGTCACAGTGTGTCCGGTTCCATTGCTTATATTTCATGGGCGCGCGTTGTCCCTCCCGATCAGTCAAATCAAAATTACCCTTTATTATAGCAAATTTCGTAAAGGGTGACAAGGGCTTTGGACATTTCCGCGGCGGAGACAGACAATGGTTTTAAGTTCACCAACCGTTTTTCCAACAGCAAGCGGCACCTACCCACCCTGTTTGAAGCTGCCGCCGCTAAACCAGGCATCCGGCACAAACTCATCCGTCCTTATACACCCCGCCACAACGGCAAGGCGGAACGCAGCCACCGGGAGGACCAGAAACGGTTTTACTCCTGCCACAACTTTTACTCGCTGGATGACTTCGCCAAACAACTTGCTGTCCACAACCGCCGCTCCATCAACTTCCCCATGAGGCCCCTTCACTGGCTTTCTCCCGCAGAGTTCACTGTCCAATATCTTTGACAAACCTACAATTCGCGTACGGAAGAATACAAAAGGCACGGCAAGGCGCAAACGCGGCCCCGGACCAGCCGGTCCGGGGCCGCGTTTGCGTTTATTCCGTTCGCTTTCCCTCGGGAGAGATCTCACCGCCCAGGGGGATGGGGTCCGGAGCGGCAGAGACCGTGGGCGTGTGCTTCTCGCGCTTCTGCTCCGGGTCGGGATAGCGGTCGGCCAGAGCGGGGTCCCGGCCCTCCAGGATGGCCACCATCTCCGCGCCGGTGATGGTCTCCTTCTCCAGAAGATAGGCCACTACCTTGTCCATATCCTCCCGGCTCTCCTCCAGCGTGGCCACAGCCTGCTTGTAGCAGCGGTCCAGGATCTCCTTCACCGCCCGGTCCATGGCGGCGGCGGTATCCTGGGCGCAGTCCATGCCGTAGCCGCCGTCCAGGTACTGGTTGCGCCTGGAGGCCAGGGCCATCATGCCGAACTCGTCGCTCATGCCGAACATGGCCACCATGTTCCGGGCCACGCTGGTGGCGTCCTGGATGTCCTGGGCAGCGCCGTTGGTCATGGTGCCCAGGACCACCTCCTCCGCCGCCCGGCCGCCCATGGAGACGGCGATCTTGGCCAGCAGCTCGTCCCGGGTGCGCAGCTCGGTCTTGTCCTCCTCGGGCATCAGCAGGGTATAGCCCAGACTGCCCTGCGTATGGGGCACGATGGTGATCTTCTGCACCGGTTCGGTATTCTTCTGCTTATAGGCCACCATGGCGTGGCCCACCTCGTGATAGGCCACCAGCTTCTTTTCAAACTCGGTGAGGACGCTGCCCTTTTTCTCGCTGCCGGCAATGACCAGCTCGAAGGAGACCAGCAGGTCCTCCTGATTGACGGCCTTTCGTCCCAGGCGCACCGCCCGCAGCGCGGCCTCGTTGACCAGGTTGGCCAGATCCGCGCCCACGGTGCCCGCGGTGGCGATGGCGATCTTTTTCAGATCCACGTCCTCGGCCAGGCGGATATTGCGGGTGTGGACCTGGAGGGTGGCCAGCCGCCCGGCCAGGTTGGGCCGGTCCACGATGATGCGCCGGTCGAACCGCCCGGGCCGCAGCAGCGCCTGATCCAGCACCTCGGGCCGGTTGGTGGCGGCCAGAAGGATGACGCCCTTGGTGGGGTCGAAGCCGTCCATCTCCGCCAGCAGCTGGTTGAGGGTCTGCTCCCGCTCGTCGTTGCCGCCCATGCGGTTGTCCCGGGACTTGCCGATGGTGTCGATCTCGTCGATGAAGACGATGCAGGGGGCCATCTTGCTGGCCTCCTTAAAGAGGTCGCGGACACGGGAGGCGCCTACGCCCACGAACATTTCGACAAAGTCCGAGCCGGAGATGGAGAAGAAGGGCACGTTGGCCTCTCCCGCCACCGCCTTCGCCAGCAGGGTCTTGCCGGTGCCCGGCGGGCCCACCAGCAGGGCGCCCTTGGGCAGCTTGGCGCCGATCTCGGTGTACTTTTGGGGATTGTGGAGAAAGTCGATGATCTCCACCAGACTCTCCTTGGCCTCGTCCTGCCCGGCCACGTCCTTAAAGGTCACGCCGGTGGATTTTTCGACATAGACCTTGGCGTTTGCCTTGCCCACGCCGCCCAGGCCGCCGCCCATCTTGCCGGCCATATTGCGGAACAGGAAGGAGAAGAGCACCACCATCAGCACCATGGGCAGCACGTAGCTGATGAGCAGGCTGACGATGGGGGAGAGGGGCTCCTCATAGGGGGAGCCGTACTGGACCACGCCGTACTCCTCCAGCAGGGGGATCAGGCCGTCATCCCGCACGTTGGCCGTGGTGGGAGGCGCGCAGTAATAGGTCTTCTGGGTGGTGTTCAGGGTCTCCAGCGGGGGCAGGCCCAGCTGGCTCTCGGGGCTGGGGCTCTCCGCCGGGGCGGCGCTCTCTTCGGCCGGTTCGGTCTTGGGGTAGATGGTGTACTTGGCGCTGGTCATCTCCACCGCTTCCACTTTGCCGTCCATCACCATCTGGCGGAATTCGCCGTAGGTGATCTCCTGCGTATGGGCCGAACGGGCCATGGAAGTGGCGTAGTTTACCAGTACGGTGATGACCAGGGCCCACAGGATGATGGAAATGATGGCGGTGGCGTTGCGCTTGCCGCCGGCCCCCCCGCCTCTGCCGCCGCTGTTACGATTATCGGGCATGAAATGTATATCCTCCTTGGAACGAATCGCTCGCAATTATTTTCGGTATGGAACGAAAATGCGGTAAGACTGTTATAGCACACACCACCCCAAAAAACAAGGAAACCGGCGGGGAAACCTGTAAACTTTCTATGAAATCGGCCCGCCGGGACGGTATTCCGCCGAACCAAACGGCGCTTTGCGGCGGCCGGCGGCCGCGGGCGCGCCGCCTTGCTTTTCTGTTACAGGCGCATTTTTGGCTTTTTCTGTACGCCGTCTTGTGGTATACTGTTGCCGTTATCACACGGGGAAAGGCGGGACAAGCCATGAAGGAGCGCAGGATGGAGGCCCAGGCCGAGGCCGACGGCATCATCGAAGGGCGCAACGCCGTGCTGGAGGCCCTCCGGGCCGGTACCAGCATCGACAAGATCTATCTGGCCCGCGGCGAGACCGACGCCGCTCTGGGGCATATTGCGTCCACGGCCCGGGACAAGGGCATCGTGGTGGTGGAGGCCGACCGCCGCAAGCTGGACGGCATGAGCCGCACGCACGCCCACCAGGGCGTGATCGCCCTGGCGGCCGTGCGGGAGTATGCCAGTGTGGACGATATTCTGAACGCGGCGCGTGAAAAGGGCGAGCCGCCCCTGATCGTGGTGTGCGACGAGCTCTCCGATCCCCACAACCTGGGCGCGGTGATCCGCACCGCCGAGTGCGCGGGGGCCCACGGGGTCATCATCCCCAAGCGCCGCAGCGCGGGACTCACCGCCGTGGTGGCCAAGACCTCCGCCGGGGCGGTCTCCCATGTTCCAGTGGCACGGGTGGCCAATCTGCCCGCTCTGCTCCGTCAGCTCAAGGACGAGGGCGTCTGGGTCTTCGGCACCGACGCCGGCGGGGACCGGCTGCTGTACGAGGCCGACCTGAAGGGTCCCGCCGCCATCGTCATCGGCAGCGAGGGCTCCGGCATGGGGCGTCTGGTGGGTGAAAACTGTGATTTTCTGGTGCGGATCCCCATGCGGGGAAAGCTGAATTCGCTCAACGCCTCTGCGGCGGCGGCCATCCTTTTATACGAAGCCGTGCGCCAGAGGATGCTCTGACGATGATCTTCACGTCCGCCTCCGCCGTGCACCCACGGCTGGAACCGGACTGGAATAACGGGTGATATGACACATGGCAAAGGACCGGGACGACGAACTGAATAAAGGCCCCTCCAGCGGGGAAGAGACGTTTTCCCTGGAGGAGATCATGGCGGAGTTCGGCGCCGGGCGGGGCAAGCGCCCCGTGGGCGACGACACCATCCCTTTTCCCACCGTCCCCTCCGCCGCCTCCCCCGCCCCCACCGGGCGCAGGCCCGGCAAGGTAGTCTCCTTCCCCGGCGCCCCCGCGCCCGCTCCGGCGCCGCCGGAGGAAAAGGTGGTGAAGTTCCCCGCCGCCGCCCCCCCGCCGGAGGAGCCGGCGGGGGCGGAAGCGCCGCCCGGGGCCGAAGTGCCCGCCCCGGCCTCGGACAACCCCATTGCGGAGGGGCTCAACCGTCTGATGCAGAAGGCGGACGATTACGCGGGGCATATGTTTGAGGAGGAGGGCGCCGAGCAGGACGAGGCCGTCCGCCGGGCCGAGCGGTATATCCCAGGCACCGACGAGGAGGCGCCGGAGCAGGCGCGGCGGGAGCGCCGGAAGCGCCGTGCGCCGCCGCCCGCCCCCGACCTGCCCCCGGCGGACCTGGCCCGCCGTTACCACAAAGGGCTCAAATCCCTGCGTGTGCGGAGCGTACTGGCCTTTTTGCTCTGCCTGCCGATGCTCTACCTGACCCTGGCCCCCCTGTTCCCCCTGCCCCTGCCCGCTCCGCTGACCCCACGCCTCCAGACGCTGGCCCTGGCCGGGCTGCTGGTGCTGGTGCTGCTGCTGGGGGTGGATGTGCTGGCCCGGGGGCTGTTCCGGCTCTTCCGGCTGGAGCTGGGCATGGATACGCTGCTGGTGTTTTCCTGCGCCGCCACGCTGGCCGACGCGCTCACCCTTCCGCAGCTGGACCCCCGGGACGGGCAGCTGCCTTACTGCGCCGCCGCCGCGCTGGCGGTGGCGTTCCTGCTGCGGGGCACTTGGCTCAAGCGGCGGGGACAGCGGCTGGCCTGCCGCACGGCGGCCTCCGCGTCCGAGCCCTATCTGGTCACCCTGGACGAGGGGAAATGGAACGGACGGGATACCTATTCCAAGTGGTCGGGCGCGCCCATCGGCTTCGGCCGCCAGATGCAGGCCGCCGACGGAGCCGAGCGCATCTTCCACCGCTTCTGCCCGCTGCTGTTTGTGGCCTGCCTGGTGCTCTCCCTGGTGGCCTCCGTGGGCATGGGCGCGCCGGAGCGGCTGCTGTGGTGCCTCTCCGCCACCCTGGCGTCGGCCTCCTCCTTTTCGGGGGCCCTGTGCTTTGGCACGCCGTGGCATAAGCTCTCCCGCCGCCTGTCCAAGTCCGGGGCCGCCATCGCCGGATGGGACGCGGTCACCAGCACGGGCGCGGGCAGCGGCATCCTGCTCACCGACGCCGATCTTTTCCCGCCCGGCTGCGTCTCTCTGAACGGCATCAAGGTCTTCGGGGACTTTTCCGTAGACAAGGTGGTCTCCGCCACCGCCACCCTGATCCGGGATTCGGGCAGCGGGCTGGACAAAATCTTTCACGACCTGCTCCGCTCCCAGGGCTGTGTCTACCGCCGCGCCCAGGACCTGTGCTGCTACGAAGGGGGCGCGGGGGCGCTCATCCGCGGGGAACAGGTGCTGGTGGGCTCCTCCGCCTTCATGCACCTGATGGACGTGGAGCTGCCTCAGGGCCTCAATGTAAAAAACGCCGTCTTTTGCGCGCTTGACGGGGAGCTGGCGGGTATTTTTGCCCTCAACTACTCGCTTCACGGGCTGATCGAGCCCTCCCTCAACGCCCTGATCCGCAACCGGATCACCCCCGTGCTGGCCACCCGGGACTTCAACCTGATCCCCGCCATGCTCCGCCAGCGCTTCAAGCTGCCGGTGGAGAAGATGGAGTTCCCGGCGGTGGAGCGGCGGCGGGAGCTGTCCGGAGCGGAGCAGTCCCACAGCGATATCCTGACCGCCGTCCTCTGCCGGGAGGGCCTGGGGCCCTATTCGGAGGCAGTGGTGGGGGCCGCCCGGCTGCGCCGGGCCGTGCGCTGCTCCGCGGTGCTCGCCTGCGTCGGCGCGGCTGTCGGCGTGCTGCTGGCCTTCTATCTCACCTCCGTGGGGGCCTACTCCTCGCTGTCTCCTTCCAACCTGCTGGTATTCCTGTTCATGTGGCTGGTGCCCACCCCGCTGATCTCCGGCTGGGTGGACCGGTATTGACCCGGACAGAAGAGGCTCCCCGGACGGCTTGGGCCGTCCGGGGAGCCTCTTCTGAGTCTCTGGAAGCGCCGGCTCGCCGCACGCAGGAGTTGTCCGCCAGAAGCGGACAACTCCCCAGGCTGCCGAAGACCCCTCCCGCAGGAGCGCCCGGGGCGGAGCCGGCCGGTATGGGGGCGCAAGTCAGTCCAGCGCGGCCAGAGCGGCGGTAAAGGCTGCCTCGCCGGCGTCGGCGTTCTCCGCGATCAGGAAAAGCACATACCCGTCCTGCACCAGCAGGCGGGCGTCCTGCACCTTGGGCAGATTCTGGGACAGGTACCAGGAGAACGTGTCCTCCTGGCTCTGGCGGTAGGCCTCCAGAGCGGTCTTGACGGCCTGCGTGTCGGCGCCCTCGGCCAGTTTGCCGAGAACCAGGGTGTCGGGGCTGACCATCATGGGGAAGAAGCCGACAGCCTGCTCAAAGGCGTCGGCGGGCAGGCCGTAGGTCTCGGCCATCCCCTGCGCGTCGGTCTTCATGCCGTAGCCCATGCCCGACGCATCCATGATCTGATAGGCCAGCTTCACCAGCGGCGCGTTGTTGGGGGTGGTGATGGCAAGGCCGTCTTCCGCGGCTTCCACCGTGTACCCCTCCAGCCCCTCCAGAAGCGCGGCGGGCAGGAAGGTGACGCCCTGCACCACCCGGGCGGTCACGCCTTCGGCCGCCGTGTCGTTGACGGTGACCGATCCGGTGGCAAAATCCACGCTGATCACGTTCCCGTCCAGATAAAACGCGCCGGTATTCTCCTCTTCGTACCAGGCGGCGGAGCCGTGATCGGACTCGGCCACCAGGCGCATGGGCAGCAGCCCCTGGCCGGACACGGCGGGGACCCCGGCGGTGTCCAGCGCCTGTCCGTTGACGGTAATGGCGCCAGCGCAGGCCGTGGGCTTGGGGGAAATGAGCCGCTCGGGCTCACCGGCCAGGGCGCCGATGGACAGGGCGCCGGTCAGGGTCACGGCCAACGCCAGTGCGGGAAGCTTTTGGTTCATATTCTGCATTCTCCTTGTCGTTCAAACTACCGGGCTTACCCGGCCATGTTACATCAGACGGACCGGGGCGCAAAAAGTTCCCCCGGGCGTTTATTTCCCCACCGGGGCGAAGCTGCCCCGGCTCAGGCGGCACAGGTCGCCCGGCGCCAGCTCCACCTGGGCGCCGATGCGCCCGGCGCTTACCGTCATGCTCTCCCGTCCCCGGGCGCTCTCGTCCAGCACGGTGGTAAACTGCTTTTTCATCCCCAGCGGGGAACAGCCCCCGTGGACGTATCCGGTCAGCGGAAGCAGCTGGGCCTGCCGGATCATCTCGATGGATTTCTCCCGCACCGCCCGGGCCGCCGCCTTCCGATCCAGCTCGCTCAGCACCGGCACCACAAACACGTAATACTTCCCCGTGGCCCCCTGGGTCACCAGGGTCTTGAACACGGCGCCGGCATCCTTGCCGATCCGGGCCGCCACCGAGACCCCGTCCACCGCCCCGTCGGGACAGGCGTAATAGTGGGGGATATAGGGGACCTTCTTCTGGTCTAACAGCCGCATCACGTTGGTCTTTTCTTCCGCCATGTTTCTCGCGCTCCCGCTTGTAATTTCGGCCCGGCCGGGCTATGATTGGGATATCATACTACAAATAAGGAGTCAATGCAAATGCATCTGGAAGACTGCAGGGAGTTTCTCATGAACACCGCCCGCCGCCTGCTCGCCGCCGACAGCCCCAGCGGCTTTACGCAGCAGGCCGCCGCGGTGGTGGAACAGATCGCGGAAGAGCTGGGCTATCCTGTGCGGCGCACCAACAAGGGCAACGTGATCCTCTCCGTGCGTGGGCGGGAGCGCGGGAAAACGGTCGGCCTGTGCGCCCACATCGACACGCTGGGGCTGATGGTGCGCTCCATCACCGCCGACGGCATGCTGATGATCACCAAAATCGGCGGGCCGATCCTGCCCACCCTGGACGGGGAATACTGCCGCATCTACACCCGGGACGGGCGGATGTATACCGGCACCATCCTCTCCCTCTCTCCGGCGGCGCACGTATTCGACGACGTGCTGACCCGTCCCCGGGACGAAAAGAATTTGGCGGTGCGCATCGACGAACCGGTGCGGGACAAGGCCGGCGTGGAGGCGCTGGGCATCTGCGCCGGGGATTTTGTGTGCTTCGACCCCAAAACCCAGGTCACCGGCAGCGGCTTTTTAAAGTCCCGCTTCATCGACGATAAGGGCAGCGCCGCGTGCCTGCTCACGCTGCTCAAGCTCCTGCGGGATACGGGAGCCGCCCCCCGGTACGACACGGAGCTCTGCTTCACTGTACACGAGGAGGTCGGTCACGGCGGCTGCGTCATGCCGGCGGTGGACGAGCTGCTGGCGGTAGACATGGGGTGCGTCGGGGAGGACCTGAACTGCACGGAGTACCAGGTGTCCATCTGCGCCAAGGACAACAACGGCCCCTATGACTACGGTATGGTGTCCCGGCTGGTGGAGCTGGCCCGCGCCAACGGCGTGGACTACGCCGTGGATATTTATCCGCATTACGGCTCCGACGTGGCCGCTTTCTGGAAGGCGGGCAACGACACCCGGGGCGCCCTCATCGGCCCCGGCGTCCACGCCTCCCATGGCATGGAGCGCACCCATTTCGACGGCATGAAGCATACCATCCATCTGGTGTGGCTTTATCTGGAGTGCGCATAAGGCGCGCACAGTGCGCTCCATCGCGCCGTCAGGCGCGCAGCCCGGCGGGATTCACTCTCGCCGGGCGGATGCAAGGCACGGGGTCCCCGCGGGATCACATCCCGCGGGGCGCGCACCCATTTCGACGGCATGAAGCATACCATCCATCTGGTGTGGCTTTATCTGGAGTGCGCATAATACGCGCACAGTGCGCTCCCAGCCCGCTTTTTCGGCAGGACTCCGCCGGGTTTATTTCACGGCATGCCTATCGCAGCAACGCCCAGGGATGCAGCAACGACCGCCGCCGTGCGGGCAAGCGTGTTTTCGACTTGCGGGCCATGATTCGGGGGTAATCCCCGTACAATCAGGGGAAAAAGGCGGCTTTACGCCCGGGGGTTGCATTTTGTTTCCAAATAGATTACAATATAGTAACAAAAAATATCGGTTGGAAACAACTGTCTGCCGTAAGGAGTGATTCCCATGCGCAAACAGCTTTTGGCTCTGCTGCTCTGCCTGGCCGCCCTGGCCGGCGTTTCCGGCCCGGCTCTGGCCGCCGGGGAAGCCGCCTCCGCAGAGCCATCCGTACCCCAGATCTACGTCGACGGCGCGCTCTACGAGCACGCCTACACCGCCGTCATCGAGCATGTGACCTATGTATCCCTGCCCGCCCTGGCCCAGGTGATCCGTCCCACTGTGACGGCGAGCTGGGAGAACGGCCGCGCGGTGCTCCGGGACGAGGGACTGGAACTGACCGCCAAGCCAGGCGACCTGTACCTGTGTGTCAACGGCCGGTATCTTTACATCGCCGGCGGCGTGCAGGTCGGCTATGACGAAAACGGCGGTGCCGTATGTACGCTGGTCCCGGCCCGCACGCTGGCCCAGGCCCTGGGCGCCGCGCTGACCTGGGACGGAGCGATCCAGATCTCCACCGCCGGGGCCGTGCTTCCGGTCTCCGGCGCGGAATTTTACGATGCCGACGCCGTCTTTCTGCTCTCCCACATCATCTACAACGAGAGCGGAAACCAGCCTATGGAGGGCCGGATCGCCGTGGGGAACGTGCTGCTCAACCGGGTGGCCCACCCCTCCTTCCCCGGTACGCTGTACGACGTGGTCTATCAGCCGGGCCAGTTCTACCCGGAAAAGACCGGCTGCATGGAGAAGACCCCCAACGCCGAAAGCGTCGCCGCCGCCAAGCTCTGCCTGGAGGGCGCCGTGGTCGTGCCCAACGCCTATTGGTTCAACGGCGTGGGCAAAAGCTGCTGGGCCTCCCGCAACAAGACCTGCGTGGCGGTCATCGGCGGCCATGCCTTCTACGGATGACGAAAGCACGCTCAGCGCCCGGCCTAAGGCCGGGCGCTGTTTTTTGCTTCCGCCGCGGAAATGTCCAAATGTAGGTTTGTCAAACATATTGGACGGTGAAGTCAATAGGAGAAAGCCAGTGAAGGGGCCTCATGGGGAAGTTGATGGAGCGGCGGTTGTGGACAGCAAGTTGTTTGGCGAAGTCATACAGCGAGTAAAAGTTGTGGCAGGAGTAAAACCGTTTCTGATCCTCCCGGTGGCTGCGTTCCGCCTTGCCGTTGTGGCGGGGTGTATAAGGACGGATGAGTTTGTGCCGGATGCCTGGTTTAGCGGCGGCAGCTTCAAACAGGGTGGGTAGGTGCCGCTTGCTGTTGGAAAAGCGGTTGGTGAACTCAAAACCATTGCCTGTCTGGACACACTCCACCCGGATGCCTCGGCAGGCATACCACTTCCGCAACTTTTTCAGGAAATCGGCAGAGGAATAAGTGGACTGCTCCGGGTAGGCAGCCAGAAAGCGCAGACGTGTGAACTCGTCAATGGCGGTGTACTGGTACAAACGCAGTTCCGGGTTGGCGATACAACAACGTGGGACTACCTTCACATCTACCGGTACCCGTTGCCCTGGATACGTTATCTGCTCATAGGGCTTTGGCTTGTAGACTGGTTTCTTCTCGGCCTGCCCCAGCTTGCGCATGACCCGGAACAGGCTCTCTGGACAGCGGGTGTAGCCTCTGAGCCGCAGACGGTGCCACAGTTCCACCATGCCCAGTTCGGGATTACGGCGGCGCATATCCCGGATCAGCTTCAGTTCTGCCTGGGTGTGTTGGTTTGGATGACTATGGGGCCGCCGGGATCGGCAGGCTAAAGAGACTGCTGTTCCATCCCAGCGGGTCTTCCAGAAGCAGATGTACGACCGGCTCTTGTTGTACTTCCGGCTGGCGCGGCTGACCCCGTAGTTCTCCGCGTATTTCATCAGGGATTGCCGATACGCCATGTCTTGTGCTATACGCTTGCTCATGAAGGATATGGCCCCCTCTCATCAAGTTGTTGTGTGGTAACTCAACTTTATCCGATGAGGCCATTTCCTTCATCCTTTTTATTCGACTGTCCAATATGTATTGTACTCTTACACCTTTTGTATTCTTCCGTACGCGAATCTTCTTGACAGGAAAGCATCGGCGACTTAAAATAGATTTGGTGTAATATTTTGAAGCGCGAGGGGTAAGCGCTTCAAATTTTGTGCGGATGGACGAGCCGTTCCGATCCGCGTGCATCATTTGATTACGATCCTACGATAAAAGAAAATCTGAAAACGGAGGTGTATTCCCAACTCATGCTGCCGTATATCCTGACGGGCGTGATTTGCTTCGTGGTCGCGGCTGTCCTGTTTTTTGTGGTTGGCGTCCAATACCGTAAGAAGGTCGCAGAAAAAGAGATCTCCAGCGCGGAGGAAGAGGCCAAGCGCATCATCAACGAATCCATCAAGAGCGCCGAGAGCAAGAAGCGGGAGGCGCTGGTAGAGGCCAAGGAGGAGATCCTGCAGGCCCGCAACGAGTACGAGCGGGAGGTCAAGGAACGCCGGGCCGACCTGCAGAAGCAGGAGCGCAGGCTCCAGCAGAAGGAAGAGACCCTGGACCGCAAGACCGACAACATCGAAAAAAAGGAAGAGACCCTGCAAAACAAGCTGGCCGAGCTGGAGACCGCCCGGGAAGAGGTCGCCACCCTCAAGAAGACGCAGATGGAGGTGCTGGAGCGCATCTCCGGCTTTACCGCCGAGGAGGCCAAGAACTACCTGATCCGCCAGCTGGCCGACGACGTGACGCACGAGTCCGCCATGAAGGTGCGGGAGATCGAGGCCCAGTTCAAAGAAGAGGCCGACACCAAGGCCCGGGAGATCCTGTCCCTCGCCATCCAGCGCTGCGCCGCCGATCACGTGGCGGAAGCCACCGTCTCTGTGGTACCCCTGCCCAATGACGAGATGAAGGGCCGCATCATCGGCCGCGAGGGCCGCAACATCCGCACGCTGGAGACCATGACCGGCGTGGACCTGATCATTGACGACACGCCGGAGGCCATTACCGTCTCCTGCTTCGACCCGGTCCGCCGGGAGATCGCCCGCATCGCCCTGGAGAAGCTGATTCAGGACGGACGCATCCATCCCGCCCGCATCGAGGAGATGGTGGAGAAGGCAAAGCGGGAGGTGGACGCCACCATCAAGGCCGAGGGCGAGCGCGCCGTGTTTGAGACCAACGTCCACGGCCTGCACCCGGAGCTCGTGAAGCTGCTGGGACGCCAGCGCTACCGCACCAGCTACGGCCAGAATGTGCTCAACCACTCCATCGAGGTCTCCCATCTGGCCGGCCTGCTGGCCGCCGAGATCGGGGCCGACGTGACCGCCGCCAAGCGGGCGGGCCTGCTCCACGATCTGGGCAAGTCCATCGACCATGAGGTGGAAGGCTCCCACGTGCAGATCGGCGTGGAGCTGGCCCGGAAGTACCGGGAGAACGAGGACATCGTCCATGCCATCGAGGCCCACCACAACGATGTGGAGCCCCGCACCATCGTGGCCTGCCTGGTCCAGGCGGCCGACGCGATCTCCGCCGCCCGCCCCGGCGCACGGAGAGAGAACCTGGAAAACTATATCAAGCGCCTGGAGAAGCTGGAGGAGGTCACCTCCTCCTTCCCCGGCGTGGAGAAGTCCTTCGCCATCCAGGCCGGCCGTGAGGTCCGCATCATGGTGGCCCCCGACAAGGTCAGCGAGGATCAGATGGTGCTCCTGGCCCGGGACATTGCCAAAAAAATTGAGGAAGAACTGGAGTATCCCGGACAGATCAAGGTCAACATGATCCGGGAGACCAAGGTCATCGAGTACGCGAAATAAGAAGCACGCAGGCTGTGAACAGGGCAGATAAGACCGGAGCGGATGAGCGCACGCCGAGGGGGCGCGAAACGCCGCCTGTTTGCGGCCGGAGCGTGATCCGGAAGCGCGCGGCGCCCGGGACCGGGCGGCGGCGCAGAACCGCCCAAAACCGCAGCAGGCGCCCTGGTAAGCACCGGGGCGCCTGTTTTTCCGAACAGCAAAGGAGGACCGCCATGGCGGCAGAACAAAAGCAGGGCAGCGTTGCACAGGAGGGCTACGAGTGGCTCCAGGTGCTGATCTGGGCGCTGGTGGCCATCGTGCTGGTGTTTACCTTTCTGGGGCGCATTACCCCGGTGGACGGCCACTCCATGGAGCCGACCCTCCGGCACGGGGATCTGATGCTGGTGCGCAGCATCGGCTATGCGCCGGAGGCCGGGGATGTGATCGTGCTTACCAAGAAATTTGACGCCGCCGACGGACCCATCGTCAAGCGGGTAGTGGCTGTCGGCGGGCAGACGGTGGAGATCGACTATGACGCCGGGGCGGTCTATGTGGATGGACAGGCGCTGGACGAGCCCTACCTCAAGGAGGCCATGCGGGAGCCCTGGTATGAAAACAGCGCCTGCGTTACGGTACCGGAGGGTTCCCTCTTTGTCATGGGGGACAACCGCAACGGCTCCAACGACAGCCGGGACGTGACCCTTGGCACGGTGGACGAGCGCTATGTGCTGGGCAAGGCGGAGCTGGTGTTCTTCCCCTTCCGGGATTTTGGAACGATTGATTGAAACGCCTGCGCCGGTGGACCTAAGGTCCACCGGCGCAGGCGCTTTGCAACTGAAATGGAGAAACGGCCGGGGGTTCCAAAGGGACCGCAGTCAGTTCAGCGTCAGGTCCCCCTCGCGGATCCAGCCGATCTTTCGGAACAACAGGCCGAAGCCCCAGCAGACCACGGCGGGCAGAAGAACGCTGATCAGGAGCAGTCCCGCCCAGTCAAGCAGGGTGATCGCCCGCCCGCCGGCCACCCAGCCGGAGTAGACGCCGATCTGGCCTACCAGACCGCAGGTCCCCATGCCCGAGGAAATGGCGGGGCCGTTCATCTCCAGATGGAAAAGGCAGGTGGCGATGGGGCCGGTCACGGCGGAGGTCAGAATGGCGGGCAGCCAGATGCGGGGATTGCGGACGATATTGCCCATCTGGAGCATGGAGGTGCCCAGTCCCTGACTCACCAGGCCGCCCCAGCGGTTTTCCCGAAAGGAGAGGACCGCAAAGCCCACCATCTGGGCGCAGCACCCCGCCACGGCGGCGCCCCCCGCCAGGCCGGTGAGGCTCAGGGCGTGGCAGATGGCGGCGGAGGAGATGGGCAGGGTAAGAAAAATGCCCACCAGCACCGATACGACGATCCCCATCAGGAACGGCTGCAGCTCGGTGGCCCACATGATGAGCTGCCCCAGGGCAAGGGCGAGCGCGCCGATGGGGGCGGCGATGAGCATGGAAAGACCCGCGCCTGAGAGGATGGTGACCAGGGGGGTGACGAGGATGTCCACCGGCGTCTCCTTGGAGACCAGCTTTCCCAGCTCGCAGGCCGTTACGCTCACCGCCAGCACGGCCAGCGGCCCACCGGCGCCCCCCAGCGCATTGGCCGCCCAGCCTACCGCCGCCAGCGAAAAGAGCACCAGCGGCGGGGCCTGAAGGGCAAAGCCGATGGAGATGGCCATGGCCGGACCGGACACCGCCTTGGCAAACGCGCCGATCTCCACCAGCCAGACGGCCCCCAGCTGGCCGCCCAGGGTATCCAAAATGGTGCCGATGAGCAGGGACGCAAACAGGCCCTGCGCCATCGCCCCCAGAGCATCCACGCCGTACCGCCTGGCGGAGACGACCACATTTTTTCGCTGCAGAAAAGACTTCCAGGTTCCCATGGCGATCCCTCATTTCCGATCTGAAGTCAATAGGACAATATATGTGTCAAGACACATATATTGTCCTATTATAGCGAACGGATCAAAAATGTCAAGGCATTACCGCATCATTCAACACGTGCGGATCGGCGCGAAAATTTGTGCCGCAAAAAGGCGCGAAACCGCAGGAATACTTTTTGTATTGCAAGGTTTTGCAACGCATTTGTGGGGCAAATTGGCCGCCAAGACGTGCGTGGGGAATTGTGCGGTGATGCCTCAAGTCCTTCCGGCCCTATTCATAGCCCAAAAGGCCCCGGACGGAGACCTCGCCGGAGGAAAGCGCCTCTTGCTCCCCGTTGTCCCAGCGGACCAGCAGCGCAAAATCCTCGTTCACTGCTTCGGCGGTCCCCGTGCGGACCTGGCCGGGACGCAGTACCCGGACCGCTCGCCCCGCCGTCACGCACAGCGCGCGGTAGCGCGCCAGGTAGTCCGCCTTTTGCGCCGGAAAGGCCCGGTACAGGTCATCCAGGGCGGAGAGCACCTCTGCCGCCAGTTGGGAGCGGCGGGGGGCCTGCCCCAGGGCCTGGGCCAGGGAGATGGCGACCGGGGCCACCTCCGGGCCGAAGTCGGCCGCGTCCTGGCTCACGTTGATCCCCACGCCCACGATCACATGCCGCAGGGCGGCGGTCTCTGCCTCCAGCTCCAGTTCCGTGAGGATGCCGCAGAGCTTTCTGCCCTCCAGCACGATGTCGTTGGGCCACTTGATCCCGGCGCGGACGCCGCAGCAGCGTTCCAGCGCCCGGCAGACCGCCACCGCCGTCCAGGCCGTGAGCATCCCCGCGTCGGCCAGCACGCATTGGGGCCGCAGCAGCACGGAGAGGTAGAGCCCCTTTCCGGCGGGAGAGACGAACGAGCGGCCCAGCCGCCCCCGGCCCCCGGTCTGTTCCTGCGCCAGCACCGCCAGGCCGTCGGGGGCGGTGTCGGCGCGGCGCTTGAGCTCATTGTTGGTGGAATCTACCGTGTCCAGACAGAGCAGCGCCGCCCCCACGGTCCGGCCGGCCAGCGCCCCGGCCAGTTCCCCGGGCGAGAGCAGGTCCGGAGAGTCCTCCAGCCGGTAGCCGCGGTGGGGCGCGGAGGAAATGACGTAGCCCTCCTGCCGCAGCGCCTCCACGGCCTTCCACACCGCCGCCCGGCTTACCCCCAGCGTTCGGCTCATTCCCTCGCCGGAGCAGGGAGCATCCCCCGCCTTCAGCAGCGCCAGCACCTGATCCCGCAGCACAGCGCCGCCTCCTTTCGTTTTTTTGTATCGTATCAGAGAAACCGGGTCCTGTCAACTTATCGGAAGTGACAGTTTACAATTGACGAAATGTAAACTAAAATATAAAAAAGGTTTACAATGGAGGGATGAAAATGAGGAACCATACCCGTATGCTGATCCTGTGCGCCCTGTTTGCCGCGCTGACCGCCGTAGGCGCCTTCCTGCGCCTTCCGGCAGGGGCCATGTCCATCACCCTGCAGTTTTTCTTTACCGCCATGGCGGCCCTGCTGTTGGGGCCCAGGTGGGGCGCCCTGTCCCAGATCGTTTACGTGGCGCTGGGATTGGCGGGCCTGCCGGTGTTTACCCAGGGCGGCGGTCCGGGATATGTGTTTCAGCCCAGCTTCGGCTTTCTGCTGGGGCTTATTCCGGCGGCCTGGGTCATGGGAAAGCTGGCGGGAGACGGAACGCGGCCCTGGCGGACGGCGCTGGCCTGCGCGGCGGGGGACGGCGTGCTTTACCTGGTGGGCATCCCCTACATGTACCTTATTTTCAACGGCTACCTGGGCCGGGGCATGTCCCTGTCCGCCGTGCTTTGGGCGGGCATGCTGGTTTACCTGCCCGGCGACGCGGTGAAGATCGCGGCCGCCGCGCTGCTGGCAAAGCCGCTGCTCCGCGCCCTGCCCCGGCAGCAGGCGTAATATCCTGCCCCCCTGTCCCATATACATCAATGAGATCATAACGGGAAAGGTGGGGTCATCCGAATGCCGTATGAGGAGAACAGGACCCGGGCCGAGGCGGCCCATCACATCGTTTTGGAAGAGCGGGAGCAGCTTTCCGTCTCCGGCGTGGAGGAAGTGGAGAGCTTCGACGAGAATACCATCGTCATGTACACCAGCCGGGGCACCCTGATCGTCCGGGGCCAGGGGCTGCACATCGAAAAGCTGAGCCTGGACGGGGGAGACCTGAAGGTGGAGGGGGACATCGATTCCCTGACGTACGAGGATTCCGGCCGGGAAAAGGCCGGGGGCCTGCTGGCCCGCCTGTTCCGCTGAGATGGAGATCTCGGTCTCCGCCCAGGCTGCCCTGCTGGCCGGAGCGCTGCTGCTGGGAGCGGCGGTGGGGCTGCTGTACGACTTTTTCCGCATCCTCCGCGTCCGCATCCCCCTGAAGCTGCTGGGCGCCCTGCTGGATTTGGTGTTCTGGCTGGCGGTCACCGCGGCCCTGTTCGTCTATGCCGTCGCCGCCGGAGACGGGGCGGTGCGCATCTACCTGGTCTTGGGCGTGTTGGGGGGCGCTACGGTCTACTTCTTGCTGCTCAGCCGCTGGGCCCTCAAGCTGGGCTACCTGCTGGCGGATTTTCTGGGGGTGTTGTGGCGCCTGGCCACACTACCGGTTGTGGCCGCAGGACGTCTATGCAAAAAAATCGGAAAAAGAGCAAAAAAAACCTTCCATTATCGGCGCAAGTGGTATAAAATAAAGCTGATATCTAGGGAAATGGAAGAAGCGCACCGGCAAAATGCCGACGCGGCGGCAGGAGGGAAGGGCCATGAAAACCAAAAAAGCGTCCATCCTGACCAAGCTGGTGGTCCTGGCCCTGCTTATCGGCGTGGCAAGCGCCCTGTTGAACCTGCGGGGGCAGATTCAGCAGGCTCAGTCCGACCTGACGCAGGCCCAGGCGGAGGTAGCCGCCCAGAAGCAGGTCAACGCCGACTTGGCAGACGCCGTGGAAAACAGCGGCGACCCCCAGCGGCAGGCTGATATCGCCCGCAGCAAGCTGGGGCTGGTGGAGCCGGGCGAGTATGTCTTCTATTTCACCAATTAGTGCGTTTACCCCGCGCAGATTGATAAGGAGGATATGTCTGTCAGATGGAGTTCGGTGTTGGTTCGGTTGTAGAGGGGAAGGTCACAGGCATCACAAAGTTCGGCGCTTTCGTCGCCCTGCCGGAGGGCAGGTCGGGTTTGGTGCATATCTCTGAGATCGCCTACTCCTACGTAAATGATGTAAAGGATCATCTTAAGGAAGGGCAGCAGGTCAAAGTCAAGGTCATCGGCATCGACGAAAACGGCCGCATCAACCTCTCCATCAAAAAGGCAATGGATCCCCCGCCCCGTCCGGCGGGTCAGGGCCGCCCCATGGGCCGCCCGGCGGGCCAGAGCGGCGGCGGCTTCCGCGGCAAGAGCGCTCCGGCGGAGCCGGCCACCTTTGAGGACCGGCTCAAGCAGTTCATGGCCTCTTCAGACAGCAAGCTGTCCGAGCTGCGCCAGGCGGAGCGGCGCAATTCCCGCAGGGGCGGGCGCAAGTAAACGCCCTTTCCCGGCGGCACAGACCGAAAACGAGAAACGGGACCAACCTTCGGGTTGGTCCCGTTTTTGAGGGCAAGCGGAGCCGGCCGGGAAAGGGTCAATACCCGTTGACCAGCGCGTCCAGCACCTGGGCGGCCACGGAGCCCGCCGTATCCGCGCCGGAGCCGCCGTTTTCCACCAGCACCACAAAGGCGTAGGGCGTATCCGTCCCCCGCAGGAATCCGGCGAACCAGGCGTGGGGGTTGCCGCCACCCACTTCCGCCGTACCGCTCTTGGCGCACACGTCCATATTGGGGAAGCGGCCGGCCCCATAGGTCTCGGTCACGTTGCGGTGCATCATCTCGGCCAGGGTGGCCGCTGTGGCTGGGGCGACCAGGGTGCCAGTGCTCTTTCTGCGGTAGAAGCCGGAGGGCAGTCCCAGGGCGTTTTCCGTCTTGAGGACGAGCTGGGGCGCCGCCGCGCTTCCCCCGTTTGCGATGGCTCCCATGTAGACCATCAGCGCGCAGGGGTTGACCAGGTCGTCCCCCTGCCCCACGCCGGCCCAGCCCAGCGCCCCCTGCGAAAGGCCGCTGAAGGCAAAGCTCCCGGCGGCGGTATTCAGGCCGCTGACGGAATAGCGCGCCGTCAGGCCCGCCTGCCGGGTGTAAGCCTCCAGCACCGCGTCCCCCAGCTCGGCGGCCAGAAGGGCGAACACTCCGTTGCAGGAGCTGGAGAGCGCTGCGTAGATATCCAGCTCCCCGTGCGCGTGAGGACAGGTGACGGCCTCACCCGCCACGTCGGTGGAGCCGGTACAGGTCCAGGTGCGCGTGAAGAGATCGGGAATGTTCTCAATGGCCGCGGCCAGAGTAATGGTCTTATACACCGAGCCGGGCACAAACGTACCGGACAGGAAGCGGTTGAGATAGACTCCGTCGTAGGCGGGATCGTCCTCCACATGCTCCGGGGGATCCAGGGGATCGAAGGAGGGGGCGGAGACCATGCACAGGACTTCCCCCGTCTGATAGTTGTACACGCCCACGGCCCCCTTGCGCCCGCCCAGCGCCTGATAGGCGATGTAGTTGAGCCGGGCGTCCAGGGTCAGGTACAGGTCGTTGCCCCGGCCCAGGGGGGAGTAGGCTCCGGTGAGCAGGTTGTAGCCCGAAAGCCGGTCGGCAAAGGCGGTCAGGGCGCCGGTGCCGATGTTGCCGCCCCGGTCCCCCACTGCATGGAGGGTGGCTTTCCGTACCGTGGCGTTTTCGTAGTAGGCGCGCCGCCCGGCGCCGTCCACCCAGGAGAGCACGTCGTCGTCCCGGTCCAGCACCCGGCCCACGGCCAGCTCCCCGCTGGAGTTGAACAGATGCCGGTTGGCGGCGTAGGAGGCCCAGCGCCCGCCGTTCAGCGCCCAGCGCCCCACATACAGCGCCAGCCCCGCGATCAGGGCGGCGGCCAGGAGCAGGCACAACAGGGCCCGGCGTTCAATCTTCTTCATCATCCGCCTCCTGTTCCCAGCCCTCCGTGTCCCGGGGGGCCAGCGCCGCACCCCGGCGGTCCTCCCGCCGGGAAGGCAGGCGGATGGCAAAGCTGGCGTTCTGGCGGGTGTCGGTGGCTTTCAGAAAGGCCAGCAGGCCCCAGGAAGCCAGCATGGACGATCCGCCGTTGGACACGAAGGGAAACGTGACCCCGGTGAGGGGCAGCAGGTCCACCGCGCCGAACACGTTCAGGCAGGTTTGAAAGACCATCATGGAGGTGGCGGCGCAGGCGGCGATGGTGTAAAAGCTGCTCCGGCCCGCCCGGCAGGCGCGCACGGCGAAGACCGCCAGTGTGAACACGGAGAGCACCGCCAGCGCCGCGATGATCAGGCCCCACTCCTCACAGAGCATACCGAAGACCAGATCGGTATCCGCGGCGGCCACCCGGTGGAGCCAGCCCTCCCCGGGCCCCACCCCCACCAGACCGCCGGAGGCGGCGGCCGACATGGCGCGGGTCTGCTGGTAGCCCCCGGCGGAGGCGTTCTCCCAGGCGTGGCCCCAGGTGGCAAAGCGCCGGAGGATATAGGGCTTGAGGGAGAGCATGGTGAGCACGGCGAACACGCCGCCGCCCGTGATCAGGGACAGGGTGGCGAAATCACCGGAGCGGAGATAGGCGATGACCAGGAAGGTTACGAAAAAGATGGCGGCGGTGCCGAAATCGCTCATCAGGGCCAGACAGCCCAGGCACACGCCGGTCAGGACGATGAACAGGCCCAGGTTCCGCTTGCGGAAGAGCCGCTCCAGCGTGGCCGAGCCGGCAAAGATATAGCAGATCTTGGCCAGCTCCGAGGGCTGGAGGGAGAGCGCGCCCAGCCGGATCCAGTTGGCCGCGCCGTACTGAGGGGCGGATCCCAGCACCAGGGTGACGGATACCAGGCCGATCGCGGCGGCGGCCATGAGCCAGCGGATGTGCTTGGCCCGCTCCAGATCCCGCAGAAAAACGCCCAGTATCAGGAAGAGGACCAGGCCCAGCAGCAGGGCGAGAAATTGCTTGAACAGCGCCGACGGCGCGGAGGAGGCGGTGATGGCCAGGGACAGGGTGGACAGGAAGAACGCGATGGTCTCCATCTCGAACCCCACCCGCCGCAGCAGGCGCATGGTGAGAAAGTAGAGCCACATCACCAGCGAGAGGCAGAGAAAGGCGCCGGGAAGGTTGAGCGTGGCCTGCGCCCCGGCGGAGAGGATCAGCTGCAGCGCGCACAGCACCTGAAACACCGTCAGCAGCACCAGCCCCAGCCAGGGAGAGGCGGGCTTGGCGGCACGGCGGCGGTGGCGGCGCTGGGCCTTTTCCTCCGGAGACACGGGCAGCAGCACGGTCTCCACCCCGCCCAGGCCCAGAACGTCTCCGTAGGCCACCGGGGCGCTGCCCTCCACCGCCGCGCCGTTGACGGTGACGCCGCCGGTGGAGCCCAGGTCGTGGACCGTCCAGGTGTCGTCCTCGCGGCGGATCAGGGCGGCGTGCTGGCGGGAGACCACCGGATAATTCAGCACCACGTCGCAGGCGCCGCCCCGGCCCAGGATGTTTTCCCAGTGGGTCAGGGGCTCCCCCGACCCGTTGGGCAGGGTCAGGTAGGCCCACACCTCCGGCAGATGGGGCACCGTCAGCAGGGAACGGATGGAGCGGATAAGGATCAGCAGAGCCAGTACCGGGAACACAAAGCGTACGATGGACGTAAACCAGCCGCACAGCTGCGGGTTGGCCGCCAGCCAACCGGTCAGCGCGTCCATCCGCTGCTGGGGCAGGGCAAACAGCGCTTCCATCCGGACCCCCTCCTTTCCCTGAGCGGTGCAAAGCGGCCGTTTACCGCATAAAACGCCGCGGGCTTCCCAAAACCGGTTTGCTTCTCTGAAAGTTGTTTGATTATAACACAGATACGGTGGATAAAAAAGCGGAAGCCGTCCGGCTTCCGCTTTTTTTACGAAATCTTCATTTTTTCGCCAGGAAGTCCCGCACCGTATCCACCAAAAGGGGCAGGGACGGATTGGCGCTGCCCCGCCGCCAGCTCAGGCTGTGGCTGGACAGCGGCACGCCCACCAGGGGGACAAAGGTCACCCGGCCGCGGGTCAGATACTCGAAGTCGTTGGTCAGGGTACTGATCCCCAGGCCGCAGGCCACCAGCATCAGCAGGGTGGGCACATGGCCCACCTCCGCCACGATCTCCGGCACGAAGCCGGCTTCCGCCGTGATCCGCCAGAGAAAGTCGTGTCCGGGCTGGGAGGCGGAGCGGGCCATGGCGATAAACTTTTCCCCCTTCAGATCCTCCATCCGCAGGCTGCGCTCCAGGGCCAGGGGCGAGTGGGGCGGGACCACCACGCACTGGTGGTCCCGGCGCAGCACCAGGCTCTCCACCTCCGGCGGCATCGCCTCGGAGCCGAAGTTGAAAATGGCGTCCAGCTCCCCGTCCAAAAAGCGCCGGATCAGCTGGGAGTGGCTGTATTCCCGCAGGAGCAGGCGTACCTCGGGATAGCGCCGCTCCATGGCCTGATAGATGTCCACCGCCTCGGGATGAAACGCATCCCGCAGGATGCCCAGGGTGAGCGTGCCCGCGTACCCCTTCTGGGCCAGCTGGGCGGCGCTGACGCTGCGGCGGTAGCCGTCCAGAATGGCGGGGCACTCCCGCAGGAACGCCTCCCCCGCCGGGGTGAGGGACACCCCCCGGGAATTGCGGTGAAAGAGCTGGACCTCCAGCTCCTTTTCCAGGGCCGCGATCAGCCGGCTCAGGGCAGGCTGCGCCATGAACAGGTCGTTCGCCGCCTGCGTAAAATTGAGCCGCTGTGCCAGGACCAGAAAGCTCTCGATCTGTTCCAGGTTCATCCGTGCACACCTCGTCTCCTGCGCTGTTTGCTTCAGTATAGCAGATTTTTCGGGGGGTGTCATGGCTTTCTATGTAAAATCGGAATGGCAGCTATGCTTTTTTCGTTATAGAATCGGCGCATTGCTGAAATCCCGGGGTCCCATTTTGCCCTTTTACACAAAAAAGCCGTCCGGGTGGCGCAAAACGAGAGGGAAGAGGGGGCCCGCACCAGCCGGTCAAGCGTTTTGCGCATGGGAGCCATACGGAATCGGTATTTTACGTCCGCCGCCGCCTGCGATAAAATACAGGCGTTTACGGGCGGTGTGGGAAGGAGCCGCCCGGAGGTCTACGAATAAAAGGAGGAATCTGGTTTGAACGCACAAAATAAAACCACCAAGGTCACTGCCAACTTTGGCGCCAAGGGTTGGCTGCTGATGCTCTTTTCCTTCGCGTGCATCTTCATCGACAGCTCTCTGATCAACGATTCCCTGAACGTTACCCGCGAGGTGTTCGCCGGCACCACCGGCATGAACTACGGGGTGTTGTCCATGTTCTCCACCGTGGGCGGCTGGATCGCCGTGGCGGGCGGCGTGCTCTGGGGCTATATCGGCGCCAAGAAGTCCGCCCGTTTTGCCTGGACCTGCTCGCTGGCCATCACCGCCATCGCCTGCTTCGCCTGGGGCTACGCCGCCAACTACGTGGTGTACTTCGTCTGCGTGTCCGTGGCCATGGTGGGCGGCATGGGCTTTGCCTACATTGCCAACGGAAACGTCATCGGCAACTGGTTCCCCAAGAAAAAGGGCCTGGTCATGGGCTGGGTTACCATCGGCTTCCCCCTGTCCGCCGCTACCACCACGGCCCTGGCCTCCATCCTGGTCGGCATGGGCGGCACCCGCGCCGTCTATACCTTCTACGGCGTCGCCTGCACGGTGCTGGCCGTGCTGTGCGCCGTCTTTGTGCGGGACTATCCCGAGCAGGCCGGCGCCTTCCCCGACAACGACCGCTCCTTCGACAAGGCGCAGGCGGAGCAGGAGCTCAAGGCCGGCCTGGAGTACATGAAGACCTCTCCCTGGACCCCCGGGAAAATGCTCTCCTACAAGCGCACCTGGATGGCCGGCTTCTCCCTGGGCGTCATGGAGCTGCTGTCCCTGGGCATCATGACCAACTTCTTCGCCCGCCTGTCCAGCATTGGCTACCAGCCCGGTGAGATCATCGGCATGCTGGCCATCGCCGGGATCGCCGCCTGCTTCGGCAGCCCCCTGTGCGGCGTGCTGGATGCCAAGGTGGGTCCCAAGAGGGCCATCATCATCACCTTCGGCATCGGTGTGGTCTCCCTGATCCTCAACCTGACCGGCATCCGCGCCTGCATCTACCTGTCGCTCCCCTTCCTGGCCCTGATGCTGGGCGGCGCGTCCAACTATCTGGTGTCCTTCACCAGCACCGTCTGGGGCCGCTATGACTTCCCGCTGGCCTACAAGGTGCTCAAGCCCATCGTGGCCGCCATCGGCGCCATCGGCGTTTCCCTGGTCGCCATCATCGGCGAGGCTTCCTCCTACGCCACCGCTTACGCGGTGCTGGCCGTTCTGGCCGTCGTGGCCGCCGTCGTCATGGCCGTCACCAAGGACGACTTCGTGGGCCGCAACTAAACGGGCTGTTTCCGCCGAAACCCTCTGAGGGGCGCTGCCATTCGGGCAGCGCCCCTTTCGTTTGCTTGACAGGGGGAATGCGGCGGTTATAATGAGAGGAGAAGCAGATACGGAACGGAGATGCATGGATATGAAAATGATCGACGCCAGAGGAAAAAACTGTCCCATCCCGGTAGTCCTGGCCCAGAAGGCCATCGCTGCCGGCGAGACGGCCTTTACCGTCCGGGTGGACAACGCCGCCGCCGTGGAAAACCTGAAGCGTCTGGCGGAAAGCAGGGGCTATCAGGCACATCCCGTAGGGGACGGGGAAGGGTTTGCCGTGACGTTTGCCGCCTCCGGCACGCCGACGGCGCAGGCGGCAAGCCCTTCCCAACACGCCGCCGCCGGGGATTGGACGGTCTTCGCAGGCCGGGACTGCATCGGCGACGGGGACCGGGAACTGGGGAGCAGCCTGATGCGCATGTTCTTTTATACCCTCACCCAGGGAGACGAGCTGCCCGGAACGATCCTTTTTATGAATGCGGGGGTAAAGCTGCCCACCCTGGACGCCCAGGTGGCGGAGCACCTGAACGCTCTGCAGGAGCGGGGGGTAAAGGTGCTGGTATGCGGCACGTGCCTGAACTTCTACGGCCTGGCCGATCAGTTGAAGGCGGGCACGGTGAGCAATATGTATGATATCGTGTCCTGCATGGCCCGCTCCGCCAAGGTGGTCACCCTCTGATGGATTACGTTATGGCCGCATTTTCCTCCACCTATGCCGCCCTGCTGGCCCAGCGTGCGGGAGCGGAGGTCGCCGCGGTCCAGGTCATGCCCGTGCTGCGGGAGGTGTCCCAGGGCTGCGGCATCGCCCTGCGCCTCCCGCCTGAGGCACTGGAGCGGGTGCGCGGCGCGCTGGCCGCCTGCGGGCTGAAGCCGGAGGAGTACGCCTTTTACGCGGTTTCGGGGCAGGGGGATGCGCGGTCGGTTCGGCTCCTGCCCGGCGGTTAGTCCCGCCGTGCCGGGGAGACCGGGAGCGCGGCCGCGGGCTTCAGGATGCGGACTGGCCTGCGCCTGCCCGGAACAGCACCAGAGCGGCGGCGCAGCAGGCTGCGCCCAGCAGCAGCGCCCGTTCCACGCCCTGGCCGGCCAGCGCCCCGAAGGCGGGGTAGAGACACATGCTCCCCACGTCCATGAGCATGGCGTTGCAGGAGAGCTGGGCGGCCCGCCCCGTCGGGTGGGCGCGCTCGTTCTGGATCGACAGGGACAGGGGCGTCAGCAGGGACTGTACGGCCCGCAGGGCCGTGACCCCCAGCACGGCGGCGGCGGGGGCGGGAGACAGGACCGGCAGCAGGCAGGCCGCCGTTCCCGCGGTCAGGAGGGCCGCCGCCGCCCTCCGCTGCCCCAGACGGCGGGACATCCGATGGGAGAGGCCCCCCAGCAGGCCCGCCGCCGTCATGGCGGCGTGGAGGGCGCCGAACCACTGCTGGGGGATGCCCGCGCGTGTATAGAGGAGCGGGCTGAGAAAGACGGTGACGCTCTGGCCGGTCTCTTCCGCCAGGCAGAAGGCCAGCAGCACCGGGGCGAGGGCCAGGGTGCGCCGGGCCGCCTGGGCAAAGGACAGGGGCTCCGCCGTCCGGGTCTGGGCGGCCCGCTCCCCCTCCGGCTCGGCCAGGCCCAGGGTGAGCAGGGCGGCGGCCGTGTAGGAGCCGACCGTGAGCAGGGCGGCCAGGCGGTAAGTTCCGCCCCAAAGGGGCCAGGACAGAGAGGCCGCCAGCACCCCCAGCGTCTGCACTGCCTGGCTCAGGGCGTAGGCCCTGCGGTGCCCGTCGTCCCGGCAGCAGGCGAACAGGAAGGCGCTGTCGCATCCGGACAGGCCGGACAGGCTGACTGCCAGCAGCGCCCGCTCCGCCAGAAAGGCCGCGAAGGTCTCCGCGCGCCAGAAGACTACCTTGGATGCGGCGAAGACGAACGCGCACAGTACGATGGTGCGCCGGTGCCCCAGCCGGTCGGCCAGCCACCCCCAGGGCAGTTCCAGAAGGAGCATCAACGCCAGGGAGAAGCTTTCGATCCCTCCGATCTGTACCAGATCCAGACCGCTCTCCTGCCGGTAAAGGGTGGCCACAGGACTGTAAAAGACCATGCCCTGCAAAAAAAGAACAGCAAAAAGGAGCGCAATATTGCGCTGATTCCGAATCATAATCGTTCCTCCTGAATTGAAACAAGCTTCGCGTCCGCTCCATGGGCGGGGCGGAGCGTCGGATTCAGAAGAACCTCAGTTCGGACAGCGCATATCGTGCTCCTTTTGTGTAAGATGAGGACATTATACCACGCCGGAGGCGGATTTGCAACGCTCCCCCGTCAGCAGGCGGCCGGTCAGGGGGGGCAGGGGAACCGTATCCGTAAAGCGCTCCCCGCTCATCCGGTCCCGGAAGGCGCCGTCCAGGGGCAGCTGCTCCGGAGCGTCCCCGGCGTTGACGGCAGCGATCACCGTCTCCCCTTCCCAGGTCCGGGAGAAGGCCAGCACCCGCCCCTCGGCCCGCAGCCAGCGCAGGTCCCCCCGGCGCAGGGGGAGAAGGGACTTTCGGGCCTGCCCCAGCGCGGCGTACCAGGCGGTCAGGGCCTTGTCCTCCGCGCCCCAGGGGAAGGTGCGGCGGTTGAAGGGGTCTTCGAAGCCCTCCATCCCGGCCTCGTCCCCGTAATAGATCGTGGGGGCGCCGGGAAACGCGAACAGCACCAGGGCCCCCAGACGCAGCCGGGCCAGGGCCAGGGCGCGCTGGCCGGCGTCCATGCGGAAGTCGGCCCGCCAGGCCTTGGTGTTCTCCCGGCAGTCGGAGCCCACGCCCAGCAGGGTGAGGATGCGGGGGGTGTCGTGGGTGCCCAGAAAGTTCATCGCGGAGGCAAAGGCGAAGGGGGGATAGTTCTCCCGCAGGGTCTCCATGGCATCCCGGAAGCAGGCCGCGTCCGCGCCCAGCAGGAAGGAGATCAGGCCGTTGCGGAAGGGGTAGTTCATCAGCCCGTCGCAGTGTCCGCCCAAGATATGTCTGCGGCGGACCCCATAGGCGATCTTGGTGGAGCCGTCCTCCCACACCTCCCCAATGACCACGGCGTTGGGGTCGGCCGCCCGGACGGCCTGATGGAGCTCGCGGATGAAGTCGTCGGGCAGCTCGTCGGCCACGTCCAGCCGCCAGCCGTCCGCCCCGGCCTGCAGCCAGCGGCGCACAATGCTGTGTTCCCCCCGGATGATATAGTCCCGGTAGGAGTCCTCCCCTTCGTTGACGGCGGGCAGGGTATAGATGCCCCACCAGGAGTCGAACCGGTCGGGCCAGTGCTGGAAGTGGAACCAGGGGTAATAGGGACTCTGCCGGGACTGGGCCGCCCCCGGCTGGGGGTAGAAGCCGTCGCCGTTGAAATAGCGGCTGACAAAGCCGGTGTGGTTGAACACACCGTCCAGAATGACCCGCATCCCCCTGGCGTGGGCAGCCCGGCACAGAGCGGAAAAATCCGCGTCACAGCCCAGCATGGGGTCTACGTGCTCATAATCGGCGGTGCCGTAGCGGTGGTTTTCCGCCGCCTCGAAAATGGGGTTGAAATACAGGGTCTCCACGCCCAGGGACTGGAGGTAGGGCAGCTGCTCCAGCACGCCCTTCAGGTCTCCGCCGAAGAAGTCCCGGTTGCGCACCTCGCCCCGGGCGTCGGGGCGGTATTCCGGCTCCTCCTGCCAGGCGGCATGGACGCTCCGGCCGCCCACCATGCCGCCGGGGTCGGGGATGCGGCTGCGGCGGAAGCGGTCGGGAAAGATCTGATAACAGGTCCCCTCTCCAAACCAGGCGGGCACCTGCTCGCAGCCGTCATACACCGTCAGCTGGTATTCCCCCAGCGTCCGGGTCCGGCCGTCCAGCCCCTCCAGGCGGAAGGAGTAGAAGATCAGACCCACATAATCCCCCGTGGGCAGGGAGCCCGCGAACACGTCCCGTTCGCCGTCCCGGCCGCTCCAGGGCAGAAAGATGCGCACCAGCTCATTGGCCCGGCTTTCAAACCGGGCGGTGAGCACCGCCCGGGAAAAAGCCTGAGCGCGCTCCGGCCGGAGCGCGAAATGCACCACGGTTCCGGCGCTGACCGCCCCGTAGGGAGATTTATACCGCTCGTCCCGGGGATCGAAGAGAAGGGTATCCGTCATCCAATCATTCCTTGTCAGCGCAGGAGCGTGTTCTCCGGGTCCACGGACTCCAGAGTGTCCTCGGCGCTGAAGTAGTAATCCAAGATCTCGGCGGCGGCCTGGGCCAGATTGCTGCCGGACGCGCCGCCCTCCACCACGATGGTCATGGCGATCTGAGGGTCGTCATAGGGGGCGAAGCAGACAAACACGGCGTCTGCCTCTACATTGGAGGCCACCTGGGCGGAGCCGGTCTTGGCGCCCACCTCCACCGGAAGGCCCGCAAAATAGCGGCTCACGCTGCTCTTGGCGTCGTTTGCCACCTTCCACATCCCCAGCTTCACCGCTTCCACGTTGTCCGCGTCCAGCTCCAGGGTGTCCAGCAGCTGGGGCTCATACTCCAGCACGGTCTGGCTGTAATCGCTGGACTTGACGGCGCGCAGCAGATGGGTGGCGTAGTGGTTGCCGCCGTTGACCAGGGTGGCGATATAGTTGGTCAGCTGGAGCGGGGTGCAGGCGGTGTTGTCCTGGCCGATGGCAACGTTGAGCAGGTTGCCGCCGTACCAGGTCATATTCAGAGCCTCGCTGGTCGCGGGGCCGGCCACCCGGCCCTTGCTTTCGGACAGCTCAAAGCCCGTCTTCTCCCCCAGCCCGAACATCTTGGCGTACAGGTCGATGCGTTCGATGCCCAGCCGGTGGCCGATGGTGTAGAAATAGATGTTGCAGGAGTCCCGCAGAGCGTCGGCCAGGTTCTCCTGTCCGTGGGTGCCGCCATACTGGCGGTAGATCCAGCATTGAGGGTGAAAGTCGCCGTAGGGGTATTTCTCCTCCTCCGGCAGGGTAAAGCGGCCGGTGTCCCGGATCGTTTCGGAGGGGGTGGTCACCCCTTCCTCCAAAGCGGCAATGCCCACCAGAGGCTTGAAGGTGGAGCCGGGGGAGTACAGGCCCATGGAGGCCCGGTTGTAAAAAGGCTCCAGCGGGTCGCTGCTGACCTGGGCGTAAAGGGCCTGGTCGGAATATACGGTAGCCAGGTCGTAGGTGGGGTAGGAGGCCATGGTGAGCACGCCGCCGTCGGACACGTCCTGAATGACGACGGCGCCGCCGCCGGTATCTGCGGATTCCAGGCTGCTGATGGTATCCGCCAGGACCTGCTCCGCCTTGGCCTGGAGCTTCACATCCAGGGTGAGCAGCACGTTGTCGCCCGGCTCCGGCTCATGGGTCTCCCCGGTCAGCGGATCAGTGTACCAGCTTTCGCTGACCACCTTGCCGCTGGTGGAGAGCTCCTGCTCCCGCACGCCGGCCTCCCCGCGCAGGTAGGGCTCGAAGGCGCTCTCCGCCCCGTCGATCCCTACCGTGTCGTTCATGTTGTAGCCCAGTTCTTTATAGTAGGCCCAGGTGTCGGCGTAGATGGGGCCCACCCGGCCCAGCAGGTGGGCGGCGTGGGAGGTGGCATATTCCCGGACGGTGGCGGCCTCGATCTGCACGCCGGTCAGGCCGTGCTCTTTAACGGTGGAGATGAAGTCGATATCCACGTCCTGGGCAAAAATGTAATCGCTGTAATCAATGTTTTTTTGCCGGAGGTTGATTTCGTAGAGCACGCCGATGAGGGCGCGGGCTTCCCCGTCGGAGAGGCTCTCGTCCACTTCAAAGTAGCCCCGCAGGGCCTGCATCAGCGCCGCCGCCGAGGGGTCGGTCTCCCCTGCGGGAAGAAAGCCGCGGCTTTGCAGCGGCAGGGCGTCCACCAGCTTGCCCAAGCTGGTGCGCACCACCGTCTCCGCTGCGCTGCTGTCGGCGGCGCGATAGGACAGCGCGGTGTCGCTGGTGTAGGAAAAGGGGCCGCTTTCGGAGATGGGGAGCGTATCGCTCCACTCCACCTTCTGTTCCCGGCAGATCTCCAGCAGGGCGAGCAGGTTGGCGTTGCGCTGCGCCTCCTCGCCCATCCGGGAGAGATCCAGCGTCACCTGGTAGACGGCACGGTTGGTCACCAGGACCCGGCCGTAGCGGTCCCGCATCTCCCCCCGGGCGGCCTCCACCGTCTCCCGGTTGGCGATCTTGCGGGTGGACAGGCCCCGGTAGTAGTCCAGATTGGTCACCTGCAGG
The DNA here is from genome assembly GCF_014287895.1 of Lawsonibacter hominis. GTDB lineage: Bacteria > Bacillota > Clostridia > Oscillospirales > Oscillospiraceae > Lawsonibacter_A > Lawsonibacter_A hominis. The sequence goes on along the minus strand of NZ_JACOPP010000015.1, from coordinate 18,894 downwards.
TTCCACAGCACCGCCGCGAAGGCCGCCACCAGCAACGCCAGAAGCGCCGCGGTGAACAGCGCCCGTCTTTGAAATTGTTTTCCTTCCAAGTGCGCTCACCTCCAGGCAGCAAAGTCCCCCCGCTACAGCACGGTGCGTTTGGGGACCCGGTGGAATACCCACAGGTACAGGGCGTAGACCGGGAAAACGAACACCATGGACCAAAGCGCTTCCGGTACGGCCACCCGCAGCAGCGCGCCCAGCGAGGCGCTTCCCCGCAGCAGATGGACCGCTACCCGGACGGCGTCGATGCACAGCAGCGCCCCCAAGGAGCACAGCAGGCAGCCTACCAGATTCTGCCGCAGGGCGTACTGGGCCAGGGCGCCCGCCGCCATGCCCAGTAGGCAGAGCCCCAGGGTCATGGCGCCGTTGGTGCCGTGATAGGCCGCGTCGCACAGGATCCCCACGAACAGCCCGTAGCCGGCGCCTCCGGTGGCGCCCTCCAGCACGGCAGCGGCCACGGCGGCCAGGGGCATCAGCATGGGCGTCACCCCCAGCACCGGCAGGCGGTTGAGCACGTAGACCTCCAGAAACCAAATAGGCAGGATGGCCAGGGCATACACGCCCCATTTTATCATAAAATCGCTGCGGGTCATAAACGCCCTCCTTCCCGCTGCCTTCCCGATTAGCTTGTCGAAAAACCCTCCCGCAGGAAAGCCTCGCAGAGTTCCGTCGCCATCTCCGCGCTAAGACCCGCCCCGATGGGGCGGTTGCGCTCCGAAACGCGCCTGCGGGCGCAGGCAGGCGGCGGAATAAAATCAAAATCCGTCATTTCCGGGGACATGCGCCTCGGAAATGACACTTCACACGCAAGGCGGGCCGACTTTTCCGCAAGAAATCGAGGTCCGCCTTGCGTGTGATCCTCCTCGAAAAAGGTGCGAAGCACCTTTTTCGACCGCTTGCGACGTCACTCCACGATGGTAAATTCTTTGATCACGAAGACCTGCTTGAGCCCGTCCAGATCGGTCTCCGGTACGATGACGGCATAGCGCGTCATGCCGCTGGCCTCGGTATGGACCTCCTCCACATGGCCCACCGCCAGCCCGGCGGGGTATACGCCCCCCCGCCCGGAGGTGGTCACCAGATCCCCGGCGATGAGCTCCGCATTCTCCGGCAGGTAGCTCAGCTTGAGCTTGCCCTCCCCCATCAGGGCAAAGTCGCCCTCCAGGATGGCCGCCCCGCCGGTGCGGGCCAGCTGTCCGCCCAGCTCCAGGCCGGAATCCGCCACGGTGGCCACACTGGCCCAGTTCTCCCCCACCTCAAGGACGATGCCGACCAGGTTCCAATATTCGTCCACGACACAGTCGTCGGCTTCCAGGCCCGAGGAGCTGCCCTTGCTGATGGTGAGCGTGGACTCCCAGTTGGAGGTGGAACGGGCGGTGACGGTGGCCGATTCCAGATCGAACTCCCGCTGGCTGGGCCGCAGGTCCAGCAGGCTGCGCAGCCGCTCGTTTTCCTGGAGGGCGGCTTCCGCGGCCCGGGCCTGTTCCTCCAGCTCGGCCACGCGGAGCTTGAGCTCTGCGTTTTCACTTTTGAGCTGTTCCCGCTCAAAGGCGTCGGCGTATTGTTCCTCCGTCCAGCCGGCCAGGGCGCTGATGCCGTTGCGCACCGGGGTGGTGACGATCCCCACCAGATTGGACAGCGGGTCCGCCGTCCCTCCCAGCAGCATGGAGACCACCGCCGTCACCAGCGCCAGCAGGACGGCGGCAATGAGGATGAGGACCCCATTGTGCCGGAAAAAGTCTTTCACGTGTCGCCCTCCCTCTCAACGGTCACAGCTCGCTCCAAAGCCGGGCGCAGTCCACGCCCAGCCGGGCCAGGATGCGCCCCAGACGGCACACCGGCAGGCCCATCACGTTGTAATAATCCCCCTCGATCCCCTCCACGAACAGGGCGCCCCGCCCCTGGATTCCATAGGCGCCCGCCTTGTCCATGGGCTCGCCGGTCGCAATGTAGGCGCAGATCTCCGCGCTGGACAGGCTCCGAAAGGTCACGGCCGTGACCTCGTGCTCAGTCAGACGCTGCGCGCCGCATACCACGGTCAGGCCGGTGTAGACCTGGTGGCGCCGGCCGGAGAGGGCGGAAAGCATGGCGAATGCGTCCGGCCCGTCGGCGGGCTTGCCCAGGACCCGGCCGTCCAGGGCCACCACCGTGTCGGCGGCGATGATCAGGTCCCCGGCCGCCGCCGCGTGCTGCACGGCTGCGGCCTTTCGGGCGGAAAGCGCTTCCACCAGCGCCGGGGGCGTCAGGCCGGGGGACGCCGTCTCATCCGCGTCGGAGCAGACGATGCGGAAGTCCCGCAGGCCCATCTGCTCCAGCAGCTGGCGCCGGCGGGGGGACCGGGAGGCCAAAACGATGCCCATGCGCCTCACTTCCCCGTGGAGCCGAAGCCGCCCGCGCCCCGCTGGGTGGCGGGCAGCTCGTCAAGCTCCAGCACGCAGGCCCGGGCTACGGGCACCACCATGAGCTGGGCCACCCGGTCGCCGGGCTGGACCGTATAGGGCGTGTCAGACAGGTTGGTCAGCCCCACCCGGAGCTCTCCCCGATAATCGCTGTCGATGACCCCCACTCCGTTGGACAGGGCGATCCCGTGCTTGATGCCCAGGCCCGAGCGGGCGAAGACCAGCGCCACCCAGCCCGCGTCGGGCAGCGCGATGGCAAGCCCCGTGGGGATGTTCACCAGGGCGCGGGGGGCGATGGTCACCGGCGCGTCCAGCAGGGCGGCCAGGTCCATGGCGGCGGAACCGGGGGTCTGGTAGGCGGGCAGCGGCGCACGGGGGTCCAGCCGCTGGACAAAAAGCTTCATCTGCATATTGGCGTTCTCCTTATTCTACGTCCCGGTAATAGAGGCCTCTGGTATATTCGGCGGGAGCCCAGCGGTCGTTTTCCAAATACCGCCGGGTCACCTGCACGCACTCTTTGGGGTTTTCCGTGGTAAACAGCAGCCGCTGGGCCCACAGGCCGATGCGGCGGTAGTCGGCGGCCTTGTCCGCCAGGAAAAGCTTTTGGGAATTCAAAAGCTCATTGCGGCAGCCGGGGGCCTGGATCACCGGGAAACGGGCCCCCCTCCGGTCGGTAAGCACATTGGGGTTTTCACAGCCGCAGTGCCCGGCGCGGTTTTGAATGATGCAGTTTTCCAGGATCATCAGGGGCAGCCGCCCGTAGGTTATCATCTCTATGTCCATGCACTTGGAGATATCCCGGATCTGGGCCAGCTTCAGCTCAAAGGAGACGGCGGCGGACCGGAGCCCCAGCCGTTTGAGCTGCTTGAGCGCCTGGGAGTTGTACACCTCCAGGCCAAAATCCCCCCGGAGGGTGAAGCCCAGTTCTTTGACGCAGGAGAGCATGCCCAGGTTCCCCGCCAGGGCGTCCTCCACGCCCAGCGCGCGGGCCCTGCGCAGCTGTTCCAGCAGCTGCGGCCACTCCCGGTCCCAGGCCACCCGGGGCAGGGTGACGCCGATGCGGGTGTTTGGGGTCCCGGCGGCCTTGTCCGGATGGGCGCACAGCTCGTCCAACGGGAGGTAGACCAGCGCGGGCGAGAGGGAGAGCAGCTCCGCGGTGAGCTGTTCGGCGTACCGCAGGGAGAGCGTGAGCACGGGGGGGTCCTTCCGGTTTTCGTACCGGGCCCCGGCATGATAGGTCCCGCCCCGCCGGGGTGGCGGCTGACAGCGCTGCCCGCTCAAGGCGTCCAGGGCCTCCCGGCGCAGGGCGTTCAGGGCTGCCAGGGGGAGGGACAGGCCCGGTTCGACCAGGGCGCGGACCTTCTCGCAGCGGTAGGGGGTGCCACCGGTGCGGGAGAGCTGCTTCTCCACCGTCGGGGCGTCCAGGGCGCGGGTATGGGCGGCCTCAGGCACGCTGCCCTCGGCGGTGGCCACCCGGCCCTGGGGGTCCTCCACCCCGACCCGGGCGGGCTCGCCGGGACGGATCAGAGCGTAGAAGGTCACGGGGACCCGGGCGGCCTCTCCGCTCTGGTAGGTATTACGGGCCCGGGCAAACAGCTCGCGGGGCTCCTTGCCCGCTTCCTCCCGCACGCCGAACATCTCCGGGCCCTGCCGGTCCAGATAGTATCCCTGGGTGAAGCCCTGCCGGGAGAATGCGGCCTCCAGCTGGGCCAGCTCCTCCGCCGTGGGCTCCCGGTTCTCCCGGATGGCGGCGGCGTAGATGCCTGTGACAATGGCCACGTACTCCGGGCGCTTCATGCGCCCCTCCAGCTTGACGCAGGCCACCCCCATCTTGCGCAGTTCCTGGAGGTGCCCCGCCAAGGACAGGTCCTTCAGGGAGAGCGGATAGGCGTCGGCCCGCTCCGCCCAGCCGTACTTCAGACGGCAGGGCTGGGCGCAAAGGCCCCGATTGCCGCTGCGTCCCCCGATGACGGAGGACAGAAAGCACTGCCCCGAGTAGCACATGCACAGGGCCCCGTGGGCGAAGACCTCGATTTCGATGGGGGAGCGCTCACAGATGTAGGCGATCTGGTCCCGGGACAGCTCCCGGGCGAGCACCGCCCGCTGAAGCCCCAGATCAGCGGCCTGCTTGACGCCGTCCAGATTGTGCAGCGTCATCTGGGTGGAGGCGTGGAGGGGCAGATCGGGGGATACCTGCCGCAGCATCCGCAGCACGCCCAGATCCTGTACCAGCACCGCGTCCGCCCCGATGGCCGAGGCGTCTGCGGCGTATTTGGCGGCTTCGGGCAGCTCCCGGTCGGTGAGCAGGGTGTTCAACGTCAGATAGACCTTGGCGCCCCGCAGATGGCAATAAGAAACCGCCGCCGCAAATTCCTCCCGGGAGAAATTCTTTGCATTGCGGCGGGCGTTAAAATCCCCATATCCCAGATAGACGGCGTCCGCGCCGTTCTGCACGGCCGCGGCCACCGCCTCCATGGAACCGGCAGGAGAAAGCAGCTCTAACATAAGGACCTCCGGGGTGATCGAATTTCCGGATTTGGTAAGGCGGCGGCCGCCCCGCCGCGGAAGCGGCGGAGCCGGACGGGATTCACTCCCGTCCGGCGATAAGCTCGAATCAAAGGGGCCCCCGCGCGGCCGGTCGCGCGGGGAACAGCGCCTCCATAGAACCGGCAGGAGAAAGCAGCTCTAACATAAGGACCTCCGGGGCGATCGAATTTCCGGACCTGGTAAGGCGGCGGCCTATTTGGCCTTTTGGTTCTGAAGCTTAAAAATCTCGCGTTTGGCCTCGGAGAGCTCCAGCTTCATCTTGGTGGCCTCCTCCAGGTACTCCTTGAGCTGACGGCGCAGGTTCTCGGCGGTCTCCACTTCCTTGAAATACTCGTCGGCGATGTTTACCGCAGCCAGAACGGCGCCGTCCACCATGGAGACCTTCGCGCCGTCCAGCACCTCCTGCACCTTGGCGTCCACATGGCTGGCGACCCTCTGGACGTAACGCACATCCTCGGCGGCGACGAGGGTATACTCCTGCCCGGCAATGGTTACGGTGACGCGGTTCTTCATGGAAAGCCCTCCTGACCATACGAATCTAGTTTCATTATACTGCATACGGCGCAAAGCCGCAAGCCTGGAACACACAGGCGTCTTCCGGCGCAAGTGCTTTGGGCAAGGCGGCCGGAACGCGCCGTATCATTTGCGCGCGGGTGGAAGGGCGCATGAGAACCGGCCCTGAAGTACGAAATTGCGGACGGATGCAGCCGCCGTTCAAACAAATGCGGCAAAACCGCGGGAATCAACCGAAAAGCGGCTGCGCCCGTTCGTATTATTATAGCATAGCTGCCGTAAATTAAAAATAAAATCTTCATGAACTTTGCGGGTTTTGGTGGAAACGCTCGAAAATGTCAAAGGGCCGGGGCACGAGTTTTGCTCGCGCCCCGGCCCCGCCGGAAAGACCTTATTCGATTGCGATGCGGTTGGGCTGCTGCGCGGTCTTGACGTCCCGCTTGGGGATGTGCAGCGTCAGAACGCCGGACTCGTACTTGGCGCGGATTTCCTCCGGCTTCACATCGCCCACATAAAAACTGCGGGTGCAGACTCCGGCGTACCGTTCCTGACGGATGTATTTGCCGTCCTTGTCCGTTTTGTCCTTATCCAGGCCCTTGGCGGCGCGGATGGTCAGATAGCCGTTCTCCAGGCCCACGTTCACCTCGTCCTTCTGAAAGCCGGGCAGATCTACGGCCAGCTCGTATTCCTCCGGTCGCTCTTTTACGTCGGTCTTCATCAGGTGCTTGGCATGCTTGCCGTACAGCGCATCGCGCCCGCCCCAGAAGGCCCGGTCGAAACCGGAATCAAAGAAGTCGTCAAACAGGTTCTCACCAAAAATGCTGGGCAACATAAGTCATTCCTCCATTCGTCGTCTTACCTTATGCCCTGCGGAGGGGCCGCTCCGGTCCCTCTTTCTTGGTACGCCCTTATCATAGACCGGCGGATTAGCACTGTCAATATGAGAGTGCTAACGTTTACAAAAAAACAATATATTATGCAAAGAAAAGTCACAAATTCCGGGGAACTGCTCCGCTGGGGCCTGGAAGCGGGCTTGGCGCGCGGGCGCATCCGGCACGATGCGCCCATCTTCTGCATAAGATAGCGGTACAGAATGGAGGTTATTCCGCGTGGAGAACAACTGTATCCGCATCGGCATGAAGGCGCCCGATTTTTCCGCAGCCACCACCTTCGGGCCCATCAAGCTGTCCGACTATCAGGGCAAATGGGTCGTTCTTTTTTCTCACCCCGGCGACTTTACGCCGGTCTGCACCACCGAGTTTCTTGCCTTTTCCAAGGCGCAGCCCCAATTTGAAGCCCGCGGCGCCCAGCTGCTGGGACTGAGCATCGATAGTAACCCGTCCCATCTGGCGTGGGTCTACGCCATCTACGTGGCGACCGGCGTACAGGTACCATTTCCAATCATTGCGGACCGCACCGGCGAGATCGCGCGGCTCTACGGGATGATGGCGCCCGATGTGAGCCGTCAGGAGACCGTGCGCAATGTGTTTTTCATCGACCCGGAGCAGACCATCCGGGCCATTTTGGTCTACCCGCTGACCAACGGCCGCAGCATACCGGAGATCCTGCGGCTGCTCACCGCGCTTCAGACCACGGACCGGGAGCATGTGGTCACCCCCGCCAACTGGCAGCCGGGACAGCCGGCCCTGGTGCCGCCGCCCCGGACCTATGACGAACTGCTCTCCCGGCAGAACAACCCGCAGGCCCAGCATCTGGAGTGTGAGGACTGGTTCCTGTGCAGCCGGCAGATCCCGGGCGAGGCAAAGCAGTAGCGGAGGGCGGCAGAACGGAATGCCCGCAGATGTTTTTTGTGTACAACAACGGAAGGTTGTGATATGATAGAAACACAATACCTGCGGAGGGAGGGACGCCCGTGGCACAGGAGCTGCTGCTGCCTGGAGAGATCGTATCGATGACCGGTCCGGCGGCGGACCGGCTGCTGCGCGCCGGGAACGGAGACGCGGCGCTGCTCTACCTGTGGCTGCTGCGTCACGGGCGTTCCGCCGCACCAGACGCGGCCCGGAGGGCCCTGCGCTGGGACGGGGTGCGGCTGGACGCCGCCCTGGAGGCGCTGGCGCAGCTGGGCCTGGCGGAACAAAGCGCCCAGCCGGCTCCTCCTCCGGCGCCGCCGGAGCCGGAGGGGCCGCCGGAATACTCCGCCGCCGACATTACGCGGGAACTGGAGGACGGACGCTCCGGCTTTCCGGGCCTGGTCGCCGAGGTCCAGCGGCGGCTGGGGAAGATCCTCTCCACGGCCGGGCTCAAGAGCCTGTTTACCCTGTACGACTACCTGGGCCTGCCCCCGGAGGTCATCTGCCTGCTGGTGAGCTGGTGCGTGGAGGAATTCCAGCGCAAGTACGGGCCCGGGCGGGTGCCCAGCATGTCGCAGGTCCAGAAGGAAGGCTTCCTTTGGAAGCGGCAGGGGGCGGATACGCTGGAGGCCGCCGAGCAGCACCTGAAGCGCCTGGCGACCCTGCGTACCCGGGAAGGGGAGATCCTGCGCCTGCTGGATCAGAAGCCCCGCCCCCTGGTGGAGAAGGAACGGAAAAAGATCGCAGCCTGGACGGATATGGGCTTTGGGGACGAGGCCCTCCGCCTTGCTTACGAAAAGACGGTATACAAAAAGCAGGGCATGGACTGGGATTACATGAACGGGATCTTGTGCCTCTGGCACAAAAAGAACCTGCATACCCTGGCGGAGATCGAGGCGGGAGACCGGCCGCGGCCGGTCCGGGCGGGGGCGGCGGAACCCGGGCGCTCCGCCGCCCCAGGCGAGGCGGACGCGCGGGTACGGGAGGACCTGGAGCGGATGCGGGCCTTTATGAAAAAACAGCGTGAGGAGGGGGGATAAGCCATGGCCTACGAGGCGAGCGTTCTGCGCCGGGCCGCCCGGCGTCTGGAGGAAGCCCGGGAGGACCGGGCGCGGGAGCTGGAGCGCCGGCGGGCGGAGATCTACCGGCGCCTGCCCCGGGTGGCGGAGATCGACAGGCAGCTGCGGGGGACCATTTTGCAGATCATTTCAGCCTCCCTGCGGGAGGGCCGGGACCCGGCCCCCGCCATCGGCGTGATCCGGGACCGGAACCTGGACCTGCAGGCCGAACGCACCGCCCTGCTGACCGGTGCGGGCTATCCGGCCGACGCCCTGGACGAGCGTCCCGCCTGCCCCAAATGTAAGGATACGGGGTGGATCGGCGTGGAGATGTGCACCTGTTTGAAAACGCTCTGCGCCCAGGAGCAGATCCGGGAGCTGTCCAAGCTGCTGGAACTGGGAGAGCAGTCCTTTGACGCGTTTTCCCTGGACTACTATAATGCCCAGGCCTGGCCGGGGGAGGCCGTCTCCCCCCGGGAGAACATGGAGTTTATCTATGAGGTGTGCCTGAATTACGCCCAGAAGTTTGGAAAATTCTACTTCAAAAACCTCTTCCTGACCGGCGCCCCGGGGCTCGGGAAGACCTTTTTGTCCGCCTGTATCGCCCGCACCGTGTCGGAAAACGGCTTTTCCGTGGTCTATGATACGGCGGTGAATATTTTCGCCCGCTTTGAGGAGCAGAAATTTGCCCGGGACAAGCTGGACGCGGAGGAGGCCCGGGACGAGACCCGGCGGTATCTGGGCTGCGATCTGCTGATCCTGGACGACCTGGGCAGCGAGCTGACTACCCCCTTTGTCCAGTCCGCCCTGTATACCCTGGTCAACGCCCGCCTGATGGCGGACAAGCGGACGGTGATCTCCTCCAACCTGTCCATGGACGAGGTACGCCGCCGCTACACCGGCCAGATCGCCTCCCGGCTGGAGGGGGAATACCGGGTGCTCCCCTTCTACGGCGAGGATATCCGGCTTTTGCGCAAGCAGCGGCTGTAACGCCGTAAAAGGCCCCGGGGAACGCAGGTCCGTTCCCCGGGGCCGCTCTGTTTGCCGATCCGGTCGCATGGGGAGCGGCGGAGCGGGGGATGGGTGGCCCCCCTTGGCCGCTTGCGGTGCGCCCGGTCGGGACTTGTTCTCCTCCCGCATCTGACGGAACAATTTGAGATCGATCAGATGGCTGCGGTATTGCTTCGTCCTGCGGGCGGCATCCGACTCGCCTATCCCTGCCATTAACCCCGGCTCAATGGGCGGCATCTCGCAATTAGAGGATACGTACGGCTTCTCCGGATCGCCCCGGAGATACAGGGCCGGCGCTTCCCGGTACCGGTCACGCAGGTAGTTGGAGCAGGGTCTGCTCTCCGGCGTATCCGGAAAAGCTGGGGATATCGGATTGCTTGGTGAAGGAGATCAAATCGGCGTCTGAGATGTAATCTGTAAAGGGTGGTTTTTACCACCTAATATACAACGGCTGGCGGCTCATTTGTGGTGAATGCCCCCCGCTAAAAGGAGGATGTGCCTATAATGTGTAGCAGAACGGACAACGCTTTACGCCCGGCCTTGACAAATGCCGTCCGTTCTGTTCGCGGGTAATCAAGATGTGCGACAGCTTAGAGCGCTGCCGCACATCTTATTATCGACCCGACAAACCGGAATTTATTTATCTCTCTCAATAAATCCCAAAATTGAAAAACCCAGTCCAATGAACACAGACAGCAGAGATGCTAACTGCATAATCGCCCACTGCGCCTGCACAGAAATGTAAGCCATGCTAAATCCGAACAAAATCAATGCTATTCCAAATACCATTTTCTTCATACTGTTTGCCTCCTTAACTTCAAGTTTGTGTATCCGTCTAAATTATACCTCTGGCATTCAAAGAAGGCAGTCATGTGTTTTCCAGTCCCCTATGTAAGGGCGCACTTACTCACCACCGCCCAAGGGGCGACGGTGGTACTGCCTAACGGCAGTCGTGCGCTCTCCGAGGGGGACGAAAGGCAAAAACACACCCACGCCCATCTGAGCGCAAGCGTGTCCCTTTTTGGCTTGTTATGCCCCTCTGAGCAAGTGGCAAAGCTATCCGAAAAGAAAATGTTACAATTGGCAAAAAGACCCCTTGACAAATCTTCTCCTGCAAATAAATAGGTGGCGTCCCTTGTACGCAGAACACGGCGGTATGCCCCCGTGCTTGCAGTTAAGGAAATCTGGTTTTATCCCCCTTCGGCATATGTCCCGATTTCAAACACGCCTTGCGCTTGCGTGTACCTGCAGTAATTCCCGTTGCGGTCAAAACCAGATACGCACCGGCGTCCGGTTTCCGTACAGGTTTTTTGAAAAAATTCATGGGAGGGGATTTTTGCAATATACAACAACCAGAGGTTGCGATATAATAAAACCCAGGAAGGGGAAGCCCCGGAAAGGAGGTCCCACCCGTGAACCTGATCCAGATCAAGTATTTTTTAGCGGTGGCCGAGTGTCTGAACTTCACGGCGGCGGCGGCACGGCTGTTTGTGTCCCAGCAGTGCGTCAGCAAGCAGGTGGCCAAGCTGGAACGGGAGATCGGCGTGCGCCTGTTCGAGCGCAGCACCGCCAAGGTGGCCCTCACCGACGCGGGCAAGCTGCTTCAGGGGGAATGGAGCGCCATGCTGGAGCGCTGCGATCAGGCGGTGGTCCGTGCCCGGGCGGTGCAGGACGCGGGGCGGCCCTCCATCCGCATCGGCCTTTTGGAGCTGTGCGGCGTGGTGGACTTTGTGTTGCCCCGGCTGAGCGCCTATAATGAGGCCCATCCCGGCGGAGAGCTGGAGTATGAGATCGGCGGCTTTCTGCAGGTGCAGGAGTGGCTTTTCATGGGTCAGGTGGACGCCATCGTCACCTTCAATTATGAGGTGGCACGCCTGCCCGACCGCTACCAGTTCCGCAATCTGCGGGATATGGACGTCTTTATCATCCTCTCCAGGCGCCACCCCCTGGCCCGGCGGGAGCAGGTCACCCTGTCCGACCTGAAGGGCCAGGTGATCTATGCCTTTGCGCCCAACTATTCCACCTACGCCAGCGACACGGTGCTGACCCACTGCCGCAAGCTGGGGTTTGAGCCGGAGTTCAAGTATTTCAACAGCATCAACGCCATGGAACTGGCGCTCCAGGCGGGCAAGGGAGTCAGCGTGGCATTCCGGGAGTTTTACCGCAACCAGGGCGGCGAGCTCCTGTTTTACCCCACCCCCGTGCTGGAGGGCTGGCAGCAGCCCTCGATCTCCGTGTGCTGGAGTCAGGAGAACACCCCGCGGCTGGAGGAGTTCATCCAATGCCTGGAGGCCTGAAAAGCGGGCGCTGCAGCTGACAAAACCGGGCGGCATGTGGCCGCCCGGTTTTTTGCAGCAGGCCTGTTTTTGACTGTTTACTGCAGCAGCGCCCAGTAGGCGTCGGCACTCCCGACCCGGCCGACTGCCGAGAGGGAGGCGTTCTGAAACTGGAACAGCTCCTGGGCCAGCCGGCGTACGTCCTCCCGGGTGACCGCGTCGTAGCGGGCGATGACCTCGTCTTCGTCCAGTACCCGGCCCACCAGCAGCGCCCCCCGGCCCAAACTGCTCATGCGGGACTGGGTGGACTCCAGCCCCATGAGCACATTGGCCTTGGACTGCTCCCGGGCGCGGGAGAGCTCCTCCTCCGTGACCCCATGCTCGGCAAAGTCCCGAATGACGGAGAAGACCGTCTCCAGCGCCGCTCCCTCCGTCTCCCGGCCCAAGGCGGTATAGACCCCGAAATAGCCGGTATCGTCATGGCAGGTGCCATAGGAGTAGATGGAGTAGCACAGTCCGCGCTGTTCCCGGACCTGCTGGAACAGACGGGAGGACATGCCGCCCCCCAGGATGGAGGAGAGCAGCTGGAGGGTAAAGCGCCGCTCGTCGGCAAAGGGCAGGCCGGGGAAGGCCAGGGTCAGGTGGTTTTGCTCGATGGCCTTGCGTTTGACCGTGACGGCAGGGGTGTAGCGCCCCGGCGGGGAGGGGGGAAGGGGCCTGGCCTCCATGGCGGAAAAGCGGGCGCGCAGGGAGTCCACGTCGGCCTGGGCAAAGCTGCCCGCCAACGCCACCACGATCCGTTCCGGACCATAGTGGGCGGCCTTGTAGTCCCGCAGCCAGGCTCCGCTCATTTTCTCCAGGGTGGCCTTGCGGCCCAGGATGGGGCGGGCCAGAGGGGTGCCCTGAAAGACCGCCGCCGCCAGCCGCTCGGCGCACAGATCCTCGGGGTTGTCCTCGTACATGCCGATCTCCTCCAGGATGACGCCCCGCTCGGTGGCAACGTCGGCCTCGTCGAACCGGGAGGAGAAGAACATGTCGCACAGGATATCGGCGGCCTGGGCGAGGTGGGTATCCAGCACCCGGGCGTAAAAGCAGGTGCACTCTTTGGTGGTAAAGGCGTTGATCTGTCCGCCCACCGCGTCCATTTCCCCGGCCAGCTTCTCGGCGGTGCGGTGCTGGGTGCCCTTGAACAGCATATGCTCAATAAAATGGGCGGCGCCATTGGCGCCGCTTCGCTCGTGACGGGAGCCGGTGCCCACCCAGATGCCCAGAGCGGCCGAGCGCACATAGGGCACCCGCTCGGTCAGGATGCGCACCCCGTTGGGAAGGGGGATCGTTTCGTACATGAAAAGACCTCTTGTAATTGAATTTAGGACCCGCGCAGGGCGATCAGCAGTAAAACCACCGCCGTGCAGAGCAGGACAAGGGCCAGGTAACCCAGGACTTTTGTTTTTGTCATCACGCCTCGCTCCTTCTGGTTCAAATGGGGTCGTGCTGCGGTTCCGGCGCGGCCGTCCCGCAGGGGGCGGACCGGACGTGCCGGGCAAGGGGCACGCGGCGGCGTCCGCGGTTGAAGCCTGCAGGGCGGGAGCAGACCGTGCCGCTCAAGCGGTATCATAACCGTATCGCGGCTATTATACCATATCCGCAGGCGCTTGTCAGCCGGGAAATTCCGGGTCTAGCGCTCCCTGAGCCAGTGAGGGCAGGTGGTTGTTATAGCTTGGTACATAGTGGTTTTACCTACTGGCTGTAATATATTACAGAGTCAGGTGTTCTAATGAAGAAGTATGTAAAAGCACAATTAATTATAACATATTTGTTATCCTTTCCCATCATAACTTTGGGATTGGATTTTGTTTTGTGCATTTTATAAAATTCTTTCTGGAATCAATCCCACAAAAATGATAAAGGAGGACAAATCCATGGGTATACCATTCTATGCGAAGAACGCGGAAAATCAGGGCTACATCAAAAACATGGAAGTGGCAGGATATCACGACCTCAACGGTATCATGGCTTTTCAGATGGCCTTGCACAAGACTGAGGATGGCTGCTACTACCTGTATTGTGGTTCCTTCAAGGGCGCGGGCGTTACGATCCTGAACGTAACAGATCCTGGGAACATCCGTTTTGTGGACTATTTCGAAGTGTGTGATCCTCAGGTTTACAAAAAGCAAAGTACTCCTAAGATCCAGATAGCAGAGAATTTGATGGTTGTGGCACTGGGGGGTGGCATTCCGTACCTTCATGGCTGCAAATGGGAAGATAAATGCATCAGCGGTATCAATATTTACAGCATTAAGGATCCCGAGAAGCCGGAACTGCTTTCGCACTGGGAAACCGGATTTGAGGGAGGTATGGGTGTACACAGATTTATGTACAACGGCGGCCCCTACCTGTATCTGACCGCTGACTGTCCGGGTTACATTGCTGAAATTCTTCGGATTCTTGATATCTCCGACCCCAAGGAGCCCAGGGAGATTGGTCGTTGGTGGAAACCGGAACAGTTTGCTGATGGACAGATCGACGGAACTTATCCTGTGGGTCACATGGATGAAAAAGATTGGCCTCATCTTCATGGGCCGGCCTATGTTCAAGATGGTAAGGCTTATTGTGGATATTGGGCCGGTGGCGGTGTCATTTTGGATATGAAGGATGTGACGCGTCCCAAGTTGCTGGGACAAATTATGATGCAGCCTCCCTTCTCCGGAAAACGCGCTGGCGCCCGCTGTCATACGTTCTTGCCCCTTGCCGGGCGTAATTTTGCGGTTCTTAGCAATGAGGGCGAGCGTTTCATGAGCTGGAACAAGGAATTGCTGTCCAAAGAGTACGATGTTGTTCAGGGTGGGGCACAACCTATGAACAACTTGCACATGATTGATGTATCCGATCCCTCTGATCCGACGCTCGTTGCCGAATTCCCCTATCCGGAGGTTCCTGCTGATTTCCCCTACCCCAACTTTAATAACTGCGGCATCGGTTGCCAAGGCCCCTTTGGCCCGCACAACCTTCATGAACCCATGGGTAAGCCAGGGCTGGAGGAGAATCCGAACCGGGTTTATTGCTGCTATTTCCATGCTGGATTACGTGTATATGATGTGTCTGATCCCTACTATATCAAGGAACTGGCCTATTTCATTCCGCCCAATCCTGAACGCCCTTTGTTTGACGTGCCGCAGCCCGGTCCCTTGCTGGGCACTACCGAAGATTGTGTGGTGGACGATAGGGGCTATATCTACGTAGACACCTTCCATGACGGCGTATATATTTTGCGGATGAAGCTGGACTGATTTGGGAGACTATAAAAAGAGAGGAAGGAAAACAGATGAACATAATCGGTCTAATTGGTATTTTTGTAGCATTGGCGCTTCTGATCATCCTGGTGTATAAAGGCGTGCATGTGGTGGTAGCCGGAGCCTTGGCCGCCATCCTCGTGGCTGTGACCAATGGCCTGGGTGCTACCAACGGATATGGGACAATCTACCTCAGCGGTATGGGCGGGTTCATTACCGCCAACCTGCCTATCTATTTGTGGGGAGGAATTTTTGGCGAACTCTTCAACGCCAGCGGAGCTGCCCGTTCCATAGCGAAAGCAATCTCTCGGTTGCTCAAGGGCAAGAAAGAGCACACTGGGGTGCTGACCAGCATTCTTATCGTCTTTATTGCCGGTACCTTGATGTCCTATGGCGGAATCAGCGGTATTGTGCTGATGTTTGTGCTCATGCCCCTCACCCTGGAGATACTGAAGGAGAGTTGTATTCCGCGGTATATGGCCCCGGGCATCCTGCTGGGCGCCTTGGCTACAGCGGCCCTGTCCATGCCTGGTAGTCCCCAGATTCAGAACTCCGGCCCCATCCAGTACTTGGGGACCAGTTCTATGGCAGCTGCTGTTCCAGGTTTCATTGGCGGGGCGGTGGTGATCGTGCTCAACATTTTGTTCCTGAATTGGGCGGCCAATCGTGAAATTGCCGCTGGGCGGGTTTTCCTGGCGGCAGAGGACGATATCCCAGTGGAAGAAAATGCAGCTTTGCCCAATCCCGTTGCGGCACTAGTACCCCTGGTGGTAACTTTCGTTTTGTTCAATCTTTTCAAAATCTATATCGGCTTTTCCATCATTGCGGGCATCCTGGCCGGTATTCTCCTGTTTTGGCGCTATCTGGCGGGCGTAAGGGCCATTTTGAAGCTGCTTGGTGGCGCTGTGGCCAGCGCCAGTGTACTATGCCTATCCAGTGCGGCCCTAGCGGGTTTCGGCTCTGTGGTTCAGGCGACTGAAACCTTCGGCCAGTTCAGCACCGCTGTTACCTCAATTCAGGGACCGCCGCTATTCATCGCTATGTTTGCTATTGTGCTGGTCACCGCCATCTGTGGCTCTGGTCCTGCGGCCATCGGTGCGGCACTGCCCATGTTCAAGGATACCTTTGCGGCCATGGGCGTAAATATGTCCGCGCTGCACCGTATCGCAGCCTTCTCAGCCACGACGTTGGATACCCTTCCCACAAATGCCGGTTTTATTGCTGCCACAGGCCTTGCCAAGGCGGAGACCCGGCAGTCCTATAAGTATGTGGGCGTGTGTACGGTAATCAATACAACTATCGCCACTGCGGTGGTTACCCTAATACTCACGCTGGCCCCCGGTCTGGCCTGACGCTCCCTTGATCAACCGGTTGCAGAAAGACTGCCGTTTGGGGCTGCACTGCAGAATTCTGGCGTGGCCTGCGTATGGAGGGTACTTTACAGACGGCGGTATTCAGCCCCCGGCACAACCCCTTTACCCTACCTGCGGGCGCAGGCGGGCGGCAGGACAAAATTGAACTACGCCATCCCCGGCGGCAGGTTCGCCGGGGATGGCGTTTCGCATGACGGGAGGCAAACTATTGCATAAGAAGCTATGCTTTGGTTGTTATACGGCTTCTTTTGCGACAGTGTTCTTTAGTCAGGACGGCAATACTGGGACAGAAGAGTGAGTTCATTCAAAAAGAGGGGGAACAGTGGGTTCGAACAAGTGGGGAGCCAGGCCAGTACGATGCGATTTGCGCTGTTGAGCGGAAGATATCCAAACGCAGCGTTGGTGCGCTCCCGAGACCAGCCGTCCACGATAGCCACTCCTTGGAGATTCTGTACTCCAGCTACCAGAGAGTCAATGTTGGGAACGGTAAGGAGTCTGGGCGAAAACCCGTAAGGTGCGCAGTACTGGGTTACCAGGTCTCCGGCGTGAGGATTCTCATCCATAACTACCAGGAAGCGCTCGGCTCGAAAATCCCACGGGGTCAGCCCGTCATTGCCGGCCAATGGGTGACGCTTGGCATAGAGCAGCAGCCGGAAACTTTCTGCCAGAATCCGGGTCTGTGCCTGGGGCATGCGAAGCAGGGAATCCTCAATGGTCAAAATTGCATCTGCCCGGCCATTCTCCAGAGAATTGCGCAACTCCTGAAAGTCGGAAAAGACAGTGTTCATGGTAATGTTGGGGTAGGTTCGTGCAAAGCGTTCGTCTAAATTCAGGATAAGGCTGGAAAAATCCAGCCCCGATAAAAGCCCCAATTGGATCGTTCCGGACTCGTCGCTATTGATGGATTGAGCCGCCTGCACCGCAGCTGCAATCAGCTGCTTGGACTGGCAAAACGCCTCGTAGAACAGCTTTCCTGCTGAAGTCAGAGTAGTCCTGCGATTTGTTCGGTCAAAGAGGGGAAAGCCCAGTTCGCGCTCTAGCGCAGAGATGACACGGCTGATGGCGGGCTGGGAAATGTAGAACTTTTGAGCCGCTCTCGTAAAGCTGCCGCTGTCGGCTACAGCCAGAAAATAATCAATCTGAAGGTCGTTCACCAGTGCGCACCCCTTTTCTGATTCAAAGGTTAGATTCCAATAGCGGCAAGAAAATTAAGAGCTTTTCTTGACGGCGGCATTTCACATTGCTACCGGTCGCATTCAGTGGCTTTCACTTGAACTTCGCCACCGAGAAAAGTTACATTGTGCGGCGAGTAAGCTATCTGACGATTGAAAGGAATGGATTCATTCCGGCCCTTTTGACAATAGCATTATACCACCCCTTCCAAGGCAGCGCAAGGCGCGCATGGCTTTTGGCTTTACAGGAGAGGCGAAACTTGCTATACTGATCCTCAGAGAAATCGTCGTTTCTGCGCGAACGAACGGAAGGATAAGGTCGGATCGCAAATGCGGGAGAATCTGTTTTTGGTGGCCTCTCAGGTGGGGACGCTGTTTTTGATGATGGCGGTGGGGTTTGTGCTGGCCAGGCTGGGCAAGCTGACCCGGGACAATCTGCCGCGGATGACCTTTTTGCTGCTCTATGTCGTCATCCCCTGCCTCATCGTGAACACGCTGCAGACGGGATGCAGCCCGGAAGTGCTGCGCTCCATGGGGGCGGCGGCGCTGGTGACGGCGGGGCTGTACGCCGTCTACTGCCTGCTGATCCTGCCCTTTTTCCGCCGTCAGCCGCCGGATACCCGCGCGCCCCTTCAGTTCGGCGTGGTCTACGGAAACGTGGGGTTTATGGGCATACCGCTGATCCGGGCCGTGCTGGGTACGCCCGGGATGCTCTATGTGACGGTGATTTTTATCGTCTTTAATGCCTACAACTGGAGCCATGGCATCCTGCTGATGGGGGGAAGGCGCCGCTTCTCCCTGAAGCGCGCCGTCCTCAACCCCGGAATCCTGGCTACCGCCGTGGGCCTGCCCCTGTTCCTGCTGGGGATACGCCTTCCGCCCGTCGTGGGCAGCGCGGTGAGTTTCCTCGGAGACATGAACACCCCTCTGGCCATGATCGTCATCGGGGCGCAGATGGCCTTTGCCGATCTGAGGGCCACCTTCCGGGACCGCCGGCTTTATCTGGCCGCCTTCCTCAAGCTCGCCGCCATGCCGGCCCTGACCCTGCTGGTGCTGTACCCACTGGGACTGGACCCGGTGCTCTATTCCGCTCTGATCATTCTGGCCGCCACGCCCACCGGCGGTACCGCCTCCATGTTTGCCCAGCAGTTTGAACGGGATGCGGTCGCCGGAGCCCAGGTCGTCACCCTCACCACCCTGTTCTCCATCCTCACCCTGCCCGCCTTCGCCCTGCTGGCGAAACTGGCGGGCGGGGCCTGAGCGCAGATCGCAGCGCCGCCCCCTCCGGATCAGGCCGGAGGGGGCGGCGCTACGGGTCGAAAAAGTGGCCACTTTTTGAAGGAACTGCGGCCTGCTGCGCGTGCTCGTCGTCCGCCATAGGCGGACGACGAGCACGCGC